>NZ_CP081126.1:487500-1255000 GCF_025142135.1 Sulfitobacter sp. W002 | reverse complement strand
ATATCTCTTCAGATATCAAATTTTCAAACAGCGTTGAGACAAAAGAAACTGAGATGCGCCCTAACTTCTTGGCGCGCCCCGCCTCTAGTACCTCGAATTTTTATCCGCTTTCCGAACCGAACCTAGCGTCTCCGCTCCCGTCCGCCCCGTCTGGCGCCCCGTCGCTGCATCTCTGCGCCGCCGGTAGAGGGGGTTCTAAGGCGAGTGACAGAAACCCGCAAGCGGAAAGTTGAGAAAAGTGAGGGTTTCGGGGAAACTTTGGGCAAGTGGCTGAAATGACGCCCTATTTTTGAGCTTCCGAAGGGCAGGACCCGGCCTCCCTGCCCCGCCTCCGACGGAGATCGGCCAGAGTCCAGTGAATCACCCACATTTCAGAGCCACGAAGCCCCTATTTGGTGAATCAAATGGAATGCGAGCACCCCTTCATAATGCCGTCGTCCTCATCCCTTTGCTTCATCATCCTCTGAGCGGCTGAGCGGCAGAGGTTCCTTGAAGGTGAGCGTACGGTAAGGGAATGGTATCTCAAGCCCGGCGTCATCCAACGCCCGCTTCACTGCTGTCACAACCTCATCTCGAGAGCGGCGCTGTTCCACCGGAGCCGAGCCTGTCCACCAAGTCACTTCGAAATTGATCGAGGAATCCCCAAACTCTTGGGCGAAGATCTGAATGGGATGATCCCCCTGCTCTACTGTCTCACAGCCCTCGACCGCTTTGGAGATGACAGTGCGCGCCTCATTCAAATCCACATCATAGGCCACGCCGCAGATCACTGTTTGACGGCGGTGTTTTTGATCCGTGCGAACATAAACTGGGTTTTTGAACAGCATCGCGTTCGGGACGATCACAAGTTGCCCGTCCGTCTGGCGAATGTGGCTTTCTCTGATGGCGATATGTGCGACTTTGCCCTCGATCCCCTCGCATTCGATATGATCCCCCATACGCATCTCGCGGCGAAAGAGGATGATGATCCCAGCAAGGAAGTTCTCAAAGACATCCTTGAAGGCAAAGCCGATGGCGACCGACCCGATGCCGAGGCCAGCCAGAATGCTGGCGGGAGTAAGGCCGGGGAAGACGATCACGGCTGCGACCATGATGCCAAAGACCCAAATGAGGATAGACGTCAGGAGCGTAAAGAGGTCTTGGAGGCTTGGGCGGAGCTTGGTTCGCGACAGGGTTCTAGTGACCAGCGAACGGCCAAGCGCGGCGATCGCCCAAGTCAGTATCAATACAAGGGTGGCAATGGCAATCTGCGGCAATAGCGCAATCGTATCCCGCGCCATCTCCATGATCTGGCGCCACATAATCCTGATTGGCTCCACCCTGCCCCTCCTGTTTTTCGATAGAGTGCCGCAAAACCCTTGCTGCGGCGAGTGTTAATTGCCCGCGGCTGTCACGCCATCCCTGGCCGCTTGGCCGATAAGGGCTAGCTTAGACCAGCCACTAACCCACCTAGAAAGGAGCCCGGCGGCCCCGGCGTGACACTATGGACATCATTCGCATTATCATCGCTATTCTATTGCCCCCTCTGGGGGTGTTCTTGCAGGAAGGTCTAGGAAAACACTTCTGGATTAATATCATCCTAACGCTACTGGGCTACATCCCCGGGATCGTCCATGCGATCTATATCCTTATTAAGAGGTGAGTACGCCTAGCCTTGCAGCTCAGACAGAAAAGCGCGCCTCCGATAAGAGGCGCGCTTTTGCGGTTAGTCTGATAGCTTATCTTTGGCGTCGCCGACGCCCTTTTGCACCTTGCCCTCAGCCTGATCGGCCTGACCTTCGTGCTTGAGGTCGTCGTTGCCTGTGGCATCGCCAGCTTCTTCTTTCAGCTTGCCACCGATGTCTTTCGCCTTGCCTTTAGCTTGGTCGTCATTCGCCATGGTTGCTCTCCTCTATATGGGTAGAGGGACAACGTCAGAAAGCTGGCGGAGGTTCCGGGCCGGCTGCGGAAGTCGCGCGCTCCGCGGGGGCAAAGGGTGCGATTTGTTTGATTTGGTAAAAGTGGTGCCCGGGGGCGGAATCGAACCACCGACACGAGGATTTTCAATCCACTGCTCTACCCCTGAGCTACCCGGGCACGGGTCACCTTTTTCGAGGTCGGGTGAGCGGGTTCTAGGACCTGTAGCGCGGGGTGTCCAGCCCCATTTTGCCCTGAAACCCACTTCTTTTCACAAAACGCAAATTCTCCTGTCTTAATGGGGCTTTGCAGGGCGATGTTGTGCTGCTTCGGCGGCCTCGATGGCTGCTTCAACGTCTTCTGGATCAAGCGAGGGGACGGCGTAGCTTCCGCTGAACCAGCGGCCCAGATCGATGTCGGCGCAGCGGCGCGAGCAGAAGGGGCGGTGTGCCTTGATGGTTTCGGCTTTGCAGATCGGACAGCTCATTGCCCTGCCCCTGCAAGCACCTCCGCCAGCACCGGACGGGCGCGTTTACGCTGCAATTCGTAGTGACCCAAAGGCGTCCAACCGACCAGCGTCGTGTCCACATCGTCGGCGCGGAAGGCCGCACGCAGCGCGCTTTCGAAGGTGCGGCGGTCTTTCTTGGGCATGGGGGCCAGATCGAGCGTGATCTGCCCTCCCAGCCCGCGCAGGCGCAACGCGCGGGGCAGCGCCTTGGCGCAGGCCATATTGGCTTTCACCCCAGCCGCGAGCGAGGCGTCGCTGCCCGTGTTCACATCCACGGCCACCAACGCGCGGGTCGGCTCGACAAAAATCGACGCCCCGCCACCGAGCGGCACTTGGGAGGAGGACAGGCGGTCAAGCTCTTCCAATACCCCATGATCGGCAAAGCCCCCGGCTTCGGTTACTACCTCGGCGGGCGCGGTCCAATCGCGCCATGCGAGCAGATGCGGCCCATCGCCTTCGCTCAGCACCTCCATCTCCTGCGCGTCGTCATTGGCCACGGTATCCGCAAGCGCCAACATATTCGCGATATCCTCGGCAATATCCTCGCTATCGGCCCCGGCGCAGGAGGACCGCAGGATCAGACCCAGATCAGCACCGCCTGCGGCCTCATGAGCGATTTCCAGCAATCGGTCACGTTCTTCTTCGTCCTTGATAGAGCGCGAGATGTTCAGCCCCGGCGCATCTGGCGTTACGATGGCATAGCGCGATTTGAACAGCAGCTTATTGGTCACCGGGATCGCCTTGCCCGGCTCGGCATGGCCCGAGACCTGCACGAGGATCGTCTGGCCGGGGGCCAGCCCTTTGATCTGGCGCAGAAAAGCCGCCCCATCGGGGGTCTTGAGGAACATCCCCCCCTGCCCCTTTACCGGGCGGTCGGCAATCGCGCGATACACGGTGCCAACGCGCGGCGCGTCGCTGTCGACCAGAAAATCGTCCAACTTGCCGTCCACCATGAGGGCTGCGGCTTCAACATCGCCAAGATGGTCAAGAATGATCGTACGGCCCTTCATGCGGCACCTCCGTCAAATGGGTAGCCTGCCGCTTGCAGCAGGTTCGCAGCCTCGGCCAATGGCAGGCCGACGATTGCGGTGAATGAGCCGCTGATCCATGGGATCAGCGCGCCGGCGGGGCCTTGGATGCCATATCCACCCGCCTTGCCGCACCAATCGCCGGTGGCGAGGTAGCGGCGAATCTCAGGCTCGGATAAAGATTTCATCTTCACGCTGCTTTGCACATCGCGCTGCCAAAGCTTGTCGCCCCGCTTCACGGCAACGGCAGTGACCACCCTATGCCGACGGCCCGACATCAACCGCAGGAAAGCTTCGGCTTCAGCCTCATCCTCGGGTTTGCCGAGGATGCGCCGCCCGAGCGCCACAGTGGTGTCCGCGCAGAGCACGATGTCATCCGCTCCAGCGGACACGGCCGCCACCTTTTCACGCGCCATGCGGGCGCAATAGGGGCGCGGCAATTCGGCCTTCTGGGGGGTCTCGTCAATATCGGGGGCGCGGATGGCATCAGGGACCACGCCGATTTGGGCCAAAAGCTCCAACCGGCGCGGTGATCCTGATCCGAGAATGAACTGCATCTTATGGGCCTCTTTGCCTGAGGCCGGCAGCCCGGTCGGGGCCGCGCACGGCCCCGCCTGCGCCGCGCAACGCGCGAACGCGGTGCCGCTTACTTGAAGCGATAGTTGATCCGACCTTTGGTCAAATCATAGGGTGTCATTTCCACCTGAACTTTGTCGCCAGCCAGAACACGGATGCGGTTTTTCCGCATCTTGCCTGCCGTATGCGCGATGATCTCATGGCCGTTTTCCAGCTCGACCCGAAACGTCGCGTTAGGCAGGAGTTCCTTCACGACACCGGGAAATTCGAGCGTATCTTCCTTGGCCATGGTCTCTCCTTGAGCACAAAACCCTCCAATTTGAGGGCGCAGGCTTAAATGGGCGCATTTTTGCGCTTTTTCAAGGGGGATTCAGCGCAAAGCAACGTTTATTGCCTTTCCGTCGCGGCCAATCTGGTCTTGCCAGTCCCTTCGGTTCAAAACGATGCCATCTGCGCGCACCTCGGCGACCTGCGCCAAATCAGCTTGTGCAATGGTCCAGCCGGGGGCGTTCACCTCGCGCAGGCCCAAAATGCCCGTCGGCGGGAAGCCGCGATCCGGCGGGCAGAAAATCCCCCCCGCGCCAAAAGACTGCCCCAAAGCCTCGGACCAATCCGCCGCGCCCACCACCGAAGACATCGCCGTGATGCACTGATTCTCCAACGCGCGAGCCATGGATCCGATGCGCACCCGCCAATAGCCCGCCAGCGTTTCGGTGACACTGGGCACGCAGATCACATCGCAATCGCTCAGCGCCCGGCCCAGCAGGGGAAACTCACTGTCATAACAGATCAAAATCCCGATCTTGCCAATCGCGGTCTCGAAAACCTGAAGCGCGTTGCCTCCGATCACGCCCCACTCTTCACGCTCGAAACGGGTCATGATCTGCTTGTCCTGCACGCCCACCTGCCCCGTAGGCGTGACCAGCCGCGCGCGGTTGACCGGACGGCTCTCGGTCGCCGCGGGGCCAGAGCCTGCCACAATATGCACATTGTGCTCGTTGGCGAGCTTCACATGCAGCCGGTCGGCTTCCTCAAGCTTGTCCGAGACCGAGAACAGCGACCGCTCCAAATCGGTGGCCACTTCGGGCCCATCCAGCGTGGCCAATTCCATCGCGGCATATTCGGGAAAGACCAGCAGTTCCGCCCCCTGCACCGCGGCCTCGGCGACCCAATGGGCCAGCTTGTCTTCGTACTGCGCCCATGAGGTCAGAACATCGAGCGGATAGGCAGCTGTGGCGATTTTCATTCGGAGAGGCTCCTGAGGGCTGTTTGCCCGCAGTCTGCGCAGCTTTGGCGGCGGCTTCAAGGGGGCGACCCGTGAGCCCGAAGCGCCTCCCGTCGCTTTCCCGAAATCAACAGATATGCTGCCACTTCGATGGGCAAATGCTTGACCTGAGCCGCCCGTGGTTTCACAAGATCCGAAAGAGTTGGGACCACATGCTGAACAAAGGCATCACCCTTCGGGGCATCGAAGTGTTTGAGGCGCTCGCGCGCAGCGGATCGGTGGCGCAGGCGGCAGAGGCTACGGGGCTCAGCCAGCCCGCCGTCAGCCAGCAGATGCGCAACCTCGAAGCCGCCATCGGGGCGGAACTGGTCGATCACACCCGCCGCCCCATGCGATTGACCCAAGCCGGGCAGATGTTTCTGCGCCGGGCCGAACAGGCGCTCAGCGAATTGCGGCAAGCGCAGAGCGAAGTCACGGTGATGGATTTGGCCCATCTAGAGGCGCTGAACCTCGGTGTGATCGATGATTTCGACGATGACCTGACCCCGCGCCTCGCCACGATCCTTGGCGACAGCCTGACCGGGTGCCGCTTTCGCATGATCACCGCAGGCAGCAACGAACTGGCCCAGGCCCTTCGCGATCAAAGCCTGCATATGGCGCTTTCGGCGCAGATCGACGGGCCGATTGACGGGGCTTTGGAATACCCACTGGCCCGCGATCCCTTCATCCTCGTCACCCCGGCGGGCGCGCCCTATGCCCCCGAGGCCCTGCTGCGCGACAGCACCGAACTGCCCTTTTTGCGCTACGCCGCTGACCAGTTGATCGCACGACAGATCGAGGCACATCTTACCGCGCAGGGCCACAACCTGCGCGCACGGTTCGAGATCGGCAGCCATCTGGCGCTGATGGCCATGGTGGCACGGGGCATCGGCTGGGCGATGACCACGCCTTTGGGCTACATGCGCGCCGCCCGCTTCCACGACCGGCTGGCCGCGCACCCCCTGCCCGCCCCTGTGGGTGCCCCCGTGCCCGCGCGAACCATTTCGCTCTTTGCCGGGGCCGAATGGTCCGGCCCGGTGCCGCGCGACATTGCCCAGACCATGCGGCAGTTGATGCAGACGCATATGATCGCCCCTGCCATCGCGCAGTTGCCGTGGCTGGCGGATGGGTTTCACCTGCTTGAAGCCGAAGACCCGATCGGAGAATAATACCCCATGACCAAGATCGTGATCCTTACCGGCGCGGGCATTTCTGCCGAAAGCGGGCTCGAAACCTTCCGCGCTTCCGATGGCCTTTGGGCGCAGCACCGCGTCGAAGACGTGGCCACCCCCGAAGGCTTCGCCCGCGATCCAAAACTGGTGGTCGATTTTTACAACGCCCGCCGGGCACAGGCGGCCGAGGTGTCGCCCAACGCCGCGCATCGCGCCCTCGCCCGGCTAGAGGCCGAGCTTGACGGCGAGGTGGTCGTCATCACCCAGAATGTCGATGATCTGCACGAACAGGGCGGCTCGCGACAGGTGATGCACATGCATGGCGCCCTCAAAGGCGCGCTCTGCGCCGCCTGCGATCACCGCTGGCCTGCGCCCATGGTCATGGCACCGGGCGATCCCTGCCCCGCCTGCAACGCCCCCGCCGCGCGACCCGATATCGTCTGGTTTGGCGAGATGCCCTATGAGATGGACGCACTTTTTGATCATCTGGCCGAGGCGGATGTCTTTGCTGCTATTGGCACCTCGGGCAACGTCTACCCCGCCGCCGGTTTCGTCGCCGAGGCCCGCCGCGCCGGGGCGCATACGATTGAATTCAATCTCGAACGCTCTGCCGTGGGCAATCAGTTCGCCGAACATCGCATCGGGCCAGCCAGCCAGACTGTGCCCGAATGGGTGGCAGAGGTTTTGGCGGCGCGCCGCTAAGAAACGGCGCGCCAGATAGCCTCAGCGCGGTTCGCTGCGCAGACCCTTGTAGACCGTGTAGCACATCACCAGCATCAAGATTGCAAAGGGCACACCCGTCGCCGTGACCCCGGCCTGCAGGGCCGAGAGCCCGCCGCCGATCAACAGCACGATGGCAATCAACCCTTCGACAATGCACCAAAAGATACGCTGCGGCACCGGCGCGTCGATCTTACCCCCCGCCGTGATCGTATCGACAACCAGCGACCCGGAATCCGATGAGGTGACAAAGAACACCAGCGCCAGAAGAATGGCGATGGTCGAGGCCACTTTGGTGAAAGGCAGCTCATTCAACATCCCGAAAAGCGACAGTTCCGGCGAATAGCTGTCGATCACATTGGCCTTCACCAACGATGTTTCGGGGCTGGTGAGGATCTGTTCAATCGCGATTCCGCCAAAGACGCCCATCCAGATAAAGATGATCAGGGAGGGGATCAGCAGCACGCAGATGATAAATTCCCGCACCGTGCGCCCGCGCGACACCCGCGCGATGAACATGCCCACAAAAGGCGCCCAAGAGACCCACCACGCCCAATAGAACGCCGTCCACCCTTCGCGGTAGGCATCGTCATCGCGGCCAAAGGGGTTGGAAAGCGGAATGATCTCTTGCGTATAGGCCACCAAACCGGTCCAGAAGCCATCCAGCCCCACCAACGTCGGGCCGACGAACAGGACGAAGAGGAAGAACAGGACCGCCACGATCATGTTCACCTCCGACAGGATCTTCACCCCGCCATCCAACCCGCGCCAGACCGAAACCAGCGCTACGGCAGTAACCAAAAGGATGATGACCACCTGCACGTTGGTCGAAATCTCAAGTCCGAAGGCAAAGTTGAACCCTGCGTTGGCCTGCTGGGCGCCCAAGCCAAGCGATGTAGCAAGACCAAAGAGTGTCGCAAAAACCGCCAAGATATCAATGATATGTCCCGGCCAGCCCCAAACCCGATCGCCCAGAAGCGGATAGAAACAAGACCGGATCGAGAAGGGCAGCCCCTTGTTATAGGTAAACAGGGCCAAGGCCAGCGCCATGATCGCATAGACCGCCCAGCCATGCAGGCCCCAGTGGTAAAAGGTCGCCGCGAGCCCCATGGCGCGGGCGGCCTCGACATTCTCAGGTATGATCGACCCATCTTCGGCAATCGGCAGGGGCACCCCCAACGGGCCAGAGACGTTCATATGATACACCGGCTCAAGCACGCCAAAGAACAAAAGCCCGATGCCCATGCCCGCGGCAAAAAGCATGGCGAACCAAGCAAGGTAGGAATATTCCGGCACGGCCTCTTTCCCGCCAAGCCTGACTTTGGAGATGGGCAAGAAAATCAGCACGATACAAAAGATAACGAAGATGTTCACGATGATCATGAACAGCCAGTCCAGCTTGGTGGTGGCAAAATCCCGAACGGCAAGGAAGACCACCCCGGCTTGATCCGGGAAAAGCATCGTCAGCAGCACAAAGGCCACCGCCGTCAGCCCCGACACCATGAAGACCGGGTTATGGATGTCAAAGCCCAGCAGGCCCAATGTCCCGTCGATGTTGTCTTGGCCAACCTCGAAATCAGTTTCGATCTCATTCGTGTCGGCGGGCGTGCCCGAGGGCGGGCTAGAGTTTGGCGTGCCGGGGGTGGGGTCAGTCATGAAATCTCCGATCTTGATGCACGGTCTGAGCCCCGCTTGGCAGGTAGCATGGCCAGAACAACAAATGTCAGAGGATCAATTAGCGCGCATTTCCAAGGTTTCCCAAATAAAAACATACCCCTGCGCAACAAAACCGCTAATTGCAGCGCGGGGTGCCATCCTGATAGCCGGGAAACCCTTAAGAAAGACCTAAGCCCAAAACGAAAAAGGCCCCGATCCTTTCGGATCGAGGCCCCAATCTGGTCTGTGGTAAGCCTTAGCTCAGCACATCGGCGGTCGCGCTGGTTTTCGCGATGGCCTTTTTGATTTTCAACGCATTGTCGGACAGTTCAACGTCCTTGGCTTTCGCCAGGAACTTGTCCAGACCACCGCGGTGGTCGACGCTGCGCAGGGCTGCGGCAGAGATGCGCAGCTTGAACGCGCGGCCCAGTGCTTCGGACTGCAACGACACGTCGTTGAGGTTCGGCAGGAACCGACGGCGTGTACGGTTGTTAGCGTGGCTTACGTTGTTGCCCGTCATCGGGCCTTTTCCGGTCAATTCGCAACGGCGCGACATGGGTTCATCCTTTTGCTGTTGTGTCCTTCCAGCGATCCGGAAAAACACATAACGTGGGGGCCGCGCAGAGCCGACCCTGAATTGGTTCGCTGGCTTTAAGGGGAATCGCGGTAGCCGTCAACCCGAAGCGCGGGACTTGGGCATATTTCCTGCGCAACGCCCGGCCCCGTCAACTGCGCCCCCGCTGACCCGCCTTTGCTACGCTGGTTTTTGCCGCCCGCGCCAGAGTTTCCTTTGCATCCCCCCGGCGGATTTGCGATGCAGACACATGACCATACAGATGCGCGCCCTCTTCGTTCACCTTTTCACTGCCACCGGTGCGGTGCTGGCAATGCTTGCCATGCTCGCCGCCGTGGAAGAGAAATGGGACCTGATGTTCCTTTGGCTGGTGATCGCCTTCTTCGTCGATGGTATCGACGGCCCGCTGGCGCGCAAATACGATGTGAAGACCAACGCCCCCGAATTCGATGGTGTCTTGATGGACCTCATCATCGACTATCTCACTTATGTTTTC
Organism: Sulfitobacter sp. W002; assembly: GCF_025142135.1. Taxonomy (NCBI): domain Bacteria; kingdom Pseudomonadati; phylum Pseudomonadota; class Alphaproteobacteria; order Rhodobacterales; family Roseobacteraceae; genus Sulfitobacter; species Sulfitobacter sp. W002. The sequence continues at coordinate 1,245,110 of NZ_CP081126.1, read as the reverse complement.
ATCCCGGCCTTCGCGCTGTTCACCTCGGGCCTGATGGATGGCTGGAGCGGTTGGGCGATGATCATTATCATCACCTTTGCCAGCGTCATGTATTTCTCCGACACCCGCATGAAAACAAAGGACAATTCCTTTAAAGGTTTTCCCGGCTGCTGGAACATGCTGGTGCTGGTGCTCTTTGCGTTGCAGCCCGAATGGTGGATCAGCCTGATTGTGGTCACGATCCTTGCCGCAGCGATGTTTCTGCCGATCAAATTCGTGCACCCCGTTCGGACCGAGCGTTGGCGCCCCGTGACATTGCCCATGGCGCTGGCATGGACCTTCTTCGCGGGCTGGTCGGCTTGGGTGAACTTTCACCCCGAAAGCTGGGCCCATTGGGGTCTGGTGATCACCTCGATCTACCTGATCTGCGCTGGTGCTGCGCAGCAGTTGATCCCCCTCGCCGAAGACTGAGCCCGCCTCGCAGGGTTAAATCAGCAGCCCCGCCGCGCCCTCATGGCGCAGCAATGCGACCTTGGTTTCGACCCCGCCTGCCCCGCTAAAGCCGGTCAGCCCCTTCGCCCCCATCACCCGGTGGCATGGGATAATGACCGGGATCGGATTGCCGCCACAGGCTCCGCCAACGGCTTGCGCAGGCACGCCGAGGTCGCGGGCAATCTCTCCGTAGGTGCGGGTGTGGCCAAAGGGAATCGCAAGAATCGCGGTGCAGACCGCGCGCTGAAAATCGCTCCCCATAACGCGCAACGGTAGGTCAAAGCTTTGACGCTCGCCGGTCGCGTATTCCTTGAGTTGGCGCAGCGCGGCATCAAGCAGGTCCGAGCGTTGCTGCCGCGCTGCCTGCCCCCACCCAAGCGCCGTGATCGCCCCGTCCTCTTCGGTCAGGGTCAGATCGCCGAAGGGCGTGGAGAGGGAGACTTGTTTCATCGCCCCACTCTGCGCCAGAAATCACACGTGCGAAAGAGCGCTGAGGGCATCGCCTTCCCTAGGGGGGCGTTCCTACCTTTCCGGCGGGCATGGGCGTGCAAGAGGCGCTGAAGGTGCGATCTGTGGAAACGCTGCAAAATTGCCCTCCAGCGGGTGTGCCACCGGGCAGGACATATGATCAGGGTCGCGCAAAGAAAAACGGGCGACAGATAAACCGCCGCCCGCCTTTATCAGCGCTAATGCGAACCTCAGGCGTCCGCCAGAGCCTCACGCACCGCCTCATCACAGCGCCCGCAAACGCCGGGATGCTCATGAGTGCCGACATCCGGCAGCACCTTCCAGCAACGCTCGCATTTGGCGCCTTCGGCCTTTTCGAACACCACAGCCACGCCTTGCGCCTCGGGCATGCGGAACGCCTCAGCCGGGGCGGCATCGCCGGTTACGGTGATGTCCGAAGTGATTGCCACATCCTCGAAAGACACGCTCTGCAACGCCTCGCGCTGCGCCTCATCGGCCACATGCACTACGGGCGCGGCTTCAAGCGAGGCACCGATCATCTTCTCGGTCCGCTGCACCTCCAGCGCCGCCGTCACCACACGGCGCGCGGCACGGACCTTGGCCCACTTCGCGGCCAGCTCCGGGTTCAGCCATGCCTCGGGCGTCTCGGGCATATCCACCAGATGCACCGAAGATGCGTCGCCCGGGAAGCGCTCCAACCAGACTTCCTCCATGGTGAAAACCAACACCGGCGCCAGCCATGTGGTCAAACGGTGGAACAGGATATCCAGCACCGAGCGCGCGGCGCGGCGGCGCAGGGTGTCGCCATCGCAATAAAGCGCGTCCTTGCGGATGTCGAAATAGAAGGCCGAGAGATCCACAGTGGCAAAGGTAAAGACCGCCTGAAACACGCCTTGGAAGTCAAAGCGCGCAAAGCCATCGCGCACGACCTTGTCGAGTTCCGCCACCCGGTGCAGCACCCAACGCTCAAGCTCTGGCATGTCCGCAGGATCGACACGATCAGCTTCGCTGAAATCATTCAACGCGCCGAGCATATAGCGCATGGTGTTGCGCAAGCGGCGATAGCTGTCGGCCACGCCTTTGAGGATCTCATCCCCGATCCGCTGGTCGGCGGTGTAATCGGTCTGCGCCACCCAGAGCCGCAGGATATCCGCGCCATACTGCTGCACGATCTTCTCGGGCACGATGGTGTTGCCGATGGATTTGGACATCTTCATGCCCTTCGCGTCCAGCGTGAAACCGTGCGTCACCACGTTGCGGTAAGGCGCGCGGCCCGTGGTGCCCACGGACTGCAACAGCGAGGAGTGGAACCAGCCCCGGTGCTGGTCGGTGCCTTCCATATAGACATCCGCGATGCCGTCCTCCGTCCCGTCTTCACGGTCGCGCAGGGTGAAGGCATGGGTCGAGCCGCTGTCAAACCAAACGTCGAGGATGTCGGTCACCTGATCGAACTCTGCCGGATCGACGATGCCCTCAAGGAAGCGTTCTTTCGCGCCTTCCGCATACCAGGCATCCGCGCCTTCGGCCTCGAAGGCCTCAACGATACGCTGATTGACATCCGTGTTGCGCAGCAGGAAGCTCTCATCCGTCGGAGCGACGCCCTTGCGCACAAAACAGGTCAGCGGCACGCCCCAGGCGCGCTGGCGGCTGAGCACCCAGTCGGGCCGTGCTTCCATCATCGAATGCAGGCGGTTGCGGCCAGATTTCGGCACCCAGTTAACCTTGTCGATGCAAGTCAATGCGCGTTCGCGGATGGTCTTGCCGTTTTGGTCCAGACCGTCGCCGACCTCCTTGTCGATGGCGGCAAACCACTGCGGCGTGTTGCGGTAGATCACCGGCGCCTTGGAGCGCCAGCTGTGCGGGTAGCTGTGCTTGATCTTGCCACGCGCCAGCAGCCCGCCGACCTCAACCAGCTTGTCGATGATCGCGCTGTTGGCGTTGCCCTCTTTGCCGTTCGGCTTGAGGATCGCCTTGCCGCCAAAGAACGGCAGATCGTCGCGGAAACGCCCGTCTTCCATGACGTTATAGGTGATGACCTGCGGCAGCATGCCCAGATCGCGATAGAGCTCGTATTCCTCAAGACCGTGGGACGGGGCGCAATGCACGAAGCCAGTCCCCTCGTCCGAGGTCACGAAATCGGCGGCACGGAAATCGCGCGGATCATCCCACTCGCCCTCCGCCCCTTCGGCGCCGGCCAGCGGGTGCAAAAGCGAAATCTTGGCCAATTCGTCATTCTCGACACCGCGCACACGGCTCCACATACCGTCTTCCAGACGCGCCCGGGCGAAGACATCCGCCGCCAGATCATCGGCCAGCAGGAAGCGCTCGCCGACACTGGCCCAGCACTCATCCGGTGTGGCGGTTACTTCATAGAGGCCATAAGAAATGCCCTCGCCGTACACCACGGCCTTGTTGCTTGGCATGGTCCAAGGCGTCGTGGTCCAGATCACCACCTGCGCGCCGTCCAGATCGCCTTCGGTACCGACGACCTTGAACTTCACCCAAACGGTGTGGCTTTCCTTGTCGTGATACTCAACCTCGGCCTCGGCCAGCGCGGTTTTCTCAACCGGCGACCACATCACAGGCTTGGAGCCTTGATAAAGCGTGCCGTTCATCAAGAACTTCATGAATTCCTCGGCGATGACACGCTCGGCGTGGAAATCCATGGTCAGATAGGGGTTTTCCCAATTGCCGGTGATGCCCAGACGCTTGAATTCCTCGCGCTGCACGTCGACCCAACCGCGGGCGAATTCGCGGCACTCGGCGCGGAATTCGTTAATCGGCACCTGGTCCTTGTCGCGGCCCTTCTTGCGGTACTGCTCTTCGATCTTCCATTCGATCGGCAGACCGTGGCAATCCCAGCCGGGGATATAGCGCGCGTCATAGCCCATCATCTGATGGCTGCGCACGATCATGTCCTTGATCGTCTTGTTCAGCGCGTGGCCGATGTGCAGATTGCCGTTGGCGTAAGGGGGGCCGTCATGCAGCGTGAAAGGCTGGCGCCCCTCTTTCTCGCGCAGGCGGTCATAGACGCCGATCTTCTCCCACCGCTCCAGCCAGCCGGGCTCGCGCTTGGGCAGTCCGGCGCGCATCGGGAAATCGGTCTTGGGCAGGTTCAGCGTGGCTTTGTAGTCGGGGGTCTCGGCGCACATGGGGAGCGTCCTTTAGGCATATGGGGGTTATTCAATCTCGGTCGGTGCGAATGGCTCAAGCACCTCGGCCCGGCGTCTCAATTGCTCAGAGCGCCGGGGATATAATTCGAATAATGATCGCGGTGAGGCGTGTCATAGGGGCGCTTATAAACAGCCCCCCCTGCCCCGACAAGCCCCGGAAGAAGCGCAACAATCCGTGCCGAAAATCCTGCCACTTGCACCGCCCGCCAAACTTAACATTTTTTATGATCCCCGGCCTTCCCTTGAATTTTTCGGCAAAAACAGCATCATAGGCCTTTCGATAATGCATATAGCCCGCGGACCCTGCATTTAAGGACCCGCGTCATTTTCATTGGGCGAAAGACTTACGTGTGACGATCAAAGACTCATTTTACAACGATATGTCGGTCAAGCCCTGTGGCATGGTGGACCATCTAGACGGTGCGCAATGGGCTAGGCTTGCGCCGCTGTTGACCCAGCACAAGCAATTTACGCCGGGCGCCGTGATCAGCCGCAGGGGTGATTTCTTGGATTATAGCCTGCTGCTGCTGGATGGGCTCATCGCCCGCAGCGTGCCCCGCGGGCAGCGCGCGCGGAGCACGTTCGTCGCCCTGCAGTTCCCCGGAGAGTTTGTCGATCTCCATGCCTTCCCGCTCAAACGGCTAGACCATGATGTCATTTCGCTGACCGATACGCGGGTCGCCATGATCGCGCATGAGCCGCTGCGCGAATTGCTGAATGGCGATGTCGAAATGGCCCGGAACCTCTGGCTCATGACTTTGGTCGATGCCTCCATCCACCGCCATTGGGTGATGCGCAACAGCGCCATGCGCGCGCTCGCCCGGGTCGCGAATTTCCTGAGCGAGTTTGATGCCCGCATGTCCGCCGCCTACGGTATGGAGCGTCAAAGCCTGCCCTTCGACCTGCGCCAGACCGACATCGCCGATGCTACCGGCCTCACCTCGGTGCATGTCAGCCGGACATTGCGCGAATTGCGCGAACACGGCTGCTGTGCCGTAACGGGCGGCAAACTGCTGATCCATGACCGCGCAGGGCTGCATAAGGTCGGCCAGTTCGAGCCTGCCTACCTCTATATGCCGCAGTCCGAAGCGGCCCTTTAACCTGCCTCTGCCAGAGGCCGATCCGCCCCCTCCACATGCAGGGCGATCGCCGGATATGTTCTGTGCGGCACTGCCACGTCGCCCTGCGCTAGGGCCGCGTGATAAAGCCGCTCGAACTTTGTCACCATCGCCTGCGCATCAAACAGCCGCGCCACACGGGCGCGCGGCACCTCGGCGGGGATCGCAAGCGCCTGTCGCAGTGCTTCGGCCAAGCCCTCGGGGCTGTCATCCACAGCAATGACACCCGCTTCGCCCAACACTTCTTCAACCGCCCCATGCGGCGTTGCGGCCACTGGCAGGCCCGTCGCCATCGCCTCTACCGCCGCGAGGCCAAAGGGTTCCTCCCACTGCGGGGTAAAAAGCGCCACCGACGCCCCGCCATAGGCCTGCCCAAGGGCCTGTGTATTCAAATGCCCAACATAGGCCACATCGTCATAAAGATGCGGTGTTACCATATCGTTAAAGTAGTCCTGATGCTCCACCACGCCGTAGATGCGCAGCGGCATCCCTGCGATCTGCGCCGCCGCTGCCGCCAAATGGGTGCCCTTGGTCGGGGTAATGCGCCCGGCCCAGACAGCGCTGCCATCGCCCGGCCCGCCTTGGGGCCATTCGGAAAGGTCGATCCCGTTGTGTACCACATGCGCCGTTTCCGGCGCGCCCTCGGGCCACCAGATACCGCGCTGCCGGGCCGACACCACAGAAGACAGATGCCATGGCGCCGCCCCATCCATCAGCGCGCCGCGCAGCACCTTGAAGGGCGGAATATGCAAAGAAGTGACCATCGGCAAACGTTCTGCCCGCGACAGCCGCGGCAGGTAGCGGTGCAGCGCGTTGTTGTGCACCACGTCAAATCGCCCCTCCAGCAGCAGCCGCGCAGCGCGGGCGTAGCAGGCATCAAGGTGGTCGTTCAGCGCATCGGTGCCGTGAAACTCATGCCACGGATAGCGTGCGTCGTAATGCGTTTCGCAAATCGGCAGCAGTTTGACCCCCGGCGGCAAACCCGTTGCACTATCGCCACTGGCCAATAGGGTCACGTCATGGCCCCGCTCGGCCAGCATACGGGCAAGGCTATGGGTAAAAGCCTCCATCCCGCCCTTAAACGGCGGGGCGATGGGGTGCCGAATATGGCCGACGATGGCGATGGGCAGGGTCATTCCGCCGCGATCCGCTCTTCGCCCCGCAGATAGCGCAGCACACGCGCGGTATTGGCATAGGGCTGGTCTGACTGCTGCTCACAAAGCGCAAAGTCATCTGCATCCGGTTCGCGCAGCTGCACCAGCGCATCGCCATCAGCCCCCACCAGCCCCATCAGGCGAAAAGCGGTGAGCCAGTGGTTCATGGTACGGTGGCCCCATTTGTCGGCAAAGATCTCGGTATTGCGCAGGATTGATGGGATGTGGTGGATCGGCGGCATGCAATGCGGGTGATGCTGGTGAAAGACCTTCGCCCCCTTCGCCCAGTGGATCGGGACGCCGCGTTCGTCCAATTCGCGACCAAAGTCGGTATCCTCGCCCCCGTAACCGGTGAAACGCTCATCAAACCCGCCGGAGCGGTCCCAATCCGCGCGGTGGATGGCAAAGTTCAGCGACCAAAAGCAGCGGTAATCGTTGCAGCGCTTCAGCCCTTCGGCGGGCGGGCCTTGGCGGTCGGAATGGCGCACGGCCACGGCTTTGAGCGTGTCATAGCTCCATCCCTCGGTCGCCGTGCCCGCGGGGAGGTAATTGACCTCGCCCATGATCAGCCCGTTGCCCGGCACCGCATAGCCCATATAGTCGGCGATCAACTCTGGGGCCGGAATGCAATCCACGTCGAGAAAAACAAGACAGTCGCCCATGGCCTCTGCCGCGACGGTATTGCGCGCGCGTGACAGCGGCAGTTCGCGGCCCGTGACCTGCACCTGCCGGATCGGGAAATCGGTCTGCGGCAGATCGTCATAAAGCGTGTCTTGCATGACCCCGATCACCAGTTCATCCGGCTGCTGGGTCTGACGGGTCAGGCCAAGGATCACATTGCGCAGATGCGCCGCCCGCCCCCGCGCAAGCGTCAGCGCGCTGACTGTGGTGTTTTCAGGCACGGATGGGGTGAAGGACGTCATGTAAATCTCCGGTTTCTTTAGGTGTTTCTGAAAGCAACTGATCGGTCAGGCCGGTCAGCCAACGGGTGGTCTCAGCCGCGGCATCTTTATCGACCAAAGCGCGTTGCAGGGCCGGATCATGGGTATCGCACGTGCGTTGGATCGCCGCGCGCCATGCTCCGGCAGAGGATGGGAAATGCGGCAGATGATGCGCCGCCCCCGCGCGGTGCAGCGCCGCAGCCTTTTCGATCTGTTCATCGAAATAGCGCCACTCCGGCACGGCTAGCCACGGCGTCTCGGCGGCGAGGATTTGATGACAGGTGGTGTTCCCGGTCGAGGCCACGACCATATCCGCCGCCGCCAGATAATCCGCCGCGTTATCGACCCAACCGTGATGGTGCAGGTTCGCAGGTTCGGTCGCGTGCCAATCCCGCGCCATCCGACCGATGGTGACGAATGCCGTCTCAGGCAGCGCCCGCGCCGCGATGCCAAAGGGCGCCGAGGCAAATCCAGTGCCGCCCCCGCCTGACATGACAACCACCATGCGCTCCTCCGGTGCGATGCCAAGTTTTTCACGCAACAGGGCTCGGCGTGCGGGATCGGGCCTTGTTACCTCGACCCCCAAGCCCCCGGCGAAATGCGTCTTTTCCATATGTCGTGCGGGCCAATCAGGCTGCGCCAGCGCCTTTGCAGCGGGGCACAGCAACCCGACCGCCCCGTCATAGGCCGCCTGATGCCCCGGATCGCTGCGCTGGCCGTGTTGCAACACTTTTACATGCGGCACCGAACAAATCCGTGCCAGTTGGGCCACCTCCGCCGAGACATCGCTGATCATCAGCACCGGGTTGGCGCTGGCAAACCAAGAGGCCAGTTGCGCCATGGCCTGCCGAATGCCCGGCCAACCGAGCGGCGAGCAATGCACCGTGTCCGGCGCGCTGGTGGTGTCGTTGATATCTTCGTATCCTGTGGGCTCAAAGAGCGACGGCAGGGCAATAACCTCAACCTGCCGGGTGAAGGCGGGAAAGATATCGGGCTTGGCGCAAAAGACAGTCACTGGCTGACTTTCCGGCAGCGCGTTGACCACTGCGGCGCAGCGTTCCGCATGGCCCCGGCCCTGATGGTGGACGAAGTAACCGATGGGCCGCGTCATTGCGCCACCATCTTGACCGGCGGCTCCATCGCGTTGAGGGCGAAACCAAAGGTCTCTAGCCCCTCCAAAACCCCCGCCGCATGGGCGGCGCGGGCATGGTAGAGCCGTCTGCCGCTCAGACGTTCGCGCAGCCCGTCCATCGCATTGCCGACCAAGATGCCACGGCCCGGCCCATCCTCCACGGCCTGCAACATATCGAAATCATTGCCACTGTCCCCGGCCACCACGACCCGGTCCATCGGCATGCCCAACCGCCGCGCCGCGGCACAGACCGCAGGGCCCTTGCCCGCGGCCAGAGGTAAGACATCGATCAGCCGCCCGTGGGAGGCCACGATCTGCGCCGCCACGCCGCGCCGTGCCAGATGCCGTTCCAACCGGCGCGCGGTGCGCATGTCGCCAAAGCCGCTGAGCTTCCAGCGCCGCTGTTCGACCCGCGCCTGCCAGTTAAAGCCGAACTCCTTCAGCGCGCGCTCCACCCGGTCGCGCTGCCATCCGGCGTCAAGTTTCTGGGCGAAACGCTCATCCAGACAAAGCCGCCCTTCCGCATCGGGTAGATAGACCTCGGTGCCGACAGAGGTGATGAAAACACGCGGGCTTGGGAGGTTCCAATCGCGCAGGATGCGGCGGGCCTCCGGCAGGCTGCGGCCCGTGGCCACGGCAAACATCGGACGGTCGCGGGCGATCCATGCGTTGAACAAAGCAGCGGAAGGCGCGCAGCCGGTCAGCGTGTTGTCGATGTCGCTGGCCAGCATGACCGACGCTTGCGCCGTCATTGGCGCGGGGTTGCAGATATCCTCGCAGATATGCTGCACCTCTTCGGCCCATTTCGACCAATCGTAGCGCCCGACATGGGCACGACCGGCTTGCGCTGCCTCGGCCCAGAACGCAGGCTCGTCCAAAAGCTTCAACAGCGCCGCCTCTATCGCCTCCACATCGCGGGGCGGCACGCAGATGCCATGGCCAAGGTCCGCCACGATATCGGCAGGTCCGCCCTCTTGCGTCGCCACCACCGGCAACCCATGAGAGGCCGCCTCCAACATGGTCAGGCCAAAGGGTTCATGCAGCGCGAGATTCACGAAGACCCCGCCCGTTTGCGCCGCGCGGTCATAAAGTGCAGCCACATCGCCCTGAGTATGGCTCGGCGGCAATACCACCTTGCCCCGCAACGCTGGCACCCCCAGCGTCTCGCGCAGGCCGAGCAGTTCCGCGCGCGCCTCTGCATTCGCCTGTAGCGCATCACCGTGCTGCCCGGCGAGGATCACAAGGTTCGCCCGCGCCTGTAGCGCAGGACTGTCCGCATAGACCCGCGCCAAGGTCGCGAGGTTCTTGCGGGCGACGGGGCGCGCCACGGCCAGCAGCGTCGGGCGGTCGGGATCGCTCAGCCTATCGGCCAGCAAGGCGCGGCCTGCCCCGGTCTCTGCCGGGCGGCGCAGCGATACGCCGGGAGAGACGCGGTGCACCCGCGCCTGCGCATCCGCCCCATAGGCGGCGACCTGTACCTCTGCTTCATCGCGCGAAGACAGCACCACCGCATCGGCCTCTAGCAGCGCGCGCCGTTCCGCTGCGATCCGGTCCGTATCCACCGCAGGCCCCAATTTGCTCAGCGCCAGCGAATGCGGGGTATAGATCACCGGGATCCTGAACCGCGCACGCGCTGCCAATGCCAATTGCGCCGCATCGGCAAAATGCGCGTGAATCACATCCGGCAGCCGCTGCGCCTGCGCCAAATCCTCTAGAAACGCATCCACCAGTGCGGGAATTTCCGCGGTGAGGTTTTCTTTGCTCAGATACCCCCGCTGCGCGGTCCAAAGCCGCCGGATCGACAGGCTGCGGCTGACCTGTTGTTCGGTCTGCGCGTGAACGGGCCCGAGTGTCGGCTCATCGAAAGCACGGGTCACGATCTGCACCAAATCCACATCACCCCGTGCCGCCTGCGCGCGGGCGGCCCCCAAGATATAGGCGATGTGACCGCCGGTATCCTCGGTCACGCCATAGTTGACAGACGGCGCCGTGAGGCAGCCCCCAAGGGCAATGTGGCAAATGAACATGAACGGGTCTCCTTATGGAAAGGTGACCCCCCTCGCGCCCTCTCCGTTCCGATAACAAATGTTAATGCTTTCATTTCTCGACGGCAGGCATGGCGGTCCTAGCTTCTAGCCACTGCACCCTGCCCAGCCCCAATCAGAGCCCGCCAATGCCTTCACAGATCCTCCCGCGCTATCTGTTCATCGGCGGGCTGCACCGCTCTGGCACCTCGCTGGTTAATCGGCTGGCCAATGCCCTGCCCGGCGCAGGCGGCATCACCGGTTCGGCAGCGCCTGAGAATGAAGGCGTCTACCTGCAAGGGGCCATCCCCCATACGGCGCAATCCGGACGGCCCATGCATTTCGCCACCAATCCACAGGAACATCTGACCGAGGCCCACCCGCTCAACACCTTGGAGACAAAGACCCGGCTGGCGCAGGACTGGGCGCCGTGGTTCGCCCCCGACCTGCGCTGGCGGGTTGAGAAATCGCCGGTGAACCTGACCCGCATGCGGTTGATGCAGCACCTCTTTCCGATGTCGCAATTCATCGTGGTCCTGCGCCACCCCGAAGCGGTCGCGGCCTCCGTCGCCGCATGGGTCGATGCCCCGCCACAGGCGTTGATCGATCACTGGATCGCGGCACAAGCGCAGATGTTGGGCGACCTGCCCTATCTTCATGCGGTGATGGTGCTGCGCTACGAGGATATCGTCGCCGACGCCCCCCGCGCCCTGCGCCAAATCGCGCGTTTCATTGACCTCTCCGAGGCGGCGCTGCCCGAAGGGATCGCGGATGGCAACCAAAGCTATACCGGGGTCCCGCAGATGACGGCGGAACAGGCGGAGGAAGCCGCGCGGTGGGGCTATGCCCCCGGGTTGCAGGTCTCACCTTGGCCCGGCCTGATCCAACACCCGCTGCGCGCCGTGCGGGAGGCGGTCGCAGCGGCCTGATCCCTTACCCGTTGCCAAACACCCCGGTCAGCGCGCGTTTGACGATGCCCCGCACGCCGGGGCGTTTTTCGCGGGCAAAGGGCAGTGGGCGGCAGACCTCGATCGCGGCCACCCCGACCCGAGCTGTCAGCGCGCCGTTCACCAGCCCTTCGCCAAAACGTCGGCTCAGCTTGGCCACGATGGAGCCCCCCAAAAGCGGCTCGATCAGGTCGTCGCCCACCGCCACGGCCCCGGTGGCGACCAAATGCGACAGCACTGCGCGGGTCAGCCGCCACGAGCCGAAAAAGCCCGAACGCCCGCCATAGATCTCGGCGATGCGGCGGATCATCCGCAGGTTGCTGCTGAGCGCCGCGGCCACATCAGCCAGCGCCAAAGGCACCAATGCCGTCACGGCGGCGACCTGCCGGGCAGCGGCCTCGACCTCGCGGGTGGCGGCGCGGTCCAGTGGGGCCAGAACCTCGCTCTCGGCCAGCCCCAGCAGCGCCTCGGCATCAAATTGATCGCCGCGCAGTTCGGTCAGCCGGTCGCGGCCCCAGCGGGTGTCTTCACGGTGTTTGTAAAGCGTTTCCAGCCGGTCCGTCACGCTGCGTGCGGCGGCCAAATCCCCCTGCGCCAGCGCCTCGCCTGCGTCGTGGCGCAGCCCGTCCAGCCGCGCCAGCCGTCCAAAGGCTGCCATTTCGCGCAGCGACAGCAGCAGTAGCACCAGCAAGAACGCCCCGATCAGCAGCGTCATCGCCCAGCCCAGCAGCGGGTAGCGCGCCATCAGGTCGGTCACGAAGGTCCAAGCCGCGATTGACACCAGCGCCGTCACCAGCGCCCCGGCCAAGGCCCAGAACATCCGCACCAGCCGCGAGGGTTTGCGCGCGGCGAGCCGTGCCGCGATCTGCATCGCTTGGCCCTTGGGCGGCGGCGCTTCCACGTCCAACTCCGGCACGGCTGGCGCGTCGGCGACCGAGGGCTGGGGCTTGGCGTCTTCTTCTAGGTCAAACAGGATCGGTCCCCGGGCCATCAGGCGGCCTCCCTTTGCCAGTGTAATGTTAGGTCGGGCAGCCCTTCGTCATTGGCGCTGCCATCGCCGCGTGCGGTTTCGGCAAACCCATGTTGACGGTAAAAAGCGATGGCCTGAACGTTGGCCTGAAATGTCCAGCAAGTCAGTGTCTTATGGCGCGCCTTTAACCTTCGCAACAAGGCCGATCCGATGCCCCGTCCCCGCGCCGCCTGCGACACATAAAGCGCATCCAACTCGCCGCCTTCACAGGCCGCGAAACCGGCGATCCGGCCCGCCTGCTCGGCCACCGTGACCCAGCCGCGGGCGATCATTGCGTCAGCGTGGGCGATATCCTCAGCCGCCGTATGAATGCGCGGCAACCATTTGGTATCGCGGGCAAAATCGCTCATGATGCCGCCCACGGCACCCGCGTCGAGGGGTTGCGCCGGGCGCAGGGTGGCGGGGCGGGTCAGCACCGCGGTCATAGCCGGTCCCCGATCAGAAATTCAGCCGCGCGGTCGAGCCGAATATGGGGCGGGCCGTCGCCGGGGCGCAGGTCCAACACCGCTGGGGCAAAGCGCATGATCTGGTAATCCGCGCCCAGCCATTCCTGCGCGCCCTGCCGGGCGGGGGTCAGCAAATGCGCCGGGTCTTCGGGCAACTCTCCGGGGTAGAATGCCGCTTGCCGCCCGCGTGTTTCATCGTCGTTTAAAAGCGTGCCGCGCACCACGTCGAGCGGCTCACCACCATGGGTCATCACGTCTTCGGTCGTGGCGCGCAGGCTGGCGATGGCCATCGCTCGCGTGCCCGCGCCTGCGTATTGCGCCCGGTCCCGCGCGTCGCGGATCAGCGCCTGCATGATGCCGCTTAGCCGTGGGTGCTGGCTGTGATGCAGGTGGTCCGCCTTTGTGGCCGCAAACAGAATTTTCTCAACCCGTTTGCCGCGCAGCAGGCTGGTCAGGAAGTTGTTTGTCCCCGGACGGAAGGCGCCCAGAATATCGGCCATCGCGCCGCGCAGGTCTTCGACCGCCCGCGGCCCTTGGTGGATCGCGCCAAGCGCGTCGACCAGCACCACCTGCCTGTCGATCCTAGAAAAATGATCCCGGAAGAAGGGCTGCACCACCTGTTTCTTATAGGCCTCGAACCGCCGCGCCATCTCGCGGATCAGCGATTTACGCGGTGCCCCCTCGGAGCCCGGCAGCGGCGCGAAGGTCAACACCGGTGAGCCTGCAAGGTCACCGGGCAGCAGAAACCGCCCTGGCGTACAGTCGGAATAGCCATTGGCGCGGGCGGTTTGCAGGTAGTCGGCAAAACTGTCGGCAAGCCTGCGGGCGGTGGTCTCCTCCAACTCGGCATGGGGGTCGGTCTGTTCGGCCAGCGCGCGGTAGCCCGCCGCCTCCTCACGCGAGGCGATACGCTCAATCACCTGCGCCGACCATTCGGCGTAGGAGACATCCATCAGCGCCAGATCAAGCAGCCATTCGCCGGGGTAATCCACGATATCCAGATGCAGGGTGCGCGGCCCTTGCAGCCCCGCCAGCAGCCCATTGGGCCGCACCTTGAGCGACAGCCGCAATTCCGAGATCGCCCGCGTGCTTTCCGGCCAATGCGGCGTCTTGCCGGTCAACGCGGCGAGGTGGTTCTCATAGTCAAAACGCGGCACGGTATCATCGGGCTGTGGCTGCAAAAACGCTGCCTCAATCCGGCCTTCTGAGGCCGCCAGCAGCCCCGGCATCCGCCCCCGGTCCAGCAGGTTCGCCACCAGCGAGGTGATGAAAACCGTCTTGCCCGAGCGCGCAAGACCCGTGACCCCGAGCCGGATCACCGGCTCGAAAAACGTCTCTCCAACCGTGTCGGTGACAGTCTCAAACTGCCGCCAAATGCCGTCGGCAATGCCTGTGATACCCAAAGCTGCGCCCGTCCCTTTGTCTTTGCCGTTAACATAGGGGCGGCAGCCGGGGATTGCCAGAAGCGCCCGCCCGCGCTAAGGCCCCGTTCATGCCCAGATATGCCTTGAAAATCGAATACCACGGTGCGCCCTTCAATGGGTGGCAACGTCAGGTTGACCAACCCACAGTACAAGGCGCGATCGAGGCCGCCTTAGCCAAGTTGGAGCCCGGCGCGCATACCATCGCCGCCGCCGGGCGCACCGATACCGGCGTGCATGGGCTGGCGCAGGTTGCCCATTGCGACATGGCCCGCGACTGGCGGCCCTTTCGTCTGGGCGAGGCGCTGAATTATCACCTGAAACCCCAGCCCATCGCGATCACCGATTGCGTGCTGGCCCCCGAGGACTTTCATGCCCGTTTCTCGGCGCATGAGCGGCGCTATCACTTCCGCATTCTCAGTCGGCGTGCCCCGGCGGTGCATCAGGCGGGGCTGGTTTGGCAGATCAAACATGGCTTGGATGTAGAGGCGATGCAGGCGGCGGCGGATCTTTTGGTGGGTAGACATGATTTCACCACCTTCCGCTCAACCGTCTGTCAGGCGGAAAGCCCGGTGAAAACCCTGGACCGCTTGCAGGTCTCTCAGGTCGAGACCATGGCCGGGACGGAATATCATTTCGACGTGCGCGCGCGGTCTTTCCTACACAACCAAGTGCGCAGCTTCGTCGGCTCGTTAGAGCGTGTCGGCGCGGGCTCTTGGAGCGTGGCGGATATGGGGACGGCGCTTGCGACAAAGGACCGTGCGGCCTGTGGGCCGGTCTGCCCGCCGCAGGGGCTTTATCTGGCGCATGTGAGCTATCCGGTGGACCCGTTCGCTAAGGTGTGACGAGGACCATCGCCTGCCCGCGGGGTGGCGATGCTACGCTATTTTCATGCCACTTTATGGCGCAACCATGGGTAGGCTTTTCGTCGTGTTCCGCCCGTTGCTAAATCGCCTCCCCGACCGGGCGGGCAGGCGATGGTCCGGCGCCTTCGGCTTGTTTCCGGACCCGTAAGCACCCTTACGGCAAAGGCGTCCACGTCCCGTGGAACTTGCCCTCTTCGCTTATCCGCTCGAACCCATGCGCGCCGAAGAAATCGCGCTGAGCTTGGATCATATTGGCCGTGCCGCGCGCCCGGCGCATGCTGTCGTACCACGCGAGCGCCGCCGACAGCGCAGGCAGCGCCACGCCGAGCAGCGCGCCCGCCGCCACCACACGCCGCAACGCGGGAACGCTCTCTTCCAGCCGTTTGCGCATGGCGGGGGCAAGGATCAGATGCCCGCCCGGCAACTCACCCCGGAAGGCGTCGGCAAACTCGTCCAACAGCGCCGAGCGGATGATGCAGCCCGCCCGCCAAATCTCGGAAATCCGCGCCATGTCGAGGGACCAGTCGAACTCCTCCGAGGCCGCAGAAAGAATGCGAAAGCCCTGCGCGTGGCCGATGATCCGCCCCGCCAAAAGCGCCATTTCCAGATCGTCCACCTCAGGCAGTGGCGCGTCTTGCACGCCTTCGGCCAGCAACGGTTCGGCCATCTCGCGCACGGCCTTTTCGCTCGACCAGCCACGCGCGCCGACGGCGGCTTCGATGGTATTGGCCGATTGCCCCATCTTGAGCGCTTCGATCAAGGTCCAGCGCCCGGTGCCCTTCTGCCCCGCCTGATCGCGGATCACATCGACCATCGGCGTGCCGCTTTGGGCATCGACCGACAAAAGCGCGGCTGCCGACACTTCGATCAGATAGGAATTCAGCGGCCCCTTGCGCCAGTCGGCGAAAAGGTTGCCGATCTCCACCGCGCCCTGCCCGCCTGCATCCCGCAGCAGGCCGTAAACTTCGGCGATCATCTGCATGTCGGCATATTCGATGCCGTTGTGCACCGTCTTGACGAAATGCCCCGCCCCGTCGGGCCCCAGATGCGCCACGCAGGGGGAGCCTTCGAAATGGGCGGCAATCGTCTTGGCCATCGGTTTGAACTGGGTCCACGAATGTTCGCTGCCGCCGACCATCATCGACGGGCCATTGCGCGCCCCGGCCTCTCCGCCCGACACGCCCATGCCGACGAAATGCAGCCCCGTGCCGTCCAATGCGGCACTGCGGCGGCGGGTGTCGTGGAAATCGGCGTTGCCGCCATCGATTAAGGTGTCGCCCTCATCCAGCAGCGGTTTGATCGTCTCGATCATCGCATCGACCGGCGCGCCAGAGGGGATCATGAACAGGATGCTGCGCGGGCGGGCGATGGCGGCGACGAAACCTTCCAGCCGCTCGGCCCCGATCAGACGCTCGGCCAGCGGTCCGGCCTCGTCAAGGAAAGGCGCGATCCACTCTGCCTCACGATTGCTCACCGCCACGGTAAAGCCATTGTCGGCCAAGTTCAGCGCCAGAGCCGAGCCCATGGTGCCCAGCCCGTATACCCCGATATCTGCGCCTGCCCCCCGTGCCGCGCCCCCGTCCGCCTGCGTGCCAGTTGCCATAACGATCATGCCTCATTTCTAGCCGGTCATACTGCCAAGCCCGCCGATCCGGCGCGCCGCAGTTTGATTTGCGTTCGGGAACACTATATAATGCGGGGATAACAAGAAAAACACCCGACCGAGGCATAGTTCTGTAATGACACAAGTATTTAGACGCGCTTGGGAGGATATGGTCCTTCCTATTCTGAAACGTCCCCGCCGCGTGCAGGTTGCGGCCCTTTGCTACCGCGAGTCCGAGGCGGGCAAAAAGGTGCTGCTGATCACCAGCCGTGACACGGGCCGCTGGATTTTGCCCAAGGGCTGGCCGATCGACGGGTTGGACGGTGCCGGAGCCGCCTTGCAAGAAGCGTGGGAAGAGGCCGGGGTGACAAAAGCCGACATCGAATCCGATCCGATGGGCATTTTCGACTATGACAAGGGTCTCGGCGAAGGCTTGACCGTGCCCGTGACCACACAGGTCTATCTTACCCGCGTGCGCGATCTGAGCGAGGAATACCCCGAAGCGGGCATGCGCAAGCGTGCATGGTTCACCCCGCAGGAGGCATCAGAACTCGTGGATGAGCCTGATCTTAAAGCAATCTTATCCGCCTTTCACTAAAGCCTAACGGCACCGGGTCTCGGCCCGGTGCCCCATTGCCCCTCTCCTACAGCCACTGACGCCCCCCGCCGAATGTTACAATTTTGTGACAGGGTGACTTGCGCCCTCGATAGCCTTATGTCACCCCCCCGCTGAACGTTAGGATCGTTGGGAGATCATACAGGAATGGCAACGGAACCGCAGGGCAGCCAGTGGAAGACGCTGGACAAGGACCTCAACCGTATTTCGCAAGTCGAACTGGCCGCGACCTATGTCGCCCGCCCCCTCGTGGCGCCGGGCATCGCGCTGGCCTTTATCGTGGTGGCAGGTGCCGTTGCGGCGGTCTTCTTCGGGCATCAGCCCTCTAGCTTTGTCGTGATCGCGGCGGCGATCTTCGGCGCTTATATGGCGGTGAACATCGGCGCGAACGACGTGGCCAATAACATGGGCCCCGCCGTGGGGGCCAATGCGTTGACCATGGGCGGGGCGATCGTGATTGCCGCCCTGTGCGAATCCGCCGGCGCCTTGCTGGCGGGGGGCGATGTTGTCTCGACCATTTCCAAGGGCATCATCGACCCGGCCAGCGTGGCCGACACGCGCATCTTTGTCTGGGCGATGATGGCAGCGCTGGTGTCTTCCGCGCTGTGGGTAAACCTTGCCACATGGGTCGGCGCGCCGGTGTCGACCACCCATTCGGTTGTGGGCGGGGTCATGGGCGCGGGCATCGCAGCTGCGGGCCTTGGCGCGGTCAACTGGAGCTCGATGAGCATGATCGCCGCAAGCTGGGTAATCTCTCCCGTATTGGGCGGTGCCGTGGCGGCGATGTTCCTTGCGTTCATCAAGGCACGGATCCTGTACCAAGACGACAAAATCGCCGCCGCGCGCACATGGGTGCCGGTGCTCGTGGGTCTGATGGCCGGGGTCTTTGCGGCCTATTTGGCGCTGAAGGGCCTTAAGAAAATCATCAGCATCGACATGCCGATGGCCTTGATCATCGGGCTGGTGACGGGGCTGGTGGTCTATGCCATCTCCGCCCCGCTAATCCGCCGCGCGTCCGAGGGGATGGAGAACCGCAACCGCTCGGTCAAAACGCTTTTTGGCCTGCCGCTGGTGCTGTCTGCCGCCCTTCTCAGTTTTGCGCATGGGGCCAATGACGTGGCCAATGCGGTGGGGCCGCTGGCGGCGATCGTGCATGCGACAGAGTTCGGCGGCTTTGAGGATAAGGTCAGCATCCCGACATGGGTCATGATCATCGGCGCCTTCGGCATCTCCTTTGGTCTGTTCCTTTTTGGGCCGAAACTGATCCGCATGGTCGGCAGTCAGATCACGAAGTTGAACCCTATGCGCGCCTATTGCGTGGCCCTTTCGGCGGCAATCACCGTGATCGTGGCAAGCTGGCTGGGCCTGCCGGTGTCCTCCACCCATATCGCCGTGGGCGGGGTCTTTGGCGTGGGCTTTTACCGCGAATGGCACATGGAGCGGCGTCTGCGTCGGATCGGCGGCCAAACCAGCGCAGTGAAACGCATCGCCAAGGAAGAGCGCCGCCGCCGCAAGCTGGTGCGCCGGTCGCATTTCATGACCATCGTCGCGGCTTGGGTGATTACCGTGCCCGCGGCGGCCCTGCTTTCTGCCATGGTCTTTTGGGTGCTCAACACCCTCGTGAACTGAGGTCAGGCGCGCCTGCGCCTTACCCCTCTTGCTGGTCCTGCCCTGCTGCCATCTCGGCCCGCAGGGCGGTGACCGGCAAATGCGGCAGCCCCTCGCCTGCAAGCTCTGCCCAGCCCATCACCCGCAAGACCATATCCGTCACAGGCGTCGCCCGGCCAAGCGCCTGCCCGCGGCGCTGCACCTCGCCTTGCAACGCGTCGATCTCGGTCGGGCGGCGCGCGGCGAGGTCTTGTGCCATGGAGGTGCGCGCCTGCGGATCAATCTGCAACATGGCCGAGGCGATGCGTGTGAACAGCGGTGTCGGCAGGCGCAACAGCGCCGGGACCAGACGCGCCGGGATTGGCGTGGTCATAGCGGGGCGGATCTTCTCTGCCCGCAGGATGGCAAGCGCCTCGGCCCATTGATCGGCCATCAGCCGCCGCCACGCCCGATCCTGCAACTGGGCCTGCAACGGCAAGCCGCTTAGCGCGTTCAGCGCGTTGTTGAGGTTCATCAGGAACTTACCCCATTGCAGGGCAGTGATATCCGCGTGTTCCACCACCTTCAGATCCGGCTGCGACAGCCGGACCGCCAGATCCGCCGGTCCGCCCTCGATCACCAGATCGCCCGAGCTTGCCCGGTGGTAGCACCCCTGCCCCATGGCCACGACGTTGAAGGGCACCAGCCCCGCCCGCAGATCATGCTGCGACAGGTGCTGCGCCAAAATCGCCCGGTTGCCCATGCCGTTTTGCAAGCTAATAACCTGCACGCCCTGCGCCGTGTGGCGGGCGATCTGCCGGGCGATGTTTTCGGTGTCGCGCGATTTAACCGTGACCAGCACGATATCGGCATCGCGCAGGCAGGTCTCATCGCTCGCGAGGGTCAGATCATCCGCCGAGAGGTAGCGGGCCATGCCGCCAAAATCGGTTAACGTCAGCCCGTGGGTGCGGATCTCGGCCTGAATACGAGGCCGAGCCAGCAGGGTTACGGAATGCCCCGCCCCGGCCAGCAACCCGCCGATGAAACAACCGATCGCCCCCGCGCCCGCGACAACGATGCGGGGGCCGTCGCTCATGCCCCCAGACACCAGCGCATGACGGCTTTTTGAGCGTGGAGACGGTTTTCGGCCTCATCAAAGATCACCGAATGCGGGCCATCCATGACCGAGCTTGTCGCCTCATCATCACGGTGCGCAGGCAGGCAATGCATGAAGAGCGCGTCGGGCTTAGCCAGCGACATCAGCGCGTCGTTCACCTGATAGCCACGCAGCTGGTTGTGCCGCCGTTCGCGGGCCGATTGCGGATCATGCATGCTGACCCAAGTGTCGGTGACCACCAGATCGGCGCCCTCGACAGCCTTTTGCGGATTGCGTTCGACGGTATAAAGCCCGTCGAGCGCCGCTTCAGGGTCCAGCGGCTCGGGGCCGGTAAAGACGAGGTCAAAGTCGAACTGTTTCGCCGCATGGGCAAAGCTTGCAAAGACATTGTTGCCGTCGCCCGACCAGACCACCTTGCGCCCCTTGATCGGGCCGCGGTGTTCCTCAAACGTCTGGATGTCGGCCATGATCTGGCAGGGGTGGGTGCGATTGGTCAGCCCGTTGATGACCGGCACGGTGGCATGTTCGGCCATATCAAGCAGGGTCTGCTCTTCGAAGGTACGGATCATGATCATGTCGACATAGCGCGACAGCACACGGGCGGTGTCGGCGATGGTTTCGCCATGGCCAAGCTGCATGTCGGCCCCCGAGAGCACCATGGTCTGACCGCCCATCTGACGCACGCCCACGTCGAAAGACACGCGCGTCCGGGTCGACGGTTTTTCAAAGATCAGCGCAACCATGTGGTCTTTCAGCGGCTGATCTTCATCCGGCGCGCCGCGCGGGCGGCCTTGGCGCGCGGCCTTCATGGCGGCGGCGTTGTCGATGATCTGCCGCAAATCGGCGGGGTCGGTTTGGTGGATATCAAGAAAATGGTTCATCTGTCGTCTCTGTCTTGCGGGTCTAAGGCCACGGCCTCCGGTGCCCGAGGAATATTTTAGGTGAATGGCGTTCAGGCCGGGGTCAGCGCACGCGCGATGGCGTCAAGGCGGGTCACGGCCTCGGCGATCTCATCGTCGGAAATGGTCAGCGGCGGCAGAAGGCGGATCACATTGTCCGCGGCGGGTACGGTGATCAGGTCATTGTCATAGCCCGAGGCGACCACATCCGCATTCGCCACTTTGCATTTCAACCCCAGCATCAGCCCCGCGCCGCGGACCTCTTCAAAGACACCCGGATGCTCGGCCACCAGCCCCTCAAGGCGCTGACGCATCAGCCCGGCCTTGCGATTCACTTCGGCCAAAAACGCCTTATCGGCCACCACATCCAGCACCGCACAGCCGACCGCGCAGCCCAACGGATTGCCGCCATAGGTCGACCCATGGGTGCCAGCGGTCATGCCCGAGGCGGCCTTTTCTGTCGCCAGCACCGCGCCCAGCGGGAATCCCCCGCCGATGCCCTTGGCGACCATCATGATATCGGGCGTCACCCCGGCCCAATCATGGGCAAAGAGCCGTCCGGTCCGGCCAACGCCGCATTGCACCTCGTCCATAATCAGCAACAGCCCATGTTGGTCACAAAGCGCGCGCATCTGCTGCAACTCGGCATCCGGCACGGCGCGGATACCGCCTTCGCCCTGAACCGGCTCCACCATGACTGCGGCGGTTTTATCGGTGATGGCGGCCTCCAGCGCATCACTGTCGCCGAGGTCGAGATGTACGAAACCCGGCAGCAGCGGGCCGAAACCTTTGGTCATTTTCTCAGACCCCGCCGCGGCAATCCCGGCAGATGAACGGCCGTGGAACGACCCGCTGAAAGTGATGATCTCAACCCGCTCGGGCTGGCCTGCTTCATAGAAATACTTGCGCGCCATCTTCACGGCCAACTCGCAAGCCTCGGTCCCCGAGTTGCAGAAAAATGCCGTGTCGGCAAAAGTCTCGGCCACCAGCCGGTCAGCCAGCGCCTCTTGCTGCGGGATGTGGTAAAGGTTTGACGTATGCCAAAGCGCCTGCGCCTGATCCGTCAGCGCCTTCACCAGCGCTGGATGCGCATGGCCAAGCGCGTTCACCGCGATCCCCGCGCCAAGGTCGAGAAAACGTCGCCCATCCGCCTCGATCAGCCATGTGCCTTCGCCTTTGACAAAGGTCAAAGGGGCGCGATTGTAGGTTGGCAGAACGGAAGGGATCATCTGTTTGTCCTTGAAAGAGGGCCGCGTCACGCCGGTAAAAGGGCATGGGGCTGGCGCAGGGTCAATGGGATTTGGTTGTTTTTGAAAGGGTGCAGCATGTCTGCTGCGAGATCAGGCCATCACGCCGCCCCCTAAAGGGCGCCATGTTTATCGAACGAAGCGTCGTCGGATGGAATATGTGGCACATTTGATCATGGGCCTTGCATAGCCGCCCTTCATCCCCCACGTAAAGCCCCAATCGCAGCGCGCCGCCCTTAAGGGGCATCGGCGCTTGCACCTGCGGCCCCAGAAGATAAAATGGGGGCCGATACACTGACAAAGCGGTCCGGGCTATGGGGCCGCTTTTTAACTGGGGAACCCCGTATGTCCTGGACTGATGAGCGCGTAGAGACACTTAAAAAGATGTGGGGCGAAGGCCAGTCCGCCAGCCAGATCGCGAAAGAACTGGGCGGGGTGACGCGCAATGCCGTGATCGGCAAGGTGCACCGTCTGGGCCTGTCGAACCGCACCGCCGGGGCACCCGCCGCCGCAGCGGCCGCCAAGCCAGAGCCCAAGGCCAAGCCCGCAGCGCCCAAGGCCGAGGCCAAGCCAAAGCCCGCCGCTAAGCCAGCCGCGGAACCCGAGGCCGAAGCCGCCCCTGCGCCCGAAGCCGAAGAGCCCGCCGCAGCCCCGGCGCCCAAGCCCAACCTGCCCGCGCGCAAGCAGATCATCCCCGCAGGCCAACCGTTGCCGCCGCAGCCTTCGGCCAATGAGATCAGCCCAGAGGCGCTCGCCAAGGTCAGCGAAGTTGAGAAGAAGGCCAAGAAGATCGGCCTGATGGAACTGACCGAGCGGACCTGCAAATGGCCCGTCGGCGACCCCGCGACCGATGACTTCTGGTTCTGCGGCCTGCCCGTGCAACAGGGCAAACCCTATTGCGAGGCCCATGTCGGCGTCGCCTTCCAGCCGATGAGCGCGCGGCGCGACCGCCGCCGCTAAGACTGGCAAGATGAAATGAAATAGGCGGGTGGGCGTGATTGCCCTGCCCGCCTTTTCTTTGCCTCAAGGTAAGATCAGCGCAGTTTCGGTGGCTTTGCCGGATCACTGCCGGGGGCCATCCGGGGCGTGTTCTGCAAAGGCTCCATCTGCGGCAGGTCAAAGCGCAGGCCAACGCGGGCCAGTTTTTCGACCACCGCATCGTTGGGACCAAAGAAGCCCACATCCATCGCCCCCGCCTCGATCCCCGAGAAGGTCAGCGCCTCTGAGGCTGCCCGCACAAGCGCGTCCTGCGCGCGGGGGATCGCCCCGACGAAGGCCAGCAGATGCCCGCGCCCGCCGCCGGTATATTCAACTCCAACAAGGAAAGCCCCCGCCGCCATGCCGGTCGCTGTCGCCAGCTTGGCGTCAATCGCGGCGATCAGCGTCTCTGGCAGCCCCTGCGGGGGGAACACCTGATCGATGCCCGCCTCCACTTCGCCCGGCGCATGGGCCAAGGTGCTGCGCAGCCAGTCCAACGCCTCGGCAGGCAACAGGATTTCCGACGGGGCCACGCCGATGTTCACCGCCATGCCAAGCGGCTGGCCCTCCAACATCGCGGCAATTGCCCGACCCGAAAGCGCCACATAGGGAGACGCCTCCCCCACATGGGCCGAGAGCCGCGCGGCGCGGTCGAAAACCATGACATAGCTGTCCTCAAGCAGCACCGGGCTGACCTGATCGCCCTGCGGCTCATCCTCCAACAACATGAAAAGCTCAACATCCGCGATCCGCTCGTAAAAGCGCAGGCGGGCGGCATCATCGTCGGGAGCGGCCATCATCGCGGCATGGGCTTGGTCCAGCGGGGTCGGCTCAATCAGCCGGGCTGTCTTAGGGTCTGCTTGGGGGTCAGTTTGGCGGTCGGTCATTCATCACCTCGGACACGGCGGCGCGCAGACGGGGCAAGACCTCTTCCGCGAACCAGGGATTCTTGTTCAACCATCCGGTATTGCGCCAAGACGGATGAGGCAAGGCAAAGACCCCCGGTGGATGATCCCGCCACCCCGCGACGGCCTCGGTCACATTGCGAAATCCGGGCAGGTGATATTTCATCGCATAGGCCCCGATCAGGACCGTGAGCCGCAGATCGGGCAGCATCTCAAGCACGGGCTTGCGCCAAGTTTGGGCACAGATACGCGGCGGCGGCAGGTCACTGCCCTTGGCGTCATAGCCCGGAAAGCAAAAGCCCATCGGCACGATGGCAACACGGTTGCGGTCATAGAATGTCGCCTCGTCCAAGCCCAACCAGTCGCGCAGACGGGTGCCGGACATGTCCCAAAACGGCTTGCCCGCCTCATGCACCCGTTTGCCGGGCGCTTGGCTGGCAATCAGCAGCCGCGCGCCGGGTTTGAACCAGACGATGGGCCGTGGGCGATGCTGGGTCGCCGTCACGGCAAAACGCTCGGCACAAAGGCGGCAGGCCGCCAGATCATCTCGGATATCCTTCATGAGGAGGAGATAAGCGGTAGGGCCGAAAGATAAAGGGCGGATCACTTCGACAAATATCGAAATAAAGCTTGCGTTGGGCTGTCATTTCGATATTTCTATAATCATGAAACAAGAATCCGCAACCCCCGCCCTCACCCTCGCAGCCAGCAGCTTTGCAGCACTTGGATCAGAACAACGTCTCTTGGTGCTGCGCACATTGGTGCGCGCCGGATCGGCGGGGCTGAGCATTGGCACGCTGGGCGAACGCACCGGGGTGACCGGCTCGACCCTGACGCATCACCTGAAACTCTTGGCCTCCGCCGGATTGGTGAAACAGGAAAAGCAAGGCCGCAGCACAATCTGCGCCGCCGTCGCCTATGAAGAAGTGCAGGCGCTGGCGAATTTCCTGCTCACCGAATGCTGCGCAGACGCAATCAACGAATGTACGGAGCATGATCATGGCTGAAACCACGCAATCCCCTCCCGTGCTCCATCGACTGGCGTTCTTGAAAGGCGCTTGGGGCATCACCTTGGCTCTTCTTGCCCTCATCGCCCTGCTGGATCCCCCGCAAATCGTGCCGACCGTTATCTTCACCGCCGAAGCGCTTTTGGGCACCGCCCCGTTCATCGCCTTCGCCGTGCTGGCCGTGGCCTATCTCAAAGCCAGCGGCGCCGAGAGCCTGCTCGCCCGCGCATTTGAGGGCAATCCGGCCCGGATGGTGTTCATGGCCGCCGCCCTTGGCGGGCTGTCGCCCTTTTGCAGCTGCGAGGTGATCCCCTTTATCGCTGCCCTGCTCGCCGTTGGCGCCCCGCTGGGTGCGGTTATGGCCTTCTGGCTTGCCTCCCCCTTGATGGATCCGGCGATGTTCGCGATCACCTCCGGCACGCTGGGGTTCGATTTCGCAGTGGCGAAAACCATCGCAGCACTCGGCGTTGGCATGGTCGGCGGCTTCACCGTCTTGGCCCTATCGCGGACCCCGCTCTTTAATGATCCGCTGCGCGCCCAGCCCGCGAAAAGCAGCTGCTGCTCTTCGGCCAAACCCTTCTCCGGCGCGCCGGTTTGGAAGTTCTGGCAAGAGGCCGAGCGCCGCGCGAGCTTTAGCGACACGGCGCTGACCAACGCGGTTTTCCTCGTGAAATGGCTTACGCTCGCCTATGTGGTCGAAGCCTTGATGCTGACCTACGTGCCCGCAGAATGGATCGCCAATATCTTGGGCGGCACCGGGATCATGCCCATTATCCTCGGCGCTTTGGTGGGGGCACCGGCCTATCTCAACGGCTATGCTGCGGTCCCCTTGATCGACGCGCTGTTGGCCCAAGGCATGACCCAAGGCGCGGCCATGTCCTTTGTCATCGCTGGCGGGGTCAGCTGCATCCCGGCGGCCATCGCTGTCTGGGCGCTGGTCAAACCGCATGTCTTTGCCGCCTATCTTGCCTTTGCCTTTGTCGGAGCCATCTTCGCGGGCATGGCTTGGCAATTGGTGGCCTAATGGGGCACGGGCATCCCCCTGCGCATATCCGCGATCAGATCAAAGCGGTGCTGGCAGACCGCTTTGATCCGCACCACGGCACGCAGGCCACGAAAAACGCACAGCAATGCTGCGCCGAGACGAAAGTGATTGGCCACTGACGACGGGCCGGGCCGCCGCGAACCTAGGCCGCGGCCCGATCCCCGGAGGGCTTCTGGGGCTCTTCATCGCCGATCGGCCCGTCCCCGTTCACCATATCTTTGACATGTATCCCATGCGCCAACTCGCGCCCGGACCCATTGCCCAACGGCATATCGATATAGAACGTCGTGCCGGGACCCGCGTTTTTGAAGTAGTCGATCTGACCGCCCAAGGCTTCGATGATCCGCTTGGAGATGTTCATGCCCAGACCGGTGCCACCCACGGCGCGCTGGTCAGACGAGTCGATCTGCGAGAATTCGTCAAAGACCTTCTCCCGCTCGGATTCCGCAAGGCCGATCCCCTCATCGATCACGCTGATCCGCACCTTATCCTCGTGCTTGACGGAGGTGACCTTCACCGTTGACCCCGCGGGCGAGAATTTGGCCGCATTGGACAGAAGGTTGGACATCACCTGCTGCAGGCGTTTTTCATCGGTGGCAATGCCCGCTGCGTCCGAAGGCTTGGCATAGCGCAGCGTCACACCCAAGTTGCCCGCAAAGGCCTGATTAAGCTCAATCGCGTCTTCGATAATCGTTTGCACTTCAAGCGGTTCGATATCAAAGCTCACCTTGCCCGCCTCGAACTTTTGCAGGTCGAGAATCTCGTTAATGATCGACGTGAGCCGCGCCGAATTGCGCTGCGCGATCTTCAAGACCTTCTCCATCTGCGGGGTCATTTCACCCAGAACCCCGGCGCAGGCCATATCGAGCGACCCTTTGATCGATGTCATCGGCGTGCGCAGCTCGTGGCTAATGGTCGAAACGAATTCGGTTTTTACCTTAAACGCGATCTTGGTTTTCTCATGCTCTGCTTTCAACTCTTCCAACTGGCGCAGGTTGGTGCGGTACATTTTCATGAAAATACGCGAGCAATCGACGATGAAATAAAGCACGAAGACCACGGTGAACAACTGGGTCCAAAGCTCGGACTCTATGCTCGCCCCGGTGCGGACGATGTCCCAGATTGGAATGAACAGGAATGTCGCCCCATAGATCGCAAGCCGCAGCATCAGCACTGGCAGGATATGATGGTTGTTCATCGACGCAAAAAGCGCTGCCGCGAATAGGAAGAACAGCGGCAGGAAATGGGTCGTCGCCCCCTGCTGAAGCGCAATCCCAAGCGCGAAATAGCTGATCACCCCGGCGCTTAGCACTGTCCCGATGTAGATGCGGTTCAGGAACAACCGCGCCAAACGGGGGCTGCGCCCGCGCCACCGGGTGATGCGCAGGAACAAAAGGTAGTCGTAGGTCTCGGAAATCGCGATCAGGATCAACGTCGTGATCGACAGCCAGAGCTCGTAGTAGAAAGCGGACAGGCAAATGGCCGCCGCAAATATCATTTGCCGCTGCCAAAACAGGTTAACGCCGACCTGGGAATAATCCCGCATCTGCTGCACCTTAGTCGCGTCAGCGAGATGCGGCGTATGAATCGGCCCGTATGTTACTTTTTCCTGCGACATCGCTCTCGTTTTCTTCGGTCGGCTGCTCGAATGTCAGCATTCTGCCGACAAACGCCCTTAACATGTTGCATTTCGGCATCGTCGCACATGTTAGACGCGATCATCCCCCATTCTACACCCGGAAATGGGACATAAGTATGGCCATTTCATGCAACTAGAGGTTAGCCTCTTGATAAGAGTTATTTTTACAGCGAATTTTCGAGGTCAAACATGAGTCTGCAAGGACGGAGCTTCAGTGGGAAATCTTGGCAGGATGTTCTTCCCGAACTGACGCCACAAGACGCTAAAGCGTTGGAAATTAAAAATAATCGTTTTCCCCGTAAACTCCTTGGCCCCAAAGCGGCTGAACCTGATCCCTACAGCCCAGAGGCCCTCGCCCGGGCCAATCCATACATGCGTGCCACAACTTTGTCGTTTTTGAACATGCATCAGCACGGTGAATTATTCGTCAATTTCCTCCGGGCCCGACGCCGAATCTTTATCGATGACAAGCAATGGGATCTCCCTCAGGTTGATGGAATGGAGTTTGACCAATACGACACGCCCCGTGCGCGCTGGATCGTTCTGCACGAGTATGGAGAGGTCATGGGCGGCGTGCGTCTGATGCCCACCACCTCGACCTGCGCGCAGTACAGCTACATGCTGCGCGATGCGCAGCTCGGGATGCTGCCGGACATTCCGCAGGACGTGCTGTTTTTCAAAGCGCCCGTCCGCGATGACATCTGGGAAGCCACCCGCCTTTTCCTGACCAGCGCGGTCCCCGCACAGCGCCGCATTGCCGTGCAACGTATGCTCATGAACCAGATGGCCGGTGCCGCCTATGCCATGGGCGCAAGCCACGTTTTAGGCATTGTGCCTGCCACCTTTAGCCGGTGGATGACCCGGCTTGGCCTGATGAGCGCCGTGCCCGTGGGCCCTGTGCAAAACATCGACGGCGACCGCACGCAGGCGGCCTTGATGAACGTCAGCTATATCGGCGAGATGACCCCGACCGAAAGCACCCACACGCTGCACTGACCACCGCACCGACCGCAGCGCAGATAGGCAAGCCGACATCACCCCGGCGGCTTGCCCAGCAACCGCGCTACAGGCGGCGGTTTGAGCCTCCGCAGCCCTGCTCGCGCCCTGCCCGCACGGCGACTTGCGGCGGCCATCGCCTGCATTTCGACATATTGTGGTCAAATTCGGCGAATAAACGGTTAAGGTACCTCTGATACAAGAGGCGCCGAGAGGCCGCGCTCAGCACCAACCGGAGCAGGGAATGCTGGAATTTGAAAATGTGTCCAAGTCCTTTTGGACGGGATCGCAGCACAAGGTCATCCTTGACCGGGTGTCTTTTCGCGTGGAACTTGGCAAGTCCTTGGGCATTCTGGCCCCCAACGGCACCGGCAAAACCACCCTGATCAATATGATGGCCGGGCTTGAGAAACCGGATGACGGTGAGATCAGGCGTAGCTGTAACATCTCGTTTCCATTGGGTTTTATGGGCGGCGTCGTCAACAAAGTCTCAGCCATGGAAAACGCCCGCTATATCGCGCGGCTCTATGGGCTCGACCCGGATTACGTCGAAAGTTTTTGCCGCTGGCTGTGCGGCTTGGGCGAATATTTCGACCAACCGCTTGGCACCTATTCCGCGGGGATGCGGGCGCGGTTCTCTTTCGCGCTGATGTTGGCGCTGGATTTTGATATCTATCTGATTGACGAAGGCATGCCCGGCACGACAGACGTAGAGTTCAACCGCAAGGCGGGCGACATTCTGAAAGAACGGCTGCAAACCACGACGATCATCATCGTTTCGCATCAGGCCCATACGCTTGAAAAGTTCGCCCGCTCCGCCGCTGTCCTTTTGGATGGTAAATTACATATGTTCGACACCTTGGAAGAAGCGAAACAGCTCTATGACTACGAAACCCAAGGCTAGGAAATTCCGCATCCGCAAGGCACCGCCGCCCGCGGCATCCGGCGCATCGCCGAGCAGTGCCGCGAAAGCGCAGGCACCGCAGACCGATGCCGAAAAGGCCGAGCGAACGGCCAAGCTGCGCGCCGTGGCCGATGCAACGCAGGTAGAACCATCGTACAGCAAGGAAGCCTTGGAACATGCCGCGCGCAGCGGCAAAACCTCTGAGCCTGAAAGCCCCCGCAGCGGAGAGGTATCCTCGGCCAAGGAAGTGTCGGCCGAGCAGGATATCGACGCGATCCGCCGCGAAGGGTTGACGGGCCGCCAATTGCGCATGGCGCGCCGCGTGGCGCAGAAACACGGGCTGGCACCGACCTCGGATTTCGACGCCGTGCGCCTTTTGCGCGCCAAGGGGATCGACCCGTTTCAACGGTCCAACATGCTGGAACTTGTGGTGCCGCAATCGGGCGATCAGGGCGGCAGCGATCTGCCCGCCACCCGTGGGCAGCCCGGCGACGCAAAGGTGCAGCTGCCGCAGACCACCCCGCGCGGCCCCCGCGGCCTGCCCTCGACCGATGTGAGCCCCGCAGAGCGCCGCCAGCGCGAGATTTCGGATATTCAGCGCGACATCACCCGCCGCCGTCGCCGTAAAGCGGCCATGCTGATGGTGCGGCTCGCCTTCTTTGTCATGCTGCCGACCTTTGCAGCCGGCTATTATTTCTACAAAATCGCCACGCCGATGTATGCCACTGAAAGCCAGTTTCTGATCATCCAAAACGAAGGCGGCGGCGGCACCAGCCCCTTTGGCGGGTTACTGCCCACGCAATTCGCCAATAGCGCAGACAGCATCGCCACGCAGGCCTATCTTCAATCGAAAGACGCGATGCTGCGCCTTGACGAAGACGCAGGCTTTCGCATGCATTTCGCAGACCCGCAGATCGACGCGATCCAGCGACTTTCGGAAAACCCCACAAATGAGGAATCCTACAAGACCTACAAAAAGAACGTCAAAATCGGCTATGACCCGACCGAAGGCGTGATCCGGATGGAGGTCATCGCCGCCGATCCAGAGGTGTCGGAAGAGTTCTCGAAACGTCTGCTCACCTATGCCGAAGAGCGGGTCAACGACCTGAGCAAGCAAAAGCGCGAAGACGGCATGCGTGACGCGCTCGAAGGCTATGAGACCGCGCAGACAAACCGCCGCGCGGCGCAGGAGGCGCTGATCAAATTGCAGGTCGACAACAACGTCGATCCCGAAGCGATGATCGCCTCGATCCGGACCCAGATCACCAATTACGAAACCCTGTTGATTGAGAAAGAACTCGAACTCGCCGCTCTGCTCGACAACCAGCGCCCGAACCAAGCCAAGGTCGACGGCGCGCGCGGCGATGTGCGGCGGCTTCGCGAACAGCTGACCAAACTGCGCGAACGCATGACCGCCGCCAACGAAGGCGAAAACTCGCTGGCGCAACAGGCGGTCGCGGCGCAGCTTGCGCAGGCCGATCTGGCCGCCGCCGACATGGTGCTGCAAAGCGCGCAAACCGCAATGGAGCAAGCCCGAACCGAGGCCGGGCGGCAGGTGCGCTACCTTACCGTGGCCGTAAACCCCGTGGCCCCGGACGAGGCGACCTACCCCCGCAAGTTCGAAAACACGATATTGGCTTTCCTTATCTTTGCAGGCATCTACCTGATGTTGTCCCTGACAGCGTCCATTCTAAGAGAACAGGTAACTTCATGACCCAGCTGCGCATTGGCAACCTGACCGTCGGCAACGACCGTCCCCTCACCGTGATCGCTGGCCCCTGCCAGTTAGAGAGCGAAGACCACGCGCAGATGATCGCAGGCATCCTGAAAGAAGCCTGCGACGCGGCTGGCGCGCAGTTCATCTTCAAGGCCAGCTATGACAAGGCCAACCGCACTTCCCTCTCGGGCAAGCGCGGATTGGGCATCGAAAAGGGTCTTCAGGTACTGCAATCCGTGGCCCGCGCCAATGATGTGCCTGTGCTGACGGATGTGCATAACGAAGCGCAATGCGCCCAGGCTGGCGAAGTGGTCGACGTGCTGCAGATCCCTGCGTTTCTCTGCCGCCAGACCGATATCCTGCTGGCCGCTGGCGAGACGGGCAAGGCCGTGAACGTCAAGAAGGGCCAGTTCCTTGCCCCTTGGGAAATGCAGAACATCGTCGACAAGATCGAAAGCACCGGCAATAAAAACATCCTCTTGACCGAGCGCGGCACGACCTTTGGATACAACACGTTGGTTGCCGACATGCGCAGCCTGCCGCAGATGGCCCAAACCGGCTATCCGGTGGTGATGGACGCGACACATTCCGTCGCGCAGCCGGGTGGCAAGGGCGGCTCTTCGGGCGGTCAGCGCGAGTTTGCGCCCGTCATGGCCCGTGCCGCCGCGTCCATTGGCGTCGCCGCTATTTTTATGGAGACGCACGAAGACCCCGATCGCGCCCCCAGCGATGGGCCAAACATGATTTACCTCGACCAGATGCCGGGGCTGATCAACCTGTTGATGCAATTCGATGCGCTGGCAAAAAGCCATCCGCTGACTTTCTAAATTTATTCTATAAAGCGAGTATTTGACGTGAGTAAACCGGCCTCCACCGTGACCCCGAACACTTGGGAATTTCTCCGCGATGCGATGATCACCCCGACAGGCTTTCGCGAATATGACGCGCGTTGGAAATATCCCGACGACATCAACCTGCCCGGCATCACCGCGCTTGGCCTTGGCCTTGGCACGCAAATGCACGCGCGCGGGATCGAGCCTGTCATCGCCGTGGGCAATGACTATCGCGACTATTCGCTGTCGATCAAGAATGCGCTGATGCTGGGGCTGATGCAGGCCGGGATCACGGTCAAGGATATCGGCCCCGCCCTCTCCCCCATGGCCTATTTCGCACAGTTCTACCTTGATGCTCCGGCGGTCGCCATGGTCACCGCCAGCCACAACCCGAACGGCTGGACCGGCGTTAAAATGGGCTTCCAACGCCCCCTGACCCACGGCCCCGATGAGATGGGCGAGCTGCGCGACATCGTGCTGAATGGCCGGGGCGAGCGGCGTCCGGGCGGTGCCTATGAATTCGTCGACGGTGTGCGCGAAGCATACCTCGACGACCTCGTGGGGGACTTCAAAATGACCCGCAAGCTCAAGGTCGTCTGCGCCACCGGCAACGGCACCGCCTCGGCCTTCGCGCCTGAGCTGTTCCGCCGGCTGGGGGTCGAGGTTGTCGATAGCCACAACACGCTGGATTACACTTTCCCCCATTACAACCCGAACCCCGAAGCCATGGAAATGCTGCATGACATGGCCGACAGCGTGCGCGCCTCCGGCGCCGATCTGGCGCTTGGTTTTGATGGTGACGGCGACCGCTGCGGCGTGGTGGACAACGAGGGCGAAGAAATCTTCGCCGACAAAATGGGCGTTATTATGGCCCGCGATCTGGTGAAACTTTACCCCAACAGCACCTTCGTCGCGGATGTGAAATCCACCGGGCTCTTTGCCTCTGACCCTGAGTTGCAAAAACACGGGGCCAAGGCCGACTACTGGAAAACCGGCCACAGCCACATGAAGCGCCGCGTTAAAGAACTTGGCGCGCTGGCGGGCTTTGAGAAATCCGGCCACTATTTCTTGGCCGAGCCGATTGGCCGGGGCTATGACTGCGGCATGCGCGTGGCCGTGGAAATCTGCAAGCTGATGGACCGCAACCCGGACATGTCCATGTCCGACCTACGCCGCGCCCTGCCCCAGACTTGGGCCACGCCGACCATGTCGCCCTACGCCGCGGATACCGAGAAATACGACATCCTCGACCGTCTGGTTGAAAAGCTGGTCGCCAAAGCAGAGGCCGGAGACAAGATCGGCGGGCGCGCGATTGCCGAGGTGATCACCGTGAACGGCGCGCGCGTCATGCTCGACAACGGCGGCTGGGGCCTCGTGCGGGCGTCGTCCAACACGCCGAACCTCGTCGTGGTTTGCGAAAGCCCCGAATCCGAAGCCGAAATGCGCGCCATCTTTGCCGATATCGACGCAGTAATCCGGACTGAGCCGAGCGTGGGCGACTACGATCAATCGATCTGATCCGGCCCTTCGACGGCATGAATAGGAAAGGCCCGGGGCATTGCCACCGGGCCTTTTTTCTTTTGATCTGAAAGGGCTTACTTCAATGCCGCTTCGCAAAAGGCGCGTATGCGCTCCGCATCCTTCACCCCCGGCGCAGTTTCAACGCCAGAGGATACGTCGACCTGCCGCGCCCCGGTAAGGGCAATCGCCTCTCCGACGTTGTCGGCATTCAAACCACCGGCGAGCATCCAAGGCTTCGGCCAGCGCCGCCCTGCGATCAGCCGCCAGTCAAAGGCCAAACCATTCCCACCGGGCAGGACCGCGTCTTTCGGCGGTTTGGCATCGACCAAAAGCTGATCCGCGACCGTCACATAGTCGGTCAGCACCGCCAAATCAGCGCGATCCGCCACGCCGACGGCCTTCATCACCGGCAGCCCATAGCGGGCCTTGACCTCGGCCACCCGCGCGGGGCTTTCGCTGCCGTGAAGCTGCAGCATGTCAAGAAACGGCACCGCCGCGAGCAGCGCATCAAGCGCTGCATCATCCGCGTTGACGGTCAGCGCGACTTTGCAAATGCCATCTGGCACCGCTTCCGTCATATGGGCTGCGGCCTCAAGCGACAGATGGCGCGGGGATTTTTCGAAAAAGACAAAGCCCAGCGTCCGTGCGCCCGCCAAAAGGGCGGCGGGCACATCCGCGGGGTCGGTCAAACCGCAAATTTTTACGTTAACATTCTCGGGCATGGGAGGGGTTTAGCCTGCTTCGTCCAGCAACGCCAGCACCTCATCTTTGCCCTGATGCTTCTCTTCCTTAAGGCGGATCACTTCGCGCTCTAGGCGACGCCGCTCGCGGGCCTGTCGCGCCAGTTCTGCCCGGTGGCCGTGCTCTCGGATCCATTCCCAGACAAAACCGACCAAGAGACCCACAATAATCCCGCCAAGGATCACGATAAACAGGGGCAGTTCCACGGATGGGTTCACCGCAAACCAACCTGAAATCTCGGCTGGAAGTACCTGAAGTGTCACGATATTTCGGTTCGCCAAGGCAACGGAAACCAGCGCCACCGCGAACAGCGCGATGCAGGCATAACGAATGTAACGCATCAGCTTTTCCCGTTCAGCCGGTCACGCAGCAACTTGCCGGTCTTAAAGAAAGGCACGTGCTTTTCTTCGACATTCACTGTCTCACCGGTGCGCGGATTGCGCCCCACGCGGGCATCTCGTTTTTTGACGGAAAAAGCGCCAAAGCCGCGCAGTTCGACCCGGTCCCCACGCGACATGGCGCCCGTGATCTCGTCAAAGACCGTGTTTACGATCCGCTCAACATCACGTTGATAAAGATGCGGATTGTCGTCAGCGATCTTCTGGATCAGTTCCGACCGGATCATGGCACGTCCCCCGAGAATTTATTGATGTCTTAACCGACTATAGGAAATAACGCCCCACACGGGAAGGTGTTCCACCAGCGCTGCGATAGATTTTTCGCAGCGAAACCCCTGTTATTTCGGCTTTTTTCCGCCGCTTGCTGCCCGCGAAGGCCCTGATGCACAGGGATTGGGCGCACATCCCTAATCCCGCTTTGCGATTCGACTGCGGGGGGCGAAGGCAAAAAGGCCCCGCATGTTGCCATGCGGGGCCTTCGTTAAGATCACACATTCAACGTGGAATGTGCTTACTCGTCGTCGCCTTTCAGCGCCGCACCAAGGATATCGCCCAAGCTCGCGCCGGAGTCGGAGGAACCGTACTGCTGTACTGCCTCTTTCTCTTCTGCGATCTCGCGTGCCTTGATGGAGACGCCCAGACGGTGTGCTTTCGCGTCGACGTTGGTGATGCGCACGTCAACCTTGTCACCGACCGAGAAACGCTCAGGGCGCTGTTCGGCACGGTCACGGCTGAGGTCGGAACGACGGATGAAGCTCTTCATGCCTTCGTATTCGACTTCGATGCCACCTTCTTCGATGGAAGTCACGGTCACGGTCACGATCGAGCCGCGCTTCACGCCGCCAACGGCTTCGGCGAACTTGTCACCGCCAACGTTCTTGATCGAGAGCGAGATGCGCTCTTTCTCAACGTCGACTTCGGAGACAACGGCCTGAACCACGTCACCTTTACGGTAGTCTTGGATCGCTTCTTCGCCGCGCTGGTCCCAGCTGAGGTCGGAGAGGTGAACCATGCCGTCGATGTCGCCGGGCAGGCCAACGAACAGACCGAATTCGGTGATGTTCTTGACTTCGCCTTCGACCTCGGTGCCCTCGGGGTGTGTTTCAGCGAACACTTCCCATGGGTTGCGCATGGTCTGCTTGAGACCAAGGGAAACACGACGCTTGGCGCTGTCGATTTCCAGAACCATGACTTCGACTTCTTGGCTGGTGGACACGATCTTGCCGGGGTGCACGTTCTTCTTGGTCCAAGACATCTCGGACACGTGAACCAGACCTTCAACGCCCGGCTCCAGCTCAACAAATGCGCCGTAATCGGTGATGTTGGTCACACGACCGCTGTGCACGGAGGAAAGCGGGTATTTCGCGCCAACCAGATCCCACGGATCTTCTTGCAGCTGCTTCATGCCGAGGCTGATGCGGTGCGTCTCTTTGTTGATCTTGATGACCTGGACCTTGATGGTCTCGCCGATCGACAGGATCTCAGAGGGGTGGTTCACGCGACGCCATGCCATGTCGGTGACGTGCAGCAGGCCATCAACGCCGCCAAGGTCAACAAACGCACCGTATTCGGTGATGTTCTTGACCACACCATCGACGGTCTGACCTTCGGTCAGGTTGCCAATGACTTCGGCACGCTGTTCGGCACGGGACTCTTCGAGGATCGCACGGCGCGATACAACGATGTTGCCACGACGGCGGTCCATCTTGAGGATTTGGAACGGCTGCTTGAGACCCATGAGCGGGCCCGCGTCGCGCACGGGGCGGACGTCGACCTGCGAACCGGGCAGGAACGCAACTGCGCCGCCGAGGTCGACGGTGAAGCCACCTTTGACACGGCCAAAGATCGCGCCTTCGACACGCTCTTCTGCGGCATAGGCTTTTTCCAGACGATCCCAGGCTTCCTCACGGCGGGCCATTTCGCGGCTGATGACAGCTTCGCCACGCGCGTTTTCGACTTGGCGAAGGAAAACTTCGACTTCGTCGCCAACTTCGATTTTGGGGGATTCGCCGGGATCAGCAAATTCTTTAAGCTCAACGCGGCCTTCCATTTTGTAGCCGACGTCGATGATGGCTTGGCCCGCTTCGACAGCGATCACCTTGCCTTTGACGACTGTGCCCTCTTGGGGCGTGTCCATTTCGAAGCTTTCGTTCAGAAGCGCTTCGAATTCGTCCATTGCTTTAGTCATGTAGCTTTTCGTATCCTTATCAAATGTTTCTGGCCGCGCGGTTGTCTCCGCCGGTCTGGAGTTGCAATTGGTCGTCGTGGTGGCACCGTGCAGATCACGCCGGAGAAACTCCGAAGCAAAGGCACAGCGGTAAACCCGCAGCCGAACGCAAACAAAAGAGGGCCGGTTGGTACCGACCCTGCCCGTTATATCGCGCCCGAAGCTGTAACCGCCCCTTAGACAGGGCGCGTATAGGCTAATTTTATCGCTCCTGCAAGGGCTATGCGTGCGTTTGGCCGGTGATATGCGGAGGTCTGCCGGGTGGTGGCGCTGCGAGGAGTGGCAAAAATCAGGGATGCACGGCACGATCCACGCGAGCGGAAAAGACAGACGGGGCCCGCCCCGCCGACGCGCACCAAGCGCGCCCTACGACGCCTGCGCGAACAGCCTCACCGTAGGCAACCCCGTCACCCGACTGCCCCGCCCCATCCGGCACCCAGACCCGGTGTCGGTTTTGGCGGATCGGCAAGATCGCCTTCAGCAAGCTCGCTGCCTTGAAAGCTGGCCAGATCCTCTACAAACTCCCACAGGCGTAGGAAAGTATAATCGACCTTTGCCAGCTCTTCCTCCACCAGCGCCGGGTTCGACCGGTCGAGCGCGCGCAGGTCGCGCATCACGTCGCCGACCATCGGCTTTATCTCCTGCGCACATTCACCGGCAAAGCGCCGCAGAACACTCTGAACCTCAGAGCGTTTCTGCTCCTGCGTGGTGATGCCCAGTTGCAGTGCTGTCTTTTGCAGGGCGTTGAAAGCCGAGCGTCGCAAAGTGCTTTGCGAAAGCTCATCCTTGGCGATGTAATCGCTACACCCGCCGCGCAGCGCCTCGATCGCCACCTCGGTTTGATCCGTCCCGGTGACCATCACGGTTGCCGCGGCACCGTTCTGCGGATGTGCCCGGATCATCTGCAGCCCGCACAACCCGTCCCCGTCGGGCAGGTTGTAATCCAGCAGGATCAGGTCAAACTCCCCCTCATCCAACTGCTGGGCAAGGGCGGCGATACTCTCCGCCTCGGACATTCGGATGGGAAAGTCGAGCCCACCGCAAAGCCGTTTGATCCGCATGCGATCAAACCGCTGATCATCCACAATCAGGATGCGCGCCACAGTGCCCGGCGTAGTCGTACCGCCTGCCGTATCGCCCGCGCCGGCCTCATGCCTTGCCACGCTCATCAGCTGTCTCCCTGCATTGCCCCGACATCTATGCGCATGGAGCCTAACAAATGATTAACCCCCACCTATTCGACACCGCCCCTGCAGAGGAATGTTGCGGTGGCGCGGCGGGGCGGCTACATGAGCCGCCATGAGTGAAACAGAACGCCCCCGCCGCAACTTCTATGGCCGCCTCAAAGGCAAATCCCTGAAGAAGTCGCAAAAGACCTATATCGACGAGGATCTCGACGCATTGTCGCCGGGGGCCGTTGATTGGGAGAGCAATCCCGACCGCACACCGCTGGACCTCGACACGCTCTTTGACGGGCGCAAGGTCTGGCTGGAAATCGGCTTTGGCGGTGGTGAGCATCTGGTGCATCAGGCGGGGCAAAACCCGGACGTCGGCATCATCGGCTGTGAGCCTTACATCAACGGTGTTGCGATGCTGCTGGGCAAAATCCGGCGGGCGGGCGTCGATAACCTCGCCATTCATCCCGGTGACGTCCGCGATATGTTCGATGTGCTGCCCGAAGCCTCCATCGACCGGGCGTTTTTGCTCTATCCCGACCCTTGGCCAAAAACCCGCCACCACCGCCGCCGCTTTGTCACGCCCGAGCATCTGCAGCCTCTGGCCCGCGTGTTGAAACCCGGTGCGATTTTCCGCGTGGCGACGGATATCGAAGACTACGTGCGCCAGACCCTCGAACAGGTGCCGCAGCACGGGTTTGATTGGCTGGCCGAAGGGCCGGACGATTGGCGTGCGCCTTGGGACGATTGGATTTCTACTCGCTACGAGCAAAAAGCGCTGCGCGAAGGGCGCACCCCGCATTACCTGACCTTCCGCAAACGCTGAGCCCGAGCGCCTGATACCACCCTGATTACAATCCATTGCACGCGCGGCGATGGACGCTGCCGCCCGCCTGCGATAATAGGGGCCTCAAGCAGATTAGAGGTACCTCATGTCCAGTCACGGCAGCCCCATTCCCATGTCATCGCGCGCCTGCGGGCCGCTTAGCGGCACCGCCGAGGTGCCCGGCGACAAGTCGATCTCGCACCGCAGCCTGATCCTTGGTGCCATGGCCGTGGGCGAGACCACGATCACCGGGCTTTTGGAGGGGCAAGACGTGCTCGACACCGCCAAAGCCATGCGCGCTTTCGGGGCCGAGGTGATCGACCACGGCGGCGGCTCTTACTCCGTGCATGGCGTCGGCGTTGGCGGCTTTGCCGAGCCTGAGAATGTGATCGATTGCGGCAACTCCGGTACCGGCGTGCGGCTTTTGATGGGGGCGATGGCGACATCTGCGATCAGCGTGACATTCACCGGCGATGCCAGCCTCAACAGCCGCCCCATGGCACGGGTGACCGACCCGCTGGCGCTATTCGGCACGCAATCCGTGGGCCGCGCCGGGGGCCGCCTGCCGATGACCCTCGTGGGCGCGGCTGAACCTGTGCCGGTGCGCTATACTGTCCCGGTCCCTTCGGCGCAGGTCAAATCCGCCGTGCTGCTGGCGGGGTTGAATGCCCCCGGCAAAACCGTCGTGATTGAGGCGGAAGCCACGCGCGACCATACCGAGCGGATGCTGGCAGGTTTCGGCGCCGAGATCACGGTCGAAGAGACCGAGGAAGGCCGCGTCATCACCCTGACCGGCCAGCCCGAGCTAAAACCACAACATATCGACGTGCCGCGCGACCCCTCCTCTGCTGCCTTTCCGGTTTGCGCGGCGCTGATCGTGCCGGGCTCTGACGTGCTGGTGCCGGGCATCGGGCTGAACCCCACGCGCGCGGGGCTGTTCACCACCCTGCGCGAGATGGGCGCGGACCTGACCTATGAAAACGAGCGCACCGAAGGCGGCGAGCCTGTGGCCGACCTGCGGGCGAAATTCTCCCCCAACCTCCGTGGCATCGAAGTCCCCTCCGAAAGCGCGGCGAGCATGATCGACGAATATCCCGTGCTCTCGGTCGTGGCGGCCTGTGCCACGGGAGACACCGTGATGCGCGGCGTCAAGGAATTGCGCGTCAAGGAAAGCGACCGCATCGAGGCCATGGCCTCGGGGCTGCGCGCCAATGGTATCGAAGTCGAAGACGGGCCGGATTGGTGGATCGTCAAAGGGCGGGGCCATGGCAATATCCCCGGGGGCGCGACCTGCCAAAGCCATTTGGACCACCGCATCGCCATGTCGTTCCTGATCCTCGGCATGGTCGCGCAAAACCCGGTGCAGGTGGATGACGGCGGCCCCATTGCCACGTCTTTCCCGATTTTCGAGCCGCTGATGGCGTCCTTGGGGGCACAGGTCGAACGGCTGCCTGCGTGATAGGCGACCGGCTCATCTGGCTCAGCCTCTGCGCCGCACTGGCCTTTGCAGCCCTTGCGGGCTTTGCCGAAACCTACCTGCGCGCGGGGGGCATGGGGGTCTTGGACGGGCGGCTTTTGGGCTATGATCTGGCCGAGGCGCGCGCCTATTTCGCCGCCCTCAGCCCGAGGCAGACCGCACTCTACCTCGGCCAGTTCCGGCTGGCTGACACGGCCTTCCCTGCGCTTTTGGCGCTGGCGCTGTTGCTGTGGTTTCGGCGTTGGTCGGCGGGCGGGCTTCGACTGGCGCTGACGCTGGCCGTCGCGCTCTACCTCGGGGCGGATTACACCGAGAACATGCTGATCGGGCGGCTCATTGAACTGGGGCCAGAACGGCTGACGGGACAAGCGGTCGCGACCGCCAGCCTGTTTACGCAGGCGAAATGGATGATACTGGCGGCCTGTTTCGGAGCGGCCCTGCTGCTTGGCCTACGGGCGCGCAACGAAAGGAACCTGCAATGACGAAGAACACCAGCGGCGGCATGACCGTCGCCATCGACGGCCCCGCAGCGGCGGGCAAAGGCACGGTCGCCAAGGCCGTCGCGGCGCATTTCGGCTTTGCGCATCTCGACACCGGGCTTTTGTACCGCGCGGTGGCCGCGAAAACCCTTACCGGGATGGACGCCGAAGAGGCCGCGCAAACCCTCGCCCCTGTCGATCTCGAAGACCCCAGCCTGCGCAACCCGGATGTCGCGCAGGAAGCCAGCAAAGTGGCGGTGATCCCCGCGGTACGGGCTGCCCTCGTGCGGTTCCAGCGCAGCTTTGCCACCCGCGCGGGCGGTGCCGTACTGGACGGGCGCGACATCGGCACGGTCATCTGCCCAGATGCGCCGGTGAAACTCTTTATCACCGCCAGCCCCGAAGTGCGCGCGCAGCGCCGCTTTGCAGAGCTTGCGGGCAAGGGGATTGAGATCACCTATGAAACCGTGTTGGAAGACGTCAAACAGCGCGACCTTCGCGACATGAGCCGCGACCAAGCGCCGCTGAAACCGGCCGACGAAGCCAAGCAGATCGACACGACTGAGATGGCGATTGAAGATGCGGTGGCCGCCGCGGTCGCTCTCATTGAGGCCAAACAGGCCGAGCGGGGCTAAACGCCGCGAAGCCGAGAGGGTGGGCGCGACCGCCCACCCCTATATCGTTATACTGCCGCCTTAAGCTGATCGACCAGATCACGGCGCTCCCAGCTGAAACCGCCATCGGCATCAGGCGCGCGGCCAAAGTGGCCATAGGCCGCCGTGCGCTGGTAGATCGGCTTGTTCAACTGCAGATGCTCGCGAATGCCGCGCGGGGTCAGGTCGATGATCTGGCGGATCGCCTTTTCAATCGCCGCATCATGCACGTCGCCGGTGCCATGGGTGTCGCAATAGATCGACAGCGGCTCGCTCACGCCAATCGCATAGCTAAGCTGAATGGTGCATTTCTTGGCCATCCCCGCTGCCACAACGTTCTTGGCCAAATAGCGCGCCACATAGGCGGCTGAGCGGTCAACCTTGGTCGGGTCTTTGCCCGAAAACGCACCGCCGCCGTGCGGGGCCGCGCCGCCATAGGTGTCGACAATGATCTTACGCCCAGTCAGGCCCGCGTCGCCATCCGGCCCGCCGATGACAAAGACGCCCGTGGGGTTCACGTGCCAGACGGTGTCATCGTCGATCCAGCCCTCGGGCAGCACTTCGCGGATGTAAGGCTCTACGATGTCGCGGATATCGGCGCTGGTCTGGCGTTCGCTCTCATGCTGGGTCGAGAGCACGATGGAGCTGACCCCCACTGGCTTGCCGTTTTCATAGCGCACCGAAAGCTGGCTTTTGGCGTCGGGCCGCAGGGTTGGCTCGGTGCCGTCCTTGCGCACTTCGGCCAGACGCCGCAGCACCGCATGAGCGTAGTGGATCGGAGCGGGCATCAGCTCGGGCGTCTCGTCGGTGGCGAAACCGAACATGATGCCTTGATCGCCTGCGCCCTCTTCCTTTTCACCCGACGCATCAACGCCTTGGGCGATGTGGGCGGATTGGGGGTGCAGCAGGTTGGTGATCTCACATGTCGCGTGGTGGAACTCATCCTGCTCATAACCGATGTCTTTGATGCAGGCGCGGGCGATGTCTTCGACACCGGCCAGATATTCGTCAAGCTTGGCCTTGTTGGCCAGACCGACCTCGCCCCCGATTACAACACGGTTGGTGGTGGCAAAGGTTTCGGCGGCGACCCGCGCTTCGGGTTCCTCGCTGATGAAAGCGTCGAGGATCGCATCGGAAATCCGGTCGCAGACCTTATCCGGGTGCCCCTCGGAAACGGATTCCGAAGTGAAAGTGTAGTTCTGACGGGACATGTAGTGCTCCAATAAAAATTACGCACCACGTCAGGAAGCCGTTGTGGTGCTCTGCCAATGGCTTAGACAACCGCTAGTGGATGGTCAATCGGCATTCCCGGGGCTGCGGCGGCGGGCCACGGCAAGCCCCGCAAGGCACAGCGCCAAGAGCACAGAAAGCGGCAAATCTCCGCTCCGGCTATAGAGTGTGGGCGGCAAGGGCGCGGGCAGTGGCGCGTCGATGAACCCTTCGGTGTTCAGCGCCAGCGATGCGGTCACACGCCCCTGTGGGTCGATCATCGCCGAGATGCCAGTGTTGGCCGCACGGGCCATCGGCAGCCCCTGCTCAATCGCGCGCATCCGCGCTTGGGCAAGGTGCTGGCGCGGACCCGCGGCCTTGCCAAACCACGCATCGTTGGTGACTTGCATCAGAAACGCGGGCCGCGCCGGGGCGGCGTTCACGTCATGGGCAAAGACGGCCTCATAGCAGATCAGCGGCAATGCCGCGCCGAGCGGTCCGATATCCAAAAGCTGCGCGCCCGGCCCGCTGGAA
The DNA here is from genome assembly GCF_025142135.1 of Sulfitobacter sp. W002. Classification (NCBI taxonomy): domain Bacteria; kingdom Pseudomonadati; phylum Pseudomonadota; class Alphaproteobacteria; order Rhodobacterales; family Roseobacteraceae; genus Sulfitobacter; species Sulfitobacter sp. W002. The sequence continues at coordinate 1,201,586 of NZ_CP081126.1, read as the reverse complement.
AAGCCGTTGCCCTCCTGCGCCGCGAGCCCGTGGATCCCGAAACGCGCCATCAGATCGCCCAGCGGCATATATTCGCCAAAGGGCACGAGATGGTGTTTGTCATAGACCTGTCCGACCGCTCCATCGGCATCCAGCACCACCAGCGAGTTGTAATAGCGCATGTTCGACCGGCGCTGCACGCCCAGAACCACCGGCACGTCAGAGGCGGCTCCAATCTCGGCCAGCGCACTGCCCGCCATATCCAGCGCCCATGGGATCGCGGTTTCGGGCCAGATTACCAGATCAGGCGCTTGGCCCCCGTCTTGCGGCGCGGCGGCGGTATAGTCGAGTTGCCGTGTGAAGAAGAATTCGAATTTGTCGGCGTTCCACTTCTCTCGCTGGGTCGCATTGGGCTGCACCAACCGCACCACATGATCAGTCAGAACCGCTGGCGGCGCTTGCGGTGGCAGCAGCAAGAGCAGAACGGTCGACAGCGCCAGCGTCCCCTGCCCCAATCGCAGCGCCAAAGGGCCACGCAGCAACAAGGTCGTGGCAATGGCAAAAAGCCAGAGGTTCAGCGCATAGGGGCCGACCCAAGCCAACCCCTGCCCGGCCATCACGCCGACCAGCGCCTGCGCGGGCATGGCCCATGGGAAACCGGTGAAAATATAGGCGCGCAGCAGTTCCACCGCCGCCCACGCCAGCGCCAAGGCCAGCCCGCGCCGTGGCGCAATCCAGCGGGCAAGACCAAAGGCCAACCCCCAGAACAGCGCCATGCCTGCCGCCAGCAAGATCAGCGCAAAGGGCGCCATCCAGCCGTGGCGGGCCACATCGACCAAGAAGGGCGACACGATCCATTGCAGCGCGTGCAGGAAATAGCCAAAGCCAAAGCCCCAGCCCAAAAGCGCCGCGCGGAACGGGCCGCCAGATTGCGCACGGTACAGCCAAAACGCCGCCACCAGCCCGGCGAAAAGCAAAAGCGGCAGTTCATAGGGTGCTTGCCCGAAGGCGGCAATGGCGCCGGCGATCGGAGCCAGCAACATCCGGCCCCGCATCGCCAGCCGCTGCCTCATCCCCCGGCCCCTTGGGTGCGGACCCGCAACCTTTTGATGCGGCGTGGATCGGCGTCGATCACTTCGAACTCAGGGCCATCGGGGTGCAAAACCACTTCGCCGCGTGCCGGAACCCGGCCGGACAGCATGAAGACCAACCCGCCAAGGGTGTCGATCTCCTCTTCGTCGACGGTCTCATGGTCGGTCAGGGAATGGCCGATCTCAGCCTCGAAATCGCCCAATGGTGTCTTGGCCAGTGCCAGATAGGTGCCGGGTTTTTCGACCGTCCAATAGGTGCCCTCGTCGACATCATGTTCGTCTTCGATTTCGCCTATGACCTGTTCGATCAGGTCTTCGATGGTGACCAGGCCGTCAACGCCGCCATATTCATCAATCACCAAGGCCATATGGCGCCGCTCCGCCTGCATCTTGGTCAGCAGCACCCCGATGGTCATCGACGGCGGCACATAGACCAAGGGGCGCAGCATGGCGCGCAGATCGAATTTGGTGTTTTTGCCATTAAACCCGTGGTTTAGCGCAAGGTCTTTAAGGTGCACCATGCCCACGGGCGTGTCCAGCGTGCCATCGTAAACCGGGAGGCGGGTCATCCCGCTTTCCTTGAACACCGCCACAAGCTCATCCAGCGTGGCGCTGACCGGCACGGCGGTGATATCCGCCTTGGGCACCGCCACATCATCAACCCGCATCCGGCGCAGGTTGATCATGCCGTGGCCCGAGGGCCGCTCGGCCTCTGCCGATGCCTCGGGGGTGTCATCCTCGCTGTCCGATGGGCTTAATGCCTCGAACACCCGAGAAAAGAAATTGCCGGTGCGCATTGCGCTCTCGTCCGGCAGCTCATGTCTATCTTCATCCGCAAGCGCGCTCTGCGCCGCCTCAGATGATCCGTCTGTATCGCCCATTGGGTCCCGTCTGTGTTACAAGCCCCCTAAGGGCCATTTTCCTTATATGGGTCATCATAACCCATTTTGCCAAGTATTTCGCGCTCTAACCCCTCCATCAACATAGCGTCGGGGTCATTTTCGTGGTCATAGCCCAGAAGATGCAACAGCCCATGTACGATGAGATGGGTCACATGCGCATTCAAAGGCTTGGCCGCCGCATTGGCTTCGGCAGCACATGTCTCATAAGCCATGGCGATGTCGCCCAGTTCAAGCATTCCGTCAATGCCGGGGGCGACGGGCAGCGGATCGCCGCCCGGCGCGGCGGCACCGCGTTCCTCCGCAGGCCAGCTGAGCACATTTGTGGCACGCGCCTTGCCACGAAAATCTTCGTTCAGCACAGCAATACGCGCATCATCGCAGGCCAGCAGGGTCATTTCAGCGGTTTCCGCGTCCAGCCCCAGGTGCCCTAGCGTGGCGTGCGCTGCGGCATGCGCCAGCGGCTCAAGGTCGACCGCCTCCCAGCGGTCGTCCTCAATCACGATATCGAAATCTTCAAGCATTACGTCAAGCGGCACCGCTATCCGCCTCATAAGCCTCGATAATTGCCGCAACCAGCGGGTGGCGCACAACGTCCTTGGAGGTGAAGTAATTAAAACTGATACTCGGGATCGTTTTTAGCAGCCGTTCGGCATCCTGAAGCCCAGACTGCACGCCACGCGGCAAGTCGATCTGGGTGCGGTCGCCGGTGATCACCATACGGGAGTTCTGCCCCAGACGTGTCAGGAACATCTTCATCTGCATCGACGTGGCGTTCTGCGCCTCATCCAACACGACAAAAGCATTCGACAATGTCCGCCCCCGCATAAAGGCCAGCGGCGCGATCTCGATGCGCTTTTCTTCCAGCAGCTTGGCCAATTGTTTGCCCGGCAGGAAATCATTCAGCGCGTCATAGAGCGGCTGCATATAGGGATCGACCTTGTCCTTCATGTCACCGGGCAGATAGCCCAGCTTTTCGCCCGCTTCGACCGCAGGACGGCTGAGAATAATCCGGTCCACATGGCCGCCGATGAACATCGACACGCCCACCGCCACGGCCAGATAGGTTTTGCCGGTGCCCGCAGGACCGATGCCAAAGGCCAGTTCATTGTCGAACAGCGATTGCACATAGGCTTTTTGCGCATCGGTGCGCGGCTCGACCCGCTTTTTACGGGTCTGGATCTCAATCGCGTCGCCCATCGGCATTTCCAACTGATCGCCCTGACGCACGCCAGTGCCCGCGCTGGAATTGCCCATGCGCAACATGCCGTCCACATCCGCAGGCTCAACCGAGCGCCCGCTTTCCAGCCGCACATAAAGCGCGTTGAGCAGGCTTTCTGCTTTTTCGACGGCCTCGCCCTCACCCAAGATCTGCAGGTGATTGCCGCGCCGGATGATCTGCACCTCGAGCGATTTCTCGATGGCAGCCAGATGCGCGTCATAGGCGCCGCAGAGGTCGATCAAAAGGCGGTTATCGGGAAATTCCACCACCCGTTCGGCCGCGGTTTCCGGTGTCATCAGATCAGTTGAAGGCAATGCGCGTATCCTTTGTGAAGCACTAAATGGTGAGATAGTCAGGCGGGCAGGATTTACCAACCCGTAGCGACAAAAAGGGCCGAAGCGCAACGCGCTCCGGCCCGGTGTGTTTGATATGGCCCGCCAAGGTCAGTTCGGGTCTTTGATCTTGGAGCCACCTTTGAAGTGGCCCGCGGTATGTGTCGGCGGCGCCACGCCCGAGCAGACCGGCTTGCCGAATTTATCAAGCCGCGCCGAGAGATAGCCCTCGACCCCGTCATCGATGATCCAGTGGTCGCAGCCGTTTGGATCAACCCAGATGCCCGCTTGAAGGGTGCTGAGGTGCTTTGTGTCGATGCCGCGGTCAACGGTCTTGTCCGAAGGATACCCCCGGCCCAGACTGCCTTCGTAATCGGTACAGGCCGACAGGCCGACGGCACAGGCGGTGACCATGAGAAGTTTCGTCTTAATCACTTTTATGGTCCCTTCAGCGAATGCAGATAATTTCGACACGGCGGTTTTTGGCCATGTTCGCAGCGGAATTGTTCGGCACGGCGGGCATCCGTTCGCCGTAGCCACGCACATCGGCGATCTTGGCCCCGACTTGGTTGGCGACACGCGCCACCGAGTTTGCGCGGTTGTAGGACAGACGCATGTTATAGGCATCCGAGGCACGGCTGTCAGTATGGCCGGTGATGATGTAAGACACCGCCCCGGTCGACTGGAAGAAATTCGCCAAACGCGCGCGACCCTGAGCGGAGATGTTGTATTTGTCGGTGGCAAAGAACTGGTCCGCCTCCATCACACCGCAGACATCGCCACGGCGGCATACCGGGATACCCTGACGGGTCGTATGCGGGGTCATATACCCCTCGGCCCCGTCATCCATGACCCAATGTTCACAGCCATCGGGATCGACCCAGATGGTCGGCGTGTAGACGCCCTTGTCACGGCCCTGTTGCGAGGGTGTCTGCGCATCGGCCGACGTGCTGGCCACAGTCAGCGCCGCCGCCATCGTCAGGCTGGCCATGGCGCGCAGTGCTTTGGAAATAGTGGGTCCCACAGCTTTTGTCCTATTCTAAATATTGGTTCTTATTTTTGGCAAATGCGACCCCTCCCCGGACCCGCGCCTTATTAGTATAGGGTTAGGTTAGGTAAAAACTGCCCTGCTGTGAAGCTGTGAAATCAACATTTTGTGGCCGAGCCTTGACCGATTACAACGAATCCTTCGCGCAATAACGGTGAAATCGATGACTGCGGCGGCCGTTTTCTGTTCACCGGAAAGGCCAAAATTACCCTATTGCCTATGCCTTGGCGACAATCCCCGGCAAGCCCTCGAGATTGTTCTCAACCCCCTGACAGTGCCTTCGAATCTTCTTGAAACGCGCACCTTTAGACCTAAACCTCTATCCATCGGATCGCGAGGGTGGGACTTCGCGCGGCTTTGCCGATCTTGATTGCTGCAATGATAACTGGGGGACCAACTCATGATGAAAATGCTACTCGCCACCGCCGTCACCGGCCTGCTTGCCATGCCTACTTTTGCCGGGGGTGTGAAATACGCCTACCACAACCAAGGCAAGGCGCATCCAACGGGCAATGTGATCCACGTCAGCTGCTACCGCGGCCCGTGGAATGATGTGATCTGGGACCGGCCAAACTCGGTCTTCGTGGATAGCCTCGTGGCCGTCGGCTATGACTTTGCCACCGCCCATGCCGTGGCCGAACGGGTCTGCCGGGATCACACACTCGTCGGCAACCCTGAGGGGCTGAAAGCGACGATGAAGCGGATCTTTGCGGATGCCGCATCGCACCGCAAACACAACTACTGACAAGCCAAGGGTGCGCGGCGACGCGCACCCGCAACGGCCCTAGTGGCGGCCCGTTAGACCAAGACAGCTGCCAAAGAGTTCGTCTTGGCTTCGGTGACCCTTACGTGCTGGATGTCACCTATCTGCGCCGTGCAGTTCTCGATATGAACCGCGTGCAGATACTCTGACTTGCCAAGCATCTGACCGGGCAAACGGCCCTTCTTCTCCACCAGAACCGACACCTCGCGCCCCACCATTGACTGCTGGATTTCTCGTTGGTGCTGGGTGATTAACCCTTGCAGGCGCTGCAAACGATCGTCGGCCACGGCTGCATCGACCAGCGGGCGTTCGGCCGCCGGGGTGCCGGGGCGGGTGGAATATTTGAACGAATAGGCATAGCCGTAGCGCACCTGCCGGACGAGCTCCATCGTCGCCTCAAAGTCGGCATCGCTTTCCTCGGGGAAGCCGACGATGAAATCGCCCGATAGCACGATATCAGGCCGCGCCTCGCGGATGCGTTCGAGCAGCTTCAGATAGCTTTCGGCGGTGTGGCTGCGGTTCATCCGTTTCAGAATGTGATCGCTGCCCGACTGTACCGGCAGGTGCAGGTAGGGCATCAGCTCGGGCACCTCACCATGGGCCGCAATCAGATCGTCGCCCATGTCGTTGGGGTGGCTGGTGGTGTAGCGGATACGCTCCAACCCGTCGACCTTGGCCAGCGCGCGGATCAGACCGGCCAGCGTCATACCGCCGTGGTAGGCATTGACGTTCTGGCCCAGCAGGGTGACTTCGCGCACGCCGCGTTCGACCAGATCGCGGGCCTCTTCCAGCACCTTCTCGGCGGGGCGAGAAACTTCGGCCCCCCGCGTATAGGGCACCACGCAGAAGGCGCAGAACTTGTCGCAGCCCTCTTGCACGGTGAGGAAGGCCGCGGGCGCGCGTTTCATCTTAGGGCGGCCCTTGAGGTGGTCGAATTTGTCTTCTGCCGGGAAATCGGTGTCGAGCGCGCTCTGCCCGCTCTGCACCTTCGCCTCCATCTCTGGCAGACGGTGATAGCTTTGCGGGCCAACCACCAGATCGACAGCCGGCTGGCGGCGCATGATCTCTTCGCCCTCGGCTTGGGCCACGCAGCCCGCCACGCCGATCTTCAGATCGGGGCGCGCGTCTTTCAACGGCTTCAGGCGGCCCAGTTCGGAATAGACCTTCTCTGCGGCCTTTTCGCGGATGTGGCAGGTGTTGAGCAGGATCATATCCGCGTCATCGGCCCGGTCGGTCGTGACATAGCCCTGACCGCCAAGGCTCTCGGCCATGCGTTCGCTGTCATAGACGTTCATCTGGCAACCATAGGTCTTGATGAACAGCTTTTTCGGTTGTGTCATGGCGGGCATCCAAGGGTTTTGACGGATTTCGGGCAGATGGCGTCGTCTAACAGCGGTGGCCGCGTCTTGCAATGGACCCGGAATTGACCGACCTTGCGGCACGGAAATACCAGCGGGGGCCTATGCGGTATCGCGATCTAGATCATCTTATCAAAGAGGCCCGCCCGGCGCTGGAGGCAGGCCCCATCGCCATGATCTTGGTCGAGGATGAGGTCGAGGTCGACACCACCCTGCGCCACCACCAGCAAGCGGGCTTTGACAGTGTGGTGGCGCTGATGCCCCCCGCTTTTGACCTGCCCCGCGACTTGCAGGAAAGCGTGCTGCGGGTGGACTATGACACCACCGCCGAAGCCGCGCTGGAAGGGGCCGTGAACCGCATGATCGCCGCGGTGCCGGGGCAATGGCTTTATTACTGCTACAACGCCGAATATCTATTCCACCCCTTCAGCGAGACGCGCAACGTCAAGGAATTGCTGGCCTTTCACGGAAAAGAGCGGCGCGATGCCATGCTGGCCTATGTGGTCGACCTCTATGCGCTGGACCTCCAAAGGCATCCCGATGCCGTCTCACTCGATCAGGCGCATCTGGACCGCTCGGGCTATTACGCGCTGGCGCGCAAGGATCCATCGCGGCAGGGGCATCCCAAGGAACGGCAGCTTGATTTCTTTGGCGGGCTGCGTTGGCGGTTTGAGGAACATGTGCCACCGCAGAGCCGCAAGATCGACCGCATCCCGCTGTTTCGCGCCAAACCGGGGCTGCTGCTGCGCGGCGATCACACGTTCGACGACGAGGAATACAATACCTACGCCTGCGAATGGCACCACAATGTCACCGCGGCGGTCTGCTCTTTCCGCACGGCCAAGGCACTGAAAAGCAATCCCGGCAGCCGTTATGATATCCCGACATTCCAGTGGCATAATTCCGAACCGTTCGAGTGGCATTCCCGGCAGTTGATGGATTTGGGTCTGATGGAGCCGGGGCAGTGGTTTTGAGCGGGAGCCGCCGGTTCTAAAGGCGCCGATTGGAGCCGCGTTCTATTCAAACTGTCCCGCCCGGTGGCACACCGGGCATCGCCCTCCCTCCCCCCGGAGGGCGATCTTGCAACGTTTGGGCAGACGGACCAGTCAGGGTCCAGAATGACCGCCCCACACCACGCGACCGCTCATCGCCCACCAGGGAGGGCGACACCCTCAGCGCATGGCAGCTAACCTTTTCGACGCTCGGACAGGACGCCGCCTGTATCCGGTGCTCTCACCGTTCAGCTCGCAACCGCCCAAAACCCGCGCCTGCCCAAAACCTCCTTGCACTCACCCGCCATGCACCTATGACGGATGACAGCCTGAACGGGAGGGTCCGATGTCCGTCAACTTGCTCGACACATTCATCAAACCGATGCACCGCGAGGGCATCAAATTCGTGGCGATCTTCGCCGCCGTCACACTGGTGCTCTTCGCCATCGAAGAGGTGCTGGGCTGGATCGGCGTCGGTCTCACCATCTGGTGCTACTACTTTTTCCGCGACCCAGAGCGTGTCACGCCGGATAGGCCCGACCTGATCGTCAGCCCTGCCGACGGCATCGTTTCGCTCATTGAACCTGCCGTGCCGCCCGCTGAACTGGGCATGCCGGATGTGCCGCTGACCCGCGTCAGCGTCTTCATGAGCGTGTTCAACTGCCACATCAACCGCGCCCCCGTTGCGGGCAAGGTGCAGGCCGTGGCCTACCGCCCGGGCAAATTCTTCAACGCCTCGCTCGACAAGGCCAGCGCCGATAATGAGCGTAACAGCCTGTGCATCCGCATGGACGACGGGCGCGATCTGGCCGTGGTGCAAATCGCGGGCCTTGTGGCGCGGCGCATCGTTTGTTTCGTCAAATCCGGCGACGGGCTGGAAACCGGCGAACGCTTTGGCTTGATCCGCTTCGGCTCTCGGCTAGATGTCTACTTGCCCGAAGGCGTCGACCCGATGGTGCGCATTGGGCAGACCATGGTCGCCGGGGAAACCGTGCTGGCCGAGTTGAAACAACCGGTGATCGACACCGCCCCACTTTAGGAAAGCCTCCATGCGCCCCCCTTCTGAAAAGACCGGCGCAGACCTTGCGCTGATCCAGCTTCTGCCGAACGCTCTGACGATCACCGCGATTTGCGCAGGGCTTTCGGCGATCCGTTTTGGGGTGCAGGGCAACTATGTGCTGGCGGTACAGCTGATCTTGCTGGCCTGTGTGCTCGATGGGTTGGACGGACGGCTCGCGCGGCTCTTGCGCTCTTCCAGCCCGATGGGCGCGGAACTGGATTCGCTGGCCGATTTCCTGAACTTCGGGGTGGCCCCGCCACTGATCCTCTATTTCTGGGCGCTGCAAGACATGCGCAGCGCGGCGTGGATTTCCGTGCTGATCTATGCGGTCTGCTGCGTGGTGCGGCTGGCGCGGTTCAACGTGAACGACAAAGCCGAAGCCGAAAAGGCCAAGAACGGCGACGCGGTGGGTGAAAGCGGGTCGTTCTTTACCGGCATCCCCTCGCCTGCCGGTGCGTTGCTGGTGCTGCTGCCGATGACCGCCTCTTTTGCCTTTCACAACCGGCCCATCGTGCCGGATTGGCTGATCTGCCTGCATATGGTGCTGATCGGATTTTTGATGATCAGCCGCATCCCCACATGGTCGTTCAAAACCACCAAAGTCTCGCGGCGCCATGTGAAATATCTGCTGGTGGGCGTGGCGATTTTTGCCGCCGCACTGGCGACCTATGCGTGGACCACGCTTGTTGTGCTCTGTGTGGCCTATATCGGCATGGTGATCTGGGGCCTATTGCGGGCGAAGAAAACGAATAAAACCAAAAGGATTTAAGATGGATATCAAGGCGGTCGAGACTTCGTATGCCCGCTGGGCGCCGATCTATGACAAAACCTTTGGCGCGCTGACCAGCGGTGGTCGCCGCCATGTGGTCGCCCATATCAACAAGGGCGCGGGCTCGGTGCTGGAAGTCGGCGTTGGCACGGGCCTCTCCCTGCCCCACTACGCGCCGCATCTATCGGTCACCGGCATTGATTTCAGCGATGAAATGCTCGCCAAGGCCCGCCAGCGCGTGACGCGGGAAGGGGTGAAACATGTGACAGACCTGCGCCAGATGGATGCGCGCGCCCTTGATTTCCCCGACGCCAGCTTCGACACCATCGCCGCCATGCATGTGCTGTCGGTCGTGCCCGAACCTGAGCGCGTCATGGAAGAGATCGCCCGCGTGCTCAAACCCGGCGGTCAGGTGGTCATCGCCAACCACTTCATGCGGACCACCGGCGTGCTAGGCTTTCTTGAAAAGGTCTCGGCCCCCTTCGCCAATACGCTTGGCTGGCATTCAGATTTCGAGATGGAGACCGTGTTGCAACAAGACGCGCTGCAGGTCGAAGACGAACGCGCCTTGCCGCCAATGGGCATGATGACGTTTCTGGTGCTGCGCAAACGCGGCTGATCGCTCACGCGGCGGGGCGTGCCCCGCCCGTTCAGGATTTCCGGCGCAGGCGGATCACCACATCGACCGAGGCAATCTCGGCCCCATCGGGCGCATCGGGAAGCTGCGCGATCACCAATTGCTCAGAGGGCGCGTCGGTCAGCTTGCTGTCGTCTTCCCAAAAGAAATGCGGGTGGTCGTGCGTGTTGGTGTCGAAATAGCTTTTCGAGCCATCCACGGTCACTTCCTGCAACAGCCCCGCGTCGCAAAAGGCGCGCAAAGTGTTGTAGACGGTGGCAAGAGAGACGGCATCGCCCTGCCCCTTTGCGGCCTCGAACAGGCTTTCGGCGGTGACATGGCGGTCTTGGCCATCGCCCACCAAAAGGCTCGCCAGCGTGACACGTTGGCGCGTAGGGCGCAGCCCGGCCTGAGCCAGCCAGCGCGTTCCGACCTCTTGTTCCTGTTCGGACATCAGTTCCCTGCCTTTCAGGGTCATATAAAGGAGGAAATCCCCGGTTTTCAATTGAAAACCTCAAGCCAATCGTCGCAGCCCCCCGCGCGCGGGCCTTGCAGCATGCCGGAACGCGATGTTAAACGGGGCCGATGTTATAACAGAGCAGCAGGAGAGCCGCAGGATGGCCGACTACCCCACGAGTTTCGACAAGGAAGATCTGCTGAAATGCGCCCGCGGTGAGCTTTTCGGCCCCGGGAACGCACAGCTTCCCGCCCCGCCGATGCTCATGATGGACCGGATCACCGATGTCTCGGCCGATGGCGGCGCCCATGGCAAGGGCCATATCACCGCCGAGTTCGACATCACGCCCGACCTGTGGTTTTTCGAATGTCACTTCCCCGGTAACCCGATCATGCCCGGCTGTCTGGGCCTTGATGGTCTGTGGCAACTGACCGGTTTCAACCTCGGCTGGCGCGGCTGGCAGGGGCGCGGCTATGCGCTTGGTGTGGGCGAAGTGAAGCTGACGGGCATGGTACGCCCTGAGCGCAAGATGCTGACCTACAAAATCGATTTCACCAAGGCGATCCAGACCCGCCGCCTGACCATGGGCGTGGCCGATGGCGTCGTCGAAGCCGATGGCGAGGTGATCTATCAGGTAAAAGACATGAAAGTCGCGCTGAGCGAAAGCTGAGCCGAGGCGACATTCCTACAAGAAAAAGGGGGCCCGCGTGGCCCCCTTTTGCGTTTGCGTCACCCATTCAAAGCGTCTGCATCTCTTGCACCTTGCCATCGTGGCGCCCGGTCACTGCCGCCTCGGCCAATACGGCGGCGACATCGGCGCGATGCGCTTCGCCTTTTTGGTCCACCCCTTCGCCCAGATTGATCCCATTGGTCTTTGGGTCATCGGTCAACGCAACGGGCCGCAGGATCGAATGGGTCAGCCCAGAGGCTTGCAGGTGCGCGTCTGCCGCCTGCTTCGCCTTCAGGTAATGGGTCATCTCATGGTCTTCCGGCGGATTGTCGGCACCGACGGAGCTCAGCATGACGAAACGCTCAACACCCGCCTCGCGCGCCAGATCGACCAGATGTTGCGCGCCCTCGCGGTCAACCTTCTCGGTCATCTCGGGCCCTGTGCTCCCGCCAGACCCGGCAGCAAAGACCACCGCATCGACGCCGTCGCAGACGCCCGACTGCAGATTGGTCAAATCACCCTTCCGCTGCTCGGTGCCCTCAGGCAGAACCGAAGTGTCTGAACTGTCGCGCACCAGCGCGATGGGCTCGGCCCCCCGGTCTTTCAATTCACTGACGAGCAAACGCCCGGTTTTGCCGGTCGCACCGGCGACAAGTACTTTCATAGTCATCTAGAACCTCTTGCAATCTATCGTTCAAATCGGCGAGCGACGTACAGCACCGCCCGCCTTTTACCACTTAGGACGGCAGAAAAATCGCCTTGGCGTTGACAAATTCGCTCATGCCAAAGCCGCCATGTTCGCGGCCATAACCGGAGTTCTTGACCCCGCCGAAGGGCATATTTGGATCAGCCAAACCAAACCCGTTGATCCGGATCATCCCAGTGTCAAACTCGGCTCGGGCCAACTCCAACGCGCGGTCCTCGTCTTTCGAGAAGATACCGCCGCCGAGACCATAGCGGCTGTCATTGGCAATACGCATCGCATCTTCGTCATCCTTGGCGCGGATCACCGAAGCCACGGGGCCAAAGATTTCATCGTCATAGGCAGGCGAGCCGGGCTTCACATTGCCCAACACGGTCGATGGATAGTAAGCCCCCGTGCGGTCAGGCACTTCGCCGCCACAGAGCAGTTCGCAGCCCTTTTCGACGCTTTCCTTGACTTGATCGCGCACCGTCTCGAACTGCTCTTGGCTCGACAGCGGTCCTAGGCCGGTGCTCTTGTCCATCGGGTCGCCCATCTCGATCGATTTCATCTGCTCGACAAAGGCTTTCACGAAGGCATCGTAATTCTTGTCGGTCACGATAAAGCGTTTCGCCGAGATGCAGGTCTGGCCATTGTTGTAGATCCGGCCAGCAGCAGAGAATTTCACCGCCGTGTCGATATCTGCATCATCCAACACGATAAAGGCATCGTTCGAGCCCAGCTCCAGCACCGATTTCTTGAGATGCTTTGCCGCCAGCGAACCAATATGGCTGCCCGCTTTGTCTGACCCAGTCATGGTCACGCCGCGTACCAGATCATGGGCGATCAGCTTGTCGCTGGTGTCATGGTCGATAATGACGACGTTAAACAGGTCGTTCGGCAGGCCCGCCTCTTCGCAGATTTCTTTGAGACGCAGCGCGCTGCCGGTACAAATTTGGGCGTGTTTCAACACGTTGCCATTGCCTGCCATCAGGTTTGCCGCCAGAACGCGGACCGGCTGGTAAAAAGGGAAGTTCCACGGCTGAACCGAATAGATCACGCCAATCGGCTGATAGGTCACCACGCCGTTTTTCTTGCCATCCATCAACTCGCGGGTCTCGTCTTTGAGCTTTTCCGGGCCCGCATCGGCGGTCCAGTCGAAGATCGCGGCGCAGAGGTCAACTTCGTCAAGGCTGTCTTGATAGAGCTTACCCACTTCGCGGGTCATCAACTCGGCCAGTTCCTTTTTATTATCGCGCAGCTTTTCGGCGATCTTTTTCAAATAGGGGGCGCGTTCAGTATGGGAGAGCTTACGCCAATCCTTAAAGGCCTCATGCGTGGCTTCGACCGCGCGGAGCGCCTCGGCTTCGGACATGACGTTGTAGGTGTTCAGTACCTCTTCGGTGGCGGGGTTTACCGTCTTGATCTCGGGCATTCTGTTCTCCTTTATGTCTCGCTGGGCAAACACTGCCCGTCCATCGCGCGTTCCATCACAGAACCTTGACCGGCAACTTCCGCCCGGGTGGTTTCGGCAAACCGCTTGCGCCATCCCGCCGTGCTGTCATACACCGGGGCTGATAAAACAAAGGAGTGCTGCGCATGCGCCGCGTCGTCGTCACAGGGTTGGGGATTGTCTCATCCATCGGAAATAACGCCGAAGAAGTGCTCGAAGCACTCAAGAACGGCACATCCGGGATCGAAGCCAGCCCGGAGATGGCCGAACACGGGTTCCGCAGCCGCGTCGCCGGCACGCTCAAGATCAATCTGGCCGATCACATCGACAAGCGTACCCTGCGCTTCATGGGGCCGGGCGCGGGCTATGCCTATGTCGCGATGGATCAGGCGATCAAAGATGCGGGTCTGGATGAGAGCCAGATCAGCAACCCGCGCACCGGTCTGGTGGCAGGCTCCGGCGGGCCATCGACCTCCGCCATGTTCGCCGCGCATAACATTGTGAAAGACACCGGGGCGACCAAGCGTATCGGGCCCTTCGCGGTGCCGAAATGCATGTCTTCGACTGTCAGTGCGAACCTTTCGACCGCTTTCAAGATCAAGGGCATTAACTATTCCATCACCTCCGCCTGCTCCACCTCGCTGCATTGCATCGGCAACGCGGCTGAGCAGATCATGCTGGGCAAGCAAGACGTGATGTTTGCCGGTGGCGGCGAAGAGTTGGACTGGACGCTGTCGTGCCTCTTTGACGCGATGGGCGCGATGTCGTCCAAGTACAACGACGCGCCCGAGACCGCGAGCCGCGCTTTCGACGCCGACCGCGATGGTTTCGTGATCTCCGGCGGCGGCGGCATGCTGGTGCTCGAAGACCTCGACCACGCGCTGGCGCGCGGCGCGAAAATCTATGCCGAAGTGACCGGCTATGCCGCCACCAGCGACGGCCACGACATGGTGGCCCCTTCCGGCGAAGGCGGCGAGCGTGCCATGCGTCTGGCGCTCGACACGCTGCCCGAGGGCCGCAAGGTCGGCTATATCAACGCGCATGGCACCTCCACCCCCGTCGGCGATGTGGGCGAGATCGAAGCGGTTCGTCGCGTCTTCGGCCAGGGCAGCACGCCTCCGGTCAGCTCGACCAAGTCGATGACCGGCCACGCGCAGGGCGCGGCGGGCGCGCTGGAGGCGATCTTTAGCCTGCTGATGCTCGACAATGATTTCATCGCCCGCTCGATCAACGTGCAAAACCTCGACCCGGCGCTTGATCCGTCGGAAATCGCGCTGGAGCGCGTCGATAACGCGGGCCTCGATTCCGTGATGACCAACTCCTTCGGGTTTGGTGGCACCAACGGGTCGATGATCCTGTCAAAGTATAAGGGCTGAGGGCGCGATATGTCAGGAATGCTTGCAGGAAAACGCGGCCTTATCATGGGTGTGGCCAATGAACGGTCCATCGCTTGGGGCATCGCCAAGGCGATGGCCGAGGCCGGGGCCGAACTGGCCTTTACCTATCAGGGCGAGGCCTTTGGCAAGCGTCTTGAGCCGCTGGCGCAGAGTGTCGGGTCCGACTTCATGGTCGATGTCGATGTGACCGATGACGCCTCGCTCGACCGGGCGTTTGAGGAACTGGGCGCGCGCTGGCCGACGATTGACTTCGTCGTGCATGCCATTGCTTTCTCGGACAAATCCGAGTTGACGGGGCGGTTCTTGAACACCAGCCGGGCGAACTTCAAGAACTCGATGGATATCTCGGCCTATTCCTTCATCGACGTGGCGCGCCGGGCGCATCCGCTGATGGTTGAGAATGGCGGCACGTTGCTGACGCTGACCTACATGGGGTCGAACCGCGTAACGCCGAATTACAACGTCATGGGCGTGGCCAAGGCGGCGTTGGAAAGTGCCACGCGCTATCTGGCGAATGATCTGGGGCCGGAGGGGATCCGCGTGAACGCGATTTCACCGGGGCCGATGAAGACGCTGGCAGGGGCTGCGATTGGCGGCGCGCGCAAGACCTATAAGCACACGGATCAGAATGCGCCGCTGCGGTCGAATGCGACGTTGGAAGCGGTTGGTGGCACGGCGGTTTATCTGGCGTCGGATGCGGGGGCCTGTACGACGGGGGAGATTGTCCGCGTTGATGGTGGTTTCCACGTGTTGGGGATGCCGCAGGCGGATCATCTTTAAAGGGTTTTGACATCCTCGGCCCGGAATCAAGCCGTAGGCGCCGGGCCATCGCCTGCCCGTCCCCACGGGGAGGCGATTTGGCAAGACTGGGCGCGCCTTCGCGAGGGCGTGTTACCGCTGCACCATAAAGTGGCACGGATCACCGCTGCAATCGCCACCCCACGGGCAGGCGCTGGCCCTTAGTCTTTACCGCAGCGCATCCGTTTGCCAGAGCCATATCTTCATCCCGCCATGCGCAATCGCTGACCCCTGCGGCTTCCACGGCAGCCCTGTCGCCCGCGCCAGAGGCGGCTCTGACGTCACCAGCCCCACACGCCAGCCGCGGAACCGCGTCTTCAGCGTCTCACCCAGCGTCCCATACAAAGGATAAAGCAGCTTCTTATTCCCGATCCGCCCCCCATAAGGCGGATTCACGATCACCAAACCCGGCGGGCCTTCGGGCGGCTGCACCTCCCCTGCCCCGTGGCAGGCGAAATGACACCACGCACCCACACCCGCCCGCTCGGCATTGGCGGTGCTCATGCGGATCGCGCCCGCGTCCCGATCCGAGCCGTAGAACCGCGCCGTAGGTACCGTTACATCCCCGCCGCCGCGCATCTCCTCCCAAACCCCAGCATCAAAACTCGCCAAGTCCTCAAAGGCAAAGCTTCGGCTGCGCCCCGGTTTCACCCCCGCCGCAATCTCTGCCGCTTCGATCAGAAACGTCCCCGAGCCGCACATTGGATCCACCACCGGCTCTCCCGGCCTGTACCCACATGACCGTAGCATTAGCGCTGCCATATTCTCGCGCATCGGCGCCTTGCCCACCGCTTCCTTGTGGCCGCGCTTGTGCAACGCCTCGCCGGAGGTATCGAGGCTGAACATCACCGCATTGTCGTGGATGCGCACCTTCAAGACCAAGGCCGCCTCCGCATCAACCGTAATCCCGTGGCTTTCACGCAGCGCCGTCTCAACCCGCTGCTGCGCCGCCCCGGCATGGTAAATCTTCGACGCCTTGCACGTCACCTGCACCTTCACCGGCACATCGGCGCGCAGCACGTCACCAAAGGGAAACTTGCGGCAGCGCTTGTCCAACTGCGCCAGATGGAAGGCCATAAACCCGCCGATCCGCGCCAGCACCCGGCCCGCGCCGCGCAGCTCTAGGTTCGCGCGCCAGACCTCGGGCCAGCCGCCCTGCACGGTTACGCCGCCGGGCTGCGCCTGCGCGTCGGCAAAACCTTTTTCCTGCGCCTCGGCGCAGAGCAAATTCTCAAGCCCGGGCGGGCAGACAAGGAAAATCTCGAATGTATCTGGGGTATCCATGGCCCCTGCATAAGCGCCTGCGCGCTGCGGTGCGAGGGGAAAAAGACGCACATCGCGCCTTGTAGGCCCACCGGGGAGACATCCCCCCGGCGGGCAGTGTCAGATCGCTTAGGCGATCTTGACCAGTTCGATGTCGAACTGCAGGTCTTTGCCCGCCAGCGGGTGGTTGGCGTCGAGGGTCACGGTGGTCTCGTCCACTTCCACCACGGTCACCGGCAGCGCCTGACCTTCGGGGGTCTGCATCTGCAACTGCGTGCCGGGATCAAGCGGGATGTCCGCCGGGATGCCTTCGCGCGGCACCGATTGGCGCATCTCGGGGTTCACCGGGCCATAAGCTTCTTCGCTGGGCACTTGAACGACCTTCTTGTCGCCTTCGGTCATGCCGGGCAGCGCGCTGTCGAGGCCGGGGATGATCTGACCCGAACCCACAACGAACTCCAGCGGGTCACGACCCTCGGAACTGTCAAATGTGGTGCCGTCCTGCAGCGTGCCGGTATAGTGAATCTGTACTGTGTCGCCGGATTTGACCTCAGCCATTGTCGTCTCCAATTTGTCAGGGGAAAAAGGGAAGGAGGCCGCGTATCTGCGCGGGTGCTCCAAATTCCGCGACAGCATGAAGATTGTGACCCCGAGAGTAAACCCCCAGTCCCGGCCGATTGGGGAATTCGCCCCTTTCCGCCGCTGCGCCCGCGTGCCACTCTGCCGCGACACGGAAAGGGAGAGCCTGTCAGATGCCCATCACCACCTGCGTTTTCGACGCTTACGGAACCCTGTTCGACGTGGCCGCCGCCGCCCGCGAGGCCGCGCGGGAGCCCGCCTTTGCCGCCATCGCCGAGACTTGGCCGCAGCTGGCAGAACACTGGCGCCTCAAGCAGTTGCAGTATTCATGGCTGCGCGCCGTGACCGGGGCGCATGACGATTTCTGGCAGGTCACCCAAGAGGGTCTGGACTGGTCGTTGGAGAAGATGGGCGTCGCTGACGACCCTGCCCTACGCGAGCGCCTCTTAGCGCTTTATTGGGAGCTTCAGGCTTTTGCGGAGGTTCCCGCCATGCTGCGCGCGCTGAAAGACGGCGGCCTGAACACCGCGATCTTATCCAACGGCTCGCCCGCGATGCTGGACGGGGCGGTGCAATCTGCGGGGATCAGTGACCTTTTGGATGTGTCGCTCTCGGTCGAAAGTGTCGGGGTCTTCAAACCCCATGTATCGGTCTATGATCTTGTCGGGCAGCACTACGGCTGCGCCAAGGACGAGGTGCTGTTCGTCTCCTCCAACGGCTGGGATGCAGCAGCGGCGACGGGCTATGGTTTCACGACCGCATGGGTGAACCGGGGCGGCGATCCGGTGGACCGACTGCCATGGAAACCGGCGCATCAGTTGCGAGACCTCAGCGGCATCCCTGCATTGGCCGGCCTCTGATGGCGCGGTTCACCACCTCCGACGGGCTGTCCCTGCATTATACGGATGAGGGCGACGGGCTGCCCATACTTTGTCTCGCTGGCCTCACCCGCACCGGCGCGGATTTCGATTTTCTAGCCCCCCATTTGGCCGATCACCGCCTGATCCGCATGGACTACCGGGGCCGAGGGCGTTCGGATTTCGACAAGAATTGGCAGAACTACACGCTGCCGGTGGAATGCCGCGATGTGCTGGAACTGCTGGCGCATCTGGGGTTGGGCAAGGTCGCCATCATCGGCACCTCGCGCGGCGGGCTCAATGCGATGGGGCTGGCGATGATCGCCCATGATCACCTGCTGGGCGTGGCGCTGAATGATGTCGGGCCGGAGCTGGACGCCAAGGGGATCGAGTTCATCATGGGATATCTGGGCCGCAACCCCGCCGCCAAGACCTATGAAGAGGCCGCCGCCGCCATGGCCCGGGCCTTTCCCGAATTTCGCGGCGTGCCGGAAAGCCGTTGGCTGGAAGAGGTGCAGCGCCATTACACAGCCACCGACGGCGGGCTGAAAATCACCTATGACCCGCATCTGCGCGATGCCATCGCCACAGCGGGGCAGCCGACGCCCGACCTCTGGCCGTTTTTCGACGCGCTTCAGGGCATGCCGCTGGCCGCGATCCGGGGGGCCAATTCGACCCTGCTCAGCCGCGAAACGCTGATGCAGATGCAGGCGCGACGGCCGGATATGATCGTGGCCGAAGTGCCGGATCGTGGCCATGTGCCGTTTCTCGATGAACCCGAGGCGCTGGCCGCGCTGCACGAATGGATAGGACAATTGCAATGAACATCGATATGATCCGCGCCGCCGCCGCCCGGGCAGAGGGCCATGTGCGCCGAACGCCCCTGTTGAACTCGCCCTTTCTGGACGAGATCGCGGGCCGTCGCATTTGGGTCAAGCCAGAGTGCCTGCAACATACCGGCAGTTTCAAGTTTCGCGGCGCGTGGTCGGCCCTGTCATCGCTGGATCCTGACGCGCGGGCGAAGGGTGTCATCGCCTATTCCAGCGGCAACCACGCGCAGGGCGTGGCGCTGGCGTCGAAAATGCACGGTGCCCCCGCCGTGATCGTCATGCCCAAAGACAGCCCGCGCCTGAAAATCGCCAACACCCGCGCCTATGGGGCCGAGGTCGTGCTCTATGACCGCGCGAATGAGAGTCGCGAAGAAATTGGCGCGCAACTGGCCGAAGAACGCGGCCTCACGCTGATCAAACCCTATGACGAGCCGCAGGTGATCGCGGGCCAAGGCACTACGGGGCTGGAGATTGCGCAGCAGGCAGCCGAGACGGGGATCAACTCTGCCGAAGTCATCGTCTGCTGCGGCGGCGGTGGCCTGACCTCTGGCATCGCCTTGGCGTTGGAGGCCGAGGCCCCCGGCTTTCGCGTGCGCCCGGCAGAGCCGGAAGGCTTTGACGATGCGGCCCGGTCGCTGGCCTCTGGCAAGATCGAGCAAAATCCGAGCGCCTTGGGATCAATATGCGACGCCATCGTCACACCCGCGCCGGGCGAGCTGACCTTTCCGATCATGCAACGGCTTGTCGGGCCGGGGCTGGTGGTGAGCGACGACGAGGCGCTGCAGGCGATGGGCCATGCCTTTAACCGGCTGAAGGTCGTGGCCGAGCCGGGCGGTGCCGTGGCGCTGGCGGCGGCACTGTTCCGTGGGGCTGAGATTGAGGGCGACGATGTGATCGTCACTATTTCTGGCGGGAACGTGGATGCGGATATGTTCGCGCGGGCGCTGCAGACGTTGGGGTAAAGACAAGGGCAGGGCCGGTCTAGGGGGCATTTTTGATCTGTCCCGCCTTTGACCTGCGCCCCTCGCGCGATATGCTGGCCACCACCGCCGCTCACAGGAGACCACCCATGCAGATATTCGACACCGGTGACGTCCAACTTCACTACCGCGTCGAGGGCCCCGAAAACGGCGCGCCTGTGGTCTTTGCCAATTCGCTCGGCACCGACATGCGCCTGTGGGATCCGATCCTACCGCTCCTCGCCCCCGGTCTGCGCATCATCCGTTTTGATAAACGCGGCCATGGCCTCTCGTTCTGCCCGCCCGCACCCTATTCGATGGGGTCGCTGATTACCGATACCGAACGGCTGCTCGATCACCTGCAGGTGCGCAACTGCGTTTTTGTCGGGCTCTCGATTGGCGGCATGATCGCGCAGGGGCTGGCTGTCAAACGGCTCGACATGATCCGCGCGCTGGTGCTGAGCAACACCGCCACCAAGATCGGCAACCGCGACATCTGGGACACGCGCATCGCCGCCGTGGAACAGGGCGGCATCGAAAGCCTCGCCGACGCGGTGATGGAGCGCTGGTTCTCCGCACAATTCCGCGCCACGCCGGAATTGGCGCTCTGGCGCAACATGCTCACCCGCCAGCCCGACGCGGGCTATGCGGGCTGTTCGGCGGCGATTTCGCACAGCGATTTCATGACCCCCACCTCCGGCCTGCGCCTGCCCGCGCTTGGCATCGCAGGGTCCGAGGACGGCTCCACCCCGCCCGATCTGGTGCGCGAGTTGATGGACCTGATCCCCGCCTCAAAATTCAAACTGATCCGCCGCGCGGGGCACCTGCCTTGTGTCGAGCAGCCGCAAGAATACGCCGACGTGCTGAACGAATTCCTCGCCAACGTCGGGCATATTCCCAAGGCGCAGGGCTGAGCATGGCACCATGCGATCACGACACCCCGGCTTTCCGCGACGGGCAGGCCAATCGCGCCCAGCTGACTGGCCCCAACCGCACCCGGACCGATGCGCAGCCGCGTCACCTTGCACCGGGCGCCCTTGCCTTTGCCCCTCACGCGGACCACATCTGACCGGATGCCGCTGCCGCTGATCTTTATTCTTGTGACGGTGATGATCGATGCCATGGGCGTCGGTCTGATCCTGCCCGTGATGCCCGACCTGATCCGCGAAGTGCGCGGCGGGGGGCTGAGTGATGCAGCCCTTTGGGGCGGCGTGCTGGCCACGGGGTTTGCCGCGATGCAATTCCTTTTCGGCCCGGTTTTGGGTGGCCTGTCCGACCGTTTTGGCCGCCGTCCGGTCTTGCTGCTGGCGCTGGTCGTGATGACGGTGGATTACGGCGTCATGGCACTGGCGGGCAGCGTCTGGCTGCTGCTGATCGGGCGGCTGGTGGGCGGTGTGACGGCGGCAACCCATGCCACGGCCTCGGCCTATATGGCCGACATCTCTCCGGCGCAGGACCGCGCGGCGCGTTTCGGACTGATCGGCGCAGCCTTTGGCGCGGGCTTTGTTCTGGGGCCGCTGATGGGCGGCATCTTGGGCGAATATGGCACCCGCGCGCCGTTTTGGGCGGCGGCGGTGCTGGCGGCGGGCAATGCGGCCCTCGGCTGGGCTGTGCTGCGCGAAACCCTGCCCCAGACGCAACGCCGCGCCTTTGATTGGCGGCGGGCCAATCCGCTGGGTGCGCTGCGTGCCCTTGGCCGCCTGCCCGAGATCGGCAGGCTTCTGGCGGTCTATTTCATCTACCACGTGGGCTTTGCCGCCTATCCGGCGGTCTGGGCATATTTCGGGGTTGAGCGATTTGGCTGGTCCCCCACGATGATCGGCCTGTCGCTGGGTCTTTTTGGCGTGCAGATGGCGCTTGTCCAAGGCGCCTTGATCGGCCCCGTGATCCGCCGCTTGGGCGCGCGTGCCACCGTGATCTTGGGCCATGTCTTTGCCCTTGCCGCCTTTGCCGCGCTGACTGTGCTGACCTCAGGCACCTGGGCGCTGATCATGACCCCGCTTGCCGCCCTTGCCGGGGTCATCCCCCCCGCGCTTCAAGGCATCATGTCGGCCCGCGTCAGCGCCGATGCCCAAGGCGAGCTGCACGGCGCGCTCAGTTCCTCCACCGCGCTGGCGATGATCATCTCTCCCTTGGCGATGACCGCGGTCTTTGCGTATTTCACGGCCCCCGATACCGCGCTCTACCTGCCCGGCGCGCCCTTCCTGCTGGCGCTGTTTCTGACCCTCGGCGGGCTGGTGATCTTTGCCAGCCGCCCTCCCCTCACGTCACAAACCGGCACTTCGCCGCATTAGGCCCATTCCCCGCCTTGCGCCACCGGCCCTTCCGCGTCAGGCTGGCGAAAACCAAGTGAAAGGGACAGGCCATTGCAAACCATCAAAGCCGCCGTCTGCCATGCCTTTGACAGCCCGCTGAGCGTCGAAGACATCCGCCTGCAGGCACCACAATCCGGCGAGGTCGAAGTGACCTTGGATGCCGTGGCGATCTGCCACTCCGACATCCTGTTTGCCGAAGGCGGCTGGGGCGGCACCCTGCCTGCCGTCTATGGCCATGAGGCCGCAGGTCGGGTCAGCGCCGTGGGGCCGAATGTACAGGGGCTGGTCGAGGGCGACAGCGTGGTGGTCACCCTGATCCGCGCCTGCGGCAGCTGCCCCAACTGTGCCTCGGGTCAGCCGACGATCTGCGAAACACCGCAAGCGCCCGAAGGGCCGCTTCAGACCGCAGAGGGGGCACCGCTTTTTCAAGCCATGAACACCGGCGGTTTCGCCGAAAAAGTGGTGGTCGACCGCTCGCAGGCCGTGAAAATCTCGCATGACATCCCCAAAGACGCCGCCTGTCTGATCGCCTGCGGCGTGATCACCGGCGTGGGCGCCGTGGTCAATGCAGCGGGCCTGCGCGCAGGCCAAGATGTGGTGGTGATCGGCGCGGGCGGGGTCGGCCTTAATGCCATCCAAGGGGCGCGCATCGCGGGCGCACGGCGGATCGTGGCGGTGGACATGACCGAAGAAAAGCTCGCCATCGCCCGCGAATTCGGCGCGACCGACACCGTGCTCGCGACCGAGGAAAAACCGTGGCGCACGGCCTTCAAGGCCATGGGGCGCGGGGCGGATGCCGTGATCGTCACCGTCGGCGCGATCCCCGCCTATGAAACCGCGCCGCGCTACCTTGCGGCCGGGGGCCGGGTGATCATGGTCGGCATGCCCCACAGCGGGGCCGAGGCCAGCTATGAGCCGGTGGTCCTAGCCGCCTTGGGGCAAGGTATGGTCGGCTCCAAAATGGGCGACGTGGTGATCCAGCGCGATATCCCGTGGATGGTCGACCTTTACCTTCAGGGCCGCTTGCAACTCGACAGCCTGATCTCCGGGCGCTGGCGGCTGGATCAGATCAACGAGGCGATTGCCGACACCAAGACCGGCGCTGCGAAACGCAACGTGATTGTCTTCGACCGCACCTAGGCTGGCGCAGAACCGGCTCAGCTTTCGGGTAGATCGCCGATCAGCAGGGCGCGGAAATCATTCACATTGGTCCCGGTGGGGCCGGTGTGAAACAGGGCGTCTACCGCCGCAAACGCGCCGTAGGCATCGTTGTGTTGCAAGGCGCGGCGCGGGTCCACCCCTGCCGCGCGCATCGCGCCCGCCGTGCCCGGCGCGACGAATGCGCCCGCGTTATCCTCTGACCCGTCGATGCCGTCGGTGTCCGCCGCCAAGGCGGTGATGCCTTCTTGCCCGTCGAGCGCCAGCGCCAAGGACAGCGCGAATTCACTGTTGCGCCCGCCGCGCCCCTTGTGGCGCAGGGTGACCGTCGTCTCTCCGCCTGAGAGCAGCACCAGCGGCGCGGGATGCGGGAAACCGCTTTGTTGCGCCTGCCGGGTGAGTGCGGCATGCACCAGCGCCACCTCGCGCGCCTCGCCTTCGATCGCGTCCGACAGTATCCATGCGGTCACCCCCCGCGCCTGTGCCGCCTTGGCCGCCGCGCTGAGGGACAGACCCGCAGAAGCAATAACATGCGTGGCTGTCTTGCTGGGCGCGTCTTGCGCAGGCTGCTGCGCGGCCTTTTGCAGAAAACCCATGCAACGGGGCGGCAGTTCCAGCCCCCGCGCGGCCACCTCCTCCAACACCTCCGCCGCGGCCCGTCGCCCCGGCACCGTAGGGCCAGAGGCCACGGCCCCCGGATCATCCCCCGGCACATCCGAGACGACAAGGCTCACCACCTGCGCGGGATAGGCCAGTTCCGCCAGACGCCCGCCGTTCACCGTGCTGAACTGTTTGCGGATGTCATTCATCACCGAGATTGGCGCGCCTGAGGCCAGAAGCGCCGAGTTCAACGCCTGCAAATCCTCTAGCGTCAGCCCCTCGGGTGGGGCGGGCAAAAGCGACGACCCGCCGCCGCAGATTAGCGCGATCACCTGATCCTCCGGCCCCAGCCCGCGCAGCGCATCCTGCAAGGCGCGGGCGGCCTCGATCCCGGCCTGATCGGGCACCGGATGGGCGGCCTCCAACACCTTGATGCGCTCACAGGGCGCACCATAGCCATAGCGGGTGACCACGACACCATCATAGGGATGCGGCCAGAGCGCCTCGAACGCCTGCGCCAATTGCGCCGCCCCTTTGCCCGCGCCGATCACCACCGTGCGGCCCTTGGGGGGCGGCGGCAGCCTGTCTTTCAAGATCAGCCGCGGATCGGCGGCGGCGACGGCGGTGTCGAACAGGTTGGCCAAGAACTGGCGTTTCGGATCATTGAGGTTGGACATAGGGCACTCCGGCTGCTGCGGCGATCATGGGGGCGCGGAGCCTGCTGTCAATCCGGCAGGGGGCGATCGTGCTGCACAAACAGACAGTTGCGCGCCCCCATGAGGCCAAAGTCGGGGTCATTGCACAGGCCCAAGGGGAGCGCCGCGCGCCATTTGCTGTGCCGCCCGCCCGCGTTGAAGGCCGCGAGGAAAGCATTATCCAACATCCAAGGGTTCTGCTGCGCCACCCCCCCCGTGATGAAAACCCCACCGCGCGCGCCCAAGACCAGCCCCAAATCCCCCGCGACTCCGCCAAGATATCGCGCCATCAAGGCCACCGCCCGGCAGGCACTCGCGTCCTCCTCAGCCTTGGCCGCGGCAAAGATCGCCGCCGCCCCCTCCAGATGCGCCGCCTCGCCGCGTGCGGTTGCGATGGCGCGGTACCAATAGGGGATGCCGGTGCCCGACAGGATCGCCTCGGCCTCGACCGCCAGCGCGTCGCCCATCTGGACCTCGGGCCAAAGCGCGATCAGGGCTTCGAAATAGGCCACTTCCTCGGCGCTATGGGGGGTGAGCCGCAGATGCCCGCCTTCGCCCGGCACCGCCGTGGGCCGCGCCCCTTGCCAGACCAAAGACCCCACGCCCAAGCCCGTCCCCGGTCCGATGATCACCCGCGCGCCCGGTTGCGGCGCAGGGCCGCCCTGAAGAAAGCTCACCTTGGCCGCGTCCAGCGTGGCCAAGGACCAGGCCGCCGCCTCGAAATCATTGAGCAACAGCACCTTGCAGGAGGCCACATCACAGGCCCGCGCCAGATTATCGCGCGAGACGCTGCGCGCGGCGTTGGTCATGCGCACTTGCCCATCGACAACAACCCCGGCCACCGCCACCGCGACCCCCTCGGGCGCGCCGCCCATCTCGCTACAAAGCGCCGCACAGGCGTCTGGCAATGTGGTCAGCCCATCGGTGCGATGCGTGCACCGCCGCACCACCGCGCCCGCCGGGTCCACCGCCGCAAGCCGCAGGTTGGTGCCGCCGATGTCCCCTACAAGATACCACATATGTCTGCCCCGTTACCCTTGTTTCCGGTGCAAGATGGCCCGCCCGCGCGACCAAGGCAAACAACAAAAAACCCGGAAGCAGTGGCTTCCGGGTCTTGGCGGTCAATGCTGTTGGCTGGGGGTCAATCGGGTGCGACAGGCACGGTTGCCGTATCATCGCCCTCAATCGCGGTGCCATCGTCGACGATCACCTCGTCTTCGGTGCCGGGGGCGGTGGCGACTTCCTCGCCCGTCCAAAAGACAATGATGCCGATGCCAAAGATCACGACAATCGCCATGCCGATCAGCGGCCACTTGTGACGGCTTTCCTGCTTTTTCAGATTTGTGTCTGGTGGACTCATGATCCGCTCCCTTTCGCTGGCTTCGGGCTATGCCGCGCAACACCACGCCGCGCGCGGCCCTTGTTAGGGGGCAAACCCGGCAGGCCGCGGCAAAGTTCCCGGAAGCTGGAAGGTTTCACAAAAGCGCCGTCAACTCTGCCATGGCGCGCCGGTAGCCCGCCACGATCCGGTCACGCTGCCGGTGCCGCCCGCCCGTCACCGCATGACGCCCCGCCGACCACAGATCCGTCACCACCCGATCCTTCGCGGCAAAGACCAGACCGTCGAGCAGTTGCGCGGGCCGCAGCGCACAAAGCGCCGGGTCTTGGCTGTCGATCGCCATCAGATCGGCCCATGCGCCCACTGCAATCTCGCCCGCTCCCCGGCCAAGCGCCTGCGCACCACCGCGCGCGGCCCCGATATAAAGCGTCTCCCCGACCGAGCCTTCGCCCGGCACCATCACGTTGCGCGCCAGATCGCGCAGGCGTTGGGAGTACTCCAAAGTGCGCAACTCTTCGGTCAATGAAATCAACACGTTGGAATCCGACCCAATGCCAAACTGCCCCCCAGCAGCGAGGTAGCCCGGCCCGTTGAACGGCCCATCGCCCAAGTTCGCCTCCGTCACCGGGCAGAGCCCCGCGACCGCGCCGGTGCGGGCCATGGCCGCCGTCTCTGCTTCGGTCATGTGGGTCGCATGGATCAGGCACCAGTTCTCGTTCACCTCAGCGTTCGCCAGCAACCAGTCCACCGGCCGCGCGCCGAGCCAGTCCGAGATGTCTGCGACCTCCTTGGGCTGTTCGGCGATGTGGATATGGGTCGGCACCTCGGGATGCGCGGCCAGCACCTCGGCCAATTCCGCCGGGGCTGTGGCGCGCAGCGAATGCGGCGCGATGCCCACCCGGCAGTCTGGGGGGAGATCAGCCACCGCCCGTTTCGCCCGCTCCACCAGCGCGTTGAACTGCGCCACCCCATTGCCAAAACGCGCCTGACCCGCCTGCAAGGGCACCTGCCCCGCGCCGCCGTAGGTATAGAGCACCGGCAAATGCGTTAGCCCGATCCCCGTCTCCGCCGCCGCCGCCGCGATCCGGGTCGAAAGCTCCCCCAGATCATCATAGGGCGTGCCGCCGGGCTGGTGATGCAGGTAATGAAACTCGCCCACGCTGGCAAAACCCGTCTCTTGCATCTCAAGGAAAACAAAGGCGGCGATGGCCTCAATATGCGCGGGCGTGAGATGGGCGGTAAAGCGGTACATCAGGTCGCGCCAGGTCCAGAAACTGTCTTTCCCCGCCATCCGCCCCTCGGTCATCCCAGCCATGGCGCGTTGAAAGCTGTGGCTGTGCAGGTTGGCGAGCGCGGGCAGCAGGGTCTCGACGCGGCTGTCGTCAGGATGCGGCGTTTGTCCGGTCTGCACCGCCGTGATGCGGCCCTCGGCAACCGTAATCCGAACGTCCCGCGCCCAGCCCTGCGGCAGTTTTGCGTGTTTTGCGAAAATCATTTGACGGCCTTTCGGTTTTTTATGTATAGACATATAACAATTAAAACCGCGTTAGAAAAGTGAAACCTTAGGAGGAGGCGATAGAGATGGCAGAGCACGAACGGGTCTTGATCGACCTCACCGCCGCGACCCTAGACGGCGCAGAACCCTATGGAATGATTGAGAATGCAGCGATTGCGATTGCCGGGAGCCAGATCGCATGGGTCGGCCCACGCGCTCATCTGCCACGCACCTACCGCGACCAGCCGACAGAATCGCTCGGCCACCGCCTCGTCACCCCCGGTCTGATCGACTGCCACACCCATATTGTCCACGGCGGCGACCGCGCGCGGGAATTCGAGATGCGCCTCGAAGGAGCCAGCTACGAAGAAGTCGCCCGCGCCGGGGGCGGCATCGTTTCAACCGTCACCGCCACCCGCGCCGCCAGTGAAGCCGACCTGCTGGCGGATGCCCTGCGCCGCGTCGATGTGTTGATCGCCGAAGGCGTCACGGGGATCGAGATCAAATCCGGTTACGGTCTGGATATCGACACCGAGCTGCGCATGCTCCGCACCGCACGCGCCGTGGGCCAGCAGCGCCCGATCCGAGTGCGGACGACCTTCCTCGGTGCGCACGCCACGCCAGCCGAATACGCAGGCCGCGCTGACGCCTATATCGACGAAGTCTGCCTCCCCGCCCTGCGCGCCGCCCATGCCGAGGGGCTGGTCGATGCGGTCGACGGGTTCTGCGAGGGCATCGCCTTTCAGCCTGCCCAGATCGCCCGCGTTTTCGACGTGGCGCGGGAATTGGGGCTGCCGGTGAAACTCCATGCCGAGCAACTGTCGAACCTTGGCGGCGCGAAACTCGCGGCCTCCTATGGCGCGCTGTCGGCGGATCATATCGAATACCTCGACGAGGACGGCGTGAAAGCGATGGCCAAGGCGGGCACCGTCGCCGTCATCCTCCCCGGCGCGTTTTATACCCTGCGCGAAACCCAAGCGCCCCCGATTGATCTGCTGCGCAAACACGGCGTGCCGATGGCGCTGGCGACGGATATCAACCCCGGGTCGTCGCCGCTGAACTCCCTGCTGCTGACGCTCAACATGGGCTGCACCCTGTTCCGCATGACGCCCGAAGAGGCGCTGCGCGGTGCCACGCAACATGCCGCCCGCGCGCTTGGGCTGGACGGCTGCGGCATGATCCGCCCCGGCCTGCGCGCCGACCTCGCCGTTTGGGATATCAAACACCCTGCCGA
The DNA here is from genome assembly GCF_025142135.1 of Sulfitobacter sp. W002. NCBI lineage: Bacteria > Pseudomonadati > Pseudomonadota > Alphaproteobacteria > Rhodobacterales > Roseobacteraceae > Sulfitobacter > Sulfitobacter sp. W002. The sequence continues at coordinate 1,172,676 of NZ_CP081126.1, read as the reverse complement.
GCTTGCCTATCGCATCGGCTTCAACCCGCTTCACTCTCGCATTTTCGGAGGCCAATCGTGACCACCCTGACCCTCACCCCCGGCGCGGCCACCTTGGACGATCTGGCCCGCATCTACCGCGAAGAGGCATCGGTGAGGCTCGACCCCGCCTGCCGCCCAGCGATTGAACTGGCCCATGCGCGCATTGCCAAAGCGGTGGCGGGCGAGGATGCCGTCTACGGCGTGAACACCGGTTTCGGCAAGCTCGCCTCGGTCAAGATCGCCTCAGATGACACGGCCACCCTGCAACGCAACCTGATCCTGTCGCATTGCTGCGGCGTCGGCCCGGCGATCCCGCGCGGCCATGCGCGGCTCTTGATGGCGCTCAAACTTCTGAGCCTTGGGCGCGGCGCCTCGGGCGTGCGGCTTGAGGTCGTAGGTCTTATCGAAGCCATGCTGGAGCGTGGCGTGACCCCGGTGATCCCGGCGCAAGGATCGGTCGGTGCCTCGGGCGATCTGGCCCCCTTGGCCCATATGGCCGCCGCGATGATGGGCCACGGCGAGGCGGAAATTGAGGGCCGCGTCATGCCGGGCGGCGCGGCACTGGCCGCCGCTGGTCTCACCCCGCTGGAGTTCGGCCCCAAAGAAGGGCTGGCGCTGATCAACGGCACGCAGTTTTCGACCGCCTTCGCGCTGGCGGGGCTGTTTGACGCATGGCGGGCGGCAAACTCGGCGTTGGTGATATCGGCCCTGTCGACGGACGCGATCATGGGCTCCACCGCGCCGCTGCAACCCGAAATCCACGCCCTGCGCGGCCATCGGGGCCAGATCGAGGCGGGCGAGACGATGCGCGCCCTTCTCGACGGCTCGGAAATCCGCGAAAGCCATGTGGCGAATGACGCCCGCGTGCAAGACCCCTATTGCATCCGTTGCCAGCCGCAGGTGACCGGGGCCGCGATGGACGTGCTGCGCATGGCCGCCCGCACGCTTGAGGTCGAAGCCAACGCCGCCACCGACAACCCGCTGGTGCTGGTCGGCGCGGACCTGATCGTCTCAGGCGGGAATTTCCATGCCGAGCCGGTGGGTTTTGCCGCCGATATGATCGCATTGGCCGTGGCCGAGATCGGCGCCATCGCGCAGCGCCGCGTGGCGCTGATCGTCGACCCGGTGCTCAGCTTCAACCTGCCGCCCTTCCTCACGCCAAACCCCGGCCTCAACAGCGGCTATATGATCGCCGAAGTCACCACCGCCGCCCTGATGAGCGAGAACAAACACCTCGCCAATCCTTGTGTCACCGACAGCACGCCGACCTCGGCCAACCAAGAGGATCACGTCAGCATGGCCGCCCACGGCGCGCGGCGGCTGGGGCGGATGATCGACAACCTCAACCGTATCTTGGGGGTCGAGTTGCTCTGCGCCGCGCAGGGCATCGACTTCCGCGCGCCGCTGACGACCAGCGAGACCTTGCAGCGTGTGGTGACACGGGTGCGCAAGGATGTCGCGACGCTGGATGAGGACCGCTACCTCGCCCCCGATCTGGAACGCGCGGCACAGATGGTGGCCGAAGGCGAGATCACCCGCGCGGCCTCCCTCGACATGCCGGAGCTTTCCACATGACCCCGGTAGAGATCACCCGCGGCGAGAGCCCCATCGTGCTTGGCCTGCCGCATACCGGCACCGATCTGCCCGACACGGTGCGCCGCGATCTGAACCCGCGTGGGCGCGAATTGGCGGATACCGACTGGCATATTCACCGGCTTTACCAAGGGTTGCTGCCCGGCGCGACCACCGTGCGCGCGACCTTTCACCGCTATGTGATCGACGCCAACCGCGACCCTTCGGGCGCATCGCTCTACCCCGGCCAAAACACCACCGGGCTGGTGCCGCTGACCGATTTCGACGGGCAGGACATCTGGACAACTCCGCCCGACGACGCCGAGATCGAGACCCGCCGCGAGACATTCCACACGCCCTATCACGCGGCGCTTGAGGCGGAACTGGCCCGCGTCCGCGCGTTGCATGGCGTGGCGATCCTCTATGACTGCCACTCGATCCGCTCGCTGATCCCTTTCCTGTTTGACGGCCCCCTGCCCGATTTCAACATCGGCACGAACCTCGGCACCACCTGCGCGCCCGAAATCGCAGCCGCCGTCGCGGATATCTGCGCCACCGCGCCCGGCTATACCTCCGTCACCAACGGGCGTTTCAAAGGCGGCTGGACCACCCGGCACTATGGCCGCCCCGCCGAAGGGCTTCACGCAATCCAGATGGAACTGGCGCAGAGCAGCTACCTCAGCGCCGAAGCCCCGCCCTGGCCCTATGACCCTGACAAGGCCGCGCGACTGCGCGCCCATCTGACCGACATCCTGACAACTCTGGCCGCGATGGCCCCGACCCTGAAAGGCACATCATGAGCGATCCGCGCAAGAACACCCGTGACATCTATCCCGCCACCGGCACCGAGCTTTCGGCGAAAAGCTGGCTCACCGAAGCGCCCCTGCGGATGCTGATGAACAACCTGCACCCGGACGTGGCCGAGAACCCGCATGAGCTGGTCGTCTATGGTGGCATCGGCCGTGCGGCACGGACGTGGAAGGACTATGACCAGATCGGCGCCTCGCTCCGCGCGCTCGAAGACGACCAAACGCTGCTGGTGCAATCGGGCAAGCCTGTCGGTGTATTCAAGACCCACAAAGACGCCCCGCGCGTGCTGATCGCCAACTCCAACCTCGTGCCGCATTGGGCAAATTGGGACCACTTCAACGAGCTCGATAAAAAGGGTCTGGCGATGTACGGCCAGATGACCGCGGGCTCGTGGATCTACATCGGCTCCCAAGGCATCGTGCAGGGCACCTATGAGACATTTGTCGAGGCGGGCCGCCAGCATTATGGCGGCGATCTGACCGGCAAATGGATCCTCACCGGCGGGCTTGGCGGCATGGGCGGTGCCCAGCCTTTGGCGGCGGTGATGGCCGGGGCTTGTTGCCTCGCGGTGGAGTGCAATCCCGACAGCATCGATTTCCGTCTGCGCACAAAATACGTCGATGAAAAAGCCGAAACGCTCGACGAAGCGCTGGCAATGATCGAGCGTTGGACCGCTGCTGGAGAAGCGAAATCCGTGGCCCTCTTGGGCAATGCCGCCGATGTCTTTCCCGAACTGGTGAAACGCGGCGTGCGCCCCGATATCGTCACCGATCAGACCAGCGCCCATGACCCGGTGAACGGTTATCTGCCGCAGGGTTGGAGCATGGCCGAGTGGCGCAAGAAACGCGAGAGTGCCCCCAAGGCGGTCGAACGCGCCGCCCGCGCCTCAATGAAGGTACAAGTCAAAGCGATGGTCGATTTTCACGCGGCGGGCATCCCCACGGTCGACTATGGCAACAACATCCGCCAGATGGCGCTGGAGGAAGGGTTAGAGAACGCCTTTGATTTCCCCGGCTTTGTCCCTGCCTACATTCGTCCGCTGTTCTGCCGGGGTGTGGGGCCGTTCCGCTGGGCGGCGCTGTCGGGCGATCCGGAGGATATTTACAAGACCGATGCCAAGGTGAAGGAAATCCTCTCCGAAGATACGCACCTGCACAACTGGCTCGACATGGCCCGCGAGCGTATTTCCTTCCAAGGTCTGCCCGCACGGATCTGCTGGGTGGGTCTCGGCGTGCGCCACAAGCTCGGTCTCGCCTTCAACGAGATGGTCCGCACTGGCGAGCTAAGCGCGCCCATTGTGATCGGGCGCGACCACCTCGACAGTGGTTCCGTCGCCTCGCCCAACCGCGAGACGGAGGCGATGAAAGACGGCTCGGATGCCGTGTCGGATTGGCCGCTGCTGAACGCGCTTTTGAACACCGCCTCGGGCGCGACATGGGTATCTCTGCACCACGGTGGCGGGGTCGGCATGGGCTTTTCGCAGCACTCCGGCATGGTGATCTGCTGTGACGGGTCCGAAGACGCCGACCGTCGCATCGAACGGGTGCTGTGGAACGATCCGGCGACGGGCGTGATGCGCCATGCGGATGCGGGCTATGACGCGGCGCTTGATTGCGCGCGCGAACATGGGCTGAACCTGCCGGGCATCCTTTGAGCGCCATGTGCCGCTGCCCTCGGGCGGCGGCGCATCAATAGCGGGTCGTCAGCCGGTGACCGGGGCGATGGGACAGGCGCACATAGGTCACCGCCTGCCCCTCCCACCAAGTTGACCGCTCTACCGTGAAAACCGGATCGCCCAAAGCGCAGCCGAGATACTCACTCAGCCGCTGATCGGCCAAACCGGCGGAGAGGCTGATCTCAACATCCGAAAAAGGTATTGCCGAGATCAGCCATTCGTTTGGCCCCACCTCTGCGAAATCCTCTTCTCGTGCCTGCGGCAAGGTCGCAAGGTTGATCCAACGATCCTCGTATTGATAGGGATCGCCATCGGCGTAATGCATACAGACCAGATGCAGCGCCTCGCTGCCTGCGGTCAGTTTCAGCCGCGCGCGCAGCCAGTCCGGCGCAGGCTCGACCGCGTGGCTGACCAGCGAATAGCGATAATCAGCGCCCTTCTCTTCGATCTCGGCCCGGACCAGCGGAATGTCGAAGCGCGCCTGCCGCACCGGGGCCATGCGCACCCGCGTCCCGGCTTTGCGGCGGCGTTCGATAAACCCTTCGTCGGCCAATTCGCGCATGGCACGGTTGACCGTCGCGCGGGCGCAGCCATAGGTCTCGGCCAGATCGACTTCATTGGGCACAAGACTGCCCAGAGGCCATTCCCCCTTGGTGATCTTTGACAGGATGTCGGTTTTCACATCCCGGTAGGTGACTTTCATAAGAACGGCCCTGCTGGGTTCATGACTGTTTTATCAAGCATTACACTAGATCAATCGTCAGCCCAAGCGCCCCCGCGCGCCCCACCCGGAGAGAAACCGCCTGAGCCGGGGCGCGGGTCTTGCCTCGCCCCGCGTTTGCTGGAAAATTGCCCGCCACCTGCCCCCTCACCCAGAAAGGCCGCCCATGCGCGTTCAGCCCCCGAAAATCCGCACCGCCGCTTTGATGCTGGGCCTTGGCCTGCTCGCCGCTTGTGGCGGTAAGCAGACCGAAGTGGTCGCGGTCCCGGTGGGTGAGGTGGAGTGTATGGCGCGGGCGATGTATTTCGAATCCAACCGCTCCAGCCGCGACGGGATGGTCGCCGTGGGCACGGTGGTGTTGAACCGAGTCCATTCCGAAGCCTTCCCCGATACGGTCTGCGGGGTGGTCGGCCAGCGCAATCAGTTCGCACCGGGCGTGATGACGAAACCGATGAGCGATCGCGGGGCCCCGCTGGCCCGCGCCACCGCGCTGGCGGTGCTTCAAGGTGAGCGTCACCCCAAGGTCACCCGCGCGAAATTCTTCCACGCCGCGTGGTACAATGCCAATTACAACAACATGCATTACGTGGTGACCGCAGGCGGCAATGCCTTTTACGAAAAGCGCCGCCCGGCCCTTGTGACCACGCCCAACCCGCTGCCGCCCCTCGAAGGGATCACCCCGCTCTAAGCGTCACAGACCCCCGCGCGCGAGCAGGATCAGCACCAGATAGCGCCCGCCTTTGGCAAGGGTGACAATCAGCAAAAAGCGCCAAAGCGGTTCGCGCATCATGCCCGCAGCCAAGGTCAGCGGATCGCCGATGATCGGCACCCAACTGGCCAGCAGGCTCCAATACCCCCAGCGTTGATACCAGCCAGAGGCCCGCCCCATCTGCCGCGCCGAGAAGGGAAACCAGCGGTGATCGGCAAAATGGCTGAGGTAGCGCCCCAGCAGCCAGTTCAGCAGCGAGCCCAGCACATTCCCCAGCGTCGCCACCAGCCACAACAGCGCCGTGGCATGGGCACCCGACCACATCAGCCCCAAAAGCACCGCTTCGGATTGCGCGGGTATCAGCGTCGCCGCCAGCAGCGCCGCGAAGAACAGGCTCAGCAGGGCCAGCATGTCAGCGGCGAAGGACGGAAAAGGCGAAAAGGCCGGGCATGGCGCGTCAGTAAAGACGCCGTGGCGTGAGGGCAAGCCGCAGCCGCGCCTTAGGCGTTCCGCGCCGCAGTTGGGCAGCCGCGCGGCCTATTTCGTCAGGATCAATTTCCCTGCCCGTGTGATGCGCAGCGTATAGGTTTGGCCGTCCAGCACAATATTGGCCGTCGAGCCATTGGGCACCAAGGCACGCGCATCATGCACGGCGTCTTCGACCGGTTGGCCTGCGGGCAAGGGATCGGGCAGCTTTTGCATCAGGCTCATCCTGCGTCCCCCATCTGGCGGGCGCGTTGCAGATCGATGAGGTGCTCAAGGCCAAAGCCATCGCAGGGCGCAGTATCGTTGCTACCAAGCGCGATATCGCGCCAGCTGTTGTTGGATTGCGTCTGTAGCCGGGCATGGGCCATTGGCTCGGGCGTGGTCACGGGTGTCCTCACGGGGGCGGGCTCCTTTCCATTGACATCCGGGCTTCCGACGCGCGGTGGCTTGGACGGTTTCGGCGTAAAGTCGTTCATACCCCGGCCAAAATACCGGGCTCTTATAACGGCTACTTAATCCGATTATTTTAGTCAAGTATAGAAAAGCCCGGCCTGCCCCGCGTCAGACTGCTTCGATTTGCTGAATGGTACGGAAGCCTTCGAACCGCGGCGCGCCTTCGTGCAGCTTGCGGGTTTGCCCCGCCCGCGCATGCGCCGCGCGAAAGGCGTCGCTGGTGGTCCATGCCCGAAAATGCGCTTCGCTTTCCCAAATGGTGTGCGAGGCATAGAGGATCGTCCCCTCCTCCTCTGGCCCTTTGAGCATGTGGAAGGACACGAAGCCCTCCGTCTCTTTCAGATGGCTTTCACGGTTCAGCCAAAGCTCTTCGAAAGCGGCGGCATTCTCGGGCAGTACGGTGAAACGGTTCATGGCAAGGTACATGGGCGGGTCCTTTAATTCTTGGTCAGGGCGCTACAGGGGTCTTCGCGCTTGGCGGGCGGGATCAGGCGGGTCTCGTCAAATGGCATCTCTGTCTGTTTTTCAACAAAGCCGATGGCATGGGTCGTGACCTCGGGGGCCGCTTGCGCGATCAGCGCGGGAATGCCCCAATCGGTGCGGGCATGGCCGTTGCCGGTAATCACGGCCACGGGCGGGCCGTAGGTCTCGAGCGCTTCGAGCGCCGCGTGCGCGAATGTGGCGTCGCGGTAGCGTTGCACGGCGACCATGCCGCCCATCATGTCGCGCGGCATGGCCCGGCAATGGGCGGCGAACTGCACCTCGATGCGGGCCGATTGCTGCTCGTCGGGCAGCGGTTGATCAAGGCCAAAGCGCGCCGCTTCCGGCCCGAAAAGAGCGGCTGCGCCCTCAAGATACACACTGCGCACCGCCTCGCGGGGGGCGGCGGCACCGATGATCCGGGCTTCGCCCAAAGCATCGAAGATCGGCGCGTAGATGTCGAAATCCTGCCAACCGCTTGCCGCCCAAGCCTGCGCGATCTGGCTGCGATCGGCATCGGCCTTTGCCCCCTGCGCGGCGGTGAGCATCTCGAACACGACGGCAGTGGGGCGCAGCGTCTCCAGCGCGGCGGCCTGTTCGGAATGGGCATGGGAGTTGTCATGTACCTCCCCCAAAATCACGATCTCGGCGAGGGGCTCGGCGCCCGCGGGCAGCGCGAGCCAGAGCAGCAAGGCGGCGCAGCGGGTCTTACCGCTCACGATTTGCGCTCATCCGTGTCGGTTTTCACTTCGGGATCGTTATAGTCGTTGGGGTCAAAATCGTCGGGGTCGAAGGGGTCTTCGTCTTCGGCGATGCCGCTGACATGGGTGGTGCCGCTTTCTTCATCGAAAACCAGCCCATAGTTCGCCTTGCCCTCGCTTTTGTAGCGCCGGAACTCGTGGATGCCTGCGTAGACAAAAACCAATGTGATCGGCAACAGAATCAAAAATGCGATAATCTGGGCGTCCATAAACGCGCTCCTTTAGATGCTTGTCGGGGGCCTGTATCACCGAAGGGGGCGCGGCGGGGTGGCGCTGCGCGACCGGTGATCCGGCCAAAGATATTACCGTCCGCCGCGCGGGGCTGCGCGGTCAGACCCGATGCGGCCCTATCCGAACCGCCCTGTAAGAGAAAGCATTAATCCGGGGGCTTTGTTCCGCAAGCTCTATTTGACTGGCCCTTGTTTTATTGAGGTTGGCTGGCTCTTGCGCCGCACATTCCCCAGCCTGCGTACTGCCCCGCGGTTGGGCAGCCTCGCCGTTCCACCGCCTATAAAACAAGCACAAACGCCTGCCCCTAGACAGCCGTTCCCGAAAAAACCGCGCGTTACAAAAGCTTCGTCAAACTTAAACATTCGTGACATTCACCGCTGCGATAGCTCGCCCCGCAAACCCCGGGGGACTTATGCTCGTCATTTCTGAACTGACCAAAACATTCGGCGCGAACACAGCGGTGGCACGCGCCAATCTGCAGGTCGACAAGCCGCAGATGATCGGAATCATCGGACGCTCCGGCGCGGGGAAATCCACGCTGCTGCGGATGCTGAACCGGCTGACCGATGCCTCCTCTGGGCAAATCTTGTTTCAAGGGCGCGATGTGACCGCCCTGCGCGGGGCGGCCCGGCGTGGCTGGCAGGCGGAATGTGCGATGATCTTTCAGCAGTTCAACCTCGTCCCGCGGATGGATGTGGTGTCGAACGTGCTGCACGGCACACTCAACCGCCGCTCGACGCTGAGCAGCATCTTCAACCTCTACCCCGATGCCGACATCACCCGCGCCATCGAAATCCTCGACCGGCTGGGCATCGCACAGCACGCGCCCAAACGGGCCGAGGCGCTTTCCGGCGGGCAGCAACAGCGCGTCGCCATCGCCCGCGCCCTGATGCAAGACCCGCAGATCATTCTGGCCGATGAGCCCATCGCCAGCCTCGACCCGATGAACGCGCAGGTGGTGATGCAATCGCTGCGTCGCATTCACGAGGAAGACGGCCGTATGGTCATCGCCAACCTTCACACGCTGGATACCGCGCGCCGCTACTGCGACCGCGTGGTGGGAATGCGCGACGGCAAGATCGTATTTGACGGCACGCCCGAGCAGCTGACCACCAGCATGGCCCGCGAAATCTACGGCGCAGACAGCAGCTTTTCCGAAGCCGCCACCTCAACCGAGATCGAAACGCTGGACAAGGTGCCAGCCTGACACGACCCGCCCCAAGGGGCATATTTTCAAACTGGAGACGACAAAATGAAGAAGCTCATCGCCGCCGCACTGGCAACCACGGCCCTGACCGGCGCTGCACTGGCTCAATCCGCAGATGTCACCGAATTTCGCATCGGCATCCTTGGCGGGGAAAACGCGCAGGACCGGATGAACTCCTACGAATGTCTGCGCGGCTACACCGAAGAGCGCCTCGGCGTTCCGGCCAAACTCTTTGCCCCTGCCGACTATAACGGCGTGATCCAAGGTCTGCTGGGCGGCACGCTCGACATGGCATGGCTGGGTGCCTCGGCCTATGCCGCCGTTCACCTGCAAGACCCCGAAGCGGTTGAGCCGGTGCTGGTCAAGATCAACCTTGATGGCTCCTACGGCTACCACTCCATCGGCTTCGCGCGCAAAGATGCGGGCATCAACACGCTTGAAGACATGCAGGGCAAGGTCTTTGGCTTTGGCGATCCGAACTCCACTTCCGGCTACCTGATCCCTTCCATCGAAATCCCCCAGACGACCGGTGCCACCATGGAATCTGGTGACTACTTCGGCGAAGTGAAATTCACCGGCGGTCACGAGCAGACCATCGTCGCGGTCAACAATGGTGATGTGGCGGGCGGCGTGACATGGGCCGACGGACAGGGCAACTGGGAAGACGGCTACAACTCCGGCGCGCTGCGCAAGGCGGTGGACGCGGGCCTCGTCGACATGAACGATCTGGTGGAAATCTGGCGCTCCAAGCCGATCCCCGAAGGCCCGGTTGTGCTGCGCAAAGACCTGCCTGAAGAGGTCAAATCGACCATGACCGCACTGGTGGATGAGCTGCACGAGATGGACGCCGACTGCGCTTACGGCGTGGCCGCGGGCGAAAGCCTTGGCTTCGATCCGATTGCCCATGACGCCTATGTCTCGATCGTCGAAGCGCGCAAGGCGAAATCCAACTGATCCTAAGGGACAAAAGACATCTGGCAGGTCCCGGCAACGATTGTCGGGGCCTGTCGTCATAGGGGGACGACAGATGCACCAGACCAATACCGCGCCGCAGATCACGGCGGATTACCTTGCCCATACCCGACAAAAGCGGGTGATGAATATGATCCTGTTGGTCGTTTTCGTGGCCCTGCTGATCGGCGGTTTCGGCACCGCCAATGCCCGCAACGCTGGCGGGTTCTGGAACGGGCTGCCCAATGTCTTTGACTTCCCCGCCGATGTGCTGGGCGAGGCTTGGGAGCGCGTCCATCTGCTGCCCGGCTATTTCGTGAAATACCTCCCCTCCCTCATCGAGACGGTGAACATCGCCGGGGCCGCGACGCTGATCGGCGCGCTCTTTGCCTTCTTCGCCGCCCTTCTGGCCACCCGTGGCCTTGCCCCCGCGCCATGGCTCGTCGGCCCGCTGCGCCGTCTGTTGGATGTGCTGCGCGCGGTGCCCGAGATTGTCGTCGCCCTCGTGCTGATCTTCCTGCTCGGCGGTGGCCCGGTGCCCGCGATGATCGCCATCGCGCTGCACACCGTGGGCGCGCTTGGCAAGCTCTTCTCTGAGGTGAACGAGAACGCCTCTCTCAAGCCCGTCGACGGCCTTGCCTCTGTCGGCGCTAGTTGGCTGCAACGCATGGTCTTGGGCGTCGTGCCGCAGGTCGCGCCCAACTACCTCTCCTACGCGCTGCTGCGGTTTGAGATCAACATCCGCGCCTCCGCCATCCTCGGCTTCGTCGGCGCAGGCGGCATCGGCTATGACCTGCGCAACACGATGTCTTGGGGTCAGGGCAAATTCGACGAAGCGGCGGCGATCTTTCTGCTGCTCTTCGGCACCATCATCCTCGTTGACCAAGTCTCAAGCCATTTCCGCGACCGGCTGACCCATGGCCGCGCCTATAAGGACAAGGGAGCCATCCTGTGACCGACCTTACCGCTTCCACCCTCCCCGCCCAGCAGACCGCCAGCCGCAGCTTCCGCCGCAAACGGATGGCAAGCCTCGCCGCGCCGGTGCTGATCCTTCTCTACCTCACCTATGTCTTCTTTGCTTTCGACGTGGCGGGGCTGGGCGATCGGATTAATGTCTCGAACATGAAGACGCTGGTCGCCGATAGCTACAGCTACAAAACCCATGTCGCCCGCGACAACCGCAACGGCGAGATGGAGATCGCCATCGAGGGCGAGCGCAAAGGCCGCTATGCGCCGGGCACCGCCCCCGATTGGGTCACCTTGGGCGAGACGACACGCGTGGAACTGGGCAACGGCCATACCGTCGATCTGGGGCCGGAAGTGCGCTATGACGTGCCGGGCTACGGGCTGATCACCGCCACGCCGGGGCGCAGCGGCGTCAATGCCACCCTGCCCGACGGCCCCCTGCCCGAGTGGATCAACGCCTCCAAAAACCGCCTTGCCGTGACCACGGATGCAGGCCGTCTGACGATCACCCGCAACCGGGCCGAAGTGTTCCGCTATTTCAACGGGTGGGAGCTGTTCTTCTTCACGCTCGACAGCCCCTATCACGGCATGTCCCCGCTGGAACTGCTGCGCAGCGGTGAATACGGCGCGATCTGGCAGGACTTCTGGACCAACAAAATGTGGCGTCATGGCGATGTCGCTTGGGCGCTGGTTGAGACCATTCTCATGGCTTTCCTCGGCACCTTTGGCGCGGCGATGATTGCCCTGCCGCTGGGGTTCCTCGCGGCCAAGAACTTCACCCCTCTGGGCGGTCTGCGCTTCGCCGCGCGACGGTTATTCGACTTCCTGCGCGGGGTCGACGGGCTGATCTGGACCATCGTTCTCTCCCGTGCCTTTGGCCCCGGCCCGCTGACCGGCTCGCTCGCAATCCTGCTGACAGACACCGGCACCTTCGGCAAAATCTTCTCCGAGGCGCTGGAGAATGTGGACGACAAACAGATCGAAGGCATCGCCTCCACCGGGGCCGCCCCCGTTCAGCGCTACCGCTTCGGCGTGATCCCCCAGATCACCCCGGTCCTGCTCAGCCAAGTGCTCTACTATCTGGAGTCCAACACCCGCTCTGCCACCATCATCGGCGCGATCACCGGCGGCGGCATCGGCCTGCTGCTAACTCAGGCCATCATCACTCAAAAGGATTGGGAGGAGGTGAGCTATTACATCGTGCTCATCATCCTGATGGTTATCGCGATGGACAGCTTCTCGGGCTGGCTGCGCCGCAAGTTGATCGCGGGCAATGAGGCGGGCCACTGATGGCGCGTCTCAAAGCCGACGCGCCCTTCCTCCACCCGGACTGCGAAGTGACCGACACGCAGTTCGGGCGCTATGTCGAGATCGGGCGCGCCACGCGCCTCGCCCATTCCGAAATCGGGGATTACTCCTATTGCGACCGCTGGTGCGACATCGCCAACACCCAAGTCGGCAAGTTCAGCAATATCGCCGCCAGCGTGCGCATCGGGGCCACGGATCACCCGATGGAAAAGGCCAGCCTGCACCACTTCCACTACCGCGCCGGAGACTACTTCGACGGGGCCGAGGATGACGCCGATTGGTTCGCCCTCCGCCGCAGCCGCCGCACGGTAATCGGTCATGACACATGGCTGGGCCACGGCGCGCAGGTCCGGCCCGAGGTGACCATCGGGCACGGCGCGGTGGTGGCGGGCGGGGCCATCGTCACCCGCGATGTCGCCCCCTATATGATCGTCGCAGGCATCCCCGCCAAACCGCTGCGCTGCCGCTTTTCCGAAAGCATCGCCGCGCGGATGGAGGAATTGGCGTGGTGGGATTGGCCCCATGACCGGCTGCAAGCATCGCTCAAGGATTTCCAGACCCTGCCCGCCGAAGCGTTTTTGGAAAAATACGCCTAGTCGCCGGGGTTGAGGGTCAGCGTCACCCGATCACCCGCGAACCACGTCACCCCGTATTCCACCGGCTCGCCCCCGGGGTCCACGTTGATCCCGGCAGAGCGCAAGATCGGCGCGCCTTCGGACAGCCGCAAATGCAGCGCCTGCGTGGCATTGGCCAGCTTCGCCGTCAGCCGGGTCGAGGCGCGGGTGTAATCCGCCACCCCGCCCTGCGCCAAGGCCGTGGTGACGGAACGACTGGCCTCAAGCGCTTCCAACAGATCGGGAAACCGCACGGCGGGGAAGATGCTGCGGAAGATAGCGATGGGCTGCTCATCGGCCAGCGACAGCCCTTCATAGACATGCACGAGCGCCTCCCCATCCAGCCCCAACTGCGCGGCCTCATGGGCCGAGGCCGCGCGACTCTCCAACGTCAAAATCTCCTTGGCCGGCACCCGCCCCGCCGCCGCAAGGTTCTGATGAAAACGCACCCGTTTGCCGATGGGATAATCCGTGGGGCGCTGCGCCACGAAGACCCCCGCCCCCCGGCGGCTGTAGGTCAGCCCGCTCTCGTTCATGTCACTGATCGCGCGACGCACCGTATGGCGGTTGACCCCGAAACGCACCGCCAATTGCGCCTCGGTCGGGAGCCGGTCGCCGGGGGCGTATTTCCCCGTGGCGATGTCATGGGTCAGCGTGGCGGTGATGGTTTTCCAAATCGCAGTACGGGCCATGTCGCAGAAGTTTCACATATCCAAGCTTGCGCCAGCGGGAGGCCAGCGGCTAATACTTGTCTAGTTGTATAGTAAATTAGACAAATGCACAAGGTGTCTAGATGACGGTTGAAACCAAAGAAAAGACCCGCGATCGGCAGGCTTGGATGGGCCTGCTCGCGCGGGCCGAGGCCGCTGATCTGGCCCGGCTCTGGGCGCGCTACGGCGCGGTCCCAGTCCATGACCTGCTCCGCGCGCCAGAGATCGGCGGCGTCATGCTGCGGGGCCGGATGGGCGCCGTGGGCGATGCCTTTAACATGGGCGAAATGTCGGTCACGCGCTGCTCGGTGCGGCTGGCGGAAGGCCCTGACGGCCACGCCTATGTCCAAGGCCGCAGTCGCGACAAGGCGCTGCAAGCGGCCCTTACCGACGCGCTGATGCAAAGCGGTGCGGCGGATGAGGTCCGCGCCAAACTGCTCGACCCGCTGGCCGAGATCGAAAGCCAGCGCCGCGCCAGCCGTGCCGCCAAGGCCGCCGCCACCAAGGTCGACTTTTTCACCATGGTCCGAGGAGAAGACTGATGCAGACCCTATCGCTGACAGGCGGGTTTCGCGACGCGCCCAAAGACGCCGCTTTTGCCTTTCGCGCGGTGATGAACGCCATGGCCAAACCGGGTGAGATCAACAGCGTGACCGGGGCCGAACCGCCCGCGGGCCTCTCCACTGCCGCCGGGGTCGTCCTGCTGACACTCTGCGACCCCGAGGCGCCGCTCTACCTTGCTCCCGGCTTCGACCGGCCCGAATTGCGCGACTGGATCACCTTTCACACCGGTGCGCCCTTCGCCCCGGCCAGTGCGGCGCTTTTCGCCTTGGGCACTTGGGACGAACTGCCCCTCAGCGACTTCCCCCTCGGGACCGCCGCCTATCCCGACCGCTCTGCCACGCTGATCGTCGAGGTTGATGATCTGAGCGCCGAGGGCGCAACCCTCTCCGGCCCCGGCATCAAAGAAAGCGCAGCGCTGTCGCTGCCCGACCGCGCGGCCTTTCAGCAAAACGCGACGCTCTTCCCGCGTGGTTTGGATTTCATTTTCACCTGCGGCGACCGATTGGCGGCGCTGCCCCGAAGCACAAAGGTGTCCTGATGTATGTAGCGGTAAAAGGCGGCGAGCGGGCGATTGACAACGCCCACGCATGGCTTGCCGAAGAGCGGCGCGGCGATGCAAGCGTGCCGGAACTGAGCGTTGCGCAAATTCGCCAGCAGATGACGCTGGCGGTGAACCGGGTAATGGCAGAAGGCTCGCTCTATGACCCTGACCTCGCCGCGCTGGCGATCAAACAGGCGCGGGGCGATCTGATCGAAGCGGTGTTCTTGATCCGCGCCTATCGCACCACCCTGCCGCGTTTCGGTGCCTCGCGCCCGATGGAGACTGGCACCATGGCCTGCGACCGCCGCGTCTCGGCCACCTTCAAGGATGCGCCGGGCGGGCAGGTCTTGGGGCCGACCTTCGACTACACGCACCGGCTGCTGGATTTCAAACTCGCCGCCGATGGTGAGGTGCCCCCGGCCCCCGAAGCGCCCGAGGCCGAACCGCCCGCGGAGACGCCGCACATCATGGAATTCCTCGACCGCGAAGGGCTGATGCAGCGCGATGCGGACAGTCAGACCCCGCCGCGCGACCTGACGCGCGAGCCTTTGGAACTCCCCGCCCCCCGCGACCTGCGCCTGCAAGCGCTGACCCGCGGCGACGAAGGCTTCGTCCTCGGCATGGCCTACTCCACGCAACGCGGCTATGCGCGCAACCACGCTTTCGTCGCGGAACTGCGCATCGGCAAAGTCGCGGTCGAAATGGACATTCCCGAACTCGGCTTCGCCATTGAGATCGGCGAGGTCGAGCTGACCGAATGCGAAACGGTGAACCAATTTGCAGGCTCTAAGACCGAGCCGCCGCAGTTCACCCGTGGCTATGGGCTGGTCTTTGGCATGTCCGAGCGCAAGGCGATCTCCATGGCGCTGGTGGACAGGGCATTGCGTTGGGAGGAGTTGGGCGAAGACAACCTCGGCGCGCCTGCGCAGGATGCGGAATTCGTGCTCTATCACGCCGACAACATCCAAGCGACAGGGTTCTTGGAGCATATCAAACTGCCCCATTACGTCGATTTCCAATCCGAACTCGAACTGATTCGCAAACTGCGCCGCGAGGCGACAGCCGCGGCCCAAGACGCACCACGGGAGGCCGCGGAATGAGCCCCGCCATGACACAGAGTGACCAAGACAGGCATGAGGACCGGGGCATGAACGACTACAATTTTGCCTATCTGGACGAGCAGACCAAGCGAATGATCCGCCGCGCGATCCTGAAAGGGCTGGCGATCCCGGGCTATCAGGTGCCCTTTGCCAGCCGCGAGATGCCGATGCCTTACGGCTGGGGCACCGGCGGGGTGCAGGTCTCTGCCGCGGTGCTGACGCCCGAGGATACTTTTAAGGTAATCGACCAAGGCGCGGACGACACGACCAACGCCGTCTCGATCCGCCGCTTTTTCCAAAAGACCGCATGCGTCGCGGTGACCGAAGCCACGACCGAGGCCAGCGTCATCCAAACCCGCCACCGCATCCCCGAAGCGGCGCTGCGCGAGGATCAGGTGCTGGTCTATCAGGTGCCGATCCCCGAACCGCTGCGCTTTCTTGAACCTTCGGAAGTCGAGACCCGCAAGATGCACGAGCTGGAGGAATACGGGCTGATGCATGTAAAGCTCTACGAAGACATCGCCCAACACGGCGCGATTGCCACGGCCTATGCCTATCCGGTCAAGGTCGAGGGGCGCTATGTCATGGACCCGTCGCCGATCCCGAAATTCGACAATCCAAAACTGGAAATGGCCGCGATCCAACTCTTCGGCGCGGGGCGCGAACAGCGGATCTATGCGCTGCCGCCCTATACGCAGGTCGTGTCGCTGGATTTTGAGGACTACCCCTTTGAGGCTAGCAAAGCGGATCACCCCTGCGGCCTTTGCGGGGCCGAGGACAGCTATTTGGATGAGTTGATCGTCGATGACGAGGGCGGGCGTTTGTTCATGTGTTCTGACACCGATTACTGCGCAGCCCGTCAGGCGGCTGGGCATCGCGGCGCGGAAGCGGCCCCCGTGTTGGAGGGCATGGCATGACCCCCTTGTTGCAAGTTGAAAACATCGCGAAATTCTACGGCGCGCGGATTGGCTGCACCGATGTCAGCTTTGACCTCTACCCCGGTGAGGTGATGGGCATCGTCGGCGAAAGTGGCTCCGGCAAGTCGACGCTGCTGAACACGCTGGCGGGGCATCTGACGCCGGATCGTGGGGCTGTGCGTTTTGACACCCGCGCCGATGGCCTGCGCGACACGGTGACGATGAGCGAGCCGGAGCGCCGGATGCTGTCGCGCACCGATTGGGCCTTTGTGCACCAACACGCCCGCGACGGACTGCGCATGAATGTGAGCGCAGGCGGCAATGTGGGCGAGCGGCTGATGGCCGTGGGCGCACGGCATTACGGCGACATCCGCGCCAGCGCCACCGATTGGCTGGGCCGAGTGGAGATCAACGAAGATCGGATCGATGACCGGCCTTCCGCCTTCTCGGGCGGGATGCAGCAGCGTTTGCAGATTGCCCGCAACCTCGTGACCGGGCCGCGACTGGTGTTCATGGACGAACCCACCGGCGGGCTGGATGTGAGCGTTCAGGCGCGGCTGCTCGACCTCTTGCGCGGGCTTGTGCGCGAGATGGGGCTGAGCGCCATCATCGTGACCCATGATCTGGCGGTGGTGCGGTTGCTGGCGGACCGGCTGATGGTGATGAAGGACGGCCATTTGGTGGAAACCGGGCTGACGGATCAGGTCTTGGATGACCCGCAGCATGGCTATACGCAGCTTTTGGTCTCTAGCGTGCTACAGGTTTGACCGTGCAGGGAAATGTTTCGCACGCGAAACAAATGACAAACGTTAACAATAGGTTAAACAAGGCTGAACCCATGATACGCGTGGAAAATGTGAGCAAATCCTTCACCCTGCACAACCAAGGTGCGGCGGTGATCCCGGTGATGCGCGGCGGTGACTTGACCGTGGCGCGCGGCGAATGCGTGGCGCTGACCGGGGCCTCGGGGGCCGGGAAATCAACGCTGATGCGGATGATCTATGGCAATTATCTGACCGCTTCGGGCCGGGTCATGGTGGGCGATCTGGATGTCGCCCGCGCCGCCCCGCGTGAGATATTGGACCTGCGCCGCAACGTGCTGGGCTATGTCAGCCAGTTTTTGCGGGTGGTGCCACGGGTGGCGACGCTTGACGTGGTGGCCGAACCGCTCCGCGCGGTGGGCAACAGCGAAGCCGATGCACGGGCGCGGGCCGGAGAGTTGCTGGCGCAGCTCAACATCCCCGAGCGGCTTTGGCAGCTTAGCCCCACGACCTTCTCGGGCGGGGAGCAGCAGAGGGTGAACATCGCGCGCGGCTTTGCGCATCCTTACCCCGTTTTGCTGCTGGATGAGCCGACAGCGAGCCTTGATGCCACCAACCGCGCCACGGTGCTGGCGCTGATCGAAGAAGCCAAAGCGCGCGGCACGGCGATCTTGGGCATCTTCCATGACGAGGCCGCCCGCGACCAAATCTGCGACCGCGAGGTGGATGTCACCCGTTTCACCCCCGGACTGGCCGCATGAGCGGGCGTTTTATCGCGGTGGTCGGCCCGTCAGGTGTGGGCAAGGACAGCGTGATGGCGGCGCTGGCCAAGGCACAGCCCGATTTGTTCCTCGCCCGCCGCGCCATCACCCGCCCGAGTGCTGCGGGGGGCGAAGACTTTGACGGGATCGATGAGGCCGCGTTCCTGCGGTTGGAGGCAGATGGCGCCTTTGCCCTGAGTTGGGCTGCGCATGGGTTGCGCTATGGCATCCCCATCGCGGTGGAGACGGCCCTAGCCGAAGGGCGCGACGTGCTGGCGAACCTCTCTCGCAGCATGCTGACCGAGGCAAAGCTGCGGTTTGCGCGGTTCGAAGTGCTATCGCTGACCGCTTCGCCCGACGTATTGGCGGACCGGCTGCGGGGCCGTGGGCGCGAAACCGAAGCGGAAATCACCGCACGGCTGGCCCGGGCCGACCGCGCCCTGCCCGACCATATCGCGGCGATCGAGATTGATAACTCCGGCCCGCTCAAGCAGACCGTGGCACAGGCGTCGGCGGCGCTTTATCCCGAGAGGGCGGCGCGGTGAACCTCGTGGAACATACCGTCTTCGGCCTGCCCCACCAGCGTCAGGCTGCTCAGCACAAAGGGCTGTGGCAGATGCGGCGCGATATAGGGGGCCAGCGCCGCGGTCACCTGTGGCAGATCACTTTTCGAGAGCTTGCCGGTCAGGGTGATGTGAAAGCGAAACACCTCCATCACGTAAGGATAGCCCCATTTCGTCAGGTTCGCCTCTTGCGCCGGGGTCAGGTTGGCTTGACGGCGGCGGGCCAAATCCGCCTCTGCCGGGGGCGCGCGGAAGGCATCGAGCCCGCGCACCACCTCGGCGGCCATGGCGTTGAGCGCAGCGGTGTCCCCCTCAGGCGTCAGCGCCAGAAAGCGGCCCAGCGGGGTCAGGGCCAGACAGTCCAGCGTGACGGGGGCAAGCTGCGTGCACAATGTCTCGAACGCGGATTGCAGGCCGTCAGCCGTAGCCCCCTCGGCCAAAACGAAAGGCGGCTTGATCGTCGCATGCAGCCCGTATTTGCGCGGCGTTTCGGTCAGGGCGGCCACGTCCAGCCCGGCCACTTCCGGATGCGCCACGGCCTGCCCGCGTGCCACATCCCAGCCAAGCCAAGCGGCGCCGGCCTCGGCCAATGCGCCCTGCGGCGTGTAATAGATCGCGTAGCGGTCGAACTTCATTCATCTTCTCCCTGCATCCATGGATGCGCAACAAGCGTGACGTTCACATGACAAAAGAAACCATTCTCGCCAATGCCAAAATCATCCTGCCCGATGCGGTGATCCCCGGCAGCGTGGTGCTGCGCGACGGGGTGATCGCCGATATCGCCGAAGGCACCGCCGTGCCACAGGGGGCGGTCGATTGCGAAGGCCGCTACCTCGCCCCCGGTCTGGTGGAACTGCATACCGACAACCTTGAACGCCATATGAAGCCGCGGCCCAAGGTCGACTGGCCGCACCGTGCCGCAATCATCGCCCATGACCGCGAACTGGCGGGCACCGGGATCACCACCGTCTTCGACGCGATCCGGGTGGGATCGATCCTCTCGGACGAAGGGCGCAAACGTTACGGAAAATACGCCCGCGACATGGCCGATGAGATCCTGATGATGCGCGACAGCGGGGCGCTGGCGATCAGCCACCATATCCACCTGCGCGCCGAGATCTGTTCCGAAACGCTGGAGGAGGAACTGGCCGAGTTTGGCCCCGACGACAAGGTCGGCATCGTCAGCCTGATGGATCACACCCCCGGCCAGCGGCAATTCCGCGACGTGCAAAAGTTCGAGGATTACGTCTGCGGCAAGAACGGCCTGCCGCGGGAGGATTTCGGCGATTACGTCACCTTCCTGCATGGGCTGCAAGACCGGCTGGGCGCGAAACATGAGGCGGCGGCGGTGGCGGCAGCCAAGCACTATGGCGCGGCGCTGGCGAGCCACGATGACACCACGGCAGAACAGGTCGCGACCAGCCACGCCCACGGCGTGCGCTTGGCTGAATTCCCCACCACCCGCGCGGCGGCAGAGGCCTGCCACGCCCAAGACATCGCAACGATCATGGGCGCGCCGAACCTCGTGCGCGGCGGGTCGCATTCGGGCAATGTGGCGGCAAAGGAATTGGCGGAACTGGACCTGCTCGATATTCTGTCGTCTGACTATGTCCCCGCGGCCCTGCTGTTGGGGGCGGTGCAACTGGGCAATCTATGGGGCGATATGGCGCGGGGGCTGGCGACCGTCACCCGCACGCCCGCGCATCACGTAGGCCTGACCGACCGGGGCGAGATTGCCTTGGGCGCGCGGGCCGATCTGATCCTGTTCGAGGTGATGAAAGACGCGCCGATCCTGCGGTCGGTCTATGCCATGGGCCACCGCGTCGCGTAGCCTCTCATCCTCTCCGGCATCCGCCAATCTTGGCGGGTGCTGGCCCGCGTTTTTCTGCGCGAAAACCCGCCCCTTGAAAGAATGCGCTTTTTGCGCTCGTCTTGCCGCTTCATAAGACTAGGTTACATATACCCTGCAACTTGCAGGTCGAATTTAGCCGGGTCCAGCGACCGACAAGCTTGAGGAAAATGGTGCAAGAAGCATTGAGATTGGCGAGCGATCGCCTTGGGCAGATCGTCGAAGACGCGGCAAGCGAAGTTTACCTGTTTTCAGTCGAAGACTTTACCTTCACCCTCGCCAATCGCGGCGCGCGGGAAAACCTTGGCTATTCGATGGAAGAGCTGCGCGGCATGGCGGCGTGGGACATCAAGCCCGAACTGACGCGCGAGGCGTTTCTGGACCTCGTTGAGCCGCTGATCAACGGCGAGACGACAACGCTTGAATATGAGACGGTCCACCAGCGCAAGGACGGCTCGCGGTATTGCGTTCTGACCCATTTGCAGCTGATCTCAACCGAGGGCGAAAAGGTCCTTTATGCGGCCATTCAGGACATCACCAAACAGAAAGAGACCAACGCGGCGCTGACCAAAGTCTCGGCCCGGCTGGACGCGATCCTGAGCAATACCACGATGGCCATCTTCATGATGGACGACAAACAGCAATGCGTCTTTATGAACCGCGCAGCCGAAGAGTTGACCGGCTATAAATTCGAGGAAACCGTCAACAGACCGCTGCATGACGTGATCCACCACACCCACCCCGACGGGCGGCATTTTCCCATCGAAGACTGCGCCATCGACCGCGCTTTTCCGGAAAACCACCAGACGCAGGGTGAGGAAACCTTTGTCCATAAGGACGGCAGTTTCTACCCCGTGGGCTTCACCGCCTCGCCGATGAAGGATGAGACCGGCAAAACCGTGGGCACCGTGATCGAGGCCCGCGACCTGCGCGAAGAACTGCGCGCACGCAACGCCGAGATTGAGTTCAACAACGCGCTGAAAACCAAGGTCGAAGAGGCCATGGCCGAGCGGGACCGGCTTGAGGCGCAGTTGGTACAGGCGCAAAAGATGGAAGCCGTGGGCCAACTCACTGGCGGCATTGCGCATGACTTCAACAACCTGCTTCAGGTGGTGGGCAGCAACCTTCAGCTTTTGTCAAAGGAACTGGCCGAGGGCGACGCCAAGCGGCGGTTTGTCGACAACGCCATGGCGGGGGTGTCGCGCGGCGCAAAGCTGACCGCGCAACTGCTCGCCTTTGGGCGGCAGCAACCCTTGGAGCCGAAGCCGCAGAACCTTGGCCGATTGGTGCGGGGCATGGACGACATGTTGCGCCGCACCCTTGGCGAAGGGATCGAGGTCGAGACGGTGATCTCGGGCGGGCTGTGGAACTGTCTTGTCGATCCGGCGCAGTTGGAAAACGTGATCCTGAACCTTGCGATCAACGCGCGCGACGCGATGGCCCACCATGGCAAGCTGACAATCGAAGTGGGCAACGCCGCACTTGACGATGCCTATGCCCAAAGCCACCCGAATGTGGTCCCCGGCCAATATGTCATGCTGGCGATCACCGATACCGGCGCAGGCATCCCGCCCGAGATTATGGAAAAGGTCTTTGACCCTTTCTTCACCACCAAAGACACGGGCGAAGGCACGGGGCTTGGCCTCAGCATGGTTTACGGCTTCATCAAACAGTCTGGCGGTCATATCAAACTCTACAGCGAAGAGAGCCAAGGCACGACCGTGCGGGTCTATCTGCCACGCACGCAGCGCCAGGAAGAAAGCGCCCCGTTGCCTGCCGCAACCGAAACGCCCACGGGCAGCGGTGAGGTGATCCTCGTGGTCGAAGACGACGCCGCCGTGCGCGAGACCGCCGTCGATCAGCTGCGCGATCTTGGCTATGGCGTGCTGACCGCCGAGAACGCCGATAGCGCGCTGGCGATTGTCAAAAGCGGTGTGCAGATCAATCTGCTCTTTACCGATGTGGTCATGCCCGGCAAAATCCGCAGCCCCGAGCTTGCCCGCGAGACCAAGGCGCATCTGCCGAATGTCGGCGTGCTCTTTACCTCGGGCTATACTCAGAACGCGATTGTCCACGCCGGGCGGCTTGACGAAGGGGTCGATCTGCTGAGCAAACCCTACACCCGCGAGCGGCTGGCCCTGAAAATTCATGAGATTCTCTCTCGCCAATCCGGCACCGATGCCGCCCACTTGGCGCAGGAAGACGCGCACAGCGCCCCCGATGACGCGCTCAAGGTTTTGCTGGTCGAAGACGACGCGCTGATCTGCATGGCGACCGCGGATATGCTTGCCGATCTGGGCTATGCCGTGACCGAAGCCGACAGCGTCGCCGCCGCCGAACGCAGCCTTGAGGCCGAGCGGTTCGACATCATGTTCACCGATCTCGGCCTGCCCGACGGCTCTGGCATGGATCTGGTGCAGCACGTCACGCAACTACGCCCCGAGATCGCGGTTATCATCGCCTCTGGGGCCGATCCGCGAGAATATGCCGAAGGCGAGACCGAGCCCTCGCGCTATGTCAGCTTGATGAAACCCTATGACGAGCATTCTTTGAAACGCGCCTTGGAGCAGTGCAAAGAGCCTACGGGATAAGGCGGCTAGGATCAGCCCCGTTTTCGATCTATGACGTGAGAAAACAAAAGAGAGGCAGATCATGCGCAGGACCACATTCGCAGCCGTTTCCACCCTTATTTTCGCCGCAGGTTGTGCGGGCATCGCCGCCGATCAGGTGATGGTCCACCGCACCGGACCGGATGAGCTTTTGAAGCTGCGGTCTGGGCCCGGGCTTGATTTCGGGGTCATCATGGGGCTGCCCGATGGCACCATCTTGAACCGCCGCGATTGCGTGACCGAGATTGGCCAGCTTTGGTGCCGGGTGTCCTTGGCCGATGCGCCAGAGGTGCAGGGCTATGTCTCGGCGGACTATATCTCTGACGTTTGATCATAGGTCAGACTGCGGGTGGCGCGCATCTGATGCCGCCCGCGGCGCTCTTTGGTCAAGCCACCGCGCCCCAGCCCAGTTGGCGGCGCCTGTCGTCGACAGGGTGGGGCATTCGCCCCCTGCAAGCCCCCTGTCGCCCCCCCTGTTCGGCCCCCCTGTCGATTTCCGCGTGCACCGCTCTATCTCAGCCCTTCACACCCTTCGTGAAACCGCTGAAATATCTCAAGAGTAAGGAAAACCATGTGCCGCTTCCTCGCCTATATCGGACCTGAACTGCCAATCGAGTCACTGCTCCTTGCGCCTGAGAACAGCCTGCTGAACCAGAGCCTTGATCCGGAACTTCACCCCAGCCTGCAACTGGCCGGTTGGGGCTTTGCCGCCTGGAGCGCGCATCTGCTGAAACCCGACGCGCCGCTGCTTTATCACCGGCCCAAAGCGGCCTTTCACGACGACAATGCCAAGACCCTGATCCCCAGCCTGCAGGCCCATACGATGCTGTCGCATATCCGCGCGGCCTCTTATGACGCCAGCGTCGTGCAGGCCGATGAAAACTGCCACCCGTTTTCCTTTAACCATACCCCGTGGATCATCGCGCAGAACGGTGCCCTGCCCCATTGGCGGCAGTTGCAACGTGAGCTCCTACCCCATTGCAAAGATCAATACCTCACCCAGATGCGCGGCACGACGGATACGGAATTTCTCTATGTGCTGCTGCTGTCATTGCTGGAAGGCGACAGCGATGACGATGTGCAGCGCGGGTTTGAAAAACTGCTGAAGGTGATTTGCAAAGCTGCGCGCGACCTCGATCTTGCGGCGCTAACCAAACTCAAGATTGCGCTTGTCAGTTCGGAACGGATCATCGGCGTGAACTTTGGCTGCGGCCATGAGGGCGAAACCGATGTGACGGGCGATTGGAAAAAGCTGCGGGAGGAGGACCTGCCCCTTTCGATGCTGCTTGAGCCGATCTACCTCCTTACCGGCGCGAATTTTGAGGACCATGCGAATTCTTATGACATCGACCCCTGCCCCGAGGGGGAGGCCACCTCGGCCATACTCGCGTCAGAGCCGCTGACCGAAGACGGGGACGAGTGGTTGAAAATCGAATTCGGTGAGATTGTCCTTCTGGAGCGGAAAGACGGGCGGATCAGCAAGACGGTCCGCAAGCTCGACGTTTAAGCGCCGCCCCCGCCCCTGCCCCCAACTGATAGGAGCCAGTCCATGACAGATCGTTTCGACAATTTCGCCGACCTCTCTGCCGAGATGACAGCGGATCTCGATTACCGCATACGCGCCGAGGATCGGGGCAGCGCGGTGGTCATTCTGGCGCCCCACGGCGGCACGATTGAGCCTGAGACCAGCCTGATCGCCGAGGCCATCGCAGGAAGCGACTATTCCTACTATCTGTTCGAGGCGCTGAAGGCCGGGGCGCATGGGGATTTCCACATCACCTCGCACCGCTTCGACGAGCCGCAGGCGTTGGAGCTTGTGGCGAGGGCGACGCTGGCCGTGGCGATCCATGGGCGCAAGGATGATGGCACCGAAACGGTCTGGCTTGGTGGGCGCGCCGAGGCGCTACGCGATGCCATCGGCGTGGCCCTTCGCGACGCGGGGTTTGACGCGGCGCCCAACACTACCCTGCCCGGCGTGCATGAGACGAACATCTGCAACCGCACCCGCTCTGGCGAGGGGGTGCAGCTTGAACTGCCCCGGACGCTGCGGCGTAGCCTCGTCGAGGATGCGGATATGTTAGCGAGGTTTTGTCTGGCGGTGCGCGGGGCGCTTTAACCAAAGGCGGCAGGCCCAGCACGGGCCTGCCGAGGTCTTAGCTCCGTTTTTGAAACAAGATCACCATCAGCGCCAGAAGCGACGAGCCCAGCATCAACAGCAGCGACACGGCATTCAACAGCGGGGTTGAGCCTTCTTTCAATCGATCGAACATGGCGATGGTCAGCGGCGCATCAGAACCCACCAGCATCAGCGTGGTGTTGAAGTTCTCAAAGCTCATGAGAAACGCCACTACGACCGCGCCAATCATCGCAGGTGCAAGGAACGGCAGCGTGATCGTGCGCACAGCCGTCAAACGATCCGCGCCAAGGTTCAGCGCCGCCTCTTCCAGCGTGCGGTCAAACTTCTGCAAGCGGGCCGAGATCACCAGCGTGGCGATGGTGGTGATAAAGCTGAACTGCCCCAAGATCACCAATAGCAGACCGGGGCGCAGCGCCTGAATGTCGACCTTCGCCATGTCCCAAACGCCATTGGCCAGCGTGGATGAGAACACCAGAACCGAGATGCCCAAAACGATGCCGGGGATCACCAGCGGCAGCAGCATCAGCACATAGAGCAACCCCTTGCCGCGAAACTCATAGCGGTTGAACAAAAAGGCGTTGGTCGTGCCCACGCAGACCGACATGATCGCCACGCAAAGCGCCACGAATGCCGATGTGCCCACCGACCGCAGAATGCCGCGTTCGTGAAAGACGCCGATCTGCGGACGCTCCGCGCCAAAGAACCAATTCCACGTGAACCCCTCCCACGGAAGGGAGGGGAACTGGCTGTCGTTGAAGGCGAATACCGCCACCACGGTCAACGGCAGAGCCAGATAGAGAAAGAACAGCGCCACATAGCCACCATAGAGGATGCGAAAGCTGCGCGATTGCGGGATTGTCGGGATCATTGGATCACCCCATCGTTTCCTTGAGGGTCCGGCCCGTGAGCCACAGCATCCCCCAGACGATCACCGAAGACAGCACCAGAAGCATAAAGCCAAAGGCGGCGCCAAGCTCCCAATTGGAGCGCACGATGAACTGGTTATAGATCATTTCGGTGAACCACAGGCTATCCTTGCCGCCCAGCATCGTCGGCGTCAGGTAGTTGCCCAAGCTCAGCATGAAGACCACGATACAGCCCGAGACAATGCCGGGCATGGCGTGGGGGATGATGATCTCTCGCAAGACCGAAAGCCCGCTTCCGCCCAGATCATAGCCTGCTTCGATCACACTTTCGTCGAGGCTTTCCAGCGTGGTGACAAGCGGCACCACCATGAAAAGCATAGAGGTATAGACCAGCCCGACCATCATCGTGGCATCGGTGTAAAGCAGCTCCACCGGACGGTCCGCCAGCCCCACCCATTGCAACAGGTTCGAAACGAGACCGGTCTCGCGCAGCAGGATCATCCAGCCGAAGGTGCGCACCAGTTCGGAGACGTAAAACGGGATCAGGCAGAGCAGGAACAACACCTGTTGCAACCGCCCCTTGGCCATCTTGGCGATGTAATAAGACACCGGGAAGGCGATCAGCAGCGTCAGCGCGGTTGCCAGAACCGACATCACCGCCGTGCGCCAGAAGGTGCGTAGATACAGTGGTTCGGTCAGCGCCTTTTCATATTGCGCAAGACTTGTTTCATAGACGCCAAAGCTGATGCGTTCGCGCAGCGAAATCAGCAGCATGTCGATATGCGGGATGATGATGAGCAGACCCAGCCACAGCACCAGAGGCGTCAGCAGCAGGTAGAATGTAATGCGGGATTGGCTGCGCATCAGGCGGCCCCAAAGCAGGTCGCCTGCCCCGCGCCCCAGCCGATATGCACCGCGTCGCCACGTTTCAAGTTTGAGAATTCTCCCGATTGCGGCAGCGTGACTTCAAGCGTTTCACCTACGTCATCCTGCACCAACACGCGCGAGGCCGCGCCGTTGAATAGCAGGCTCGTCACCGTGCCCGTCAGTTGATTGTCAAAGCCCGACAGCGCATCTGCGCTGGCGGCCAGCCGGATGGATTCAGGCCGCACGAAAATCTCGGCGCGTGCGCCTTGGGCAAGGCCCGCGCCCGTGGCCCGCATCGCCAGTCCGCTGTCTGTGCGAAGTTGCAGGGTGCCGCTCTCAACCCGCTCAATCCGGCCCTTCCAGCGGTTGGATTCTCCGATGAAGCCCGCGACGAAGGGCGTCTCGGGGCGGTAGTAGAGGTCTTGCCCCTTGCCGACCTGTTCAAACTGGCCATTGCTCATCACGGCGATTTGGTCGGACATCACGAGGGCTTCGGACTGGTCGTGGGTGATATAGACGAATGTCGTATCAAAGGCGGCTTGCAGCGATTTAAGCTCAACCTTCATATGTTCGCGCAGCTTGAGGTCCAGCGCCCCCAGCGGCTCATCCAGCAGCAGCACGTCAGGCTCCAACACCATGCAGCGCGCGATGGCGACCCGTTGTTTCTGACCGCCCGACAGC
This sequence comes from Sulfitobacter sp. W002, assembly GCF_025142135.1. Taxonomy (NCBI): domain Bacteria; kingdom Pseudomonadati; phylum Pseudomonadota; class Alphaproteobacteria; order Rhodobacterales; family Roseobacteraceae; genus Sulfitobacter; species Sulfitobacter sp. W002. The sequence continues at coordinate 1,144,785 of NZ_CP081126.1, read as the reverse complement.
TCATCCGTCTTGCGCGCGCCGATCCCCGGCAGGCCGATCCGGTCGAGCGCCTCATCAACCTTGTGCGCGATCTCTCCCTTCGCCATCCCCCGGCGGCGCAGCCCGTAGCCGATATTCTCGGCAATCGTCATCATCGGGAAAAGCGCCAGATGTTGGAACACCATGTTCACGGGCCGCTTGTTCGGCGGCGTATCGAGCACCGATCCGCCCTTGATCCGAATGTCACCCGAGGTCGGGTCAAGAAACCCCGCGATCATCCGCATGATCGTCGTCTTGCCGCAGCCCGAAGGCCCGAGGATGGAGAAGAAACTGCCCGGCGGCACCGTGAAGGAGACGTTGTTAACAGCGGTGGTATCGCCGAACCGCTTCACGAGGTCGACGCATTCCAGATCTGGGGTCATGTGAATTCCGTATAAAGGAGCGACACCCTCAGCGTGAGGGTGCCGCTCGTAGGGTCAGTTATCAGTTGGCAGCTTGGACGCGGTCCAGCACTTCGCCTTCGATCGTTTCCAGACCGGCAGGCACCGGCGGATACCATTTGATGTTGTCGATCGCTTCTTGTGGGAAGCTGGCCTGGTACTTGGCTTTCAGGCTGTCTTCGGCAAACTCATCCGCGCCAGCAGAGGCCGTGAAGTTGCCCGCCGCTGCGGTAATCATCGCCGCGACTTCGGGCTGCATGACAAAGTTGATCCATTCATAGGCCACATCGTCGGCCTGCCCTTTGGCGGGCAGAACGAAGGTGTCGATCCAGCCCAACGCACCCGAGGTCGGGGCCACGAAGGTCAGATCAGCGTTGTCGTCGTTCAGCTTCCAACCGCCGGTGTCCCATGCCATCGACGCGGTCACTTCGCCCGAGCGCAGCAGGTTCATCAGCTCATCACCGCCGCCCCAGTAGGTTTTGACGTTCTCTTTGCATTCGATCAGCTTGGCTTCGACTTTGCCCATGATCTCGGCGTATTTGGCTTCGTCGCCATAGGCGGCAAAGGGGTCTTCGCCCATGGCGAAGGCGAAACCGATCAGCGTCGGACGTTTCAGACGGTAGGAGACCTTACCCGCCACTTCCGGCGCGCAGAGGTCGGTGTAATCTTTCACCGTCTCGCCCGCTTCGGCGGTGTTCATCACCAGACCGGAGGTGCCCCAGACATGCGGCACGCCGTAGACATCACCGTTCACGGTGGTGTTCGCCATGGTCGAGTCGAGCATGGAGGTGATGAACAGTTCTTTGTTCAGCTTGGAGACATCGATCGGCTTGTAGATGCCGAATTCCATCTGGGGGCCCATGATGCGGTCTTGCGACGGCTGAGCGAGGTCGAAACCACCGCCGCCCGTGGCGCGCAGCTTGGCGATCATCTCTTCGTTGTTGGATTTCGTGACTTCGACGGTATGGCCGGTCTCTTCTTCGAATTTCGCGACCACGTCCTCAGGTGCGTAGCCGCCCCATGTCAGAAGACGCAGTGTGTCGGCTTGGGCCACGGAGGCGAGACCCGCCAGCATGGTGCCGGCCAGCAGAATGGTTCGTGTCATGGGAAATCCTCTTTCTAGTGTACTAATTGTCGGCAGAATGCGCGCGTTAGACCATTTGGTCAATTTATACTTCAACGCATTGCGGCCCCTTGTGGCCTGACAATGCAAAACATTTGTGACAGAGGCGGAAAATGCCGTTTGTTTTGGCAGGGTTGCTGCGGGCCTAGGCGCGCCGTGGGCCCGCAGCTACGGCGGCCTTGTTTACACGAACGCCACAGCGGCCAGATCGCAAAACAGCCTTGCTGGGGGTCGAAGCCGGGTGCTGCAACTGGGCAAAACCCTTTTCCATACGCGGGCAATCACCGCGGGGATAATGGCCGCGCCGGGAGGCGAAAACCGTCGTAGTCTCAGCAAGCCGCATGCAGTCTCGGGCAGGATGACCCACCCGAGAATGCATTGATCTTGCTCAATCAAGGTAGTGCGTCAGCGCGAGGGAGACTTCGGGCACATAGGTCACCAAGAGCAGGACAAACGCCAACACGGCGATGAACGGCAAGTTGGTGCGAGACGTTTCCCAGATGCCCGCGCGGGCGATGGAGCAGGAGGTGATAAGCACTGATGCCACAGGCGGGGTCTGCTGACCGATCGCAAGGTTCAGCGTTACCATGATACCGAAGTGGATCGGATCAATCCCCACCGCATTGACCAGCGGCATCACCACCGGCACGACCAAGATGATCGCGGCGGCCCCATGCAAGAACATCCCCAAGACCAGCAAGAGCAGGTTCAACAGTGCCAGAACGATCAGCGGGTTCGTGGTGACATCGGTAATCTGGGCCGCCAAGGTTTGCGGCACCTGCGCTTGGGTCAGGAACAACCCCAAGGCGGCGGAGGTGGACACCAGCAGCATCACCACGCCGGTCTGGCTGACGCCTTCGAGCATGGTCTTGCGGAGCCGGGACACATCCAGATCACGGTAGATGAATAGCCCGATCACCAAGGCCGCCATAACCGCAAGCCCCGCGCCTTCGGTGGCGGTGACCAAACCTGAAAAGATACCGCCAAGGATGATGACCGGCATGGTCAAGGCCCAGAACGCCTCTTTGAAGGTCCGGCCCACATGGCCCAGATCAAAGCTCTCGGCACGCGGTAGGTCATAGCGGACGGCCAGCACATAGGTCACCGTCATCAAAAGAAAGGCCCCCAAAAGGCCGGGCACGACCCCCGCGACAAAAAGCTTGATCACCGAGGTTTCGGCAATGGCCCGTAGAGGATCATTGGGATCGAGGGCGGGATGATGATGGCAAGCGATGCCGAAGAGGATGTAATCGCCGCCGCCAGTGTCCGTGAATAGCCGCGCCGCTTCATCTCGGGGATCAGGACGGTGCCGGTCGCGGCCACATCGGCCACAGCCGAGCCAGAGATCTCGGCAAAGACCATCGAGACGCCGATGTTTACCATACCAAGCCCGCCGCGGATAAAGCCGATCAGCGCGGTGACAAAATTGATCAGCCGCAGCGAGATGCCGGAGGTGTTCATCAGATTGCCCGCCAGAATGAACAACGGAATGGCAATCAGCGGAAAGGAGGTCGAGCCGGAATAGAGCTTGATCACCATGTCATAGAAGGCGTCTGGCCCGGAAGTCAGCAGAAAGCCCGCCATAGAGGTCACCCCGATCGCGACGGCGATGGGCACATTGATCAAGATCAGGGTGATCAGGGCAATGGTGGTGTAAAGGAGGATCATTTGGCGGTGTCCTTTAGGTCGAGCGTGGCGGTTTCGGCCTCGGCCTCGGCAATGGCTTTGTCGATTCTGCATGTTCGGGATCAATCCCTTGCGCGGCCAAGCGCAGGGCGCGCGGCAGGGTCAAGAGGGTGCCGATGATCATCAAGACCGAAGCGATCGGGATCACCGATTGCACGATGTCCAAAGTCATCCAGCGCAGAGACAGCAGTGAATCCCATTTCGCCACCGCCAAGACGGCATTGCCGTAATAGGCTGTGACGGAGAAATAAATGATGACGAGCAGCTCGGAAAATAAAGTCAGCACGATGGCCGCAGATTTCGGCAAGGCGATGACGATGCCCGAAAAGCCCATGTGTTGGCGCATGAACACCGCATAGGCGGCGCCGAAATAGGTGAGCCAAGCCAGCAGGACGCTGGCAATCTCATCGTACCATGCGGGCGATGCACCGAGGTAACGCATGGTGGTCGAATAAACGACCGCTCCCGCCAGTGTCACCAACAGCGCGAGGCAAACCGTTTCGATTGCCAAAGAAGTAAACGCTCGATCTTAGCGACCATGCTTGTCTCCTGTTCTGAGTGGCCCCGGCCAGCCCATGCCAACCGGGGCGAAGCTGCGTTTACTTGGCCAGTTCTTGCGCGCGCGAGACGAGCGCGTCGCCCCCCGGCACTTGGCTGGAGAAGGCAGCGTAGATCGGCGCGGAGGCTTCGATAAAGGCGGCCTTGTCGGCCTCATTGACCTCTCCCCCCGCTGCGCGGACCTTCTCGACCAGTTCACCGTCGGCGGTTTCGCCTTGGTCCAGCGACCAGTCCTGAACGGATGCGGCAACTTCGGTCGCGGCGGTTTTGACCTCATCGGGAAGTTTCGACCAAGTTTCGGCCCCGGTGGTCAGATAGGTAGGTGAATAGACGTGGCCAGTCAGGCTGAGGTAGCCCTGCACCTCTTGGAAATTCGCGCCGACGATATTGGTCAGCGGGTTTTCCTGCCCGTCCATTGTGCCGGTCTGAAGGGCGACGAACACTTCAGAGAAAGACATCGGCGTCGGGTTTGCGCCCCATTCTTTGAACATCGAAACCCGCCATTCAGAAGACGGCGTGCGGATCTTGAGCCCGTCCAAATCGCTGGGGGTGTTGATGGGGCGGGCGTTGTTGGTGATCTGACGGAAACCGTTTTCCCAAGTAGAGAGCACTTCAAGCCCGGCCTTGCGCGCCAGTGGGGCCAAGTCGGGCTGCACGATCTCGGCGTCGATTGCTTTTAGGTGCGCGCGATCCTGTACCAAAAAAGGCATGTCAAATAGCGCAAATTCGGGCGCAACGTTGGTCATGATGGAAGAGATCAGCGTGAAATCCACGGTGCCCAGACGCAGCTTCTGCATCAGTTCCTTTTCGTTGCCGAGCTGTGCATCGGCATAGAATTCCACCGTGTGGGCGTCGCCCAGTTGCTCTTGCAGTTGTTCGGCAAAGCGTGCGGCGCTTTTGCCCTGCAGGCTGTTCGACGCCGCACCCACGGCCACCACATAGGTGTCCGCGGCCACGGGTGTCACAAGTGCAAAGGTCGCAGCGGCCAGGCTGGCGCTCAGGCTCTTTGTAAGGGTTTTCATCGTATCTCCTCCGTTGGTTAAGAAAGTTCTGCCGCATCCATTGCACCTTTGCCTATCGGGAAATGAGCCACGAACGCGCGGCAGCTTGTGCAGTCGTTCATTTTTCATTCCTTCCCCTCCCTAATTTGGGCGCTTTAGCATTTTGGCATTCCAAAACTCCAATATGATGCTAAGAGTGATGTCAACATGATTCGTCTTCGGAAGTGTCCGGCAGAACGAGAAACAGCGAAAAAAGAGAGGCCCTGATGACTAAGATTAAATCCGTCCGCACCCGTGTCTGGAACTGGAAAGGGCCGACCGTGCCCCCCTCGGGGAATTTCTGCACCAATGCGTCAGATGCCCTTTGGATTAAGGGCGATGCCATGGCGAGTTTTCGTTTTCACCAATGGCTGACCTGCGAGATTGAGACCGAAGACGGTACGATCGGCATCGGCAATGCGGCCTTGGCCCCGACGCTGGTGAAACAGGCGATCGACGAATGGTTCGCCCCGCTGGTCGTTGGCGAAGACCCCTTCGACTACGCCTATCTGTGGGAGAAAATGTACCGCCGCAGCCACGCTTGGGGCCGCAAGGGGGTCGGGATGACCGCGATCTCGGCCGTCGACATCGCGATCTGGGATCTGATGGGCAAACTGGTCGACAAACCCGTGTTCAAACTCTTGGGCGGGCGCACCAAAGAGAAAATCCCGGTCTACTATTCCAAACTTTACGCGGGTTCTGTCGAAAGCATGCAAGCCGAAGCGGAAGAGGCGATGCAGCACGGCTACACCGGCTTTAAAACACGGTTTGGCTTTGGCCCGAAGGACGGCATGGCAGGCATGCGCGAGAACCTCAAACGGGTCGAAGCGTTGCGCGAAGTGATCGGCTACGACAAAGACCTGATGCTCGAATGCTACATGGGTTGGAACCTCGACTATGCCAAGCGGATGCTGCCCAAACTGGCGAAATACGAGCCGCGCTGGCTCGAAGAACCGGTGATCGCGACGATGTGGCAGGCTATGCCGAGTTGAACGCCATGGGGATCGTCCCAATCTCAGGCGGCGAACATGAATACAGCGTGATCGGTTGCGCCGAACTGATCAACCGCCGCGCGGTCAGCGTGCTGCAATATGATACCAACCGCGTTGGCGGCATCACGGCGGCGCAAAAGATCAACGCCATCGCCGAGGCGGCGCAGATCCCGGTCATCCCACATGCCGGGCAGATGCATAACTATCACCTGACCATGGCCAATATTAACTGTCCGATGTCCGAATACTTCCCGGTCTTCGATGTCGAGGTCGGTAATGAGCTGTTCTACTACATCTTCGAAGGCGACCCCGAGGCGCAGGACGGGTTCTTGCAGCTCGACGACGACAAACCCGGCCTCGGCATCACCATTTCCGACAAACATCTTTCCAATTTCGAGATCACAGAATGACCAAATACTCCGGCATCTGGCCCGTCGCCCCTACCCCGTTCAACGATGACGGCACGGTCGACTATGAGGGCATGAAACGTGTGATCGACTGTATGGTCGATCAGGGCAGCGATGGCATCTGCATCCTCGCCAACTTCTCTGAACAGTTCCTGATCACCGATGAGGAACGCCGCCTTTTGACCGAGGTCTCGCTCAAGCATATGGCGGGGCGGCTGCCCGTCATCGTCACCATCAGCCACTACGCGACCCAAATCGCGGTGGCCCGCGCGCAGCACGCCAAAGACCACGGTGCCGCGATGGTCATGATGATGCCCCCGTACCATGGCGCATTGCTGAAGGGTTCCGCAGAGCAAAGCTTTGAGCAGTTTGCCCAAGTGGGCAAAGTCGGCATCCCGATCATGGTGCAAGACGCGCCGCTTTCGGGGGTGGACCTGCCGGTCCCCCTGCTGGTGCGCATGGCGCGCGAGATCGAAGAGGTGCGCCTGTTCAAGATCGAATGCCCGCAGGCCGCAACCAAGCTGCGTGACCTGATCGCGGCAGGTGGCGATGCCATCGAAGGCCCCTTCGACGGCGAAGAGGCGATCACGCTGCTCGCCGATCTCGAAGCCGGGGCCACCGGCGCCATGACCAGCGCCATGATTCCCGACCAGATCAAGCCGGTGATCGACCATTTCGCGGCTGGCGATCTTCGGGCTGCGACCGATGCCTATGCCCGCGTCTTGCCTGCGGTGAACCATGAAAACCGTCAATGCGGCTTCCGCTCGGCCAAGGCGGCGATGGTCGAAGGCGGCGTGATCCGGTCGGAATTCTGTCGTCACCCGATTGCCCCATTGCATCCTCAGACACGAGAGTCCCTACTCCGCTTGATCCGGCCGCTTGAGCCGGTGGTGCTGAGCTGGGGAAAATGACATGAGCAAGAAGACCGACATCACGGACCTCGACACGGGCGAGCTTGCCCTCGCGCGGCCCCGCGCCACATTGGTAGAGGTCGCCGCCGACAAGCTGCGCGAGTTGATCTTGCTAGAGAAACTGCCCGCCGGGGCGCATATCTCGGAGCGTGATCTGGCCGCTGCCTTGGGCATCAGCCGCACCCCCCTGACCCGTGCGCTGACCATTCTCGAACAGGACGGCTTGATCGAATATTCGGTCACCCGTCGCCCGCAGGTCGTCAACCCCCGGCTGGATGAGATCGAACAGAACCTGATCGTCATGGGGGCACTCGAAGCCTTGGCCGGGGAGTTGGCCTGCGCCTGCATCACAGATGCCGAGATCGCTCAAGTGGCCGAGTATCAACGCCAGATTGAGGCCGGAGACAGCACCCTTTCCCCGCTGGAATCCTTTCGCCTCGATATGCAGATGCACGAAGCGATTGTGCAGGCAAGCCGCAACGCCCCGCTGATCGATACGCATCTCAAGTTCAATGCGCGGCTGTGGCGGGCGCGGTTTCAATCCTCGCAACGTCGCTCGGGCCGCGGCCAAACCTTGGCCGAGCACCGCGCCATCGTCGACGCCCTGTCGCGGCGCGACGCCAAAGCCACATCCGAGGCGCTGCGTCATCACCTCGCCTCGGCCGTCACCAATACCAAAAACGCTTTGCAAGAAGACGGCAAAGCCAAGGACCACAATACAGAAACGGAGTGAACATGACCCCAAGAATTGGTGTTATCCCCGGTGACCCCAGCGGCATCGGGCCGGAACTTGTCGCCCGGCTGCTGGCCGATGACTGCTGCGATCAGGCGCAGATCCTGCTGATCGGCGACCGTCACGTCTTTGAGATGGGGCAGCGCCAAGCCGGGTGCGACCACACAATGACGGCGGTGGATGCGGCGGCACAGGATTGGACGGCGCATGCGCCAATCGCCCTGCATGAGATGGAAACCATCGCGACCGAGGATGTCGTCATTGGCCAAAGCACCGAAGCCTCGGGCCGGTCAACGCTACGGGTCCTCGACCAAGCGCTCGCCTTTGTCCAGGAGGGGGTGATCGACGCGATTGTCTTCGCCCCGTTCAACAAGGCTTCGATGCATATGGCTGGGATCGGGCATTCCGATGAGTTGCATTACATCGCCGAGAAGCTGGGCGTGACCAACTATATTTCCGAACTCAACACACTCGACGATATGTGGACCAGCCGGGTCACCAGCCATATCGCCCTGCGGGACGTGGCCAACGCGATCACCCCCGACCGCATCCAAGAAGCCACCCGCCTGATCGACCGCACCCTGCGGCAAGCCGGTCACGCGCGGCCCCGCATCGCCGTTGCAGCGCTCAACCCCCATGCCGGGGACGGCGGCAACTTTGGCCGGGAGGAGATCGACGTGATCGAACCCGCGGTGCGTCACATGGCAGGCGGTCAGATGGCTGTCACCGGCCCCCTGCCCTCAGACACCGTCTTTCTCAAGGTCACGAGAGGCGAGATCGACGCCGTGGTCACGATGTATCACGACCAAGGCCAGATCGCCCTTAAATTGCTGGGGTTTGACCGCGGCGTGACCGTTCAAGGCGGGCTGCCGGTGCCCGTCACCACCCCGGCGCATGGCACGGCATTTGACATCGCAGGCCAAGGCAATGCCGATGTCGGGGCCACCCGCGCCGCATTTGAGATCGTCTGCAAGATGGTCCGCAATTCGCAAAAGGAGACAGCAGCATGAGCTTCACCCCGCATGGTAAACATCTGATCGCCGGCACATGGGTCGGCGCAGAGCAGACCTTTGCTTCCGAACCCGCCAGCGGTCCGGCGCATGATTTCAGCGTCGGGACAACGGCGCTCGTCGATCAGGCCTGCGAAGCGGCAGAGGCTGCGTTCTGGTCCTACGGCTATAGCACCCGCGAAGCACGGGCCGCATTCCTCAACACCATCGCCGACGAAATCGAAGCCCGCGCCGAGGCGATCACCGATATCGGCACGCGCGAAACCGGCCTGCCCGAAGCGCGGCTGAACGGTGAACGCGGGCGCACCACGGGGCAGCTGAGGCTTTTTGCCGATCATATTCTAAAGGGCGACTACCTTGATACGCGGGTCGATCCAGCCCTGCCCGACCGGCAGCCCCTGCCCCGCCCGGAGCTGCGCATGGTCCAGCGCCCGATTGGCCCTGTTGCCGTCTTCGGCGCGTCGAACTTCCCGCTGGCCTTTTCCACCGCCGGGGGCGACACCGCCGCGGCGCTGGCCGCAGGATGTCCGGTCGTCGTAAAAGGGCACTCCGCCCACCCCGGCACGGGCGAGATCGTGGCCGAGGCCGTGCATGCCGCGATTGAAAAATGCGACATGCCAAAAGGTGTCTTTTCCTTGATCCAAGGCGGCAACCGCACGGTCGGCCAAGCACTGGTGCAGCATCCGCTTATCAAAGCCGTGGGCTTCACCGGCTCGCTTGGCGGGGGCCGCGCATTATTCGACCTTTGCGCCGCCCGGCCCGAGCCGATCCCGTTTTTCGGCGAACTCGGCTCGGTCAATCCCATGTTCGTGTTGCCCGAGGCGTGTAAAGCGCGCGGCCAAGCCCTTGGCGAAGGCTGGGCCGGGTCGCTGACGATGGGCGCGGGCCAGTTCTGCACCAACCCCGGCATCGCAGTTGTGCCGAAAGGCGCGGAAGGCGATAGTTTTGTCGAAGCCGCGACCGCAGCCCTGCAAGACGCACCCGCTCAGGTGATGCTGACAGACGGGATCGCGCAGGCGTACCGCGACGGCAAGGCCCGGTTTGATCGGCGCAATGCCGTGCAGCCGCGCCTGTCCACCGAAAGCGAAGGCCGCAACGCCCTGCCGAACCTCTATGAGACCGATAGCGCGGCCTATTTGCAGGATCACGAGCTTGGGGAAGAGGTCTTTGGCCCGCTTGGCCTCGTCGTTCGGACCAGCTCAATCGAAGAGATGGAAAGCCTTGCGAAAGGGCTGGAAGGCCAGCTTACGATCACGCTGCAAATGGACGACGCGGATACTGAGACTGCACGGCATCTGATGCCAATCATCGAACGCAAAGCCGGGCGCCTGCTGGTCAACGGCTTCCCCACCGGCGTCGAAGTGGCCGACAGCATGGTTCACGGCGGGCCCTACCCGGCCTCGACCAACTTCGGAGCAACCTCGGTCGGCACCCTGTCGATCCGGCGTTTCCTGCGCCCAGTGTGCTATCAGAACATCCCAGCAGGCCTTTTGCCCGAAGGCTTCTAATCAAGAGGCTCGCCCAGATTGGGCGGGCCACATCGCTTATGAACTCTTGAGGCGTGCGGCATTGCCTGCTGGTTCGATGGCATTGGCGCTATCGGCGTTTTCTGAACCAAGCGAACCTCACACCGCTTGGTCGATCTGATCGCTGGGCTGGCCGGCACCCCACTTTTTTTACCTTACAGAAATCTGGGGGACAGCTTGCGGTCGGGCGACCTCACGCAAGGCGTTGTTGGAATGACCGACGCGCGGGAGCACTGCAAAAGGTCGATCGCAAGTAAATTCGGGCCGCCCCAAATGTCGCCCCAAGCCCAAACGACGAAAGCCCCCGGAAGGGGGCTTAGCTCGAAAATCTTTAATAAGTAGAAGATTTGGCTCCGGCGGTAGGGGGCTCACCGCACAAACCAATACCATTGATTTTACTGGATAATTTGTGCGCGACTGCACAGTGATCCTTATCCGACTCCGGGATGTGCCCGAAAACGTGCCGTACTTCGCGCCTCACTTCAAGTACCTATTTAAGTGGCGATCAGTACACGCCAGCCGAATTTTGCCGCGCAACTCACCGATCTAAGTGTTCGCCAGGTATGCATGCACTGTCAGCCCGTCATTTCGTAAGAGCGCTCAAGACTCTTTTGCACAGTTGCGACCAACGCGGCAGCAACGGATGAATGCCCCCCGCCTACGTCGACGGTCGAAACAAATAGGCGATCCGTCCCCGTTGGCGATGCGATGTCGTACGGCTTGCAGATTGGCTCGCTTGGCAGACCTTGGTGATGGGGGTAGAGCAGCATAACCCGATTACATTGATAAAGCTGGCTATATGCCATCAGCTGATACACATCGGACTGACTTACGCCCTGTTTTGGGTCATCGATCCTCGGCGTCATTCGTTTCCACTTTGTGTCAATGATCAGCACAACATCGCTGCCCTCTTTAACGATGATGTCAGGACGCGTACGAAATCGCCCTGTCCCGTCTTCAAACAGACAACTTTTGTGCCCTCCTTGGCTGGTAACCTTACGGCCGGTGCCAGTCAGCGCGCGCTTGAGAACCCGCAGAATGTATTCTTCGAATAGGGTGTTCATCTCGAACAGAAGCGCATGCCCCCCTGACTGGCCCGTACTTGTCGTCTGGTACTTGCTCCCAAGAAGCAACTGAGCAAGCGAGAGGAGCTCCCGCCAACGCTTATTGGTCCGATCCAGCGTAATCATCTCCCATCGGAGGGCATTTGGCGGCACATCCGTGATATCTGCGTAGGCGAATGACAGTTCTCTCAGACTTCTTTGATTATCTGCGGAAGTAGAAAACCGTACCAGTTTAGTAATCGTGGCCTTCATAACCTGATTCAAAGCGATATCTGGCGAAAGCTCGTCAAAGCGGCAGGCGAGCTTCTGAGGCTGAGCGGCAAGTGTCGAAAACTGCCGCGTCATGTCGAGCCGTCCTCGAAGAGCAGAAAGATCGTCTTCGTGATCTATGTATCGCCGCGGGATGCCTTGGCGCACGGCTTCCATCATTTTGCGGCAAAACAATCGGATCAAGATCTCGAGAAGTGTGTCACGTTGCCAACCAAGGCTTGTGGAGTTTTGAGCGTCTATTCGAATGTCTCGCGCCACCGCCAACATATGTACCAGGCGGCGGCGCAGTGTTTCGTCCGAAACGCCATTCTCGCCCATAGCGTCAATCTTAGGTAAGATCTCAAGTTGGCACCCGGGAGCGGCAATAACGCCAACAACACCCCGTGCCCGCAGGTGCTTTCGGCGATGCTCCAACACCCCTTCGCCCCCTGCCCCGGCAAACAAAGAGGTTTTGGCGACCTTCACAAGGCTGGATGCATGATCCTCAGGGATGGTGTGTTCGCAATTGCCGTAAGCAATCAGTTCCCATTCTCGCAAACTACGCCGTATCATCCGGCAATAAGACCGTCGTAAGCGAAGGCACCTTCCCGCAACGACCAACGAAACCGTAGCATATCATCGCCATCCGCCATACCAGGGGGCGCCCGTAGGAGATCACGATTCATGAAGCCGCCGCGCAGAGGCCCCTCGTCCGAAGTATCATCCCCCAGCACGGCAGCCACCTTGCTCCAGTCCTCAAAGAAATACTCTGCCAAAAGCGGAATAGCTTTGTACCGCATGACAGCGTCCACTTCTTCACGGGTCGTGCAGCTCACGAAGTAAGCGTGTCCGATCTGATGTTCTCGGTCATATAGGTACTCAATCCGTTCATTTAGAACTGTCAGAATCCCAGGAAGATCTAAGCCGCAGCGATTACCCGCGTCGCGCATCGCCTTAATCTGTGGTTGGGGCAGCATCTCCCTGAACTCAAATCTGCGCCGTAATGCGGTATCCAGTAGGGCAATCGAACGATCGGCAGTGTTCATTGTGCCAAGGATATGCAAGTTTGCCGGTACGCCGAATTCTTCCCCCGAGTAAGGCAAACGCACGGTCAGCGCATTCGGCATACCAAGTCTTTTGTCTGGTTCGATAAGAGTAATTAACTCTCCGAACACCTTAGAGATGTTGGCACGGTTGATTTCGTCGATGATCAGCACGAAGGGTAAAGATTCGCCTCGATCACCCTCGTGCTCCTCACCGCTATTCATAAAACGTTCGAGTGCCGAGAGTTTCAGCCGGTCTGCAGAGAGCTTGTATATGGAACTCATCGAGAAAGTCTTGTCATTGATCTCCGATACAGGAAGACCGTCCTCGTCAACCCAAAGCCAGTTCACTGCACGGCGATGAGAATAGCGAACGCCATCTTCAGGGGCGTATTCATATTCTCCGGTGACCTCACCGATCGCGCGAAACCGGCTATTCCCTTTAGAAACGATAATGATATCGCCGACTTGAACTTGGTTGCGGAAAATGTGCACCTGATTGACCCGCCCAGATTGCAGGTTGGGCTCCCCTTCACGTGTCCCTCGTTCACGGCAAGCCTCAAGAATCTCAGATGGATCCGAGAACTTATCATCCCCAAAATCGATGTTCTCCCACCCGATAAGCATACAGCCTTCTTCGATTGCCGTTGTGAAGAGATGCCCGTCTGCAGGGTCACCAGCCCGGCCAATAGACATCTTGAACGCCTGACGACCCTCAAGGGTGATCGCCCTCTCACCAGATGGAAGAGCCGTAGCACCTTCAGCTCTTCTTGCTATCCGCCGAAAGATTCCGGGGACTGTTTCAAGCCTGAATCCGGTTCCCGACCCTTCGTCGGAACCTTCCGTCGTTGGCTGACGACCTTCGACGAAATCCTCATAGGACGTCGACTGATGGAAAGTTACGAACTCGATCCTATTCTCTGCACGCAAACGGTTGTATGCCGCCATGATCTCCGCGCGGTTATCCGGCACGTCTTCACCGCAGAGCCGCAACGCTTCAGATGCCGTCTGATAGGTTTTTCCTGTCCCCGGAGGTCCGTGGAGAATTAGGTTGGTCGGGGTCATAGTATTTTTACCTCCGGAGGCAAAAGATGGTCGCGCATCTGGTTCGTCAGACTGTGCGGCCAGCTGATAAGTGAAGGCCGTTGTGCTACTGGGATTGGGCTCCGTTGCCTGAATATCAACAGCATCAATCATAGCCTTGAATTTCTTACCACCTAACGCCTGACATATATTGGGAAAATCATCGGATAGCCCTAAGGTCTCGGCAATTTCACGAGCTCGGATTGTTATCTCAATCTGGCCCCGTTCCCGCGCGGGCTCAATGAAATAGTTCTTCGCCACAGATCGAATTCGATCTGCTCCACGGGCAAGATGGCGGTGGTCGGGGACGTCGCACAGAGAATTGCTCGCATCCACAATCAGATAGCCTGCGTTATGCAACAAAGCGGCTGCGCTGCCAGGGTTCCAGCCGCCATTGAGCTTGGTACGATTAGTTATAAATCCCACGATGGGTTTCGTTGGATAACGCCCATGTTGGCGGTCAAGAGTGGAACACGTCCAGTAGCTGCTGGGGGTGCCAAAAGCCTCAAAAATTCCAGAATACGCACCGGTCTTCTGGGACTCATCAAATGCCTGCATGGCCGCTTCGATAGCATCTCTTGTGAATTCACGCCCCGACGATTCAACAACCTCGAAACCGAGTTCACTCAGCTTCTGCCGCGACTCTGCCTCCCCATATCCGCCAAAATATTGCGATGCCTTCAGAGTGGGACCACCCTTGAGCTTGGTGATCGCTGCTGCAACCGTGGCCTTACATGGATAGAGACGCGGCTGGCTTTTCTCTCCATCGGTGTCAGGACGTGTTGTCCATTGCTGCGGCTTCGAAAAGCCTGTGCGTCGCAAAAATTCCTTATCCCCTTCCCGGTCGATGTCGTCCATCACCGCCAGGATTTCGGCTCGAGTTACCCTGCTCAGCCAAGCACTTTGGTTAGACCTGCTGGGTATAATACTCTTGCGTTGTCGAAAATCGTCGTAGAGACCAATTGCTTGCCTTAGTGTGGCAAGCCCAGTCCGCAAATTCCCATCAATCGGGACCGGCGCAGGATTTGGAAGGCCTTGCCTTTCATCGTCCACGCTATAGGCGAATTGAGAAAGCACTCTTTCCCGCCCCTCAACATCAAGCGCTTTGTCCAAGTCGCCATAAAACTGCTCAACCCGACGCAAGTTACTGACTCTCGCATCCACAGAACTGGCCGACTGATTTCCGTTTCGAAGCCAAGCACGGAATGAACCAAAATCAATCATACTTCAAATTCTCGCATCAAATTCATCTCATAAATCGCTTTAGCGCTCAAAGGATACCCGACTCAGCGTTCAGATTTCACCGCAGTCATCTAATTACTTCGCCAAACGGTAAAGCTTGGCGAAAAGGACAAACTTGACGCTCAATCACCTCAAGTAAGATACGTTGCATTCCTTGTTCAAAACGTTGCACTCCGCGCCAGAAATAGTTTGTCGTTGGAAGAGTCCATGGGTTTTCGGTAGCCTATGTGGTGTTCTTCCAGTGTGCAGAAAACATCTAAGCGGCTGCACTAATCTTGAGTAGGCGTGAAAAATCGGACGACCTGCGCCCGGATTTCTCTACGATTTCCTGATAGTCTTGAGCAAGTGAAAGACCAAGATCTATAACTGAAAAGGCCGTGACAAAGAATCGTTCAAGTTCATTTCTGATATAGTTTGGGTTTCCGAGATCAGTTGAACCCTTTCTCCAGTCTTTAACTTTTGCCATAAGATCGCTAAACGATGGCGTCGCTTTTGAGAATGGGAACCAGACGCCATGCGACGACTTGTAATTCACCTCATTTCTTACCACAGATAGCCAATTCCCTGATTGAAATTGACCACGTTGACACAATGAATCGGAAAGATTGGAAAAAATCAATGAAAGAGCCTGTCGCCGATCTTCCGACGCCCTAAGGGTGAGTGAGATCGTTGAAATCTCCCTAATCAAATCATTGAAAGACTTCCAAAGGTCTTTATGACTTTCCGAACACTTCGTGAAAGATAGGGCCTGCCCCTCCGGAGAGAATACAATAAGGTAGTAGGTTGAAGGAAGATTTGGGAGATATCCAGCCTCACTATTGCACCTTACCTTTAGGAAATTCACATGCCCATTTTCAAGATGAGAAAATGACCTTCCGAAAAACCGCAATATTGCATGCGCAGCAAAGTAAGCCGCATAATAGGTTTGAATGACCCTCCACGAAGTAAGCTTAGGATATGCGCCGGTTTGCTCAAGCTCAAAGACAGTTTGAGCAGAATGAGCCGCAAAGCGAAATGCATCCAGCGACATGCTTTTCTTAATCTCTTCAGTAATTTGGCAGAACAGCGAAAGTTCTGGGGGACAGTTATTCACGTAATAGTTACCGTCACTTAGCCACAGCTTCACCGTCTGCTTACAATCTTCGTCGTAAGACAAGCTTTTAGGCATCCATAGTGGCCTTAATAGATCTACATCTTCACGCTTCAAAGTTGGAACTCACCCTTAAAGTGCTTATCGAGGTAATCGAGTATCTTCGCTTGTGAGGTTCCGGAGAGCTTTCCAATTTGAATACTGTCGAAAAGGGGCGCCAGCACTGTATCAAAATTCTCAACTGTATACTCCGGACCGAAGCGATCCTTAACTCTACGGGCTGCCTGAATGAAAAATGCGACAATTGCACGAAAAGTAACACTGTTTAGAATTATATCTTCGTCGCCACCATTTCGAATTATCTGATCTCGGACACTTGCAAGATACTCGGAAAGGATTGCTTGAATATCAGCTGAACTACGAGAAGTAAGCGCTGGATAAATGCTTTTTAGGGCCGCATTGAAGGTAACTCTTGAGATTTTGTTTTTTGCTCGCTTTGACGGCGTAAGCCGACCAAAAAGCGGACTGCTCGGGTCTACACCCATTCTATCAAAAACATCTCTGAACAGCTGTTCTTCGGTATTTTCATAATCTGCTTGCTTCTTAATATCGAGCAATAGTTCTGAGGGAACCCCCCGTTGCTTAGAGTTAATATCAATGAACAAACGTGATTCATCTTGTCGGCTTAGACCGTCATAGATTATGACAGGCACTCGAATCTTGGTTTCGGCAAGTTTGAACCCATATGTCCGATGCTGACCGTCAAGGATCAAAAACGAATTAGGGCTAATCTCAAAGCTTACGGTCTTATTTCGGGATTCATACTCAAGACCGCAAGCTTCCTGTGCTGACAAGATCACAGATGTCGGGATGGTTCCGTGCCCAGAGTCTATATAAGCAGAAATTTCCTTTGCTCTCTTCACGTCGAGGAGCCGCTGGAATCCGTTCTCCGGGTCATCATCCCTCGTTGATACGAATGTACAGCTTCCCAGAATATCACTGGGCATTGCAAGTTGGTAGAACCGATGTTCCCCTTGTGTCAGCAGTACCGCAGCATAGCTTTCTCGAGCCATAGTCTTTACCCTTTCGGCGCTATGAAACATTTCACTTATTGTTGGTTGTTTTCATACAAGGACGCAAGCTGTCTACACCATTATTTTCAGGATGGGCTTAGTAAACTTCAGATAGCTAATTCAATTGTCAGTATTATGGAACACCGGCGCAGTGTCGCTTGCCCCTGCGTCAATCAAATCAGCGGCTCAGATGTCCCTTTTGGTTACTGCATTGAAATGCCCCCCTACTCCCAATTCTCTCCCTGCAGCGCCTCCCCCTATACATCTCGGCTCACAAGAATAGATATTCAGCAGTCTGCTCGATTTTGTTATCTTCCTCGGGCTTTCGATGGAGCTCGTTGGGTTCGTTCTGTTGATGTGCATCGATTCTCCAATTTTGAATCCGAGCGCTTTGCGGTTCCTGGTGAAGCACCTATCCTCGAAGCCGTTGCGTTGTCGGCATCGCTTTGCTTAAGTGCCCTAAGATAACTTTTAGAGCATTTGATGACATTTTTTGAACAGCCCATTCTAAACTCGCCGTACCGCATTCCCGAAAAGCATTGGGAGTTGGATGAAGACGGGCGTCCCACCGATACGATAATCGAGAAAAGGCGGCGGTCGGACCTCATCTCTGCCATGCCTAAGCCCAAAAGCGTCAAGGGCGCCAACCAATCAGAGATGGATTTGAGTTCCGCCGGGCTCGAAGGTCAGGACATGACCTATAACGTGACCGAGTTCGTCAATGAAATGAGGTCTCAAGTCGATGCCTGGCGTCAGCTTCCCAACCCGAACGACTGGCAAGTCTCTCCGATCACCCAGCGCTTGCTTCAGCATTGGCGTGCTATTCAGAGTGACGAGACCCAGGTCATTCGACCTTTCTTTTGCCAGTTGGAGGCGGTCGAGACGGCAATCTGGATGACCGAAGTTGCTCCCAGAACAGGTGAACGAGGCCGTCGCGTCAGACGTAGACTGGAGGCTGCGAATGTAGAAGCGAACCCAGATCTTTTCCGGGTCGCCATGAAACTGGCCACCGGAGCGGGCAAGACCACTGTGATGGCGATGCTGATCGCGTGGCAGACGCTCAATTCCGTCAGAAGTCCTAATTCTAAAACCTTTTCGCGCGGTTTTCTCATCGTCACACCAGGCATCACGATCCGGGATCGGCTGCGGGTGCTCCTGCCAAACGATGCCGACAGCTATTACAAAAAGCTGAATCTCGTCCCGGACGACCTTATGCAGGATATGCAGCGCGCAAAGATTGTTCTGACAAACTACCATGCCTTCAAACTGCGTGAACGGATACGGCTCGCTAAAGGAACGCGTTCTGCCCTTGAGGGGCATGGTGACGCTTTGACCACGTTAGAAACCGAAGGTCAGATGCTTCAGCGGGTCATGCCGGAACTCATGGGCCTTGGCCGCATAAACGTGATCAATGACGAAGCGCACCATTGCTATCGTGAACGCCCGAACGCCGATGGCCCGAAATTGACGGGGGATGCCCGCAAGGAAGCGGAAGAGAACGCCGAAGCCGCACGCCTATGGATTTCGGGGATCGAAGCGGCAAAACGCAAGCTGGGCGTTCAAATCGTCTACGACCTTTCCGCGACACCGTTTTTTCTTTCCGGATCTGGCTGGATCGAAGGCACGTTGTTCCCATGGGTTATTTCCGATTTTTCGCTGATGGATGCGATCGAATGTGGGATCGTGAAACTACCGCGTGTTCCCGTCGCCGACAATTTACCAGGAGAACCTGAGCCGCTTTACCGCAAGCTATGGGATGCTATCGGGAAGAAGATGCCGAAGAAATCCCGCGGCGCAAAACCTGACCCGCAAAGTCTACCGATCCCGCTGAAGACTGCGATTGATGCGCTCTATGGACACTACGAGAAAACATTCAAACTGTGGGAAGCCGAAGGAGTGGGCATTCCACCAGTGTTTATCGTCGTCTGTAACAATACGACTAATTCGGAACTCTTGCGCGATTATATGGCTGGCTATGAGCGCGAGAACACCGACGGCACGATTGAGACCATTCCGGGCAAATGCGATTTGTTTTCGAACTTCTCGTCCGATGGTGATCGCTTGCCACGGCCCCGAAGCGTATTGATCGACAGTGCCACGTTGGAGGCTGGTGGCGATGTGGACAAATCGTTCCGCCATGCTCACGCAGAGGAGATCGAAGCTTTCCGCCGGGAGCAGGCTGAACGAGACAAAGCAGACGAATTAACAGATGCTGACATTCTCCGTGAGGTGATGAACACCGTCGGCAAGAAAGGGCGTTTAGGCGAACAGGTCCGCTGTGTTGTGTCAGTCTCTATGCTTACCGAAGGCTGGGACGCCAACAATGTCACCCACATTCTCGGGCTGCGGGCGTTCGGCACTCAATTAATCTGTGAACAGGTCATCGGCCGCGCCCTCCGCCGACTGTCCTATGATGCCGATCCTGAAACGGGCCTATTCCAAACCGAATATGCAGACATCATGGGGATAGATGGACTAAATTTCTCAGATCAGCCTCGGGTCGCTCCCCCACAGCAGCCCCGCGATGTCATCAATGTACGCGCCATCTCGCCTCAACGAGACCATCTGGAGATCACCTTCCCCCGAGTGACGGGCTATGTCGCAGACTTGCCATCGGACCGGCTCGACGTCGATTTTTCTGAGATGGAGCCCTATGTGCTCACTCCGGAAAAAACCTCGGCCGCCGAAGTCACAATGCAAGGGATCGTTGGCGAGAGCGAAAAGCTTACTTTGGAGCACCTTCGCACGACCCGCCAATCCACTATCGCCTATCATGTGGCTAAACACATGGTTTTTGAGAAACTTCGGGATGCGAACCAGAAGCCGCGCATGCACTTGATCCCTGCGGCCAAGCGCATCGTCAACCAATGGCTTTCCGAAGAGCACCTGCGCTGCACAGGTGGGACCGTCCCTGCTCAGCTTCTCTACCGCGAGATCGCCGATGAGGTCTGCGATATGATCTTCGGTGCCCTGATCGATAAACCAGGCGGCGACAGCATTCTGCGCGCGGTTCTTGATCCCTACAACCCGACGGGAACCACCCTTGGTGTCAACTTCAACACCTCAAAGGCGACGCGCTATCAGCCACACCCCAATAAGAGCCATCTTAATTGGATCATCACAGACAGTGACTGGGAAGACAAACTGGCTACCTCCATTGAAGAACACCCAAAGGTTCTCTCCTATGCCAAGAACCACAATCTCGGATTGGACGTACCCTACCTTGTCGAAGGAGAGCCGCGCCACTATCGACCGGACTTTCTGATCCGGTTAAATACGCCCGAGCTGGCAACGCTGCTGATCGAAGTAAAAGGGTACCGCGGGCATGACGCGATGCTGAAAGCCGAAACCATGCGAGGCAAGTGGATTCCCGCCATAAATAGGCTTGGCACCTATGGTCATTGGGGGTTTGCCGAACTAAGCGAAGTTCATGACTTCGGACCAGCGCTGGACAAGGCCATTGAAGGCATGCTGGGCAAGGTTACAGCATGACCGACATTCAATTCGGCCGACTCGAAGATTTACCTTTGCGCGAAGCTTGGAAGCATGAAGCACTTCAGTTCACGCCTTGGCTCGCAGAGAATATCGATCACTTAGCCGAAAGCATCGGCATGCCATTGGAATTGACAGGAACAGAAGTCGCTGTCGAAACCTTTTCCGCAGATATCCTCGCTCGAAACCCAATGGATGATAGCGTCGTCCTGATCGAGAACCAACTTGAGAAGACCGACCATACGCACCTGGGCCAAATCATGACCTATCTCGCTGGTCTTGAAGCACAAACGGTTGTTTGGATTGCCCCTGCCTTCCGCGAACCGCATCTTTCAGCAATCCGCTGGCTTAACGAGCACACTTCGGATGGTTTCTCCTTTTTCGCAGTTAAAGCGAGAGTAGTTAGGATCGGGAACAGCCCGTTCGCACCAATTTTTGAAGTCGTCGAAAAACCTGATGGCTGGTCGCGCGCATTGACCCAGAAACGGCGTGAGGCCACTTCAGGGCGTGATGCAAATAGTGATACGAGGACAGCATTTTGGACCCGATATCTGGAACAGCATCCAGCATCCGGGTTGGAAGGTATTAAAGTCCAGCGCGGTTGGAACAGTTATACGAAGCTGGCCGACGGTGACATCCAGATATCGATATGGATCGGTGAAAAGACGGCAGGCATATATGTCCGCGGCGGATGGGGCGACAGAAAAAATTCAGCCGAGCGTCACCTTTCGGCACATGCTGGCACACTCGTAGCGAGGCTCGGCTCCTCAAAATACAACGCAGATCCCAATGGTCATGTCATGGGGGAGAGACTTCCTAAATCTTACCTTGATGAAAGCAATTGGAACGAAATGATTGAATGGATGGAAGAGCGTCGGAAAGCCTATGTCGCTGCCATTTCTGATGTACTGGAACTGAACCAATGACCGACAAGACCACCCCCATCGAGCCGATCACCCACGACGATGCGCGCGTGAACATTCCTACGCCCGAACTCGCCCCCATGATGGACCCGGCGGATGCCGCCCCCCTCAAGGCAGCCTATGAGACCCGCAACCCGGACCTTGACCCGCAACTGATCTGGCGCGGCAAGGATATCGACCAAGAAGCGCTAACCGTGGATGCGCCGCCGATCTATCTTCAGGAGCAGGTCCATCCCAAGGCGATTATTGAAGACCTCCGCGCCGGGGGCAAACGCAATGGCGAAGGCAGTGGCGTCGACCTTTTTGATCACTTTGGGCTGAGCGAGGAAGACCGCGAGGCCGAGATCGAATTCTACCGTCACCACCGCAAGTGGTCGAACCGGATGATCCTCGGAGACGGGCTGCAGGTCATGGCCAGCCTGACCGAGCGTGAGGGGCTGAAAGGTCAGGTGCAGGCGATCTATATTGACCCGCCCTATGGAATCAAGTTCAACTCCAACTTCCAGTGGTCCACGAAATCTCGAGATGTGACGGATGGCAAGCTGGCTCATTTGACCCGCGAGCCCGAGCAGGTGAAGGCATTCCGCGACACCTGGCGCGACGGCATTCACACTTACTTGCAATACCTGCGCGACCGTCTGGTGGTGGCGCGGGAACTCCTGACCGAGAGCGGCTCCTGCTTCGTCCAGATAGGAGATGAGAACGTCCACCGGGTGCGGGCGCTGATGGATGAGGTGTTCGGGGAGGAGAATTTTGTCAGCCAAATTTCGTTTTCGAAAACGAGTGGGCAAACAGCCGAATATCTTGCAGGTGTTTCAGACTACATCCTCTGGTCTGCAAAAAGCAAAGGGCAACTGAAGTATCGCCAACCCTATATTGTCAAATCTGTTGGCGGCGAAGGTGCCTCCGCATATACCAGAATTCAAGAGCCAGACGGAACTCGGCGGTCGATGACTCGTGTAGAAAAGCAAAGGCCTGGGGAAATCGACGATGGGTTGAAAATCTACCGTGTAGATAACTTGACGAGCCCGAAACCACCCGGAGACTTTCCAATCCCGTACGCGGGGATGCGTATTCGCCCAGGGAAGGGCTACTGGAAGACAGGTGAAATCGGCGTCGGTCGTCTCTTGAAAGCAGATCGCATCGTAACGACTGGCAC
Organism: Sulfitobacter sp. W002; assembly: GCF_025142135.1. Classification (NCBI taxonomy): domain Bacteria; kingdom Pseudomonadati; phylum Pseudomonadota; class Alphaproteobacteria; order Rhodobacterales; family Roseobacteraceae; genus Sulfitobacter; species Sulfitobacter sp. W002. Next base: position 1,121,962 of record NZ_CP081126.1, on the reverse strand, counting down.
GAAGCTTTACTATGCTCGCTTCATTGATGATTTTGGTGTCTTCGCTCATACGAACAGTTGGACCGACACGGTTGTAGCAGGTTTCGCATCAGACAAGCGCTATGTCGTGGAAACCTCGACGAAAGTCGTCGAGCGCTGCCTCCTCATGACCACCGACCCCGGCGATCTCGTGCTCGACCCAACCTGCGGCTCCGGCACCACTGCCCATGTGGCCGAGCAATGGGGCCGGCGCTGGATCACCATCGACACCTCCCGCGTGGCCCTGGCACTCGCCCGCGCGCGGATCATGGGTGCGAAATACCCCTGGTATCTGCTCAAGGACAGCGAGGCCGGGCAAAAGAAGGAGGCCGAGCTCACGCGGCGAAGCCCCGCAACCGCCACCACCTACAACGACATCCGCCACGGCTTCGTCTACCAACGCGTGCCGCATATCACTCTCAAATCCATCGCCAACAACACCGAGATCGACGAGATCTGGGCCAACAAGCAACCCGCCGTTGACGCCGCCCGGACGGCGCTCAACGCTGCTCTTAAGAGCACCCCCATGCCCTTTACGGTCGAGACTGGCGGGCGCAAAGGCGAAAAGATCGACTTCACCGCCGAGGGTGAGGTTACCTTGCCCAGCGGCGAGGCGGCCCCTGCAAACGGCTTCATGGAATGGGAAGTCCCGCGCGAGGCCCCCGCGGGCTGGCCCGAATCCGCCAAGACCGCACTCGCCGATTTCTGGACCGCGCGCATCGAAAGACAGACAGAAATCGATGCCTCGATCGCTGCTAAGGCGGATCATGAATTCCTCTATGACAAGCCCTATGAGGACAAGAAACGCGTCCGCGTCGCCGGGCCCTTCACCGTCGAAAGTCTTTCGCCCCACCGCACCCAGGCGGTCAACGAGCATGGCGAGATTATCGAGGAGCATGATGTCGCACAAGGCAAACGCAGCCCCGGCGCTCAGGAGGCCGACAACTACCGCACCGCGATCCTTGAAAACCTAAAGAAGGCCGGCGTGCAACAGGCCGACAAAGCCGACCGGATCAGCTTCACATCGCTCACCCCATGGCCCGGCGAATGGCTCGCCGCCGAGGGGCGCTACATGGAGGGCGACACCGAACGTAAGGCGGGCATCCTGATCGGTCCCGAATACGGCACCTTGCAACGCGCTGACCTCATAGCCGCTGCACGTGAGGCCGTGGATGCAGGCTTCGACATTCTGATCACTTGTGCCTTCAACTACGACGCCCATACGGCAGAGACGCGAAAACTGGGCCGCTTGCCGATCCTGCAGGCTCGGATGAACCCGGATCTCCACATGGCTGACGACCTGCGCGCCGGCGGCGGCAACCTATTCGTGGTGTTCGGCGAGCCGGACATCATGGTGAAGGAAGAAGGCGATAAGTTACGCATCGAATTGCTTGGCGTCGATATCTTCAAACCTGCAACAGGCGAAGTGGTATCGAGCGAGCCCGACGAAATTGCCTGCTGGTTCATCGACACGGACTATAACGAGGAAAGCTTCTTCGTCCGCCACGCCTATTTTCCCGGCGCGGAGATTCCTTACAAGCAGTTGAAAACAACGCTGAAGGGGGAAATCGACGAAGAGGCTTGGGATTCACTTAAACGCACCGTTTCGCGGCCGTTTGCACGACCAAAATCGGGGCGTGTGGCAGTTAAGGTGATTAACCACCTTGGGGATGAAGTGATGAAGGTGTTGGGAGTCCATGAAAATGGGTAAGTTCTACATTGAGAAGCAGACCGCGCACGCCATAGGAGAAGATCTCCCTGGCGGCGGGTTTCTGGTTCACGCAGGTTCCACGGTGATGGCACCTGGAACTCCTTTGGAGAAGCGCGAAGGGGACCTTTCTAAGGAGTTAAAAAGATTTGGTATTTTGGTTGAACACGGGGATGATCGTCTACGCTTCAGTAAAGATCATGTGTTTAGCTCCCGAGCGGAGGCTGCCGGTGTAATCATTGACGGCAACGCCAACGGTTCGAACCAATGGCGATATCCTCACACTGGCAAAACAATTACAGCCTCCAAATGACCCACCGTATCGCCGACACCTTTTACGATGCCCTCGACAAGCTTCACCCGCAGGAACAGAAGGCGGTCAAGCAATCTGCTTTCGATTTCCAGATGGATCCGAGCCTTCCCGGCTTTTCCATGCACCGCGTCGATCGCGCACGTGATCCTAATTTCTGGACCGCAAGGGTAAACCGCGACATCCGAATGGTGATCCATAAGAACAAGGGTGATACCTTGCTCGCCTGGGTTGGGCACCATGACGACGCTTACCGCTGGGCCGAGACTCGGCGAATTGAGAACCACCCCCGTACTGGCGCCGTCCAAATCGTTGAGTCCCGAGAGACTATTGAGGATGTTGTTGTCCAGCGGATCGTCGAAGAAGCCGTCCGCTTGCCGCGCATCTTTGCCGATGAAACAGATGATACGCTACTCTCATGGGGCGTGCCCGAAGATTGGCTCGATACCATACGCGATGCTACCGTAGACACGGTCGTCGATATTGCTGTGCGCCTCCCCTCCGAGGCCGGTGACGCAATCCTGGCCGCGGCCACCGGTGAGAGACCGCTGCCTGCGCCGGTTGTGGCCGCAGGAGAAGACCCATGGGCGCATCCGGACGCGCTTCGCCGTTTCCGCGTGGTGGAGGATGTCGAAGAGCTTAAGCAAGCCCTCGATGAGCCTTGGGAGAAATGGACGGTCTTCCTTCATCCTGCACAGCGCGAGTTCGTAGAGCGAAATTTCTATGGCCCTGCCCGCGTGATCGGATCCGCGGGCACCGGCAAAACAATCGTGGCCCTGCACCGCGCCGTGCGCTTGGCGTCGGATCCAAATGCACGGGTGCTGCTCACAACATTTAATCGCAGACTTGCCGACCTGCTACGTCGCAAACTGCCCTTGATCGCCCGGCAAGACAAACGTACCCGGATCTTTGTAGAAGACCTCGGGACGGTTATCCAACGACTGCACGCAGATCAATTTGGCCCGATCGAAATCGTCGATGAGACGACCTTGCGCCATTTTCTCGAGGACGCAGCGGCCCACTCAGGGCTGTCATCCGATCCGGACTTCCTCTTCGATGAGTGGACGTTGATTGTGGATGCGTGGAATGTTTCGGACGCGGATACATACCGCGATTTACCAAGGTTAGGCCGAAAGCAACGAATGGCAGCAGCTCACAGAGATGCGCTCTGGCAGGTTTTCGAACAAGTCCGCGAAAGGCTGCGGCGAGAGAACCTGACGACCGAAGCCGCTTGCGCGCATGCACTTCGGGAAAGTGGGCCGTGGCCGTTCACACATTCCATTGTTGACGAAGCGCAAGATATCTCTGTGCCCGAATTGATGTTGCTTGGTGCCAAGTGTGCGGGCGAGCCAAACGGCCTTTTCTTTGCCGGTGATATCGGTCAGAGAATTTTTCGCGCGCCCTTCCCTTGGTCGGCTGCTCGCGTAGACGTACGTGGCAGATCCCGCAGCTTGAAGGTAAATTACCGGACCTCGCACCAAATCCGAAAGCGGAGCGATACCTTGCTACCAGAGACACTGATCGAGGCCGATGGCGCGGAGGAAAACCGCTTGGGCGTAACGTCTGTCTTTGATGGGCCTGCACCGGCCATCAGGGTCTTCAATAATCTTGAAGAGGAATTCGCTGAGCTTAAAGCATGGGTAGAGAGCCTGTTGAAAACAGGTTTAACACGCGAAGAGATCGCTATTCTGGTTCGCTCCGAGGATCAAATGGCAGAATTTTCAATGCTCAACACATGGGTGACGACAATGCACGATGCCAAGGGAGCGGAATTTAGGGCGGTCGCCATTCCTCGTCTTTCACACAACGTCATTCCCGACGAAAAGCGTCTGCTCGCTGCGAGAGACGAGGGTCATCTTGATGAAATCATGACTACAGAGCGTCACCTGCTTTACGTTGCCGCAACCCGCGCAAGGGATTTTTTGTGGATGTCCGGCGTAGCACCGGTTTCGGAGTTCCTTTCTGATCTTGCTGACCAGGAAGCGTCTTAGCTTGGCGATCAGCGGTTTGTCTTTGCAGACTGTTATCGCTTGTCCCGTTACCAACTTCAGATGACCGCTCCTCGAACTTCTTACTACTGCGCGCCGCAGCAGGAAGTCCGTTTCACGGTCATCCGAAGATGGCGTGGGGATGCCGCCGAACCCGGGTGTCGACAGCTGCACTGCGCCAGGGAAACCCAGCGCAATGCGTTTTCATGAGGTCGCACGTGTTCGACCCGTGTCACCGCCCTAAACCCTCGCTGCCGTTACAGACCGACTGCTGCGCGCCGCAGTAAATCGCACCGACAGGGAGTTGCTTAGCGGCAAGTGCACCTGACACAAGAATCATATGGATCTTTCCGCGCCGACAAAAAAATCTTTTTCCCCGCCACGATGAAAATAACCTGACGATCTCGAACGGCTTGAAAGAAGCCTCTCCAAATCACCAGCAAAACTGCCGCGCAGCGGCTCTTTCAGGGGATTCTCTAATTCCTTAATTCAGAGGCGGAATTTCCTTTTATTAACAATGCAATGTGAGGGGGTATGTCGCAACTTCCCCCCGCTATGTCGCAAAATCCCCCCACTATGTCGCAATTCCCCCCCGTTATGCCGCAAAATCCCCGCTCCATGTCGCAATTTCCCCGCGCTCTGAAACACACCCGCTTAGCTCAGTTTTTAACCAATCTAACGGGTCCAAAAACCCATTGGTTTCTGAATTTTGTTGATACTTGCAGTATGGCTCCGACAGACATTCACAAATTTTTCCTTCGTCTCTGAGAGATCGAGCCAATCTTCTATTTGATAGCGATCAGGAGGGCGAATTGAACACTTTTGACAAACGGAGCAGATACCTGGGGTGGGCGGAGGTTGCATTACGGCTTGCTAATCCAGATCTGCCGACTTTGAGACTATCCGCGCAGTCACATTACGGTCCGCCGGATCGTTTAGCATTCATTTCCGTTTCAGGAACAAACGGCGATCGATGCCGGCGGAAAAAGATCGCGGATAATGCGGCGAAACTCCTACAGCGACTTGGCTGCACGGTCGAGCTGGAGCCAGGGCGCGATGTTTACACTGTGAAACCGCAACGACCTTCCTCCTCGCATGAGAGGCTCAGTATGCTACGGAGCCTTGGAGAGACATTGCGTGAATCTGCGGAAGGTTCATGAAGGCGATTGCTATACCTTCTACCGAGCAAAAATCGGACAGCTTTCCTATGGTGCTGAAGATGCTTGGTTCAAGCGGGGGCTTCTCGCTCGAACCTTTTTTCGACTGAACTCCAAAATTCTCAAACCGGTATTTTGGATGCCGATCCCGTTTCCCTATTTCCGCTCTTGCCGGAAGAGGAGAAACGGGAAATGAAAAGAAAATTATATACCACAGAAGAGCTTGCCTCGAGATTTAGCTGCACGCCGCATTGCATTACGAATTGGATCCGAAAGGGCTGCCCTACTGCGGGTGGGCGGGTAAAACTGCCAGCCCGGAAGCTGGGTCGCCGCTGGTTCGCCACCGAAGAAGACGTCCTCATTTTCGAGCATCGATCCTGGCCTTCTGATGACGGAAGGCCAGATCTCGAGCTCGACGAAGAGTGACGGTCGCTATCTACAGGAGGATAAGACCATGTCATTTCGTGATGAAATTCGCGCACACCTCACTGAAACTGGTGAATCTAAGCGTGCCCTGTCGTTGCGTGCCGGGCTCAACGCCAAGGCGATTGCCGACATCTTGTCAATCGAGGGGCTCAAGCCGCGCCACAGTACGCTGGCGGCGCTTTCAGAGGCGATCGGTCGGGACCTTCTGACCGCTGAGACCCATTCAAAGCCAATGACATGGTATGAACTAATCGAGAAGCTCAGAATGTCCGGAGAGAAGACTCGGGCGAGCCGGGTCCACAGCATTATGGCGAAGGCAAATTGGTACGGAAACAAGCGCGTCTGCCGACACGATGTGATCGACTTCTTCGAACAGCACAATGCAGAAAGTCTCGGCCTCTCACCAACCAGCCGCTCCACGTACAATTGCGACATGCTCGCGGCAATCGATCGGTATAACCGGCGGAATCGCCCACGTGGTGTCGCAGATATCGGGGGCATCTGGGCTAATGCGTACGCAGCCGTGAAAGACTCCGATATTCCGACGGACTGTCGGCTGAAGGCAGGCCCGTTCTTCGTATATTTGTTCGATCACGGCATTCTGCCTGAGCAGATCGCCAGCGAAACACTGGCAGACTACTACGCTTACCGGCTCGAGACAGGGGTCGTGACCGAGGCAAAGTGCCGGAAGCATGTAAGGAACGTGGTCACGCTACTTCGTCATATGCAAACTGACCTTTCGACATCGCATTTCGGCTTCGTGGCCGCAGCATCGCCGTTTTCTGATCGCCGCGACAAGTTCGGCGTGGCCACAGGAGAACTGAAAGATCTCCTAAACGAGTACGACACCTGCCTGGCCCCCTGGGCGTCCGGGGATGCATCCCGTGACGGTTCGACCTATGAGGCCTTCCTGGCTGAATTGGATCGGGAGGAAGCCAAGCCAGTTTGCGAAAAAAAGGCCCGCTTGCGCAATAGCATTGCGGCAAAATCAAAGCATCGCGGCCAGGCCGACAAGAAAGAGCGGATCGAGCGCCGCGAAGCCAAGATGCGGGAATATGGCTTCCTCACAATGAATGCGCGTTGGTCAAAGAAGACCATCGCAACTCGCCGTGGCTACGTGATTTCATTGGCCAAGGCGCTGGCTGGATCGCACGACATCGTCGTGACCAGCCTGCGCGAGCTGGTCGACTATGAATACCTGACGGAGGCGGCCAAAGCTCTGTCCAAAGCGAATGGGGGGCGGAAGGATACGGGCTACCTTGTTTCGGTGCTCAAGGCGATGAGAAAGATCGCCATCGGCTACGCGGGCGGTTCAGATCCGGAAGTTGATGACATCAAAAGTTTGATCCAATTTTACGAGACTGGTCGCCGCGGTATTGCGCCAAAGAACAAAGCTAAACTGCGGAAGTTTACTGAGTCACGGATCCAGTCGACGATCGACCTGTCCGGCACCGTGATGAGCGGGATCAACACCGAGATCGATAGGCTGCGAAAAGCCGCGAGAAAGAAGACCGGAATACTCCCAGATCGCCTCAACGTAATCAACCTCGAATTGGCCCGCGACATCGCGGCCGTGCTGGCCCATGACATCCTACTCACGCGGGCGCCGCGAAGCTCGAATGTCATCGAAGCGCAGCTCGATTGGATTGCGTTTCAAGATGGCAAGGCCGTTCTTTCGATCCCTGCGCCAGAAGTGAAGGGGCGGAAAAAGGGCGGTGCGGATTACGTCGTTCGCCTGGGTGAACGCGCCAGCCGGCTGATGCGGACCTATATCGACCAGATCCGCCCGATCCTCCTGCACCCTGACGACGAGGAAAACCCGTACCTATTTCCGCGTCAGCAAGGCGTCAAATTCGAGCTTAATGCACCCTATCGGGGAATACTGGGACGCGTCACACGAATGCTCCACCGTCAGGTCGGCGTGCAGATCAACCCACATCTTTACCGGCACCTCGTCGGCTGGATCTGGCTCAAGGAAAGCATGGACAACCTGCCGCGCGTCCAGCGCCTGCTTGGTCACAAGAGCCTGCAGACGACCGTGGATTACTATGCAGAGCTTGATGAGACGCTGGTCATGGATGGCTGGCAGACCTACCTCAACACCAAGACGAAGACGGCCGCGTGAGCGGCCGTCCAGAGACACCTACAAATTCCGGACAAGACATGATGAACACTCACCTTGCACTCTTGCGTAGGTTGCGCGCGGCATCGCCGCTGGACGAAATTCCGACGCGTAAGGCATTGTCTGCCCACTTGGCGGAACGTGTCGATGAGGTCGGCGCCCCAGCTTTGGCGGAGTTCGCCTACCTGCAAATGATAGCAGCCAAGATCTGGGGGGCCGAAAGGACCGCGCATTTCGCGCGCGTCCTGAGGGACGCACGGGTCTCGCCAAAGGCCCAGAATACGTGCCCTTGGCAAACCGCGGAGCGTTTGGCCGGCTCCCTACCGATCGAGTGGCGAGCTCCGTTGCTTGAGCAAATTGCCATCTCGAAGACGGGACATGCTGTTCTCGGCCGGACGATCTGGAGTGCCGATTACACCAAGTCGGTTCTCGCTGCGCTCGGCCGCTGGGCCGCATACTGCGCGTCTCGGCGGCAGAACATTCTTCCAACGGCCACCTCGCTCCACGTCTACGGCTGTCATCTCATCAGGCCGGATGGCGGTGGTCAGTCGACCACCACGGGAACGGCGGCAGATTACCTGCAGAGGGTCACTGCTGGTCTTTCGGTGGCGACACGCGGGCGTTTTCGATCCAAAGCCTGTGAGTTTGTTGTCGCAGAATGGCGGGAACGGTCAAGGGTGGAAGGCCCCTCCACAAAGACCGGCAGCCAGCTCATTGGCGCGAGCGCACTTTACGGGTTCGGGTTTCGCCTGATGGCAGAGGCCAACGCGCGCCCAATGCGCGGCCTGGAAGCTGCGAAGATCTTCCGAAACGGGCTCATCTTCGCGGTCGGGGCCGCGCTGCCGGAGCGTGCTCGTGCGCTGACCCGGCTTGAGTTCGATAGGACACTGAAATTGATCGACGGGTCACACATCCACATTGATCTGCCTGGGGAAGCCCTGAAGTATCCAGAAGCACGAAAAGCGCAGGAAGGCTATGATGTCATCTTCGAGAACCCGGGGCTTGCAGAAGCCCTGCATGCGTATCGTACGGATTTTCGACCTATCTTCGACGATGGTCTTCACCTATTCCCATCAGTTCATGGAAAGCCCGGTGCGATCACATCGGCTCATCTTGGTCGACTGACCGGGGATATCACAGAGCACGAGTTCGGCGTGCGCATCCCGATCCACCGGCTGCGTGACAACGTGGCGACCGAAGCGTCAGAGGTCCTTGCCGGCGGAGCATATGCCTCCAAGACCTTGCTTAGACACGTGGACGAAGCCGTTACCCTCCGTCACTATGATCATTCAGAAGGATTGTGGGCTGCCCGTGAGTTCGATGATTTCATCGAGAAACGCCGCAAGGTCACTGCGGAATTGATCCTCTGAAGCAGTGCCGCCAGTTGCCGTCTAATGCCTTGTTTTCCGTTGTTTCCGTGGCGTGTTTAGAACGGGGCAACATCATCCGCACGGGATGAAACAGCCCCTTTCTAAACATTTTCTGTGTGTTTCTTTAACTTCCGTCAACTGCCGCTGCGAGAGACGAACAGGTTCAATTTTTCACCCATCTCGCTGATAACTAAAACACAAAATTCAACACGACATTCGCCATATTCTCTTTCGGCCGCGCTCTTGCTGACGAGAGCGCGGCCGAAAGAGAATATGGCGCTCCGATAGAATGAAACTCTCTGACTGGCGAGGAACACCTCCGCTGCTACCGGAACGCAGGACAGAGACAGAACACCCGTTCATGAAAGGAGACGATCTGGGTGCTTGAAGCTGCTGTCACGAACGACAGCGCGACAAGGAGCATCATATGTTACCAATGATCGACACCCCTGATTACAGCGGGGAAGAGGACCCTATCGCTGCGATAAAGAGGTTCGTCCAAGAGAATGGGCATTCGCTGCTTGGCGCGGTCGCGGCAGCGGGCGGACCGCGGGCCCATCGAAATTGCCTTCAGCTGTTTTGTGATGTTGCGCAGGCGCAAAGGCTGACGCGTCCTATGCGATCTGAGTTCAAGCGCTTCCAGGAGCTGCTGACCTTGGCAAAGGCAGACGAGCGTCGGCCTGAGTGCCTGAACGATCATGATCTGGAGGCCATCGACCAGATGGCCGTCCAGCTCGAAAGTCTACTGCAGAGAACTGGCCCCGATCGGGGACCAATCGATATGGGCAATATGCTGACAAAGCGCGCATGACCTAATCCCCGGCGATCCCTGCCGGGGAGCTTGAAGCGTAGCATGGTGCTGCGCGAAGACCGGAGAAAATGGTCATGCATAAAAACTTTCTGGAAATGCCCCTCGAGAGACTTTGCGCGAAAGCTCTCTTCGAGCTCAAAACAGCTGGGGAACGGATAACCTCTGCGGACCTTGCGGCAAGCGCCCACGATCGGCTCAGATTGGCAGGCTGGGCAGCAAGTGTGAGCGGGGATATTGATCTCCGCCAAGCCGCCTCGGCATTGAAACCGATCATTGCGTTTCTGGAGAGTGAAACTGAAGGCGAGACAGTGGGTCATTACAACGCTTTTTCCGGATCAATTGACCCAGAGGCGGGGGATATGGGAGACGTTGTCGTTATGCCTATTCTCACAGAGAGGGGCGAACGCATTCAGATATGGTGCGACCGCCTACGCCGCGTGCGACATATGTTGGAGGTGATCGAGGCGCGTATGGCTGCTGCGGACGCGGTATGCCCTCGGAGGCGGCCTCGGGTGCTGTAACCGGCGACATCTGTTGCCAATGCTTCCGGGATGTCACCTGCCCTTTCATTATGACTTCCAAACAGTAGATCGAGGTCCAACCCGGACACGGATATCCTGCACAAGCATTTTAATGTTCGAGTTACAGACAAAAAATTATTTTGTCTGTAACTCGAGCTGATTGATGTGACCTTCCGAGAAAGGTATCTGCCAAGGGCTCTCGGACTGCCCGGTCTGGGTTTCAAGCCGTCCAGTCGCCAGGGAGCTGCCTGAGTGGTCGCTCCCTGCTGAAGAGATCAGGTCGCTACGCTTCGGATGCCGACGACTTTTCCTCGCTGTGCTGCACTTGTGGGGTCGCCGAAAGGACGGGCAATCATTGAGACATCAACGTCAATATTGCAGATGCGGTGATACAAGGTGGAGAGCTTTACCCCCTGCGCGTAGGATCTTGCCCCCTCATCTGCGGGCTCATGCCCCATCAGCATGCAACGTATGGCATCGGATTTATCTTCGTTCATCAGGTCGCTATTGAATGAGGTTCGCAAGGCATGCAGGTCGAGGCCCTCCCAGTAGCAGCCGTGTTTCTTTCGATAGTAGCCCCAGTTCTTCGTAAAGTTCTCCGAGTATGTCCCCTTGGTCTTGCCCCGGGTCAAATTTATGAACAGGCGATGCTTGCCGGCACGTCGGCGGAACTCAACAAGGTGAAGAAGTCCCAATTCAATCAGAACTGGATGCACCGGAAGACGACGCTGCGATTCCAAGGTCTTGACGTTGTTTGCATCGAGAACCTTCACGTCGAGATAAGCAATGCCCCGGTCGGTGCCAAAGTCATCGGGACCGAGCTGACAGGCCTCTTCTTCACGCAGGCCCATAAAACGAGCGAGAAGCGGAATCCAATAGAGGGGTTCGCCTGGATCCTCGAAGGGGCCCTGAAAAGCTGGCGATTCCAAAAGGGTGTAGATTCGGTCGTCCCAGCACACGCGCTTGCGTTTCTCTTCGTTCTTTTTCCACTTGGCTTTAAGCTTGTTAGGAACGCTACAGATCTCAAATGGGTTCTGATCAATCAGCTGGAGGTCATAAAGCATTTTTCCGACAGACTTGATGTAGCCGTGGTGTTTGGCGCGGGTTTCTGCGCGCAGCCGCGGGATCCGGGCGTCGAGGCGCGCTTTTTCACGGTCTGCTTCGGTCACGTCAGGACCATTGCCTAAGGCTTTCAAAGCCTGTTTTTCCGCGTGTTCCTCTTCAGCGTCGAGCTCCTCAACGAGGACCCTGAAACCATTCTTCGCCACAAATTTGTCGGTGCCCTTTGAGTGTTGGTAGGGCAGTTGCGGAAGAATTTTCATGGCGTCACGTATGGCATCCCGATCTGCATCCTCAAACGGGACATCGCCGACAAACTCTACCCAGAACTTTTCGCAAACATTCGCTTTGCTGCCACTGTTGGACTTCCACTTTTTGCCCGCGCCTTCATCTCCAGTCTGTTCGACAGAAAAGTCTTCACCGTACCCGGCGAGTTTGAGTTCTTTCATGAGCTGTATTCCCTCAAGGAGGCTGATCCCGCGCGGTTTGTTCTTCAGAACCGCCTGCGTTTCGGGCGAGAGGTCACGCAGGTCGATGTTCTCGAGACGTGGCGGACGCAATTTGATCCGGAATGCGGTTTCATCACCCAAGGACGCGTCGTTGGAGGGCGGCGCCTCGGGGCTGGAGGGCCTTTGCGGGCTCGGCCCAGTGTCTTGGATCGCTGGCGGGCGTATCGGTGTTTCACTCTTGTCTTGCGATGAGGAGACCACGACGGGCTCGACCGAGGCCGTGACGGACGGCATGATCTTCGGAGCTGTAGGAGCTGTAGGAAAAGCGTTGACGGCTGGGATCGCAAAGGCAGGTACTGCCGATTGCACTGAGAGTGCCCGCGGTTCGGCAGTGTCGGTGGCAGAGCGGCTCGCCATCACCGAGCGGAAGACCGGTGTCGGTGCTTCGTAAGTTCCAACCTCACGCCGTTCGCGCTCACGTGATACGTCCATCATCACCCGCAGAGCTTCGAAGGCCAGCTGGCGCCAGCCAGTGCTGGTTTCATCCAGCGATACCCCCATGCGCTGGGCCGCCTCCCGCAGAGGTTCAATGACTGGTGTCCGATCCCCGAGGGCCAGGGCGCGGCGCAGCATGTCTTGAATGGCGTGCTCAGCTTTTGCCGCGAAGTTTGCAGTTTCTTCCGAGCGCGGTTCTGCAGAAGCGCGCACAGCCTCATGGGCTGCAATTTGAAAGCGCGCCAGCTCAGTCAGCAACGTCACGTGCTCAGAACTCAAATGATCCACTGGTCTCTCCGTCGTCAGCGCGACGGCCAGGTCCGTGAGCGCGGTCAGCGCGCGGACAAGACATGTCGCTTCGGAGAGGACATCGGTTCGCAACGACAGACAGAGTGCAGAAGTTGGACCAGGGTTCTTTATCCCTAAGTAGGCTTTGGGAAAGCGGCGTCTAAAGAAGAAGCCTGAGGGACGTTTTTCAAGGTAGGGAATATGTGCGACTCTGGTCATAGCCGGAAGCTCCGAAACGGTTTCAGGGCATCCAAGAATCGAAGGTGTGGACCAGTTTGGGCACGCATCTGTGCACCAGTTTGTGCACGTGCACAGGTGGCTCCGACTCTGGTCGAGGCCTTGCCAATAAAATCAACCACTTAGGGGAAATTGGCTCCGGCGGTAGGGATCGAACCTACGACCAATTGATTAACAGCCGCGTCAGGGGCATTTCGCCCGAATTCTCCAAGATACGCTCAACTGGCATAAATAGTTGATAATGAACGTTTATTATTGACGACCTGTGCGCTCATGAATCATCTTCAACGCCATAATTCGCTGCTCAGTGCTTCCGTAGTGCTTCCGTAAATGGAGTGAGGAGCGAGCAAACTGAAGAGGTTTAATCAATGTCGAAGCTGACAAAAAGATCGGTCGAAGCGCTGGAGGTCCGCGACGCTGACTATCTGGTCTGGGATGAAGAACTAGCTGGATTTGGTGTGCGTGTGTTCGGGTCAGGCCGCAAATCATACCTCGTTCAATACCGGGCGGCTGGGAGAACTAGGCGGCGCTCAATTGGGCAGCATGGCGTGCTGACCGCTGAGGAAGCACGCAACGAAGCGCGCAAGCTCTTAGGGGAGGTTGCGAAAGGCGGCAACCCTTCTGAGGATCGTCAGGAGCATTTGCGCGCGCCGTCTATGGCAGCATTGTGTGACCGGTTTCTGTCCGAGTACGCTGAACACCACTGCAAGCCGTCAACCCGCAAGGGCTATGAGATTGTTATTCGAACCTGCATCAAACCCAAACTAGGGCCGCGCAAGATCGTTGATATCACCCGCGCAGAAATTGTGGCATTTCATCATGGCATGCATGACAGGCCATATATGGCAAACCGCGCGGTTAGCATCCTGTCTAAGATGTTCAATCTGGCAGAAGACTGGGGCATGCGAAAAGACGGTGCGAACCCTGCGCGGCGGATTAAGAAATTCAAAGAGGAAGAGAAAAAGCGCTACTTGTCAGATGAAGAGCAAGCAAGGCTCGGGAACGTCCTTGCTGAGGCGCTGGAAACGGGGCAGGAAACGCCTTACGCAGTTTCGGCGATATACCTCCTACTCCTGACAGGTTGCCGCTTAGGAGAGATTCTGACGCTGCGCTGGGACTATGTGACCGCCCGCCATTTAGAATTGCCCGACAGTAAGACGGGACGGCGGCGCATTCCGCTCCCGCACGAAGCCTATGAAGTGATTATGTCGCTGCCGCGTGTGGCCGGTAATCCATATGTAATCTTAGGAGAAAGCGACGAAGGCCACCTGATCAACCTTCAAAAACCATGGCGGCGGATCAAAGCGAAAGCTGGGATAGCTGATGTGCGTATGCATGACCTGCGACATACTTACGCCAGCGTTGCGGTTATGAGCGGCATTGATCCATTCCTATTGAAGGAGATCATGGGCCACAAAAACTTGCAGACGACGTTGCGATATTCTCACTTTGCAGATGAGGCGGTACAGAAAGCCGCAGGATCGGTTGCCAGTCGCTTGGCGGGCGCTATGAAGCGACCGGTTATGCAACAAACCAAGCTGCGCGTAGTGAGCTAACACGCCATCCACGGCGGAAGCTGTGGATTCTCAAGGCAGAAGGCGGTTTAAGTACCTTCGAGTAAAACTCAGGTCACCGTTAGGCGGCATGTTTTGAGGATCGCGCGATGTGGGACCACCGTCTATTTTATGTATTGAGTGAAGTGCATTGGCGCACTGGTCGCGCAATGTATGGCGACCTCTGGACAGGATATGAAACCACATACGGACCAGAGTCTGATCTATCTGCCTTGCGCCAACAGCAGAAGAACGCTGCGCGAGAATTTGACCAACAACTGGGCCATGCAAAATTCCTGCGTATGCATTATCCCGAAAATGCATCTGACGCAGAATACCTATCGCACCAGAAGGACATAAAGTCCGCTGAAACGGCTTCGGCTGCTGCTAGGACAAAACGCGATCAGTTGAGCGAGGCGTTGCGTGGTCCCGAACAGAACCAAGCAGGTTTTGAGCGTGGTGCTAGTGTTCAGCGACGCCTTGTGAGGGCGTTCAGTCGTGGTGAACTGGCTTTGATTTTTGGGACGGGTATGCAGGTTAATTGGGACGAATGGGCGCGTCACTCCACCTTTCGCGTAAGTTTTGCACAATCCTTGATCTATGCGCCGTCCGACCTCAGCAGCATAAGGCGCGCTACAGGCTTCGTAGAGCGGAAGGCTTTCGATGATTGGCATAACGGCCCTCTCGATATCGAGGTCCGATTAGCCAAGCGCGAGGGTCCTGAACAGTTCGCGGATATGCGTGATTGGTTTCTGAACTGGATTACCGTCAGCCCCCAAAAGCCGAACAAGGACGATGGTGAACACCTTTTTCAAAAGACCTTTTCCCCGAATGGCAAGACTACTTTCTCTGATCTGTGGAGAGCTTATGCGCCAGATAGCTGGCGTCAACGGGGCCGCCCAAAATCTTAGGCTAGAAAACTTTCCATTTTAGGAACTTCGATTTCTATTTAATATAACATATTGGATTCATTATGTTTTATTTTCGCCAACTTTCTTGTTTTAGTGGTGCCGATTTTCGTTTTTTACCATCCAGCGCCTACGTACCTTGTCCTCACATCAAGCAACGCAACCAACGTGAGGTCCCCGAATGCACATCGACGAAACAGACAAATCCACTCTCGTAAATGAACGCGAAGCCGCGTCCATTCTTTGCTACTCTGTCCGCGCCTTGCAAAATTGGCGGCATCGTGGCGGTGGACCAGACTTTGTAAAAGTCTCATCCCGCTCAGTCCGCTACCGCCGCACCGATCTGGACAAGTGGATTGCGGCCCGCACGGTCAGCAATACCAGCCAAACCATCTAATTCAGTTTTGCCTCTCAGGGCTTGGCAGCACCTGAGAGGATTTTGGGGCCGAAAGGCTTTCAAACAGGCGCGGGGTTTCGCGACCTCGCGCCTTTTCTTTGCCTGTCTTCAACATATCCGAAAGGAATTCATCATGACAAAATCACCCGCCTACAAGTTTCGACTTGGGCTTATCACGGCCACCATCTGGGCTAACGACGGCTTCTACTCCGTTGATCTTTCACGCTCTTACAAGAACAGCGAGGGCCAATGGCAAAGCACTGCCAGCTATGGTCACGCCGATCTGTTGAATGTCGCCAAGTCCGCAGAACGCGCGGAAAACTGGATCGCGAGGCAAGCCAATGCGAACAAATAATGCGCCCGAACAAAGCCCCATTCGGCCCCAAAACCTAAGCTGCCCCGCCGGAGGCACCAATTCGCACAAAGACAAACCCAACCGATGCACCGATGACGGGCAAAGGGGGGTGGTAGTAGCACCCCCCTCTGGAAATACATCCACCATTCCCGACATGACCATATTGCATAAGGGTTTTGATACGATTGCCCTATCAATCAAGGCTGCTTTGCCCCCAGAGTTTTTGGCGCATCTGGAAAGCGAACAGTCACGCGCCAAGACGGACAATGCCCCCGTGCTTTGCACCTATCGCGACGTTGAGTTCCACCTCAAGCACCATGGCGGCGCAGGCTACCAGTTCCTGTTGGACGGCGGGGCAGACGGCGCGTCATGGGCATTCAAACGCCCGCACCCCAAAGACCCTTGGGGCATCCGTATAAGCATTGGCTCGCGGTTTCTGGCCCTCAATGGTCTGGGCCGCGCCAAGGCCCATGTAGAGGACACTCTGGCCGCGTGGGGCATCCGGTTCCATCCCGAAGACGTCAGCATCGCCCGCGTAGATTTCTGCGTTGACGTTTTTGCTCCTGACTTCACTTTGCAGCCGGATCATTTTGTGATGCACAGCGGCACCGGCAGACGGGACCATATCACCGATAACGAAAGATCAGTGAACGGGAAACCGGGACGGACCACATCTGTCACGCTAGGGAAGATGCCCAACCGCCAGGTCATCGTATACGACAAACGCGCCGAGGTGATTGCACGATCCAAAACACATTGGTGGGCCATCTGGAACGATACGTTACGCAGGCAAGGGTTGCCGCTGCTACAGTACGATACGGTACGTAGGGAAATTCATGCTGGCCCCAGTTCCTCTATATTATCCTATATAGAGGAGCCCGCCCCCTATATAACATATATAGACGCCGCCGATCCCGCCAACAGCCGCGTGTGGCGGATCGAGTTCAGGGCTGGCAAAGATTACCTAAAAGATACATGGGGCATCCGGACGTGGGGGCAGTTGTTCGACCTCTTTGGTGATCTCGTCCGGCACACAGGTGAGGTTGTCCGCTACACCGCCCCCAACGGTGATCCCAATCGAAGCCGTTGGCCCAATCATCTGATCTGGGAAACGGTGGTCGCAGAAATGAACGATGATCTAACCGAGATGCGCAGCGGCGCTGACCCCAATCCGATGAAGGAAGTTCACAAAGAAACCCACATCAGCATGATCATGCGGCAGGTGTTTGGGTCTCACATCACTTTGGCGGCTTTACATGGCGTTGAGGGTGAGGACCTGCCAGAGTTCTTGGACACGACCCTCAAGGGGCTAAAAGACATGGCGCAGGCTGAACCAGAGGACACGGCCAAGAAGCTGCAAAGTGCTAAGGATCGTTATCGGTTTGTTGGGCCAATTGAGATATAAAGGGCGGATTGCGGACATTCGCTGCGTCTCGGACGAACGGCAGCGAAGCTGCAGAAGCGGACTTTAGAGATTAAACCATTGGTTTCCGTTCAGCGCCAACTATAAGAAGAAAGTGAACGACTTCATTGAAACAACGTGCAACGCTGCCAGCCCGTTTTTCTGCAGCATTTATTTGTCTTTGGGTTTGCGTTTACTTGGCAAACTTAGCAATCCGCGAGATGCCCAGCCATAGAATCCGGCACGCGACACTCCGATACGTTTGGCTATATCTTCCGCTCGCTCTCCCCTATCCAGCGCTTCTTGTGCAAGCGCCAAATTCTCAGGTGTAGCGGCGGTCGGCGCACCGACCCCAGGTTGCTCACTTCTTGCTGACGCTCTTAAGCGAGCGAGGCCGTCAGAATTCTGTGGATCAATCAAACCCTCTTCTAGCCAAAACGCCCATCTTCTCAAGGCATTCCCAACCCGCAGCTTTGATTTGTCTGAATCGTAACGCCGATTAAAAGTGCGTCCAACTATTTCCCCAATCTCGATTCCCTTGGCATTAGGGTTTTCGAGCAGTACCTCACGCGTCTTTTGAAGCATTGGTGCTTTTCTTGCCTCGTATCTAAGCGCATCCTCCGGATCGACACCATCGGGTACAAGTGAAATCACCATATCTCCGTCTACAGCAATAAGATTCAAAGCGACTAAGTCGTGGCGGCTACGGTTATGGTTGAGAATATCCCATTCATCCTTGGAGAGACGTCCATCCCTGGCTTCCACACACGTCTTCAGGGCATTCAATGCGGTCGGAGGCGCACTGCCAGCGTTGAACATTCCTCGTTGCGGTGCTGGCCTCTCCTTGGCCTTCACTAGAATTCGGTTCATGGCTCCCATAGGAACTTTGTAAGCGTTCAAAATATCGATCTGAACTTCCGGCGTAGCCTCCGTAAAATCAATAAGAGGGGTGGTATCAACAGGGATCTCACGAACGCCTGACGGTGGAATGGCCGGAACCACATTTAATGCAGAAGGATCATATCGGCGAAGAGCGTGTGGATATATCGCAAGCGTGGCATCTCGGCTCTCCGACGATTGGAGGCCCTTCTCAGCAAGCTTGCTTAATAAGAGCCGGTATAGTTCCTTGTCGCGCTTCGTTGCGCGCCGCCACCAGCCTAGAAATTTTTTTGCACTTTTCCCGGATACTTCTTCAGTATCCACCTTTCCAAAATGTATCCAATCGGCTCTTGCGGAGAGTACAGCAACGACTTGGACCTTCTCCACTTTGTGGTGCGGTTTCACAAACCACATCGGATGCCCTGAGATTACCTCCCGAGAAAGCGAGCCGTTTTCCATCGCGAGTTCCAGTGAATGTTCTGTCGTGCGACGCCATCGTTTTCCGCTATCAAGGCTTTCATCATACGCCTCAGATTTTTTGGATGAGACAGTTCCTTTCCCTCCGACCTTGCCGCTAGGGCCATTGCGATCAACCCCACCATCAAGCCCACCACTTAGCTCGCGTGCTTTCCCATGGGAAAACCGAGTCGAGAGTCGATATTGGTCAGGAGTGTCGTCTTGTATTGCCCCAACTATGCAGCCTCTAAAGCTTATTGAAATGGCGGCCTTGCGGAGCGACATTTCTACGGGGATCTTTAAATCTCCATCTCCTAGCGTCACGAATTCCAGCCCGAACGATGCACTCAATTTCAGAGGGTATCCTTCGGAGTAACGATTGACGTCGGTATCCAACCATACACTTGCTATATGCGGATCGAGAGGTGCCGGAAAACCAATATTAAAATCACGTTCAAAGTCGGGTTCTTCATCCAACGCCCGTTCTCCCATCTGTGAAGGCTAGCGTTGCATGCAATCCGAAAACTTTCAAGATTGGGTCAGATTCCTGCGACAACCGTTTGATGTGGATCGTCTGCCTCTGCCTGTGGAGCGGCCATCGGCTGCGCCGGGCACGAAAGACCGCTCTGGGCCGTTCCCTGGACACTGACAGTTCGGCAGACAGCAGACACCGCAAAGTTGCAAGGTCATTGAACCTCGATTAATCGCACGCCAAAGTTGAAGAGAACTCGCGAGGAATGTTGAACTGCCCCAGGCCAAGAAGCGCCTATTCGAGGTGATTTTTGTGCCTCACGATATCCTTTTGTACATTTTTGAGAAGCAAAGAGCAGCATAGCACAATGAGTGACTTTACCGCCGTTATCAATGACACTGCCCGTCAGCTTGGGCTTTTGTTCAAGTTCGTTCGTCGAATGAGTGAACTAGATTTTGCCGGTGCGCTTAGCGGTGAGTTCAGGGGCGCGCAGGATGCCGGGTGGTCAACCACAATCACGGCTGAGCAGGTGTTTGAAGAGTTGTCTGAACGACTGGCAACGGGGCGTGTGGATTCCCTTGCAGACATGCGAATAATTCTGTTGCTCTATAGCCAGCTATCTGAGGCCGGTGGCGTCTACGAAACTCTAAAGAACATGATGGGTATTGTTGAAAGCGCGCCGTACAACCTTTGGCCTTTTCAAGACCTGGTTCGTGTAAGGCAAAATCCGAAACGTATTATCGGCCCCAACGCTAACGCCACGTTTCGAGACCTCGCGGCGCATGCGCACAAGATTGGAATGACGAGGCTATCACTGGCTTTTGAGAATGTTTTTCGCGACGATGTGCGCAACGGCGTCTGCCATGCCGATTACGTCCTGTGGAACGATGGTCTCCGCCTGCGCAAAAGAAATGGAGGGTATGCAACACGCCTGGACTACGGAGAAGTGTCAGACTTGGTGGGGATTGGTGTAGCTTTCTTTCAAACGCTTCAAGAGTTGCGCCGGTCGGCCATTCAGTCTTTTCATCCACCGCGCGAGATCATTGGCCGTTTCAGTGCGAACCCACCAATGCCGACCACAGTAGGTTACGATCCTGAAACTGGCGCATTCACTATTTGCTGCTCTTCGCCTGGTCCTGTGACATCACCCGAGTATTTGGCACAGGAGGCTATCAACAAGTACCTTGGTGGCCGCGTTCTGGCCATATTTTGGGAGAATGGCGCTAGCGATCCCGTTGACATAGGGTTTGCCGATCATGGTTTTGATCCGGCTGAAGTCGGTCTCAGTCAGGATAGGTTTGCCGAGCTTGTCAAAGACATCGAAGTCCGGAATTTATGGGATGTTCGAGAGCATGATGCCAAGACAGATGGTCTTTTGACCCTTAGCCCTTGGGGTTTTCGCTATCTTCAGGACACGGACGACTTCGTTAGCTTGCTAGGCGAGCCGGAATTTCCACTGGTCTTTGACCCACCACAATAAGCGCCCGGTTTGGGGCTGCCTTCGGTCATCCGCTGCGCTTGGATCAAATGTCCGGTGAGGGCCGTTCGCAACCGGCGCGCCCATATCGCGACTGCTAAGTCTAACACGACCAACAAAGTGAATTTGGGCTCGAAGTCGTCATTCGCTGCAAACACCATCAAGGTCGGTTAAGGGCCGATAGTGCTTTTGGTTGGGGGGGCGCTTATTCCCACATGTTGTGCCTTCCGAGACTCTAGGGACAAATCGTGCTAATCTTCTTATGGGAATCATTGGTGACAGAGCATTTGACGCCCCCCGCGTCTCGGCTGTTATCTTCGGTTCAAGGTTGATCAATGAGGAAGGCAAGATGACTAAGATAAAAGGAAAAGGCGACGGCCCAGGCGGGAGAAATGAACATTATGATGTTGGGGGCAGAAAAGATGTTCCACGGCGCAACATTGTGGCTGAGATCAAAAGAGGCGAGCACCCAGATGCGCATGTCGTGAAAATCAAAGGACGTGAATACGCTAGAGATAATCCCGATCCCTCAAAGAAAGACAACGTTAATCGCGACAAGTAAGCGTATGGCAACAAGCGTGCGTTCGCTCGACGCCCAAATCTTTTAAGCGGGGTATGTGTAGCACGATCACCATGCTCTTTTCGTGCGTCTATCGCGGCTACGAGTGTCCGCTTTTCGGAAGCTGTTCCGGAATATATTGCGCGACGCGAACGGCGGCTTTGGGCCATCATGGAACCTTGCAGATTGTCGCCGTGCATGACAACCCCTCGGCCTCCAGTCTGAGTACAGGCAAGCAAGAGGACTAGATATGAGCGCTCGTTTATCGACCGCTATTCGAATCGGAGACGCCGCAACGGCGGTTCTGAGGAAGACAAGGAGCTTTCCCGACCAAAGCTATGGGGAGATTGAAGACTGCGCAGACCGCGAACATATCGGCGTGGAGCCAATGCTGTTGGCCCTTTCAATGGAATTGGCGCTCAAGGCATGGTTTGTTTTCGATCACGACGATCCAAATGTACTCAAATCTCATGACCTAACAAAGCTGTTTGATGCCTTGCTGCCAGAAAGCCAGCAGAAGCTTGATCAGGAATTCAAACAATCAGTGAACCCACAACACCCCAGCCCCCTATTCGTCGACTATGGTATTCGTGACATTCTCACCCAGCACAAGGATGCATTTATCGACTGGCGGTACCTTCACGAAGCAAAGAAGACGATGATGTTTGATCAGAGCACATTTGAGGCGACGCTCGAAATGGTGCTCCACGAATTCAGGAAGAGATATCGTATTGAAAAGGTGACACCAGTCTTCGGCCATCCCAGGTAATGGCCGCTTCGGTGAAGCTGCGTTGCGAAACCGGCGGTGACCATGGATGACCGGTTAGGTCTGCGAGCAACGGTGCAACCGTGGTTTTGGTACGGTGATGCTACAATGCGGATAACAAGAGTCTGGGTCTCAAAGCACACATCTTAAGTAGGCCGGGCTTGTCTCAGGCTTTTACAACCTCTTGCTGGTCGCTTTCTGTTCACCCTTACGATTCATTGACTGTTGTGAAAAATCAACACAACGTTTTTTGGGCGCGCTGCTTCCGCTATGCTTCCGCAAATTCCAATTGCCCGATGATGTGCTAATGCAAATCCTCTAAGCGATTGAAATTATAGGGAAAATTGGCTCCGGCGGTAGGGATCGAACCTACGACCAATTGATTAACAGTCAACTGCTCTACCGCTGAGCTACGCCGGAATGCCTATGTCTGTCTTTCGGGCAACGCCTTCGGACAGCGGCTCTTTAACGCGGGCAGTCCGGGGTGCGCAAGTGCAATTGGGCCTTTGTAGCGATTTTTTTTCGATTATTTGCCTCTGCTTGAAATTAACCTCTGTCGCCCGCGGTTTCGGGCGCGCCTAAATCACAGGTACGTGACATATCCCCCTCCCCCGCGCTTGAGGCTGGACGGGTCGCGCGGACTGGGATTGATACTGGCCCGGTGAGCACAACCCAAAGTCCTGAAAGGGAAAATCATGACCTTCCTCTCCCCATATCGGCCGCAGATACTATCGCTTTTTCGCATCATGTCGGGCCTGTTGATCCTGCAACATGGCACGAGCAAAATTCTCGGCTTCCCGACCAGCCAGATGAGCGGCGTGTCGATCGCCTCCTTAGGTGGCATCGCGGGCGTGATTGAACTGATCTTCGGCGTCTTGCTGGTGATCGGCCTGTTCTCGCGACTGTCGGCCTTTATCCTCAGCGGTCTGATGGCTGCGGCCTATTTCATCGCACATATGCCGCAGGGGTTTTTCCCGATGCTGAATGGCGGTGAACTGGCCGCGCTTTACAGCTTCGGCTTCCTCTACCTTGCGGCTGCCGGTCCGGGGCCATGGTCGGTTGATGCGAAACGCGCTCAGGGCTGAGCGTTCAAAATAAAATGGCATGGCCCGATACCGGGCCATGCCAATCCTACTGAGGGCAGATACCCTGCGGTTTAGAATCCCGCCGCCTGCCCGTCTTTGCGGGGATCGGACCCGGCGGAATAGCCGCCTTCGGGCAAGCGCTGCACCAATTGTGCCCCGCCAAAACCGAAAGCATTGTCAGGCGCTTCGACATGGACGACATGGCCCAGATCGCGCAGCCCTTGCAAAAGATCAGGCGCCATCGCCGGTTCGCAAGCCACCTCCAGCCCCGATAGGATCCGCCAGCGCGGCGCATCGGCGGCGACCTGAACGTCCTGCTCCCAAAGCTGCGTGCGCAGCAGCAGTTGCATATGGCCCTGCGCCTGAATCGGGCCGCCCATCATGCCATAGGCCATCAAGGGCTGGCCGTGCTTCATCACGAAACCGGGGATGATCGTGTGGAAAGGCCGCTTGCCACCCGCCACGATATTCTGATGCCCCGCCTCGGTGGTGAACCCAAAGCCACGGTTCTGCATCGAGACCCCCGTCCCCGGCACCACCACGCCCGAGCCGAAGCCCGCGTAGTTCGACTGGATAAAGCTAACCATCATGCCCGAGGCATCCGCCGTGCTCATCAAGACCGTGCCGCCCTGTTTCGGCGCACCCGCGCCGAAATCTTGCGCCTTGTCGGCTGAGATCAGCGCCGCGCGAGATTTGAGGTACGCCGGATCAAGCAGCGCCTTTTCGTCGACCTCTGTCATGGCCGTCCGGTCCGCCACATAGGCATGCAGATCGCTATAGGCGAGCTTACAGGCTTCGATCTGCAAATGCACCGCCATCAGGTCGTCAGCCCCGTGGGTGCGAATGTCGCTATGCTCCAGAATACCAAGCGCCATGAGCGCGGCGATCCCCTGCCCGTTTGGCGGAATCTCATGCAGATCCACATCGTCGAAGCTTTGGCTGATCGTGCCGCACCATTCGGGCTTGTTGGCGGCCAGATCGTCCATGCTCATCGCGCCGCCATTGGCTTTGGCATGGGCCACGATCTCTTCGGCGATCTCGCCTTCGTAAAAGGCGCGGCCATTGGTTTCGGCGATCAGACGCAGGGTGCGTGCGGCGCCGGGGTTGCGGAACCGCTCGCCCGCGCGCGGGGCGCGGCCCTCGGGCAGAAATGTCTCGGCAAAGCCCGGCTGCTTGCCCAAAACCTCGGCCCCGCGCGCCCAAAGCGTCGCGATGGTGGGCGAAACGAGGAAGCCTTCTTCGGCATAGCGGATCGCCGGGGCCAGCACGGTCACCAGATCAAGCTTGCCGAACTTCTCCATCAATTCAACCCAAGCACTGACCGCGCCCGGCACGGTCACGCTGTCCCAACCATGTTCGACCATGCCATCCGGAAACCGCTCGGGCGACCATGCCGCAGGCGCCCGACCCGAGGCGTTGAGCCCGTGCAGTTTCTCGCCATCCCACAGGATACAGAAGGCGTCAGACCCCAGCCCATTGCCCGTCGGCTCCACCACCGTCAGCGCCGCGGCGGTGGCGATCGCCGCATCCACCGCATTGCCCCCCTGCTGCATCATCAAAAGCCCGGCCTGCGTGGCCAGTGGCTGAGAGGTCGCGACGACATTGTCGGCAACCACGGGGGATCGGTGGGACGGGTAGATGGGATCGTGACGGAGCATAGCTGTCCTTTGCTTGGGTAAGGCCAGCGGCGCGGTCAAACCGGCCGCCTGTGGCGTTGCCGGCAAAGTGAACCTGAATGCATCTGCATGCAACTGCTCAGCAGAATAATTCCGAGGTCAGAGAGAGGGCCGATTGCTGTCGCGCCAACCGCGGTTCCCTTGCGACCTGCGCGCCTTGAGCCGCAGTATTTTGCGATGGTGACGGAAACTTCGTTCGCAATGAGAGGGGGTGAAAACCACGACCCAGAGGGCCCAAAGACGGCTCGCCTCTCGATATTGCCATGCCCTTGCACAAAGCGACTGGTCGGCATCGGAAAAGATGCAATTGTGCAGGATACGAGACCAGTCTCTAACGTTAACCAACATCTGGAACCTCCCTTTCGCATGGCGACAGGGCATCGCGCCACTGCAACCGCCTAGGATTTGGTCCCCCCGGATGGTGAGAATGCTCGCCTAAAAATCTGCCGAGAATAAGGCGGAGGGCTGCCAAAACCGTGCCGCGCGAATGTAACGAATTCGCAAAGCGGGGGTACGTTGGGTGGAATTGGGGAGAGATGGCCCACGCAGGGCGCAGTGCCACAGGTTTGGTCTGGGTGGCGGAGACGAAGGGATTCGAACCCTCGAGACCCTTCCGGGCCTACTCCCTTAGCAGGGGAGGTCGCCGTGATAAATTGTATGATTTCGTTTGACACCGCGGCGATTTGCGCATGTGTATGTTATTAAGGCTTATCAGAAGCTGATCGGAAGAGAAACGATCCGCATCTGAGTTCGTCCATGTTACCTTGCCCCGGGTCTTCGCGATCCGGGGTCTTTTTTATGCGTTCAAATGTACTCGTGACCACTCCCTATGAAATTCGTATGATTATCGTAGGAAATAAATTGACATAAGACCGGGGCCTGATAGATGTGAATGAATAGAGAGGAGAGTTTCAGATGCCCCATTATCATGTGCAGCAGCTGCAGACGACATCCGCCATTATTACGGCCAACCTGCTTGTTCTCGGCGGCGACCTTGTCGAGATCGCGCTAAACCTCGCGTCGGCTCTTGGTGGTCAATGATGGACGACAAGCTGACCGTCTTCACCATTCCGGGCGACCGCTCAAAGATGTATGAGGCCGAACTCAAAGATGAGTGTCGGCGCATGCATCGGGCACGGCTCAAGATCGTGCGCGGCATTGTTGCTCAGCATGACCTGTGCTTGGATGATCTGGTCATCATTGAAGATGAGGACATCACAGCCCCTCATGTTGTGGATCGTGATTTCTGTGAGTTTGATGAGGTGGCGCTTGCCGCGGCAACGCTGCAAATCCGCGGGCACTCCAGCTCGATCTCTCTGCCGATGACGATGGATGGCACCATCGATATGTTCTGCACGACTGTCGAGAAGTTCCTGCGCATCTCAAAGACTGTTCAGGATATTCTCTCCAAGCGCGCAGAGGATCGCGTGAGAAGAGGTCATCCCGGGCCCCTGCCGATCGACAAAGATAAAGACCTGAAGAACTTCCTAACCGGTGGCGCGGGCCCCCTGTCCCTGGCTGGCCCGCGCTCCACGCATCAGGTCGATGAGGTCTTCGCCCGCGTTCATTCGCGTGCGCCCTGGCTGCGCCATGTGACAGAGCGGATCTGGCGACACGCGCGCGGACGGGCTGCGGCGGGCGTGATCGGATACTCGGCGCCACCGATGATGATTTGGGGCCCAGGTGGCACCGGTAAGTCTGAGCTGGCATCGATTATCGCTGAAGAGACAGGATGCCCAAATCTTGAAATGGACGCCGGCGCGGGCTCTGCGTCTTTCCGCGTGACCGGTGTGGAATCCGGCTTCTCGACTCGGCAGATCGGCGAGCCCCTGCGGCTCATCGCTGAGCATGGTATCGCCAACCCGGTGATCACGATCAACGAAGTCGAGAAAGCGATGGGCGGGGTGAATACCGCGAACGGGCTCAACACATCGATGATCTCAGCGCTCTTTCCAATGTTGGAACCCTCATCCGCTAAGGCCTTCCGCTGCCCGGCCTCTGGCTTGGTCTGTGATATGTCGCGGATCAACTGGATGATGACCGGCAATGACATCGATATGTTACCAGCGCCATTCCTGACGCGGCTTGAGGTGATCGAGGTGCCAGGCTTATCGCTCGAGGATTATCTGGAGGCGACTGAGGTCCTATGCCCTGATGATCCGGAGATGCTCCGTGCTGTGCGTAGCTTTATTCTCGATACTCACAGCACGCCGGGGTTCAGTTTGCGGCACATCATCCGGATCATCGATCGCTTAGCCCCCTCAGAAGAGAGCCACTTTATTCACTGAGCGTTGATCCGGGCTGCGTCGTAGCATCGCGTCCAGCCATCAATGGCATAGGCGTGCGCGCGGCCGATGTCATAGACATTGGAGCCAGGGCCGATCTTCTTGCGCGCCTCGGGGTCCGGGCACTTCACAGTCACCCGCGGCGGCGAATAGACCTCCTCGACCTCTTTGGCACAGCCGGCCACAGCTGCCGCCATCGCGAGCATCATCAGCCTCATCTTAACCCTCCTCATCCTGCCCATTTCTTCTCTTTCACTATTCCCAAAATTCAGGCGGCAAGGGCTTCTCAAGCCACTCATCGCGCGGCGCCTGGCTCAGCCTCTCCAGCCTGCCCTGCAGCGCCTCAGCGGCCCGCTTTGCGGCTTCCAGGGCTTGCTCTGCGCGCTTGGCAACATCATCAGCCGCCTGACGCGCGGCATCTCTTTCAGCCTCGAGGGTCTCGATCTGGATCTTCGCGTCCTGCATTCTGCCCCACAAATTTGTGGTCCAAAATGTCGCCCCAGCACCAACGGCAAGAACAAGGAGCCAAGCCATCGCGCGGCCGCCAATTGCGTTCAGAATAGCGAAGATCATTTCGGCCTCATATTCTTGGACATTTCATCAAGGCCAAAAGCACCGGCAGCGAAGAGGAAGACAGGCGCGATCATGATGCGCAGCGCCTCCATGGCAGGCACAGAGGGGCCGCCAACCGCGGCGACGGCTAGGCCACACACAAAGGCTAGGAGGGCTGTGGCGAGTTCTCTCTTGTATGTCTTGGCGCGCGGCTCGGTCACAGTTCGATCCCCGGCTTACAGGTCTGCGAGAGCATGTGCTGATTGCGGAAAATGTTGACCATGCCGCCCTTAAGCTCGTCATGACGATACATCGCAGCGCGATCACTTCTGACGATCATCACGGCGAGGGCAATGGTCAGGCAGAGTGAAAGAAGAAATGCCAGGGCTAAATAGGCGAAGGGGGAGAACTTCATCAGCTGATCCGATCATGGATTGAGGGACTTGCACGCAGACGCTGGGCGTCGAGAACAGAGTGAGGAGCGTCTTGACGGTCACGCCCAGGCTGAGACACACAAAGAGTGCGAGAAAGGCTCTGACAGCTGGAGCGCAGCACATTCATCAACGCTTCACACCCGGGCGAACTGGAAATGCATCCAGTCGAAATCTTTTTCGCGACCCAGGCTCACGCCACCATGACGCTCAACGATCTGCCAGAAGGCCTCATATTCAGGCTTGGCGAACTTTGCCCGGCGCGATGTCCAGCGCAGTTGATTGTTGATCGGATCCAAATCCACAGCGATGCCATAAGCGTGCGTCGACTTCTTAGAGCCGCCCGCATATTGCGATCATTGAAACACCCACCGAACCGGTCGAGGCGCAGACGGCGGAACTCATCCTCGCCGTAATGCTCCACAGCCTCCTCGAAGATCGCAGTCAGAGGACCGGCAACCTTCTCATGACAGGAAAAGCGCGAAATAGTTTGTGAAGGATTCCAGGCGAGCCTGAATAGGATTGGTAAAGTCACTTTTCCAACAGTTGCCTCAGAACCGCCAGCGGGTCCGTAAAAACGCTCAAGATCATCCTGCCGAGGCCAGCTCCCTTGAAGGGTGCCAGTGGCACTGCGATCGATCACCAGAGGTGCGCCAGCACGGTGCTGCCGGTCGTATGCAAGTCAAGCGCTTTCAGTGTTGTGGCCATCAAAGCCATCAATAGCGCCAGGCTCATATCCATGCTCATCAAGCATCACTTGAGCAGCAGCAATACGGCGCCGATCGATATTCCAACCCTTTGTTTCTGGATGGTTTTTCAGGACCTCACTAATGCCGGCACGGGTCTTGGGTCCGATACGTCCATCGATGCGTCCGGGGTACTGTTTTGCGAATTTGAGGATTTGTTCGTTTGTCATGCAGCCTCCGCTTTTCCACATCATACATCATATCGCCTGAAAACGACTTACCGACCAGAATAACGAGAGATTTATCGCTACATCGAATACATAATTAATTGTTATTTAATTGGTCTTGTCACGAATCCTCCCGATCAAAACGGGACATAATGAAATATTATTAGTTTCGGGTTTTTCCAATTTTGCGGGATATTGGTCATATCAAGAGGTCAATCCAGCAGGAGCAGAAACATGAAGGATCTTTTCGACGAGCAACCCCCCAAAGCGGCGCTCAATCACAGCACTTAATCGCGTGCGAGATGTAGAGGGGCTCATCGCAGCTCAGGTCATCGAAGATGTGCAAAGCCTCACGCGTCGCGTTATTGAGGAAGGCACGATCAATCGCTCGGTCGGCTTCTCGCACACGCCAATCTCCGGTTCCAACACCGGCGCAATCGATTTCGCAGAGTTGATGCTCTTCACTGCGGGCACGGCGTCGCTGATCGAGTATGCCCTGACAGATGGTCAGTGGCGACTTGAGGTGATCGAGCCCGGTTCGGCTGATGCATCCATGCTCACCGCAGCTTTCCACCATTTGCGCGCATCCCTTATGAGGCGCTCAGATGAGATCCGAAAGACATTCCGCAGTGGTCGGGTTGCACCCTATTCCAAGCGCGCCCTGGCGATCTTGGTGCTCTCCCTGGATGCCGCAAAACATCATTCAGAGGCATGCATGATCCAGGCGGGCGTGTCCTTGTTCAGTAATGATCCCGTCGGCGATGCACAGCTTCTTACTGAAGAGTGGGACCTTTCCAATGGCCTGGAACCCATCATCACTCCGATCAACAGGGTCTGACCTTACGGTTAGTCCTCCCTCCCCTACGCACTACACGAAAAAAGAAAAGAGACACAACATGGACTTCCTGAATAGCGCATGCCTGAACATCGATAAGATCACGCGGGATATCAAACCGCAGGAGTATATCGACGGGCACCTCATCCCGATGGGCGTCCCAACGCTCTTCGGCGTTGCCGGCGGCAGCGGTAAGACAACCTCAATCTTGAAGGCCGCCATCGGTGCATCGGCGACCGGTAAATTTGAGATGTTCGGCGCGCGCCAGCACGACCGCCCGCTCCGGGTTGTTCTGATCTTCGGTGAAGAGGCCGGCGATGGTCTTGGCCGCAAGATCCGGTATGAGCTGAAAAACATGGAGGAGGCCACTACAGGTCAGCGCTCAGGTAATCTGAAGATCGTCAGCTGGGAAGAGTTCAACGACACCCGGGAAAATCCTGAGCCTCTCTTTTCAAGCGAAGATGGAACCCTGACGGATTCCGGTCGCTCGCTGTGGAAGGATCTGATCGAGTACAAGCCGGACTTCGTTGCAATGGACACGCTGTCCTCTTTGAGCCGCGCTGATTACAACTCGAGCAATGTGGCCTATGCGACAATGTCGGAGTTGCGCAAACTGGCAAGGAACTCTGGGGCGGCAGTTGTCATGACGGCTCACCTCAACAAGGGTGGGCAAGACAAGGTTTCACCAAAGAGCGCGCCAGGCGAGATGCTCTCATTGCTCAAAGGGTCTGGCTCTCTGATTGATGCCGCGCGCCATGCCATCGTGATGCTCTTCGCCTCACAGAATGCCTATACGAACCTGAACGCCGCCGAGAAAGATGCGCCCATGATGGCCGCGGTGAAGACCAATGTCCCGGGCTGTGAGCTGAGTGGCAGCATCTTCCCTGTTCTGCGCTCACATGAGCACCGCAATTTTGTAGCGATTGACGGCACAGGCAAGCCGCTGATCAAGGTCCAGAAAGAGGCGAACACAGCCATCCGCGGTGTCCTGCACAATAATCTGCCGAACTATATCAAGCTGGCCGCGCAGATCCGCCGCCCCTTCGCGATCTCCCAGAAATCGGCGACATCTGTGGAAACTCTGAGCCGCGCCGCCCTGGCCGAGTTCTTCCCCGATAACATTGAGGATGGTCTTATCTCGAATGTCTTGGAGGGACTAGAAGCTGAGAACATCATCGTGCGCTGCACCACGGGCCGGACAGGCACGGGCGGCGTCTGGGATGTGCCTGAGGGTGACTACGCGAACCAGCATGAGCATGAGAAGAGGATGCGCGAGATTAAGGGCAACAAGAACTACAAGCTTCCCTTCAATGCAGGCGCGCCGAGCGTGGAGGATTTCAAGAACGGCCTGATCGATGATGGCAAGACGGTCAAGAAGCAGAAGAGCGCAGATGCCGATTTGCATGCGATCCTCAGCAAGCCTGCGGAGACCCCTGAAGTGGCGAAAGATGAGCAGGACATTGAAGTGCCATTCTGATCTAAAATGAGAAAAAGGGCGTCCGAGGAGGGCGCACTTTTGTTTATCCTGATGTAATTTTTTTGATGATCGTTTAACCATCATGGACGAAATCCATGATCGGTTATATACAGCATTTAGCTGTTCCCTATTATTAAACGACATCACAAAACGATCAGGCGCTGATCTTTTCAGCTTATGTGAGGGCTTCGCGTGCCTCTATCATGTGATCCGGGCAGTGATGGCCGTATGTGAGCTCGACCTGTTTTGTCGATGAATGACCCATAAAACCCGCCACCTGCCAAAGGTCCACACCCGCTTGGCACATCCATGTGGCGGCCGTATGGCGCAGGATGTGCGGCGTCACATTGTCAGGTAGCCCGGCGCGCTTGACTGTCATTTTTACGCCCTTCCAGACGCTCTTGAGAGGTTTGCCGTGATATTCGATCACATGATCACCCGCGGTGTTCTCACGGACCTCTCTGAGGATCTCAACAATGCGATCCGAGACCGGAACCATAGCCCTCTTCTTGCGCCTTACTCTCACATCTTCATCTTCATCAGGCGACACGCGCAGATCGATCTGAGCCTTGTCGAAATGGATCTGATGCCATTGCAGTTCCAGGATGGCGCCATGCCGGCCTGCGGTGGCCAGGGCCAGCTCGATGAACAGACGGATATGCGGAGCGATACTGGCCTCAACCAGGCTGGCGGCCTCTTCTCTTGTCAGCCATCGCTCGCGCGGCGCTGAGGCATCTGGAAGATCGAAAGCCTTGGGCGGCAGGGTGAGCATCTCATGGTCCACAGAAAGCTTCCATGCGGCTTTGATGGTGCTCAGCTCCTGGCGGATCGTGGGCCCCTTGACGCCTTCTGCACGGCGTGCTGCTGCGTATGTCTTGGACCACTTATAGCCGGCCGCGGAGAGCTGAACGTCTTCGGCGTGGCGCTTGATTGTGCCGATGACAAACTTCCATTTCTTGTCCCACATGCCATTGATCAGCATCCCGGGTTTTTTGACCTCGATCCAGTGATCGATGACATCGCCGATGGTCTCCAGTTCAGATCCGGAAGCTGACCCGCTGACCTCTTCGATGTATTTCATCATCTTACGAGTTGCGGCACCACGAGACATTTCTCCAGTTGAGATGCGGCGCTTGCCGTCTCTGATATGCCAAGCGTCCCGTCCCGGAACTTTCAAAATGTAGATATTTCGTTCTTTGACCTTACTCATCCAGCCTTATTCCTTTTCTCTCACCCTGCCCCTTTGGTCTCTGTCTGGAGCTGGCGCTCGATCTCTTCGACGATGCGCACGGCCATCCCGGCCGGGAGTTCTGTGTTGATGCGGAGCATAAGATAGCCCGCCCGCCGACTCATCGCTGGCGTCATCTGATAGATCGGATCTCCCTCGATCTCTGTCATCTCGACATCATCCAGCCCGGTGGCGTCAGGGTTGATATCGGATGGCTTGACCTTGAGCGCCCGGGCGATCGCGATCAGCTTTTTCGCGGGCGGCGGGGTCTTGCCATGGTAATATCTCCCGAAGGCGTCTCGCTTGAGCCCTGAGGCCTCGGCGACTTCGGATTGCTGCAAGTTGCGCTCCTCTAGTATTCGTTGGAGGTTCTGCGCGAAAATTGGCATCTCGTCTGTCTCGACAACTTCCATGGTCTTATCCCCTGAGTGTGATATCTTATTTCACATCATTAACACGAAAGCAGACAAAATCAAGCAATACACGTCAGCACACCCCCTCCTATAATCGAATACTGCAACCGGATTTGACGGAATGATGACACACCAGATCGGCATAATTACAGATTGACTGTCCATAGCTTCCGCGATGCGCTCGCTGTATGTATTAAAATTGAAGCCCATCTCATAAGACGCGCGCGAAAGCCTTTGCATATCGTCTAGCGTGTAGGTCTTTCGTCAGCTCCCATCCGAGAGTTTCTGACCGTCTTTGAGTTGAGAATCCCGATCCGGTCTCTACAAGCTGCGTATGGGCACCTCAAAAAATTGTTCTCACTCCCATGATGGGAAGAACTGGCACAAAGGAGATGGCAATGACGAAGATGAGTTTCTTTGATCCTTCCGATCGCTATGGGAGCCTTGACGCAAAAAAGGACCCGTTGGTTGAGATCAATGTGGTGGTGCCGCAGGAGAAGTGTAAGCGCCGTCCCCGTCCCATTGATTTCCACGGTTCCGCCACGCTGATTGAGAGGCGAGTTTCTCTCTGAGCATTCAGAAGGAGATGGTGATGGCGGATGGCGGGAATGGGTTTGACCGCTTCATTGAGGTTGTGCCGCGGACACACGTGGATATCGGCGGTGGCCGGATGATGTAAAATCCCGGATTGTGGCGAGAGTTTTCAGCCGGGCGTCCGGGTGGCGGATGTCGCGCGACAGCATGGTTTGGGGGGGGCATCAGCTTTCGGATTGGCTGCGGCAGGCACTCCAGGGGGAGCTGGTCCCGCCGGCACGACTATATCAGCTGCTTGCCTAGCAGTAAGATTGTATTGTTACAATGGAAGCTTGCGCGACATCGCATCATTGGACAAGGGGGTCTTCGTGTCGAGCACAGAATGCGGTAGGATTTAAGATACAATGAGTCGCAACCGAACATTCGCCGAGCCAGTCTTGCCGCAATGTCCCGCGATCCCGCCCTTACCAAAACCGGAGCATATCTAGCTTGAGATCAGCGACCCGTGTCACGCCCATAAGGCGCATGTCGCGGGTAATTTCGGCGGTGAGCTGGGCTAGCATGCGCTCGATCCCCGGCTGACCTGCTGCCGCAAGCGCGTAGAGATAAGCACGGCCCAGACCTACTGCTTTCGCACCAATCGCCAGCGCCTTGAGAACATGAGTTCCGCGCTGGAATCCACCATCAACCATCACGTCGATCTTTTCGCCGACCGCTTGAACGATCTCGTCAAGCTGATCGAAAGCTGTCCGTGATCCGTCCAACTGTCTACCGCCGTGGTTCGAAAGCACGATGCCCTGACACCCAATCTCGGCGGCCTTCTTTGCATCCTCTACGCTCATAACGCCTTTGAGGCAGAACGGCCCGCCCCACTCGCTGACCATGTGTTCAACATCGTCCCAGTTCATCGACGGGTCGAGCATATCTGTAAAATAGCGTCCGATGGAAAGCGTATCGCCCTTCATGTCGATGTGGGCGTCGAGCTGCGGCAGGCTGAACTTCTCATGGGTAAGATAGTTGATTCCCCACATTGGTTTGATCGCAAACTGGATCAAACCGCCCAAGGTTAGGCGAAATGGGATAGAAAAGCCCGTACGCAGGTCACGTTCGCGGTTTCCGCCAGTAATGCTATCGACGGTGAGCATCATGACATTGATGCCGCTCTCTTTTGCCTTCTGCATCATTACAGAATTGAGACCGCGATCTTTATGGAAATAGAATTGGTAGACCTGCGGCGTCTCGTGTTTCGCCGCCAGTTCGGCCGTTGAGACCGTGCCCAGAGACGAAACCCCGAACATCGTCCCGAATTTTGCCGCCGCTGCCGCTGTGGCATGTTCGCCTTCGTGATGGAACAAGCGCTGTAGCGCGGTCGGCGACAGATAAACCGGAAGATCGAGCTTCTGCCCCATGATTTCGGTCGAGAGATCGACATCGGTCACACCGCGCAGCACGTTAGGCACGAGATCAACGCTCTCGAAGGCTTTCGTATTCCTGCGCATGGTAACTTCGTCATCCGCACCACCGTCAATGTAATTGAAGATCGGGCTAGGAAGACGGCGCTGAGCCAAGCTGCGGAAGTCTTGGACGTTGTGACAATCGGTTAGGCGCATGTCACCTCCTGTTCAACTCTGGCGCGCCAGGCCGCAGCGTAATGCGCAAGCAACGGGCTTTGCGCAGGCGCAACCTGACGGGTGTGTGGCGGAACAGAATCCTCGGCGAACAACATGGCGGCGCCGACGGAGGTGCCGGTTGTGGATACCGCAATCTCGACCCCTCCTCTGTGCAGTGAAGCAAGCATGTCGAGATATTCCCGGTTGCCGGCGAAAGGGCCTTCGACGATCACCGGACCGTCCGCGCCGACGAGATCAAGACAGGTCTTGGTCATGAGTGCGAGATAGAACCCGAGCACGGCCATGCGCTGCCCCTGCCCCTGCGGTTCTTTTGTCCAAGTGGCTGCGCGCCCCCTGAACGGTCCTGATCCCGGCTCGACCGCAGGCAAAAGCATGATCTCGTCAGCAAGTACCAACGCGCGATCTGCATCGGTTACACGCGTATCAGCGCCAGCGCGGATGATCTCATATTCCCGCCCCCCCATGAACCGGGCCGAGGGCACGGCCTGTCCAAGAGCATTGACATTCACAAGCGTATCGCGGCCCGGGTCGAGCGAGGTTGCCTGCCCCCCGACGGACATAACCACCACCCACGTGCCGGTAGACACAACGGAAAACGCCCCAATACGACCCAAGACATGCGGCAGAAGAGAAGCGTTGGAATCATGGATGCCGCAAACCACTGGCGTATCCTGCGACAGGCCGGTGCGCGCAACGATGTCCGAGGTTACTGTCCCCAGCACATCACCCGAGGGATGCGCTAGAGGAAGGCTGTCCGCGAGGCCAAGCCGCGCAACGAGAGAGGAGAACTGACCCGCCCACGGGTTCCAGAGGTCAGTGTGACAACCCAAAGAAGTGACATCCGTTGCCATTTGTCCAGTCAGGCGAAAACCCCAGTATTGCGGATAGGTAAGCACATGGGCGACGCGGTCCTTAAGGGTCGGATCGGTCCGGAATTGCCAGTAAAGCTGCGCGCCGAGGTTAAGCCCCATGCCAAGACGCGGTGAACCGGTTTCGGAGAACGGCGGACGAAGTGCGTCATAGTGTGCGGCCAATGTGTCCAGCCCATCGTACTCATAGTCGAGCATCGGCGCGGCGAGATCGCCCGCCGCATCAAGCAGGACTGCTGCGGCACCATGGGTGGTCACGGAAATGGCGTCAATCCCCTGGCTTTTATGAAGCTTCGCGAGATGGTTTAGGAAGAATTCCCAATGTCCCTCAAGATCGAAATGCGGCCAAGGAGGTCCCTTCAAAACGGTGTTCGGGCGGGTGAAGACCGCGATTTCCGAGAGACTGTCACCATCGACGAGCGCGAGCTTGACGTTAGTCTTTCCGACATCGAGAACGGCGATATGACGGGGTGTGGTCATGGCAAATGGAACACGGTTTCAAGCGGCTGGTCTTTCGGGCGGTTGTTGGCGTGGGTCTCCATGATGTCCGCCATATGCGCCCACCAGCGTTTCATTACCGGATTGTCCGGCAGCGCCCCCATGCCATGATCGTCGCGCCGCCAAAGCACCCCGAAAAGATGCCGCGTTTCGGGATCGTAATGGATAGAATAATCTTCCACACCCGCGTCTTGGAGCAGCTTGATTAACTCAGGCCAGATCTCGTCATGGCGTTTGCGGTACTCATCCAGACACCCTTCGTTCAGGACCATTCGGAAGGCGTATTTCTCCATCATTTCCTCCGCAGGTTCTGGTAGATTCGGGGCAAGGCGATCACTCCGATCAAGAGCGCGCCGACCACGATGGACATCACAATTCCGGGCACATTCAACAGGCCAAGTCCGAAGGTCACCAGCCCCATGACAAAGGCCGCAATTACGACACCGGGGATCGTTCCTGCCCCCCCGAGAATACTGACCCCGCCGAGAACCACCATGGTAACGACCTCCAGTTCCATGCCTGACGCGATGGACGGCCGTGTCGACCCCAAACGTGAGGTCAGACATACGGACGCCAAACCCGACATCAATCCTGTAAGCAGAAACAGAATCAATTTCACTCGCTCAACGCGAATGCCGGAAAAGGTCGCGGCGGTAGCATTGTTGCCGATGGCATAGACCGCGCGGCCAAAGTTGGTTTTATGCAGTACCATGCCGTAGATCACGGCAAGGATCGCGAAGATCACCATTTCCACCGTAATCACCCAGAAGACATAGCCTTGCCCGAAAAACGCAAAGTCCGCCGGGTAGCCACGGAACGCGCCATCGCCCAACACGATATAGCTGATACCGCGAAACAAGCTCATGGTCCCGATGGTCACGACAATGGACGGAAGCCCCAAGCGTGTGACCAGAACCCCGTTAAATGCGCCGCAAAGCAGGCCGGTCACGAGACCCGTTGCAACAATCGCGGGCGCGCCAAGTCCCGCCTGCATCACCACCCCCATCGCCGTAGACGAAAGCGCTATGATGGACGCCACCGACAGGTCAATCTCGCCCGCGATGATCAAAAGCGCCATCGCAAAAGCGATCATCGCCTTTTCGGTAAAGTTGAACGTCGCATCTGATAGGTTCCACGCGTTCAGGAAGTAGGGCGAGGCAAAGCTATTGAGGATGAAAATTCCGATCGCCACTAACAGTAAAAGGCTTTCCCAACTTCTTAGGGTGCGCGCCAGCGATGTGTTGAGCCGGTCGGGGATATGACGGGTCGGTTGCGGTTGTGTCTTTGCAAAGCTCATTGTGCATGTTCCGCTGATTTAAGGATGACGCGGC
Organism: Sulfitobacter sp. W002; assembly: GCF_025142135.1. Taxonomy (NCBI): domain Bacteria; kingdom Pseudomonadati; phylum Pseudomonadota; class Alphaproteobacteria; order Rhodobacterales; family Roseobacteraceae; genus Sulfitobacter; species Sulfitobacter sp. W002. The sequence goes on along the minus strand of NZ_CP081126.1, from coordinate 1,084,021 downwards.
CTTTCGAGCGACCGGCGCGCGAATTGAAGGTCACAGCAATGATGATCGCGGCCCCGGAAATGGCGAGTTGCCAGAAGGGCGAGACGTCAACTACGGGCAGCGCATTCTTAATGACCCCAAGAAACAGCGCGCCCAGAAGCGCGCCCCCGACTGTGGCCACGCCACCCGCGATGGACACGCCGCCAATCACACAGGCGGCAACGACATCCAGCTCGAAACCGCCAGCGATATCCACATAGGCAACCGCGTAGCGCGCCACCCAGAGATACCCGGCGAGACCGGCGAGCATGCCCGAAATCACGAAAGCGAGGAACTGTGTCCGGCCAACATTGATGCCGGTATAAACCGCTGCATGCGGGTTGCCCCCCACCGCGAAAAAGGCGCGGCCCAATGTGGTCCTGCTCATCACGACGCCAAGGATCAAAGTCACGATCACGGCGATCCATCCCAGGACCGGCACACCGATAATGCTCTCGCGCGGCAAAGCTTTGAACGCGGCGCTCATCTGGTGAGAATTCACCCAGCTTCCGTTGGTCAAAAGAAAAATGATGCCGCGGAAAATTGTCATAGTGCCCAGCGTCACGACAATCGGCGGGATCGACAGTTTCCAGACCAGAACACCATTTACAGCGCCCATGACTGCGCCAAGCCCTAGCGCAAGCGCGACCAAAACCACTACCGGCACACCGGGGAATGCCATGTTGATCAACGCGCAGACCATACCGGTTAGCGCGAGGTTTGCCGCCACCGACAGGTCAATGGCGCGAGTCAGGATCACAACCATCTGCCCGAGCGCGAGAATGATCAGAGGAGCGGTGTCCGTAAACACGGTCACAAGGTTAGAAGGGGTGATGAACCCGGGGAAACGGCTTGCGACAAGGACCAGCAGAAGCAGTATCGCACCAACAAGGATCGCCTCACGGGATTTCAACAAAGTCATGCCGCCTCTCCTTTACGTGAGATACCCGCCGCGTGGCGGACGAGGGTTTCGGGAGTAAGATCTTCGCCTTCCAGCTCGGCCACGACCCGACCTTCACGCATGACGATCACACGGTCTGACATGCCAAGGATTTCGGGAATTTCTGAACTGACCATAATGACAGAAAGCCCTTCGGACGCGAGTTCAGACATGAAATCATGCACGGCGGCCTTGGACCCGATGTCGATGCCTTTGGTTGGCTCGTCGAGGATGATGACAGTCGGCTGCGTGGCCAGCCATTTAGCGATGACCACCTTTTGCTGGTTCCCGCCAGAAAGGCTTCCTACCGTGGTGTCCAGCGAGGCCGCGCGTAGATCGAGCCGTTCGGTATATTGACGCGCCAGCGCGAATTCTTCGGCCATCTGGGTGAAGCCGTTTTTCGACAGGCGAGGTAGGGACGGCAAGGTGATATTCTGGAAAATCGGCATGTCGAGGATCGCCCCCTGTTTGCCGCGATCTTCGGGGACATAGACGATCCCCGCATCGATCGCATCGGCAGGAGAGCGGATCACCCGAACTTTGTCGTTCAAGCGGATTGCGCCTTTCGAGGGCCGTGTCACGCCAATCAGGCTCTGCATAAATTCCGATCGGCCCGCACCTACAAGGCCGTAAAATCCGAGAATTTCGCCACGCCGCAGATTGAAATGGATGTCTTCGAACTCGGTCGGGTGGCTGTAGCCCGCGACGGTGAGGACATCTTCACCAATCTCAGCGGCACGTTTGGGGAAAATCTGATCGACAGAGCGCCCGACCATCATCTTCACAAGGTCTGCTTCCGTGATATTCGCCATATCGCCCGCGCCTATAAACTGACCGTCACGGAACACGGTGTAGCGATCGGCGATGCGGAAAATTTCGTCGAACTTATGAGAGATGAACAGGATGGCCTTGCCCTGCGCTTTAAGCTTTCCGACAAGCTCATAGAGTTCTTCAATCTCTTTTCGGCCGAGTGCGGCAGTTGGTTCATCCATTATCACAACGCGGGCTTCGACAGAGAGGGCCCGGGCGATCGCAACGAGGTGGCGTGACGCGATACCAAGGTCTTTGAGACGAACGCCTGCGTCGATCTGCGCGCCGATGCCGTCAAGAATATCTTGCGCTTTTACTTGCATGGCCGGACGGTCAATGAGACCAAGGCGACCTCTCGGCGCGTGACCAAGAAAAATGTTCTCCGCGACAGACATTTCGTCGAAGAGCACGGTTTCCTGGTGAATCGCAGTCACGCCAGCGGCGGAGGCATCCTGCGCGGTGGCAAAATGGATCTCGCTTCCATCCAAGAGAACGCGCCCGCCATCTGGCTGATAAATACCAGTGAGCGTTTTCACCACGGTCGATTTGCCCGCCCCGTTTTCACCGATCAACGCCGTTACCTGCCCCGCATAAAGCTCAAGCGTGATGTCATCGAGCGCTTTGACGCCTGGAAATATCTTTGAGATGCCATCAAGCGCGAGAACCGGCGCGGCATGTGTCTGTGCATTGCCCATGGCTACCCCACTGGCTTTTGTCTGTTGGAAGGCTGAAATGGGCGACGCTATGGTTTGTAAAGCGCCGCCCGCAAAGAACGTCTTCGAAGAGTTAGAAGATGTCTTTGAAGTCTGCGATGTTGGACTCGTCATAGACGAACGGATCGGCCATCGCTCCGGAGTTCGTCTCGTCGAGCGTCACTTCGCCCATGCGGCCCATCGGGATATTGGCGCCCGGCTCGGCCACCGCGTCTCCTTTCGACAGGTGATAGGCGATCATCGCTGCCGAATACCCAAGATCAATCGGATTCCAGATCGCAAACGATTTGGATGCACCGCTTTCAATCGCGCCGGCCATCTCGGACGGAAGACCAAGACCCGTTACGTTGACCTCGCCCACTTTACCGGCATCGACCACAGCTTGGGCAGCAGCTACAATACCGACAGAAGTCGGCGCAATGATCGCATCAAGATTAGGGTAAGACTGCATGAGACCGGTGGCCTCGCGGTAGGATTTGTCAGCAAGGTCGTCACCGTAGACGGTCGCGACCACCTCGAGGCCCGGATAGTCGCCCATCACCTTGTTCATCTCGTCGATCCAAATGTTCTGGTTCGTTGAGGTCGTGGTTGCGGAGAGCACAGCAACTTCACCACCATCGGGCATTTCATCGGCAGCCATTTTGATGATCATATTGCCGATGAGCGGGTTGGATGAGGGGTTGAGGTGCATCTGGCGGCCCTCTTCGGCCACGCCGGAATCCCAGGAGATGACAGTGATCCCGCGCTGCATCGCTTTCTTTAGGGTCGGCACGAGCGCATCGGTATCGTTGGCGGACACTGCAATAGCATCGACATTTTGTGCGATCAGCGAGTTGATAACTTCGATCTGGCCTTCGGCGGTGGTGTCCGTTGGGCCGGTGTAGATGATCTCAACATCCCCAAGTTCCGAAGCGGCCTCTTCGGCACCTTTTGCTGCCGCCTCGAAAAAGCCGATGCCGAGGGCTTTCACGACAAGCGCGATCCGCGTGTCTTCGGCGGACGCGCCCCCCGCGAACAGGCCCGTGGAGATTGCAGCGGTCGTCAGAAGTTTTGTAAGTTTTTTCATTATAGAGTCCTCCCTAAGTCTCTTGGTTAATCTTGGCGCCACATCTCCTAGTCAGGACGCCACATCCTCCCGCGCCGCGCTGGACGGCGCGACGATGAGTTTGATGTCAGCCGCTTCAATCATGGCGGCCTCCCGATCCCCGATCCCCTCATCAGTGATCATTACGTCGATCCGGTCGAGCGCGCAGAGCACGAGGCTCGATCGGTGTTTGAATTTCGTTGAATCGACCAAAAGGACGAGTTCGTCCGCTTGGCCAATGAGCTTTTGTTCGGCCTGAATCAGCAAGGGATCGGCCTCCATGACTCCCAGTGGCGCGACGCCTTGCGCGCCCATAAACATGCGTCGCGCGTAGAAGTTTCGGGTCACGTCATTGTCGAAGGGCGACAGCACGATATTTTGTTCGCGGTAAATCACGCCCCCGGAAATCAGCACCGAGTTCTTTGACGTTTTCAAAAGATGCTCGGCAATTGGGAAAGAGTTGGTGAACACCTGACAGCGCCGCGTTGCGAGCGGATGCACCATCTGAAACGTCGTCGTGCCGCCGTTGATGATGATCGGCTCCCCCTCTTCGACCAGGTCGACCGCGGCGCGCGCAATTGCTTGCTTCTGCTTGATGTTGCGCGTTTCATTCACGGCAAAAGGGCGCCCCGCAAGGCCGGGAAAAGGATTGGGCGCGATGGCCTCTGCCCCGCCCCGCACACGGCGCAGCTTCTTAGCGACGTGCAATGCAGCGATATCGCGACGGATCGTGGCCTCAGACGCGCCAGTCAGACCGCAAAGCTCGACAACGGACGCGACCGGACGCTCTTGTACGGCAGACAGAATGACTCCGTGGCGCTCTCTCTCGTGCATCTGTTAAGTTCCTCCCTAGGGTTAAACCGTGGCGCCCCGATCAATCAATGTCAATCATAAAATGTCATTTATAGTGACTATAAGATCGTATGTGATCGATAATGACTATTTATGATTGACAATGAGGCAGTCGCCGCGCAGGTTTGGGTCAATAAGAGACTATCCACTACCTGATGATCGGGAGGAGATCACCATGACATCCGCGTCTACGCGGCTCACTTCGCTTTGGGATGATGCCAAAGCGCAAGCTATGACCGAACCTGAAAAACTTTTGTATCGCTCGAACCTATTGGGATCCGACAAGCGCGTTACCAACTACGGCGGCGGCAACACCTCAGCCAAGGTCATGGAGGACGATCCCCTAACGGGTGAAAAGGCCGAAGTGCTCTGGGTCAAGGGCTCTGGCGGTGATGTCGGCTCGATCAAGATGGACGGGTTTGCAACTCTTTACATGGACAAGCTCCGTGCGCTCAAAGGTAAATATCGCGGCGTCGAATTTGAGGATGAAATGGTCGGCTACCTGCCGCATTGCACCTTCAACTTAAACCCCCGCGCGGCCTCGATCGACACACCTTTGCACGCCTATGTGCCAAAAAAACACGTCGACCACATGCACCCAGATGCGATCATCGCCATTGCGGCGGCGAAAGATTCCAAAGCCCTAACTCAAGAGATCTTTGGCAACGACATCGGTTGGCTGCCTTGGAAAAAGCCGGGCTACGAGTTGGGTTTGTGGCTTGAAAATTTCTGCCGTGAGAACCCGGAGGCCAAAGGTGTCGTGCTTGAATCCCACGGTCTCTTTACATGGGATGATGATGCGAAGGCCTGTTACGAGCTGACGCTTGAGATCATCAACAAGGCCATTGCCTATTTCGAAGAGAAGACAGCGGATGTGCAGGCTTTCGGCGGTCCGGTCCATGAAAGTCTCGACCGCGAAGCCCGCCGCGACGTGGCTGCGAAACTCATGCCCGCGATCCGGGGATTTGTCTCCGGCACGCAACATATGGTCGGCAATTTTGACGATTCCGAAGCCGTACTCGAATTCGTTAACGCCAAGGACATGCGCGATCTCGCAGCTCTTGGCACCTCCTGCCCCGACCATTTCTTGCGGACCAAAATTCGACCGTTAGTGGTGGACTTTGATCCTGCCAAAAGCAACCTTGACGAGGTTCTTGCCGGTCTCGGCGCCCAGATCGCCGCTTACCGCGAAGACTACGCGGCTTACTACGAGCGCTGCAAACATAACGATTCACCTGCGCTTCGTGATCCGAATGCGGTTGTTTATCTAGTGCCGGGTGTCGGCATGATCACCTTTGCCAAAGATCGCGCTACTGCGCGTATCTCGGGCGAGTTCTACGTTAATGCGATCAACGTAATGCGCGGGTCTTCCGCCGTGTCTGAATATTGCGGCTTGCCGGAACAGGAAGCCTTTGACATCGAATATTGGCTGCTTGAGGAAGCCAAGCTTCAGCGTATGCCAAAACCGAAATCTCTCGCAGGTCGTGTAGCGCTTGTCACCGGCGGCGCAGGCGGGATCGGCGCTGCCACGGCGGCGCGTTACCTGCAGGAGGGCGCCTGTGTCCTTTTGGCGGATATCAACGAGGCAGCCCTAGACGAGGTCCGCTCCGGCTTCGCCAAGCAATACGGCGCGGATGTTGTGCGCTCAATCGTGATGAATGTCACCGATGAGGGCGCAGTGGCCGATTCCTTTGCCTATAGCGCGGTAGAGTTCGGCGGGATCGACATTCTCGTGTCGAATGCGGGCATAGCTTCCTCGGCAGCGGTCGAGGACACGACGCTTGAACTGTGGAACAAGAACATGGACATCCTGTCCACGGGCTATTTCCTCGTTTCTCGCGAGGCATTTAAGGTGATGCGCAGGCAGGGCATCGGCGGCTCCATCGTATTCGTGGCGTCAAAGAACGGGCTCGCTGCCAGTCCGAATGCCTCAGCCTATTGCACGGCAAAGGCCTCTGAAATCCACCTCGCGCGTTGTCTTGCGCTGGAAGGGGCCGAAGCGGGCATTCGTGTGAACGTGGTAAATCCCGACGCGGTGCTGCGTGGGTCTAAGATCTGGGAAGGCGATTGGCTGGAACAGCGTGCAGACACTTACGGCACTGACAAAGAGGGGCTGGAGGAAATGTATCGTCAGCGCTCCATGCTCAAACGTTCAGTTCTACCCGAAGACATCGCGGAAGCGGCTTATTTCTTCGCTTCGGAACAATCGGCAAAATCGACCGGCAACATCGTAAACGTCGACGCTGGCAACGTGCAGGCCTTTACCCGCTGAGCAAGGGCAAAGACATCACCCCACGGTCCAATCTGCGCGCCCGCTTTAAAAAGAGGGCCGGGCGCGCGGTTTTCATCGGAGAAAATCATGATCAATACCACCATCATCGAAGCACAGAACGCGACGCGCTACACAGACCTGAAAAGTGACTACGACGCTTTGGGCGAAAAATTGTCCCGCGATGGAATCGATATTGACGCCCTCAAAGACCGCGCAAAAGGCTTTTCGGTAGCTGTGCCGAGTTGGGGTACGGGGACCGGTGGCACGCGCTTTGCTAGGTTCCCTGGCGAGGGCGAGCCACGCGACATTTTCGACAAGCTCGACGATTGTGGTGTGATCCATAAGTTGACGGGAGCCGCAGCCTCCGTGTCGCTCCATATTCCATGGGACAAGGCCGCGCCTGCTGATCTTTTGGGCAAAGCCGAGGAGCATGGGCTGAGCTTTGACGCGATGAACTCGAACACTTTCCAAGACCAGCCAAATCAGGTCCAGTCGTATAAATTCGGTTCACTTAGCCATGTTGACGCGGCAACCCGTGCGCAGGCAGTCGAACACAACCTCGAATGCATCGAAATCGGTCAAAGCATCGGTTCAAGGGCTCTCACGGTATGGATCGGAGATGGTGCGAACTTTCCCGGCCAAACCCATATGGGCCGCCAGTTCGAGCGCTACCTGACCTCCATGAAAGATATCTATAAAGGCCTGCCGGAAGATTGGTCGATCTTTTCTGAACACAAAATATATGAACCGGCGTTCTATTCGACAGTGGTTCAGGACTGGGGCACTTCGCTTTTGACCGCGCAGGAACTGGGGGAAAAGGCGAAGTGCCTCGTAGATCTCGGCCACCACGCACCGAATGTGAATATCGAGATGATCGTCTCACGGCTAATCCACGCAGGCAAGCTCGGGGGTTTTCATTTCAACGATTCGAAATACGGCGACGATGATCTCGACAGCGGGACCATTGAACCCTACCGGTTGTTCCTCATCTGGAATGAACTGGTCGACGCCGAAGGTACGCCGGGCCTTGATCTGTCCCATATGATCGACCAGAGCCACAACGTGACTGATCCGATCGAGAGCCTGATGATTTCGGCGGTCGAAATCCAGCGCGCTTTTGTGCAGGCAAGCCTCGTGGATCGCGCCGCACTTGCGGATTATCAGGACCAAAACGACGCGCTCATGGCCTCTGCCACCCTACGCGCGGCTTTCCGTACGGATATTGAGCCTATTCTGCAAATGGCACGATTTGAAACCAGCGCGGCCATTGATCCGGTAATTACATACCGCGCGTCCGGGTATCGCGCAAAGGTCGCAGCCGACCGGCCCAAGGTCTCCAGCGCGGGCGGCGGGATTGTCTGACAGGCTCTGAACTATAATGACTTACGCGGAAACCTCCATTTCCATTTTTTTTCGAAATGGCAAGGGCTCTCACCTCGATAGGCGAAGTTTGCTTGAAGCTCTGCGCGTAGCCTCGGGGCCTGATTGGCTCAAGGTATTCCTCCAATACAGACAGCCTTGAGTTCGAGGAAATCTTCGATCCCGTATTTAGATCCTTCCCGGCCAAGGCCCGATTGTTTGATGCCGCCGAAAGGGGCCACTTCGGTTGAGATTAAGCCAGTGTTTACACCGACCATGCCGCTTTCAAGCGCCTCGGCCACGCGCCAGACGCGCGACAAGTCATTGGCATAAAAGTAAGATGCGAGCCCGAACTCACTGTCATTTGCCATGTCAACGACTTCAGCTTCGTCTTCGAACCGGACCAGTGCGGCCAATGGACCAAAGGTCTCGTCACGGCAGACTAACATTCTTGGTGTGACATCCCGCAGCACCGTAGGTGTGAAGAAGGTACCGACTGCATCCAAGCGGTTGCCCCCAGTCATAATTGTAGCGCCTTTGGCTATTGCATCGGCGATATGCGCCTCGACCTTGATGACAGCAGCTTCGTTTATCAACGGCCCCATGGTAGTGCCTTGGTTAAAACCATTACCGACGCGGAGGTCTTGGGCCTTGGCCGTCAACTTCTTTACAAAGGCATCATAGACGTCTGATTGGACGTAGATCCGATTAGCACAGACACAAGTCTGACCGTTATTGCGGAACTTGGCGATCATCGCGCCTTCGACCGCCGCGTCGATGTCCGCATCGTCAAAGACAATGAAAGGCGCATTACCGCCAAGCTCCAGCGACAATTTCTTGATCGTCCCGGCTGCCTGCTTCATCAGAATCTTGCCCACGTTCGTCGATCCAGTGAAGGTGATCTTGCCCACCTTCTGGTTGGCACAGAGTTCTTGGCCTACACCCGCTGCATCGGTGGAGGGGACAACGTTAAATACTCCAGCCGGAATGCCCGCGCGTTCGCCAAGCACCGCCATGGCAAGTGCGGACAGTGGGGTTTGCTCGGCGGGGCGGGCCACAAAAGTACAGCCCGCAGCCAGTGCCGGGGCGACCTTGCGCGCTATCATGGCATTAGGGAAATTCCACGGGGTGATCGATCCCACGACGCCTACCGGCTGCTTCAACACCATGATGCGCTTGTCACGTTGATGGCCCGGAATGATATCGCCGTAAATTCGTTTGGCTTCTTCGGCGAACCACTCGATGAAGGACGCGCCATAGAGAATTTCGCTGCGGGCCTCAGACCAAGGTTTGCCATTCTCGGCGGTCAGAATGGTGGCTAGATCGTCCGCGTGCTTAACAATTAAGTCATTCCACTTTCGCAGAATGATAGCGCGTTCTTTGCCGGTCATTGCAGCCCATGCGGGCCCCGCGGCATAGGCCGCGTCGATCGCTCGCGCCGTCGCTGCTGCGTCAAAGTCGGCGACCTGTGCAATGGTATTTCCCGTCGCGGGATCGACAACCCCGAATTTGGTTGGCCCTTCAATCCAACGCCCGTCCACATTGGCGCGGGTTTCCAAAAGGCTGGGATCACTCAGATTTAATGGCATCAGGCGCTCCATCGTGTGTGTTCTTCTTTTATTGCGCCGATAGAAGCTTCGAAATTGAAGAGCTTTCCGGCAATCGCTGCGTTGGTGACGGCTCCGAGGGCAAGAAGTTGGAATATATTGCCGTAGGAGCCAAAATTTAGTTGTATTGGGACCTTGCGAATGGGCTGGTCTCGATTGCTATTGGCCATCTCAAGTTTTGGTCTGCAGGGTGCAAATTTTAGGTGCAGCTATAAAGCTATGACCGCGCACACTTATTCTTTTTGGCATGTGGAACCTCACCCGCGAATTTAATTCGCAGATGAGATCGAGGATGTCCAGGAGGGGTGCGTTAAGCTATTGAAAAACATCATTATTTTCTGTCACATGATTCAGTGCCTGCATCAGGAATGGGCGGAACAGTTCAGGGTGTTCCGTTGCGGGGAAATGCCCGAGGCCGTTCATGACAAGATGCAGCGCGCCGGGGATATCTTTCGCCAAACGGGCTCCATCTTCCGGGGTTGCTGAGAAATCGTAAGTGCCGGACAGAAGTGCAACGGGCGTGCGAGCGGCGTCAATCTGAGGGCCAATCTCGCCCCCATCGAATTCTTCGCTGTAGAAGGCAAGGTCCCCGCGATATATGCCTGGTGCGCCCTGCGTGTAGATCCAGCTTGCTAAGCGACGTCGGTGCAGCGGGCTTGTGGGGCTCATCAAGCCCCGGGTGAATGCGCTGTTGTGCAGGCCGGCATGGACGCCGACATGATCTTGATAGGGATTCCGCCGACCCTTAGAGCGGTAGGGGGGCTCGAGTGCGATGACAGCGCGGGTGATCTCGGGCTTCTTCGCAGCCATGACCAGAGCTATTGCCGCCCCCATTGATCCCCCGACTAAAACCGCCGGGCTGCCGACAACATCTTCAATAAACGCAGTGATCCAATCGCGGTAAATGCCCGCTGTAAGGTGATATGGTCCACCGTCCCAGCCATCAGGCGGCATCGATCGGCCGTGAAAAGGCATATCCGGAGCAAAGAGGGTAAAGCGACGGGCGAGCTCGGTATCGGCCATCTGTTCGAGGTATTGTCGTGCATCGGCGCCCGCGGTATGCAGGAAAACCAGCGGCACATCGCCTGTTCCCGCAACTTCATAGAACATCTGGCATGCCCCCTGCGACGTAGTCAGCCGAGCGTAGCGTCCGGTAATTTGCTGATGATCTGTTTTAATAGGCGGCGCTTGCGCGGCCGGGACGGACGCGAGACATTCCACCAAGCGGTCCAGGGCGGCCCGCGCCCGGGCGATTGTTTCTGTATTCCCTGAGACTTCGAACGAGGGGTTGGCGATCTGTAATGCAGTAAAGCTATTGTGTAGTGGCGGTTGCGGATGCGCCACAAGCGCGCTCCAACTTTTCGCTTGCCCGGACACAACAATCTCAGGCGTTTCACCATCAGCCAGTGCGATCCTGCCGTCGACGACATGCACCGTTACCGGATCGTCTGGCAGGTCGAACCTTACTCGTACATCGAGGTGCGGACTGTTTCGACGTAGCTCAGGGTCACACGCGGCCGTTTCTATGCGGCCGCGAAATACGTCACTAAGGTTCATTTTAGTCATCGAATTCGCGCATAACTTCTTGCGCAGTACGAAAGCTATCGATCCCGGCGGGCACACCACAGTAGATTGTGATTTGCATGAAGATCTCTCGTAGTTCCTCTTTGGTGATCCCGTTGCGCAGGGCGCCGCGAACATGCAATTTTAGTTCGTCTTTACGCCCCAGTGCGGCGATCATGCCGAGGTTTAGAATAGAACGCGCACGTCGGTCGAGGCCTGGGCGGTTCCAGATTGTATCCCAGCAGTATTCTGTGACCAACTCTTGCATGGGGAAATTGTACTCGGTCGCATTGTTGACCGACTGGTCTACATAGGCATCACCCAGGACTTCGCGACGGGTTTGCAGGCCCTTTCGGAAGCTTTCTGAGACTTTTGACAGGTCGGGTTTGGATGAAGCATTCATGTAGAACTCCTTTTAGGTTGAGACACTGAGCTTGGCCGCATATTATATTATGCGACAATCTGACAATTTGGCCGGTGCGGCATTCCACGACGCCCGGCACATCCGAATACTTTTACAGGGTAGGCAAAATGGACATGCTGGTCGAAAAACGGCACGCGACACTGCGCGGGCTGGTCGAGGACAAAATTAGAGACGCAATCGCGGGGGGGACGTTTAAGCCTGGCCAGCGTTTGATTGAGCGCGAACTTTGCGAAACCCTTGGCGTTGGTCGCACGTCGGTGCGCGAGGCCCTCAGGCAATTGGAGGCGGAGGGTTTGATCGAAAACACACCGCATAAAGGACCATCTGTCACGCAGGTAACGCCTGAAAATGCCGCCCAGCTCTATGCGGTGCGCGGCATGTTGGAGGCCTTTGCCGGCGCTTCTTGCGCGCGCCAAGTGACCCCTGAATTTGCTGACGCGCTGGATGCTGCAATCGATGCTTTCGTTGCTGCTTGCGATGCGGGATCGCGTGCCGATATGGTCGAGACGAAAACAGCCTTCTACGCGCTCTTGATGGATCGCTGTGGCAACGCCTATGTTACGAAGTTTCTGACGAGTTTGCATAACCAAATAAGCGCGCTGCGCTTCACTTCGATGAGCAGCAGCGATAGGTTGCCCCACTCCATCCTCGAAATCCGTGAAATCGCTGCTGCGATCCGAGCCGGAGACGCTGATCGCGCTGAAGCGGCCTGCCGCATCCATATTGAGAATGCATCGCGGGCAGCATTGGCGCAAATGGCTGAATAGCGCGCTCATCCCATGCTGTCCGACAAAAACGTCGCGATGGCCGGGAAGGCGAAGATGAGAACCAAGCATATCACTTCAGCAACGATGAAGGGTAGGATGCCAGCAAACACATCCTTGGTTTCGACCTGACCTTCCGATGCGCTCACCACAGCAAAAAGATTCATGCCGACAGGGGGCGATATCACCGCAATCTCGACGAGCTTGACCACGACAACGCCGAACCAGATCGGGTCGATCCCCATTGCTTGGGATACCGGAAATAAGAACGGCAATGTCATCACCATGATCGAGATCGGATCTACGAACATGCCAAGCACAAGGTAGAGCACGATGATCATGCCGAGGAATGCCATGGGCGTGACAGCATTCGCTGCCATAAAATCGTTAACGTCGCCGATGAACCCGGAGGTTAGTAGAAAGCGGGAGAATAGTGCGCCGCCGATAATGATGAAGAATAGCGCCGCTGTCAGTCCAAGTGTCGACTCCACGCTTTCTCCGAAATCCCGGGCTGAAAGCTTGCGCCGAGCGAGCGCGATCACGATGGCGCCCACGACGCCGACGGCGCCTGCCCCAGAGGGTGGCATAATACCAGAGTAGATCCCGCCAAGCACAATTACAATCAGCAGCATAACCGGCCAAATTGCCCTAAGCGCGCGAAGTTTTTCGCGCAACGGCGGGATTTCTTCAATATGCGGAGCCCAATGCGGCTTCCAGCGCAGCATGACTGCGATGGCCGTCATAAAGAGCGCCGCTGTCAGTATGCCTGGCAAAATACCAGCCACGAGTAGCCGGCCGATGCTTTCTCCTGTCAGGATACCGAAAATGATGAAAGACAGTGATGGCGGGATCAGTGCGGCGAGGGTCCCAACGCCTGCGATGCAGCCGGCGGCAAACGCCTTGTTATAGTCGCGGTCCATCATCTCGGGCATAGCGATCTTGGTGAACATGGCGGAGTTGACGATTGTCGAGCCGGAAATGGCGGCAAACAGCGTCGAACCGACGACTGTGGCGTGATATAGGCTGCCTCGAAATCTAGCGAGGGATAGCTGCGCGAAGTGATAAAGTTCTTTAACCACGCCCGAGGACGACATGATCGCGCCCATCAGGATGAACATTGGTACCACCACAAAAGTATAGGTAGAAACGGTTGCGAAGGGCACCAATTGGGCTTGGATAAGTGCAAAGGGAAGGCCGCGAGACATCCACATACCGCCAAACGCCACTAGGAAAAGTGCAATTGCGACGGGCACCCGTACAGTAACGAGGAACATTACGACGAGAATTGCCATAGCACCGAGGGAAAGCGGCTCCATCAGATTTCGCTCCAATTAAAAATCTGTGCCAGCGCAATTACTGCCGACCCTACGGTGCCGACCAGAACGCTGACTTTGAAGGGCCAGACAGCGAACGGCAGAATTCCTTGCGCGCTTTCTTGCATGAGATAGCTTTTTTCGACTAAGTCGATCGCCTGCCAGCCGATGATGGCGAAAACGCCAAGCGAGGCGAGGAGGCCAAAAATGCCAAACGCTCGCTGTATGATGCGCGGCATCAGATTAGACACAATATCGACCGCAACATGGCTTCGGCGGTATTGCGCCAGTGGCAATGCTAGAAAAAATGCCGCTCCAAGCGATTTTGACGCAAGCTCGAGCGCGCCTGGCACCCCGCTTTGAAAAAGTTGGTAGCCCACGACATCGGCAAACCCCAACGCGGCTATCCCTACGAGCAGGGCCGCCGCCACCAAGGTGCAGCCGGTTACGAAGGCACTTAGAATGGTATTTATGAGTGACAAAGGTTTCTCCGAAGTTTTGACGGGGGGCGGTACGGCCCCTTGTGCCGTGGGGCCGTACTGCGTGTCTTTAAGAGTCGTTCGCGCCACTCATTAGTTCACGTACTTGATCGGCGGTCTCCTGAGCAGATGCAGCCAGATTGGGCGAGCGCTCGGAAACTTGCTGCACCCAAAGGTTAAGCATGTCGGGAATGGCTGCCATCGCAGCTTCCTTCTCCTCGAACTCGACAATCTCGACACCGTTTTCACGCATGACTTCGAGGGCTGCATCCTCTACTTTCTGTGTCATCGGTACCGACATTGCCTTGGCCTCTTGTGCGATTTCGTCGAACAAGGCCTGAGTTTCAGGCGACCAGGAGTTCCAGTTGTCGACACTGGTAAAAAGCGTCACAGCATTGATCGCCCCCAATTCGAGATCGGACATGTATTTTGCCACTTCGTGCAGTTTGAACGGCACGGTGAGTGAGCGGGTCCAATAGACGCAGTCTACAACGCCGCGCTGGAGTGATTCATACATCTCGGGCATTGAGAGGTTGACCGGCGTTGCGCCGAGCGCTTCGAGCATTTGCGGAATATAGGCGCCGTAGCTGCGAACCTTTTTACCCTTCAGATCCGCCATTGTGCGCACAGGTTCGGTGCAAAGCAGTGTGTATTGCGGCAGGTGGCGTAGAACTAGCGGCTTGAGGTTTAGTCGCTCGAATTCTGCAAGAACTGTTTCGTTCTCAGTGTAAAGAGTTTCAGTGATATCCAAAACGGTGTCGGATTCAAAAGTGGCAGGCACAGCGTTGGTTAGGCCCGCGAAGGGCATCTCGCCAACATGATAGCCCGTGACGACACCGCCAAGGCCTACGGCACTAGCGCCGATTAGCGGAATGATCTCTGAGGGGCTGCCAAGCGCATTGGAGAAGTTCAGATCGACTTCGATCTTTCCGTCAGACCGTTTGGCAAGTTCATCGGCAACGAAGCGGTCGATGTCCGACAGATAGACATTTTCAGGAAAGGGCGACCCGAGTTGAAGCGATAGATTGTCGATTTCAGCCACGGCAGGTCCTGTAACGGCCGCTAAGCCAAGCGAGGCTCCGATAAGTAACGATGCGAGTTTGGTCATGATGCTCCTCCCAAAAAACTTGATAACCAACTGTCAGTTTTGTCTCTCGCGAGAAAAACCTAAATCCCTCTAGAAATCAACAGATGATCAGACAATCTGTCAAAATATCTCTAACCTCGATCCTGAGCGAGGGTGAGATAACGAAATATTTCGGTATGATCAGATCCGTCCTGGAGGGTGTCGGCTGCGTTCCGCCAAAGTGCAGCCATCGCTCGAAGCGTTGGAAGTTTGACCCCTTGCGCCTCGGCCAATTCCGCAGCGATGCCGATATCCTTGGCCATCAGCCCTAAGCCGAACCCTGATGCGTAGCTTTCCGACAAGACAAACTGGCGAAGCTTCGCTTCAGTGGTGTTGTTACGTCCCGTCGAAACATTAAGAATGTCGACCATCTTTTCCGGGTCGAGCCCGAAGCTTTGCCCCAGAACCAACGCTTCCATTGCCGCTACGGCACCTGCGCCGGAAACGTAGTTGTTGATCGCCTTCATGGCATGCCCGGCACCCAAACCGCCGCATCGGAACACGCGTTCGCCCATTGCCAAAAGGGCGGGTTCGGCTTGTGTGATGACTGCATCCGCGCCACCAGCCATGATCGTCAAACTACCATCTATCGCCCGTTTGCGCCCTCCCGATACAGGAGCGTCCATCAGAACGATGCCGCGCGCTTCTAGGTAGTAGCCGAGGGCAATGGTATCTGTTGGGGCGGAAGAGCTCATGTCTATCACAAGCCTAGGCGGTGCTTTTGCAGCCAGCGCGCCATCTACGCCGAGCAAGGCGTCGCGTACGATCCCTCCATTCGGCAAAATCGTGATGATAATATCAGTGTGGCTTGCTGCTTCTACGGGCGTTGCACTTGTAAATATTCCAGCTTTCGATGCTTGGAGGCGTGCCTCTTCTGATAGGTCGCAACCTTGTACGCGATAGCCAGCCGAGACCAAATTCGCGGCCATAGGGAGGCCCATTTGTCCGAGTCCAAGAAAGGTGATCTTCGGTAGGTCTGTTTTTTCTGCAGTCATGTCGTCCTCTTGCACTTCGCCTTTGAAACCGACACTCATACAATCAGACAATCATACGTTTAACAATAATAGGATGTCCGAATGACATGGGAAGTTCTCGCCCTGCGATACGGTACTGCCAATCTGTGTGCCCATGAGCTGGCACTAGATGCGGATCCACATGACCAGATCGGTCAATTGGATTACTTTGTTTGGCTCCTGCGTAACGGCAAGCGGACCGTGCTTGTTGATACGGGATTTGAACCTGTCGAAGGACAGGCGCGCGGGCGTAAAATGTTGCGGCACCCTGTTGATGCGCTGGCCGAGATCGGCGTGGCGCCCGAAGATATTGATGATGTCGTCATCACTCATTTGCACTATGATCACGCAGGTAATCTGGATCGCTTTGCAAATGCGCGTTTTCACCTTCAGGATCGTGAAATGGCCTTCGCGACAGGGCGCTGCATGTGCGATGTGGGGATGAGGCGCCCTTTTTCGGTTGAAAGCACGGTGGATGCTGTACGCTTAGTCTACGCAGATCGTATCGTTTTTCACGAGGGGGATTATACGATCTACCCCGGTCTCGACGTTCATCTGATTGGCGGTCATTCACTCGGCTTACAGGTCGTTGTAGCGGATGCGGCTGTGCGGGTTGTGCTAGCATCGGATGCCGCACACCTGGCGCGCTTTATCGAAACCTCAGAGGTTTTCCCCGCTTTCGCCGACAAGGAGCAAGTGTTGGACGGCTACCGCCGCCTGCGAGAGCTTGCTGGGGATCAAGGTGTGATTGTTCCTGGTCATGATCCTGCGGTTCTGCACGACTGGCCAAGACTGGAGGGGACGCAGGAGACGGTACGAATTGGACCGGCGAGGACTATGGGGCGCTGAGTCTCGTTCTGCCCATTAATTTAAGCAGGGAATTGAGGGGATAGGCCGACATACCCGCCTCGCGTTCCGCCAAACCGAAGGTCTGGCGGAACGCGTCAGAGACCGCTCTCAGATGCTGCAGAGCGAGTGTTGCGGGAAGTTGCAGTACCCGTCGGTAGGGCGAATAAGAATGGCGCGGAAGTCGTTCACGTTGGTAAGCGTCGGGCCTGTAATGACCTGATCGCCGAGCGCAGCGAAGAAACTATGGCTATCATGATTCCAAAGCGCCCTTTCCGGATCAACAGACAGTGCGACCGCCCGGGGCAGGGTCAGCGCGTCTACCACCGCTCCCGCGGCATCCGCCGCTCCATCGACGCCGTCCGTATCGCAGGCAAGCGCCGCGACACCCGTACGTCCCTGCAAGGCGACCGCAAGAGCCAGCGCGTATTCTGCGTTCGGCCCCCCAATCCCCTTGCCCCGATGCGTAACTGTGCATTCTCCGCCCGAGAGCAGAAGCAGCGGCGCATCGCCCAGCCTCATCCCCGCCTGCAAGTCCAGCGCCATCCGCGCGTGGTGGCGAGCCAGATCACAGGCTTCGCCTTCCAGCGCGTCTCCAAGGATGCGAACCGACATTCCCTCAGCCTGCGCCAATTCCGCGGCAGCCAGAAGCGATTGTGAAGGCGCCGCGACAATTCTGTTCTCGACCCGCGACAGCGCATCGGCGCCAGGCCGGCAGGTCAGCGGCGGACCATCCAGCACCGCAGCCATCTCGGGCGTGACGGGGATAGACCAGAGCTCTAAAAGGGCGCGGGCCTCCTGAGCGGTCGAGCAGTCACCGACAGTCGGACCACAAGCCACGGCCGCCATGTCATCACCCGGAACGTCCGAGATGATCAGGCTCAGCATGGGCGCGGAACAGGCTGCTGCCAGTGCCCCGCCCTTGGCAAGTGAAAGGTGCTTGCGAATGATGTTCATGTCATTGATCGGCGCTCCAGATGCCAGCATGGCGCGTGTCATCTGCTGTTCCTGCGACAGCGAGATCCGCCCAGCAGGCTTTGTCAACAAGGCCGATCCGCCGCCCGATATCAAGGCCAGCACAAAATCACCGGGCTCGCAGGTTTTCAAAAGGTCGAACAACGCCTCGGTCCCCGCCTGCCCCCGCAAGTCCGGCACAGGATGTGCGGCTTCGATCACACGGATACCCGGCGCAGGTCTCGCATAGCCATCACGCGTCAGGATCAGGCCCTCGCAGCCCCCCCAAACAGAGGTGACCGCTTCTGCCATGCGGGCCGAAGCTTTGCCGGCCCCGATTACTACGACCCGACCCAGCGGGCGCGGCGGCAGGGTACGGGGAATGACAAGCATCGGATCGGCGGCTTCGACAGCCTTGTCGAAAATTGCCCGCAACAAGGCGCGATCCAAGGCAAGGCTGGGCACAAGTTCTGGCTCAAGCGCGATATTGGTTTGGAAATCCGTCATATCAGGGAGCTACCAAGTTGAAGGGTTTACCCGCGATCCCAGCAAGCACCATGGCCTGCAACTGTTCGGCAAGCGTGTGTATCGCCTGCCGTCCGGCCCAGGCAACATGGGGAGTCACGATCGCGCGGGAATGCCGGGCGATTTGCATCAACGCCCCCCCTTCAGGCGGTGGCTCAGGCATGGCGACGTCGATACCAGCACCGGAGACTTGACCGGTGTTCAATGCCTCAAGCAGCGCGATCTCGTCGATCAACGGGCCCCGAGCAGTATTGATTACGATCGGCCTGCGCGCCATCTGGTTGAATTCCCCAGCGCTCAGCAATCCGCGGCTATCCGAAGTCAGTGGAAGATGCAGCGAGATCACGTCCGCCCTCTGCAACACCTCGGGGAAAGGTGTCCTCGGGTGTTGCGGTGCCAAATCGCCTCGGCGCCCAGCAAACAGAACCTCCATCCCGAAGGCCCGGCCCAATTCGGCCACACGAGAGCCAAGCGCGCCCGAACCCATAACCCCCAGAACCTGCCCTGAGAGGTTATCGACAGGATAGTCGAAATAGCAGAATTGGCCTGCTTCCTGCCACCGCCCCCGCTGAACCGAACCGTGGTAGGCTCCGATCGACCGACGCAGCCCAAGGATAAGCGCAAAGACATGTTCGGGCACCGTGGCCTGCGCGTAATCGCGCACGTTGCAAACCGAGATCCCCCGCAGGCTGCATGCAGGCACATCGACACAATCGGTGCCCGTAGCAGCTACCACGATCAGCCGCAGTTCGGGCGCGGCCTCCAGTTCGGCCGAGCCGATCCGCACCTTGTTGGTGATCGCAATGGTCGCAGTTTTTAACCTATCGGCGGTCTGTTGGGGCTCGGTCCGGTCGTGCGCGACATAGGTGCCGGCGACCGCCGAGAAGTCCGGTTCTATATCCTCGGGCAGGGTCGCCCGGTCGAGGAACACTATATGATTTTCGTTCGACATACTGATCCTTTCTTTGGGGCATTGATCCGATCCGGGTCGGTATTTCGGCTTGGACCGGGATGCACCGTCAGCGGTAGAAGTATTCTACGAGGCCGAGGCTGACGAAGGGCACGTAGGTTACGAGCAGTAACAGTCCCAGCAGCAAGATCACAAAGGGCACGTTCGCCCGCGCCACGTTCCAAACATTCTCGCGCGCGACAGAACATGCCGTGATGAGGACGCTGGCAACGGGCGGCGTCTGCTGGCTGATTGCCATGTTCAGCGTCACGACGATACCGAAGTGTACCGGATCAATTCCCACGGCCGTCACAATCGGCATCACGATCGGCACTACGAGCACAATGGCCGCAGAGGAATGCAGGAACAGACCCAGGATCAGCAGCAGAACATTCAGCATCGCCAGTACCAGGATCGGATTTTGCGTAATCTCGAGAATGGCTGAGGCCAATTGTTGCGGATAGCGCAATTCGGTTAATACCGTACCAACCAGAGCCGAGGCCGCAACAAGCAGCATGACGATCGCTGTGTGCTGGGCCGCCTCGATAAACGCGGCGGCCAGACCTCTAAGTGTCAACTCGCGGTACAGAATTCCTGCGACTAGCAGCGCCGTCAGCACCGCGATAGCCGCCCCTTCGGTCGCCGTTACGATGCCGCCGAAGATGCCACCCAAAACGATGACCGGCAACAGAAGGGACCAGCTGGCCT
Organism: Sulfitobacter sp. W002; assembly: GCF_025142135.1. Classification (NCBI taxonomy): domain Bacteria; kingdom Pseudomonadati; phylum Pseudomonadota; class Alphaproteobacteria; order Rhodobacterales; family Roseobacteraceae; genus Sulfitobacter; species Sulfitobacter sp. W002. The sequence continues at coordinate 1,063,702 of NZ_CP081126.1, read as the reverse complement.
CGCGGAAGGCCCTACCCAGTTCGCCCCAGGCAAAGATGCCGTCCGTTCCCATCTTGTTGCGTCGCGCATGCAGGTAGCAGACCAACATCATAAGTCCCCCGCCCAGCAGTCCCGGAACGACTCCCGCTACGAACATCTGCACGACCGAGGTATTGGCCATGACCGCGTAAAGGATCATCGGGATCGATGGGGGGATGATGATCGCCAGCGACGCCGATGAAGATGTGACGGCGGCGGCAAATGCTGCCGAATAACCCTTGCGCTTCATTGCGGGCACAAGGATAGACCCTGTCGCTGCCACGTCTGCCACCGCCGAACCGCTGATCTCGGCAAAGAACAATGAGGTCGTGACATTCACCATACCCAGCCCACCGCGGACAAAACCGACTAGCGAGGAGGCAAAATCGATCAGACGGCGCGAGATGCTCGTCTGGTTCATGATCCCGCCAGCTAGGATGAAGATCGGGATCGCCAGCAGCGGAAACGAGGTGGTACCGCTATACATGGTCATTGCGGTACTGCTCAAGTCGGACCAGCCGCCCATGACATACAGTGTCCCCATGGCCGACAGGGCCAGAGCAATCGCAATCGGCAGCCCGATGAGCGTTAGCCCAATCATGACCGCAAGCATCAGAAAACCGGTCATTCGATTGTTCCTTCGTTCGGTTCGTAGCGGCCCATCCCCAGTAACTGCCGGCGGGTAGCAAGGGTCTCGGACAGGATGAACAGCACCGATCCAAGCGGAATGATCCCCTGCACCACGGCCACGGGCATCCAGGGAACCGTGATCAAATTGAACCCGGACATCACCTGCATCACCCTGATGCCATGCCAGGCCAGGACGATGAAAAACAGGCAGATCAGGGCCGCCCGCAAGACGATCAGCCCGGTGCGTAGTGCCCCGCGAGCGCGGACCACCAAGTTGTCCATCCCGATATGGCTGCCGTGCAGGGCGACAAGAGCAGCCCCGACGTAGGTCAGCCAAGCAAGCAGGATCGTGGCAACCTCGTCATACCACTGAAGACCAATACCCAGCTTTCGGCTGCTGACCCCGAGTAGAAGGACCACTAGCATGGCGCAGGTGAACAAACCCGACACGGATTTCAGTACAAGATCGTAACGGCGTTCAAAGGCCGATATGGCCCGTGCGCCGCCGGTAACGGCGTGATATGTCATGGGACCCCCAAATCTTGAAATACGACCAGCGCGACCGTATCGCCGCGCTGGCATGTTCCGGAACTGCTTCAGGGGGCAGCAGCGCGTACCGCGTCGATCAGCACCCGGCCTCCCTCGACATTCTCGGCGAATGCGTTCTGAACTGCGCGTGTCGCCTCGACGAATCCAGTGGTATCAACCTCGTTGACCTCCATCCCCGCGTCCTGCAACAGCTTCAGCTGCTCGGCTTCCAGCTCTTGGGACTTGGCAAGATTCCAGGCCAACGTTTCCTCTGCGCCCTCGCGCAGGATCGTCTGCACCTCTTCCGGGAACTTCCCCAAGCTACTGCCCGCGACCAAATAAACCGGCGCATAAATGTGGCCGCTAAGCGACAGATATTTCTGCACCTCGTTGAAGCGGGTCGCGTAAATGATGGAGATCGGGTTTTCTTGACCGTCCACCACGCCTGTCTGCAAGGCAACGAAAACCTCGGAAAACGCCATCGGTGTCGGGTTGGCCCCGTAGGATTCGAAAGCCGCGACACGCCAGGGGCTTTTCGACATGCGAATTTTTATCCCTACCAGGTCTTCTGGCGACGCAATCGGGCGCTTGGAGTTAGTCATATGGCGATATCCGCTCTCCCACATGGACAGCACTTCGTAACCTTTGTCGCTCGCAGCTGGCACGAGGATTTCAGGCAGAACCGTTTCGCGGAGTGCGTCGACATGCGCCCGACTCTTGGTGATATAAGGCAGTTCGAAGACACCAAAGCGTTCGTCCACCGAGGACATCACCGAACTAGGCAAGGCCAAGTCTACGGTACCAAGGCGCAGCTTTTGCAGAAGCTCCTGATCATCGCCCAACTGGCTTGCGCCGTAAGTCTCAACGCTCCAGCCCTCGGGCAGTCGAGCGTTCACGACTTCAGCAAAATGGTTCGCCGATACATCGTAAAGCGATCCTGGATTGCCAACGTGTGCCAGCTTTATTTCATCGGCCACTGCATTGTGTGCCAGCAGCGCCAGACCACTGGCAAGAATTCCAGTCTTGATCCTTTTAAACGTGTTCATGGTGTCCTCCCTCTTGAACATTAAGCGGTACTGGAACACGGAACGAATACCTTGCAAACAGGACAAATAAGACTACCTGGCATAAGGATTTCTTATGCCTAGATGGATTTGATCACCCAAGACTCCCAGCCATGGGTTTCACGCAGGGCTTGGATCGCCTGCCCTAGCTCGCGCCGTACAGCCTGAAACGCTTCTGAAAAGGGATGTACTGGAGACCGGCAGAATACCAGTCTTCGCTCAAGCCGTGGCGAGACGATCGGGGTAGAGCGCAGCGCTCCCATGACGACGTCGGCATGAACCGGAGGATGCGACAGTATGGTATAGGCGTGGTCCTCAGCCACCATCTGCCGCATTGCGATCGTGGCATCCAGTTCGAATCTAATATCGAGACTGATATCGTTTTGCGCGGCAAAGCGTTCAATCAGCACCCTCAGTGAATGCGGCCGCCCGGGTAGAACCAGAGGCAAACCCGACAGCGCCGACGCAGGCAGGCTAGCTACGTCCGCAAAGCGCGGATCACAAGCCGAACTGATCAGCGAAAGCCCCTCGTGCAGGAGGATTTCACCATCACTGCGTTGGGCGTCTAGGGCCTCGAACAACACCGCGAGGTCAACCCGACCATTGTCCACCCATTCGCGTAAATGCCCCGACATTGATTCCACGATCCGCAAGCGTACTTCGGGATGTTTGACAGCCATTCGTCGCAATAACGGAGCCGAGACTGTCGCCGCAACCGTGGTGGGCAAGCCGAGCGTCACTGGACCGACCGCCCTGCCTTGCAGCTCCTGAACTTCACTGCGAGCGCGATCGTAATGCGACAGGATCTGTGTCGCATGCCCCCACAGCCGCTGACCTGCTTCGGTCGGAACGACACCCTGTCGCCGCCGATCAAAGAGGCGCATGCCGAATTCGGCCTCAAGTGCCTTCAGATGTTGGCTAACCGCAGGTTGGGCCAGTTTGGCCGCACGGGCTGCAGCTGAGATCGATCCAAGCTCGGCAACAAGGACGTAAGTTCTGAGTTTCTTGATATCCACAACGTTAGTCATAAGAAATCTTTATGCTAAGCATCAAGCCTTTATTGAACGTTTCGTGACATCAAGGCGAAAACGACAGGAGATCAACTTGACTCAAACAAACGCGCAGCCGCCGCTGGCCGGCATCACAGTGATCGACCTATCCAGACTTGTGTCCGGCAATATCGTCACCCATATCTTGGCCGATTTTGGCGCCGAGGTGATCAAAGTCGAGAAACCCGGTCGCGGGGATGATTTGAGAAACTGGAAAGTTGAAGGCGTCTCGACCTTCTGGAAGACCTATTGCCGCAACAAGAAATCCATTGCATTGGACTTCCGGCACCCCGATGGCATGGTTGTGCTAAAACGTCTGATCAACGGGGCTGACGTGCTGGTCGAAAACTTCCGGCCCGGTACGCTTGAGAAGATGGGCCTTGCACCGGACAGGCTTCTGGAAAACAATCCCGGCCTAGTCGTGGTGCGGATTTCGGGCTGGGGCCAGACCGGCATTTGGCGGGACCGCCCTGGGTTCGGCAGCCTGATCGAGGCCATGTCGGGTTTTGCGGCGATGAACGGATTTGAAGACCGACCGCCGGTCCTGCCTCCGCTTGCGCTCGCTGATATGATTGCGGGCCAGTCTGGGGCGACGGCGGTGCTGATGGCCCTGCGCGCGCGAGATCGTGACGGTACCGGTCAAGTGGTCGACCTTTCCCTGTTCGAACCGATGTTTGCGGCGCTCGGGCCGCAGATCGCAAACTTGCGGCTTAGCGGGCGAGAACCCGGCCGGATGGGATCGCTGTCCGAACTTTCGGCACCCCGCAACATCTATGAGACGTCGGACGGGGGGTTCGTCGCTCTCTCTGCCTCCACTCAAGCCATGGCTGAACGTGTATTCCGGGCGATTGGGCGGCCCGAGCTGGTCGACGACCCACGCTTCCGTACCAATTCGGATCGGGTCCGCAATCTGAATGATTGCGACCAGATCGTCGCCGACTTTATCCGGACCCGAACCCGGAGCGACATCATGGACCTGTTTTCGACCGCTGAAGTCACGATCGGAATTGTGGCTACCTATAAAGACCTTGACGGACATTCCTATATCACCAGCCGTGGAGTGATCGAGGAGGTCCCGGATCCCGGATCAACAGACTTCCCGATGCATGCCGTATCGCCGCGCATGTCCCGTACCCCCGGCGCGATCACCCATATCGGGCCCAGTCTCGGGGCAGACGGCCCTGATCTTCTGAAAGACTTCGGGTGTAGCGCCGACGAAATCGCGGGGCTGGTGCAAGATGGTATCCTCGCCCTTCCGACAGACCTTGAGGAGGAGGTGTGACATGCGTGCAGCCCTGCGGCTAAGCCCTATGACGTCGGCTTTATTCGTCCCGGCGGGCAACACCAAACTGCTAGACAGCGCCTCTGCCAAGAGGGTTCCAGCCGTGATTGTTGATCTGGAAGATGCGATCCCGCCGCAGGAAAAGGAGCGCGCCCGGTTAGGGTTAGCTGCTGACATCGCCCGGCTGCGAGCTGGCATCGGGCATATCTGGGTGCGGATCAACAAACCTTGGATGCTTCTCTTCCCGGATCTCGAGGCCGCTGTCGCAGCCGGGGCTGACGCCATTATGGTCCCCAAGGTCGAACGCGAATCCGACGTGCGCATCGTGGCTGAAATCCTGGACGCGCTTTCACCAAGCGGGCCGCAGGTAATCGTATCGCAGATCGAGTCTAGCCTGGGACTGCTCAGTATGCCGCGCATTGCTCAGACCCGCCCGGACCGCCACGCTGCCCTGATGCTGGGCCCAGAGGACCTGGCGTTGGAATTGGGCGCTGTGTCGACCCCTGAAGTCATGACCGCCCATGCCCAATCCCTGATCACGGCCGCTCGCAGCGGCGGGTTGATGGCCATCGGTTCGCCCGGCTCAATCGCCGAGATTACCGACATGGAAAGCTATAAGCGCCAGCTTGAGGCCGGAAAGCGTATGGGTTTTGACGCTGTCGTGGCCATTCACCCGAAGCAACTTGGGGCGATCGACGCGATCTTCAGGCCTTCCGATGCCCAGATCGCTGAGGCTCGCGCCGTCGTGCAAGGAGATCGCGACAATAAGGGGCGCCCATTCACGCTGGCGGGCAGAATGGTCGACGCACCGATCGTCGCGCGGGCGCGCAAACTTCTAGTCCGATGTGGCCAGCTTGCGCCAGAGATCTAGCCTGACGCACTTCGCTCGGTTATCAGACGTTTACTCGCAAACATCGGCTTCGATCAGATTGCCGTCGAGCTCACGCAGATAGGCAGATTGCCCTAGTGTGAGCGATACTTGAACTGCGGCTCCTGTTGGGATCAAGGTAGGAGTGTCATCGCATTCCTAGAAAATCTTTTCGCGGAAGACCTTGGCCGGTGTCTTCCATCCAAAGCACTTGCGCGGCATGTTATTGAGGTGATCCAAATCACCTCAATATCGTGGTCTGTGCATTGTTGGAGGTCTCGCCTGCAGGGCAATCACCTTCGAAGGCGGCGGTTTGTGTTCTCGACTGCGCCTTTCTGCCAAGGCCTGGAGAGGTCGCAAAACCACGTCCAAGTTCCGATCTCGGCTTGGAAATACGGCCAACTGAAAAACTCGGTTCCGAGGTCGAAAATGTCAAACTACTGGTCATCGACGAACTGAGTTTTGTGCCACTGGGTAGAACCAGTCCGGAGCTGTTGTTCGAACTGATCTCACAACGCTACGAACGCAGATCAGCTCTGACCACCAGCAGGGGTTGGACTAAGGCATGGATACCAAACGACCTATGTTCGGCAGAGCCGACACGTAAGAACTACAGTCACGCTAGCACATTGGAGCATCGATCGAGACCGGGTCAGAACCGAACGTCGGCATCGTCCCGCAAGGTCCAAGCGTCGCCTGGGGCGGGCCGACAAATTTCCTTCCCTCACCCCAAATAAATCTGCCCTGAGGGATATTTCACCTTAGGAACGCTGCGTGTGGCGAGGAAAAAACCGATTGCCAAGGGCCCGACCCGCCCGACGAACATGATCAACATGAGGATAAAGCGCCCGATGCCATCTAACTCCGCCGTAATACCGCGCGACAGGCCGACCGTTCCGAAAGCGGATGTAACCTCAAAGGCAATATCGGTGAACTGGCCGTCGTGGTTGATTGTCATGATGAAAACCCCCGTCAGGACCAGCAGCATGGAGATCGTGGTGAGAGCCAAGACTTTCATCACCTCATCCAGCCCCAAGGACCGACCAAAGGCGTGCAATGTCGTCTGACGCCGAAAGAATGCGATCGTGGCAAGCAGCAGGACAAAGAGCGTGGTCACCTTGATCCCGCCCGCCGTCGAAGTGCTGCCGCCCCCCACCAGCATCAGCGTCATTGTCAGCAAAGAGGTGCTGTCATGCATCTCGCCGGTGTTGATAGTGTTGAAACCGGCGGTCCGCGGCGTGGTGCCTTGAAACCAACTTGCCCATAGTTTCTCAATGACACTCAAGGGGCCGAGCGTTTCAGGGTTGCCCCATTCCAGCAGCCCAAACATGACACTGCCCCAAGTGATCAGCAGCGCCGTGCCAACCAGCATCAGCTTGGAATGTAGGGTCAGTTTGCGCCAATCCCGCGTGCGGTACACATCGCCCACAACGATAAACCCGAGCCCGCCAAGGATGAAAAGCGCAGGGATCACCAGATTGATGATCGGGTTCCCCACCCATTTCGACAGGCTGTCGGGATGCAGGGCAAACCCGGCATTGTTAAAGGCTGAAATCGAGTGAAAGATCGCCTCCCACAGCCCGGCCCAGCCGAATTCAGGCACAAAGACCAGGGCCAAGAGCGCGGCCCCCACCGCCTCGCAAGCAACCGCGATAATTAGGATCATACGGGCAATATAAGACAGGTTCGACAGTGATGTTTGGTTCAGATCCTCGCGCAGGATCAACCGCTGCGGCATGCCAATAGGGATACCAAGCGCGCCCAGTAACAGCACCGCAAACGTCATCAGGCCAAGGCCACCAAGCTGAATCAGACCCGCGATGACCGCTTGACCAAATCCCGTAAAGGCCGCCCCGGTATCGGCAAGCACCAGCCCGGTGACCGTCACCGCAGAGGTCGAGGTGAAAAGCGCCTCGCCCAGGCCGATGTCACCGTGATGCGAAATCGGCAGCCACAGCAGGATGGCCCCCAGAACGATAAAGGCCAAATAGTAGAACGACAAAAGCGCGGGCGGCGGCATTCGCAGGGTCTTTTTCCGCCGTAGAAGGGACCGAAACGACAGGTGCATTATCAGAGGCTGGCCGCAAAGCTGTGCAGGTCTTTGCGCTGGCCCAACAACAAGAGCAGATCATCGCGCTGCAACTGGCATTCGTCCCCATCCTGCCCGATGAACTCGCTCCCCCGCATGACACCGATACAGCGCAGATTATAGGTTTTCCCATGTGGCAACTCGGTTAGCCGCCTGCCCTCTAAGCTCTCGGGGATGCGAAAGTTAACCACGTGGTAACCGTTGCCGAGGCTGACATAGTCCCGCAAAAGCGGATTGTGCAGGATCTGCGCGATATGCTGGCCGATTTCGACCTCGGGGTGCACGATTCTGTCCACGCCCAGCTTCTTCAGGATCCTGTGGTGGGTTCTGGTGGTTGCCTTGGCCCAAACGACCTGAACGCCCACAAGTTTGAGATTCATCGCCGATAGGATGCTGGCCTCTAAGTCCGACCCCATGGCCACCACGGCTGTATCACAGTCAGCAAACCCGGCATCACGCAATGCTGCATCGTCACGGGCGTCCACAATCATGGCTTGAGACAGCGTATCTGCGAGGTTAGCGACACGCGCTTCAGATATATCGATGCCAATGACGTGGTTGCCGAAACGTTGCAATTCCTTCGCAACAGAGCTTCCGAAATTGCCTAAACCAACGACACCGAAGGTGCGCTTCTTGATTTTTGTCACGTTGCTGTCCATCCGAACTGACCGTCCCGGACCATTGCCGCAACGCAGAATGATGTCAATCAAAGGGTCGTTTCGAGATTTCACATTTACGCGCGCGGTGAAGGCGCTTCAGCTTTACCGTCTGATCACGGTAAGGTTTCCTCAGACCGGTCTGTCGCGGGCGTTGGTTTGGGGCTAAGCTGCGCAATCTCCTCGTAAATGCCCTCTGACAGGTCAAGAGTCATCGCATTGAGCGACGGTTGCAGCTGTTCCACATTCCGGCCCGAAATGAGTGTTGAGGTTACCGCCGAATTCCGAGCCACCCAAGCCACGGCGAGCGTTGTTGGCGCAATCCCCATACACTGCGAAAGCGCTGCCAGATCACGGGCGGTCTCATGCATCCATGGCTGCCCATAGCGGGTGGCATAGACCTTGTCCTCCTGCAAACGACCCTCGGCGCCGCTGGTGTATTTCCCAGTAAGCAAGCCGCCCCCCAAGGGCGAGAAAGGACAGACAGAAATATTTTGGTCCGCACAGGCCGGGAGAATCTCTACCTCTACCTGCCGCTTCACAAGGTTATACATCGGCTGGCAGGCATCAATCTGGGTGTCGATAACCGTACACACCGCTTGCGCCTTCATGATCTGCCAAGCCGCAAAATTTGACACGCCGATGTAGCGGATCGCGCCTTGCGACTGCATCTCGGCCAGGGTGCCAAATGTCTCTTCAAAAGGCGTCTCTGCGTCGAAGCGGTGCAAGTAGTAGATGTCTACCGCGTCAATCCCCAACCGTTTGCGGCTTTCGTCTAAGGCGGCGCGCAGGTTGTCCGCAGTGGCGGGCCGGTCATTCGGTGCTTTGGTCCCGATGATCAGATTATCCCCCCTCGCCCCTAAGATCTGCCCCAACATATGCTCAGACGCGCCACCGTTGTAGCTATAAGCCGTATCAAAGTGATTGATCCCCGCCGCGACGCAGGCCTCGAACATCTCTTGCGCGCTGCGGGCATCCGCCGTGCGACCAAATTGCATGGCGCCAAATCCCAAGCGTGAGATAGGGGTTCCATTCTTGGTTTGAATGCGGCTCATTAGCATACTTTCGTTGGCAGGAGGCTAGGCTTCCTTAGTCAAACCGTCGGCAGGTTCGGCCCGCGATCCAGCCGCACAATGTGATCAGCCTTGTCACGCGGGAAGGACGACATAACCAATGGGTCATGTCCCGGAACGATCAGCTCGGGCTGACTGGCGAGCCGCTCAATCGTTGTGAACCCTTCCAGCATGTCCTGCATATCGACCACGATGGGAAAGGGCTTGCGGCTTTGGAAGTTCTCATAAAAATGTGCTGCATCAGAGGCGAGTACGAGCCAGCCCGCCGATGTGAGCACCCGTACCGCTTGCAGCCCTCGGCTATGCCCGCCGATGCGGTGGACCGTTACTCCCTCCGCGACCTCGGCATCACCGTCATGGAAAATCACCTTGCCGGAATAGAGCCGCTTCACCGTCTCGCAAATATGACCTGCCGAAAAGGGCATCCGTAGCGTGTCATGACACATACACGGCCCCGTCGCGTAGGCCATCTCAGCCGCTTGAATATGCAATTTCGCGTTGGGGAAAAGATGCAGCCCGCCAGCGTGGTCATAATGAAGATGGGTGACGATAACGGTCTCGACCGCTTCAGGAGCGATGCCCAAGGGGGCCAAGGCGCTGCGCGGATCAAGCCGGATCGGCCGGCCACGCGCGTCAGCCTCAGCCGCGTCATAGCCCGTATCTACAAGGATCACCCGCGCTCCTTGGCGCAAGACCCAGATGAAATAGTCCATCGGGTGAGCCACATCGTGGCGGTCATCAAAAACGAAACTATCGCCTCTTACACGCGCGTTGCGATCTGCGTATTTGACCGCGTGGACCTCCCATTCGCTCATGATGCTACAGTGCTCCAGCTTGTGATATCTTTACCTGCCACCATATCAGCCGTGGCTGCACTAAACGCTTTGAAATGGGCACTGTCGCAATGGGCATCAAAAGCTGCGCTGTCTGTATAGAGTTCATAGAGAAACACCTGCCCAGGCTTATCGGCATCTGTAAGCACATCAAAACGATGGCAACCTGCTTCAAGGTTTTTGGATTCCGCAGCATTTTCGAGCATCAGGGGCATGAATGCCTCCATCTGATCGGTTTTGATGCGAAAGGTGACGCAGATAGCAAACATTATCTTTTCCTCAGTTTTGCGAATGCCCGGCGGACCACGGGCATCTGCCCGGCAATCAGCGCCACGTTCAGCGCCAGCAGAACCGCCGCGGTTGGGCGCGTGAAAAAGCCAGACAGGTCGCCATCGCTCAAGAGCAAAGAGCGGCGGAAGGTTTCATCAAATAGCCCGCCCAGGATGACGCCGATGACCAGCGGCGCAATCGGATATCGCATCAGGTTCATAAAGTAGGCCAGCGCGCCTACCCCGAGCATGAGATAGAGATCATTGATCCCGCCTCCCACGCTGAAACTACCAATGGTGGTCAAGATAAGTACGACAGGCAGGAAGACGGTCTGCGGCAGGCGCAGGATTTGGATGAATACGCGCGCTGTGAACAAGCCCATGATGAACATGGTAAGCGACGCCAGCACCATGATCGCGCAGACCCGGAGGATGATCGAAGGGTCAATCGTCGGACCAGGAATGATATTGTTGAGCTTGAACGCACCCATCAGCGCCGCTGCAGGAGGCGAACCTGGAATACCCAAGACCAGCAAGGGGATCAGCGCCCCCCCGATGCAGGCGTTGTTCGCCGTCTCAGACGACAGCAGCCCTTCGATTGATCCTTTACCAAAGTTCTTGCCATCATGACTGGCCGACTTGCCAACGCCGTAGCTGACCCAACCGGCCACATCCTCGCCCACGCCAGGCAAAGCGCCCACCCCGGTGCCAATTACGCCGGAACGTGCAATCGTGGGCATATGCCGCCGCACGGCTGCAAGGTTGGGCAAGATACGCCCCTTAAGCGCGATGACTTTGCCCGGATCAACTTGGCGGAGGCCCTCGATGATTTGAGGGATTGCGAAGGCCCCCATAAGCACCGGTACGACCTGAAAGCCAGACATCAGATACGACCAGCCAAAGGTGTAGCGCGGCTCGCTCAACAGCGGGTCAAGCCCAACCATCGCCATCGCCAAACCCGCAAGCCCCGCGATCCAGCCCTTAACGACAAGGTCTTCGGACATGAGCGTCCCGGACAGCAAGATCCCGAAGAGCGCAAGCAAGGCCTTTTCAGGACTGGCGATGGATTGAGAGATCAGCAAAAGCGCCCAAACAAAGACCAATAGAGCAGCCGTCCCGATGAGCGTGCCGACGAAGCTTCCCGTGGTGGTCAGGCCCAGGGCCTCGGCCCCGCGCCCCTGTTTAGCAAGTGGATGGCCATCCATCGCCGTGGCCGCGCTGGCTGCCGTGCCAGGAATATTAAGCAGGATCGAAGGGTAAGACCCGCCGTAGATTGCGCCGACATAGGCGCCCAACAGGGCAATCAGCGCATAATCGAGCGGAATCTTATTCCCGAAAAAGCCTGTGAGGATCGTAACTGCCAAGGTCGCCGTCAGTCCCGGCAATGCGCCAAAGACAATGCCCAAGAAAACCGAGATGATAATATAGGGATAGGTAATTGGATCCGTGACGAGGGCAGAAAAAGCCCCTCCGAACCCTTGCAGTTGCGACAGGAAAAATTCCATCAGTCTCTCCAAAGCGGCCGAAGGGTGACGTAGTAGTGATACTCAATCTGTGAAAACAGCAGCCCGCCCCGGTTTGGCACGTTTTGCCGAAATCCAAAGGCCATGGCGGTCACAAGTATCAGCGGGGTCAGCACCGCAACCCAAGGTGTCGCCCGCGCGATACGGCTGCGATCATGTGCAAACATCCAGAGGGTCAGCAGCACCCATGCGGCCATCACCAGCCAATCGTCATCATGAGGTTTGTTCCACTCTGCCTGCGGAAAGTGCATGAAGAGTGCGTAAATCCCGGGCAAAATCACGGAAACTGCCGACTGCAGCATCCGCTCGACCCGACCCGCGTGAAATCCGTAAATCAGCGCAGTAATCACAAGACCACTGGCAAGGATGAAATCCACACGCGGAACGAGAGCAAAAATGAACATGCCCATGATCACCGCGATTGAACCGATGCGGATGGCCTCTTGGCGGTCCCAGCCAAGGCCCACGGCGGAAAATGCCCGTTTTGCACCCCCCGCCTTGATCGCGATGCGTAGCAACACCAATCCCAGTAGGAGCATTGCAAACCAGATGCCAAAAGGAACGATGGCAGCGGAGTTATACCACTCTGCCCCGCTCACCCCGGCGCGGTTCTCTCCCAGAAAGGGAATGAAACTTGTGCGCCAGAGAAAGAAAACCGCACAGCAGATCAGCGCAAGAGCGCCCCAGAAATCGCGTGCACGCAGCATCTCTAGATCTTTGTCCAGTTCTGCCTGCAGCTTTTCGATACCCATCTTGCTCCCCCTCAATCGGCGAAACGGGGCGCAGATGCGCGCCCCGATCCATCTTGTTTTCAGTGATTGTTAAGGCTTTTCAATGCCAAGGCTTTCCGGGTCGACAGTGGTCGAACCGAGTTCTTTCAGCGTATAGGCAAAGGTACTTTCCAGCTTAGAGAAAATTGCCTGCGCTTCATCGCCGGACTGGCCACCGATATCGTAGTAGTTCGCCGCTGCCCACTCAGCCACTGTATCTGACGCCATCGCCTTATCGAATGCGTCGGTCAGCGTGGTCTTCACGTCGTCGGATGCAGAGTTCGCAACGCCAAACCCGATAGATTGCTTGAGCGGAAGATAGGCTTCTAGCCCGTCATACATGTCAAATGCGGATGGGATTGTGGTCTCGCCCAGCTTGCCTTCTTCGGGTGTCAGCATTGCCAGCGGACGCAGCTTGCCACCTTCAATCAAGGGCGCCTGCTCGGCCAAGGAAGTCACGACCAGTTCCACTTCACCCGCCATCGCGGCTTCTTGGCCCGCAGCGGAGCCTTCATAGGGGATGAACTTGAACGATACTTCCGCGCCTTTTTCGATGGCCAGCAGGTTCAAGTGGTGGATCGACCCTGCGCCCGAAGCGGCGGCGGGAATAGAACCCGGCTCTGCCATCGCGGCATCCATAAGCTCTTGTAGCGTGCTATAAGGGCTGTCTGCGGGGACCGAGATCAGATCGGGCGAGCCACCGATGATGAAGGGATACCAAAAATCAAACTTCTGATCCCAGCCGCCCTGAACGGCAGCTGTCACATTGGATTCAGAGATGCCCGCAAGTGTATAGCCGTCGTCGGGTTGGTTCTGGACAAAGACCATACCGTTGGATCCAGCCACGCCACCTGTCTGGTTGGTCACGTTGATCGAAACCGGCAGATGTTTCTCCATCTCGGCCATGATCATCCGGTTGATGCTGTCGGTGCCGCCACCCGCGCCCCAAACGACAACGTCGGTAATATCGCGGAATGGGTATTCTTGCGCCTGCGCCGAAGCGGTCAGCCCGGTGCTTAGCGTCGCGGCAAGCGCGACCAGTGCAAATTTGGTTTTCATCTCATCCTCCCAATGGATACGGTGCCTATTGCATTTATCTGCGTATGCATTAACAAATGTGTTGTCAACTCACACGTCAGACTAAAGGGGCGTTTTTACACTTTTGCCCAGCCCGGACTTGGTCGCGAGACGCACCTGAAATCTGCGGTGCTAACAAGATTGGGCGTAACCGACGCAATGGGTTAAGCAACACCCAAAGGCCGCGCTGAGAAAAAAAAGGGAAGAATGACATGACTTTACGGATCGCTTGTCTGGGGGCTGGCTATTTCAGCCAGTTCCACATCAGCGGATGGCAACGCATGGAGGGCGTGACCCTTGTTGGGGTCGCAGATCGTTCGCCCGAAAAAGCAAAAGCCTTTGGCGTCCCAGCCTTTAACAATATCGACGCCCTTTTGGCAACAAACCCCGATATCGTCGACATCATCCTCCCCCCCGTGGGGCACGCAGAAGCCATTCGCAAGGCGCTCGCCCGAAGCCCGCAAGCGATCATTTGCCAAAAGCCCTTCTGCACATCATTGCAAGAAGCCCGCGAAATCACCCAACTGGCGGAAGATGCAGGCGTGCCACTTGTCGTGCATGAGAACTTCCGCTTCCAGCCGTGGTACCGCAAGATCAAGACTGCTCTTCAGGCAGGCCGGATCGGCACCACGCTACAGGCCAGCTTTCGGTTACGCCCGGGTGATGGCCAGGGCGCAGACGCCTATCTTGCCCGCCAGCCGTATTTCCAAAAGATGGAGTGCTTTTTGATCCATGAGACAGGCGTTCATTGGGTCGATACTTTCCGGTATCTCTTTGGTGAACCAAGCCATGTCTACGCTGATCTGCGCCGTGTGAACCCGGTAATTGCGGGCGAGGATGCGGGTTACGTTACTTTTGACCATCCCGGTGGGGTAAGAGCCCTCTTTGACGCCAACCGCAGTCTGGATCACGCTGCCGATAACACCCGCCGCACCATGGGCGAGGCGTTGATTGAAGGAACCGAAGGGGCGCTTACGCTCTATGGTGACGGATCAATCTGGGTCCGCCCTTTCGGCGCGCTAGAGGCTGAAGAAATTTCGCCCCCCGACCAGCATGAGGGATTCGGCGGGGATTGCACAAAAGCCCTGCAAGAACATGTTGTATCGGCGCTGCTGAACGGCACCGCACTAGAAAATGAGGCCCGCGATTATCTGCGTGTGATCGAGATTGAGCATGCAATCTATCGCTCTGCCGACGAAGGCCGCAAATTGGAGGTCTAGGCTTGCCGCATCTCAGGCGATACGCCTGCCCAGCGTATCGCTTTGCTCAAAACCGCGACAGGTTGTTCTGTTCTAGCAATGAGATCAACAATGCTTTCGCCTTCACCCGATGCTCATGGTGCAGGTCGCGGGCACGCTCAGGCTCCGCGTTGCGGATCGCATCATAAAGCGCGCGGTGGTTTTCGTTCGAGGCGTGGGGCAGCGGGCGCATATAGAGGGTCAGCAACCGCACGCGATGCACCTGCGTGCTGTACATCGCAATCACCTCCTCCAGACGTCGACTCCCCGACAGGGACACCAACCCCTGATGGAAACGATCATCCGCCGCCGCCCATTCTTTGCGGTCTTCTTGCAGCAGAGCGCTTTCCATTTGCGTTAGGCTCTCATCCAACCCACGCAGGTCCTTTTCTGGATAAGCCATCTCAGCGGCCTTAAAGGCGGCCAACGGCTCAAGCTCAATCAAGATGTCATAGATTTCTACCATGTCAGCGATGGTCAGAGGCAGAACGCGGATACCATGCCGAGGCCGGATTTCGACCAAACCACGGGAGGCCAAAATTACCGCAGCTTCGCGGATCGGGGTGCGCGAAACGCTCAACATCTCCCCAAGTTCGGCTTCTAGGTAATTGGAGCCGGGCGGCAGCTCGTTTTTCGTGATCATCCCCTGAAGAATGGCCGCAACACGAGCAGCCTGCGAGACCGGTTTCTCGGCCTCTGCCGACTTGACCTTGCTCGAATTCATTCCAACCGCTCCCTCTCGTTCAGCGCCACGAGAAGATAACCCGAAACCCATTGACTATCAATGCATCAACGCATACGCAGATAAATACGTGGCGAAGTGATGCCGTGCGAATTGCAGACTGAGTGGGAGCATTACAGCGTGTTTTGTCGAACCAGAGCGGCACAACGAAAGTGCATGGTTTGTCCCTCAGCTGTGGCGTTCGTCAGAGGTGCACGCAGGTTCGTGTGGGCTGCCTTCGACCAAAGTGAAATTTTAAGTCCAAGGAAAATGACATGGCTTCTGGTTTGAAAATCGCCCTTATCCGTGGGGATGGGATCGGTATTGATGTCGCAGATGCGACCATCGAAGTCGTCAATGCAGCCTGCGAAATAAGCCGCGCCCCTGCCCTTTCCTATGACGAGATCAACGCAGGCGCGGGCTACTATGCTGAAACCGGCCATGACATCGAGCCCGGTGGCGAAGAACGCGCAGGCGAGGCAGATGCCATCTTCCTAGGCGCGATCGGCCTGCCCTCGATCCGCCATGATGATGGCACAGAAATCTCACCTCACCTGCGCCTGCGCGACCGCTTTGGCCTTTACGCTGGCATTCGCCCCATCAAGGCCTACCCCAACGCGCCCCAACGGCTAGCCGATCCTCGTGCGGCGCAGATCGATATGGTGATCCTGCGCGAGTCCACCGAAGGGCTGTTCTATTCCGCCGCGGCCCATAAACGCAGCGAAGTGATCGGCGATACAGAGGTGCGCGACACCCTGCGCATCACCCGCGCAACTACAGAAAAGCTTCACAACTTCGCGTTCAAACTGGCCCAGAAACGCAAAGAGCGCGGCAAGCCCGGTCGCGTGACTTGTGTCGATAAGGCCAATGTTTTCACGTCGATGGCTTTCTTCCGCAAGATCTTTGACGAGATCAGACCGAACTACCCCGACATCGAGGCAAATTATAACTACGTCGACGCCCAAGCGCTTGATCTGGTGCGGCGTCCTTGGGATTTCGATGTCATGGTAATGGAGAACATGTTCGGCGATATCCTGTCTGATCTGGGCGGTGGTCTGGTCGGCGGCATGGGCATGGCTGCCTGTGCCGAAATTGGAGATGAAAACGGTCTTTTTCAGCCCGCCCATGGCAGCGCCCCTGATATCATGGGACAGGACAAGGCGAACCCCCTTGCCGCAATCCTGAGCGGAGCACTGATGCTGGACTACCTTGGCGAACGCTCTGGGGACAGTCGGTATACCGACGCGGCCGCTTTGATCGAAGCTTCCGTCGATAAGGGCTTTTCCGCCAATGCGCTGCGCCCGATGGAATTTGGCGGTGATATGGGTACCATCGCAACAACACGCGAAGTCGTGGCCGGCCTTAAGGGGTAACCGATGCGGATCGCGCTGGTTGCTCATGATTGCTGCAAGGACGCTTTAATTGCGTGGTCTACCCGCCATAAGGCGGTATTGGCGCAGCAAACACTCTATGCCACCGGAACGACGGGCAAACGTATCGCTCTGGAAACGAAGCTCAAGGTCACCCGGCTGCTAAGCGGACCGCTTGGGGGCGACCAACAGCTTGGCGCGATGATCGCAGAAGGCCGAATTGATGCCTTGGTCTTTTTCTTCGATCCGCTTTCAGCGGTACCCCACGATGTGGACGTCAAAGCCCTGCTGCGCGTCTCAGCGCTGTATCAGGCAATTGTCGCAACCAACCGTGCAACCGCAAATCTACTTATCGCGGCTCTCGAACGCGATATCGATCTGAAAGGATACTGAAATGCCCATCGTTCTTGGCGCTATCGCCGATGATTTCACCGGCGCCACAGATCTTGCCAATACGTTGGTCGGTGAAGGGATGCGGGTCGTTCAGGTCATCGGAGTCCCCAGCCCTGAAGCGACCTATGGCGATACGGATGCGGTTGTTGTGGCGCTGAAATCACGAACGGCGCCGGTAGAGGATGCAATTGCCGAGTCCTTGGCCGCGTTGAAGTGGCTCCAGTCAGAAGGCGCTGAACAAATCCTATTCAAATACTGCTCAACATTCGATTCAACACCGAAAGGAAACATCGGGCCAGTCGCTGATGCGCTGCGCGAAGCTCTGAGTTGCGAACTCACACTGATCTGCCCTGCTTTTCCTAAGAATGGCCGCACGATCTACAACGGCGTGCTCTTCGTCGGAGAGTTGCCCTTGGCGGAAAGCTCGATGAAGGATCACCCGCTAACGCCAATGCGCGATTCAAATCTTATGCGTCTGATGGAGGCGCAATCCACCGGCAAGGTAGGACTCATTCCCGCACCAATCGTTCAACGAGGTGTGCCAGCAATCCGCGCAAGAATGGAAGC
Source organism: Sulfitobacter sp. W002 (assembly GCF_025142135.1). Taxonomy (NCBI): domain Bacteria; kingdom Pseudomonadati; phylum Pseudomonadota; class Alphaproteobacteria; order Rhodobacterales; family Roseobacteraceae; genus Sulfitobacter; species Sulfitobacter sp. W002. Next base: position 1,045,684 of record NZ_CP081126.1, on the reverse strand, counting down.
GCTGATAGCCGGAGGCCATTCATACGCCGTTATCGACGCGCTAGACGATGCCGAACTGAGGACCATCGGCCAAGCTGCGGCAGATCACAAGCTGATCACCGGCGGCTCAGGTATCGCGCTCGGCTTGCCGGACAATTTCCGGGTGCGCGGCAAAATGACCCTTAGGCAAGACTTCAATTTCTCGGCCACCAACGGCCGTGCGCTGATTTTGGCGGGCAGTTGCTCGGCCGCCACGCGCGCACAGCTCGCACAGGCCAAGGCAATGTGGCCTCACGCAAAGGTGGATATCGATAGGGTCGCAGCGGGTGAGGATATGGTGACTGAATTGGCAGAATGGGCAAAAGCTCAGCCTAGCGATAGTCCAGTGATCATCTACGGGTCGGCAGAGCCAGAAGAAGTCGCAGGCATCCAGAAACGCTACGGCGTGGCCGCCTCTGGGCAAATGATGGAAGACACCCTAAGCGCCCTTGCTTTGCGCCTTACCGAGGCGGGCTTTCATCGGGTGGTGGTCGCAGGAGGAGAAACTTCCGGCGCGGTTGTCTCGGCCCTTCAAATCAGAACGCTCGAAATTGGCCCCGAGATCGCGCCAGGCGTGCCGTGGACCCAAGCATTGGACCGCCCCTTAACATTGGCGCTGAAGTCTGGAAACTTTGGTCAACCCAGCTTTTTCGAAGATGCCCTAAAGGTGCTACCATGAGTGATGCGAAAATCCGAGAAGACATCGTGCGCCGTGCAGCGTCGCTTTATAACCGGGGGCTCAGTTTCGGTTCCTCTGGGAACATCAGCGTGCGGGTCGACGACGGTTGGTTGATGACCCCAACCGGTTCCTCCATGGGAGACCTCGATCCAGCGCGCCTGTCATTGCTGGACCCCGAAGGCCGCCACATTTCAGGTGATGCCCCCACCAAAGAAGCATTCTTACATATGGCGATGTATGCCAAACGGTCCGGCGCGTCGGCCATCGTGCATCTGCACTCCACCCATTCCGTCGCCGTAAGCTGCCTGAAATGCATTAACCACAAAGATGTCCTCCCGCCTTTAACGGCTTACTACGTTATGCGTGTCGGCAAACTCCCCCTCGTGCCCTATTTCGCTCCGGGGGATATGGAATTGGCAAAGGCAGTCGGCGAAATGGCCTCGAACCACCATGCGGTTCTGTTGGCGAACCATGGGCCGGTTGTATCGGCGAAATCGCTGTCCGACGCGGTCTATGCGACCGAGGAGTTGGAGGAGACCGCAAAACTGTTTCTTGCACTCCAAGCGATGGAAACGCGGCCTCTCACAGCTGAACAGGTTGCGGATTTACAGCGGCGGTTCCCGACGCAAACCTGATGTTGCTATCGAGCAGTGCTCCGATCGCATCTTTCTCGAACCTAAGTACAATAAGCGGGGGCGCAGAGCATGCACCCCCGCAAAACCACTATTCTGCGACGTAGAAACTTTGAATACCGTTCTTGTCGCGAATGGCGTCACGAATGACCGCCTTAATCAGCGCGATGCACATCAAGAACATAACAAAGCTGAAGGGCAACGCCCCGATCACCATCGCTGTCTTGATGGCATTGAGCCCTCCAACCAGCAGCAAGCCGCCTACGACAAGGCTGAGCGCCACGCCCCAAAAGACGATGTGGGCACGACCCTTTGGGTTTTCCTCCCCCGCCGCGTTGATCGTGTTCACGATCAAGATCGCCGAGTCTGCTGTTGTAACTAAATAGGTCAGCAACAAAACCACAACAATCGCGGCCATCCCCCATGCCAATCCATCTGCCAGGATGAGGTCGAGCATTACGAAGAGTTGGCTTTCCTGACCAGCACCTGAAATCGCATCTCCTGCTGTGGCATTTAGGGTAAGATCGATCGCTGTGCCGCCGACAATTGTGAACCAAACGAAACACATCAACGAAGGGATAACGATTGCCCCCAAAACGTACTCACGAATGCTCCGCCCCCGTGAAATACGCGCTAAGAACACACCGACGAAGGGGGCGAAGGCGATCCACCATGCCCAATAGAAAACAGACCACCCCCCCTGCCATGCGGCCAACGCGTCACCCGTCTCAGTTCCATCCGCATGCCAAACGGTGAACAGCATTCTGGGCAGCTCTACCAGATAAGCAGAAAGCCCAGATACCAATGATCCGAGACCAAAGAAGGTGGACCCGAAGAGAATAAAGAATGCCAATAGGAAAAAGCTCAGCCCCATATTTAAGTTAGACAGCCACTTGATCCCCTTCCCGACCCCTGAAAGGGCCGAGAGCGTGGAGGCCCCGAGGATAACAATCAGTGCTACCACGATCCCCATGGCCGACGGTTTGCCATTCTCAGATATTATCCAATCGCCAAATCCGATACGGCTAAGCCCCGCGACAAACTGCTCAACGCCAAAGCCCAAGGTCTGGGCTACGCCGAGGATCGTGGCAACCACAGCGACAATATCGACGACGTGCCCGCCAATGCCTGACAGGTGCTTTCCGAAAAGGGGCGTGAGGCCGGAACGGACTGTAAGCGGCAAGCCGCGGCGATAGGAGAAATAGGCCAACGACAGCCCAACCAGCGCATAGCAGGCCCAAGCCGAAAAACCCCAATGCAGGAAAGACCAGACGTAGGCCGACGTCACATTGCTGCTTGCCGAACCAGTCGTCTCGCCCGTAATGACATTGGGATTGTTTGCGAAGTGGTACATTGGCTCAGCGGTGGCGAAGGTCAGCATGCCAATGCCAATTCCCGCGCCAAACATCATTGAGAACCACGAAAACCGCGAGAATTCAGGCTTGTCATCAGGCAGTCCGAGCACCAGGCGGCCGGTTGAGGGCACAAGCGCCAAACCGATGCAAAGCAGTAAAAAGAGCGCGACCACCCAAATGTACCAACTGGCGAAACTGCTCAGCATTGCGCCATTGAGCGCGTTCAGTACAGAAGCAGCATTCTCTGGGACGGTTATCGCCCAGACGATAAGGGCGCTCACCAGAATTTTCGATGGAATAGCGACACTGCGGGTAAAGCCGGAGTAGAATCCCCGGCGTGTGGTTGCGATATGCAAATCCATTAAGGGTGGTTTGTAGGCCATATATCCTCCATCATGGCAATAAGATCCAGACAGCCTCCTCCACTTGCCGTACACTGATGCACGACATGACTGGTCCGAACCCTTCGGGTAACGCAGCACCTCGGTTGTCCGAATGCGCCGCAATAGAAGGGCAGCCCGTTCGGCGCCGCCCTCATTTTTTGCTAGCTAGGCAGGTATTCTCCGCTCCAGCTTTCGCTGATCTGCCCCGATTTCAACATCCGCTCGATCGCGCCATCGGAATAGCCTAGCTCGGCCAGAACCCTGCGCGTGGAGGCTCCGAACTTCTCGGTTGGTGACAACGCAAAGACCCGCCCCCGCGCCGGTCGCACGGCATAGGGGTCAAGTTGAATGACCTCATGGCCGCTGGGATGGTCAGCATACTGCGAGAATGAGTAACTGCCCCGTTCGGTGCCCGGCGAGCCGTCCGGCTCGCGCATATTTTCGGAGCGCAGTTCGTCGATGTTATTGCACAACGCACAGCCGATATCGGCACTGCGCAACCGGGCGATCCATTCGGTTGCGGAGTGGGACTGGAAAGCTCCCGCCAGAAAAGCGGCACGCTCATCCGCAGGCACATTGGGCAGTTCTTCGAGTCCTTCCACAGCGCGAAAACGAGGGACGTCTGCTTCATAAGCGCTGAGCAGGATATAAACCCCCGAAGCGGTACTGTAAAAACGGCTTAGCGGGTCATAACCATTCACTTCCGGCCCTGAGGGCTCATCGAAAAGACCCCGTCCCCGGAAATCATAGGCGAAGGGGATTTGCAGCAGGCCGCTGTTTGAACTAAGCGAAGTGCGCCCCCGCCCGATCCGACCGAAACGATGTTTCTGGTAAAGCGACGCCGCCACAGCCAAAGCGCCGCCAAAGCCGCACATTACGTCAATGGTACCCACATGGGCGTGCTCTTCGGGCCGGTCCATCGCACCGCCAAAGCGCAGCATGATCCCCGTTGTAGCCTGTACGAGGTCGTCATAGCCGATGTAATCGGTCCGCACACCGCGCTGAACGCCGCTGAAGCAGTCAAGTTTACAAAAGATCGCTTCGGGATTCAGCTTACGCAGGCTTTCAGCATCAAGGCCCATCCGACGGATCTGACTGTCGGGCGCATTCCAAAAGATCACATCAACCGATTTCACAAGGTCTTCAAAAACCTTGCGGCCGTGCTCAGATTTGATGTCCGCCAGAATGGATTTCTTTCCTCGCCCCTGGCTCATCCCGTAAATCACGGTGTTCCAGCTGTCGTAAAGCGGCGTGGCCGGGTCCAATTTGATCACTTCAGCACCGAACCGCGCCAGATAGCTTGCGGCATGCGGCCCTGCGATCACGTTACACATGTCTAATACTCGAACGCCCGAGAGCCAGCCCTCCTGATCAATGCCCTCTTCCGGTTCGGGGATATCAGTTCGAAGTTTGCGCAAAGCCTTCAGGGCCACATCGAATTCGACCCATTGGCGCGGTGCGGGGGCCAGCGCCTCTTCGCCGCTTTCCTCCATCCACACTACAGGACCGGGTTGGGTCATCTCTCCGTAAATCGGATCATCGACGTCGATCATCAGGCCGGAAGCTTCGGCGTATTCGTCATTAATCCACTCTTGCAACCAACGTTGCGGTGCGCCCGGAATTCCAGCCCGCCCAAACATGCGTTTCCACTCGTGAGAGGTCCGGGTCATAAAGACCTCTTTCATCCGTGCAGCGATCTTATCTGCCCAAGGCTTCGGCATCGGATAGACACCGAGTGAGGTATCCGTCTCCCACTCTGCTTGCGGCTTGTAGGTGTCGTCTTCTTCCTGAAGCCCCTCTTCAACCATTTCGTCATAGAGGCCCAACACCTCAAGACAGCGCCGGGCATGGTGTTTATGGCTGGGGCAAACGACGTAGAACATACGCCCGTCCTTGCACATGTAGCTGCGAAAAAACGGATCCAGCAGTTCCTGCAAATCCTCATATGAAACGTTCATTGGCAGACCTTCGACGCGGCGGCGTTCAATTTCGATCTCGCGCTGCGTCAGATAGCGCTGCGGCATATCTGCGACCTTGATTGAATTATAGCACAGTCCTTCCATCACCGCGGCGGCCAGCGGCACTTCGATATGATCTCCCAAACCGGACAATTGCCGCGACTGAAGCGCCAGCACGGTGGCCGAGGCTGCAATTTGCGAGGCATAGGCCGACGACAGCGGCAAGGGAGAGAAGGACGGGTTCAACCCCATAAGGACGCGGTTTAGACCCATGTCCGTAAAGACGCCGGAATTAGCCGCGACGACGCTTTCAAACGCGCGTTGTTCGCGTCGTTCGGCATCGTTGGAGGCAAACCCGGGGATAGACACAGTGATCAACTCAGGCCGCGCGGTTCGCATCTCGGTAAAGTCGATTCCGAGTGCGGCCAGTTTGCCGGGGCGGAAGTTTTCAACAATGATGTCAGCCTCGGCGCAAAGCGCCCGTGCCTGCGCCAGCCCTTCTTCTGATTTCAGGTCAAGCGTCACAATCATCTTATTGCGCATCAGCGCAGCATTGGCGGGGCTGTCCCACATCGGTCCGTCCGGGGGATCAATATGTACGACAGTTGCGCCCAGATCCCCCAGCAACATCGCCACAGCAGGACCAGCGATATATTGGCCGAAGTCTATAACTTTTACCCCGGTCAAAGGAAGGTTGGATTTAGTGTTTCGCATATTTCCTCCTCGGGAAATGGGGGGTCTACTGGCCGGCAAGAATCCAGCGTGCTGCTTTTTCCGCGATCATCAAGGTGGGCGAATTGGTGTTTCCGCTGACTATTTCCGGCATGACACTGGCATCGACCACCCGCAGCCCTACTACGCCTTTCAGCCGCAGGTGCGGGTCGAGAACGGCGCTATCATCGTCAAGCCTCCCCATTCTGACCGTACCGGCAGGGTGAAAGATCGTATTGGCGATATCTCCCGCGAGTTTGGCGAGATCTGCGTCGCTTTGATATTGGGGCCCGGGCTTGTATTCCTCCGGCTCATAAGGTCGCATCGCAGGCTTCGCCATAATCTCGCGCACTTGGCGCAGGCTGTCGGCGGCAACTTTGCGGTCGTCTTCTGTCGCCAAATAATTTGGCGAGATCATCGGCGCATCGCGGAAATTGGCAGACCGAATCCGGACATGCCCGCGACTGGAGGGGTTGAGGTTACAAACGCTGACCGTAATTGCCGGAAACTTATGAAGGTCGTCACCAAAGGCTTCGAGGCTCAGAGGTTGCACGTGATATTCGAGATTTGCATAGGTCCGTTTCGGGTCCGAGCGCGTGAACGCCCCGAGCTGACTGGGGGACATGCTCATCGGGCCAGAACGCTTGAAGAGATATTCTGCCCCAATGGCGGCCTTACCCAAAAGGTTTCCCGCCAATGTGTTCAGTGTTCGTGTCCCCGCCACTTTATAGACCGCACGGATCTGCAGGTGATCCTGAAGGTTTTCCCCCACAGGCGCGTCTCGCACCACCTCGATGCCATGCGTCTTTAACAAGTTTGCCGGGCCAATACCCGACAGTTGCAATATCTGTGGGGAGTTGATCGCGCCAGCTGATAGAACTGTCTCACGCCGCGCGGTCACCTCAACCGTCCGCCCTTTACGTTGAACCCGCGCGCCGTTGCAGCGTAGCTGCCCTTGCGGATTAGTTTCAAATACCAGCTTCTCCACCTGAGCTTCAGTCCAGACAGTCAGGTTCTGCCGATCCTTGGCGGGCCGCAAAAAAGCTTTAGACGTATTCCACCGCCAACCAGAGCGCTGGTTCACGTCAAAATAGCCAACACCTGCGTTGTCACCAGAATTGAAATCTTCTGTCTTCTCGATTCCTGCCTGTTCTGCCGCATCGGCAAAGCTATCCAAGACGTCCCAGCGCAGCCGCTGCTTTTCAACTCTCCATTCCCCGCCATGCCCATGCATGTCGGAAAATCGGCTGTTGTCGCCCGTGGTCGGGTCGGCGCTATCGTCAAGCTTTTGATGATCCTCATGTGCCATGAAGTCGCGCAGCGAGCTTACCCAGCCCCAGTCCTCGTCTCCGCTAAGGGACGCCCAATTGTCGTAGTCTCTGGCCTGCCCGCGCATATAGATCATGCCGTTGATCGAAGAGCAGCCTCCTAAAGCCTTGCCGCGCGGATAGCGTAAGACCCGGCCGTTCAGCCCGGGATCAGCCTCGGTATTGTACATCCAATCGGTACGTGGATTGCCGATGCAATAGAGGTACCCGACAGGAATATGGATCCAGTGATAGTTGTCCCGCCGCCCAGCTTCGAGCAGCAGAACCCGGTTGCTCGGATCCGCGCTCAGCCGATTGGCCAGAAGACACCCTGCGGAACCGCCCCCAATGACGATAAAGTCGAATTCACTCTCGGCTTGCGACACCGCCCGGCCTCCCCTTTGTCATTGCTGCAGCATTCGTGCGAGGGGCTCGCTGCGATCGAACCGCGCAACTCACTACTCCAAAGGCCCCAGGCCGCTGCAACATCCGCCTAGGTTTAGTTAGCCAAGCGCAGCTTTCCTAATGACAAATTCCTTCGCCTGATATTAAAGATTTTAATATGGACAGACTGACGAACGTGAATGGAATTTTGGCTTTCGCAACCGTTGCGCGTGAGGGCAGCGTCTCGCGCGCAGCCGAGGTGCTCAACCTCACCCAACCCGCGCTCAGCCATCAGATCAAACGCCTGAGTACGGACCTAGGTGTCACCCTGTTCACACGCTCGCCGCGCGGCCTGGTGCTCACGGCTGATGGCACGACACTGTTGCCGCTGGCAGAGCAGGTTCTCGCCGCCATGTCCGATTTCCATCGCCGCGCGAGCACGCAGTTTGGTGAGCTGTCAGGCAAACTAAAAATTGGCACTATTGTTGATCCCGAGTTCATCCGCCTTGGACGGTTGTTAAGCCAGTTGGGCAAGGCTCATCCCAAAGTGACTACAGAGTTGGTACACGGCATCAGCGGGGACATCCTGCGCATGCTCAAGGGACGCCAGCTTGATGCTGGCTTTTACCTCACCGATCCGAATGAAGTGGACGCAATTTCTTCGACACGGCCTTTGCATACCAAAACGCTAGCTGAATTCTTTTATCGCGTCATTGCGCCCGCAGGATGGGAGGCGCAGCTCGCCTCCGACGATTGGGCGCAGCTTGCAGCCCTTCCTTGGATCGGCACCTCGCACGCCTCGGCCCATCATCGCCTTTTAGCAAACATCTTTGCGCGCCATGGCTGTCAGCAAAAGACAGTCGCTTTGGTCGACCATGAAGCCTCTATGCTAGAAATGGTTCGCTCTGGTGTGGGGCTAAGCCTGTGCCGCGAATCCATCGCGTTGCATGAGCGTCAGAGTTTTGGCCTGACAGTGTGCGAGGGCTTGCGCGTGCCCGCCTGCCTATTGATCATTGCCTTAGAGGACCGGATGAAAGACCCCGTCGTCGCAGCGCTCTTTGAGCAGGTGCAGAAAGTTTGGTGAACGGTCAGTTTGTCATTACATGTGTGGATGGCTACTGCCAAGAAAGGCGTTTTTAAGTGGATGTGTAGATTTCCCAGAAGCAGTCCTGTGTCCCGGTCTGTTTGTGCGGTTTTGACCGCTGGCCAAGCGCTATGCAATTCGATGTAGCTTTGGGTTCCATCATCAGGCGTGTAATCAATGTAAGCGTCAGCTGAGCCGCACGTCGATTTCACGTTGACGGATTGAAGTTCCAAGGCAGTAATTCGTCGATACGGTTTTGGGGATGCCCGCATGCGATGGCCTTGAGGTAGGCAGAGGGTTCGACGCCGTTAATCTTGGCGGTTTCAATCTGCAAAGCGATGCGGCCCCAAGCTTTTCCGCCCTCGTCATGACCCGCAAATAAGGCGTTTTTCCTGTTCAGCGCGATCGGGCGGATCATGTTCTCGACGCTGTTGGAGGCGATTTCGACGCGGCCGCCATGAAGGAAAGTCTGCAGGCCATCCCAATGACGGTGGATCTAGGCAAGCTTTTCGTCAAGCCGGGATTTAGCCGAGACGCGCAGTTGTTGCTTCTGCAGCCAGTCACCGAAGGCAGAGACCAGCGGAGCGGCCCGCGTCTGACGGGGAGAGAGACGCGGGCCGGAAGGTAACCCGCGGATATCGGCTTCAACGGCGTAAATCTCAGCTACACGGCGCAGGCCTTCAGCCGCGATTTCGGATCCATCGCGATCGAACACCTCCTTCAGCTTGCGACGTATGTGCGCACAGCAATACGCCACGCGGATTGGTTCGCCGCTCTTGCGGGAGGGGCGCGTCAGGCGGTTGTAGCCCTGATAGCCATCGATCTGCAGAGTGCCATCAAACCTTGCAGTATCTGTTCTGTGTTCTTACCAGCGCGGTCGGGAGCGTAGGTGAAGACTACGCCGGGCGGATCGGCGCCGCCCCACCGCCGATCATCACGGGCCAGTGCCCAGAGGTAGCCGGTCTTGGTCCGGCCGCGCCCGGGATCGAGCACTGGCGCCGTGGTCTCGTCCATGAAGAGCTTGGTGGACGCCTTCAGATGCTCGGCCAGTCGGTCGACCACGGGCCTGAGGTGGAACGCGGCGACACCGACCCAGTCGACCAGCGTGCCGCGATGGATGTTAACTCCGGAACGTCCAAGGATCTGGCTCTGTCGATATAGCGGAAGATAGTCGGCGTATTTGCTGACCAGCACATGCGCGATAGCCCCTTCGGTCGGCAGACCACCTTCGACCAGAGCGGCGGGGGCCGGTGCCTGCGTAACACCATTGGTGCAGGTGCGGCAGGCGTAATTGGGGCGGACGGTAACTATCACACGCAATTGCGCGGGCACGAAGGCCAGCCGGTCGGTGCGGCCTCGCCGATCTTGTGCATCGGCCCGCAGCCGCAAGGGCAAACAAGGCTGTCGGATTCGTCGACCTGCTCGATCCGCGGCAGGTCCTCGGGCAGGTTGCCGCAATTGCTTTTGGCCACCCGTTTGCGCTTGGGCGGGGCCTCGCCGAATGATTGATCCTGCTTTTGCTCCTCGGTCTCGGCAACCGCGATCTGCGGGTCCTCAAAGGCCAGCTGCCGCTCGTCTTCACTCAGCTTTTCCGATCGCCTGCCACCTCTCGTCGGGCAGGCTCTGCCAAGACGGGATCGGTGTCGCAGTTTTGGATCGGGTCCCATGGAATAGCTCGAGTTGCGTCGTCATCATTTTGCAGGGCATTGGCCGACCTCCGAATCGTGGGCTCGGAGTCCAATGCTGCTTCAGTAGGTGAGGAGGAGTCGGATTTATTGAACGAGATACGGTCCGCATCGCGGATTAGGTCTACAAGGGCCAGCGTATACAGGCCCACATTTGCCGTATCGGCCTCGTGACAAGAGGCACAAGCGACCCGATCAAATATCAGTACGGGGACTTCCAGAAATCGGTCCGACCGGCCGCCAGTAAGATTGCATCGTAACACTGCATCACCAGGCTTATCGATCTCGTGATGGGTATAGACCGACTGGCCAAACCAAGGATGCCAGCGATAGAGAACCTCCCGGCACTCGATAACGTGGGTGCTCTGGCGTGCTGTTGTACAATAACCGCCGCCCGCACAAAGCACTTGGCGGCCGACCACCAGCAGTGGTCTACTCGCTGAAAGTCAAAGCAACGCAACCCGATCAGCAGGAGCAGATCAGAGCTTAAAAGGCGCCAGATCCTGTCCAAGCAATGGGGGCACCTCAATGCTCGATCTGGAGCTTGCGGATGTCGCGCTGCAGGGCTTCACGCTGACGCTCCAATTCTTCGAGCTCTGAATAAAGGGCTCTCTTCTCCCGTTTAATCATGGCAGGAGCCTCCGGGCCAAGGAGCTGGTTTTTCCAAGCATAGAGCGTTGACCGACTAACTCTGAACTTTTTGGCCAAGGCCTAGGCACTTTCTTGACGACTATATAGCTCGACCACAGCCGCCATGGGTGGCATAATGTTTTAACGCGCCCTGCTCCTGTTCCGTCGACAACCTAGGCGGGCGCGGCGCCGATCGTATCGGCAAGTCCTGCAGACGTTCGTCTTCACTATGCCACCCTTTCAGCGCGTTCTTCATTGGATACCCCAATTCACGGATGGTGGCCTGCATGCGCTTAACGAGCTTGATATAAAAGCTTAACCGCGCGCAGTCGCTCTTCGTAGGCGTACATGGACTATCTCCAAGATAGTTCAACTTTTCGTCCGCACCCGCGCCGGGTCAGTTCTCTGTGACAATCAACTCACCATGGCGCTCAATCGATGCACACGCATGCCGGGCATATCCATCTTGACAAGCACTACAATTAAAGTTATTTGTACTACAAATGAGAGGTATTTGTCGTGCGTATCACTAGGATTTCAGCAATTGTTTGCAATGCCGAAATGCGTAACTGGGTCTTCGTTCGGGTCGAAACAGATGTACCGGGGCTGGTGGGCTGGGGCGAGTCAACGCTCGAATGGAAAACACGCGCGGTGACCGGGGCCATCGCAGATATCGAACCGCTTCTCATTGGACAGGATCCCCGCAATATCGAACATTGCTACCAGATTATGACGCGCCACGGGTTCTGGCGGATGGGCGTGATCGGCATGTCGGCCATAAGCGGCATCGAAATCGCTTTGTGGGACATTCTCGGGAAATCGCTGGATACACCGGTTTGGCGGCTCTTGGGCGGGCAGGTACGCGATCACCTGAGGACCTACACGCATCTTGGCATGGGCAGCATGACCTCAGTTTACGAGACCGATGGTATCCAGGAGTTGGCAGAACGCGGTCGCGCCGTAGTCGATGCGGGCTACAGTGCCGTCAAGGTCGTCGCGGTTCCCTATTCGCACTACATCGCGTCGGGCCGGGCGATCGACCGCGTCGGCGAATCGGTCGCTGCGCTGCGTTCCGAGGTCGGGCCAGATATCGACATCATGGTGGATTTCCATGGGCGCCCGGCATCAGCCGCGCTCGCGCGGGAGTTCCTTAAGGTTCTCGAGCCCTCTCGGATACTTTTTGCCGAAGAGCCCGTGCCGCCGGAAAATGTAGAGGGGATGGCCGAGTTGACGCGGTCTTCCCCGGTGACCATCGCTGGAGGAGAGCGGCTTGTTGGCCGAGCAGGCTTTGACGCGGCGCTCAAGGCAGGCACCTTTCATATTGCGCAGCCGGATATCGTCCATGTCGGCGGGCTATGGGAAGCAAAAAAGATTGCAGCAATGTGTGAGACGGCCGGAGTCGGTGTGGCGCCGCACAATCCATTGGGCCCGATCGCCGGCATCGCCGCGCTGCACTTTGGGGTCTCGACCCCGAACCATATCATTCAAGAAGAGATGGTCGGCGCAGTGCCGTGGTATGACAGCGTGGTCGAATGGCCCATCGACAAGGTGGCAGGACGCTGGGACCTGCCAAATAAGCCGGGCTTGGGATTGGAGGTCGATGAGGAAGAGGTAGCAGCCCATCCGTTTCAGCAAGAAGTCCTTCACACCCGTAATGCAGTGCTGCCCGATGGCACCATCGTGGATTGGTGATCGCTATGTCAGGACGCTTGCAAAACAAGATCGCGATTATCACCGGCGCGGGTCGGGGCATCGGCGCTGCAATCGCGCGTGCTTTTGCCGCCGAAGGGGCTAACGTGGTGGTTGCCGAAATGGATGAGGTAACCGGAACAGCGGTGGCCTCGGAGATCGGTGGTCTTTTCTGCCGCTGCGACGTCACGGTGCAACTTGATGTCGACAGGACGATCCACGAGACACTCGATCGGTTCGGCCGGATCGATATCCTTGTGAACAACGCAGGCGTCAACGTGTTTCACCGCCCGCATGAGATGCCGCGCTCCGAATGGGCACGCTGTATGGCACTGGATCTCGAAGCTTGCTGGGCCATGTCTGAGGCGGTGCTACCCGATATGCGCAGCCGTCGCGCCGGTGTAATCCTTAATATCGCGAGCACGCATGGCTTCAAGATCATACCTCACACGTTTCCCTATCCCGTGGCCAAGCACGGGCTAATCGGACTGACCCGATCTCTGGGTATCGAATATGCGGCCGAGAGCATCCGCGTGAACGCGATCGCCCCGGGCTATATCGACACCGAGATCGCCCGTGACTACTGGGCGGGGTTCGACGACCCCGCAGCAGAGCGGCAGCGCGCCGAGAACCTGCACCCACCGGGCCGGATCGGCCAGCCCGAAGAGGTTGCCATGACGGCGGTCTTCCTGGCCTCAGACGAAGCCTCTTTCATTAACGCCGAGACGATCACCATCGACGGAGGCCGCTCGGCTTTGTTCCACGATTGACACCACAATTTCTTTGGGAGGAGAAACCATGAAACAATTAAAATTTACAGCTGCCTGCCTTGCCGGTCTGGCCGTTCCGTTTGGCGCTGCTGCGCAAGACGATGACATCAAGATCGGCTATATTAACAAGATGGGCGATCACCCTTGGTTCGTGGCCGAGGTTGCCGGCGCATCCGAAGCCGCCGAAGCCGCCGGCGCCGAGTTTGTCAGCCAGGACGTGCAGTTCAACGCCGACCTCGCCATCACTACACTTGACACGATGATCGGCGATGGCGTCGACGGGATTGCCATCGTGGTTCCCGACCGGGCGCTTGGGCCGGTGGTCGCGGCGCGCGCCGCAGAAGCCGGTGTGCCGCTGGTCGCGGTGGATGACGACATTCAGGACCAAGATGGCAATTCGGTGCCCTATGTCGGTCTTAACGCCTTCGCCATCGGCGAGCGCGTGGGCGAGAATCTTGCCAAGTTCTACGAACAAAGCGGCTGGGACAGGGACACTGTCGGCATCGTCTCGATCGAGGATCGCAAGGCTGACACGTGCATGCAGCGCAATGGCGGGGCCGAAAAGGCACTTCTGGCGAACTCCAATCTTACCAAAGATCAGATCGTGCGAGCAGCCTATGACAATACTATGGTCAACGCTATCGACGTGATGACGACCACGCTGACGGCCAACCCGCAGTACGATCACTGGATTTTCTATGCTTGCAATGATGACGGTGTGCTTGGCGCGGCCCGGGCGATGGAGAACTCGGGCTACCCGGCAGAGTTCGGCATTGGCATCGGCATCGACGGCAGCCGCGCCTGCGATGCCTTCGGCAACGGGCGCAGCTCGGCCTTCAAGGGGACCATGTGGCTAAATTCGGCAAACCATGGCCGCGACGCCGTGAACCTGCTGCTCGCGTCGATCAAGGACGGCACACCGCTTCCCGCGGCGACCTATTCCGACCCGGAATTCGTTACCATGTCTAATTTCGATGACTACACTGACCGGCTCTGCAACTGACCGGCAGGGGCGGACACCCCACTGAGGTGCCCGCCCCGACCTGACCTGTCCACGAAGGAGAGCCCTATGACCACCCCTTTTCTACGTATCGAAGGGCTTACCCGGCATTTTGGCCCGGTGCAGGCCCTCTCCGACATCACGCTCGAATTCTACCCCGGCGAAATCCTTGCTCTCGTTGGAGAGAATGGCGCCGGAAAGTCTACCATGATGCGGTTGCTCGAGGGCGTGTTCCCTCCGACCAGCGGCAGCATACATATCGACGGCCGTGAGGTCAGTTTCGCGCAGCCCCGAGAGGCCCATGCCGCGGGCATAAGGGTAATCCATCAGGAGCCGGAGATCGTGCCGGACCTCACCGTTGCCGAGAACATTTTCACCGGCGACCTGCCGCGCAAGGGGCGGCATTTTCTCGACTGGGCACGACTTTTCGCCGATACTCAAGCGCTTCTCCAGACCTTCGGCATGACGCACGACCTCCATCCGCGCCAGCTCTGCGCTGGCCTCGGTCCAGCTCAGCGCCAGATGATCGAGATCATGCGCGCGGTGCAGGCCGGCGGTAAACTGATCGCCTTTGACGAACCAACTTCGTCTCTGACCGACGAAGAGACCGGTCGGCTGTTTTCGATTATCCGCCGATTGCGCGCGGACGGCGTGGCTGTGATCTATATTTCGCACCGTTTGGTCGAGATCACCGAACTGGCCGACCGTGTCGCGGTGCTCCGTGACGGCAGGCTGGTCGACGATCTGCCTGCCAAGGGCATCACCGAAGAAACGATTACCCGGCTGATGGTTGGTCGACCGCTGTCCGATATGTTTCCCAACCGCGCACCCTCAACCGGCGAGGTCATTTTGGATGTCGCCAACCTGAGCACCGAACACGTCACCGACATTTCGCTGCAACTGCGTGCGGGCGAGGTTCTGGGCATCGGCGGGTTGATCGGGGCGGGCCGGTCCGAACTGGCCAAGGGCATGTTTGGATTTCACCGCCGCACCGCCGGTACGGTCCGGGTCGGCCGCACCGAACTGCCGTCGGGCGATACGGCTGCGGCGATTGCTGCCGGCATCGGCTTTGCCCCCGAGGACCGCAAGGAAGAAGCGTTGTTGCTGATGCAGACCATCCTTGAAAACGCGGTTCTTTGCGTGCCGCAGAAGGTGTCGAGCGGCGGCTTCTTCAACCGGGCCAAGGCGTTGGAGTTGATTTCCGGCATCTCGAAACAGATGCGGCTCAAAGCCTCGTCCTTGGATGCGCCGGTCACCTCCCTTTCCGGCGGCAACCAGCAAAAGGTGGTGCTGACTCGCTGGCTGGCCAGCGATCTAAAGGTGTTGATACTTGACGAGCCGACTCGGGGAATCGACGTGGGCGCGCGGTCCGAGATTTACGACCTGATCCGCAGCCTCACCGACACTCAGGGACTGGGCGTCATCGTGATCTCGTCAGAACTCCCCGAACTGCTGGGTCTATCCGACCGAGTGCTCGTCATGGGCGACGGCCGCATCCAGGCGGCATTCGACCGCAGCGAAGCAAATGAACAAAACATCATGGCCGCGGCCATCCCCCATGGGCGCCCTGTCGGGGCACAACTTGAAGGAGCGGACCAATGACCGATCACACCACCAACCCCCACAATGAGGGTTTCAGCATGCACCGTCTAATTGAGCGCATCGGAATTCACAACATCAGCCTCCTTGCGGCTCTTTTGGGGCTGTTGATCATCTTCGGCGTATTGCGCGGTGACGTCTTCTTCTCGGCGCGCAACTTGCTTAACATCGGCATGGGTGTGGCTATTCTCGGCGTTCTTGCAATCTCGCAGACCGGGGTAATTGTGTCCGGGGGGCTCGATATTTCGGTCGGTTCCATTGTTGGGCTGACGACCGTTGCCACCGCCATGACAATCCAGGCAACTGACATGGCGGGGCTGGGTTTGTTGGCGGGCATCGCGGTTGGCGGGCTGGCCGGACTGGTGAACGGGCTACTCATCACCTACGGGCGGATCAACGCGGTCATCGTAACGCTCGGAACCATGGCAATCTTTCGTGGCGTAGCTTTCATCCTGTCCAACGGCCAGTCGATTTCGATCTTCAACGATAGCTTTCGCTGGATCGGCACTGGCCGCGTTCTTGGTCTTCCCGCGCCGATCTGGATTTTGATCGCGGTGGCAATCGGCTTCTATATCTTCATGCATAAAAGCATTGTCGGTCGAAACTACTACGCCATTGGCGGCAATCCCATCGTGGCACGCCTGTCTGGTCTGAAAATCCCGAATTACCGGGTTGCCATCTACGTCGTATCGGGCGTCATGGCGGGTGTGGGCGGTATCCTGTTGGCGGCGCGCACCGGCTCAGGCCAGCCGATTTCGGGCTCTGACGGCCTGGAACTCGAAGCCATCACCGCGGCTTTCCTTGGCGGCTGCGCGATGCAGGGCGGTCGGGGCACGGTGGTCGGCGCTTTGCTTGGGGTGGCGATCATCGGCGTACTGAACAATGGCATGATCCTGACCGCAGTCCCCACGTTCTACCAGATGCTGGCCAAAGGATCTCTTCTTATTCTTGCCGTTTTCTTGGCAGAATACCGCTTGAACAGGAATTGAGGACGCATGGATATCAAAGACGCAACCTCGCCGCGAAGAAGTGCGCAACTGCGCCCGCGCGAGATGGTGACCAGCACGCTGGCGCAAAAGATCTTGTCGGGCGAGTTTTCGCCTGGCATTCAGTTGCCAACGGAAGTCGAGATGAGCAAGGAGATGGGTGTTAGCCGAACGGCCCTGCGTGAAAGCGTGCGGATGCTGGCCGGAAAGGGCCTGATCGAAAGCCGTCCCCGCATCGGCACGGTGGTCCTGCCTTCCGAGCAATGGAACCACCTGGATAGCGACATTCTTGCCTGGCGCGAACGCCTGCCACCAGATATCCACTTTATCCGCGCACTGACCGAGGCGCGCCAGGTCATCGAACCGGCAGCCGCGGAAATGGCTGCATTACGGGCTGACGGAACCGACCTTGGGAGGATTCAGACCGCATACAACCGCATGTGTGGTGGCCAGACCGACGATATTGAGGGCACGGTCTCGGCGGACGAGGATTTTCACCTTTCAATTCTAAGGGCGAGCAAGAACGAGATTTTTGCCAGTTTCGGCGCTGTCATCGGATCCGCGTTGCGCATGAGCTTCCGTCTGACCACCCGTGCGGCCCAGAATTTTTCGGCCTCCCTCGCAACCCATGGTGCCGTGCTCGAAGCGATCCGTATGCGGGATGCCGCCAGGTCGCGCGAATTGATGACCGTCCTGATCGACCTTGCCGCACGTGAGCTGGACAGCATTGCCACCCATATTACCTCGTCTGAGGACCGGCAGCCGTGACCACATCGTGCTGTTTGGCACTCAAAGTGGGGAACCTTCGCGCCTTGGTCGATGTCGGAATGGGCGCGGCGATTCGGACGTTCGAACTCGAAACTCCGGCAGGCATCCGGCCAGTATTGGCGGCACCATGTTCTGCATCGTCGGACGTCGGGCAATCGGCTTTGTTTCCGATGGCGCCTTTTGCCAACCGCGTCAGAAACAACCGGCTGAAGATTGCAGGACGGGAAATCCGGCTCCGGCCCAATACGGATGATCCCCTTTGCCTGCACGGTTGGGCATGGCAGCGCGAATGGCAGGTAGAGCAGTATGCGCCCGAACTCTGCAAACTACGTTTGCGACTGCGCGCCCATGGCTACGACCTGACCCTGAACTACGAGATGCACCTTTCTGAGACTGCTCTGAATCTCACCCTCGGTGCGATAAATGAAAGCACCGCGCCGGCGCCCGTAGGTCTGGGTTTGCACCCTTATTTTCCTCGCAGCCCGAATACCAAAATCTCTTTTGCAGCCGCCAAGGTTTGGCCAGATGGACCGGGTCACCTACCCAGTGGTTCCCGCCCAATTTCTGATCGAGATGACTATTCAAAGGCTCAAACCCTTCCAGCGGACTGGCGCAATGAGTGTTATTCCGGGTGGACTGGGCAAGCGCGTATCCTTCAGCCAAACTTGCAATACGACCTGGAAATGAGCGCGAGCGGCGCTGATGTTCTTATGTTTTATGCCGATCCCGCTCTCGAATGCTTCGCCCTCGAACCGCAGACTCACATTAGCGGAGAAACCCACACCGACTCCGGCGGATTGCGAGTTCTTGCGCCCGGACAGGAAACCGAAATGGGTCTGACCCTATCTGTGCGGAGCCGCGCACCCCACATAACTCAACAGGTTGGCTATGTACCAAACTGATCTTGCCGCCACGACATGGGTTGCCGCTGATTGGGGGTCCACGAACCTGCGCCTGTGGCTGATGACCGCCGAAGACAAGGTGGCGCAGTCGATCCAGGGCGCACGCGGCGCGGCACATTTGACCGCAGATGAGTTCGAAGCAGAGCTGCGCGGGCTGCTGGCCCCGGTTCTGGTCCAACGAGGGGGCGAACCGTTGGAGGTCATCGCCTGCGGCATGGTGGGCTCACGTCAGGGGTGGGCGGAAGCGGCCTACCAAACCGTGCCAGCAGCGCCGGTGAACGCGTCTCAGGCGCGGACCGTGTCAGATACCCGCAACGATCTGCGGGTTCATATCCTGCCCGGACTTCAGCAACTTTCACCGCCCGATGTCATGCGCGGAGAAGAAACCCAGATTGGTGGTCTGCTGGTCTCCGACCCGGATTTCGACGGGGTTGTTTGCCTCCCGGGAACGCACAGCAAATGGGCCCGCGTCGCAGAGGGACAGGTGAAAGCCTTCTCGACTTGCATGACGGGAGAGTTGTTCGCTTTGCTCTCCGGCCACTCTGTCCTGCGTCATACCGTCGATACGCGGTCATTCGACATGACGGCCTTCGAGAGTGCCGCCTCGGAGGCATTGCACGCGCCCGAGGGGCTGTCTCGCGGGCTGTTCAGTATCCGCGCGGACGCATTGGTAACAAATGCCTGCCCCGGCACAGGGGCAGCGCGCCTTTCGGGTTTGCTCATCGGGGCGGAGATCGGTTCGCTGCGCAGTCTCTGGCCTGACCTGCCCATGGTCGTTCTCGGAGCATCGTCCCTCTCGGGGCTTTATGTCCGCGTTCTGCACGCTGCGGGCATGGACGTGACACAGGTCAATGCAGAAGACGCAACCATAAGCAGCCTCGCAAGGGCCTACAGAACTTTGAAAGGGCAACTGTCATGAGTCGCAACCTGATCGCCATCCTTCGTGGCCTTGAGCCGAACGAAGCCGTCGACATGGCCGAGGCGTTGATCGCAGCCGGCATCACGCGCATTGAGGTGCCGTTGAATTCGCCGGAGCCGTTCGACAGCATCGCGAGGATGGTCCGTGCCTGTGGTGATCGGGCGTTGATCGGCGCGGGAACTGTGCTGGAGGTGCGGCAGGTGGACGAACTCGCCGAGATAGGGGCTGGGCTGGTCGTTTCACCAAACTGCAATCCCGACGTCATCCGGGCCGCGGTGAAGGTCGGGATGCAGTCATGGCCAGGTGTCCTGACCCCAACCGAATGCTTCGCCGCGCTGAGCGCCGGAGCGACCGGGCTCAAACTGTTCCCCGCTTCCATCGTCGGGCTGTCCGGCCTAAAGGCAATCAAGGCGGTCCTGCCGCGCAACACCGCAGTCTACGCGGTCGGGGGCGTGGAACCGCAAGATTTCTCGGATTGGCACGCCGCCGGCGTTTCAGGGTTCGGGCTTGGGTCATCGCTTTATAAGCCAAGCAAATCGCTGGCGAAGGTCGCGCAAGCCGCGGAAGCGGCGGTCGCCGCTTATGATGCGCTTTCGATCTGATTTCAGAGTTTGATCGGCGGATCGAAACGGCCGGCGACATTGATTGGCGTAACAAAGGTTGCGCCGGCTTGTGCATCTGAGGCGCGCTCTGTTTCGGTCATACCGAAAAGGGCAGTGGTCACCAGCATATGGCGGGCGTCGCGGCCGATAAAAGCTGGGCATGTCACGTTCGGAGTGGGGGCTGTCATCTCTCCTACCTTCTGACCGGAGGGATCGTATCCTACGACCCGTCCGGCCCCAAATAACGTGATCCAGATATTCCCCTCAGCATCCGTGACGGCACCGTCAGGATTGCCGCCCGGGTCAGCGATGTGAACTTCGGGCCCGGCCACCGGGCAGCCTGTCGCAGGGTCGAGCGCGACCCTCATGATGCGTCCGTCGCGGGTGTCGGTAAAATATCCGACTTCACCGTCGGGCGAAAAACAGATCGCGTTCGGGATGGAGATTTCGGACGCGATCTTTTCGAACCGCCCCTCACGGAAAACGTAGATGCTCCCTGCTTTCGGCTCGGCCTTCCATCCCATTGTACTGACCCAGAGGTGGCCAGAAGGATGTACGCGGGCATCGTTAGAGCGGAGGTACGGCCGATCCTCTTCAAGGCTGGCCACCAACCGCATCGTGGATGTTGAAGGATCGAATTGGTGTAAGCCGTCAGCCGCAACAACCACATATCGGCCGTCTTCGGTAACTGCCATCGCGCTTCCAGCGGCCGAGAGCTTGTGCTTATGAGTCGAATTGCTCGACAGATCATGAAGAAAGAGCTGGCTCCGCTCAATGTCGAACCACCACGCAGTGTTGCGGCGCGGATCATAGCCCGGGCCTTCTCCGAGTTCGAGTTGCTCCGAGTCCAAGATCCGCATAACTTTGTTCCTAATGCCAACAGCGGACCAACGATAACTGCAACACAGATCGCCTTCAACTGCACTGTAAGAGATATCTCTGCCTTACACCTGATCGATATGACGGGCTAAAGTTTCAAGGAAGTAGCTCATCAATCCCGCGCGCCACTTGCACCCTCCCGCAGGTTGTTTGAACGGAAGTGAATCACAAAACTATGCAATCAAACAAGAATTAATGGGTGTGCTGCCTAAAGGCGTCAGGGCACAAAATTACGGACACTCCCTTTCGCAGCGGATCAGAACGGGATGATGTCATCCAGGTCTTCAACCTTGTAGCTTACCTCAGGCTCCGGCGTTGCCTCAGGCGGCGTGCGCGTCAGGCCCATGCTGTCCATCAGATAATCGTTCCAGTCATTGTGACCTCCTGGCGCCAGCTCCATGCGAACAAGGATGCCGTGCGTGTCGATCTCGGCTTTGAGGCTATCACCCACATCAGCAGCATAGCGCCAGCCGCGCGGATCATTGTCCGCCAGGAAGACGATCTCGAGAGGTGCCTGACCTTTGGCGCAGAGCTCCTTGATATGCTCGACCAGGATCTTGTCGCCGCCGGAGCGCAGTCCCACATAGTTGATGCCATCCAGAGGCATGCCTGCATCGCGCTGGACCTTGTTCCAGCTCATCGCATTGATCGGGTTCTCCGCGACATACCAGCTCGCCCGGCCGGAGGTTGTGCCACAGCGCCAGAAACCGGAGGATGGCGCCCGCGCGGCCACGCCTTTGAAGTTGCGATTTTTGCGTTCGAAACACCCCACACACCAGTTGCCAGTCTCGGGGTGCTTGGCGTAATAGGGGAAGATGACATTAGGGCTGCCCTTGTGCGCGTTTTTCGCAAACCAAAAGCTGCGGGCAAACATCGGATCGAGATCTTCAAGGCCACGCTCGCGCAGATAGATCGGCACCTCGGTGTCGCCTTCCCAGCGGTCTGCCTCTTCCTTGAGCTCGTTGCCGATTTCGCCGTAGGTCTTCTTGTCAGCCGGCGGCTCAAAGGGGGGAGAGTGAGAAGAAGAAGGGGCGGACGATGAGGGCGAGAGGGTCGAGTTATGAGGCCCAAAGGGGTCGCCATAGATGTCACGCAGTTTCATCCTAGCACGGCCAAGACTGCCTTCGATCTTCGATGCGATGTGGATGATAGTCCCGGAGCGGTTCCCGCTTTCACTCGGAGACGGTCCAGATGTGCATTCCCACATCCAGTCACTTGTTTTCTTAGAGGGATAGATCTTAAGCGTTGTGCCGCCGCTCTTCCAGCTGGTCGAGTGAGACTTCCCATCCTCGGGGTTGTAGTGCGCCTTCTCTTCCTTGTATCCGAAAGCCGTGAGGGCCACCTTGATATCCTGTTGCTTGAAATAATTCAGCTCCGCTTTGTTCTGCTCTTCAGTGCGCATTGCCATGTCGTCGATCCTTTGTTCTGACTGTTTTTCCCGCCTGAATTAAAGATCGACGCAATTTGCGAAAAAGCAGAATGAAAAAAGTCGCACCCTGGCGCATTTTTCTTAGGACTAGGCCGTAAACCCCTGCAAAACATGGCCGAAGCCATGTCGCATTGTTTCGGCAGAATGTCCCGCAGCTACCACCCCGTCTTTCTTGGGTAATAACTTTTCGCAACCCTGTGGATATTCTTGGGTGCTGGTTGAGCAGGAACTGGTCGATCAAATCCGCTGTCGTCTGTCTTCGGTCTAGGTGCGGCGACGCCAGGCGCGCCGCGCATCGGGATAGAGCCTTTCGCGCGCAGACCCTAAAGGGCCGCCAGCGCATAGACGCGGCAGTCCCATGCCTCGTTCCTCTGCTTGCCGCGTTTCTTGGTCCAGAATGACCCCATGCGGCCGCCGCCTAAATCAACAAAGACGCGATGCTCTGAGATGAATTGGTCATACCATGTCTTATCGCGGCTCGCTGGGATGTGCATGTAGCCCGGGCCTGGATCGGTCTTGCCCAGATGCATCTCGACGCGATCCTTGATGCCGCCTGTGCAGATCGAATGGATCGGACAGCCGTTGCGGTGCGTTTTGGGCGCCCGCGGCCAAACATACTCCAGCCTTTTGCCTTTTTTCGTGGCCGATCCCTTGATGGCCCAAACCCTTCGCTTCTGGCGCGGCATGCAGAAGTTAGTCACGATTGGTGCGTGGTGCCCACCGCTGTCGATCGCGACCGCAGCCACCGGGATTGGATTTCCAACTTCACGCTCATATGTGCGCTTGAGGAGACCATCGAGGGCTATCCATACGCCATCTTCGCCGGGGTTACCCATCAATACATCGTAAGAGACGGACCAGCTCTCCTCATCGAGGCTCCCGTCTGCCGGGGCGATCATGCCGGAGAGTTCATCGAGCGCCACTACGCCGGCCGTGCGCATACGCCAGTTGGCCTCTGCCGAGAGCACGGCCGATGAAATACTTGCCGACCGTCTTGCCTTTCTTGCCAGCCCTGATGCGCTGGCCGAGGAGCTTGGCGATCTTATCCTGGCAGAGCGCAAAGGCCTTTTTGGTGTTGCCTGCCCTATCGCGTGCCTTGGCTGCTGAGGGCGCATTTACGCGCCGGGTCTTCTCACCGTGCTCAAGCTTGGATAGATAGCTCGCCTGGATCCGCTGGATCTAGATGTTGGCTGTCACGCCGCGGCTGGTTGCCGCTCGCGCCTTGTCTACCTTGGCCACGCCCGCGCCGGTCGTGAATTTGATCGGCTCGTCCAGCTTGCGCTGAAGAAAGTCAGGCGTCTTCTTGCGCAGCGAGAACGCCGTCGCGTTGACGGCATCTTTGGCGGCTTCGGGATACTCTCGCGCCAGACGGTTGAGACGGCGATCGAGGCGGCGCATATCGATGTTCATGCAATGACCCCTAGCTCCACAGTTCCATCTGTGTCGCGCAGGCATGGCTTACAGAAACGATTGCCCGCGCCTGTGCTCATGAATGGCCGCTCACAGCAGATGCAGCTCCGGGGGTGATGATCGGGCTCCTAGACATACCAAGGGCCATCCGTTGCTGTCATGACGGAGGCCTGGGAGACTGTGCGCCTGGAGAGGCCTTTGCCGGTCCGCTCCCTGTAGTCACGCACTACATCAGAGACGCTGGCGCCATTCGCACGCAGGCGCATCACATAGATGAGCATCTCATTGGAAATGGGCTGATATGGGGAGGCTTGCTTTGTCATACTCCCATCATAGTGCATGACGGCGAAACTCCCGCAGTGTTGCCGGGTCCGCGGAGCGCGCGTGGGAGGTTGTAGAATGGCGGGGAGCGGCGGCGCGGAGGAATTGTGCCGGAGGGGTGGAGGCACGCTGTGGCGCCACGCTGAGGGGCTTGGCCTCATCTCCCTCATTGTCCTGCTGGACACTGGAGGAAGAGCCCTCAAGGCTCGCACCTCAAGGTGCTCCAGTTTGGCCTCTTCCCCTCCCCGATCTATCGAATAAGGAAAAACCGCCCCAGCGGATTTTTACTTGATCGAATAGATCTCGGCCTGATTTTCTTAGGAATCGTAAAATCTGTTAGATTTTACTTATTAGGCCTATAGCCTTCTTCTTCGACCTCTTGTGCCTTGGGGGCACCGAGGCCTCGAAGAGGCTAAGGTCAAAAGGCTTAAGCCTAGTATAACAACCCCCTGAAACACTGCCAAGGGGGTAAATCCGAAAAAATACAAAATCATACGAACTTTCTTCGTCTGCGGTTTGTTTTGTCTCTATGAGGCAGAGTGAAAGTAGAGGAAATGAGAGGAAAAGTCGAGAAACAAGGGGCCAAGATCCTGACGCCTAGACCTCCTATCGCCCTGATATCCCTCATTATCCCGCCTTCCTTCTTCTCACTCATCCTCTCTTCATCGCCCGCGCCGCAAGGTTTCGCCTCCCTAATGTATCCTGCATCCAGGACATCGCCAAACCCAACACCTCCGCATCTCCCCGTGTCCGCCGTAGAGCTTGACGCGATGATGGATGCTGTCGCACGCTGCACAGCGGATGAGGCGATCCGTCGAACCTTTGCGAGCCTGGGTCTGGATCCTCATGATCCTACCGAGATTGCCCTCTGGCATGAAGATCGCGCCTTCATACAATCGTCTCGCGAAGGCTCCAATACTCTCGTCCGCACCATCAAGACCACGGTGGTCGGTTCCATCACAACCGCCATCCTCTTTGCGATCTGGTCCGTGATCCAGGGCAACACCCCCGGCTAATTCCACCAAATGTGCCACACCTGACCCACAGCTCTTGATATGCGTCAAATCTGGCGCATCGATACCCTGCGCGACACTGCGAGCCATAAACCTGTTTCACGGTAAGATGTTGATAATAAAGCATAACGGAACAGGAGCCCAGCATGCGCACATCCACCCTGACACCAGACCAGATCATCCCGCGCCGCATCTTATCGAACCTCGCCACCGGTGAGATCACCCTGACCGCGGCGATCAAGCAGAGCAAGATGCACAAGAATGCGTTCTTCCGCTCTGTCGCCAAGATGATCAAAGCTGGCCAGGCGCCTGACAGCCTTCTCGACTTCAAGTCCATCGCATCCATTCACGATCAGCTCGAGAATGTCTATGCGCCGACCATCGTCGGCTCTTCGGAGCGCGAGATCGAGAAACTCCGCGGCAAGCTCTCTGATGCACAGCGTCGGGCCCGTGAAGCTGAGCAGCGTCTTGAGACTGATCAGTAGCTTGCTGAGGTTATCGGCGAGTTCGCATCCGTAACCCCGCAACCACCGAAATGGATCACCGACTGGATCCCGGGTCTTGAAAGCGCGTCTGTGCCGATCTTGATGCTTCAGGACTTCCATCCCGGCGAAGTGATCGACCCCAAAACATCATATGGCTATGCGTATAATGTCGCGATCGCCGAAGACCGCCTGCGCCGCACGATTGAGCGCACAGCCACCCTGGTTCGCGGTCAGATGGCATCTGGATCAAAGTGCCCTGGCATCGTCTGCTCCCTGGGTGGCGACATGGTATCCGGTGAGACCCATCAGGAACTGATCGACACCAATGAGATGGGTGTGGGCGAGCAGATGATCCATGCTGTTGATCTCTGCATCGGCGCGATCACCGCTCTTGCTGAAGAGTTCGGAAAGGTGTTCGTCCCCTGCGCGACGGGGGTGCGGACAGAAACTTGGACTGTTTTCACGGCATAAGGTCGAGGCTTTTACGGTATTCGATCGGGCTTCTGCCACCAAGGGACATCTTGATGCGTGTTTCGTTGTACCAGCGGATGTAGGCATCAACCTCGTCAATAAACTGGGCCACGGTGAAGGCTCGCCAATCGCGAGGATAGAAGAACTCAGTCTTCAGGCGTCCGAAGAAGCCTTCACATGCGGCATTGTCCTCCGAACTCGCCTTTCGTGACATCGAACGAACGAGCTGCGCTGCGTCGATACGTTCCAGCCAGCCAGGCCAGCGATAGTGGCCTCCGCGATCGCTGTGGACGATGGGCCGCACTTCGCTGTCAGCGATGGTCTCTACCGCTGCATCAAGCATTGTGTTTACGAGATCGGCATCCGGTCTGGTCCCTATGGTCCAACTTAAGACCAGGCCGTCGAAGCAATCAATGATTGGGGAAAGATAGACTTTTCCCGCTCGGATGTGGAACTCGGTGATATCGGTCAGCCACTTCTCGTTTGGCGCTGCCGCCTGGAATTTTCGGTTGATGATATTCTCCGGCGCAGGACTAATCTCACCCAGATATGAGCTGTAACGTCGGCGCTTCGGCTTTGGGACGATCAAAGCTTCCTGCTTCATCAGGCGCCGCACTACTTTTTCGGAGATCGAGATAGAGTCCCGCGTCATATATGCTTTGAGGCGACGGTAGCCGTAGCAGCGATGGTTGCTTTCGAAAGCCTCCTTCATGGCCTGTCGAATGGGAGGATACTTATCTCCCTGTTTCATGCGAGCGCGGTGGTAAAAGTACGAGCTGTGCGCGAGACCCAGCCGAGCCAACAGCGCTGGCGTCTTATACCGTTTTTTTAGGGCGACGATCAGCATGGTTTTTTCCCGATTGCTCAGGCTCCTCAGATCGCCGCCAAGTTCCTTTTTTATCATTTCACTCGCAGTCTTGAGCAGATCATGCTCAATCTGGAGCTCGCGAATGTCACGCTGCAGGGTTTCACGCTGACGCTCCAACTCCTCAAGCTCTGGGGGAAGGGCGCTCTTCTTGCGTTTCATCATGGCAGGAGCCTCCGGGCCAAGGATCTGTGTTTTCCAAGCATAGAGCGTCGGCCGACTAACTCCGAACTTTTCAGCCAGGGACTGGGCACTTTCTTGACGGCTATATAGCCCCGCCACAGCAGCCTGCTTCACGGCGTCAGAGTGATTGCCGGGGCCATATGCTGTGTTGGAGGCCGGCTTCATGTCAGGAAAGGCCTCGCACACCCACGCCGTCATTGTGGTTCGGCTTGGATAGCCTAAAGCACGCAGCGTCCATGAGATACAGCGGCCATGGGTTGCATAATGTTCTAACGCCACCTGCTTTTGCGCCAATGAGAATTTAGGCGGGCGCGGCGCCGATCGTATAGGCAAGTCTTGCAGACGTTGGTATTCTCTATGCCATCCTTTCAGGGCGTTCTTCGTTGGATACCCCAACTCACGGATGGTGGCCTGCGCGCGCTTGCCGAGCTTGATATAAAGCTTAACCGCGCGCAGTCGTTCTTCGTAGCTGTACATGAACTATCTCCAAGATAGTCCAACTTTTCGTCCGCACCCCCACCGGGTCAGTTCTCAGTGACAATCAACAGCCCATGTGATGCAGGCGCAAGGCCCGGCCGAAAGGCTGGGCCTTTTCGTTTTTGTGGATAAATGTCCCATATGTACACTCTTTTTGTTGTATCATACACAATCATACGATATTCAGGTGATACGAGTTGAGAAATTGCGGGGGGTCGCATCAACGAAGAGCAGAACAAAGGATTATCACATGCTCAAGAATACAGAACTTCGCGCCTCTACAGACATGTTCGAGGGTTACGACTTCGCCGCCACCGCCGAGGCTGCCGCAGCATCGATCTGCGAGAGCTACAAGACCGGCGAAAAAACCTATATCCACGCTCAGATCCACAAGCATGCAGACGGCGCGCTCGAGATCGCCGTTGCACCAGAGTCCACCTTCGATCTGCCATCAGTCAAGCTCTGCGCAATCCATTTCGCGCATTGCCATGATGTCATGCAGGCAATCCACGCGGCCTTGCTTGATATGTTCCGCGAGATGCCAGATGCGTTTGTGGCCCGCTGCCCGATCTATGAGGTGACCACAGATTATGATCAGGCGCGCCCGGCCGAGGTCACCATCAAGAACTTCACGTTCGAAGACTACAAGAGGGACCAGGAAGACCACCACAAACGCGCCTTTGTGCATAAGATCAGCATCAGCTGGGAAGAGTTTCAGGAACTCTGCCCACTGCCCGGAGATGACGGCAGCGAGTTCACCGCGGCCGAGCTGGCCGAGGCTGAGCTCTCCGATCATTTCTTCGACAGTTTCGAGCTGGGCCACCTGCGTCATGAGGGCCACCGCATGACGATCTCGGTCAGCGTGCCGAACTCTGATGGCACCCTGGCGCCTTTCATGGCTCTGCATCCGGATGACTTTGATCACCTCGAGTTCGCCATGGAGGGACTGCAAGATCTGGCGCGCGATGTGTCTGAGATGATCGATGCACCCCTGGAGATCCACACTCAGCTATGGATCGACGGCAAGGTCATCGCCTCTCCTATCCTGCGCGCACACACACCGCAGATGATGCACGCTGAGGTCCATGAGAGTGACCTTCGCCGTCATGGCAGCGACCGGCGCTCCATCGCCCGGATGTGTCGCCACATGCGCCTCTATCGCTCCGGCGCATACCTGACCACCCCGCCAATCGTCCGCGATCTGATGGAGGCCCTGCAGAACTTCAAGTTCACCTCATAAGGCCAAGAGAGAGACCCGGCGATTGCCGGGGTCAGCACCCAAAGAGGGTGAGTGAAAGAAAGAAAAGGCGAGGCCCAAGAGGGCGAGAGCCAAGAACCAACAAGCAAGAAGAAGATGACGAAGACAGCAGCGAACATCCCCATGCAGACGATCATGCCGGGCTTCGGCCCAATGATGATGAACACGCGTAAGAGCGCGCGACATCTCCGCAGGGCTGGTGTGGATATCTATTTCGACAACCAGCTCGCGCCAGCTAACGCTGAGGGCCTTATCGATGAGGTGATGGTCAACATGAACGGCGCTCTCCACTTTAGCGCGGAGCGGGTCTACATCGCCAGCCTCGGCGTCCATAAAGGCCAACGCAGCACAACCCTGCCGGAGCATGAAGACACCATCCGGGGCGCCAAGGCTCAGGCCTGCGTGGCATCCTTGATGCTGTGCAAGGTGGGCAGGAACACAGAGGATCGTGCGCGTCTCGCGCGCAAACTTGATGATTTGCACAAGGAGCTGAGCGGTCACGAAGCGATCTGTAATGGGTCGCACGAAAACCTCTCCGAGAAATTCTTCACATGCCCATGCTGCTGCGAGACCTACGATAAGACGAGATTCACATGCTTCTGTGAGGGTGATCACGAAGACTGCCTCTCATGCATGTTCGGTGGCTTCCGCGCTGAGTTGAGGGTGAGTTGAGATGGGTATCTATAGGATCAAGCACCCGCAGTGGCTCCTCGACGAGATTGTCGGCAACTACAAACCCTGGGCGGAGAGGACGCCAGGGAACACCCCAGACCACTCGAATGGCTATGGTTGCGGCTGCACCCCGCTGACCAGCACAGGCGGAACCTGGACATCTTCAGGCAATCAGGGCGGTATCTGGAACCCCGTATGGCGGATGTATGAGGTCTACCTCAACACCAAAAAGACGGAATGGACTTGGGCAATGAGGCAGAACGCGGACCACATGTGGGACAAAACCGGCGTCTTTGCTACCCCCTCCTTCTTCGGTGTGCCAGCCCAACTCCATCACCTCTGCGACCTTGATCCATATGAGGCGCAGATCGCGATCGACAACATCAAGATGGGAGCAGCAGCGTGAGTAAGAAGAAACCCCCAGAACCAACCGGTCCAACCTATCACGACCTTGAGCCCATGCTTCATGATGCGAGCACCGGCGAAGAGATCGACAAGATCGAGGCGCTTATGGCTGACTATGTCCGCCGCGCGTATGCCGAGGTGAAGACTGATGAGCACGCGAAACGCTGGGCGCGCTTTTGGTCGAACGGTTGCCGCGGCAGGGATCCAATGGACGGCATTAAAGGTGCGGATCGTCAGGTCATGCCAGCGACCCTCTGACCATCACAGACCCCGGCCATCGCGCCGGGGTTTTTGATTCCCTCAAGCTCCAACTGAAACCCTGTATGAAACCTGCTGAACTCCGACTGAAATCATACGATCACGTACAAATGAACGCTGGCCGACTCCCCCAATGGACGCCCTACAACCCCGGGTCATTCAAATTAATCAATGTATTTAGGGGGTTGTGGCGGAGACGAAGGGATTCGAACCCTCGAGACCCTTCCGGGCCTACTCCCTTAGCAGGGGAGCGCCTTCGACCACTCGGCCACGTCTCCGTCGACCCGTTTAGAGAGGTCGCGCCCGGGTGACAAGGCGAAATTCACGGGAATTTCTGCATTTTTCTAAGTTGGTTTTAGTTCGGCTGGCTGGACCGCGGGCGGCGAGCCGCCGTGAAGCGCGCTTGATCGTGCTGCTTTGCAGAAACATGGCTGTTGCGCTGCTCTGTATGAGGCCGTTTCCCGAACATGCGGGGCGGCTGTAGCAACTAACACAGGAGCGTGAACGACTTGTGAAACGCCGCAATAATCACGATAATCATTTGATATACATCGCATATTAACGCGCAAACCAGCCCCTGCGCTGCTCAAACGCCCCGGATCGCACCCAATCTTGCTGCAGGGGCGAAACTTTCATGATCGGACACCCGTTACTTCACCACAAACGATGACATCGCAATGACGCGATTTAAGATAAACCTGAAGGAACACATTATGAAACTCATTCTGACCACCGCCGCCGCCGCTTTGATTTCCACCGCTGCCGTTGCCGATAACTCCACCCGCTACAACGACATTTTTCTCGACACCTCGGTGACCGCTGAGACAAGCGATGTCTATGGCAACAACGACCGCATGCGGAACCCGAACGCTTCGACCAAAGCGAATGACATTATGCTGAACACTGCCGACGCCGACAAGAACCGCGACACCGTGATGAGCACGCGCAACGCCCTGCGCAGCCCCGGTGAAGGCTACGTCTACGGTGGCTTTGGCCCGGGCAACGACAGCAAATAAGCTGTCACCACCCACAAAAAAAGCCCGGCAGCGCAAGCTGTCGGGCTTTTTTGTTGGCGAGGTCAAAGACCCCTGCAAAATCAATCAGGTGTTGAACAGGAAGTGCAGCACGTCACCGTCTTTGACGATATAGCCTTTGCCTTCGGCACGCATCTTGCCCGCCTCTTTCGCGGGGCCTTCCCCGCCGAGCCCTACGAAATCATCATAGGCGATGGTTTCGGCGCGAATGAAACCTTTCTCGAAATCGCCATGAATAACGCCCGCTGCTTTGGGCGCCGAGGTGCCGGTTTTGATTGTCCAAGCCCGTGCTTCCTTGGGACCAACGGTGAAATAGGTCTCAAGATGCAAAAGCTCATAGCCCGCGCGGATCAGACGGTCGAGGCCAGCCTCTTTCAAGCCCATTTCTTCGAGGAACATCTCGGCCTCTTCGGCCTCAAGCTGGCTGATCTCTTCTTCGATCTGGGCAGAGATCACCACATGCGAATTGCCCTGCGCTGCGGCCATCTCGGCCACTTTGGTGGAATGGGCGTTGCCCTCGGCGGCCTCGGATTCGCCCACGTTACAGACGTAGAGCACCGGTTTTGTGGTCAGCAATTGCAGCATACGCCAGGCTTTGGCGTCGTC
Organism: Sulfitobacter sp. W002; assembly: GCF_025142135.1. Taxonomy (NCBI): domain Bacteria; kingdom Pseudomonadati; phylum Pseudomonadota; class Alphaproteobacteria; order Rhodobacterales; family Roseobacteraceae; genus Sulfitobacter; species Sulfitobacter sp. W002. The sequence goes on along the minus strand of NZ_CP081126.1, from coordinate 1,013,857 downwards.
TTCGTCGACCTCGACCACACGCGCGGGGTTGCCAGCTTCCAATGCTTCAAGCGCCATGCGCATCAGACGTTCCTGCTGCACCGCTTCTTTGTCACCGCCGCGCACTTTGCGCACGATGTTTTGCAAGCGTTTCTCGATGCTTTCAATGTCGGCCAGCATCAGTTCGGTGTCGATGGTTTCGGCATCCGCCACCGGGTCCACGCGGCCTTCGACATGGGTCACATCGCCGTCTTCAAAGCAGCGCAGCACATGGGCGATGGCGTCGACTTCGCGGATATTGGCGAGGAACTGGTTGCCCAAGCCTTCGCCTTTCGACGCGCCCTTTACCAGACCAGCGATATCGACAAAGGTCATGCGCGTGGGAATGATGCTTTTCGACTTGGCGATTTCGGCCAGCGTGTCGAGCCGCGCGTCGGGCACGGCCACTTCGCCGACATTGGGCTCGATCGTGCAGAACGGAAAATTCGCCGCCTGTGCCGCTGCGGTGCGGGTCAGCGCGTTGAAAAGGGTCGATTTGCCGACGTTCGGCAGACCGACGATGCCCATTTTGAAACCCATGACGATACCCCTATAAAAGCTGCGCGTGTGTTAGGGGTAGCGGGCGCAAAGCGCAAGGCTCAGCGCGCGCGGCGGTCTTGATGCGCCTGATAGATCAAGATCCAAGCCAGCAGGATAAACATCGGATGTGTCAGCCCACCTGAAAAGATGATCGCGGGCAGCCAGATCAGGAAGACCACGATGGACAGGATCGGCCGACCGATCAACAGGATCGACAGCGGCGGTAGGAAAAGGGCGAGTACATAGTTCATGCGCCATGAGATAGGAGGCTTTGCGCAAAATGGAAGGGCGCGGCCTGCCACGCGCCCCTGATAGGGGAATTTTGCCGCCCCCAGCCCCGCGGTGGATTGATTTTCACCGCGACATTCGGCATTGCCGAGGAAAGCACCAAATGAGGCAAGCCACATGACCCGTATCGACGCCAAATTCGAAGACCTCCGCGCCCGCGGCAAAAAGGCGTTTGTGTCCTATGTGATGGCCGGCGATCCTGATTTCGACCGCTCCCTTGAGATCGTGCGCGGCCTACCTGCCGCCGGGGTGGATATCATCGAACTTGGCCTGCCTTTCACCGATCCAATGGCCGACGGCCCCACGATCCAGCTTGCCGGTCAACGCGCCCTCGAAGCGGGTATGACGCTGAACCGCACACTGGAAATGGTCCGCGCCTTCCGCGAGAATGACGACACGACCCCGATCGTGCTGATGGGCTATTACAACCCGATCTATTCCATGGGTGTTGAGAAATTCCTAACCGAAGCCAAAAACGCCGGGATCGACGGGTTGATCGTGGTCGACCTGCCGCCCGAAGAAGACATCGAACTGTGCTTGCCCGCGCAGGATGCCGGTCTGAACTTCATCCGCCTTGCCACGCCGACCACGGATGACAAACGCCTGCCGCGCGTGGTGCAAAACACCTCTGGCTTTGTCTACTACGTCTCAATCACCGGCATCACCGGCTCGGCCGAGGCGAATGCCGCGGATGTTTCGCCCGAGGTTAAGCGCATCCAAAAGGCCAGCGGCCTGCCCGTGATCGTGGGCTTTGGCGTGAACACCCCCGAAAAAGCCTGCGCCATCGCCGAAGTGGCAGACGGCGTGGTGATCGGCTCGGCCATCGTGAACCGCATTGCTAACGGTGACAGCCCTGAGGATGTTTTGGCCTTCGTCAAAACCCTCGCCGACGGGGCGCATTCGGCGTAACCCCTTCGCCTCAAGCAATGACCCAAAGCCCGCGCTGCCCCACTGGCCGCGCGGGCTTTTTCATTGCTGCGGCCTTCCCAATTGCCAAGCCCCGCGCCAGTTGCTACCAAAAGTTAACCCATTCAGCACAGGTGGCCCATGCCCGTCATCACCAGCATCGACGATCTCAAACGCATCTACAAACGCCGTGTCCCGCAGATGTTTTACGACTATGCGGAATCGGGCAGCTGGACAGAACAGACATTTCGCGAAAATTGCAGCGACTTTGACCAAATTCGCCTCCGCCAACGGGTCGCGGTGGATATGTCGGGCCGCAGCACCGCAACCCAGATGATCGGCGAAGATGTGGCCATGCCGGTGGCACTTGCTCCGGTTGGGCTGACCGGCATGCAATGCGCAGACGGAGAGATCAAAGCTGCCCGCGCGGCAGAGGCCTTTGGCGTGCCCTTCACCCTGTCGACCATGTCGATCAATTCAATCGAAGACGTGGCCGAGGCGACGACGAAACCCTTTTGGTTTCAACTCTATACAATGCGCGATCAGGACTATGTCAGCCGCCTGATCCAGCGGGCTAAGGATGCGAAATGCGCCGCGCTGGTGATTACACTCGACCTGCAAATCCTCGGACAGCGGCATAAAGACCTGAAAAACGGACTTTCCGCCCCGCCCAAACTGACGGTGAAAACCCTTGCCAACCTTGCCACCAAATGGGGCTGGGGCCGCGAGATGCTGGGCGCCAAGCGGCGGCATTTCGGCAATATCGTCGGCCATGTGCATGGCGTGACCGACAATGCCGACCTTGGCGCATGGACGGCAGAACAGTTCGACCCCTCGCTTGATTGGGACAAGATCGCCAAGATCAAAGAGCAATGGGGCGGCAAGGTGATCCTCAAAGGCATCTTGGATGCCGAGGACGCGCGGATGGCGCTCAAGGTTGGGGCCGATGCGATCATCGTCTCCAACCACGGCGGGCGACAGTTGGATGGGGCGCTGAGTTCGATCCGCATGCTGCCCGAAATCCTCGACGCTGTGGGCGACCAGATCGAAGTCCACCTTGATGGCGGCATCCGGTCGGGTCAGGACGTGCTCAAAGCCATGGCGATGGGCGCTAAAGGCACCTATATCGGTCGCGCCTTTATCTATGGGCTGGGCGCGATGGGCCAGCCGGGTGTCACCCGTGCGCTTGAGGTGATCCACCGCGAGTTGGATCTGACCATGGCGCTTTGCGGGGAAACCCAAATCGCCAACCTCGGGCGGCACAATCTGCTGATCCCGCGTAATTTCGGCGGCGACTGGCAGGAATGGCCGCGCGATCCGGGCAAATGCTGATCTTTCTCAACCGCAACCTCACCTTTCTCGCCACGCCGAAAACCGGGACCACCGCCGTTGAAATGGCGCTGAAACCCGAGGCCGAGATCGTCTTTTCGCGCAGTCGCAAGCATCTGACCGCGCTGCGCTATCGGCGCCGCGTGCTGCCCTTTTTGCAAGAGACCTTTTCAGCCTCGCCCGAACCCTTGGCCGTGATGCGCGATCCCGTAGAGCAGATCCGAAGCTGGTATCGCTACCGCAGCCAACCCCGGCTGGATGGCAAGAAGCTCAGCACCAAGGGGCTGACCTTCGAGGCGTTCGCGTTGGAAGTGATCTCTGACGCGCCGCCGCCGCGTGCGCAGATCGGCAGCCAGTTTTCCTTTCTGACCTCGAACCAAGATGACCTTTTGGTGCAACACCTCTTTGCCTATGAACGCCAACCGACCTTTCGCGACTTTCTGGCCGACAGGCTGGGGCGCGAGGTCAAGCTGAAGCCCAAGAACGTCTCCCCCGATCTGCCCGCACCCCTGTCAGGCGAGGTCGAATCCCGGCTCCGCAGCGCGCGCGCCAAGGAGTTCGCTCTTTATGATCGGCTCATAGCGGCAGACGGCTACCTGCAGACCCCGCAGGAATAGCGCCCCCGCTGCCCTTTTGCCCTTTCCAGCCGGGCAAAACCGGTCTATACGCGCGGCTTCACGCGGGAATACAGCCTTGGAGGATTCCCGCCCTAATCAATTGGAGACTAAAATGGCCGGAGAGATTCCTGATCTTGAAGCCCAGGTACGTACGGGGACAGGCAAGGGCGCCGCTCGTCAAGCACGTCGTGACGGCATGGTTCCTGGTATCGTATTTGGTGGCGACAACGACCCGCTGCCGATCAATATCCCGTTCAACAAGCTGCTGACCAAGCTGCGCGCAGGCCGCTTCAAAGCGACCCTGTTCAACCTCAAGGTTGAAGGCCACGACGACGTTCGTGTGATCTGCCGCGACGTTCAGCGCCATGTTGTCAAAGACCTGCCCACGCACATCGACCTGATGCGCCTGAAGCGGACCACCAAGATCAACCTGTTCATCAACGTCGAAGTCAAAGGCGAAGAAGAATGCCCCGGCCTGAAAAAGGGTGGCGTGCTCACTCTGGTGCGTCCGGAAGTTGAACTGGTTGTGACTGCTGCGGACATCCCTGAGTACGTGACCGTGGACATCACTGGCCTCGAAATCGGGGACAGCGCGACCATCAGCCGTGTCGACCTGCCCGAAGGTGCCAAGCCCACAATCGACCGCGACTTCGTTGTGGCCACGATTTCGGCTCCTGCTGGCCTTTCCGCGTCGGATGACGACGAAGACGAGACTGCAGCGGATGAAGTACCGACAACCGAAATGGGTCCGCCCGACGGTGAAGAATAAGCATCAGCCGCAAGGCAATGCTGGAACGGGGTCGCATCACGCGGCCCCGTTTTGCGTTTAGGGGGTGATTTCTTCAAAAGAAATCACCACGGAATTTCCAAAAAATTCCGACACACAGCAGCCCATTCCATCCCCCTGCCCCGCTTGTTAAACTGCCGCAAAACCACAGGAGACCCCCGCCCATGAAACTGATCGTCGGCCTCGGCAATCCGGGTGCGAAATACGCCCGCAACCGCCACAACATCGGCTTCATGGCGCTGGACCGCATTGCTGATGATCACGGGTTTTCCGCATGGAAGGGCAAGTTTCAAGGCAGCGTCAGCGAGGGGCGTTTCGGCTCTGACCGGGCGGTGCTGCTCAAACCTGAAACCTTCATGAACAACTCTGGCCAATCGGTGCAGGCGGCGATGAAGTTTTACAAGATCGCCCCAGTGGATGTGATCGTCTTTCATGATGAACTCGACCTCGCCCCGGGCCGCGTGAAATGCAAGACCGGTGGCGGCCATGCGGGCCACAACGGTCTGCGCTCAATCCACGCGCATATCGGGGCGGAATATGACCGCGTGCGCATGGGCATCGGCCACCCCGGCCACAAGGACGCGGTCGCGGGCTATGTGCTGCGCGACTTCCCCAAGGCGGACGAAGGCTGGCTGGACGATGTGCTGCGCGGCGTCTCGGACGGGGCCGCCGATCTGGCGCGGGGCGACACCGGGCGGTTTATGAATGCCGTGGCGCTGCGCGTGGCCCCGCCCCGCTCGGGCACCGGCAGCAAGGGCCCGAAGAAACCCGCCGAAGCCCAGCCAAAGCCCGCCCCCCGCAAGCCCGAGCCGGAAGCAGAGGCCCAATCGCCGCTACAAAAGCTGATGGACCGCTTCCGCTGACGCTTTCGGCCTCACGCCCCTGCTGACGCAATGTCGGGCTGGCCCCCGCCCCCGCGCCGTGGTTCACTGCGGGCCAACAGGGGGGGATATCATGCGTACATTCGGAAAATGGCTAGGCAGGGTCTTGCTGGCGCTTTTGCTAGCGGCCATCGTCATCGGTCTTTGGAAGCGGGAAGAGATCGAACGGCTCTTGGCGGTGAACTCTCTCTTCTCCGAAGAGAAGATCGTGCACAACTTCAGCCATATGGACGGCGCTTTCCTCTCCGCCCCCGTTTCGCGCGGGGACGGGCTGACGACCGAGCTTCCCTATGGCCCCGAAACCGAACTGCCAAAGGCGGCGGACGACTGGATCGCGGCCCGTGACGTGACCGCGCTGGTGTTGCTGAAAGACGGTGCCATCGTCTATGAGAACTACTTCAAAGGCACCGGCCCCGAGGACCGCCGCATCAGCTGGTCGGTGGCGAAAAGCTATCTTTCGGCGCTAGTTGGCATCCTTCTGGAGGAGGGCCAGATCGCATCCCTCGACGATCCGGTGACCAAATATGCCCCCAGCCTGAAGGGCAGCGCCTATGACGGGGCTAGCCTGCGCAACGTGCTGCATATGGCCAGCGGCGTCACCTTTGACGAAGATTATCTGGACTACGATTCGGATATCAACCGGATGGGCCGGGTGGTGGCGCTTGGCGGCAAGCTCGACGATTTCACCGCCGAATTGTCCGAGACCTTCACCGCGCCGGGCAGCCAGTGGCAATATGTATCGATCGACACCCATGTGATCGGCATGGTGGTGCGCGGGGCCACCGGGCGCAGCGTGCCAGAGTTGCTGAGCGAAAAGGTCATCGCGCCATTGGGTTTGGAACACGCGCCCTATTACATCGTTGATGGTTCAGGCACCGCCTTCGTGTTGGGGGGCCTGAACATGACCACCCGCGACTACGCCCGCTTCGGCCAAATGTATGCCCAGGGCGGTGAATGGAACGGCAAGCAGGTCGTGCCAGAAGATTGGGTAACGGAATCGACCAGCCCCACCGCCCCGACTGCGGCGGACCAGATCGGATATGGCTACCAATGGTGGATCCCCGTGGGCGCGGCAGAAGGGGAATATATGGCGCGCGGCATCTATGGGCAGTACATCTATGTAGACACGGCGCGTGATGTGGTCATCGCCACCAATGCCGCCGACCGTAAATTCCGCGAAGCCGGGGTTTCGGACCAAAACATCGAGATATTCCGCCAGATCGCGGCATCGGTCTCAGGCGGGACCTGAGGCAGAAAGGGAAGATATGACACCCGGCAGCAGCATCAACGTCCTGAACCAGCCCCTCGTGATCTGCGGGACCGACCCGGTGACGGGCTTCTTTCGCGACGGGCATTGCAACACCTGCGCGCAGGATCAGGGCAGTCATACGGTCTGCGCGGTGATGACGGCAGAGTTCCTGGCCTATTCGAAATATGTCGGCAATGATCTAAGCACCCCGCGCCCCGAATTCGGCTTTGCCGGGCTCAAGCCGGGCGATCCTTGGTGCGTTTGTGCCGCGCGTTTCTTGCAGGCCGCGGATGAGGGCTGCGCGCCGCGGGTGCACTTGGCCGCCACACATCTGCGCGCGCTCGATATTGTGCCGCTGGACGTGCTGCGCGACCATGCCATCGACGAAAGCGAGGGATAATCATGCGCCTGCGCCTCATGCCCCTTCTGCTGCTGTTGCCTGTCTCAGCATGGGCGGAAACCACGCTCCGCCCCGCCGATAGCGCCCGGCTGGACAACTTTGACGCTGCCTTTGGCGATGCCATGATGCAGGGCTTGGCGGGGGGCGAAGCGGGAGACGTGGCCGCCCTGACACGCGCACTCTCCGGGCAACCGCAGGTCGCCTTTTCCGCCGATTTGCAGGGCGATTGGTCCTGCCGCACGATCAAGCTTGGCGGGATCAGCCCGCTGGTGGCCTATTCCCTGTTCAAATGCCGCTTCACCGCCAGTGATCGCGGGTTCACCTTTGAAAAGCTTACCGGATCGCAACTGACGCGGGGGGAGATCACCCTGCGCGCGGGCCGTGCGATCTATGCTGGGGTGGGCTATGTCCGGGGCGAAACACCCCCCGATTATGCCGACCTGCCCGAAGATTTCACCTCTGGCGGCAAGGTGCAAAGCGACGTGGCGGTCTTTCAGCGGGTCAGCCCCACGCGGGCGCGGCTGTTGTTTCCGTCACCGGCCATTGAGAGCGATTTCGATATTCTGGAACTGACGCGCTAATGCGCCACGCCGCCCTTAGGCCGCGTGGCAAAGCTGCAGTTTCGACTTCGGACGCGGCATCAGCGCATCGTCCATCAAGTCTTCGATAAAGGTGCTTAGAAGCTGGGTCCGTCCGGTCACGCCGGCCTTGCGATAAATCGCGTTGGTCTGCGCTTTCACGGTGCCTTCGGAAGTGCCGCGCATCTCAGCAATGTCTCGTGTATTCAGGCCCTTAGTCAGGAAAATAGCCACGTCCCGCTCTGCCGGGGTGAGGTGCCATTCGCGAAAGTGTTCTTCGAGCACATCAGCGAATTCCACCGTACAATGACGCAGCGCCGTCTCTGCCCGTTCGGCGCGCTGGAGGCTCATTCGCAGGGCCATCCAGCCCAGAACGACCCCAAGGATCAGACCCAAAACCTGGATCCCTTTGTTCGGCCCGATGTCAGCCAGAGGGGTGCCAAAAAGCGTTACGCCCCGACCCTCCAGTGCAAAAACGAGCACGAAATAGACAGTGGCGTTAAACTGTAGAGCGGCGATAACCCACAGTGCGATCTTTTTCTTATTATTCATGGTGAAGCCTTGCCTTGGTATCCGCCGTATTTAACCGCGGCACACCGAAGTGCAAGGGATGGCGGCCATGCGCCGTGATCAACCCTTAGTGATTTGGCACCCGCCCCGAAGGGCGAGTGCATTGTCTTGAGGCCAATTCAAGGGAGGCTTCGCTGGCCGGAAGATCGTTTTAGCGCGATGCCTTAGCTCGCATCAGCCCGGATTTAGCGCGGGAAGCTGTTCACTTTCGCGGCGTCTTGCGCGGCGGGGAAAACGGTGACGGTGACGTCGGATGTGTCTTCGGCGCGGAAGGTGCCGCTGTTGAAGATGTCCAGTTTCACATTGTCGACCGCGTCGTTGCGGCTGGAGTAGGAAACGCCTGCATCCGCTTTGTCGTTATAGCCGATTTGCTGGCCTTCCATGCCTTGGGCGAAAGCAGCGGAACCTGCTGTTGCAAGGATCAGGGCGGTTGTTGCGAGTGTCTTTTTCATGTCGTGTCCTTTCGGGGGAAAGTTGGGGTCGCGCCGTGATCAGCGCGGGAAACGGTTGACCGAAGCGTCGCTCTGCGCGGTCGGGAAGACGGTGATGGTCACGTCGGACAGGTCTTCGGCGCGCAGGATACCGTCTTTGAAGTTTTCCAGTTTGGCCTCATCCACAGCTTCGCTGCGGCTGGAGTAGGAAACGCCATTGTCGGTCTTGTCATTGTAGCCGATGCGCTGGCCTTCCATGCCTTGAGCGAAAGCAGCGGTGCTTGCTGTGGCGAGGATCAGGGCGGTTGTTGCGAGTGTCTTTTTCATAGTCTTAGCCTTTCGGGGAGGAAAGTTGGGGGGGAGGAGCCGTCGGCCGCGATTAGCGGACGAAACGGCCATCTTTTTGTGCGTCTTGGGTGGTGACGAAGACGGTCGCTGTTGCCTCGGCAGGTGTCTCGGCGCGCAGATCGTCAAGGTTCAGCGCGTCGGATGTGACGTTACGTGTGGAATAGGCGGCGTCTGCGTTATCTGCGGTATAACCGACCTGCTGGCCTTCCATGCCCTGTGCGAAGGCGGCTGTGCCTGCTGTGGCAAGGATCAGTGCGGCGGTTGCGAATGCGTTTTTCATATCGTGTTCCTTTTCAGTCCCGGGGTGGGTTGCGAGCCGATCATCAGTGACGCGGCGTCGTTGGGATGACAGGGAAAAGGGCATTCGAGGGGGGATTGGCTATCTGCCTCGGGTTTAAATCATCCGATCTAAACCCCTGTAAGAGCACCATAAACTTTGGTTTACGGAGCCGTGACAGAGCGAAAAACGAGGAACAGATGCCTTAGCGTCAAGCCTGCATGGGCGAAACCAAGTTTCGCGAGCAGGCGCGCGGGCTGTAGGCGAAGGCTAGCGGGTCTTTCCTCAATGTGAAAGTTTTTTCGCTCTTTTTCGGCAAAGAACTTCGCCCCCTGCGCAAAGTTTATGCGAAAATTGGGCGATTGGCTTCGGCCCACAAAAAACGGGCCCGCGTTTTCACGCAGGCCCGTCAAATTCTACTCAGATTCGGAAGCGGATTTAGGCGAATTCACCCATGTCGAAGTCCAATGCCCGGGCGACGGTGAAGATATCTTTGTCGCCACGGCCACACATGTTCATCACCAGCAGGTGGTCTTTCGGCAGTTCCGGCGCGATCTTCATCACATGCGCCAGCGCGTGGCTGGGCTCCAGCGCCGGGATGATGCCTTCGAGCGAACAGCACAGCTGGAACGCCTCCAGCGCCTCACGGTCGGTGATCGAGACGTATTTGGCGCGGCCAATGTCGTGCAGCCACGAATGCTCTGGCCCGATGCCCGGATAGTCGAGCCCCGCTGAGATTGAGAAGCCTTCGAGAATCTGCCCATCGTCGTCTTGCAACAGATAGGTGCGGTTGCCATGCAGCACGCCGGGGCGGCCCCCGGTAAGGGAGGCGCAATGCTCCATTTTCTCGTTCACGCCTTTGCCGCCAGCCTCAACGCCGATGATGTTCACCGACTTGTCGTCAAGGAAGGGGTAGAAGAGGCCCATGGCGTTAGATCCGCCCCCGATGGCGGCGATCACCGTGTCGGGCAAACGGCCCTCTGCGGCGTCCATCTGCTCGCGGACTTCCTTGCCGATGATGCTTTGGAAATCGCGGACCATCGCCGGATAGGGGTGCGGCCCGGCCACGGTGCCGATGCAATAGAAGGTGTCGCGCACATTGGTTACCCAGTCGCGCAGCGCGTCGTTCATCGCATCCTTCAGCGTGCCACGGCCCGAAGTCACCGGCACCACTTCGGCCCCGAGCAAGCGCATACGGAAGACGTTGGGCGCCTGACGCTCAACATCATGCGCACCCATGTAGACCACGCATTTCAGCCCGAACTTGGCACAGACCGTCGCCGTGGCCACGCCGTGCTGGCCCGCGCCGGTCTCGGCGATGATACGCTTCTTGCCCATACGGCGCGCCAGAATAATCTGGCCCAGCACGTTGTTGATCTTATGCGCGCCGGTGTGGTTCAGCTCGTCGCGCTTCATATAGACCTTGGCGCCGCCCAGATGCTCGGTCAGCCGTTCGGCGTGATAAAGCGGGCTGGGGCGACCAACGTAGTGGGTCCACAGATCATGCATCTCGGCCCAGAAACTATCGTCGGTCTTGGCCTTCTCATATTGCTCTTCCAGTTCAAGAATGAGCGGCATCAGCGTTTCTGAGACAAAGCGCCCGCCGAAATCGCCGAAACGGCCCTGTTCGTCGGGGCCGGTCATGAAGCTGTTGAAAAGATCGTTGGCCATTGCGCCTCTCCTAGAATGTCGCGCCAGCCTTACCGCAGCCTGCCCGTCTGCGCCACCATGAGTTTCGCAGGTGGCACAGAGCGGGGCGGCCTTGGGCTAGTCAAAGAGTTTGAACAATTCGCGCCTGACGGCGTTCTCCAACTCATCCTTGACGATATCTTCGGTCGAGCGGCTGTCATCCGGTGAGATGTTCAACTCTTCCTGTATCTTTTCGCGCACTTTATCTTCGGCCTGCTGCTTTTCTTCGGCAAAGTTCAGATCGATCGCGGCCCGCAGGTCGGGCTTGATCTGCGGATCGGCCCATGGCCCGGTGATCCGCACCGGCACCGCCAGCCCGCCGCGCGACGCATTGATGCGCAGCGCCTTGGGCGTGACCGTATAATCAAGCGTGCGGCGGCCCAGATTAACCAGCCCTGCCCCAGTCGCGTTAAAGTTTGGCAGCAACATTAGCAGGTCATCATTGCGCAGAACCCCTTGGGCGATGTCGAATGTCGCTTCCATGGAATCGAAAACCGTGCTGCCGCCCTCAGCGTCTACCGACCCCAAGAGCGCATCCAGATCGATCCCGGCAATCGTGCCCCGCCCCATGGTCAGGGTGCCCGCGCCGCTGAGCGAGCGCATGATCGCATCAACCGATTGCCCGGAGCCGAGAAAAGACAGCGCCGCATTGCCGTCCCCACTAAACCGCGTCACCCCGGCGGTATCCTCCAGCAAGTCGCGCATCTGCACGCCCTGCGCCGTCAGATTGCCGCCCACCGACAGGCCACTGCGGTTGTTCATCACAAACTCACCGGCGACCGTCCCGCCATAGGCGCTCATGTCCTGTAGGTCGAACACCATCCGCGCGCGGTCGTTGCGCAGCACGGCCCGTGTGGGGCCGAGGTCGAGTTGCCCCAGATCGATGCTTTCCGCGCTCAGCGCGATGTCGCCGTCAAAAGCGGCAAGCCAGTCCGCGTTGATTTCTTGTCGGGACCAGCCCTCCAACGCGTCACCCTGCGTTTGGCTGCTGGTGCCATTCGTGTCGGCCCCGCCTTCCGACAGTGCGGATAAGTCCAGCGCCCCGGTGCGCAGATTGGCGGTGATGCGCGGCGTGCCGTTCAGCGCAAGATCGGCTTGCCCGGTCAGGCTGTTGCCGCCCAAATCCACCGCAATATTGCGCAGCGCCAAGCGCCGATCCGCCGTCAGTGTCAGCCCACTGCGCAGGTCGACCGACTGGCCCAAGCTCTGCGGCAGCGTGACACCGCCCGCGCCGAAGGACGCCAAAAACCGCGCCGTATCCGCGCTGTCGATCCGCAGATCCCCCGCCAGCGCACCGTTGAGCGATCCGCGCCCGTCAAAAGAGATTTCGCCGCCCCGCGTCGTGACATCGGCGCGCAAGGGCTGCACGCCGCCCTCCAGAAAATCCGCAAAGCCTTCGATCCGCGCGGCAAGCCGAACCGCTTCCCCCGCCGGGGCCATGCTGGCGGTGATATCCGCGGCCCCGTCACGCTCGGGCCAATCGAGCGCCAGATCGACACCTTCATAGCGCAGCACATCGGCCCCTTCGGCGTCATAGATCAGCGTGGCATCGGTCACCGTCAGCTTCTGAATGCTCAGGGGGCGGCGGCTGGCGGTCGGTTCGCTCTGCGTCTCAATCCGCGCACCGCTGCTGCTGTCGGTGAACTGCCAACTCGCCCGCCCGTCGCGGCGTTGTTCCAGCCGGATCACCGGACTTTGCGCCGCGATATTGGTGATGCGTATCTCACCGCGCAGCAGCGCGCCCGCATCCACCCCAATCGCCGCATTGGCCGCCGTCAGCAGCGCGCCCTTGTCGGTCCAATCGGCATTGCCGACCTCAAGCCCGCCCGCAGTCACCCCCAGCACCGGCCAGAGCGTCACGCCCACATCGCCGGTGATCGACACCTCCCGCCCGGTCATCCGGCTGAGTTGGTCACTGGCGATCCGCGCGATCCGTTCGCCGGGCAGCAGGAACAGCGCCCCCAGCATGATCACGACGATCAGCAACAGCGCGCCGATGACCCGTATAATCCATCTCATGGCTCTCTCCTCCTGCCCGGCGGCTCTTTCCCCGCTCATCCGCTTGCCTTATAGCGCAAGCCATGAGCACAAACCCACCCAATCTGCGCCCCGACCTCGCCCCACAGGCGAAGATCAGCAACCCCGCCCGCCCCGGCCAGCCCACAATCGGCATGGTCAGCCTTGGCTGCCCCAAGGCGCTGGTGGATTCTGAACGCATCCTGACGCGGCTTCGCGCCGAAGGCTATGGCGTTTCGCCCGATTATGCAGGCGCCGATGCGGTGATCGTGAACACCTGCGGGTTCTTGGACAGCGCCAAGGCCGAGAGCCTCGACGCCATTGGCGAAGCGCTGACCGAAAACGGCAAGGTGATCGTCACCGGCTGTCTGGGGGCCGAGCCGGACTACATCCGCGAACACCACCCCAAGATCCTCGCCGTCACCGGCCCGCATCAATACGAACAGGTGCTCGACGCGGTGCATGGCGCGGTGCCGCCCAGCCCCGATCCCTTCATTGATCTGCTACCCGCGCAACAAGTCTCGCTCACCCCGCGCCACTACAGCTATCTCAAGATTTCCGAGGGCTGTAACCACAAGTGCAAGTTCTGCATCATCCCCGACATGCGCGGCCGCCTGCAAAGCCGCCCCGCCCATGCGGTGATGCGCGAGGCCGAGCGGCTGGTCGACAATGGCGTGAAGGAGCTTCTGGTCATCAGCCAAGACACCTCGGCCTACGGCGTTGACATCAAACACGCCGAAGACCGTGGGCACCGTGCACATATCACCGATCTGGCGCGCGACCTCGGCAGCTTGGGCGCATGGGTGCGGCTACACTACGTCTACCCCTACCCCCATGTGCGCAAACTGATCCCGCTCATGGCCGAAGGTCTGGTGCTGCCCTACCTCGATATTCCCTTCCAGCACGCCCACCCGGATGTGCTGAAGCGCATGGCCCGGCCTGCGGCGGCCTCCAAGACGCTGGATGAGATCGCCGCATGGCGCGATACCTGCCCCGACATCACCCTGCGTTCGACATTCATCGTCGGCTATCCGGGTGAGACTGAAGCAGAGTTCCAAACCTTGCTCGATTGGCTGGACGAGGCGCAACTCGACCGGGTTGGTTGCTTTCAATATGAAAACGTCGAAGGCGCGCGGTCGAACGCCCTGCCCGACCATGTCGCGCCGGAGGTCAAACAAGACCGCTGGGACCGCTTCATGGAAAAGGCGCAGGCCATTTCCGAGGCCAAGCTCGCCGCCAAGGTTGGCAAGCGTATCGACGTGATCGTTGACGAGATCGACGCAGACGCTGCCACCTGCCGCACCAAGGCCGATGCGCCTGAGATCGACGGCAACCTTTTCATCGACGAGAATTTCCAGAACCTCAAAGTCGGCGATATCGTAACCGTTGAAGTCGAAGAGGCCGGCGAATACGACCTTTGGGGACGTCAGATCACCTGACGCCCCCCGGTGGCCGATCAGGCGTAGGCACCTGCCGAATAGGTCAGCTCATAGCTGTGGCTGTAAAGCTCGAAGACGATGCCAAAGGGGTCTTCGACATAGACCATGCGGTAGGGTTTTTCGCCCGGGAAATACTCCCGCACCGGCATCCGCTGCTTGCCGCCCGCCGCGACGATCCGCTCTAACAAGCCTTCGACATCCGGGTCTTGGATGGCGAAATGGAACGTGCCGTGGCGCTTGTGCTCTAGCTTCTCCTCGGGGGCGTAATTGCCGGGGAATTCAAAGATTTCGATGCCGATGCCATCTGCTGTGGCAAGATGGGCAATGCGCAGCGACCCCCAGCCGGGGCCGAAAACATCGGTGCACATGACGCCGATGGCTGTGTCTTCTTCTACCGCTTCGGTGGGCTGCATCACGACGTAAAAGCCCAACACTTCGGAATAGAATTTCACCGCAGCGTCGAGGTCCGGCACGGATAGGCCGATGTGGGAAAAGGTACGGGGGGTGGTCATGGGGTTTCTCCTGTTTGCGTTGAACTTGAGATAGACAGACACACCCCGCATGTGAAATTATCAAAACTCATCGAAATCATAACGAATCGCATTCCATGCTAAACGCCACATGGCTTGAGACCTTCACCACCCTTTGCGAAACGGGTCATTTCACCCGCACGGCAGAGCGGCTCAACATGACCCAGCCCGGCGTGTCGCAGCATCTGCGCAAGCTTGAAGATCAACTGGGCCAGCCGTTGATCGCGCGCGACGGGAAAAGTTTCACCCTGACCCCGGCGGGCGAAGCGCTCTTCGAGACCGGCCTTGCCCGCCGCCGCGAAGAGCAGCGCCTGCGCGAACGGATCGCCATCGACCTGCCCGACCGCGGCGTTGTGCATATCGCCTGCTCCGGCAGTTTCGCCATGCTGCTCCAGCCCCTGCTGCTGGAGTGGATGGCCCAAGCGCCGGACCTCACCCTGCATCTCGAAGTCGCCCCCCAAGCCACGATCCACGCCGGGTTGCTGGATGGGCGGTTCGATCTGGGCGTGCTGGCCGATGATCCCGCCCATGCCAGACTGGAAGCCCAACATCTGGGGCGCGAGGAACTTTGTCTTATCCTGCCGGTTAATATGTTGGAACCAATAGATAGTTTCGCCGATCTCGAACTGCACGGCTTCATCGCGCATCCCGATGGCTTTGCCTATGCCGACGATCTGTTGCAGTTGAATTTTCCGGGCAGCTATCCGGGGGCCGACCGGATCCGCCTGCGTGGCTATGTGAACCAAATCGGCCAGATACCGGCGGCGGTGGCGCGGGGGCTGGGCTACACGCTTTTGCCCCGCAGCGGGGTGGAGACTTTTGCCGCGAAGGACCAGCTTCGGCTGCTGGCTTTGTCCAAACGACGCTGGCATGATCTTTGGCTCGCTTCGCGTCGCGGACGGCCCTTGCCCGCCCGAATGCGCAGAACCGCAGAGCTTATCGCCGAGGCCGCAGTGTCCCTTCGCTAACCCTACATTTCGCCGATATTGTGGAACCAAACCACCCCACTACTAGATATACCATCAAGGAAGGGCGAGAATACGGAGAGACTTGAACATGTTCCCTTTCTGTTCTATATGTAGAACGCAGTAGCAGAGGAATGACCGCATGTCTTTTCAACCTCAGTTTCCCGGCATCTTCGATCCTGACCAACAGGGTCGCCCGCCGCGCGGCAGCGATAGTGCACAGCCCAGACAGGCCGACCGCCGCATGCCCGCGACCGAAAAGCAGATGCAATACGCCCGGTCCCTTGCCAAGAGGACGGGCAGCACGTTGCCCGAAGGGATCGAGGGTGACCGCACGGCGGTGTCAGAATGGATCGACGCGCATAAACCACAAGCGTTAGAGGGGCCCTTCGCCGCCTACCCGTCAGCCAAACAGGTCGCCTTTGCCGAACGGATCGCGCGCCTGAAGCGCCGCGATGTGCCGCAGGAGTGTTTTCGCGACAAAACCCTGATGTCGCGCTGGATCGACGGCAACAAACCGCGCTGATCCGTCGGGCCACCCGATTGACGCGGCGTCACCTATGGCATGGCAGAACGACGCTGCTACCTTTTTGGCATGGCTTATCCGACCTCCACTTCTGAGACCTTGGCTGATGGCACAGTGCATCTGCTCAGCCTCGGATTCGCTATCCCGGCCAGCATCTTTCTGATGATGCATGCCGCAGGTCAGGAGGGCACGCTGACCGCCACGGTGATCTATGCGGCGTGTATCCTTGCCTCCTTCACCGCCTCCGCCGTCTACCACCTGCTGCCCTTTGACCGCAGCCGCGCTTTTCTGGGCCGCGTCGATCACGCGGCGATCTACTTCAAGATCGCGGGCACCTATACGCCGCTGGTCATGGTGATCGGCTCCGGGTTTGCCTACGGCATTTTGGGCGTAGTCTGGGCGCTCGCGGTGATCGGCGCGGTGGCGAAGCTCTGGTTCTGGCGCACCGATGCGCGAGGGTCACTGGCGCTCTACCTCGGGATGGGCTGGCTCTCGGTCCTGTTGATCTACCCGATGTGGCACAATTTGCCCGGTGCCGCCTTGGCGCTGGTAGCTGCGGGCGGGCTAACCTATTCGGCGGGCACATTGATCTATGCCCACCCCGGCATGCGCTATCAAAATGCGATCTGGCATGTCTTTGTGTTGATCGCCACGGCCTGTTTCTTTGCCGCGATTGCGCTGAGCCTTTAGGCCGCCACCGCGTCGAGATAGGTCCGCACGCAGGTTTGGACATGGCGAAAACGATCTCCGCCCAGATGTTTGCCGCCGTACCAACGGGTGACGACGATGAGGTGATCTTCCAGCCCTTCCCGCTCCAGCATGCGTAGGATCACCATCCCAGCACCGGATTCGCCATCGTCCCCTTTCAGCGGGCCGCCGTCTGATAGCAGCACCGCCCATGTGTTATGCGTGGCCTTGGCGTAGGATTTCTCGCGCTTGAGGTCTTTCAGCGCGGCGTCGACCTCGGCGCGGTTGCGCGCGGGGCAGCCTGACACCGCGTATTTCGACCCGCGGTCGTTCAGTACCTGCCCCAATTTGCGCAAACCGTCACAGCCCCGCCATGGTGCGCCGCACGATATCGATCCGCGAACTGTTGGGCGGATGCGTGCCAAGGAAACGATCACCCGGATCGGGAATGCGGGTAAAGAATTCCGCCCCCCGCAACGGATTATAGCCCGCCCGCGCGGTGATGATCGTGCCAAGGGCGTCAGCCTCAAGCTCGAAGTCCTTGGAGTACCGCCGCGCGCCGACCTCCGCACCCAGTTCCTGCGCCGTGCGCACAGCGGTCGCGTCCCCACCGCTGAGCGTGGCGATCCCGGCAAAGATCACCGCGCCCGCCATGGCGTTTTGCTGCTGGCGGCCAATATGGCCCGCGATGTGATGCGCGGCCTCATGGCCCAGCACAAAGGCCAGTTCGTCTTCGTTGCGGGCATCGGCAATCAACGCCAAGGTAAAGGCGACAATCGGGCGGCCGTTTTTATCTAACGTTTGAAAGGCGTTGGCAGGCTGGCCGGGGCGATCATCGACCACGATATTGAAGTCGCAATTCATCCCCGTGGTGCGGTTGCGGCACTCCCGCTCGGCCACGGGCTCAAGCGTGCGAACCACCTGCACAAAGCTCCGCGCGGCGGCGTTCGCGCTTAGCCGTGGGCCCGACTGCCCGGTGGTCTGCTGCCCGGTGGTCTGTGGCCGGTCGACCTGGATCGGCCCTGTCTGAACCGGTGCCACCTCGCAGGCCGAAAGCAGGGCGATGACGGCAAATGCGCCAAGGGCATTCAACAATTTCACGGCAAGTCCTCGCTCGGTTTTTCCTCGCCCACCTGTCTATCATGACGCCCCGGCGCTGCCACCCCCGTTCACAGAGCTTTGACGTCCCAACGGCGGTCTTGCGCTCGCGGGTACAAAGCCTAATGTGCCCTCATGTTTACCATTGAGCATGAATTCGACGCCACCGTCATCACCCTGATCGACGAATCCGACGCGCCCCTGCGCGAAGACGTGACCGTCTCTGCCTTTGCAGAGGAGATCACGATCGAGCAATGGGACGCACGCACAGATCGTGTGGCCAAGATCACCCTGTCCCCCGCGCAATTGCGCGATCTGACGGCGGCACTGAACCTGCCCGAGGGCATCTACCGAAGCAATTCCTGAGGATCGTCACATGGCCACCGGCACAGACATCAAGACCTATTTCAACGGCGCATGGCACGACGGCGATCTGCCGACCATCAAGGCCGCCGACCACGGCGCATGGCTTGGCACCACCGTTTTCGACGGGGCGCGGCTGTTCGACGGGCTGGCCCCCGATCTGGAAGCGCATTGCGCGCGGATCAACCGCTCTGCCCGCGCGCTGATGATCACCCCCACGGTTGAAACCGAGGACATGATCGAGATGTGCCGAGAGGGGCTGAAAAGCTATTCGCGCGATCAGGCGGTCTATATTCGTCCGATGTATTGGGCGCTGGCGGGCGACGAGTTGGGCATCGTGCCGCGCGAAGGCGCCACCGGTTTCGCCATCAGTCTGGAGGCGATCCCCATGGCCCCGCCAGAGGCCGCGACCACCCTCACCCGCACCCGCTTCCGCCGCCCCGTGCTGGAAGACAACGTGGTCAACGCCAAGGCGGGCTGCCTCTATCCCAACAACGCCCGGATGATGGTCGAAGCGCGTTCCAAAGGCTTCGGCAACGCACTGGTGGCCGATGCAATGGGCAATGTCGCTGAAAGCGCCAGTGCGAACGTGTTCATGGTCAAGGATGGCGAGGTCTTCACCCCCATTCCCAATGGCACGTTCCTTGCCGGGATCACCCGCGCGCGGCATATGTCGAACATGCGCGACGCGGGCATGAAGGTGCATGAGACCGTCCTCAGCTTTGACGATTTCCATGCCGCCGATGAGGTGTTCCTGTCGGGAAATATGATGAAGGTCACCCCCGTCCGCGCCTTTGACGACACGCAATATGGCACCGGGGACAACCAGAACCCGGTGACCCGCCGCGTGCGCGAAATGTATTGGGATTGGGCCGCAAGTCAGCGCGGCTGAAGGTCCGGGCGGCAGCGGCGCGCAAAAGCAATTGCCAGCGCCGCCCGCCCGCGCCATGATCACACCGCACCGGGAGGAGGTGCGGAGAGAGGGTTTGATGCGGAAATTCCTAGTGGTGTTGGACGATAGCACCGAATGTTTGAATGCCATGCGCTTTGCCGCTCTGCGCGCCGCGCGTACCGGGGGCGGCGTGGCCGTCCTGTCGGTGATCCCGCCCGAAGAGTTCAACCATTGGATCGGCGTCGGCGACCTGATGCGCGAAGAGGCCCGCGAGCGGATCGAGGTGCATTTCGAGGTTTTCGCCAAATGGATGCGCGACAAACAGGGCGTCGATCCTGAGTTGATCATCCGCGAGGGTGAGCCCACGGATGAGATCATTCAGCAACTTTCTGACGACCCGGACATCGGTGTTCTGGTGCTCGGCGCCAGCGGCGACCGCAAGAAAGGCCCCGGCCCGCTTGTTACGCAATTGTCGCGGTCTGCCGGGGCTCTGCCTGTGCCGATCACCATCGTGCCCGGCGATCTCAGCAAGGAACGGCTCGAAGCGATCACTTGACCGCCGCCCACGCCTGACCCAGCCCTGCATCCCGCCCCTCCGTGTGGGCCACACACAATTTAGAACGGTTCTAAACCTTGACTTGCCGCCCGCGCAGGCGCATATCAGAACCCACGCCGAAAGCGAGGTACACCCCATGTTCATCCAGACCGAATCCACTCCGAACCCCGCAACGCTCAAGTTCCTGCCGGGTCAGACCGTGCTGGAGATGGGCACCGCCGATTTCCCGACCCCCGACGCCGGTGCGACATCGCCGCTGGCCCAACGGCTCTTTGCTGTTGAGGGTGTGACGGGCGTGTTCTTCGGCACCGATTTCGTCACCGTGACAAAGCAAGACGCGGTGGAATGGGACCATGTGAAACCCGCCCTGCTGGGCGCGATCATGGAGCATTTCCAATCCGGCGAGCCGGTCATGGCCTCTGACCACCAGCCCACATCGGGCCATGCCGCCCATGATGGCGAAGACGGTGAAATTGTCGGTCAGATCAAAGAGTTGCTCGACAGCCGCGTGCGCCCTGCCGTGGCCCAAGATGGCGGCGATATCACCTTTCACGGGTTCGAGCGTGGCGTTGTCTATCTGCACATGCAAGGCGCCTGCGCGGGCTGCCCCTCGTCCACTTTGACGCTGAAAATGGGCATCGAAAACCTGCTGCGCCACTACATCCCCGAGGTGACAGAGGTTCGTCCGGTTGCCTGAGCATCGCGCAAGCGGGCCGCTCATTCTGGCCTTCGACACATCGGCCGCGCATTGCGCGGCCGCTTTGCTGTCGGGCGACCGGATGTTGGCGGCGCGCGTCGAGCCGATGACCAAGGGCCAGGCCGAACGGCTGTTGGTCCTTTGCGAGGAACTGCTGAGTGACGCGAGGGTGGCCTACGCCGATCTCGACGCGCTTGGCGTTGGCATCGGTCCGGGCAATTTCACCGGCATCCGCATCGCTGTTTCCGCCGCGCGTGGGCTGGCACTTGGCCTTGGCATTCCGGCGGTCGGGGTCGATGCCTTTGACGCATTGCGCGAGGGTCACGATGGCCCCTGCGCCTGCGCCGTGGATGCACGGCGCGATCAGGTCTTCCTCCAAGGCTATGACAACGCGGGCATTTCCACCCCCGCCCTTTACGACGCAGCGGCTCTTCCGGCCTTCACCGGCCCCCTCATCGGCGCGGGCGGAGAGCCTCCCGCCATGCCGGTGGCCGAAGCCATCGCCCGCATCACGGCCCGCCGTTTCGCCGATAGTCCGGCCCGCCCCGCGCCACTTTACCTGCGCCCCGCCGATGCCGCCCCGGCGCGCGACGCGGCCCCGGTGCTGCTGCCGTGACACCAGCCGCGCTTGCGGCCCTCCACGCCGCTGCCTTTACCCAAGACAGGCCGTGGCAGGAGGCAGAGTTCACCAGCCTGCTGGACAGCCCCTTCGTGGAGCTTTTCACCCGTCCCGGTGGCTTTGCCCTGACCCGCACCATCGCGGGCGAATCTGAACTGCTCACCCTCGCCGTCGCCCCTGCCCGGCAGCGCCAAGGGCTGGGCCGCGCCCTGCTGCGCGACTGGTTGGCGGCGCTGCCGGCCGACTGTGACAGCGCCTTTCTTGAGGTTGCCGCCGACAATCTGCCCGCCCGCGCACTCTATGCGGATGAAGGCTTTGCCCAAATTGCCATCCGCCGTGCCTATTATGCGCGCAAGGATGCGGCGGCGGTCGATGCCTGCATTCTGCGACGCATGTTGACCCGTGGTCACTGTGGCGATCCCGCCGCCCTGCCCGCAAAAAGCGGTTGACCCTACCCCCTGCCTGCGCCCTAAATTACACCTGATCA
Organism: Sulfitobacter sp. W002; assembly: GCF_025142135.1. NCBI lineage: Bacteria > Pseudomonadati > Pseudomonadota > Alphaproteobacteria > Rhodobacterales > Roseobacteraceae > Sulfitobacter > Sulfitobacter sp. W002. The sequence goes on along the minus strand of NZ_CP081126.1, from coordinate 992,074 downwards.
TATGATCCACAAACGCCGTGGCGGCAGCACCTGCCCGACCGCCCGGCACCACAACCGGGAGACGATAAATGACCCTCATGACGAAATTCCTCGGCGCAGCCGCAGGCTTGGCCCTGACATCGGGCGCCGCGCTGGCCGAACCCGCGCTGATCTTTGACCTTGGCGGCAAATTCGACAAAAGCTTCAACGAAGCGGCCTTCAACGGCGCGACCCGTTGGGCCGAAGAGACCGGTGGCAAATTCGCCGAGATCGAAATGCAGTCCGAAGCGCAGCGTGAGCAGGCTCTGCGCCGCTTCGCCGAATCCGGTGCCAACCCGATCATCACCATGGGTTTCGCCATGGCCGATCCGCTCTCGACAGTGGCCCCTGATTATCCCGACACGAAATTCGCCGTGGTCGACGTGAACTGGCTCGACCTGCCCAACGTGCGTCAGGTCAGCTTTGCCGAGCATGAGGGGTCCTACCTCGTCGGCGTGATGGCCGCGATGGCATCTGAGTCGAACACCGTCGGCTTTGTCGGTGGCATGGACGTGCCGCTGATCCGCCACTTTGGCTGCGGCTATGCCCAAGGCGTCATGGCGACCAACCCCGATGCCAAAGTCATCGCCAACATGACGGGCACCACCCCCGCCGCTTGGAACGACCCGGTGAAGGGGTCTGAGATCACCAAAGCCCAGATCAACCAAGGCGCTGACGTGGTTTACGCCGCAGCAGGCGGCACCGGCGTGGGCGTGCTGCAAACCGCCGCCGACGAAGGCATCCTGTCGATCGGCGTGGACAGCAACCAAAACCACCTGCACCCGGGCAAAGTCCTGACCTCGATGCTGAAACGTGTCGATGTCGCGGTCTATGACGCGATGATGGCGGGCGAAGACCTCGAAGTTGGCGAAGTCGTGACCCTCGGCCTTGCCGAAGAAGGTGTCGGCGTCGCCATGGACGAGCACAACAAGGACCTTGTCACCGAAGAGATGCAAGCCGCAGTCGACGAAGCGCGCCAAAAGATCATCGACGGTGAGATCAAAGTGGTCTCTTACTACGAGAACGACAGCTGCCCGGCGCTGGACTTCTAAGCCTAAATTTACCAAACTAACCCTTAGGGCCGCGCCGTATCATCGGCGCGGCCCTTTCCGAACCGGAGAACGCCATGCCCCGGAAAGAATTGGGCCAAACCCAGATCAAAACCCGCAATGGCCGCAGGACCTTTTGATATGACCGATACCGCTCCCGCGATTGAACTTAAGGGCATTTCCAAAGCCTTCGGCCCGGTGCAGGCCAACAAAGACATCTCGATCCGCGTGATGCCCGGCACGATCCACGGGATTATCGGTGAAAACGGCGCGGGCAAGTCGACGCTGATGTCGATCCTTTATGGGTTTTACAAAGCCGACGCGGGTGAGATTTTCATCAGTGGCAGAAAGACCGACATTCCCGACAGCCAAGCCGCCATCGCGGCGGGCATCGGCATGGTGTTCCAGCATTTCAAGCTGGTCGAAAACTTCACAGTGCTGGAAAATATCATTCTGGGCGCCGAAGATGGCCGCCTGTTGAAGCCCTCGCTCTCCAAGGCCCGCAAAACACTGATCAGCCTGTCTGAGGACTACGGCCTCAACGTCGATCCCGACGCGCTGGTGCAGGACATCGGCGTGGGCATGCAGCAGCGCGTGGAAATCCTCAAGGCGCTCTACCGGCAGGCCGACATTCTGATCTTGGACGAGCCGACCGGCGTGCTGACCCCTGCCGAAGCCGACCAGCTATTCCGCATCCTTGGGCGCCTGCGCTCTGAGGGAAAAACCATCATCCTCATCACCCACAAGCTGCGCGAGATCATGGAGATCACCGACACCGTGTCGGTCATGCGCCGGGGCAAGATGACCGCGACCGTGAAAACCGCCGAGACTTCCCCGCCGGAACTGGCCGAGCTGATGGTCGGGCGTAAGGTCTTGCTCCGCGTGAATAAAAAGCCTGCCACGCCGGGTGATGTGATCCTTGATGTCAAAGGTCTGCGCGTGGTTGACGACAAGGGCGTCGAGCGTCTGCGCGGCATCGACCTGCAGATCCGCGCGGGCGAAGTGCTGGGCCTTGCGGGTGTTGCGGGCAACGGCCAATCCGAACTTCTCGAAGTGCTGGGCGGCTATGCCGATGGCACCGGGAGCGTCACGCTAAACGGCACGCCGCTGGACCTTTCGGGCAAGAAATCCGACGGCCAATCGCGCCGCGCCCGCGGTGTGGCCCATGTGCCCGAAGACCGACAGCGCGAGGGTCTGATCATGGATTTTCAGGCGTGGGAAAACAACGTCTTCGGCTACCACCACGATGACCGTTTTAACAGCGGCATGTTGATGGACCACGCGGCCATCCGTGCCGATGCCGAAGACAAGATGGAACGCTTTGACGTGCGCCCGCCTGACCCGACGCTCGCGGCCAAAAACTTCTCGGGCGGGAACCAGCAAAAGATCGTTCTGGCCCGGGAGATCGAGCGCAACCCCGACTTGCTGCTCATCGGCCAGCCCACCCGCGGCGTCGACATCGGCGCGATTGAGTTCATCCACGAGCAGATCATCGCCCTGCGCGATCAGGGCAAGGCGATCTTGCTGGTCTCGGTCGAGCTGGAAGAAATCCTTGCCCTGTCGGACCGCATCGCTGTGATGTTTGACGGTCAGATCATGGGCGAACGCGCTGCCGACCAAACCGACGAGAAAGAACTGGGGCTGCTGATGGCTGGCATCACCGACACCGAAAACGAACACAGCGTGGCCGAGGTCGAAGCCAATCTCGCCCGCGCCGGCGGCGACGCCAGCAAGGAGGTCTGAGATGGACGTGATGCCAAAATGGGCCGAGGTGATCCTCGTGCCACTGATCTCTTTGTTGCTGGCCGCCCTGCTCTCGGCGCTGGTGATCCTTGCTATTGGTGAAGACCCGATTGCCGCCGTGACGCTGATGGTCAAAGGCGCGCTCGGCTCGACCTATGGCTGGGGCTACACGCTTTATTACGCGACCAACTTCATCTTTACCGGGCTTGCCGTTGCCGTGGCCTTTCACGCGCGGCTCTTTAACATCGGGGGCGAAGGTCAGGCAATGCTGGGCGGTTTGGGCGTCGCCATTGCCGCGCTCTATATCCCTTGGCCGCATTGGACGTTGGCGCTGATTGGCTGCGGTGTGATGGCCGGGCTTTTGGGCGCGATCTGGGCCGCGATTCCGGGCTGGCTTCAAGCCAAACGCGGCTCACATGTCGTCATCACCACGATCATGTTCAACTTTATCGCCGCCGCCCTGCTGAACTACGTTCTGGTCAACGTCATGCGCCCGCCCGGCAGCATGGACCCGGCCAGCGCGCGCTTTCCCGAGGCCGTGCATCTGCCCACGTTGCATGAATTGTTGGCCCCGCTTGGCATCGCCTTTTCCAAGTCCGCCCCTGCCAACGTCTCACTGCTCGTCGCCACGGCGGCCTGTATCGTGGTCTGGCTGCTGATCTGGCGCACCCGTCTGGGCTATGAAATCCGCGCCTATGGCCATTCGCAACCTGCCGCAAAATACGCGGGCATCTCGCCCGCGCGCATCACCATGGTCACGATGATCATCTCGGGCGCGCTCGCGGGGCTGATGGCGATCAACAACGTCATGGGTGAAAGCGAACGACTGGTGCTGAACGCCACCGAGGGCGCGGGCTTTATCGGCATCGCCGTGGCACTCATGGGCCGCTCGCATCCCGTTGGTGTCTTCTTCGCCGCCCTTCTGTTCGGCTTCCTCTACCAAGGTGGTGCCGAACTGGCCCTCTGGACCTCGATCCCGCGCGAATTGATCGTCGTGATCCAAGCGCTGGTGATCCTCTTTACCGGCGCGCTCGACAACATGGTGCGGATGCCGCTGGAGCGTCTTTTCCTTATGTTCCGCCGCCCCGGCCCCCCTGCCAATTCCGCTGACAGCGAGCCCAAACCCGGCCCCCGCAGCGCCCAGTCGGAGAGCGCGGAATGAGCCCCTATACCCCCCTGAGAAAGCGGGTCTGACCTATGGACTATATCACGCTCATCCAATTGCTCGACAGCACCGTGCGGCTGGCCACGCCGCTGCTTCTGGCCTGTCTTGCCGGTCTTTTCTCCGAACGCGCGGGCGTCTTCGACATCGGGCTTGAGGGCAAGATGCTGGCGGCAGCGTTCTTTTCCGCCGCGGTGGCATCGCTCACCGGGTCGGTCTGGCTTGGCCTTGCGGCGGGCATCGCCTCTTCGCTGGCACTCAGCGCTGTGCACGGGCTGGCCTCGATTACCTTCCGCGGCAACCAGCTGATCTCTGGCGTGGCGATCAACTTCCTTGCGGCGGGCATGACGGTGCTGATTGCCCAAGACTGGTTCGCCCAAGGCGGCCGCACCCCCTCGCTCTTTGGCGGCGCACGGTTCGAGCCGATCACCCTGCCCTTTGCCGAGACCGTGGCCGACGTGCCCTTCATCGGCCCCTTCTACGAAGAGCTGATCTCGGGCCATTCGATCCTCGTTTATGCCGCCTTCCTCGCCGTGCCGCTGACATGGTGGATCCTGTTCCGCACCCGCTTTGGCCTGCGTCTGCGGGCGGTGGGCGAAAACCCTGCCGCCGTGGACACCGCGGGCGTCTCGGTCGTCGGTCTGCGCTATGCCGCCGTGGCCATTGCCGGGTTGCTCTGTGGCGTGGCTGGGGCCTACCTCAGCACCGCGCTGCAGGCGGGCTTTGTCAAAGACATGTCGGCGGGCCGCGGCTTCATCGCGCTGGCCGCATTGATCTTTGCCAAGTGGCGCCCTTGGTACGCGCTCTGGGCCACGCTGCTCTTTGGCCTTTTCGGCGCGCTAGAGACGCGGCCTGACGTGATCCAGTCGGTCATCGGCATCAAGGTGCAGGGCCAGCTTCTGGGTGCGCTGCCCTATCTGATGACGGTGGTGATCCTCGCGGGCTTCGTGGGCAAGGCGATCCCGCCCCGCGCGGGCGGCGAACCCTATGTAAAAGAACGCTGACATCCCCCTCCGGCCCTTGCACCCGAGGGCCGGATCGGCGCAACCTATCCCAGTGGTCGCTTTATCGCGGCAAGCTATGTTGAAAAGCGCGGCCGTTCGGGGCTAGGAAACGTCATGCAAATCTACCTGCCCATCGCCGAAGTTTCGGTTAACGCCTTTCTCCTTCTGGGATTGGGCGGCATTGTGGGCATCCTGTCGGGCATGTTCGGCGTCGGTGGCGGGTTTCTGATCACGCCGCTTTTGTTCTTTGTGGGCATCCCCCCTGCCGTGGCCGTGGCCACCTCGACCAACCAGATCGTCGCCTCGTCCTTCTCGGCCCTACTGGCGCACCTCAAACGGCGCACGGTGGATTTCCGAATGGGCTGGGTGCTGCTGGCCGGGGGTCTTGTCGGCTCGGGCGTCGGCATGTTCATCTTTAACTACCTGAAATCGCTGGGTCAGGTCGATCTGCTGGTGACCCTTTGCTACGTGATTTTTCTGGGCATCATTGGCGGACTGATGTTCTTTGAGTCACTCCGCGCGATCCGCCGCACCCGCAAAGGCGGGCGCGTGCAGCGCAAGAAACACTACTGGGTCCACGGCCTGCCAATCAAAATGCGGTTTCGGGTATCGGGCCTTTATATCTCGGTGATCCCCCCGGTGCTTGTCGGCGCGGCGGTTGGGATGCTGTCGGCCATCATGGGCGTCGGCGGCGGGTTCATCATGGTGCCCGCGATGATCTACCTGCTGGGCATGCCCACCAAAGTGGTGATCGGCACCTCGCTGTTGCAGATCATTTTCGTGACCGGTTTCACCACCATGCTGCACGCCACAACCAACCAGACGGTCGACATCGTGCTGGCGGTGCTTTTGCTGGTCGGTGGCGTGCTGGGCGCGCAGGTTGGCACGCGCATCGGCGTGCGGATGCAGGCCGAACAGTTGCGCATCTTGCTGGCGGTTCTGGTCCTCGCGGTCTGCGGCAAGCTGGCGCTTGATCTGCTGCTGGAGCCGTCCGAGCTTTATTCCCTCAGCCCGGTGGCGGCAGAATGATCCGCGCAGCCCTCGCATTCGCTGGCCTGATGTTCACGGCCCTCACCGCCGCAGCGGAAGAGGAGATCGTGCTGGGCCTCAGCCAAGCCGAAGTCTCCATCACCACCAATTTCGACGGGTCGGAAATCCTCGTCTACGGCGCTGTCAAACGTGAAACGCCAATCCCTGAGGGCGCGCCGCTTGAGGTGGTCGTGACCGTCTCTGGCCCCTCGACCCCGATCATGGTGCGGCGCAAGGAACGGCGCTTTGGCATCTGGGTCAACACCGACGCGGTTGAGGTCGACCGCGCGCCGAGTTTCTATGCCGTAGTCACCTCTGGCCCGCTGTCCGAAGTGCTTAAACGTATCGAAGACCTGCGCCACCGCATCTCCATCCCTCGCGCCATCCGCTCTGTCGGTGCGCCGATGGAGATCGCAGACCCCACCCAATTCACCGATGCGCTGATCCGCGTGCGCAAGGATGCGAACCTCTACCAAGTCATCGAAGACGGCGTGAAGGTTGACGAACAAACCCTTTTCCGCGCCGCCGTCGCCCTGCCCGCCTCGCTCACCGAGGGCGCCTATGACACGCGGATTTTTCTGACCCGTGGCGGCGATGTGGTGGCGCAATATGAAACGGTGATCGACGTGCGCAAAGTCGGGATGGAGCGATGGCTATTCAACCTCGCCCATGAGCAGGCCTTTATCTACGGGCTGCTGTCGCTCTTTATCGCCATTACCGCGGGCTGGGGCGCCTCTGCCGTCTTTGGGCTGCTGCGCCGCTAAGCCGCGCCGTCCTCGGTCGCCTCAAGTGTCAGCGCCGCTGCAGGGGCGGCACGCAGGTCATCCACGCGCAGCGGGCCGGACGGCTTGCTTAAACGGTTGCGCACCACCCAGATCAGCCGCTCCTGCGCGCGGGTAATGGCGACATAGGCCAGCCGTTTCCACAGCGGTTGCCCGGCCTCAGAGCGCCCCATTCGCGCGGCAGCATAAAGATCGGGCGCAAAGACCTGCACGTTCTCCCACTGGCTGCCCTGCGCCTTGTGGATCGTCACAGCAGCGCCGTGCAGAAACGTCGCCCCCATCCGCGCGGCGAAGGGGATAAAGGGCTCTTCCTCATCCGGTTTTTCGATTTTGACGATCGACGCGGCACTTACCTGCGGGTCTTCGGCACCAATGACGTGCAACCGGCTGAACCCCGGCTTGCGCCCCTCGCCCAGATAGACCACCTGCGCGCCTTTGATCAGGCCGCGCGCCTCAAGATCCAGCCGTTTCTTGCGGTGCTTCAGAGGCAGTTCGATCCCGTCACAGATCAACGGCTCCCCGGCCAGCAGCGCATCTTCGGGCGCACCATGCACGGCACGGAATGCGTTGATCAACCGAATGCGCGTGGCGTTGCGCCAGACCAGCACGGGGCTGCGCGCCATCAGATCAACCTCAACCCGCTGGCCCCAAACCACGCGGTCGTCTTTGCGTGCCGCGTCTTCGATCATCCGCTCGAAATCATGAAATTCTAGCTGCGGGTCGGCCAGCGCATGGGCCAGATCAAGGATCGGATTGTCGGCTTGCTGTCGGTGGATACGATTGAGGTTCAACACCCGCTTTTCGGGCAGCTTTTCAAACACCATCGTGCCGGATTGCCCCACCGGGGCCAACTGCGCCGGATCGCCGAACAGCAGCAGCGTCGGGAAAATCTCTTTCAGGTCCTCGAACTGTTTGTCATCCAGCATCGAGCTTTCATCGACAAAGCCGATATCCAGCGGGTCTTCGCGGCGCTTCCATCCGGTGATGAAATCACTGCCCCGCAGCCCCGCAGCCGCCAGCGCCCCGGGGACGGATTTGTTGTTCGCAAAAAACGCCGCTGCCCGGTCAAGCGCGACTTCGCTCAGCCCTTCGATGTCCGGCTTTTCGCCGTTCCCGGTCAGCCATTCCGCGATGCGCTCGTATTCAGGGTGGTAAACCGGCGTGTAAAGAACGCGGTGGATCGTCGTTGCGGGCACGCCGCGCAGACGCAAAACGCTCGCCGCCTTATTGGTCGGCGCAAGGATCGCCAGCGTGCGTTTCTCGCGTTTCTTGCGCGATTCGTAATCGCCGGAGACGATATCGACACCCGCCGCTTCCAAGGCACGATAAAGCTCGGCCAGCAGCAGCGTTTTGCCCGATCCGGCCTTGCCCATCACCGCCATCACCTGATCCGGCCCGCCCGCAGGGGGCATCAGCAATGAATCGTCCAGATCAATGCCCGCAGAGCGCAGCATCACGGCCACCTTGTCATGGGCGGCGGCTTGGTCTTCGGAGTAGGTGAGCGCGGTAGATGTCATTGGGCGACCCTAATTGAGCCCCGCGCCGGGGGCCAGATGGCTTTGCCCTGCCCGCCCGCGATTCACGTGAATTATCCGGCTCAAACGACGATCAGCCCCCGGCTGAGCGCGCGTGCGACGGCATGGGTCGTGTTCGATGCGCCCAGTTTGAACCGCGCGCTTTCCACATAGGCCCGCAGCGTGTGTTCCGAGATCGACAACCGGTCGGCCACCTGCGCGCGGCTATAGCCCACTGCCAACAGCGTCATCGCATCAACCTCACGCGGGGACAGCGCCTGCACTGCGCAGGGCGCACGGTCCGGAGCCAGTGCCAGCGCTTTTTCGTTGAAACAATGCGCCGCCCAGATCAGATCGCGCCGGTGCCGCGCGGTGAAGGCGGCCCAGACCCCATCCGTGCAACTATGGTTCGTGGTGAACAGCGCAAATTGCCCATGCGGCCCCCGGATCGGGACCGAGAAACCCTGATTGCCGACCCCGTGGTCCAAGGCATCCCGGTGGAACTGCCGCGCCGCGCGGGAGGACCAATCGAGGTCTTTCCAGTCCACCGGTTCAAACCGGCGATAGCAGCCAGCGACAACCGGATCGATGCGGAGGTAGTTGTTCGCCTGATAGCGTTCGGACCAGAGCGGCCCATAGGTGCCGCAGCCATATTGCATGCCCGCCGTGTCGACCCAGTGATAGACCACATGCAAAATGCCGTAGTGATCGCGCAGGTCTTCGCAGGCTTGGCCAAGTTCGGGTTGGCCGTCAGCCTGTGCCAGCCTTTCCCAAATGCGTTCCAGATGCGGCTCTATCCTCATGCGTCCGGCCTATGGCCCTTTCGCGTTGCAAGGACATCTCGGCCAGAGCGATCAGCGCCGCGTCGTCCAACTGTTCCGCCGTGCGCGGCAGTTGGTTCGCCATGGCAAATGCCCTAAGATCGGCCAATACGTCCAATATCCAATCATCTTGCATGAGGGTCGCCCAGCTTTGGTTAATGGCAGATTAATACAACCATAGCATGTGCACGATTTCGCACCATCCGCGCTTTTCGTCCCCCCATAAATGGCGGGGTTGGCTGCGGTAAGGCCTTGTTCTGGTTGCGGGCTAACGAAAACCCCCCGCGGCCGGGGCCACGGGGGGGATCTTGTCTCAGTCTATCGGTCTCGCTCAGTCGCGCGCCATCACCGTGTCTTCGAGTGTGCGCAGCCCGGTCGTGGGGGCCTGCACCAGCACCGACATATTGCCCGGCTTATGCTCATTTCGCATCATCTTCATATGCGCCTCGGGCAGATCGGCCCAGCTAAAGACTTCGGACATGCAGGGATCAAGACGGCGTTCCATCATCAACTTATTCGCCGCGCTCGCCTGTTTCAGATGCGCAAAGTGGCTGCCCTGCAAACGCTTCTGGTGCATCCACATATAGCGCACATCGAAGGTCAGGTTGAAGCCGCTGGTCCCGGCACAGATCACCACCATGCCGCCCTTTTTGACCACGAAGGTCGAGACCGGGAAGGTCGCCTCGCCGGGGTGTTCGAACACCATATCGACGTTCACGCCCTTGCCGGTGATGTCCCAGATCGCCTTGCCGAACTTGCGGGCCTCTTTGAACCACTCGTTATATTCCGGCGTGTTCACCGTGGGCAGCTGGCCCCAGCAGTTGAAATCCTTGCGGTTCAGCACGCCCTTGGCGCCCAGATCCATCACGAACTGCCGCTTGCTCTCGTCCGAGATCACGCCGATCGCATTGGCGCCCGCGGTGTTGATGAGCTGGATCGCATAAGACCCCAGGCCACCCGACGCGCCCCAGACCAACACGTTCTGGCCGGGCTTCAGGTCATGCGGCTCGTGACCGAAAAGCATCCGGTAGGCGGTGGCCAGCGTCAGCGTGTAGCAGGCGCTTTCTTCCCATGTCAGATGCTTGGGGCGCGGCATAAGCTGCTGGCTCTGCACGCGGGTGAACTGAGAGAACGACCCATCGGGCGTCTCATAGCCCCAGATGCGCTGGCTGGACGAATACATCGGGTCGCCGCCGTTGCATTCCTCATCGTCGCCATCGTCTTGGTTGCAGTGGATCACCACCTCGTCGCCGACTTTCCAGCGGGTCACCTTGTCGCCCACCGCCCAGACGATGCCAGAGGCGTCGGAACCTGCGATGTGATAGGGCTCACCATGGCCATCAAAGGGGCTGATCGGCACGCCGCGCGCGGCCCAGACACCGTTGTAGTTGATGCCCGCCGCCATGACCAAGACCAGCACGTCCTGACTGTCGAGCTGGGGCACATCGACAACTTCCTGCAGCATTGCGCTATCCGGGTCGCCGTGCCGCTCGCGGCGGATGGCCCAAGCATACATCTGTTTCGGGACATGACCCATCGGGGGCATTTCGCCCACTTCATACAGGTCTTTTTGCGGGGCGTCATAGTCGGCGTGTTTCGTATCCAGTGCCATGTGGGCCTCCTGCCGGTGATCGGTCTCTACAAGGTCTGTGCCGCACTGCAGAATCGCGGCGGCTCCCCTTTGGGATATGATCCACCGCGCAACATTGCAACCCCCACAACTCTACTTTTGTAATTTTATGACCCAGCAGTCGCAGCAATTTCTGCCGCAGGTGCAGCATTCTCGCTGGGGAAATGGGCAATGGAATTCGCATAAAAGGCCAAAACAGGCTCCTGCCCTGCCGCGGTCTGCAGCCCCTGCGGGTCTTCGGAAATGACGCCACGTTTCTTAAGGCGGGCCGTGGCGCGGGCGACGCGGTCCGGCAAAACGTCGGGCTTGGGCACGCGGTTGCGCAGCGGCATCTGTTCAAGCGTGGCGGCCACTTTCGCCAGCAATTCCGCCTCGCTCAGCGGCCCTTTCGCCTGCAGCATCACCCGCGCGATCAGCGGTACGGTCAACACGGGCATGGCCTGCGCGATCCGGTCCATCAACATCTCCGACAGATCCGAGACCGGCACATCCGCCCCCGCGCGGCGCAGGGAAAGCGGATCACCAAAGGTCACTGCCGCCGTGCCAAAGCGCGTGTCCCGCCCACGCATCCGCCGCCAAATCTTGCGCAGCACAAAACCCACCACCACCGTGATCCGCGCGCCAAAGCGCCGGTCGCCGCGCTCTCCGGCGGCGATCAACACGCGATCTTCTAAGATCCGGTCATAGTTAATCGCCACGGGCACAAAGATGATGTCACGCTCCCCTTCGGGGTCGAACCCCTCCACCACATAAGACAGCAAGCCCACCTTTGGGGGCTGCAAAGCCCCGGTGAGGCTCAGCCCCCCCTCGGGGTAGAACGCCTGCGTCACCCCGCCCGTCGTGGCCATCTGCACATAGCGCGCCAAGACCTTGCGATAGAGCGCCCCGCGCGATCGGCGCCGGATAAAATAGGCGCCCATGGAGCGGATCAGCGTGCTCAGCGGCCAAACCCGCGCCCATTCGCCCACCGCATAGCTCAGCGCCGAAGACCGCGCGGCGAGGTAGGTCACCAGCATGTAATCCATGTTCGACCGGTGGTTCATGATGAAAACCACCGTGGCATCACGCGGCAGCGCGGCGAATGTCGACTCGTTGCTCATGGCCGTCTCGACCCGATAGACCGTATTGGTCAACAACCGCGCCAACCGGATGCCAAAGCTGAAATAGGCAAAAGCGGAAAACCGCGGAACGATCTCGCGCGCATATTCGCGGGCCTTTTGAAAGGCGACGTTCTCGGGCACGCCATTGCTGCGGGCGTAGTTTACGATCTCTTGGCTGACCTCCGGATCATAGATGAGGCGCTGGATCATGTCATGCCGCCGGGCCAGCTTGAAGGGCTCGATGGGCCGGGTCAGCCGCTTGTTCAGCCGCTCCACTGCCCGTTCCAGCCGTCGGCGAAAGAACCAACGCACCGAAGGCAGCAGAAAATGGCTCAGCGCCGTGACGGCTGCGAAAACCACGATGAGGATGAACAGCCAAAGGGGCAATTGCACAGTCTGCGTCATAGCTTAACCCTTACAGCGCGCAGGCGAGAGGACAATAATTATCTGTTTTCCGCCCACCGGCCGGGCGCGCGTGATGCCGCAACGCAGCGAATTGACAGAGGCATATTATTTCCCTTATCAACGTCATTACGCAACTTTATTGCCACCAGATTCAAGAGGCCAAGATGACCCAACCGCAGAAAGACCGCCCCTGGCTCATTCGCACCTATGCGGGCCATTCCACCGCCGCCGCGTCCAACGCGCTCTACCGGTCAAACTTGGAGCGCGGGCAGACCGGGCTTTCGGTGGCTTTCGACCTGCCCACCCAGACCGGCTATGACAGCGACCATGTGCTCAGCCGTGGCGAGGTTGGCAAGGTCGGCGTGCCGGTGAATCACCTCGGTGACATGCGCGCGCTTTTCGATGGCATCCCGCTTGAACAGATGAACACGTCCATGACGATCAACGCGACGGCCCCTTGGCTGCTGTCGCTCTATATCGCCGTGGCCGAAGAACAGGGTGCGGATATTTCCGCCCTGCAAGGCACGGTGCAAAACGATCTGATCAAGGAATACCTCAGCCGCGGCACCTATATCTGCCCGCCTGCGCCCTCGCTCAAGATGATCGCGGATGTGGCTGAATACTGCTATACCAACGTGCCGAAATGGAACCCGATGAACGTCTGTTCCTACCACCTGCAAGAAGCAGGTGCGACGCCGGAACAGGAATTGGCCTTTGCACTGGCGACCGCCACGGCGGTGCTTGACGCGCTGAAACCCCGCGTCCCGGCAGAGGATTTCCCGAAATTGGTGGGCCGCATCTCATTCTTCGTGAACGCAGGGATCCGTTTCGTCACCGAGATGTGCAAAATGCGCGCCTTTGTAGACCTTTGGGACGAGATTTGCCGCGAGCGCTATGGGGTCGAAGACCCCAAATTCCGTCGTTTTCGCTATGGGGTTCAGGTCAATTCACTAGGTTTGACCGAACAACAGCCCGAGAATAACGTCTACCGTATCCTCATCGAAATGCTCGCTGTGACCCTGTCGAAAAAGGCCCGCGCCCGTGCTGTGCAATTGCCCGCGTGGAACGAAGCCCTCGGCCTGCCCCGCCCGTGGGACCAACAATGGTCGATGCGGATGCAGCAGATCATGGCCCATGAAACCGACCTTCTGGAATTCGACGATCTTTTCGACGGCAATCCGGCGGTCGATGCCAAGGTCGAATTGCTCAAAGAAGGCGCGCGCGCTGAATTGGCAAACCTCGACGGTATGGGCGGCGCGATTTCCGCGATCGATTACATGAAGGGCCGCTTGGTCGAAAGCAACGCAGACCGGCTGCGCCGCATCGAAAGCGGCGAGACAGTCGTCGTGGGCGTGAACAAATGGCAACAAGGCGCGCCCTCGCCGCTGATGACCGGCGCGGGCGATATCATGCAATCAGACCCCGGTGCGGAAGCCGACCAACTCTCCCGGCTCGACGCATGGCGCAGCGCGCGCGACGAGGCCGCCGTTAAACAGGCACTGGCCGACCTACGTGCCGCCGCCAGCGCGGGCAACAACATCATGCCCGCCTCCATCGCCGCCGCCAAGGCGGGCGTCACCACCGGCGAATGGGCCGCGCAGATGCGTGCCGTTCACGGGGAATATCGTGGCCCGACAGGGGTTTCCGCGGGCCAGTCCAACAAGACCGAAGGCTTGGACGATCTGCGCGACGCGGTGGATGCCGTCAGCGACAAACTAGGCCGCAGGCTGAAATTCCTCGTTGGCAAACCGGGGCTCGACGGCCATTCGAACGGGGCAGAGCAGATCGCCGTCCGCGCCCGCGATTGCGGCATGGACATCAGCTATGAAGGCATCCGCCTGACACCCGCGGAAATCGTCGAAGCCGCGCAAACGGAAGCCGCCCATGTGGTCGGCTTGTCGATCCTCTCCGGCTCGCATGTGCCATTGGTCGAAGACCTGATGCAGCGCATGGCCGAGGCAGGGTTGAACCATATCCCGGTCATCGTCGGCGGCATCATTCCCGAGGCTGACGCGACCCGCTTGCGCGCTGCCGGAGTGGCCCAAGTCTATACCCCGAAAGATTTCGAATTGAACGTGATCATGGAAGATATCATTGCGCTGGCCGACCCCAAAGCGGTGGCCGCAGAATAGGCTGACACAAAATACAACGTGCAATTAACCAATTGGATCTATAATTCCCCGTACCAGCACAATCTGGAAAGGAAATATCAGATATGGAAAAAGACCTGAAATCCATGAGCCGCAAGGAATTGGAGAAACTTCTGTCGGATGTCAAAAAGGCATTGCAGGCCGCGCAGGCCCGCGAGCGCCGAGCGGCACGTAAGGCGGCCGAAAAGGCAGCGGCGGAATATGGCTTTTCCCTGAATGAGTTAGCTGATGAACAACCCGCGCCTAAGAAGGCCAAGAAACCGCGCAAAGCGGCTGCGGGCCCGAAATCGAAACCTCAGTTTTCCAACCCCGAAGACCCGTCCCAGACTTGGACCGGAAAAGGCCGCCAACCGAATTGGTTTCGCGCCCAAGTAGAGAATGGTGCCGATCCGGAAACGATGCGGATTTAACCGTTTCCCGAATTACGGGAATTTGGCGCCGCGTGAATGGAAATTCACCGGCGCTTTTTTTATTTTTGACGGAAATGTGAATTGGGCAACCGTCCCAATTGCCGCGCCCCTGTCCGCATTACGTCACACCCCCTCCCCCATCGCGGCCCTTGTGAAGCCCGCCTCGGGCAGGCAAAATGCGCCAAACATCAGGAGACAGAAATGACCGTCCATATTGGCGCGAAACCCGGCGATATCGCCGAAACCGTATTGATGCCCGGCGACCCCTACCGCGCGAAATGGGCGGCAGAGACCTTTTTGGAGGGGGCCGAACTGGTCAACGAAGTGCGCGGCATGCTGGGCTTCACCGGCACATGGCGCGGCAACCGCGTCACCATCCAAGGCTCCGGCATGGGCATGCCCTCGCTGTCGATCTATGCCAATGAGCTGATGACGGAATATGGCGCGCAAACTCTGATCCGCATCGGCTCTTGTGGGGGGATGCAGAGCCATGTAGGCATTCGCGATGTTATCATCGCGATGACCGCCAGCACCATCACCTCGCCCTCCTCCGGTATTTTCCGCGAATTGAACTACGCCCCCTGCGCCGATTGGGGCCTGCTGCGGGCCGCCGTGGAAGCGGCCGAGAAGCTGGAGGCGAAAACCCATGTCGGCGGGATCTATTCTTCGGACGTCTTTTATGCCGAGCGCCCCGATCTGGACGAGCAGATGGTGCGCCACGGTATTCTGGGTGTCGAGATGGAAGCGGCGGAGCTTTACACGCTCGCCGCGCGGCACAAGCGCCGGGCACTGGCGGTCTTGACCGTGAGCGACCATTTGCAGACCGGTGAGGCGCTGCCGTCGGAAGACCGGGAGAAGAGCTTTGGTGATATGGTTGAGATTGCGCTGGAAGCGGCTTTTGCCTGACTGTCGCGTCCGTTGAGAGTGCGGACGGTATTTGAAAAAGGATGAAGAGGCGCGGCGGGGGTCGCGCCTTTTGCTTTTGTGGGGGCTGGTATCAGGCGTTTTGACCGGCGAGGCGTCCGGAGTAGAGGCAGCCGCCCAGGAAGGTACCTTCGAGGGCGTTGTAGCCGTGGTAGCCGCCGCCGCCAAAGCCGCAGACCTCTCCGGCGGCGAAGAGGCCGGGCAGGACCGTGCCTTCGGGGGTGAGCACGCGGCCTTGGAGATCGCTGTGCAGCCCGCCGAGGGATTTCCGGGTGAGGATATTGAGGCGCACGGCGATCAGCGGGCCCTTGGCAGGGTCGAGGATAGCGTGGGGTTTGGCGGTCCGGATCAGCCGGTCGCCGCGGTAGGCGCGGGCCCCGCGGATTGCGGTGATCTGGGCATCTTTTGCAAAGGCGTTGTCCAGTTGGCCATCGCGGGCTTCGATCTGGGTGCGGATGTGGTCAGGGCGGACGGGCGCGTCGGGGGTGAGCGCGTTCATCCGGGTGACAAGGGTGTCGAGATCGTCAGCGACGATGAAGTCTGCGCCCTTGTCCTTGAACGCCTCAACTGCGGCAGTGGCGCCTTTGCCGAGGCGGGCTTTGAGCACCTCGCGCCAGCTACCGGAGGTGAGGTCGGGGTTCTGTTCTGAACCCGAGAGGGCGAATTCCTTTTCGATGATCTTTTGTGTGAGGATGAACCAGCTGTGCTCGCCCGCTTGCAGGATGCGGCGCAGGGTTGAGAGCGTGTCGAAACCGGGCAGACAGGGGGCCTCCATCCGGTTGCCCCCGGCGTCGAACCACATCGACGATGGGCCGGGCAGGATGCGGATGCCGTGGCTGGGCCAGATCGGATCCCAGTTCTCGACGCCTTCGCAATAGTGCCACATGCGGTCTTCGTTGATCAGCCCTGCCCCGGCTTTTGCGGCGATGGCATGCATCTTGCCGTCGACGTAGTCGGGCACGCCGCTGACCATCTGGCGCGGGGCGGGGCCGAGGCGGTCGGTTGGCCAGTGCTTTCGCACCAGATCATGGTTCGCGCCGATGCCGCCGGTGGTGAGGATCACCGCCTCGGCGCTGTGGTCGAAATCGGCCTTGATGGAGCGCGAGGTGCTGTGGCCGCGTGGGGCGCTGCTGTCGTCGAGGACATTCCCCGCGACACCCGTCACGGTGCCGTCGGTGGTGACCAGACGGGTCACCCGGTGGCGGAAGCCGAGAAGTAGTTGGCCTTTGGCGGCATGTTCCTGCATGAGCCGCGCAAAGGGGGCGACGACGCCGGTACCGGTGCCCCATGTGATGTGGAAGCGCGGGACGGAGTTGCCGTGGCCCCCGGCCCCTGCCCCGCCGCGTTCGGCCCAGCCGACGACCGGGAACCAGCGCATTCCGAAACCTTGAAGCCAGTCGCGCATGTCGCCCGCGGCCCATTCGAGGAAACCCACCGCCAGCGCGCGGGGATTGGCGTCTTCGGGCCGGTCAAATTGCGCGGACCCCATCCAGTCGTTATAGGCCAGTTCCGGGCTGTCGCGGATGCCCATGCGGCGCTGCTCAGGCGTGTCGACCATGAAGAGCCCGCCAAGCGACCAGAACGCCTGTCCGCCAAGGCTTTGTGGCCCCTCCTGATCCAGCAGCAGAACCCGGCGCCCGCGCAGTACCGCTTCGTGAGCGGCCACCATGCCGGCTAAGCCTGCGCCGACCACGATCACATCTGCTTTGAAGGTCTCACTTCCCATCGCGCCTCTCCCCTTTTGAAAGGAGTGTGCGGCGCGTTCAAGGCAAAGGCAATATCACAGGCGCGGCGTGTCGAGCCCTTTGAGGCAGCGATCCGGCGGGCCTTCGCTGCGGTAGGCTTCGGCCCCGCAGGCGACGCAGTGGTATTTGCGCAAAGCGCCCTTGTCGCCCGTCCGGTCTTCGCGCCAGCGGCAATCGCGCGTCGGCGCGTTGCGGCGGGCAAAGATCAGCACGATCACAAAGACGATAACGATGATGAAGGGCAGGATCATAAGAGAACCAAAGGCCCGGCGCTTGGCCGGGCCCTGTTGTCTTTAGACGGTCCGTTCGACCATCAGTTTCTTGATATTAGCAATCGCCGCGGCCGGGTTCAGCCCCTTGGGGCAGGTCTTGGCGCAGTTCATGATCGTGTGGCAGCGGTAGAGCTTGAACGGGTCTTCGAGGTCATCCAGACGCTCGCCCGTGGCCTCATCCCGGCTGTCGATGATCCAGCGGTAGGCGTGCAGCAGGGCGGCTGGCCCAAGGTAGCGGTCGCCGTTCCACCAGTAGCTGGGGCAGGAAGTCGAGCAGCAGGCGCACATGATGCACTCGTACAAACCGTCGAGCTTGGCCCGGTCGTCGATCGACTGTTTCCACTCTTTGCGCGGCTCGGGTGTCTCGGTTTCGAGCCAAGGCTGGATCGAGGCGTGCTGGGCGTAGAAATGCGTGAGATCGGGGATCAGGTCTTTGACCACCGGCATATGCGGCAGCGGGTAGATTTTGACCACGCCGTTGATCTCTTCCATGCCATAGGTGCAGGCCAGCGTGTTGATGCCGTCGATGTTCATCGCACAAGAGCCGCAGATGCCTTCGCGGCAGGAGCGGCGGAAGGTCAGTGTCGGGTCAATCTCGTTTTTGATCTTGATCAGCGCATCAAGGATCATCGGCCCGCAATCGTCCATGTCGACAAAATAGGTGTCGAGCGCCGGGTTTTTGCCGTCGTCGGGGTTCCAGCGGTAGATGTGGAACTCACGCAGGTTGGTAGCGCCTTGCGGCTTGGGCCATGTCTTGCCGCTGGTCATGCGGGAGTTTTTCGGAAGCGTCAGTTGAACCATTGTGCGTCTCCTAAAGCGTCAGACCGGCTGCGGGCGCGGCGGCCAGCAGGCAGGTACGGGTCTCGGGGCGCGACAGGATCGTACGCACGGTGCCCGCTGTTGTGTCTTCCACGCCGACCACGGCGGCGCGGGCCAATTCGCGCAGTTCCAGCGCGTCGGCATTGTCGATGATGCAGTCGGTGAAGGGGGTGATCAGCTCTTTGGGCACCTGCGGGAAGCGGGTGGCCAAGATTTCGGTCACCACACCTTTGGAGCCTTGGCGGGCGGTGTCATCCACCGCCTGCTGGACTTCGACACAGCCCGAGAGAGCGAACAACGTGGCCGCGATGAGTGCTGTGCGAACCATCAATACACCCGTGCCTTGGGGGCGATCTTTTTCATGTCGATCCCGCCTTCGTCTTCTTTGGTCAGCGGGTCGAGGTGCACGGCGCGGTAGGTGAGTTTCGCGTCATTGCCATCGAACCACGCCAGCGAGTGCTTGCGCCACTCGTCGTCGTTCCGATCCGGGTAGTCCTCATGCGCGTGGGCACCACGGCTCTCTTTGCGGGCAGCGGCGGCGGTGATCGTGGCGGTGGCGTTGGGCATGAGGTTGGTCAGCTCCAGCGTCTCCATCAGGTCCGAGTTCCACACGAGGCTGCGGTCGGTGACATGCAGGTCGTTCAGCTTGTCGGCGACTTCGATCATCTTCTCGCGGCCCTCTTCCAGCGTCTTATCGGTGCGGAAGACGGCGGCATCGGCCTGCATGGTCTTTTGCATCTCAAGCCGCAGCTCGGCGGTGGGCGTGCCGCCTTTGGCATTGCGCAGACCGTCGAAACGATCGAATGCCTTTTCCACCGATTTGAGGTTCGGCGCAGGCACCGGGCTGTCGGCGTCGACAATCTTGGCGGCGCGGATCGCGGCGGCGCGGCCAAAGACCACGAGGTCAATGAGCGAGTTGGAGCCAAGCCGGTTCGCACCGTGGACCGAAGCACAGCCCGCCTCGCCCACAGCCATCAGGCCGGGTGCGATGGCGTCGGGGTTGTCGGCGGTCGGGTTCAGCACTTCGCCCCAATAGTTGGTGGGGATGCCGCCCATGTTGTAGTGCACCGTCGGCAGCACCGGGATCGGCTCTTTCGTCAGGTCCACACCGGCAAAGATACGCGCGGATTCCGAGATGCCCGGTAGGCGCAGGTCCAGCGTTTCTGGCGGCAGGTGGTTCAGGTGCAGGTGAATGTGGTCTTTGTTTTCGCCCACACCGCGGCCTTCGCGGATTTCCATCGTCATGCAGCGCGAGACCACGTCGCGGGATGCGAGGTCTTTGTAGGTCGGCGCGTAGCGTTCCATGAAACGCTCGCCTTCGGAGTTGGTCAGATACCCGCCTTCGCCGCGCGCACCTTCGGTGATCAGGCAGCCCGCGCCGTAAATGCCGGTGGGGTGGAACTGAACGAATTCCATGTCTTGCAGCGGCAGACCCGCGCGGGCTGCCATGCCGCCACCGTCGCCGGTGCAGGTGTGGGCCGAGGTCGCCGAGAAATAGGCACGGCCATAGCCGCCGGTCGCGAGCACGACCATCTTGGCGCTGAACAGGTGCATGGTGCCGTCGTCGAGCTTCCAGCAGAGCACGCCTTGGCAAACGCCGTCGTCCGACATGATCAGGTCGATGGCGAAGTATTCGATGAAGAATTCTGCGTTTTGTTTCAGCGACTGGCCGTAAAGCGTGTGCAGGATCGCATGGCCGGTCCGGTCGGCGGCGGCACAGGTGCGCTGCACGGGCGGGCCTTCGCCGAATTCGGTGGTGTGGCCGCCGAAGGGACGCTGATAGATCTTGCCCTCTTCGGTGCGCGAAAACGGCACGCCGTAATGCTCAAGCTCATAAACCGCCTTGGGCGCTTCGCGGGCGAGGTATTCCATCGCGTCGGTGTCGCCCAGCCAGTCAGAGCCTTTGACCGTGTCATACATATGCCACTGCCAGTTGTCGGGGCCCATGTTGCTCAAGGACGCGGCAATGCCGCCCTGCGCCGCCACGGTGTGCGAACGGGTTGGGAAAACCTTGGAGATACAGGCCGTGCGCAGCCCCTGCTCCGCCATGCCCAAAGTCGCGCGCAGACCAGCACCGCCTGCCCCCACCACGACAACGTCATATTCGTGGGTTTCATATTCATATGCTGCCATTTAATCGGTCTCCCGTTTGGGCGTATTGTTTACAGGGCGAGCTTGGCGATGGCGAAAACGCCGACCGCTGCTGCGCCGTAGCTGATGATGGTCATCACGATGAGGGCGACTTTGTTGGCCAGCCCGTGGACATAGTCCTCGATCAAAACCTGCACGCCGTCATTGAAGTGTTTAAAGCCCACGATCAGCGTCAGGGCCGCCACGATGGCCGGGAAAGGCCGCGCGTAATAGGCGAGAATCTCGTCATATGTGCCGCCAAGCGCGCTGCCGAAGGTAAAGACGAACAGCGGGATCAGCACCAAGAGCGCCAGCGAAGAGACTTTCATCGCCCAGAAATGCGCGGTGCCGGTTTTCGCCGAGCCAAGGCCACGGGCGCGTTTGCGATCTGTCATGTATGCCATGGTGTCGCTCCTCAAACGATGATGATGGTCAGGATGGTCAGCACGACCGACCCGATCAGTGCGGTCCAGCCCAGCTTCTCAGCGGTCGGCACGTCGAGCATACGGCCCGTGTCCCAGATCAGGTGCCGGATACCGGCCAGCGTGTGATACCACAGCCCCAAGAGCGACAGGGTGAACACCAGATCACCGAACCAGCTGGTCATGATCCCGTTCACGGTATCGAAATACTCCGCCGAGGTCGCCGCAGCGAGGAACCACCACACGATCAACAGCGCGGTGATCAACATCGCGTTGCCGGTGATCCGGGTGAGAATCGACGTCATAGAGGTCAACTGTGGGCGGTAGATCGTCAAATGCGGGGAAAGCGGGCGGTTACCCCGGTTCACATCGGCCATGGCGCGGTCCTTTGTCCTGTGCTTTGTCCTGTGCTTTGCATCTTGATAGCGGTTTTTACAGGACTGTCACGGGGAACTGCGGGGAATCTGCGAGGTTTGGCCAGTGTTTCGGTGGAAAAATGGCAGACTGATGTGGTCATGCCCACTTTTGTGATCACAGCATATTATCGTGTGATCACAAATTCAGCATCTCTCCCGGAACGAAAAAGCGCGCCCCGTGAGGGACGCGCTTTCCAATTGGTATGCTCTGGCGCTTACGCGAGGCTCTCGTCGATGCCTTTGCAGGCTTCGACCAGACCTTTGACGGCGTTGACGGAGTTGTCGAACATCGCCTGCTCGTCTTTGTTCATCGAAATCTCGACGACACGCTCGACACCGCCAGCACCGATCACGGTGGGCACGCCGACGTAAAAGCCATTGAGGCCATAGGCACCATCGACATGCGCCGCTGCGGGCAGCACGCGCTTTTGGTCTTTCAGATAAGCTTCGGCCATCTCAATGGCGGAAGTGGCAGGCGCGTAGAAGGCCGAACCGGTCTTCAGCAGGCCAACGATCTCGGCACCGCCATCACGGGTGCGCTGCACGATCGCGTCAAGTTTGTCCTGCGTGGTCCAGCCCATCTTGACCAGATCGGGCAGCGGGATGCCTGCAACTGTAGAGTAGCGCACCAGCGGCACCATTGTGTCGCCGTGGCCGCCCAGAACGAAGGCAGTGACGTCTTTCATCGAGACGTTGAACTCAGTCGCGAGGAAGTGACGGAAACGCGCGCTATCAAGCACGCCCGCCATGCCGCAAACCTTGTTGTGCGGCAGACCGGAGAATTCACGCAGCGCCCAAACCATCGCGTCGAGCGGGTTGGTGATGCAGATCACGAAAGCGTCGGGGGCGTGTTTGGCAATGCCCTCGCCCACGGATTTCATGACCTTGAGGTTGATGCCCAGCAGGTCATCGCGGCTCATGCCCGGCTTGCGCGCAACACCGGCGGTGACGATGCAGACGTCCGCGCCTGCGATGTCGGCGTAATCCTGGGTGCCCGACATGGTGGCGTCGAACTTGCCCGAGGGGCCCGACGACGCGATATCGAGAGCCTTGCCCTCGGGTGTGCCCTCGGCAATGTCAAAAAGGACGACATCGCCCAATTCCTTCAACGCTGCGAGATGGGCGAGAGTGCCGCCGATTTGCCCCGCGCCAATAAGCGCGATCTTGGGTCTGGCCATGGTCATGTCTCCGACAGAGGTTTCATTTGCGCCGGAGATACCGAAATGCACGGTCCCGTGCAAGTTGCAGCATCGAACAGCGGCTAACCCCTGCCCTCGCCACGAAAAAGGCCGCCCCTTGGGGCGGCCAATTGCTGAAACTTAAGGCGAAAGATTAGTCGCCTTGGTACTCAGGCTGCGATTCCAGGCGCTCTTCGGTGCTGTCGATGTAGATACGTACATCATCTCCTTCGACGTTTTTCAGAACCTGCAGTTCGTCAAATGTCACGGCCACTGGCTTTTCGCCCAGACCAAGGAAGCCGCCAACGTTGATGACAACACGGTCGATCTGGCCGTTGTCGCCGATCAGCAGCGTGTCGATCTCACCCACGGTTTCGTCGTTGGCACCATAGACATAGGAGCCTTCGAGGTCGTCAGCGCTCATCTGTTGGATCATGTCCGCTTCGGCAGCGGCATAGCCTTCACGCTCAACTTCGGGGCGCGGCAGCAGTTCACGCTCAACAGTTTCGTCGCCGGTGATCACGGTGGTGTTGGCGTCCGCTTCGTTGACAGCTTCTTCTGTCTCAGCTTCGGCGTTCTCCATCATGGTTTCGGCTTCTTGCTCCATTTCCTCGGATTCGGCCTCTACTTCGTTGGCCATCTCTTCGGTTTCGACTTCAAGGTTCTCGGCCGCGTTCTCGGTGTCTTGAACCATTTCCTCGGTCTCGGCCTCTACTTCGTTGGCCATTTCCTCGGTTTCGGTTTCGCCGTTGGTGACGACGGTGACGTTGTCGTCAGTCTCGGTCATCGCCTCGCCTTCCATCGCTTCGCCGTCCATCATGGGGCGTTCGAATTCAGGCGCTTGCTCCAGCATCTCTTTTGAGGTGTTCACAACGAGGAAACGGTCGCCGTCTTCGTCGTTCAGGATGCGAATCTTGTCCATAGAGATGGAAACGTCACGTTCGCCCAGCCCAAGGAAACCGCCGATGCCGAGGATAACGGCAGTCACTTCGCCGTCTTTCGACACGATGATGTCGTTGATCTCGCCGATGTCATCCCATTCCTGCTCTGCGCCATTGGCAACGGGGGTGGCCGCGTCGACTTCGGCTTCAGAGTTGTAAATGCGCATGCCAATCAGGTCGGATGCAAGGAAGTCTGTTTGTTCAACAGCAACGTTGCCAAAGCCTTCGGAATGCGCTTCCGCAAAGGCTGCGCCGGTCATTGTCAGTACGATGGCCGTGGTGCTCAGAAAACGTTTCATTGTAGTACTCCTTCCAAAATTGAGCGTTAATTGCTCTTCTGGAACCACAACCCGGATGGCCCTATCCAGTTCCACTGCCACGCAAATAAATCGATCGCGCCACCTTGGCCCAGACACAGGAAAGGCGGCCAATGGCCGCCCGTGCATTCAGCCAATATCGCCCTTTTCAGGCGTCTTCGCCCTTGGCAGGCAATGCTTCGGCCAAGGCCTCAAACCCCTGCCCCGAGGCGACCAGACAGGTGATCCCATTGACCCCGGTCACCGTGATCGTCCAGCTGCCCGTTTGATCTGACGCGAAAACCTCCATCACCGCGTTGTCGCCGCCCAGCCCCATCGACTGGCGCGTCTCCCCATACCCATCGGCCAGCCGCAGCACCACATGATCGCGCGGCGCGCAGTTGCGCGGGGTCTGCGCCTCTGTTGTTGTGGCCAGCACGATTGCAGAGGCGGCGGTGAGCGCCGCGAGGTGGATAAATTTAACAAAACCTGACATAGCATCTTCCTTTGCATCAAAAGGCGTGACCCTTGGGGATGACAATGCGTGTCTTTTGCACCGGCCCTTAGGCAGCCTTGGTTGAAATGACTGCATCCGCTTTGCAAAAGGGTGCAGCAGATGCGATGCGCAAAAGACTGCGCGTCAAGCCTGAAGGACTGGTTAATCTGCCGCCCGCAAAAACAGCGCAACGGGTTCGCTGCATTGCGGCATATTTTGCCTTGAAGTTTTCGCACAAAAATGCCCCTCTGTGCGCAACAATGTTAGGCGGCCATTGCGCCGCCCTGCCCGAGGAGCCTTACATGACCGCCACAACCCGCCCGCTGCGTTCCGTTCTCTACATCCCCGGCTCCAAGCCCCGCGCGCTCGACAAAGCGCGCGGATTGGCCTGCGATGCGGTGATCTTCGACCTCGAAGATGCCGTCTCCCCCGACGAAAAGGTCGCCGCCCGTGAGACATTGGCCGAGGCGCTTGCCACAGGCGGCTACGGCGCGCGGATGCGGGTGGTGCGGATCAATGGGCTGGACACCGAATGGGGCGTCAATGACGCCCGTGCCGCCGCCGCGATGAAGCCCGACGCGATTCTCTTGCCCAAGGTCGGATCCCCCGCCGATCTCGAAGCGCTGACCGAGATTGTGGGCGACATACCGCTCTGGGCGATGATGGAAACCCCCGGTGCCATGCTCAACGCCGCCGCCATCGCCGGACACCGCCAGTTGCAGGCCTTGGTCATGGGCACCAATGATCTAGCGAAAGACCTGCAAACCCGCTTCCGCCCCGACCGCCTGCCGCTGATCACAGGGCTTGGCCTTTGCCTGCTGGCCGCCAAAGCCCATGGCGTGGCGATCATCGACGGGGTGTATAATGCGTTTAAAGATGAAGACGGGCTGCGCGCCGAATGCGATCAAGGCCGCGATATGGGGTTCGACGGCAAGACGCTGATCCACCCCGCGCAGCTCGACATCGCCAATGCCGCCTTCACCCCATCCGAAGACGAAGCCGCCCTCGCCCGCCGTCAGATCGACGCCTATGAAGAGGCACAGGCGGCGGGCCAAGGTGTGGCGGTCGTCGATGGCAAGATCGTGGAAAATCTCCATGTTGCCACCGCCCGCGAAACACTGGCAAAACTGGCGGCAATTGCAGCCATGAGTCCGGAGCCCTCGCCATGACAATCCTTATCCTCGGTCTGATCCTCTGGATCGGTGCCCATCTTTTCAAACGCCTGATGCCCGCCCAACGGGCGCAGATGGGTACCGCAGGCCGAGGCGCGGTGGCCGCCGCATTGGTCGTGGCGCTGGCCCTCATCATCTGGGGCTATCGCGCGGCGGAGTTCATTCCGGTCTGGAACCCACCGAGCTTCCTGACGCACCTTAACAACCTTCTGATGCTGCTGGCCTTCTGGGTCTTCGGTTCAAGTGCAGCCAAGGGGGCCAAAGCCTGGCCCGCCTATAAAACCCGCCACCCGCAACTGCTGGCCGTGAAAATCTGGGCCACGGCACACCTGCTGGTTAACGGTGATCTTGCCTCGATCCTGCTCTTTGGCACCATGCTGGGCTGGGCCGTGAGCGAAGTGATCCTCATCAACCGCGCCGAACCGGGCTGGACACCCCCGCCCCACGCAGGCCGCGCCACCTATATCCGTCTGGTCGTGATCTCCACGATCCTCTTCGTCCTTGTCGCCGGCATTCACACATGGCTCGGCGTCATCCCCTTTCCCAATTGATCCGGAGCCTCCCATGAAAGTTTACCGCTTCCTCTCCGAAGAAGACACCTCCGCCTTTTGCCACAAGGTCACCGACGCGCTGAACAAAGGCTGGGAGCTTTACGGCACCCCGACCCAGACATGGGACCACAAGGCGGGCGTGATGCGCTGCGGCCAAGCGGTGGTGAAAGACGCCCCCGGCACCTATTCGCCCGACACCAAATTGGGCGAGCAGTGATGAGCAAAACCAACCGGGGCCGCTTTTTCGAAGACTACAAACTGGGCGAGGTGCTGCATCACGCGGTGCCCCGCACAGTCGGCGCGGGCGAACGTGCGCTCTATCACGCGCTCTACCCCGCGCGGCACGCGCTCTATTCCGCCGACAGTTTCGCTCAGTCCTGCGGGCTGAAGGCCAGCCCGCTCGACGATATGATCGCCTTTCACATCGTCTTTGGCAAAACCGTGCCGGATGTCTCGCTCAATGCCGTGGCCAATCTGGGCTATGCCCAAGGCCGCTGGCTGCGCCCCGTCTGGCCCGGTGACACGCTGCGCGCGGAAAGCGAGGTCATCGGCCTTAAACAAAACTCCAACGGCAAGACCGGCGTCGTCTGGGTCCGCACCACCGGGCTGAACCAGAATGACGAAAAGGTGCTCGACTATGTCCGCTGGGTGATGGTCCGCAAAGGCGATATCGACGCCCCCGCGCCCGAGACCACAGTGCCCGATCTGCCCGACGCCCTGACCGTGGATCAATTGCACATCCCGCAAGGCCTCGACTTCTCCAACTACGACTTCGCCCAAGCCGGAGAGCCGCACCGCTGGGGCGACTACGCCGTGGGTGAAAAGATCGACCACGTTGACGGCGTCACGATCGAAGAGGCCGAGCACATGATGGCCACGCGCCTGTGGCAGAACACGGCCAAAGTGCATTTCGACACCTCCGCCCGCCCGGATGGGTCGCGGCTGATCTATGGCGGTCACGTGATCTCCATGGCGCGGGCGCTGTCCTTCAACGGGCTGGCCAATGCGCAGATGGTCGTGGGCCTGAACGGCGGGGCGCATGCCAACCCCTGCCTTGCCGGTGATACCATTCGCGCTTGGTCCGAAGTGCTCGACAAGGCCGAGACCTCAGCACCCGGTGTTGGCGCTGTGCGTTTGCGGTTGGTCGCGACCAAAGGCGGCGCGCCGTTTGAATTGCGTGACGCGGCGGGCAAATACCGCCCCGAGGTTTTGCTTGACCTCGATTACTGGGCGCTCATGCCGCGCTAAACCACTGGCCCGCCCCTTTGGCCGGGCCAGCTATCCCCCGCATTACAAGCAAAAATCAGCCGATTCGGAGCTGTTTAGCGCATTTGTGATCACACGTATTTATCGTGTGATCACAAAACGCATTTTTAGCTGGTCAATCCCGGCTTTCTCCGAAAAAACCCTTACAGGAACGAAAGTCATCCCCATACTACGGGGCAACTGGAACAGAAACGGGACCGTTTTCATGAACATCCACGAATATCAGGCAAAAGCCCTCCTGCGCAGCTATGGCGCCCCTGTCTCCGACGGCCGCGTTGTGCTGAAGGCAGAAGATGCCAAGAACGCAGCCGGCGAAATGGACGGACCGCTTTGGGTTGTCAAAGCGCAGATCCACGCAGGCGGTCGCGGCAAAGGCAGCTTCAAAGAAGCCGCCGCTGGCGAAAAGGGCGGTGTGCGCCTTGCCAAATCCGTGGAAGAAGCCGCTGAAGAAGCCAAAAAGATGCTGGGCAAAACGCTGGTCACGCACCAGACCGGCCCCGCAGGCAAGCAGGTCAACCGCATCTATATCGAAGACGGTTCTGACATTGAGCGCGAATTGTACCTCGCCCTGCTGGTTGACCGCCAGACCAGCCGCATCTCCTTTGTCTGCT
Organism: Sulfitobacter sp. W002; assembly: GCF_025142135.1. Classification (NCBI taxonomy): domain Bacteria; kingdom Pseudomonadati; phylum Pseudomonadota; class Alphaproteobacteria; order Rhodobacterales; family Roseobacteraceae; genus Sulfitobacter; species Sulfitobacter sp. W002. Next base: position 964,018 of record NZ_CP081126.1, on the reverse strand, counting down.
CTACCGAAGGCGGCATGGACATCGAAGAGGTCGCCGAAGCGACACCCGAAAAAATCCTCAGCTTCTCTGTCGATCCGGCCACCGGCTACCAGCCCTACCACGGCCGCCGCGTTGCCTTTTCGCTGGGCCTTGAAGGCACGGCAGTCAAGCAGTGCGTCAAACTGATGGGTCAGCTTTACCAAGCCTTCGTCGACAAAGACATGGAGATGCTTGAGATCAACCCGCTGATCGTCATGCCCGGCAACGACCTGAAAGTGCTCGACGCGAAAGTCGGCTTTGACGGCAACGCCATGTATCGCCAGCCCGACATCGCCAACCTGCGCGACGAGACCGAGGAAGATTCCAAGGAACTCGAAGCCTCCAAGTATGACCTGAACTACATCGCGCTCGACGGTGAGATCGGCTGCATGGTGAACGGTGCGGGCCTTGCGATGGCGACGATGGACATCATCAAACTCTACGGTGCCGAGCCTGCCAACTTCCTCGACGTGGGCGGCGGTGCGACCAAAGAGAAAGTCACCGAAGCTTTCAAGATCATCACCTCCGACGAAAACGTCAAAGGCATCTTGGTCAACATCTTCGGCGGCATCATGCGCTGTGACGTCATCGCCGAGGGCGTTGTCGCTGCGGTGAAAGAAGTCGGTCTGAAAGTGCCGCTGGTTGTCCGTCTCGAAGGCACCAACGTCGAAGAAGGCAAAGCGATCATCAACAACTCCGGTCTTGATGTCATCGCCGCCGACGACCTGAAAGATGGCGCGCAGAAGATCGTGAAAGCGGTCAAAGGCTAAGCCTTTTTGGCCAATCCCGCAGGGCTTCGCGCCCGCGGGCATGGCCGATATCACCGTTCCCGCCGCCCCATGGCGGCGGGGGCAGATGCGACGACACCGCGCCGCGCCCACCCGATCACGCAATGAGGTCAGTATGGATCACTCTCCCAAATCCTCCCCCGTTTTGACGGGCATTGCGCTATTGGGGGCAGGCATTCTGATCCGGCAATGGCAACCCGGCGCCCTGCGCCTGCCCGAACCGGTCAACCACCGTCGCCACGACCGCGGATTGCGCCGTGCCGCGCGGAAATCCCGTGACGGGCTGGCGATGATCCTGCCGTCAAACCTCACCGGCTCCATTGGCCGCAGCCTAATGATCATGGGCGCGGGTCTGCTGACCCTGCGACTGCTGGATCTGCTGGCTGATCAAGATGAACAGCTTTACTGATGCCTGTCCTGTCGTCCGCTCCCCTTATGCCCCAAGCGGCCAAGCGCGACCGCGCTGCGCAAAAGGCGGACCTATGACGCGGGCGCTCTCTTCTTCTCGCACCGGCTGGTGGGTGATCCTCGCCCTTATCGTGGCTTTTGCCGTGCAGATGGTGGTCGTGAACGCCCTCCCGGTCGCCACGCAAACCACCCTGCTGGCCGAAGGCGGTTTTTACGAAAACCTTTCGGTCGTGGGCTACCTCCTCTGCATTGTGGCGCTGGTCTGGACACTGCGCGGCGCTGTGCTGCGGGTCTGGTATCTGCCGCTGGTGCTGGCGGTCATGGCGGCGCGTGAATTGGACCTCGACAAAAGCCTCTTCACCCGCGGTCTGTTCAAAGCCCGGCAATATACTGGTGAGGGCGTCCCGCTGGCCGAACGGCTGATCGCCGCCCTGATCCTTGCGCTGATCGTCACCGCGATTTTCCTCATGCTCTGGCGTCACGCTCGGCCCTATCTCTCGGCCCTCTGGCACGGCCGTGCATGGGCCGGGGCCGTCCTGCTGGGGATCGGTTTCACCGTCGCTTACAAACTGCTCGACGGCATCGCGCGCAAACTCGCCCCCTTGGGGATCGAGATTTCCGCCGATGCCGAACGCACCGCTTTCGTCGTCGAGGAGATCGGGGAGCTTGGCATCCCGGTCATGTTCCTCGCCGCCATCCTGCTGTGGCCCGGCCCTGCGCTTGCCACGGCGCATCCCACCAACCGGGCGCATCGCGCCTGACGCCCCCGGGGCCCGCCCCCGGGATTAAACATCACCGACCAAGGAAGAAATCATGGCCGTACTAGTCAACGAAAACACCAAAGTCATCTGTCAGGGTCTGACCGGCTCGCAGGGGACGTTCCACACCGAACAGGCCATCGCCTATGGCACCAAGATGGTCGGCGGCGTGACCCCGGGCAAAGGCGGTCAAACGCATCTCGACCTGCCCGTGTTTAACTCCGTGCACGAAGCCAAGCATGTGACCGAGGCGAATGCCTCCGTGATCTACGTCCCGCCCCCCTTCGCGGCAGATTCGATCCTCGAGGCGATCGACGCCGAGATGGAACTGATCGTCTGCATCACCGAAGGCATCCCGGTTCTGGACATGGCCCGCGTTGCCCGCGCGCTCGAAGGCTCCAAGTCGCGCCTGATCGGCCCCAACTGCCCTGGTGTGATCACGCCTGACGCCTGTAAAATCGGCATCATGCCGGGCCACATCCACCGCCGCGGCTCCGTCGGCGTTGTCTCGCGCTCGGGCACGCTGACCTATGAGGCGGTCAAGCAGACCACCGACATGGGCCTTGGCCAATCCTCTGCCGTGGGCATCGGCGGCGACCCCATCAAAGGGACCGAGCATATCGACGTGCTGGAAATGTTCCTTGCCGACCCCGAGACCCAGTCGATCATCATGATCGGCGAAATCGGCGGCTCCGCCGAAGAAGAAGCGGCACAGTTCCTTGCCGATGAGAAGAAAAAAGGCCGTTGGAAGCCCACCGCTGGCTTCATCGCGGGCCGCACGGCCCCTCCCGGCCGCCGCATGGGCCACGCAGGCGCGATTGTCGCCGGTGGCAAAGGCGACGCGGAGAGCAAGATCGAAGCGATGAAAGAAGCCGGTATCGTTGTGGCCGACAGCCCCGCGACACTGGGCGAAGCGGTCAAAGAAGCGATCGACAAGGGCTGATGCCCGCCGGGCGGGCCTTGGCCCGCCCATTGACCCACTCTGCAAAGCACTACGTTTTGCGGGGTCTTGAATAGAACCACCCGGCGCCGCCCGCTTGCGAAGGAGGGTAAGATGCACATTCAGACCGCGCTCACTGCCTCCCGCCCCCGCGTGGCGCTGGCCCTTGGGCAAACGCCCGAACCGGCGGCCTTGGCTGGCCCTCGCGACCCCGCCCTCGATACCTATGGCCCCCCGCCCCGGGCCTGACTATAGACCGACCCTGATTCTGACCCTGTCCCGTCTGCCCCGCCGAACAAAGGTGACCCAATGACCGACCAACCCGCCAACGAACAGTTCCACGCCTCTTCCTTCATGGAAGGCGAAAACGCGGAATATCTTGAGGCGATGTACGCCCGCTATGCCAACGACCCCAACACGGTCGACGAGGCATGGCAGACGTTTTTTGCGGCGATGGGCGATGACGCCGAAACCGCACAGGCCGAGGCCGCAGGCCCCTCTTGGGCGCGGCCTGATTGGCCCCCCGCCCCCCAAAGCGAGGTGATGGGCGCGCTGACCGGCGTCTGGCCCGAACCGACCGAGGCGAAAGCCGCTGGCGACAAGATCAAGAAGAAGGCCGAGGAAAAGGGCGTTGCGGTCTCGGATGACCAAATCCGCGCCGCCGTGCTCGACAGCATCCGCGCGCTCATGCTGATCCGCGCCTACCGCATCCGTGGGCACCTCGCCGCGCAACTCGACCCCTTGGGCATGCGCGACATGGGCAACCAGCCCGAGCTTGACCCGAAATCCTACGGTTTCACCGATGCCGACATGGACCGCCCGATCTTTATCGACAACGTGCTGGGCCTCGAAGTCGCGACAATGAAGCAGATCGTCGGCATCGTCCGCTCGACCTACTGTGGCACTTTCGCGCTGCAATACATGCATATTTCCGACCCCGAGCAGGCCGGTTGGTTGAAAGAGCGGATCGAGGGCTACGGCAAGGAAATCGCTTTTACCAAGGAAGGCCGCAAGGCGATCCTGAGCAAACTGGTCGAAGCCGAAGGCTTTGAGAAGTTCCTCCACGTCAAATACATGGGCACCAAGCGCTTTGGCCTTGATGGCGGCGAAAGCCTTGTTCCGGCGATGGAGCAGATCATCAAGCGCGGCGGCCAGTTGGGCGTCAAGGACATCGTCATCGGCATGCCGCACCGAGGCCGCCTTTCGGTCCTCGCCAATGTCATGCAGAAACCCTACCGCGCGATCTTTAACGAGTTCCAAGGCGGCAGCTTCAAACCTGACGATGTGGATGGCTCGGGCGATGTGAAATACCACCTCGGCGCCTCCTCGGACCGTGAGTTTGACGGCAATTCCGTTCACCTGTCGCTGACCGCCAACCCCTCGCACCTTGAGGCGGTGAACCCCGTCGTGCTGGGCAAGGTCCGCGCCAAGCAGGACCAGTTGAACGACAAAGATCGCACGGCGGTAATGCCAATTCTGCTGCACGGCGATGCGGCATTTGCTGGTCAAGGCGTCGTGGCGGAATGTTTCGCGCTTTCGGGCCTTAAGGGGCACAAGACTGGCGGCACTATGCATATCGTGGTGAACAACCAAATCGGCTTCACCACCGCGCCGCATTTCTCGCGCTCTTCGCCCTATCCTACTGACAACGCGCTGGTGGTTGAGGCGCCGATCTTCCACGTCAACGGCGATGACCCCGAAGCGGTCGTGCACGCCGCCCGCGTGGCGACAGAATTCCGCCAGAAGTTCCACAAAGACGTGGTCATCGACATCTTCTGCTACCGCCGCTTTGGTCACAACGAAGGCGACGAGCCGATGTTCACCAACCCGGTGATGTACAAGAGCGTCAAGAAACAGAAAACCACGCTGAGCCTTTATACCCAACGTCTGGTGGCCGACGGTCTGATCCCCGAGGGTGAGATCGAAGACATGAAGACCGCTTTCCAGAACCATCTGGGAGATGAGTTCGAGGCCGGCAAGGACTACCGCCCGAACAAGGCCGACTGGCTGGACGGCAAGTGGTCCGGCATGGACAAAAAGAACAAGTCCTACCAGCGCGGCAAAACCGCCATCGCGCCTGAAACACTGCAAGACGTCGGCAAGGCGATCACCACCGCGCCGGACAAATTCCCGCTGCACAAGACCATCGGGCGTCTCCTCGAAGCGAAAAAGCAGATGTTCGAAAGCGGTGAGGGCTTTGACTGGGCAACGGCTGAGGCAATGGCCTTTGGCTCTCTGCTAACCGAGGGCTACAAAGTGCGCCTCTCGGGGCAGGACAGCACGCGCGGCACCTTCAGCCAGCGTCACTCCGCCTTCGTGAACCAAGACAACGAAGACCGCTACTATCCGCTGAACCACATCCGCGAAGGTCAGGCCGAGTATGAGGTCATCGACTCGATGCTCAGCGAATACGCGGTGCTGGGCTTTGAATATGGCTACTCGCTGGCCGAGCCGAATGCGCTGACGCTCTGGGAGGCGCAATTCGGTGACTTCGCCAACGGCGCGCAGATCATGTTTGACCAGTTCATCTCGTCAGGTGAAAGCAAATGGCTGCGCATGTCGGGCCTCGTTTGCCTGATGCCGCATGGCTATGAGGGTCAGGGGCCTGAGCACTCCTCTGCACGTCTGGAGCGTTTCCTGACCATGTGCGGCGGCGACAACTGGATCGTGGCGAACTGCACCACGCCCGCCAACTACTTCCACATCCTGCGCCGTCAGCTGCACCGCAGCTACCGCAAGCCGCTGATGTTGATGACCCCCAAGTCACTTCTGCGCCACAAGCTGGCCGTCAGCAAGGCCGAGGATTTCACCACCGGCTCCAGCTTCCACCGGGTGCTCTGGGATGACGCCGAGAAAGGCAATTCCGACACCAAACTGGTGGCAGATGACAAGATCAAGCGCGTGGTGATGTGTTCGGGCAAGGTCTATTACGACCTGCTGGAAGAGCGTGACGCCCGCGGCATCGACGATGTCTACATCCTGCGTTTCGAACAGTTCTACCCCTTCCCCGCGCAATCCGCGGTCAGAGAGTTGGAGCGGTTCAAAGGGGCCGAGATGATCTGGTGTCAGGAAGAGCCCAAGAACCAAGGTGCCTGGTCCTTTATCGAGCCCAACATCGAATGGGTTCTGGGCCGCATCGACGCGAAACATGGCCGCGCCTCCTATGTGGGCCGCGCCACTTCGGCCTCGCCCGCGACGGGTCTGGCCAGCCAGCACAAAGCACAACAAGCCGCCCTCGTCGACGAGGCGCTGACCATCAAAGGAACCTAAGACCATGACAAGCGAAGTACGCGTACCCACGCTGGGCGAATCCGTCACCGAAGCCACCGTTGCCACATGGTTCAAAAAGCCCGGCGATACCGTCGCGGTGGATGAAATGCTCTGCGAGCTGGAAACCGACAAGGTCACCGTCGAAGTGCCCAGCCCCGTAGCTGGCACCCTGAGCGAGATTGTTGCTCAAGAGGGTGACACCGTCGGCGTCGACGCCCTGCTGGCCAACGTCAGCGAAAGCGACAGTGGCTCTGCCGCAGCGCCCAAAGCCAAAGAAGCCGCCGAAGACCCCGGTGCCGCCTCCCAGTCCGACCGTGGCGGCGATGCGCCCAAAGCCATCGACGCAGGCGCCACCGAAGTCGCCGCCCGCGAAGGCGAAAGCATCGACGTGCAGGTGCCCACCTTGGGTGAGTCGGTGACCGAAGCGACCGTAAGCACTTGGTTCAAAAAGGTCGGCGACAAGGTCGAAGCCGATGAGATGCTCTGCGAGTTGGAGACCGACAAAGTCAGCGTCGAAGTCCCCGCCCCCGCCGCTGGTGTCTTGGCCGAAATCTTTGCCGAAGAAGGCAGCACGGTTGAAGCCTCAGCCACGCTGGCCGTTCTGACCACCGGCGCGGGCGCTGCCGCCCCCAAGGGCGAAGACGCGAAATCCGGTGCCGGTGCCGCGCCCGAGACTAAATCCGCCGATGGCAAAGATGTCGAAGACGCACCTTCGGCCAAGAAAGCCATGGCCGAAGCTGGCATCAGCCGCGATCAGGTCACAGGCTCTGGCCGCGATGGCCGGGTGATGAAGGAAGATGTGGCCAAAGCGATCGCCGCTGGCACCTCCGCCGCGCCCAAAGCCGAGGCCAAACCCGCCGCACCGCGCCCCGCTTCCGCCCCTGACGATGCGTCGCGCGAAGAGCGGGTCAAGATGACCCGCCTCAAGCAGACCATGGCGCGTCGTCTCAAGGAAGCCCAGAACACTGCCGCGATCCTGACCACCTTCAACGAGGTCGACATGACCGAGGTGATGGCGCTGAGGAACACCTACAAGGCTGATTTCGAAAAGAAACATGGCGTCCGCATGGGCTTCATGTCCTTCTTCACCAAGGCCTGCTGCCACGCGCTGAAGGAAATCCCCGAGGTCAACGCCGAGATCGACGGCACCGACATCATCTACAAGAACTACGTCCACATGGGTGTCGCCGCAGGCACGCCCACGGGTCTTGTGGTGCCGGTGATCAAAGACGCCGACGCGATGTCCTTTGCCGAGATCGAAAAGGCCGTGAACGCCATGGGCAAAAAGGCCCGTGACGGCAAGCTGACCATGGCCGACATGACCGGCGGCACCTTCACCATCTCCAACGGTGGCGTCTACGGCTCGCTGATGACCGCACCGATCCTGAACCCGCCACAGTCCGGTATCCTCGGCATGGCGAAAATTCAGGACCGCCCGATGGCGATCAACGGCGAAGTCGTGATCCGTCCGATGATGTATATCTCGCTCAGCTACGACCACCGGATCATCGACGGCAAAGGCGCTGTGACCTTCCTCGTCCGCGTCAAAGAGATGCTCGAAGATCCCCGCCGTCTGTTGATGGATCTGTGATACTATGGGCGGGGGGCGACCCCCGCCCTATCTACCTGTGGACCCGTGGATTTTCCCACAATGTGAAAGGACACAGACCATGACCGAAACAACCCTCCTCGCCGCCTATGGCCTTCTGGTCATGCTGACAATCCTGCTGCAAGTGCTGGGCGCGACCCGGCAGTTGTCGATGGGCTACCTGATGTCCTCGCGCGACGAGACGCGCACCACCATCGGCATGACCGCCCGTCTAGGCCGCGCGGTTGATAACTCCGTCGTCGCCATGGCGCTTTTCGCGCCTGCCGTGCTGCTGATCGAGATGCTGGGCCGCAACAACAGCGCCACGCTGCTGGCCGCGCAGGTCTTCCTGCTCGCACGCATCATCTACGTCATCGTCTACGCCCTTGGCGTGCCGACGATCCGCACGCTGGCATGGCTCGCGGGCTATGCCGCCACCGCCGTTCTCTATTTCCACGCGCTCTGAAAGGCACTCCCATGCAGATGATCTGCCACTTCGACGTTACCGATTACACCGCTTGGAAAGACGCCTTTGACTCCGATGCCGAGGCGCGGCGGAACGCAGGGCTTTCGGTGCTGCAAATCTGGAAACACGCCGACAGCAGCACCAAGGCTTCCGTCCTGCTTGATGTGAACGACCGCAAGAAAGCCGACGACTGGCTCAAGCGCTCCAACGCCCTCAGTAGCGATGACAAGGGCACCGTGACCGGCTCCACCGCCTATTTCGTGAAATCCGCATGAGCGCCGAACTCACCGTCCTGACCCTTGCGGCCCTGCTGCAAGGGCTGCAATTCGTGCTCTACGCCGTCCCCGCCAACCGCGAGATTGGCCCCGGCTACACCATGTCGGCGCGGGACCGTGAGCCCAGCCGCAAGCTGTCAGACCGCACCGCCCGTCTGGGCCGCGCGCTTGATAACCATTTCGAGGGGCTGATCCTTTTCGGCATTGCCGTGGGCGTGGTGCAGATGTCAGCGCAGAACACCGCCTTTACCGCCGCCTGCGCTTGGGTCTATCTGATCGCGCGCGTGCTCTACGTTCCCGCCTATGCGCTCGGCCTGCGCCCGCATCGGTCGCTCATCTGGGTCATCGGTTTTGCCGCGACCATGTTGATGCTGCTGGCGGCCCTTATTTAACCCTTTCCCCCACACCCGCAGGCAGCGGCGCTTGCACCTGAAAACCGCGCCTCCTACCTTGCCTGTAACACCCGACTGCTAAGGAGACCCCCCCATGTCGAGCTATGATGTCATCGTGATCGGCTCCGGCCCCGGCGGCTATGTCGCCGCCATCCGTTGCGCGCAACTGGGCCTGAAAACCGCCTGTGTGGAGGGCCGTGAGACCCTCGGCGGCACCTGCCTCAACGTGGGCTGCATCCCCTCCAAGGCGCTGCTACACGCCACGCATATGCTGCATGAGGCCGAGCATAACTTCGAAGAGATGGGTCTGAAGGCCAAAGCGCCGACCGTCGATTGGAAGCAGATGCTGACCTACAAAGACAAGACCATCGAAACCAACACCAAGGGCATCGAATTCCTGTTCAAAAAGAACAAGATCGACTGGCTCAAAGGTTGGGGTTCGATCCCCGAGGCGGGCAAGGTCAAGGTCGGTGATGAGGTCCATGAGGCCAAGAACATCATCATTGCTTCCGGCTCCGAAGCGGCCTCCCTGCCGGGCGTCGAAGTCGACGAGAAAACCGTCGTGACCTCCACCGGCGCGCTGGAACTGGGCAAAATTCCCAAGAAGATGGTCGTGATCGGCGCGGGCGTCATCGGGCTGGAACTGGGCAGCGTCTACGCGCGTCTGGGAACCGAGATTACCGTCGTTGAATTCCTTGATGCAATCACTCCGGGCATGGACCCCGAGGTGCAGAAAACCTTCCAGCGGATGCTGAAAAAGCAGGGCATCAACTTCGTCATGGGCGCCGCCGTGCAAAAGACCGAAGTCGCCAAGGGCAAGGCCACGGTCAGCTACATGCTGCGCAAAGACGACAGCGAACATGAGATCGAGGCCGACACCGTGCTCGTCGCCACAGGCCGCAAGCCCGTTATCAAAGGCATGGGTCTGGACGATCTCGGGATCAAGATGACCGAGCGTGGTCAGATCGCCGTGAATGAGCATTGGGAAACCTCCGTCAAAGGCGTCTATGCCATCGGCGACGTGATCGAAGGCCCGATGCTGGCGCACAAAGCCGAGGACGAGGGCATGGCCGCCGCCGAGGTGATCGCGGGCAAACATGGCCACGTGAACTACGGCGTGATCCCCGGCGTGATCTACACCCACCCCGAGGTCGCCAGCGTCGGCGAAACCGAGGCAACGCTCAAGGATGCGGGCCGGGCCTACAAGGTCGGCAAGTTCTCCTTCATGGGCAACGCGCGGGCCAAGGCGGTCTTTGCCGGTGACGGTTTCGTCAAGCTGATCGCGGACAAGGAAACCGACCGCATCCTCGGCTGTCACATCATCGGCCCCGGCGCGGGCGACCTGATCCACGAGGTTTGCGTGGCGATGGAATTCGGCGCCTCGGCGCAGGATTTGGCGATGACCTGCCACGCGCACCCGACCTACTCCGAAGCCGTGCGCGAAGCCGCACTGGCCTGCGGCGATGGGCCGATCCACATGTAAGACCGAGGGGGCGGGCCATGGGTCCGCCCTTTTTCGTTGCGCGGGGTGCGCGCGGCGAGCGCATCAGGCGTTAACACCCCTGCTCTACAACCTCCCCCGTCGCGACACACACGGAAGACGAGGCCCTTCGCGGGTCATGTCGATACGTAGAGACATTCAGGGTGACGCCTGCTCTTTCCACCTCCCCAAGGCGGCGCCGCCACTTTAACGGCTTCCAGAGACCGAAGATCGAACCCCGTGAAGCCGTTGCTTCAGCGGGCGCTTCGGCGTAGCTTAAAAACACGAAGGGCAGCGCCGACCCGCGGGGTGGCACATTTTGATAGGATTTCGCTTTAAAAGGGACCGCCGGTTGATCGGAACTACCCGGCCTCCACAGGACGCCACCCAGCTTCATGCAGCAAGGCGTTCGAACGGCTCTCGACCTCTTCCTCCAACCGCGCCATAAAGCTTCGCTTTTCCAGCCCCGGCTCAATCGGCTCAAGAAACTCGACCACCGCCAAACCCGGTTTGCGGTACAGCCCCCTGCGTGGCCAGAAGTGGCCCGCATTGGTCGCTACCGGCACGCAAACCTGCCCCATCTGGTCGTAAAGCACCGCCGTGCCGACCTTGTAGGGCGCGCTGAGGCCCGGTGCCACGCGGGTGCCTTGGGAATAGATCACCAACTGCCCCGGCTCGACCCGACCGGCGTTCACGTCGGCCATCATCTTGGTAATCGCCTGCCCGCGCTTGCCACGGTTGACGGCAATCATGCCCATCCGTTTGGCGTATTGGCCAATCACCGGGGTCCAAAGCACCTCGCGTTTCATAATGAATTTTGCACGCGGCAGAGCGTGAAAGATCATCAAGATATCCAAAAACGATTGGTGTTTTGCGGCCACCAAAACTTCACCATCCGGTACCGTGCCACGCACCTCGCAGCGCAGCCCGATCAGCCAGCGGGCCGACCACATGGCCCAAGCGGCATAGGTCTTACAGGCCCGATAGGCCCCGCGTTTCGAAAACATCGCCCAAGGCGCAAAGGCCAACCCGAGCACCGGCATCGCCACGGTCACCTGCACGATATAGAGGATCGACCGGACCCATTGCAGCAGCTTCATGTCAGTTCCCTCAACGTACGCCGGGCCGCAGCCCCGGTGGCGGCAAAGGCCACCGCTCCGACCAAGATCGGCACCAGAAGCGGCACCACCCAGTGCCAGCCGCGAAAGCCCAAGCCGGTCAAAAAGCCGCCCGCCTCGCCGGCATCGGGCAACAGAACGACCGCCACCATGCCAAGCACCGTGCCCGCCGCCGCACCCAAAAGCGCGCGCAGGGTAAAGCGCCGAATGAAGGCTCGGGCGATATAGTCATCGGTCGCCCCCACCAGCCGCAGCACCGCGATCACCTGCGCATTCGCCGCAAGGGCCGCCTGCGCGGCCAGCGTCACCATGGCCGCCACCGCAGCCCCGATCAGCAGGGTCGAAATCCAGCCCAACAGGCGCAACCGGCTTGCCGCCGCAACCAACGGCGCGCGCCAGCGGCTGTGGTCATCCAGCACGGCTCCGGGCACTTCGGCAGAGAGACGCAGGCGCAGGCCCACCGGGTCTAGCCCCTCGCCTTCCTCAACCACTTCGATCAACCGTGGCACCGGCAAGCTCTCCATCGCCAGTTCCGGGCCAAACCATGGGGCAAGCAGTTCTTCCTGTTCGGCATCCGTCAGCGCGCGGGCCGAGGCCACGCCCTTGGTCGTCTGCAACACCTTCAGCGCCGCCTCGGTCTGGGCCGCACGTTGGTCCAATGGCGCGACGATGCGCACCGTCGCCGACTGCGCCAATTCCTGCCCCCAGACCTGCGCCAACCGGCCCGAAGCAAGCGACAGCGCCAAGGCAAATACCGCGAGAAAGGCCATCGCCCCGGCGGCAAACAAGGTGAGCTGCGCCGTGAAACCCGAGGGCGGCACCACGCGGTCCGCTTGCCTGTCGCCTTTGAAAATCGCGCGCAGGGCGCCCATGTCGAACCGCTTCACAAATCCGCCCCCGCCAGTTGAATGCGCCGGTTGGCGATGCGCAGCACGCGGGCCTGCACATGCGCCTTGGTGGCGCGGATCAGGCCCAGATCATGGGTGGCGATCAACACGGTCTTGCCCATGCGGTTCAACTCGATCAACAGGCGCAGCAGCCGTTGCGACATCTCCCAATCGATGTTCCCCGTCGGCTCATCCGCCAAGATCACATCGGGCGACATGATCACCGCACGCGCCAGTGCGGCCCGCTGCCGCTCCCCACCCGAAAGCTCGGGCGGCAGGGCGTCGGCCCGGTTGGTAAGGCCGACCCAAGACATCAGTTCTTCTAGATCGGTGCCCCCCGCCTCGGCCTGACGGCCCGAGACATTCAGCGGCAGGGCGATATTCTCGGTCAACGGCAGGTGGTCGAGGAATTTCACGTCCTGATGCACCACGCCAACCCGGCGGCGCATCAGCGCGATGTCGTCGCGGCCCAGTCCGCGCACATCGGTGCCAAAAATCCGCAGATGCCCCGCCGTGGGCAGCAAGGCCCCGTAGCAGAGCTTCATCAAGGTGGTCTTGCCCGCGCCCGAGGGGCCGGTGAGGAAATGAAACGATCCGGGGGCGAGTTTCAGCGTGATGTCGGACAGCAATTCGCCCCCGCCATAGCTGTAGGCCACATTTTCGAGCTCTATCACGCAACCACCTTAAAACACTTCGACCTGTTGTGCCTCAGCACCGGAAAGGATTCAATCACTCAGAACCCCCGCACCCTGCCCAGATATCACTTTTCCTACGTTATTCTAGGACATATGCTGTCCGTTACGATCCGAGAGCACCGAACGAACCCAGGAATGACCATGCGGCTGATCTGCCCCAACTGCGACGCGCAATACGAAGTCCCCGATGAGGTGATGCCGGTGGCAGGGCGTGACGTGCAATGTTCCAACTGCGGGCAGACGTGGTTTCAGCTTCATCCCGACAATGCGCCCGAAGAGGACGACAGTGAATTCGACGACCCGGATTTCGATGACGACGTGATGCATATGAAGCAACGCGCGTCGGATGAAACCGGCGAAGAGCAGTCCGCAGCCAATAGCCTGCCTGATCTCCAGCCCTTCGGGGATGAGGATTATGAGGATTACGAAGACGAGGACTTCGAAGACGACGGATTTGAAAAGGGGGCATTTGAAGAGGGCGACTTCGAAAACGACGCTTCTGATACCGACGCCTTCGAAAACGCTGCCTTCGCGCCGGAGGAGGAAAACGCGCGCCCGGCCCCCGCCGCCGCGCCCGTCAGACGCTCGCTCGACCCTGCCATCGCGGAAATCCTGCGTCAGGAGGCCGCGGCGGAGCAGGAAGCCCGCCGTCGCCGTCCGTCAGAGCCGTTGGAAAGCCAGCCGGACCTCGGTCTTGACGACGCGCCCCGTCCCGCGCCAAAACAAGCCCCCCGTCCCGACATCGCCGAAGATGACCAAGTGCCCGAGGACGAAGACGCCCGCCGCGCCCATGAAGCCCGTCTGCGCATGGCCAAAATGCGCGGAGAGCCGGTTCCCGAAAGCGAGAATGACGCCTACGGCAGCGCGTCGCGCCGGGATCTGCTGCCCGATATCGAAGAGATCAACTCCACCCTGCGCCACGACCGCACGCAGGGCCAGCAGGCGGGGCCAACGCCCACCGCCGCGCTCGACCGCCCTGAAAAACCGCGCAAATCGGGCGGGTTCATGCGCGGCTTCACCGTGATGATCGCCTTGGCGGCCATCTTGGCGGCAGTCTATGTCTACGCGCCGCAGATTGCGCAATCCTTGCCGCAGGCCGATCCTTACCTATCGTCCTATGTGGCATGGATGGACGACGCACGCATTTGGCTCGATGGGCAGTTGCAGGACCTGCTGGTCTGGCTCGACACCGTGGCGACCCAATCGCAGGGGTGACCCCGGTTAAAACCGATCCAAAAGTCTGTTGAGGTAATCGCGTTCAACTTCGGGCCGCTCCGCCTCGCCCGAGCGGCGGCGGATTTCGTCCAGCAGACGCCGCGCGCGGCCCTGATCGTCTGGCCCCTGTGCCAGCGGCGCGTCTGAGCTATTCGCCCCATTGCCCCCCTGCTCGCGCCCCAGCGGATCGCGCGCCTCGGCCCGGCGGTCGCCTTCGGCAGTGCCTTGACCGGGCTGGCCCTCGCCCTGTTCTTGCTCCATCGCATCGCCAAGCGACCGCATCCCTTCGCGCAGCGCCTCCATGGCCTGTGCTTGATTGTCGATTGCCTCGGCCAACTCATCGCGGCGCAGGGCGTCTCCGGCGCGGCCCATCGCCTCTCCGGCGCGGTCCAGTGCATCACGCGCGGCATCCCCTTCGGGCGTGCCTTGCCCCGGCAGACGGCCTTCCTGACGGCGCAGCTCGTCGCGCAGCGCTTGCTGACGCCCGGCCAGCCCTTCTTCGGCCCCCTCTTCGCCGGATTGGCCGCCCTGCCCCCGCTGGCCCTCATGGCTCTGACCGCGGCCCTGACCACCATTGCGACCTTCGTTGCCTTCATTCTCGCCCGCCCCGGTGCCGGGGTTGAACTGCTCTTGCAGGTCGCGGAAGGCCTGATCGCTAAGCCCCTGTTGCTCGCGCAGGGTTTCCGAGAGCCCTTCCATCGCCTGCTCACCCGGTGAATTGCCGCCCTCGCCGGGCTGGCCTTGGGTGACGCGCATGTTCTCCATCATTTCCTGCAACTGACGCAGCGCCTCTGCGGCCTCGGCCATGCGGCCTTGCTCCATCAACTCCTGAATGCGGTCCATCATGCGTTGCAAATCGTCTTGCGTCATCTGCATGGACTCGCCTTGGGGCTGCTGGCCTTCGCCCTCGCCCTCTCGGGCCTGTTGGCGCTGGAGTTGCTCTAGGTACTCTTCGGTGGCGCGGCGCAATTCCTCCATCAGCTCGGCAATCTCTGCCGACGACGCGCCGTTCTTCATCGCCTCATTCAGCCGATCCTGTGCCCGGCGCATCCGCGCCAGCGCATCGGCCAACACGCCTTCTTCAAGTTCAATCGCCAGCGCCCAGAGGTCTTCGGCCATCTCGGTCTGGACCTCTTCGTCCAACCCATAGCGCGCGCGGATTTCCAGACGGCGGATCAACTGCTTGAGCCGCAGAACCGTCACATCCGAGCGCAGATCCTCCCCCGGCGCATAGGTCACAGCGCGAAGCACCTGCGCGATGCGCGGCGCATTGGCCCGCGACCACAAAAGATCGCGGCGCATCTCGATGACTGCTGCCGCCGCGGGATCGAAAAAGCGCCGCCCCGGCAGGGTCAATTGGCTCACCTCGGTCACGGCTTGCTGTTCGGCAGCGTCGAGCACGGAAAGCTCTAGAGATACCGGCAGATTGGCCCAAGGGTGCTTAGAGAAATTCTCGATCAAGCTTTCTTCAAAATCGCGCCGGTCACCGGTGATCGGCATGGGCAGCGGCACGACGATCTCGGGCCGTGTGTCAGGGTCGATGGTCAACCCATAGCGCCGGTCGACAGAGGCCAGATCAAGGCTGATCCGCGCCTCGCCCGCTTCGACGCCGTAATCATCCCGCGCGGCAAACGGCAGGCTCATCTCGCCCAAGGCAGTCACCTCGGGCGGGCCCAACCGCTCAATCTGCGGGGCGGCGTCGGGCAGCATCGTGATCTGCCATGCCCGCGCGCCCGGACCCTCAATGCTGATCACGCCGCTTTGGCGCAGGGTGAAATCCTGCGCGGGCTCAGAGGTCGCGCCCCCCGCGCGGCCCGATACGGTTTCTTGCACCGTCAGCGCGCCCAACTCTCCGTAAAGGCGCAGGGTGATCAACGTGCCCGCAGGCAGCGACAGCGCCCCGGCCTCTAGATCATTCAGATAAAGCGTTGGCTTTCCAGTATGGCGCGGCGGCTCGGCCCACCCCTCCCAAACCGGGCCAGAGGCCAGCGCGCCGCCCGCCCCGCCGGGGGTCAGCTGCGTCACCTCACCCAGCCGCCAGACCGAGCCGAAGACCAGTGCAACGACGAAAGCCAGCAGCGCCACATAGCGCAGCGCATAGGGATCGGCCTGCGCGACCCGCAGGTCACCCTTGACCGGCTGCGCCTGCGCGGCCCGCGCGGCCATACGTTTCTGATGGGCCTGCCAGACCGCCGCCGAGGCTGTGTCGCCCGCGCCAATCGCCTGATCGTCCAAAAGCGCCCGAATGGGCCGCCCCGGCAGGCTGGCATCCAGCCGCGCCAAGGCCTCGGCCTGTGAGGGAATACGAAAGCGCCGCAGCGCGAAAACCAATGTGCCGAGAAACCCAAGGCCCACAGCGGCCAGCACACCCCAAAGCAGATCACCGCCCAGACTGTCCTGCGCCCCCATCATCAGCAGCGCCAGCACCGCCAGCAGCAGCGTCAGCATCGGCCAAAGCGCCTGCACCAGCGTCTCGGCCAGCATCCCCGCCCAAGTCAGCCGCAATGGCCCGCGCAATACGCGCAGCCCGTCTGTCTTGTCAGTGGATGTTTCCATGCGTCACGCTCCGGTGGCCCGGCGGCGGGATGCCGTCAAAGCCATTCAGGGATGGTATCGCGGTTTATCATTTCGTCAAAGCTTGGCCGTGGGCGGATAACCGCGAATTGATCGCCGTTCACCAGCACCTCGGGGATCAGGGGGCGCGAATTATACTCGCTGCTCATCACCGCGCCGTAGGCTCCGGCAGAGCGGAAGGCCACCAGATCACCGGACCCCAGCACTGGCATCATCCGCTGCTTAGCAAAGGTATCGCCGGATTCGCAAACCGGGCCGACGATATCGACCGGGCGCGGTTCTACCCCCGGTGCGGGTTCATTCAGCGGCACGATGTCATGCCAAGCATCATACATGGCGGGGCGGATCAGGTCGTTCATCGCGGCATCAAGGATCAGGAAATCGCGGCCCTCGCCGGATTTCAGGTAGATCACTTCGCTGACCAAGACACCCGCGTTGCCCGCGATCAAACGGCCCGGTTCGATCTCGACCTCGCAGCCCAGATGCCCTAGCGTGCGCTGTACCATCGCGCCGTAATCCGTCGGCAATGGCGGGGCGGAATTGGAACGCTCGTAAGGAATGCCCAAACCGCCGCCAAGGTCCAGCCGCCGGATGTTATGGCCATCGGCGCGCAGCACTTCGGTCAGTTCCGCGACCTTGCCATAGGCCTGCTCAAAGGGGGCAAGGTCGGTGAGTTGGCTGCCGATATGCACGTCGATTCCGACAATCTCCAACCCCGGCAGCTTGGCCGCCATGGCATAGACCTCGCGGGCGCGGGCGATGGGGATGCCGAACTTGTTTTCGCTTTTGCCGGTGGCAATCTTGGCGTGGGTTTTCGCATCGACATCGGGGTTCACGCGGATGGTGATCGGGGCCACTTTGCCCAACTCGCGCGCCACGATATCAAGCAGGATCATCTCCGGCTCGCTCTCGACGTTGAACTGGCGAATGCCGCCCGTCAGCGCCAATTCGATCTCTTCGCGGGTTTTGCCGACGCCGGAAAAGACGATCCTGTCGCCCGGCACGCCTGCCGCCTTGGAACGGCGGTATTCCCCGCCCGAGACCACATCCATCCCCGCGCCCGCCTGCGCCAGCGTGCGCAGCACGGCTTGGTTGGAATTGGCCTTCATCGCGTAGCAGACCAGATGATCCATCCCCGCAAGCGCGTCGTCAAAAAGATGAAAATGCCGCAGCAGCGTTGCGGTGGAATAGACATAGACCGGCGTGCCGACCGCGGCGGCAATCTCGGCCAAGCTTACGTCTTCGGCGTGCAACACACCGTCTTTATAGAGAAAATGATCCATCTGCGCGTCGCCTTATGTCGTCCCGGCCCTATTTGATCGGCGCTGTCCGCAGAAACAGATAGAGCGGCAGGCCACAGCTCACCCCAATACAGAACGTGGCGGGAATGGCAATCAGCGCGCTGAAATTCCGGCGCACCGCGACTTCGGCGATGATCCAGATGGTTAATGTGACGGCAGCGATGGTCAGGTCCCAGACCAGCCCGCTGGCGGCGGCATTGGCGTGCCATGCATCAACCATGGCACTCAGGCTCCAGCCCTCGGCGTTGAACCAAGTGACGAAGTAATACATCGGATGGATCGTGCCCCAGACCGCAAGGGCGAGGTAGAGCATGCGCAGGGGCGACATCAGAAAGTCTTTGCCACGCCGACCGTGGCATAGCCCGACAGGCTGATCCCCGGCTCGGCTGGCGGTGGCGCATCTTGCCGCGCGGATGGCTGCGGCGGGGTGCAGGCGGCCAAGCTAAGTGTCCCGGCCACCAGCGTAATCTGCAAAAGCGGCCTCACGACCCGACCCCAAGCGCCAGCGAAAACGGCCCGCGGCGCAGCCCGACAGCGGTGCCGACCGACACGCCCGAAGACGACATGGTGATCGTGCTGCTGGCTGTCGGTTTCACAGGTTCGCCATCCGCGCCACAGGCGGCAAGGCTCAGCAAAGCAAGGGTCGCGAGGGCGCGTTTCACTTCAGGATTTCCTTCCAACGCTCGACTTGGGCACGCACCTGCGCAGGGGCGGTGCCGCCATAGGACATGCGCGAGTTTACCGAGTTTTCGACGCCAAGCACATCGAAAACGTCCCTAGTGATCTCGGCATGGACCGATTGCATCTGCTCAAGCGTGAGGTCAGGCAGATCGCAGCCCTGCGCCTCGGCCATGGCGACCAACGTGCCGGTCACATGGTGCGCGTCGCGGAACGGCAGGTTCGGCACCCGCACCAGCCAATCGGCCAGATCGGTGGCGGTGGAGAATCCCGAGCCTGCGGCAGCGGCGAGGTTCTCGCGCTCGGCGGTCATGTCGCCCACCATGCCGGTCATCGCTGCGAGCGCCAGCATCAGGTTGTCGGCAGCGTCAAAGACCTGCTCTTTGTCCTCTTGCATGTCCTTGGAATAGGCCAGCGGCAGCCCCTTCATCACCATCATCAGCGCGGTATTGGCCCCAAAAATGCGGCCCACCTTGGCACGAATGAGCTCGGCGGCATCGGGGTTCTTTTTCTGCGGCATGATCGACGAGCCGGTCGAGAAGCGATCCGACAGCGCCACAAAACGGAACTGCGCGGAGGACCAGATCACCAGTTCTTCGGCGAAGCGCGACAGGTGCATAGCGCAGATGCTGGCGACTGACATGAATTCCAGCGCGAAGTCGCGGTCGCTCACCGCGTCGAGGGAGTTCGCGGCGGGGCGGTCAAAGCCGAGCGCCTCTGCGGTCATCTCGCGGTCGATCGGGAAGGAGGTGCCGGCCAATGCGGCGGCTCCCAGTGGGCATTCGTTCATCCGCTTGCGCGCATCGCGGAAGCGCGACAGGTCGCGGCCAAACATCTCGACATAGGCCATCATGTGATGGCCCCACGTCACGGGCTGCGCGGTTTGCAGGTGGGTGAAACCGGGCATGACCCAATCGGCCCCGGCCTCTGCCTGAGACAAAAGCGCGCGGATCAACGCTTGGAGCCCCTCGTCGGCGGCGTCCAACTGGTCACGTACCCAGAGTTTGAAATCGGTGGCGACTTGGTCGTTCCGGCTGCGGCCCGTGTGCAGGCGGCCTGCGGGCTCACCGATCAGGTCTTTCAGCCGCGCCTCGACGTTCATGTGGATGTCTTCAAGGGCTGCCGAGAATTCAAACCGGCCCTCTTCGATCTCTGACAAGATCGTGAGAAGCCCTTCCCGTATCGCGTCAGCGTCGTTATCAGTCAGGATGCCCGTGGCTGCCAGCATGGCGGCATGGGCACGCGACCCACTGATGTCTTGTGCGGCCATCCGTTTGTCGAACCCGATCGAGGCGTTGATCGCCTCCATGATCGCGTCCGGTCCGGCGGCGAAACGGCCACCCCACATTTTGTTCGAGGTCGTGTCGGTCATGTTGAATACCCTTGGAGGGACGTATGAAAAATCTGGTGCTTGGCTTCGTTTATACGCTGCTTGTCGCAGGTGCAAACCCCGCCCTTGCCGGAACGGCTGACATCGCGGGGCTGCGCGACGGGGACATGAAGAAACTCGTGATCCATGACGCGCCGCAGGCGGCTTCTGACGTGACCTTTGAGCGTGAGGACGATGGCGAAGCGATGTCGCTGGCGGATTACGAAGGCAAGGTCGTGTTGGTGAATTTCTGGGCCACATGGTGCGCGCCCTGTCGCAAGGAAATGCCGCAGTTGAACGCGCTGCAAAAGGAATTCGGCGGCGATGATTTTCAGGTGCTGACCATCGCCACGGGGCGCAATTCAGAAGAAGGGATCAAGCGTTTCTTTGAGGAAGCTGGCGTCGACAGCCTGCCCCGCCACCAAGACCCGAAGCAGAAGCTCGCCAGCCAAATGGGCGTTTTCGGCCTGCCGATCAGCGTGCTACTGGACCGTGAAGGGCGTGAGATCGCCCGGTTGCAGGGCGATGCGGAATGGGATTCAGAAAGCGCGCGAGCGATTATCGCGGCGCTGATCAAAGAAGACGCCGAGAGCTAAACCCCAAACGTAAGGTCGGGCGTCAGCGCCCGGCCCTTAGGCCACATGCCGCAGGATCGCCGCCTCTGACGTGCTGAGATTGCGCCGCGCGAACTCGCCGTAACTGTGCGGATCAGCCTCCAACAGCGGATGCGCCGCCAAAAGCCGCGCCCGGTCCTGCGCGCCAAGACTGGTGAGCGGGGCTGCGGCCGGATGGAAGCTCTCGGTTTCCACTCCATTGGCCCACATCACCTGATGCTCGGCCAGCAGCACATGGATATAGGTCACCTCGCGCAGGGACATATCGCTGGCCACGCTGCGCCCGTTAATCAGGTCTTTGGCCGCGACCAGCACCTCGTCACAATTGAACAGATCACGGGCCTGCGGGCCTTTCAGCACGATCCGGTGGTCGGGCGAGACCAGCAGCGGGGCGTCGGGCTGCGCGATCCCCAAAGCGCCGGAGCGGAACCGCACGGGGCGCAGATACGGCATGGCGTGCAGACGCGCGCCGCTCATCCGGCGGCTGCCGATCCACTCCAACCGTTGCGGGCCGTTGTCCTTGGTCTGGATCAGCTCACCCTCGCGCAGATCTTCGATCAAGGCGCTGCCCATGGGGGTGCGGATGCGGGTGCCGGGGGTAAAGCAAATCACACCACCGCTTTCGGCTTCTGAAAGCGCATCGCGCTGCGGCTTGAGCGTGCTGTGCATCACCCACAGTTCGCAATCCCGCGGTGGCAATTCATCGACAAACATCAACAGCGGTGTACGACCTTGGCCTGCGTCAATCAGCGTGACCGTGTAGGTCCGCGCGCCGTTGGTGACCATGAAACTGTTGTCGAGCGATGGGGCGGTATGGTCTCTACGCTGGGCTTTGGAAGGTATCACGCCGCCCTCCTCCAGCGCCGCGCCGATCAGGCGCTGCACCTTGCGGGCCGCGCGTTTGCGCAGCTGCTCTGCCCCGTCCGCCATATCCAGCCGCAACACATCGTTCGGCCCATCCACACGGAGAGTATCCCCGCGCCACGACCAAGCCGAGCCCAGTTCGAGCGACTGAACCGGCGCGGCCTCCAGACCGTCGATCTCTGTTTGCGACCAGCTGATGACAAACGTGCCTCGAAAGCCCGTTTTCATTGCTGCTCTGCCTGCCTCACGTATTTTTATTAACGTCAGCCTAGCAAAGCCGCTGCCCTCGCGGAAGATGGCATGAATGTGGCGGTGCAACCTGTTGCAATTTGATCTTCCCACCGCAGCACGCGCCGGAACGCTTGTAACTCGTCAGCGTCTTGGTAACGTTATCCGGATAAAACAACCGGAGGCACCGCATGTCGGAAGAAGTACCCCCAACCCCGTCACGCCGGATCGTCTCTTCGCGGCATTTGGCCGAGGGCGAAGGCTGGGAAGCCTCCGAGCTCGAATACGGGATGATCATCGCCTACAACGCCTTTACCCGCTGGATGTCGCGTTGCATGGCGGCGGCGGGCAATGGAGATCTGACGCCGCTGGAAATCCTCGTACTGCACAACGCCAATCACCGGGGCCGGGAAAAGCGGCTGACGGATATCTGTTTTCTGCTGAATATCGAAGACACGCATACGGTGAACTATGCGCTGCGCAAATTGGTAAAGGCCGAACTGCTGACTGCCGAAAAGCGCGGGAAGGAGGTGTTTTATCGCACCTCCGCCGCGGGGGCCGATCTTTGCGAAGCTTATCGCGCGATCCGGCAGGCCTGCTTCCTCGATGGATTGCCGCGCACCGATATCTCGGGCGAGGAATTGCGCCAGATCGCGGCGCAGCTTCGGGCAATGTCGGGGCAATATGACCAAGCGAGCCGAGCGGCGGCATCGCTGTAAGGTGGAACGCGGGAAGGTCCTCCCCGCGCTCCATGCCGCTTAGATCAACGCGGCAATCGCACGCGCGGTGTCGTTCATGCGGTTCGAGAAACCCCATTCATTGTCGTACCAGCTGACCACGCGGATCATGCCGCCATCGGTCACCCGCGTCTGCTCGGGGGCAAGGGTCGAGGAATGCGGATCGTGGTTGAAATCAGCCGAAACCAATGGCGCGGGTTCATAGGCCAGCACGCCCTTCAGCGCACCGTTGGCCGCCTCTTGCATCGCCGCGTTCACCGCCTCTGCCGTGGCAGTTTTCTTGGGCATGATGCACAGATCAACAAGCGAGACATTGGCCGTTGGCACCCGCACGGCAGAGCCTTCAAGAACCCCTTTCAGATGCGGGATTACCTCGGAAATCGCGGCAGCGGCACCGGTGGACGTTGGCACCATCGACAAGGCAGCGGCGCGGCCCCGATACGGATCTCGGTGCGGGCTGTCATGGGTCGGCTGGTCGCCGGTATAGGCGTGGATCGTGGTCATATAGCCAGTCTCGATCCCAAAGGTGTCGTCGAGCACCTTGGCCACCGGGGCGAGGCAATTGGTGGTGCAGGAGGCGTTGGAGACGATCACATCTTCGGCGGTCAGATCTTGATGGTTCACCCCGTAGACCACGGTGCGATCCACGCCCTTGCCGGGGGCCGAGATCAGCACCCGCTTGCTGCCGTTTTCCAGATGTTTCGCTGCCGCATCGCGCGTGGTGAAGAACCCGGTGCACTCATAGGCGACATCGACATCGCCCCACGGCAGTTTCGCCGGATCACGCTCTGCCGTCATGCGAATGGTCTGGCCTGCGACATGCAGACTGCCGTCTTTCAATTCCGCGTCCGCGGTCAGGCGGCCATGGACGGAGTCGTATTTCAGCAGGTGCAACAGGCTTTCGGCATCGGTCAGATCGTTGATGGCAACGACTTCGATCCCGGCAAAGCCGTTCTCGATCAGCGCGCGCAGCACGCAGCGTCCGATGCGGCCAAAGCCGTTGATCGCGATTTTTGTGGTCATGGTGGGTCCTCCGGTGGCCCGGTTTCGGGCGAATTGGCGCGGTTAGCGCTAACATAGCATTGGGTGCAGCGGAGTTCAATCGGCCTTAGATGCGAAATCGGCCCCCGGTGAGAGGGGCCGATCAAAAGGCCGCTAGAGCGGGGTGTTAAGAATGTGCGCTGTGGCGGCGGCGCACGCTCTCTGGCCGCCCCGGCAGGCTGAGCCGCGCGTCATTGCGCGACTGGCGTGAGATCACCCGCCCCTTGGCCACCACGCACAGACGGTCGGGCCGCAGGCGCAGCGCCTCAATGGGGTTGCCCGCGTCCAGCACCACCAGCGAGGCCGTCGCGCCGACCTTGAGGCCGTAATCCTGCAAGCCCAGAATCCGCGCGTTCACATTCGTCACCATGTCGAAGCAGCGGTGCATTTCTTCCGGCGAAGTCATCTGCGCCACATGCAGCCCCATGAAAGCCACGTCGAGCATGTCGCCCGTGCCCATGGAATACCACGGGTCCATCACGCAGTCCTGCCCCCAGCCGACGTCGATGCCCATGGCCTGCATCTCCTTCACCCGCGTGAGGCCGCGGCGTTTCGGGTAGGTATCGTGGCGGCCCTGCAGGGTGATATTGATCAGAGGGTTGGGGATCGCGGCGACCTCCGCCTCGGCCATCAGCGGCAACAGTTTCGAGACATAGTAATTGTCCATCGAATGCATCGAGGTCAGATGCGAACCGGCCACCCTGCCCTGCAGCCCGAGGCGTTGGGTCTCGTAGGCCAGCGTCTCAATATGGCGCGAATGGGGGTCGTCGGTCTCGTCGCAATGCAGATCGACCATCAGGCCGCGTTCGGCGGCGAGTTCGCAAAGCGCGGTGACGGAGCGTGCGCCGTTGGCCATGGTGCGCTCGAAATGCGGGATCCCGCCGACAACGTCGACGCCCATGTCGAGCGCGCGGATGGTGTTTTCATGCGCCGTCGGGTCGCGATAGAGACCGTCTTGGGGGAAGGCGACGAGTTGCAGGTCGATGTAGTCTTTGACCGCATCACGCACGTCAAGCAGGGCTTCGACGCCCAAGAGGCGGTCGTCGCAGGTGTCGACATGGCTGCGGATGGCCAGCAGGCCAAGCGAGGCCGCCCAGTCGCAGTATTCCAGCGCGCGGGCTTTGACCTCGTCTTGGGTCATGAGCTCTTTGAGTTCGCCCCAGAGGCCGATGCCCTCCAGAAGCGTGCCCGAAGCGTTGATGCGCGGGGTGCCGTAGCTGAGCGTGGCATCCATGTGGAAATGCGGATCGACGAAGGGCGGGCTGACGAGGTCGCCGCTGGCGTCGATAGTCTCGCGGGCCTCGGCGGTAGAGAGGTCTTCGATGGCGGTGATTTTGTCGGCCTTGATGCCGATGTCGGTGCTGCGGCCGTCGGGGAGCGTGCCGCCTTTGATGATGAGGTCGAACATGGGGTTACTCGTGTGATTGATTTGGCCAGGCGAGGGCGTGATGGGAAGCGCCAACTCAGCGCTCCCCCTTGTTGAACGGCACCATCAGCGCCGCGGGCACCTGTGCCCGGCGTGACATCACGACCAGCGCGAGGATCGACAGGATATAAGGCGCCATCAGGAAGATTTGATAGGGAATATCCGCGCCGAGTGGCGTCTGCTGCACGCGGATCTGCAACGCGTCGAAAGCGGCGAACAGCACCGCGCCCAAGAGCGTCTTGCCCGGTTTCCATGAGCCGAAGACCACCAGCGCGATGCAGATCCACCCGCGTCCGTTGACCATCTCAAAGAAGAAGGAGTTGAACGCCGACATGGTCAGGAACGCCCCGCCCACGGCCATAAACCCGCTGCCGACCATGACCGCGCCGATGCGAATGGCGGAAACGCTGAGGCCCTGCGCCTCGACCGCGGCCGGGTTTTCGCCCGCTGCGCGCAGGGCAAGGCCCATGGGCGTGCGGTAAAGGACCAACGTCACAGCGACGACCAGCACAAAGGCGAGATAGGTCAGCGGCGTTTGGTTAAACAGCGCGGGGCCGATCACGGGGATGTCAGAGAAGATCGGGATTTCAAGCGGTTGGAAGGCTTCGATCTTCGGCGGCGAGGTGACCTCGGGCAGCGCCAGACGGTAGCAGTAGTAGGTCAGCGACGTGGCCAGCAGCGTGATGCCAAGCCCGACGACATGCTGGCTGAGGCCGAAGGGCACCGTGAGCACGCCGTGCACCAAGCCAAAGGCCATGCCCGAGAGCATCGCCACCGCGACGCCAAGCCACAGGCCGCCGCCGAGATAGACGGTGAGCCAACCGGCGAAAGCGCCGACGACCATGATGCCTTCGATGCCGAGGTTCAGCACCCCTGCCCGCTCGCAGATCAGCTCGCCCAAAGCGGCGAAGATCAACGGCGAGGCGATGCGGATCGCGGCGGTCCAAAAGCTCGCCTGAAGGAGAATGTCGAGAATATCCATCAGTCGCGCCTCACCCGGAATTTGGTCAGCATGATCGCCAACACCATCGCCAAAAGCGCCAGCGCCAGCATGATGTCGGCGAGGTAGGTCGGCACGCCCGCCGCGCGGCTCATGCTGTCAGCGCCGACGAAAATGCCCGCGACGAAGAGCGCGGCGACCACCACGCCAAGCGGGTTCAGCAGCGCCAGCATGGCGACGATGATGCCCGTGTAGCCAAAGCCGGGCGAGATATCCAAGGTGAGGTTGCCCTTCAGCCCTGCCACCTCGGAAAAGCCCGCCAACGCAGCAAGGCCGCCCGAGAGCAGCGCCGTCTTGATCAGCGTGGCGTTGACCGGAATGCCCGCGAACCGCGCCGCCGCAGGGTTCAGCCCCACAGCGCGCATCTCGTAGCCCAGCGTGCTGCGGCGTTGGATCACCCAGACGACGAAGGCCGAGATCAGCGCGAGGCCGAAGCCCCAGTGCAGCCGCAGCCCCTCGGCGATGCGCGGCAGTCGCGCCTCTCCAATCAGCCGCGCGGATTTGGGCCAGCCGAGGCCCATCGGGTCTTTCAATGCCCCTTCGAGCAGCATGGACACCCAGAGCAGGACGACGAAATTTAGAAGCAGCGTGGTGACAACTTCATCGACGCCAAAGCGGGTCTTGAGGAATGTCGGCACCAGCAGCACCACGGCGCCCGCCAACATGGCGGCGAGCGCGATGGTCGGCAGCAAAGCAAAGCTGGGCCAGGCCAGCGCACCGGTGCCCAGCACCACAGTGACCACCGCGCCCATGTAAAGCTGCGCTTCGGCCCCGATGTTCCACAGTTTCGCGCGGAAGGCGACCGCGACAGCCAGACCGGTAAAGATCAGCGGCGTGGCGCGGTTGAGGGTTTCCAGTGTGGCGAATTTAGAGCCAAAGGCACCTTTGACGATCAAGCCCAGCACCGAAAAGGGCTGCGCGCCAGCGACCATGGCCAGCAACGAAGCGGCAACCACCGTCGCGACAAGCGCCAGTGCGGGCAGGCCCAGCGAGCGGGTCCAGGTGGGGTTGGCGATGGGTTCAAGCCGCATGAGGGGCCTCCTCAAATCCGTCGCCAGCCATCCAGACGCCAAGCTCGGCAGGCGTCAGTGCGCCGCGAGCGAAGGGGGGCGAGAGGCGGCCTTCGGAGATCACGTGGATCACGTCCGACAGCGCTGTCACCTCGTCGAGGTCTTCTGAGATCAGCAGCACCGCCGCGCCCCGGTCGCGGGCGGCGAGCAGTTGTTCGTGCACGTAGGTTAACGCGCCGATGTCGAGGCCGCGCACGGGCTGGTTGGCCAGCACCACTGCGGGGGTGGTCTCCAGCACGCGGCCCAAAATCAGCTTTTGCATATTCCCGCCCGAGAGCAGCCGGATCCGGGTGTCCGGACCGGGGCAGCGCACGTCGTAGCCTGTGATGATCTTGGCCGCGAAATCACGCGCGGCGCGCCAATTCATCCAGCCGTGGCGGGAAAATCCGGGGCGCGAGTAAAGCTCAAGCACCGCGTTTTCGGTGAGATCGAAATCGGCGATGGTGCCAGTCTTGTGGCGGTCTTCGGGGATGCGGGCGATGCCTGCGCTGATCGCGGCATGGGGCGACCAACCGCGCGGCGCGTCGCCCTTCACGTGAAACGTGCCGGAGGTGGGGCGGATCAGCCCGCCGATGAGGTCGGCAAGCGCGGTCTGCCCGTTGCCCGAAACTCCGGCGAGGCCGGTGATCTGGCCCGCACGCAGATCAAGATCGACATTCTTTAACCCCGGTGCAGAGCCGATGTCAGGCGAAGAGACGCCTGCCAGCGTGACCAGCGCGGCACCCGGATCGGCACGGCGCACAACAGGGGCGGCGACTTCTGAGCCCACCATCATTTGCGCCATCCGCGCGCGGTCAGTCTCGGCTGTCTTGGCTTCGGCCACCAGCTTGCCATGGCGCAGCACCACGACGCGGGACGAGATCGCCATGACCTCATGCAGTTTATGCGAGATGAAGATCACCGAGAGGCCAAGCGCGACGGCCTTGCGCATGGTGGCGAAGAGGTCGTCGGTTTCTTGCGGGGTCAGAACGGCGGTGGGCTCGTCCAAAATCAGGATACGCGCTTCGCGGTAAAGGGCTTTGAGGATCTCGACCCGCTGCCGCTCACCGACGCTGAGGCTGCCGACCTGTGCATCGGGGTCCACCCGCAGCCCGTAGTCCTCCATCAGCGTGACAATCCGCTGACGCGCCTGCGCACGGCCAAAACCGGAGCGCCAGATCGAGCGAGTGCCGAGCACGATATTTTCCAGCACGGTCATATTGTCGGCCAGCGTGAAATGCTGGTGCACCATGCCCACGCCTGCGGCCAGCGCGGCGCGTGGATTGCCCGCGGGCAGGCGCTGGCCGAAGACCTCAACAAAGCCTTCGTCGGGCGTGTAATGGCCGAACAGGATATTCATCAGCGTGGTCTTGCCCGCGCCGTTTTCACCCAGCAAGGCAATGACTTCGCCCTGCCGCAGATCAAAGCTGATCGCGTCATTGGCGGTGAGCTTGCCAAATCGTTTGGTAATATTATCGAGGCGCAGGACAACCTGCGCCTCGGGTCTTGGATCGGTCATTAAGAGGACTTCGGTTCTTCGTCGTTGATGTCGACGGTGAAGGAGCCGTCCTTGATCGCCTGCTCGCGCTCCTTGACCATATCCAGCGCCTCTTGCGGGACTTTGCCCTCGAAGGTGCCCAGTGGCGCAAGCGAGGAGCCGCCCTCGGACATGAAGGAATAGCGGCCATAGTCGTCGGCCATGAACTCGCCTGCTTTGACCGCGGCGATGGCGGCATCAAGGGTCGGCTCGAAATGCCACAGGGCCGAGGCGACGACGGTCTCGGGGTATTCGGCTTGCGTGTCGATCACGTTGCCGATGGCCAGAACGCCCTTCTCCTGCGCCGCGTCCGACACGCCGAACCGCTCGGCATAAAGCACGTCGGCCCCCTGCTCCACCATGGCGAAGGCGGTCTCCTTGGCTTTGGGCGGATCAAACCAAGAGCCGATAAAGCTCACTTGGAACTTGATATCGGGGTTCATTTCCGCGGCACCCGCCATAAAGGCATGCATCAGGCGGTTGACCTCAGGGATGGGGAAGCCGCCGACCATACCGATGTTGCCACTCTCGGTCATGGCACCGGCGATGATGCCCGACAGATACGCCGCATCTTGGATGTAGTTGTCGAAGACCGCGAAATTGGGCAGCGCCTCGTCTTGCTTGAAGCTGGAGCCCATGAGGAAGGCCACATCGGGGTAATCGGCAGCAACCTCGCGGGCCTCGGCTTCGGCACCAAAGACTTCGCCGACGATCAACTGGTTCCCGGCCTCGGCATATTCGCGCAGCACGCGGGCGTAGTCGGTGTTGGAGACGTTTTCAGTGAAAGTATATTCGATATCGCCGCGCGACTGTGCGGCTTCGGCAGCTTTGTGGATGCGGCTGACCCATTGCTGTTCGACCGGCACGGTATAGACGCCAGCCACTTTAAGCGGCTCGGCAGCCAGCGCGCCCTGTGGCAAAAGGCTGGCCCCGGCCAGCATGGCCGCCGTGCTCAATAGGAAGCGGCGTGTGAGATTGCGTTGTGTCATATTGTATCCCCCGTTGGTTAGGTATTTTACCGTTTGATAAAATAATTTACCTGTCAAGCTTCTCCTGACCCTAGGTCAGCCCAAGCTTTTCCGAATACGCGCGGTGTGCTGATTAATGTGGCAGTCAGCAAGCGAAGCGGTAAATAGGGTCGACCCCAAGGATCGGATTCTACGATGAGCCATGTATTGCACCGTAACCTGCGCGCCACGCAACCTGTGATCGTGCGCGGAGAGGGAAATTTCCTTATTGATGACAAGGGGAAGCGCTATCTGGATGCCTGCGGCGGCGCTGCGGTGTCGAGCCTTGGACATGACAATGCGGCCGTGCGCGCCGCTGTCGCCGCGCAGATGGACCAGCTCGCCTTTGCCCATACTGGCCTCTTCACCAACACCCCGGCAGAGGCTTTGGCCGGCCATTTGATCGCCCGCGCGCCTGAAGGCACCGGCGAAGGGCGGGTGATGTATCTGGGCAGCGGGTCCGAGGCGATGGAAGCGGCGCTGAAGCTCGCGCGGCAGTATCATCTGGAGCGGGGCGACAAAGCGCGCGCGAAGATCATCGCACGCAAGCCCAGCTATCATGGCAACACACTGGGCGCGCTGGCGGTGGGCGGCCATGCCGGACGGCGCAAGCCCTTCGCGCCGATGCTGATGGAGGTGGAACATATCGACGCCGCCTATTCTTACCGGCTGCAACGCGACGGCGAGAGCGCGGCGGATTTTGCGCGGCGACTGGCGGATCAGCTGGAGGCGCGGATTGTCGAGCTGGGGCCGGAGACGGTCGCCGCCTTCGTAGCCGAACCGGTGGTCGGCGCCTCGCTCGGCTCCCAGCCTGCGCCGGAGGGTTATTTCAAACATGTGCGCGAGATCTGCGACCGCCACGGTGTGCTGCTCATCGCCGATGAGGTGATGTGCGGCATGGGGCGCACCGGCAGCCTTTTCGCGCTGGAGCAGGAGGGGATTTGCGCCGACATCACCACCATGGCCAAGGGCCTCGGCGCGGGCTACCAGCCGATCGCGGCGGTGATGGCGCGGCAAAGCGTGATCGAGGCGATCATGGCGGGCAGCGGCAACCTGTGGAACGGGCACACCTATATGTCCCACGCGGTGGCCACGGCGGGCGCGCTGGCGGTGCTGCAAGAGGTCGAGAGCCGTGATTTGCTAAGCGCGGTGCGCACCCGGGGGCAGCAGTTGGAAACCGCGCTGCGCGACCGCTTCGGCCAGCATGCCCATGTCGGTGACATCCGCGGGCGGGGGCTGTTCTGGTCCATCGAACTGGTGGCCGAGCGCGACAGCAAGACGCCCTTTGACGTTAGCCGCAACCTTGCGGGCAAGATCCAGCGCGCGGCGATGGAGGCGGGGATGATCTGCTACCCTTCGCAGGGCTGCGCCGATGGCACGGCGGGGGATCACGTTCTGCTGGCCCCGGCCTTTACCTCCCCGCCCGAGGAAATCGAGATGACGGTCGAGATGCTGGGCAAGGCCGTCGACGGGGTGATTGCAGAGGGCTGAGCCCTCCGCCCGCTCATCGGCCTTTGATCTGGATCGAGAAGTTGCGCTGCGCCCCGGCGGGCGGGCGCGGGAAGGGTGCGGCCTGTCGGATGATGCCGAGCGCCGCTTGGTCCAGCGCCGCCGACCCGGAACTGCGCGCCACCCGGACGCCAGCCAACTGCCCGCCCCCGCCAATGGAAAAAGCGATCACGGCGGTCCCGCGTGAGCGGACACGCGGTTTGCCGACGCGGGCGATGCGGCTCATCACTTGGCCGGGATAGTTGCTGGCCGCCGCGTTGCCCGCAGGCGCGGCAGCCCGCTGGCGGGTGCCCGATTGCGCGGCGTTGCCCGCCCGGCTGGCGGTCTGCGCGCCCTTGGTGTTGTCGCGCTTCGCATTGCCGCGCGCGGTTTGCTTTGGCTTGGGTTTCGGCTGCGGCTTGGGCTTGGCCTTCTTGGCGGCCTCGGCGGCGCGTTCAGGGTCGCGGCGCTGCGGGCGCTGCGACAGGCGTGGTGCGTCATCCTCGGCCTCGGCGGTGAGGGTTTCGACCGGGGGCACCGGGGCCACGGCTGTGATGGTCGGCGTAGCGCTGGCGGTCTCGGGCGGGGTTTCGACTGGGGTCAGGGCAGGCAAGACGGGTGTCTGCGCCGCAGCGGCGGGAGGTGGGGCCACGTGCATGGGCTCTGCCTTCACCGCTTGCATTGGCTCGGCGGCAGGCGTGGGCGTAACCGTTGGCATGGGGGTTGGCGGTAGCGCCTCTGCGGTTTCCAAGGGTTCGGGCTCGGGGGTCGGCGTGATCTCTTCCACCGGTTCGGCCTCTAGTGTGCCGACGGCCATATCCTCAAACCGGGTGCCAAGCTGGGCCGCGGCGGGCGCTCCGCCGCCCGCGATCTTGGCGCTGTCGTCAATTTGCGCCAGCTGCGACACGCCCACCACAAGGCTGGCGGCGACACCGATGGAGAGTGTTTTGACAAGACCGGACCGGGGGATCATTGCAGCGCCCTTTCGGTGACAAGCATGACGCGCTCTGCCCCGGCCCCGCGCAGCTCGCGGGTCAGCTCCACAAGGCGGCGGGCGGGCAGCGCGCGGTCGGGCAGCAGCCGCACGGTGTCGCGCTCTTCTTCGGGCAGCGCGTCGATGAATTCAGCCACGCTGGCGCGGTCTTGGCCTGCGAATGTCATGCGGCCATCGGCATGGACCACCAGCGCATTGGGCGGCGCGCGGCCCTCAAGCTCGCGGGTTTCCACGAGGTTCAGGTCGGAATCCAGCGGCTGCGACAGGGTGCCCGCGACCATAAAGAAGACCAGCATCAGAAAGACGATGTTGATCAGCGCGATGGTCGGTTCGCGTTGCGGTTTAGCCTTGGCGATGGGACGCATGGTCAGCCCTCCAGAACCGAGACGCTGAGCCCCGGCAGGGCGCGCAGCGCGATGAGCAGATCGGCCAGCGCCTGCGCCTCGACCTCGGCCCCGAGCGAGACCAGAAGCGGTGTGCCCTTCTCGGCCTCGGCCAAGGGGCTGGCGGTCAGCGCGTCAAGCGCCAGCGCATCGCCATTGAGGCGCAGCCCCTCGGTGGTTAGTTGCAAAAAGAACGGTTTCGCCCCCGTCTCAGCCCCTGCCCCGGATGTCGCTGCGGCCAATTCGATTTCGGCAAATTTGGAGAAGGTCGAGGTCAGCATGAAAAACAACAACAGCAGAAAGATCACATCGATCAGAGAGGTCATGGAGAGGCGGTTGCGCCGCCGGCGTGGCCTAGCCATGGGCTGGCCGGGGCGCGGCGGCGGCAAATTGGGTCGCGGCAGGTGTGGCGGCGGGGGCCGCGTTCTGGCCGGGGTGCAGTACGGTAAGGATCGCCTTGTCGGCGATGACGCGCTCGGTTTCCATCCGCTGTTCCAGCCAGCTGAGCACCAGCGCGGTCGGCATGGCAACGACCAGCCCCACGGCGGTGGTCAGAAGCGCCACCCAGATGCCACCCGCGAGGATCGAGGGATCCACCTGCGACCCTGCGTCTTGCAAGGCGCGGAAGGCTTCGATCATGCCCAGAACCGTGCCGAAGAGGCCCAAGAGCGGGGCAAGCTGCGCCACGGAATCGAGCAGGCGAAAGCCGCGCTCCAGCTTGGCAAAGCGCAACTCGGCCTCGGCCTGCAAGCGCGAAGCGCCCGCGTCGGGCGCAGACATGGCCAATTCGATCACCGGGGCGAGATAGCTTTTCGACCGGCCCAGCGCCGCGCGGGCAGCGGCGGCATCGCCCCGTTCCCATGCATTGACCGCTTCGGACAGCGCCCGGTGGCGGCCCACGGCGGCGGCGCGGAACTGCCATGTTTTATAAAGTGCCACGGCGAGGGTCAGCACCGCCACGGCCATCAGGATTACCACCACCGGGCCACCGGTTTCGGCGATGCCCCGCAGGGGGGTCAGCAGTTCGCTTAGTTGATCCATCAGCCCAGCACCTCGATCTCGGTCCGGGTTGCTGGGGCCAGCGCGTTTTCGCAGGTGCCCGCCGCGATCCCCGCGCCTTCGCAGCTTTGCGCACCGTTAAACAGGATACGGCCAAGGTTTTCGCAGGTGGTCTGCGGCACCACGAATTGGCGCACGCGCGGGCGGCCTATGGGCAGTTGACCAAAGTCGAAAAGGGTCAGCCGGTTCACGGTGCCTTCGCGGTCGAACAGCACGGTTTCATAGACGGCCTTGTCCAAGGGCGCAGAGAGGTCGTTCGTGATGAGAAAGGTCAGCTTGCAATTGGCCTCCGTCGTGTCGGCGGCGTTCAACTCGACCTTGAGCGAGGGGGCCGCAGTCGCCGCTGCGGCGGCAGGCGTCTCGGCGGCGGCGCCTTGGCCAAAGGTCAGGGACAGGGCCGCGAGGAACGCGGAACGAAAATGCGGCATAGGGTGGCTCCCGATGGATTTATCTTTGATCACGGCGCGCTGCTGGGGCGCCTGCCACGGGGGGCAGAATCGTCAAAGCAGCTGTCACGCCAAGCGGAATTTCTTTGTGCTGCCTAGCAAAATCGGTCAGCGGTGACAATCCTGACTTTAATACTCAGATAAGACGACCGCCGCCCTGCCCACTTGGTGAGCAGGGAACAGTTGCGTTGATCTGGTGTTAGGCTGCTGAAACCATTGCCTGCGGGAAAACAACGCCCGCGCAGAGAAGGAGGCCAGAGTGACTGACGACAGCCAAAAGATCGCGACCATCGACCACGCCCATAACGTGGCCCTGTTCACACCGGACGCCAAAGCACTGGAACAGGCGGCATCGGCCGGGATGAAAACAGTGGTAAACTTCCGCGCCTCGGATGAAAAAGGCGGCCTCTCCCCCGATGAAGAGCGGCTGGTGGCTGAGAAGCTGGGGCTGAACTACCTGCACCATCCGGTCACGCCCGATACGCTTGGGCCCGAGACGGTAGACGAATTCCGCAAGTCACTGGACGACCTGCCGCAGCCGGTGTTCCTGCACTGCGCCTCGGGCAAACGGGCCGGGGCGATGACGCTGATGGCCCTTGCGGCAGACAAGGGATGGGACGGTGACACGGCCCTTCAGGAAGGCAAATCACGCGGCATTGACCTGACCGAAGAGAAGATCGGCCAGTTCGTCAAATCCTACGCGGATCGCAAAGCGTGAAAGAGGCGTCCGGTTTTGCCGGGCGCATTATTTTTGCGCGCAGTAGAGGCCGTGCAGCGTTTCCAGAACGGCCACGGCCTCCTGCCCTTTCACCCGGTAAAAGATCGTCTGCCCCGCGCGGCGACTATCGACCAACCCCGCTTCTTTCAGCTTTTTAAGCTGCTGCGACATGGTGGATTGCGACAACCCGCAGGCCTGCGCCAAATCCCCAACCGAACGCTCTCCGCCCAGCAGTCGGCACAGGATCTGCAGCCGCGCCTCTGATGCGAGCATCGTCATCAGGGCAGCCGCTCCGGCAATATCACCGTCCAAGAAATCGTCCGAGTTTTTCATATTAGCATCATTGAATATTAGGAGTGAGTAATATATACTGAATAACAGTCTAAGACAAGCCAGCCGCCATGGCGGGCGCGTAAGGAGTTGAGAGATGGAAACCGAATTCACACCTTGGCTGTCGCTGGGCGGCGGCGCGTTGATCGGGTCCTCGGCGGTGCTGCTGATGGCGACGAACGGGCGCATCGCGGGCATCAGCGGGCTGACCTCACGGCTATTTGCGCGCGGCAGTGACGGCGAAGCGCGGGGCGTTTCATTCTTCTTCGTGCTGGGGCTTTTGTTGGCAGCACCGCTTTGGTTGATTGTCTCGGGCGGCTGGCCGCAACAATGGGTGCCCTCGAACCCACTTTTGATGGCTCTGGCCGGGCTGCTGGTCGGCTTTGGCGCGACCTATGGCAATGGGTGTACCTCGGGCCATGGGGTCTGCGGCATCAGCCGTGGCTCGGCGCGGTCGATCGTGGCGACGGTGACCTTCATGGCAACGGCTTTTGTGACCGTATTTGTCATGCGGCATGTGTTGGGGGCGTGATATGAAACAGATATTCGCCCTCCTCTCCGGCCTTGTCTTTGGCATTGGCCTTATCGTCTCTGGCATGGCGGACCCCGCCAAGGTGCTGAACTTTCTCGATGTCTTTGGCACATGGGATCCCAGCCTCGCCTTTGTCATGGGCGGTGCCATCGCAGTGACAGCACCGGGCTTTGCATGGCTGTTCCGCAGCCGTCAGACGCCCTATTTCGACCATAAATTCCGCGTCCCCACCCGCAATGATCTGGAGCCGAAACTGCTGACCGGTGCTGCGATCTTTGGCATGGGCTGGGGCTTGGGCGGCTTTTGCCCCGGCCCGGCGTTGACCGCCCTGCCCTTGGCGGCCAGTGGCACGTTGATCTTTGTGCCCTTCATGCTGGGTGGCATGTGGATCGCCCGCCACACCCCTGATTTGATGACCAAAACCAAGAAAGGACCTGCCTGATGAGCGACCCTCTGAATTCCCCCGTTGTGCGCCATTCCCCCTCAACCGGTGCGGGCAGCCCCGATGTCTGGGGCATTTATGAGCCCGACACAGGCTCGATCCAATACATCTGCGCCGATCCGGCGACCAAAAAGGCCGCGCTGATCGATGTGGTCTGGAACTTTGATCCGAAGAACTACAAGTTCACGACCGAGAGCATGGATCAGGTCTTGGACCTTGTGAAAGAGCATGGCCTGAGCGTGGAATGGGTGCTTGATACGCATCCCCATGCGGACCACGTCATGGCCTCCGCCCACCTGAAGGAACGGACCGGAGCGCCCAATGCCATCGGTGCGCTGGTGCCTGAGATCGCCAAGATTTGGGCGGACCTCTACAACCTGCCAAACGCCTTTGACCCCGACCGCGACTTTGATCATCTGTTTGAAGAGGGCGAAACGTTTAAGATTGGTGAACTAGACGCCAAAGTGATGCTGTCGCCCGGTCACACGCTGGGGTCGATCACTTACGTCTGCGGCGATGCGGCTTTCGTGCATGACACATTGATGCAGCCCGATGCAGGCACCTCGCGGTCGGATTTTCCGGGGGGCAAAACGGCGGAGCTTTGGGACTCGATCCAAGACATCCTCGCCCTGCCCGGCGACACGCGGCTTTATATCGGCCATGACTACGGCACCGATGACCGCAAGGAGCCGACGTGGGAAGCGACGGTTGATGAACACAAAGCCAACAACATCCACGTCAAGGACGGCACGAAACGCGAGGACTATATCGAGCGCCGCCAGAAGCGGGACGCAACTCTATCGCTGCCGAACCGCATCCTTGCCGCCTTGCAGATCAACCTGCGCGGCGGGCGGCTGCCCGAGACCGAGGATGACGGCAACCACTACCTCAAACTGCCAGTGAACCGTTTCGACTAAACCAGACCGGGCGGCCCTTCGGGGCGGCCCCTTCCCTTTGACGGATTGCCTGACATGACCCTGCGGCCCCTTGCGCAATATCTGCCGATCCTTGACTGGGGGCGGCGCTATGACCGTGGCCAGTTCACCGGAGATATGGTGGCCGCGGTGATCGTCACCATCATGTTGATCCCGCAATCGCTGGCCTATGCGCTGCTTGCGGGCATGCCGCCTGAGGCGGGTATCTACGCCTCCATCGCGCCGATTGTGCTTTACGCTATTTTTGGCACCAGCCGGGCGCTGGCAGTGGGGCCAGTGGCCGTGGTGTCACTGATGACAGCGGCAGCGGTGGGCAATATGGCCGAGGCTGGGACGGCGGGCTATGTCACGGCGGCGCTGACGCTGGCGTTTCTGTCGGGCGCGATGCTGCTGGCGCTCGGGCTATTCCGGCTGGGGTTTTTGGCGAATTTCCTGTCGCACCCGGTGATTGCGGGGTTCATCACCGCCTCAGGCATCCTGATCGCCGCCAGCCAGTTGCGCCATATTCTGGGGGTCGAAGGCGAAGGCCATACGCTGGTCGACATCCTCGCCAGCCTCTGGGCGCATCTGGGGGAGGTGAACCCGATCACCCTGCTGCTGGGCGTGACCGCGACGGCGTTTCTGTTCTGGGTGCGCGGCGGGTTGAAACCCTTGCTTTTGCGTATCGGGCTGGGGCCGCGCATGGCTGATATCGGAGCGAAGACGGGACCGGTGCTGGCGATCGTCGGCACCACACTGGCGGTCTGGGCCTTTGATCTGGGCAGTCGCGGCGTGGCCATCGTGGGCGAGGTGCCGCAAAGTCTGCCGCCGCTCACGCTGCCTTCCTTCTCGCCCGACCTGCTGTCGCAACTGTTCATCCCCGCACTGCTGATTTCGATCATCGGCTTTGTAGAGAGCATCAGCGTGGCGCAGACATTGGCCGCCAAGAAACGCCAGCGCATCGATCCGGATCAAGAACTCATCGGTCTGGGCAGTGCGAACCTTGGGGCCGCCTTCACCGGGGGTTTCCCGGTCACCGGGGGCTTCTCCCGCTCTGTGGTGAACTTCGACGCGGGGGCCGAGACGCCCGCCGCAGGCGCTTTCACCGCCGTCGGGCTGGCGCTTGCGGCGCTGTTTCTGACGCCGCTAATTTTCTTCCTGCCCAAAGCCACGCTGGCCGCCACGATCATCGTCGCGGTGCTGAGCCTCGTTGATTTCTCGATCCTCAAACGCGCGTGGGCCTTTAGCCATGCCGATTTCGCCGCCGTGAGCGTGACGATCCTGCTGACGCTGGTCTTCGGCGTGGAAGCGGGCGTGAGCGCGGGGGTCATCACCTCGATCCTCGTGCATCTTTACAAGACCTCGCGCCCGCATATGGCCGTGGTGGGCCGGGTGCCGGGGACTGAGCATTTCCGCAATGTGCTGCGCCATGAGGTTGAGACCCAGCCCCATGTGCTGTCGCTGCGGGTGGACGAAAGCCTATATTTTCCCAATGCGCGGTACCTTGAAGACCAATTGGCACGCCATGCCGCCGAAAAGCCCGAACTGACCGATGTGGTCCTGATGTTCCCGGCGGTGAATGAGATCGACCTGTCGGCGCTTGAATCGCTTGAGGCGATCAACACACGGCTGCGGGATGCCGATATCCGGCTGCATCTGAGCGAGGTGAAGGGCCCGGTGATGGACCGGCTGAAGCGCAGTCATTTTCTGGATGACCTCACCGGCGAGGTCTTTCTAAGCCAGCACGAAGCCGTTTGCGCCTTGGCAGAGCGGCGGTAGAGACTGTCGAAAATTCGGCGGAGCCTAGGGAACCGCCCTGCCCGTCGCGCGTTTGCCTGCCATGAACAAGATATTCGCGCGCGCCGCCGCCCTTTCCGCCTGCCTTTTCGCCACCGCCGCCCCTGCCGAACAGGTGGGGAACGTCGATGTGGACTGGCTCGGCAATGACATCATCGTCGAAGCCGTGGCCGACCCCAAGGTCAAGGGCGTGACCTGTCATCTGGCCTATTTCGAACGCGGCTTGATCGACCGGCTGCAAAAGGGCAACTGGTTCGAAGACCCGTCGAACTCCTCCATCTCTTGCCGTCAGACCGGCCCGATTGAAGTGGGTGATATCGAGCGCGATGATGAAGGCGAAAATGTCTTTAGCGAACGCCGCTCGATCATCTTTAAAACGCTGCGGGTGAAGCGGATTTTCGACGAAGAGAACAACACACTCATCTACATCAGCCACAGCCAGCAAGTGCAGGACGGCTCGGCCAAGATGTCGATGTCGACGGTGCCCCTGTTTCAGCCCGGACAATAAGCCCAAGGGCCAAGTTTTCCTCGGCGAAGGCTTGCCATCCTGGCGATCCCGCCTTGTCGGGCGACCTGCCTGCGATATGCTGCGCAAAACGCAACAATGCAGCGACAGGCAGGTTTTATGAGACATTCACGCAGAACATTCGCATTCGGCCTCGCCGCTCTGGGGCTGACCTCGGCCTGCTCAACGGGGGGCGGCGCGCTTGGCCCCGCAGCAGCGGCAGGGGTGCCGGACGATCTGCGGCCGGTGCCCAATGCAGGATATGACGCTTGGGTCGCGGCGTTTAAGGGCCGTGCCTCGGCGCAAGGGATTTCTGCCAGTACATTGGCCCAAGGTTTCAGCGGCGCGGGCTACCTGCCCGGTGTGGTGAAACGGGACCGTAACCAAACGGAATTCAGCCGCAGCTTGGAGGATTACCTCGCCATCGCGGCCTCGGACGAACGCATCTCCAAAGGCCGTGCCGCTTTCGCACGGCACCGCAGCACGCTCAGCGCGATTGAAAGCCGCTACGGCGTCGCCGCCGAGATCGTCGCGGCGGTCTGGGGGCTGGAAAGCTTCTTTGGCGAGCGGCGCGGCAATGTGCCTGTGGTCTCCGCTACCTCGACACTGGCCTATGACGGGCGGCGCGGCGCATTCTTTGAAAAGCAACTGATCGCGGCGCTGAAAATCTTGCAAAACGGCGACATCAGCGCGGACCGCCTTACCGGGTCTTGGGCCGGGGCCATGGGGCATACGCAGTTTATTCCCACCTCCTATCAAGCTTTCGCGGTGGATTTCACCGGCGATGGCCGGCGCGACATCTGGTCGGAAGACCCCAGCGATGCACTGGCCTCGACCGCCGCGTATCTGTCGCGCAACGGCTGGACGCGCGGCGTGAAATGGGGCGGCGAAGTGGGTAGCATCCCCGCCAGCGCCGGGTCCGTGATCCAGCCGCAGGCAGGCGGGCCGCAGTTTGTGGTGACCAGCAATTTCCGGGCGCTGAAACGCTACAACAACTCCGACAGCTACGCGATTGGCGTGGGCCATCTGGCCGACCGCATCGCCGGGGGCGGACCGCTGCGCGGCAGCTTCCCCCCCGATGCCAATGGGCTGACCAAAGACGACCGTATGGCGTTGCAACAGCGGCTGACCGCGCGGGGGTTTGATACCGATGGCACCGATGGGGTGATCGGGCCAAACAGCCGCAAGGCGATCAGCGCTTATCAAGCCAGCGTGGGCCTGCCTGCGACGGGCGAGCCTTCGGTCGATCTGCTGCGCCGCCTGCAATAGGCGGTATCAGCCGGGGCTGATCCCGGCCCGGTCGAGCATCCCTGCCACCTCAGCAAATGAGGACTGCGGCGGGGTGTGCTCGGCCTTGCGCTGGCTAAGGAACGTCTCGCACGGCCCAGCGAATGCAATCGCGCGGTCCAGTTCAGGATTACTGCCGCTGCGGTAGGCTCCGATACGGATCAATTCTTCCATATCGGCATGGGCCGCGAGCGCCTTATGGGCGGCGGTGAGCAACGTATACTCCACATCACTGTGGCAATCCGGCAACGTCCGCGAGACGCTCGCCAGCAGGTCAATCGCCGGATAGCGCCCCTTCTCTGCAATCTTTCGATCCAACACGATATGCCCGTCGGTGATGCCGCGCACGGCGTCGGCGATGGGGTCGTTCATGTCATCGCCGTCCACCAGAACGGTGAAGATCGCGGTGATGTCGCCCTTGCCCACCGGCCCCGGCCCGGCGCGCTCCAACATCTGCGGAAGCTCCGAGAACACCGTCGGCGGATAGCCCTTGGCGGTGGGCGGTTCGCGCGAGGCGAGGCCGATTTCGCGCTGCGCCATGGCAAAGCGGGTCACGCTGTCCATCAGCAGCAACACATGCTGGCCTTGGTCGCGGAAATGTTCGGCCACGGCCATGGCGGTCCAAGCGGCTTGGCGACGGGTGAGCGGCGGCTCATCCCCCG
The DNA here is from genome assembly GCF_025142135.1 of Sulfitobacter sp. W002. Taxonomy (NCBI): domain Bacteria; kingdom Pseudomonadati; phylum Pseudomonadota; class Alphaproteobacteria; order Rhodobacterales; family Roseobacteraceae; genus Sulfitobacter; species Sulfitobacter sp. W002. Next base: position 922,738 of record NZ_CP081126.1, on the reverse strand, counting down.
TGGCGACCACCAGCACCGCCTTCCCCATCCCCTCGGGGCCAAGGTCGGTCGAGATGAAATCCTGCACCTCGCGGCCCCGTTCGCCGACCAGCGCCATGACCACTACATCACAGTCCGTATAGCGTGCCAGCATGGCCATCAGCGTTGATTTACCCACACCAGAACCCGCAAAAATGCCCAAGCGCTGGCCTTGGCAAAGCGGGGTGAACACATCGAGCGCGCGCACATGGGTCGCCAGTTTCGGGCCGATGCGTTTGCGGTCGAACGCACCCGGCGGGGCGGCGCGCAGCGGGCGCGGTTGGTTGCCTTCGGGCAGATGCCCCTTCCCGTCGAGCGGTGCGGCAGAGGCACTGATCACCCGCCCCTTCCAGCTTTCATCCGGGCGGATCACATCGCGGCCAACCGCGACCTCGACCCGATCGCCCGCCGCGACCCCGCGCCACGACCCAAAAGGGAGCAACTCGGTGCCATGGGTGCCCAGCCCCACGACCTCTGCATGGACCGGCCCGTCAGAGCCATGCACGATGCAGCGCTCGCCGATGCCCAGCACCCGCTCCAGCCCTACGGCAGTCAGCGTAATGCCGGTGATCGCGCGCACTTCGCCGGTGATCTCGGCCTCGCCCGCCTCGCGGGCAAAGCTGGTCAGCTCGGAAAAGAGTGTCTGCATGGATAAATTTCCTCTAGGAGAGCAGGCTAATATTTACTATACAAGGATTAAACAGGCTATAGGCAAAAAAATGAACTTGTCTAATCTTTCTATTCTTGGACTCGCTTCAGACCGGATGCAGTGGCTTTCGGCCCGACAAAAGGTCGTGTCTGAAAACGTGGCCAATGCGGCGACGCCGAACTTCAAGGCGCGCGATGTGTCGTCCTTCGCCTCAATGCTCAGCGGAGAACTGTCGCGCGATACCGGGCTGGTGACCACCCATGACAAACACTTCACCGGCGTCGCCCATGGCACGCCCGGCGTGCGTGAGGTCACCGACCGCAGCGCTGCTGGCACCACGCTGGACGGCAATACCGTGAACCTCGAAGAACAGGCCGTGAAGGCCGCCGAGATCGGCGATCATTACCGGTTGGCCGCACAGCTTTATCGCAAGAGCTATGACATGCTCACCATGGCCGTCACCGGAAACAGGTAAGGAAAACGCATGGATCCGCTTCAGTCTATTGCCAAAATCGCCGCCAGCGGGATGACCGCGCAAACCGCGCGTCTGCGGGTGATCTCGGAAAACGTGGCCAACGCAGATTCCACGGGCACCACGCCGGGCGCCGACCCGTTCCGCCGCAAGACCATCAGCTTTTCCGAGTTGATTGATCGCAACGGCGGCGGCTCTTTGGTTGAGGTTGACCGCATCGGACGCGACCAGTCGCCGTTTCGCCGCGATTATGACCCGTCGCATCCAGCAGCGGATGACACCGGCTATGTCAATCGGCCCAATGTCGATCCGATCATTGAGATGGCCAACATGCGCGAAGCATCGCGCAACTACGAAGCCAACATGAACATGTTCGAGTCCGGTCGCCGGATGCGCGGCCAGATGCTCGACCTGTTGAAGTGAGGTAACCTGAGATGAGCGATCCCGCCTCCCTGATCTCGACCGCCGCGGTTCGCGGTGCCTATCGCACCTCGCAATCGCTAACGGCGCAAAAAGGCGAAGCTATCGCCGAAGAGGCAGGCGCCAGCGCCAATAGCTTCACCAATATGGTGCAGCAAGCCTCGGAAAACGCGCTGGAAACAGTGCGCGAGGGCGAGGCCGTGGCCCAAGCCGGGCTGCGCGGTGAGGCGGATACCCAGCAGGTGGTCGAAGCGATGCTGGCGATGGAAAGCACAGTCAAAGTCGCCGTGTCGGTGCGCGACCGCTTTGTCGAAGCCTATCAGGAAATCTTGCGGATGCCGATCTAGGCCATGACCGAAACCCAGACCTATGACATCATCTCTGCTACCGTCTGGGCCGTGCTTCTGGCCTCGGGTCCGGTGCTGGGGGTGGCGCTGGCGATTGGTCTGGTGATCGCGTTTTTCCAAGCCCTGACGCAAATTCAGGAAATGACGCTGACTTTCGTGCCCAAGATCGTGATGATCTTTGTCACCCTGCTGGCGGCCACACCGTTTATGTATGCCACGCTGAAGAACCTGTCGGACACCATCTTTGACCTCGTGCAGAACGGTGGGCTGTGAGGGGCTGGCGGCATATCGCAGCGGCGCTTTTGGCGGCCGCGCTCGCCTCCCCTGCCCTCGCCCAAGGCTGGGGGTCGTTCTATGAGCCGACGCGCAAGGACAAAGTGACCGCGACCGCACAGACGCTGGCGGCCAAGGGCGGGCCCGAGGGCGTCTGCATCCGCGAAATTCTGGCGGCACAAACGCGGCATGGCATCCCAGATAACCTGCTGCTGGCCATCGGTCTGCAAGAGGCGGGCACCCGGCGCAACGGGCATTTCACGGTCTGGCCCTACGCGGTCAACGCGGCGGGCGAAGGGCGGCTCTTCGACAGCCGCAACGCCGCGCTTGATTGGATCGCAGAGCGTCAGGCAAGCGGTATCCGCTCGATCGACGTGGGCTGCATGCAGATCAACATGCGCTGGCACCCGGAAGCTTTCGACAGCCCTGCCCAGGGGTTTGATCCGCGGGTGAATGTCGATTACGCGGCGCGGTTCCTCAAGCGGTTGCACCGCCGCACGGGCAGTTGGATGCAGGCTGCCGGGTCGTATCACTCCTTTGAGCCTGAGTTCCGCGACACCTACCTCGACCGACTGCAAAAGAACATCTCTGCCGCCAATGCGCGGCTGCCGGAGTTTCAGGCGCTGGCCAGCGCCAGTCCCGTTCCCGCGCGTCCGCGCAAGACCCCCCGCAGCACCTCGGGCAGTTATGACAGGTTAGCGGCCAAGGCCACATGGGGCGCGCAGATCGGCGGGGCGGCGAACGCGCGCCGTTCGCTTTATTCGGCACAGGAGATGCAGCCGGTTCTGCCGCAGTTCACCACCGTCCGCGCGGAGGATGCGGGATGAGTACGAAACCAAACACCATCCTGCCGCAGCTGAGCATGTTCGGCGCCAACAAAGACGTTAGCTTTGCCGTTGGCATGGCGCTGGTGCTGGCGGTTCTGTTCTTGCCGCTGCCGCCGATTTTGCTTGATTTCGGGCTGGCGCTGTCACTGTCGCTCAGCGTGTTGATCTTCATGGTGGCGCTCTGGATCCCCTCTCCGTTGCAGTTCAACTCTTTCCCGACGCTGCTGCTGGTCACGACCATGCTGCGCCTGTCGCTCAACGTGGCCTCAACCCGGCTAATCCTCAGCGAAGGGCACGCAGGTCTGCATGCGGCGGGGGATGTGATCCAAGGGTTCTCCAAGTTCATCGTGGCGGGTAATTTCGTCATCGGTGTGGTGATCTTTGCCATTCTCGTCATCATCAACTTCGTCGTGATTACAAAGGGTTCGACCCGTATCGCCGAAGTTGCCGCGCGGTTCTCGCTGGATGCGATGCCGGGCAAGCAGATGGCGATCGACGCCGATATGGGGGCGGGGCTGATCGACGAAGATGAGGCCCGTCGCCGCCGTAAAGAACTGGAAGACGAAAGCGCGTTTTTCGGTGCGATGGACGGTGCCTCGAAATTCGTGCGCGGCGATGCGGTGGCGGGGCTTATCATCACGCTGATCAACGTCATCGGCGGCATTCTGATCGGCGTCGTGCAGCGCGGCATGGGGGTGGGCGATGCCTTTAACGTCTTCACCTCGCTGACCATCGGCGACGGGCTGGTGAGCCAAATCCCGGCATTGGTCGTCTCGCTCGCCGCCGGTCTGATCGTGACCAAGGGCGGCACCCGGGGGGCCGCCAATGAGGCGGTGTTCGATCAGCTTTCGAACTTCCCCAAGGCGCTTTATATGGCTGCTCTGCTGCTCTTTGGCATCGGTCTTTTGCCCGGCTTCCCGCTGCTGGTCTTTGCCCTTCTGGCCGCGGCCATGGTGGGCTTGGGCGTGGTGATCCAGCGCGGCGCGGCCGAGGCGGCTGAGGCCAAGGCGAAGGCCGATGCCGAGGCGCAGAAAAAGCAGGAGATGCCGGAGGTCGACAACAACCCGATGCATCTGGATGAGCTGCGGCTGGTGCTGGGCGAAGGGCTGGTGGCGCTGGCCAACCGCCCCGACGCGGTGTTGCCGAGCAAGATCAAATCCCTGCGCAAGCATTTTGCCGAGGAATTCGGCTTTCCCATGCCCTCGGTGCGGATCAAGGATGACGTGAGCCTGCCGATCAACAGCTACTCGTTCCAGATCCACGGTGTCGATGTCGCCAAGGGCGACATCCGCGCCAATCAGATGATGGTGATCAATCCCGAGGGCGCGCCACTGCAACTGCCGGGTGAGGCCACGCGTGAACCCACCTTCGGACTGGACGCGCTTTGGGTCGACAGTAAGGTCGCCGATCAGGCCGAGGCGCAGGGCTATACGGTCGTCGATCCCGAAAGTGTCATCACCACGCATCTGACCGAAGTGGTGAAAGAGAACATGTCCGAACTGCTCACCTATGGCTCGGCGAAAGAGGCGATTGAGGGGCTGGACCGGAATTACCAAAAACTGGTCAACGATCTGCCCGTCCCCTCCCCCGCCATTCTGGTGCAGCAGGTCTTGCAAGAACTGCTGCTAGAGCGCGTCTCAATCCGCAACCTGCCGCTGATTGTTGAGGCCATGGCCGAAGCCACGCGCCAAACGAGCAAGCCCGCGCTGGTGCTTGAGAACGTGCGCCGCCGCCTGTCGAGCCAGATTTGCCAAGGCCTGTCCGATGGTCAGGGTTTCGTGCCTGTCATCACCCTGTCGCCCTCGTGGGAGGCCGAGTTCATCGAGGCGGTCAAGATCGTCGGCGAGGACCGCACATTCGTCATGTCGCCCAAACGGGTACAGGAATTCGTGCTGCAAGCCCGCCAGCAAATCCAGCGCTTCGCCTCTGAGGACAGCTGGCCCGCGCTGATGGTCAACCCCGAGGCGCGGTCCTATGTGCGCTCTATGTTAGAGCGGGTCAGCCCGATGACGCCGGTGATTTCCAACGCCGAAATTCATCGCAAGGTATCCCTGCGGACCGTCGCCACCATCGGGGGCTAGGGATGGACCTCTCCGCCCTTTTGACCGACGCGCTGATGGGATACTTCGTCGTCTTCGCCCGCATCGGCAGCGCGCTTTTGTTCATGCCGGGCTTTGCTGAAACCTCGGTACCCACGCGGCACCGGCTGTTCTTTGGCCTGATCCTGAGTGCCGCGCTTTATCCGGTCACGGGCCTTGGCCCGGTGGCCGAGGATCGCCCCGGCGCCCTGCTGTTGATCTTCGGGTCCGAGATCACCGTGGGGCTGTGGATCGGGCTGGTGGCGCGCACGCTGCTCTCGGCGCTGCAATTCGCGGGCTATCAGATGGCGTTGATGTCGGGGCTGGCCAATGCCTTGGCACCGAACATCGGCGCATTCGAGGGGGCGACCTCCATGGCGGCGATGCTGCTGATCGGGGCCACGGCGTTGATTTTTATCACCGACTTGCACCACCTGATTATTGAATCGCTTCTGATGTCCTATCAGGTTTTCATCCCCGGCACCTTTATGCTGGCAGATCTGACCGATCAGTTTGCCCGCGCGACGCAAGTCAGCCTCTACCTCGGCCTCTCGATCGCCGCGCCATTCTACGTCGCCGGTCTGGTGCTGAACGTCGGGATGGGTCTGGCCAACCGTATGATGGCGAGCCTTCAGGTATTCTTTATTGCCCAGCCCTTGCTGATCGCCGCCGGGCTGGCCTTGATGGTGCTAGCGGTTCCGACCATGATGCGCGGGTTTCTTGAGCCTTTTGCGAATTGGCTCACCACCTACGGATTCTAGGCCATGTCAGACGAGGACAAGAGCAGTAAGACCGAAGAGCCGACGGAGAAAAAGCTCCGCGACGCGCGCAAGAAAGGCGACGTGCCTCAATCGCGTGAGACCGGCACGGCGATGCTGGTCTTTGCCCTGCTGATGATCCTGATCTTCGTGCTGCCCAGTTCGATTGGCCGCATCGTCGAAGCGCTGCAAGGCCCGCTGCTGAACGCTGGTGTCACCGCCATTGGCACCGGCGGCACCGGGGTCGTTGAGGCCGGGAATGTGCTGAAGTCATTGGGGTTTACGCTGGGGCTGGCGATGATGCCGGTCGCGGGGATCATGGTGTTGGCGGCCCTCTTTGGGGTGCTGATCCAAGGGGAGACCGTGGTCTCCGCCGAACGGATCAAGCCGAAAATTTCCAAACTGAATCCGCTATCGGGGTTCAAGCGGCTGTTCTCGGCCGAGGCCTTTGTCGAGTTTGCCAAGAACACCGCCAAGGTGCTGGTGATCGGCTTCATCACCGTTTGGGCCGTGCGCGATATTGCGCAATCGCTGGGCCAGACACAGGCCTTCATCCCTGAGACATTGCTGGATGCAGCCTTGCAAAAGGTGCGCTGGATCTTTCTGGTCACCACCGTGCTCTTGGTGCCCATCGCCATTGCCGACATCATCTGGAAGCGCGCGCAGTGGAAGAAAAAGCAGATGATGAGCCTCAAGGAAATCCGCGACGAGCATAAGGACAGCGAGGGCGATCCGCAGATCAAGGGCCGCCGTGCCGAGTTGCGCCGCGCCCGCGCCCGCCAGCGCATCGCGCAGGCCATCCCCAATGCCAGCGTGATCCTGACCAACCCGACCCATTACGCCGTGGCGCTGAAATATGAACAGGGCGTCGATGATGTGCCGGTCTGCGTGGCCAAAGGGGCCGATGTGATGGCCCACCGCATCCGCGAACTGGCCAAAGAGCACGACATTCCGATGATCGAAAACCGCCCACTGGCCCGCGCGCTTCACGCGGCGGTAGAGGTGGATGACCGTATCCCGATGGAGCATTGGCAGGCGGTGGCCGAGATCATCGGCTTTGTCATGGACCTGCGCCGCAACGTGCGCCGCAAGCCGCCCGCGGGGTCGTCGATCCGCGAGGATTAAACCGCCCGCTCAGCGCAGGCGCAGCCCTTCGAGGTTGCGGTCGGCGGGGAGTTTGGAGCGTTCCAGCAGGATTTTGGTGATCAAACGTGCGCGGACAAGGCTGAACGAGCCCATGATCTGCGCGGCATCGCGTTCGGGCATGGCACCGATCACCTGCACAGCGGTTTCCACGTCGATTTCGTCCATGATGCCCGCCGCCACCTGTGGCTTCATGTTGCGGTAAAGCTCGACCAATTTGGTCATGTCTTGGTTGTTGGCCTCTTCGATCACCTTCAGCTGCGCGCCGATCTCATCGCGCAGGCTTGCCAGCCGGGTTTGCTCGGCCTTGAGGCTTTGCTCGGCCAAAGCCAGTTTGGCTTCCCGGTCGGCGATTGTGTCGCGTTGGTCTTTGAGCAGGGCACGCTCTTCGGCGATGGCCTCGGCGATCAGATGGCTCGGCTCGCACATGCCGCTCTGCCCCGGAGCGCTGGCGTCATAGCTGGGCGGCGCGGGGGCTGCGGCAAGCTCGACCGGCACCGGGGGGGTGTCACCCGGCGTCTCGGCGATGGCCATCATCGGCATGAACTCAACCGTGAGCTTGAGCACCCCGGCGACGCCAAGGCCAAAAAGCGCGATCTTTGGTAGGGAGATACGGCTCATTCCTTACGCTCCTTGGTGATGTCGAAAAAGGTGCGGACCAGTTCGGATTTGCCCTGCACCGCCGCCTGCCCGTGCACTTGGCTGCGCCCTTTGAGCCGCGCGGCACGCATCTGTGCCGGGCTTTGGCCTGCGGTGGCAGGCTCGGCCGCGGCTTGGCGCGGCTGCGGGGTGTCGCGCTGCACGGGTGGCTCGGGGCGCTGCACCTTGGTGCTGAGATCGCGCAGGTCCTCTACCGATTTGGCGGATTGATCGACCGCGCTGGAAAAGGCCCCGACCATCGGCTCCATTTCCTTCAAGGTGGCCATGAGCGCGCGAACCCGACGATCAAGGATAAAGGCATAGACCAGCGTGCCGACCAGCAGCACGATGATGAGGATATCAATCAAGGCCGGCATCATCGTCGCTGTCCTCCTGACTTTCCTTGGGCAGCAAGGACTGGATCACCCGCAGTGCCAAAGCGCCATTGCTGCGCTGGCCAAAGGCGGCTTGGAACATCGGCTGCGCGTTCACCATGCCGACCACGGGGGTATCGACCGTCATGCCCAGATCAATCACCTGACCGGGCTTCCATTCCAGCACCTCATGCAGCGGGATCGTCACCTCTTGGAGCACGCCGGTGATGGTGACCGTGGTGCTTGATATCTGGCTGTTCATATCCTTGCGGGCGTTGCTGTCGGTGGGCGAACGCCCGCCAAGGAAGGGCTGCGCCAACTGCGCGCTGACCTCATCCAGCGTGCCATAGGGCAGCACCAGCGCCATGTGGCCGCTGCGGTCTTCGAATTGCAGATGCATTCGGACCAGCACCGTCGCGGTGCGCGGCGCGGCCAGCATGACCGACCGGGGATTGGACTCCAACGATTGGATGTCGAATTGCACGGGGCTGACATCCTGCAGGCAATGCGCCAGCCCTTTAAGCGACAGTTCCGCCAGTCTGCGGCCCAGTTTCTGCTCAATCGCAGTCAACCCGCGGGGCTTCCATTGTTGGCTCGTGGCGCGGCGGCCGCCCAGCATGATCTCTAGGACCGAAAACAGCAGATCCGGCTCGACCACACAGGCGATCTGGCTGCCCCAGCCCTCGGCATTGGCGATGGCGATGAGCGAGGGCGCCTGAATGCTCTCCATCGCGTCCTCATAGGGCATATATTCCAGCGAGCTAAGCTCGATCTCTGGTGCTACGGTGCAATAGGATTTGAGGTCAGGCACCAAAGCCAGCAACAGGCGGTCGATGATGATCTCAAGCGTGGGCAGGCGCTGAAAGCTTTCGCGCGCCTGACGGATCATCGTCTCTTCGAGGCTTAGCGCATCGGAGGAATCCGCTATCGTCATTGCACCACCATATCGGCAATCAGTATTTCATGCGGCGCGTCAGTGTGGCCCACCGCCCGCGCCCGGCGCAGCAGTTCGGTTTTCAGCATCGCCAGCCCATAGCTGCCAGTCAGGTCGCTGACATGCAACTGCCGCAGGAAGTCTTGGAAGCTGTCGCGCAGGTAAATCTCACGCGCGATCAGGCGGTCCGCGCCCTCGGCGGTTTCGTCATAGACCATCAGCATGTTCAGCTTGAGAAACCGGCTGGTCTGCCCACCCTGCGGCCCGGTATCGGTGACGTTCACGATGATCTCGGGGAACGGCATGACCGGCATTTTAACTTCGGTCTTGGGTTTGTCGCCGTGACCGTCGTCCGCCACCTCTTCACCATGGGCATTGTCCGCAGTCTCAACCGTTTCCTCGACGGTTTCATCCCCGCCGAGCCCCACCATCTTCAACAGCCCCGACGGGCCAATGGCAAGCGTCACCCCACCGACGCCAGCAAGAAGGCAGAGCAAGACGACAGCAAGGATAGCAAGAGGCTTTTTCATTCTTCAACTCTTAATCGGATCCTGCGCGGAGCGCCATATGCAAGAACAAATACATCCCCAAACAAGCTTTATTGCAACAGAAACCTGTTTATTTTTCGGTTCTCACAAGTATAAATCGATATATGCTTGCATAGTGGCGACCGAGCGGGGAATGCTCGGACTATCCAATCGAGTGAGGGCCCGTGAATCAGATCGTTGAAAACCTTAAGGATTTAGGTCCAAAGCGGCTGGCTCTTCTAGGCGGCATCGGTCTGGCGATCACCGCAGCCATCTTTATCGGCGCGCGGACCATCCTCGCGCCCACCTATGTTCCGGTTTACAGCCAGCTTAGCCCCGGCACCGCATCGCAGATGATGCAGACGTTGGAACAGGCGGGGCTCACGGTCGATCTATCGCGCAATGGCGATACCATTTCGGTGGCCGAGACCGATATCGCCCGTGCCCGCATGGCGCTGGCTGATGCGGGGCTGCCGGGCGAAGGTGTGCCGGGTTGGGAGATTTTCGACAACATGTCCGGCATGGGGATGAACTCCTTCATGCAAAAGGTGAACCGGCTGCGCGCGCTGGAAGGCGAGCTGGCCCGGTCGATCCAAACCATCAGCGGCATCAAAGCCGCGCGGGTGCATCTGGTGCTGCCCGAACGCGCCGCCTTCTCGCGCAGCCGCGCCGAGGCCAGCGGCTCGGTCATCGTACGCTCGCAGGCCAACGCCAGTATGACCCGCAGCCAAGCGCAGGCGATCCAAGCACTGGTAGCCTCTGCCGTGGCGGATTTGGAAGCGCAGAACGTAACCGTCCTGTCGGCCTCGGGTGAGACGATCTTGGCCAAGGACGAGGGCGGCAGCTCTGACTTCTCGCTCCAAGGTCAGCGCAACATGATCGAAGAGCAACTGGCGCAAAAGGTTGAATCGATCCTCAACGCCCGCGTCGGACCAGGGAATGCCCGCGTGCGGGTCAGTGTCGATCTGACGACCGAGCGTGAGGTGCGTGTGTCCCGCACGTTTGATCCCGCCCAGCAGGTTGCCCGGTCGATCGAGACCCGCGTGCGCAACTCCAATGAGACCGACCCGGCGACGGGCACAGTGGATGTGGCCAATAACATCCCCGATGAGCTACGCGACGATGCGGGCGGCGGCGCGGGGCAGTCCACCCGCTCTGAGAACGACGAGATCATCAACTACGAAATCGGCTCGATCCAGAGCGAGCTTGTGCGCGAGCCGGGCGATATCGAGCGTATCTCGGTCGCCGTGCTGGTAAACGGCAGCTATGGCACCCTGCCCGACGGGTCCGAGGGCTATATCGAGCGCAGCCCCGAAGAAATGCAACGTCTGAGCCAACTGGTCAGCACGGCCATCGGCTTTGATCAGGCACGCGGCGATCAGGTGCAGGTTGACAGCCTTCAGTTCCTTGATTTCGATTCCGAGTTCAGCAGCCCCGCAGGCCGTGGCTTGGGCGCGGTGCTGGCCGATAACGCCATGACCATCCTGCGGTCGCTCTTTGCCTTGGCGCTGGTGGCGATCATCATGGTGCTGGGCGCGCGCCCGCTGCGCATGGTGCTGGATGCCACCCTGCCCCAGCCCGCGCTGGCCGGTGCTGGCGCCGACGCGGGCCTGCTAGACGGCCCTGAGCAGGATAACGCGCCAAAAGCGCTAACCGGCGGCACCCAGAACGAGACCCCGCCAAACCGCCTGCCCACCCCGGCGGGCGGCCAGACCGGTGCCGTGCTTGGCCCAATGGACGAGATGCCCCGCGACATGGTGCAACTTGCTTCGGTCGAGGGCGCGGTGCAACACAGCCAATTGCGCGCCGTGGCCGAACTGGCCGAAGACAACACCGAAGACGCCCTGCGGGTTCTGGGCCAATGGCTGTCGGAAGGGGATGATCTGTGATTACGACCCTCAAGCTGCAGAACTTCGACGAGGACGGCAAAAGCAAGCCGCAGGATCCGGCGCTGCCCACGCCCGAAGAAATCGAAGCGAAGATGAAAAAGGCCCATAAGCAAGGCCATATCGAAGGCTATTTGGCCGGGGCCGACGCGGGCCGGGCCGAGATGCACCAGACCATGCAGGCCGAACATGCCGTGATGGCCGAAAAGCTGGCGCAGGAACTGGCGCGGCTGTCGCAGGCGATGCAGGCCCATCAAGAGGCGCTGATGGCGCAGATCGTGGGCTTTACCTTGCAAACCTGCGAGATCGTCTTGCCCGAGGTGATCGAACGCCTGTCGACCGCGCGGGTGAAAAAGACCGTGACCCAATCGCTGAAAATGGCCATCGGGTCGAGCCAGATCAAAGTGCGTCTGTCGCCCGCCACGCTTGACCAGATTGGCCCTGAGCTGCGCCAGCGCGCTGTGTACTACAAATGCGACGGCGTGCTGGACCTGCGCGCCGATGCCGACCTGCCCGATGGGGATGCCCGGATGGAATGGGATCACGGCAGCCTTGATTACGGGTTCAAAAAGATTTGCGACCGCCTGCTCGCCGAATTGCGCGACACCCATGCGCGGGCGCTGAAAGCACAAAAGGAGAAGGACGGAAATGGACAAGCCTGACCTGCAATCGCCCACAGACGACAACAACGCCGCGAAAGGCACCGCGCCCGACGCCATGCCCGACGCCACGCCCGGCGCGCAAGAACAGCCGCGCGCTGACGCCTTCGGCAATACCGCCAGCACAGGCAGCGATGACGCGGGCGTCTTCCCGCAACTCGACACCGAAGACTCGCGCAACGCCCTTGCCCCGCGCCCCGAGGCCGGTGGCGCTGGCATCAACGCCATGCTGAACGTCGGCCTTGATGTGCAGATCGTGCTGGGCCAAGCCCGCATGCCGATCTCGCGCCTGCTGGAACTCACCCGAGGCTCTATCGTAGAGTTGAACCGCAAAATCGGCGCACCGGTCGACCTCATGGTCTCTGACCGTCTGGTGGCACGCGGCGATCTTGTGAAGGTCGGCGAAGACCGGCTTGGCGTGTCCCTGACCCAGATCGTCAAGGACTATGTCCCTGACTGACCTTCCCTCTCTGCGCGCCTATGTGTCGGGCCGCATGGGCCTTGCCCTGCTGGTGCTTCTCGCCAGCGGCGGCATGGCCATGGCCCAAGACGGAGGGTTTCTCTCCACGCTGTCGGATGTGATTGGCGACACGGCGCCCGGCAGTGACGAAAACGCCAATCTGTCAGGCCGGATCGTTCAGTTCATCGCGCTGGTCACCGTGCTTAGCATCGCGCCGGGGCTCTTGGTGGTGATGACCAGCTTCACGCGCTTTGTCATCGTCCTGTCGATGCTGCGCTCGGCCCTTGGCCTGAACCAGACCCCGCCCAATATCGTGCTGACCTCGCTGGCGCTGTTCATGACCTTCTTCGTCATGCAGCCAGTGTTCGAGGACGCCTATGAGGCCGGGGTCGAGCCGCTTTTGGAAAACGCCATTGGCGAAGAACAGGCGCTTGAGCGGATCGCCACGCCTTTCAAAAACTTCATGTACGTCAACACCCGCCCCGAGGATTACGCCCTGTTCCTGCGCATCGCGCCCGCGGATGAAGAGGCCGAAGAGACCCCCCTGCCCGCCTCGGCGGAAGAGGCCACCTTTCGCCATCTCGTTCCGGCCTTCATGATCTCGGAACTGCGCCGCGCCTTTACCATCGGCTTTTTAATCTACCTGCCCTTCGTCGCCATTGACCTCATCATCGCCTCGGTCTTGATGAGTGCGGGCATGATGATGCTGCCCCCGGTGTTGATCTCCCTGCCGTTCAAGGTGATCTTCTTTGTGCTGATCGACGGTTGGTACATGCTGGCAGGATCGCTGATCGAAAGCTATGTGCCGCTTGCCGGTGGCTGACCTGCACTGAAAGGATTTATCCATGTCGACCAATGCCCTTTCCAAAACCCGCAGAAAGCCCATCACGGTGGAGGATCTGAACGGTCCCACCAAGGCGGCCATCACCTTTTTGTGCCTCGGAGAGCAGACCGGATCGGAACTCATGCAAAAGCTCGGCACCGCCGAGATCGAGCGCATCACCAGCGCCATGAGCCGCCTTGGCCCGATCCCTGCGGAGGTGGTGGAACATGTGCTTAAGGAGTTCACCCAAAAGGTGGTCAGCGGCACTGGATCGGTCGTAGGGTCGCTGTCGACGGCAGAGTCCATGCTGCGCAAGTTCATGCCCGAAGAACAGGTGTCCAGCATCATGGCCGGGCTCAAGGACAGCGAACGCGAGAACGCCATGTGGCGCGGCTTTGGCGCGCTGGATGAGACGGTGATCGCCAACTATCTCAAGGGCGAGCACGACCAGACCGCGGCGGCGATCCTCAACAACGTCGACACCAGCGTGGCCGCCAAAGTGCTGCCGCTGCTCGGTCCTGAGCGGATGCAAGACATCGCCGAACGCATGATCGCAATGGAGGCGGTGCCGCTGCACATGATGCAGCAGATCGAAGAGACCTTGAAACAAGACATTCTGTCGAACGCGATGCACACCAATTCGGTCGAGACGCATCAGCGCATGGCGGATTTGTTCAACCAGTTGGATGTGCAGGCCTTCGAAGAGCTTTCCGGCGCGCTGGATTCGCGTATCCCCGACGCCTTCCAAGCCATCAAACAGCGTATGTTCGTCTTTGACGATCTGTTCAAACTGCCGATGCAGGACTTGGCGCAGGTCATGCGCGGGCTGGATGGGGCCACCCTGCCCATGGCGATGCGCGGAGCCAAGAAAGAGCAGCGCGATCACCTGATGGAATGCCTGCCCCAACGCTCGCGTCAGATGCTGATGGACGAGATGGCCGCCACCGGTCCGGTACGGGGCCGCGACGTGCGCGCCGCACAGGCCGCCATGGTGGAATATGCCAAGACCCTCGCCGACGAGGGCGTGATCGAACTGCCCTCGGCAGCCGATGACGACGAATTCATCGAATAAAGAGGATCAGCGGTAGGCGCTCGACGCGCTGTAGCCGCCGGTGATCGTGGGGATGTCGATGGTGATGGCCGTAAAGGTGCTGCCCTGACCGATAGAGACGGCCCCCTGCATCAGCGAAAGCACGGTGCTCGACGACGACGAGACACCCTCTACCGCATCGTAAATCGCCGAGAACCGCGAGACGAGCTTGTCGACCTCGGCTGGGTCTTTCAGTTTTTCGATGTCAAACTTCTGTTCAAAAAGCGCGATCTGGCGGTCGAGATCGACCGCAATCGCCTCATCCGGTACGCCAAGCGCACGGCGCATGAAACTGCCGAGGTCTTCGTCTTTCAACACGTCGAGCCAAGTGTTGATTTCCGAGGCTTTGGATTTGAACTCCAACGCGATCCGGGCGCCTTCGTTGTCCTCTCCGGCAGAGTTTAGCACGACCCGCTCTTTGAACCGGTCGATCATCTCATCCTGCCAGCCAGTGCGATTGAAGTTAAAGCTCCGCCCGCCACCGGGGGCAAAGCCCAACGTATCGTACATATCTTTGATCTTCGGGTTGCTCAGCCGGTTCACGAGGGCCGAAGACTCATCGGAATTGCTCTCTAGCGTTTTGCGGATCATTGCCTTACCGAAGATCTGATCCTCAAGATCAAAGGCCCGCATGACAAAAGTATAAACTTCGGTATCGGCAACAAATTCCTTCGCAGATTTGATGTCGCCGATACGCTCTTTAAAGGCTTCGATCTGCCGGGCGTTCAAGGCATCGTTGGCGGCAAGGTCGAGCTGTTTGTCGCGCGTCGCGTCAAACAGCTTAACCGCCACCTGCGTGCCGATGCCGCCCAGCGAAATCATGCGTGCGCGGCCTCATGGTGTGCCGCCGGAGGCGCCGGGCGAAGCTGCATCAGCTCAGTCTCGTATTTCAGCACCGCGCGCAATTCGCTCATCGCCTTGTAGAAGTCGGCCATGGAGACGAAGTTCGCCGCTTCCATGATCCGGCTGCGCATCTCAGCGCCAAAGCAACAGGCGAGATCGGCCAAGCCTTGCTGGATCATTGGCAAGATTTGATCGCGGGTATCGGGTCGGATCAGCGCCGTTTGCACCAAGAAATAGACCTTGGAAACAGGCGTGGATTCCGCATCCGGCTTCAACAGATCGGACTCGCGCACAATGTCGGCGCGGTTTTCGACAGTCAGCGCCTGACGGCGGTCGCCGTTGCGGATGACACAACCGTTGACGACAACACGTTCACGGGGGCGAAGAGTGAGTTTCAGCATCTTACACCTCCTGCATCTGCGGCGCGGCCTGCCCGGCCAAACCTGCGGCGATGTTGCCATTGATCTCAACGAGACCCGCCAGACGCCCCTCGCCTGCCATCAGCGCAGTGCTGTGACGATCCACCCAAAGCGCGATGGAGATCAGCGACGCTTTCAACGCATTAGGCATCTTGTTTTCCGGCTCAGATAGGTCATGGCGCAGGGCCAACCAGAACCGTTGATTTTCGTAGATTGCATCGCGCAGACCGGAGGCGAGGATGTTCAACCGCTCGCTTTTATCCTCGGTCGCATCAAAGCCTTGGCCCTTTTCGGCAAGGTCATGTGTGACGCGGCTTAGGATGCGGCGCTCGATCTGCCGCGGGGTTTCGCTTTCGCGAATTGTTCGTTTGTATGCTGCCAGCCCCATAGGAATTCTTCCTTGTTTTTATAGTTTGCTGCCTGCCAACCGCAAATTCTGAGGCGGTTGGACCGGGGCCAAAGCGCTAGGCTCTGGCCCCGAAAACCCTATTCCTTAACGGAACAGGCTCAGGATGTTCTGCGGTGCCTGGTTGGCGATCGACAGGGACTGCGATGCCAGCTGCTGCTGAACCTGAAGCGCCTGAAGACGGGCGGCTTCTTCTTCCATGTTGGCGTCAACCATCGCGCCAACGCCGGAGTCGAGGTTGTCGGAGAGCTTGGTCAGGAACTCTTGCTGACGCTCGATCGACTTCTCGGACTGACCGAGGGAAGTCGCTGCGTCAACAGTAGCTTGGGTTGCGGTATCGGCCAGCGTCAGAACGTTGGCAAGGTATTGGTCACCGTCGATCGTGCCATCGGTATCGACGTCACCAGTTGCAGCCGCCCGCGTGGAAAAGTCCGTCGCAATCGCACTAAAAGTCTCAAGTTGTTTGTTGAGGTCAACTGGCGAAACAGTGATTTTTGTAGTTTGCAGGGTGCCGCCTGCATCCCGGCTGATACCTGTAATGATCTCCCGGTCGGCTGCAGCGGCACTCGTCGAAGCGGTGGCGGTATCGCCATAGACATCCAAAGCAAGCGGTGTTGAAGCCGCAGGCGTGGCCGCGTTATCAGATTTGGCGGCGTTGACGAGGTCGTCCCCGTTGAAAGTCGACTGAGACATAATCGCTGCCATGTCGGCTACCAGACGGGTCAAGTCGGCTTCGATTTCGTCGAGACCGCCTTTGTTCTCTTGCGCAAAAGCAACCTTGTCGCGAAATTCCGTCGCCAAGTCAGAAAACTGCTCAGCACCAAGACGCGCGGTCGCAACCGAGTTCTTGGTCAGTGTCAGGCTCTCATTCACGGCTTTGGTCATGCCGCTGTCGCCCTTCATGGTTTCGGAAATCGCGAAGTAAGCTGCGTTGTCCTTACCGGAAGAGACCTTCAGACCGGTCGAGATACGGTCTTGGGTTGTGCCAAGGTTCGAGTTGACGTTCCGCAGAGTTGCGAGAGCATTCATTGCGGAGGTGTTTGTGTTGATCGAAGACATATTCTTATTCCAGACTATTCTAGTTCGTCATGTCGTCTTTCTGACAACTGCGGGGCGAACCCGCTTGATTACGTTTTTACGCGAAAAACTGGCAACATTGAGGCAATTCAGAAACTTTTGTCCACGGTTGTCATCAGTGTTGCGCGGTTGTCACGTTTTGCACCGCTTCGGCCGTAAATGCCTGCAATGCTGTGCTTTTCCCGGATTTGGGAAACCTGTGAGATCATCTCTGATGTGGCTTGGCGGGCCAGTTGCAGGTGGTGATGATCGCGCGCAATCAGATCTTTTAGATCGCGCAATTTATCTTTGCTGACCGCTTCGGGGTCGTGGCTGAGTTGCTCTTCCAACACGGCGGTGAGTCGGGCCTTTTCGCTGGCGAATTCGACCAGTTGATTGAACGCTCCACCCTCGACCGCGGCGATTTCGCGGCGCAGCAGATTGCCCAATGCGTCAACGGCGGCGAGCGCTTTGCGCGGATCGCTCATCGGTCTGCCCCCGTTTGATAGCGCTGCATCGCCGCTTCGATACTTCGTGCGATTCCGGTGGTGTTCTGCTCGGCAATGCTTTCGCCAATCGCGTTGGACAGAAAGCTGCGCCATGTCTCTTCGGCATGGCCGCCACCAAAGCTGCCGATGTCCACTGTCGAGAGCATTTCATCGACCATTTGTCCGAGGAACATCGCCTCGAACTCCTGCGCTTTTTCGGCGGTGACGGCATCGGCCTGGGTCACTGCGGGCTTGGCTGCCGGGGTCGGCGCGGGGATTGGGAAAGATGCGAATTCCATGACCTGCCCCTAGATGATCTCAAGGTCGGCGTGCAGAGCGCCCGCCGCCTTGATGGCTTGAAGGATTGAAATCGTCTCGGTCGCGCCGACGCCGATGGCGTTCAGCCCGTCGACCAGCCGTTGCAGGCTGACCGACCCGTCGATGACGGCGAATTTCGCGTCTTTCTCTTCCACGCCGACCGAAGAATTCGGCACCACCACGGTGGTCCCGCCAATCGACAGCGATTCAGGCTGGCTGACGTTGAAATCATCGCGGACGGTGACGGTCAGGCCACCTTGGCTGACCGCGACGCGGTCGATGCGGACATTCGCGCCGATGACAATGGTGCCAGAGCGCGCGTCGATCACCACTTTGGCGACTTGATCGGGCTGCACTTGCAGTGGCTCGATCAGGGCCATCGTCTCCATCAACGATCCCTTGCCGTAGGCGGATACGGTGATGGTGCGCGAATCGATGGCGGTGGCGACCGGGCCCATGGCTTGGTTGATGGCCGCCTCGACCCGCTGCGCGGTGACGAAATCGGCATTGCGCAGCGCCAGTTTGATGCTGGTCAGCTCGCTGAAGTCAAAGTCGACCTCACGCTCGACGATGGCGCCGTTGTCAATCCGCGCGCCGGTTGGCACGCCTTCGACGATGGAGGCGTTGAGACCTTGGGCTGCGAAACCCGCGACGGCGATCGGGCCTTGGGCCACGGCGTAAATCTCACCATCGGCGGCGGTCAGCGGCGTGACGATCAGCGTGCCGCCGCGCAGCGAAGACGCATCGCCCAAGGAGGACACGACCACATCAATGGTGCTGCCCATCCGTGCGAAAGGCGGCAGGGACGCGGTGACCATGACAGCGGCAGTATTCGCCGTGCGCATCTGGTCTTCGGTCAGATTGCCGATGCCGAGCCGCTCCAACATGCCTTCGATGGCGCGTTCGGTGAAAGGCGCATTGCGCAGGCTGTCGCCCGTACCGTTGAGCCCCACAACCAGCCCGTAGCCCACCAATTGGTTCGACCGCACGCCTTCGACGGTGACGATATCCTTGATCCGCACCTGTGCAGCCGCCGGCGCGGCTAGCGCGAAGGTGAGGCCGATCAGCAGGAGTTTAAACAGGGCGTTCATGGGCGGCGGTTCCGGTTAAAGGTAGTTCAAAAAGGACAGGCGCGAGAGGCGCGCGGTGACGGCAAAGCTGGAGTCGAGTTGATTTTGCAATTGGGTCAGACGGGTGGCTGCGTCATATTGATCGACGCCTTCGAGATTCATCACCTCGGCGTCGAGAAACAGCGCCCGGCTTTCCTGAGCCGAGATCGTATCGGCCAGTTGCCCGCGTTTCAGGCCGGTCTGGGTTTCCAGATCGGTCAGCCCTTCGAGCCCCGCGCCGATGGCGCTGCGGGCCTCGGTTAGCCACGCATCACGGGCGGCTTCATCGGGGATATCGCTGGGGTTTACCGCGCTCAGCATGGCCAAACCGCGCATCAGATCACGGATCGCCGGGTCATTGGCCTGCGCACCTTGGCTCAGCGTCTGGGTCTCAGAGGTGCGCGAGGTCAGCGGCGGATTGCCCGTCGGTGCGCCGTTGTAAAAGGTGTTTTCGAAATTATGGTTTGGGAACATTGAACTATCGCCAAACCCCGCCTTCAGATCGTCGATGGCGCGCTGCACGTCGGCCATGTCCGTTAGGGGGCCGCCGATCATATGATCCACTGCGATGGCCGGGGATTCCCCCGTGCGCGGGTTGATCTCGTCCCATGCCTGAAGCGGGTTGGTGTCGCTTCGGGTGCCGGACATCAGGAAACCGGAACTGTCGCTGACCGCTGCACGTTCCAACACTTGGTCAAGCGCCGTGCGCGCCGCCTGCGACAGATAGGTCGCCGAAAGCCCGCCCGCGTTGTCGGTGGTGAAGGCTTGCTCGAGCACACTTTGACCGACATCGCGCATCGCGCCGAGCGAGGTTTCCACGGCGAGAAAGCGACGATCTAAAAGCGCATTGGAGGTCAGGAAACCATCGTTGCGGGTTATCTGCATCCGGATCGCGATGGCATCGGCCGAACGGTGGCCCAGATCGTCGTAGGGGTTGGCCTTCAGTCCGGTCGTCACCTCTTTTGACACGTCCGAAATTTCGGCGGCGAGGCGACTGGTCTGCTCGCGCTGGCGCAGGCTTTGCAGGGCGGTGGAAACGGTGCGGGAAATCTCGGTCATCCTATCCTCACACGCTGGCCAAAAGGGTATCGAGCATGTCGCTCAGGCTGCTGAGCACCTGCGAATTGGCGCCGTAGGCCTGTTCGATTTCCAAGAGCTTTTGCAATTCGGTGTCGACGTTGACGCCTTCAATGCTGCTCCGGTTGTCCTCAAAGGTGATAAGCCGCACGCGAGCCGTCTTGGCCTGCGCGTCGGCGCTGACCCGCAGGACGTTCTGCTGGCTGACCAGATCAGCGGCGAAATCCCCCAGACGCGCATTCGTGCTAAGGCCGGTCGCCGCGTCGAAGGTCATCCCCGTTTCAAGGACATCGACGAAGGCGTTCAATTGCGTGGTGTCGCCCGGCTCTCCGGGGATTGTGGCCCCGACGCCATCGCGCAGACGCCACAGCGCGCCGCCCTTGTCGGGCTGAACGCTGTTGTTGGTCGAAAGCCGCCCGGCCAGCCCATCCAATTGCGCCGGGTCAAATGCGCCACCCGCGTCAGTGAACAGCCCCGGCTGCCCGGCCCCGACAGAGGCATCGGCGGCCTCGAAACTCTGCACCAGACCGCGGGCGAGTTCATCCAGCTGCAGTTTCATCTGCGGCAGGTCATTGGCGATCAACCCGCTCAGCCCCGCAAGGCGGCCGCTGTCGGATCCGCGCGCGGTGGTGCTGTTTGGCGTGATGTCGATGTCCCCGGCCATCAGCCGCCCGGTATCGCGGTTGGCGCTCAGCGTGACGGCGGTCTCTCCATGGACCAGTTCCGTGCCGCCGGTGGTGTGCAGCGTCAGCGTTCCATCCGCTTCCCAACGGCTTTGGAAATCCATCTGCGTGCCCAAAGCATCGAGGCGGCGGTTCATCTCATCCATCAGCCCGCTGGTGCCGGTGGGATTGGACCCGGCAAGCGCCAGACGTTCGTTCAGTTCGGCAATATCCGACAGCGCCGCGTTCACCTCGCCCACGCTTGACACAAGTCTATCGCCAGCCTGTCCGCGGCTGGCTTCAAGCTCGATGGCGGCCTTGTTGATGCTGTGCACCAAGGTCTCGGTCCGCGACAGCAGGTCGTTCTGCGCCGCAGGATCGGAGGGGTTGTTCGCCAAAAGGTCGAGACCGGCCTGAAACTCCGCCAGACGGGCGGCGGGGGAAACCTCATCGCCCGGCTCGCCCAACGTGATCAGGTAACTGCCGAGAATCTCGTTTGTGGCAGAGGCTTGACCCAGTTCAGCCGAAGCATTCCGCGACAAGCCTGCAAGGCGTTCATCCACCTGCCGCGCGATGCGCAGCTCGACCGTTCCGCTTTGACCGTTGGTGGAGACCTGCGCCGCTTCACGGCGGGCGTAACCTTCGGTTTGCGCATTGGCGATATTGCCCGCAACAAGGTTGGCGCGACCCTCTGTCGTGCTCAGCCCGCTGCGGGCAATGCTAAAGGCGGATGAGATGCTCATTCATGCACCGGGTTAGCGTTTGATACTTAGCGTTTCACTCAGCATTTCGTCGCTGGTGGTGATGATCTTGGCGCTTGAGGAATAGGCCCGCTGCGTTTGGATCAGGTCGGTAAGCTCTTGGGCGATATCCACGTTGGAGCCTTCCAGCGCGCCGCTGTTGATGCTGCCCAGACCGTTCAGCATCGGATTGCCAATGCTCACCGCGCCGGAATCGCGGGTGGCAACGTAGGCGTTGCCATCGACCGAGCGCATCTGGTCGGGGTTGGCAACATTGGCAAGCGGCACTTGGAACAGCGCGCGGCGCTGGCCATTGTCAAAGACCCCGTAAAGGATGCCACTATCGCTCATCTCGGCCCGCTCAAGGCTGCCGGTCTCGGTGCCGTCATCCGCAAAAGCCGGAGGCGTGTAATCGCCCGAGAACTGGGTCATCCCCTCAAAGGTGCCGGGCGCGCCGAAGTCGATCTCAAGCGGCTGTGGGGTGCCGCCGTTGTTGATCTGCAGGGTCACAACGCCGGTCGCGGGGTCAATCGGCAGGGTGCCGGGCGTGTAGCTCTCAGGGCTGCCCGCATTGACGCCGCTGTCGGTGAAATTCACCGTCGCATCGCCGTAGTTATTGCCCGCTTCATCGCTGATGCTGACGGTCCATTCATTGGCCGTGGCCCCCGGTGTCCAAGACAGGTTCAGCGCATCGCTGCCGCCCAGTTGGTTCACATAGCGCAGGGTGGATTCGAAGGCCGTGCCGGTGGTGCCGGCGCCGGTCTCTTGCGCAGGCACATTGCCCGAAACGCCAACGCGGGTGCTGGGCGTGCCTTGAACCTGATAGCTCGCCACATTCACAGTGCTGAGGTCATTGTAGCTGGTGCTGCTGACGCTTCCGGTGGCCCCGGCTGCATCGGTGGGAAAGCCCGACAGGAAATAACCCGCCGAATTGCGCAGGTTGCCGTCCTGATCCGGGGTAAAGGATCCCGCACGGGTCATGTAGTAATTGGACTCGACAGGATCATTGGGGTTGCGCGACACGACGAAAAAGCCATCGCCCTGCACCGCCAGATCCGTTGAGCGACCGGTGCCCATGATGTTGCCATTGGCCGAGATATCGGCCCGCACATCCGTCAGCACCCCCGCCTGCGTCGACCCGGTGTTCTGCGTCACGAATTCCGAGAAGGTCCGCCGATAACCGACCGTATTGGCGTTGGCGATATTGCTAGAGATATTCTGGACGCGGGAGGAGTTGGCCTGCAACCCGCTGACCCCGATCTGAAGGGCGCTTGTAATGCTCATGACTTGATCCTGCTCGTTCTTGTTATTCTTGGGTTATACATGACAAAGCCGACTTTTCATGACCAAAGCAAGAATAAAATTCGCATTTGATATTTATGTCACTGACTTTCCTTGACGTCCGTCACTTTGGTCACGGCATCAAGGATACGATCCGCGCTTTCCATACTCAGCCGCATCACGTCTGATCCCCGCGGCCCCTCCCCTCGGGGCTGCGCGCCGAGCCCGGTGGCGAGGTCTGCCCAGCCGGGCAGTTCGGCAAGCGCGGGAAAGGCCGCGGCGGCCCGGGCGACGGTCTCACTATCGCCCGCCTGATAGGCGGCAAGGGTCAGGCGCGTGGCATCGGCAAAGGCGAACTGCGGGGGATGGGCCTCCCACATTTCAAGAAAGGCTTGCCGGGCCGCGCCCCATTTGCCGGTCTCGTATAGAGCCACGGCACGGCTGCGGCGCAGGTCCATGTCTTGGGCGCGCAGCCGCAGGGCGGCCAACTCATCCGTGCGGCCCGCCTGCGCCAAGGCTTCGACCAAAAGAGCTTCGGCCTCGGCCCCCTGATCGTCGGCATAGCCGCTCAGTAAATCTACGGCCGCATCTGCCTGCCCGCCCGCCAAAAGCGCGCGGGCCTCGCCGCGGCGCAGATCGGCCAAAAGAGCTGCATCGGGGGCATGCGTCCCGACCCCCTCCAGAGCCTCGACCATTTCACGCAACGCGCGATACTCGCGCGCAGCAAGGGCGGTCATCCCGGTGCCCAGCAGGCGCCGCGGCACGGCGACGGCATTTTCCACAAAACCCGGATCAAAGCGCCAGCGGGCGCTGATACGGGCGTGCCCCTCAAGGAACGGCCCCAGATCGAGTTCACCTGCGGCGCCCGCCGCGTAGAATGCGCCATAGATATCCCGCGCCTGTGCGCGTAGCGCGTCGGCCTCATCATCAGGGGCGCTGCGCAGCAAATTATGCAAGGCCCAAAGGGCGGTATCGGTATCGCCCTGCTCTGTCGCGACCTCGGCCAGCAGCACCGCGCCCTCGCGGCCAAGGTCATCCCCGCTCCACATCCAGCGCGCGGTTTTCAGCAGCGACAGTGCATCTTTCCCCGGCAAAGTCTCGGTTTCTCGCCCCATCCGAACCAGCGCGAGCCGCGCCCGTTGCGCATAGAGATCGCGGCCCTGCGCGGCTTGGACATAGCCCTCAAAGGCCATCAAAAGATCGCCCGACACTTCTGACGCGCGGGCCAGCAGGTAGCGATAGGCGGGGCCATCGCGCAACTCTGCATGTTTAGGAAACTGCGCGGCCAGTGCCTGCGCCACATCCCAATTCTCGGCCTCCAAAGCCGCCTCAAGCAGGTCCGGCAGGACCGCGGCTTGGATCGCGGGTGACAGGGCGCCGAGACTCTCCAACGTGCGCGGCATCAAACGCGCCGCCTCCTCCGCCGCCCCCAGCCGGGCAAAGGCCGCTGCCCGCAGGGCCTGCCCCTCGCTCCACCCGACGGACCAAGACACCGCCTGCCCCAAATCTCCGCCCGCGCCCGCGTCCTCTTCCAACAAAGCAAGGGCGAGGTTCAATGTTCGATGCCGCCGCGCTGCGTCACCTTTGAGGGCCTCGCCGTCGAGCGCCGCCAAAAAGCCTGCCGCCTCAGGGCGCATCATCCATGCAAGGTGCAATTCCGAAAGGTCCAGCAGCGCCGCGGCCCGCTGGGAGGCATCCGGATCGGTCGTGGCGAAAAGCTGCATCATCAGCGTCTCACGGGCGGCAAGGAAATCCTCCTGCCCATGTTCCACCAAGGACAGAGGCGCAAAGATAGCGCCCTCCTCCCCCGCCAAGGGCGCGGCCAAGATCAAAGAGAGACCAAGGACAATGTTGTGCAGATGCTTCATTCTATGAATAGATGCACTTTATTCTTGTAAAGATCCATTCTTTATTTCACACTGACCTTCAATAAAGTCACGCCATCCTTGCCCAAACTGAGGCCCGCCATGACGGAAACCAGCCATATCAGCATGTCGCTGGCGACTTCCCTTCAGCGCCAACTCGACATCACCGCCAACAACATCGCCAACGCCAGCACCGCAGGCTACAAGGGCGAGCATGTGGTGTTCGAAGCGCTGTTGCAGGACAACACAGCGCTTGGCGACGATCAGGCGGCATTCGTCAGCGACACAGGCTCCTACATCGACACCCGCCCCGGCGCGCTGTCGCAGACCGGCAACCCGCTGGATGTGGCGCTGCATGGTGAGGGGTGGTTCAGCTATCAAACCGCCGACGGGCAGCAGGCCTTTGGCCGCGATGGCAGCTTTGTCCTCGACCCTGAGGGCAATCTGACCCTGTTGTCGGGGGCCAAAGTACTCGACGCGGGCGGTGCGCCGATCCAACTGCCCCCCGCGGGCATAGGCGACATCAACATTTCCGAAGACGGCACGATTTCGGGCAGTGAGACCGGCCCGCTGGGCCGTATCGGCGTTTTTAATATCCCTGAAATCCAAAGCTACAAGCGTCTTGGCGGCGGCATGCTGGTTGCGCCCGAGGGCGCTGCCAATCCCGCCGTGGCCGAAGCCGTGCAGGTGCGCCAAGGCACGCTGGAGCTTAGCAACGTCAACCCGGTGCGCGAGATGACCCGGCTGATCGACGTGCAACGCGCCTATGAGCGCACCAATACCATGATGGGCAATGCGGACGACCTGCGCCGCGACTCGCTCAAACGGATCGCGCAGGCGGTCTGACCCCGACATCCGTGAAACGGAAGGAACGAGACAATGAAGGCACTTAGCATCGCCGCAACCGGCATGATGGCGCAGCAGACCAATGTCGATGTGATCTCGAACAACATCGCCAACGCGAACACCACCGGATTTAAAGCCAGCCGCGCCGCCTTTCAGGATCTGATCTATCAATCCATGCAGCGCGAGGGCGCTGTCACTTCCGAGGCCGGATCGACCCGCCCCGTGGGCATCGATATCGGCATGGGCGTGCAGACCGCAGGCACCGTGCGGCTGAATACCCAAGGCGGCATGGTTGCCACCGAGAACCAGCTTAACGTCGCTATCGACGGGCGTGGGTATTTCTCGGTCACGCTGCCCGATGGCGGCACCGCCTATACCCGCGACGGGTCGTTCCAACTTTCCCCCGAGGGGGAGATCGTCACCATGCAGGGCTACCGTGTCGAGCCGGGCATGGTCGTGCCCGAAAACACCACAGCGGTCGAGATCAACGAACAGGGCGTCGTCATGGCCTATGTCGAAAACGATCCCGTGCCGGTGGAACTGGGCCAGTTCAGCCTGACCACCTTTGTCAACGAGCCGGGGATGCGCCCGGTGGGCAACAACTTCCTGCTGGCGACCGAAGCCTCGGGCGAGGCGCAGGTGGTGAACCCCGGTGATCCGGGCGCGGGGATGATCCGTCAGGGCTATCTTGAGGCGTCCAACGTGAATGTCATCCAGCAGATCACCGATCTGATCTCGGCGCAGCGCGCCTATGAGATGAACTCCAAATCAATCGAGACCGCAGACCAGATGCTCTCGGCTGCGAACCAAATCCGCTAATGAAACGGCTCGCCGCCCTCTTCCTTGGCCTGATGGTGCTGACGGGCCCTGCCCTGTCGGCCCCCATCGGCGTGTTGGTCGAGGAACGCGCGCGCACGGATTACGCCGACAGCCTGCCGCAAGACGGCGAGTTCGAGATCACCGTCAAGGACGCCCCAGCTGACGCCGTGTTGACGCTGGCAGAGTTCTGGATGGACCCGCGCAGCGGCAAATTTCTGGCGAATGCGGTGCTTGAGACGGGCGAGGTGCAGCGCATCGGCGGCTATGCCCTTGTGACCATGCCGGTCCCTGTCCCGCTCACGCGCCTGCTGCCCGATGAAATCATCATGGAAGACGACCTGACCGTCATGCGCCTGCCCGTGGGCCGCATCGGCACCTATGTGATGACGGATATGGAAGAGGTCATCGGCAAACAGGTCCGCCGCGTACTGACGCCGGGCCGCCCAATCCAGATCCAGTCCATCATCCAGCCCCTGGTCATCAACCGGGGCGAACGGGTGGATATTTATTTCAGCGACGGGCTTCTGGCCCTCTCCTCTCCGGGGCGCGCGCTTGATGATGCGCATGAGGGGCAGGAAATCCGTATCGTGAACCTTGTCAGCAACAAAACGGTCACCGGCATCGCCACCGGCGAAGGGACCGTGGAGATCATTCGATGACCACCGCTTTCGCGCGCCCCTCTGTCTTGATGTTGGGCGCGGCCCTTGCCCTGACCGCCTGCGATACCGCAGATCACTTCGACCGCGATCCGCAGCCCTCGCCGATCGTGGTGGATGGGCAAACCATCCCCGAGGTGGCCCGCGTTCAGGTGCCGATGCCCGCCGTCGCGATGGAGCCGCCACGTCGCGGCAGTGCCAAAGCCTCGCTCTTCTCGGCCCGCAGCGAAGCGTTGTTTGCGGACCAGCGCGCCGATGATATCGGCGATATCGTCACGGTCGTGATCTCAATCGACGACCGCGCGCAGTTGCGCAACTCAACCGACCGCGAGCGCGAGGGTGCAAGCTCTATCGGTTTCCCGACATTCTTTGGCTATGGCGCGAAAATTGCCGCAATTCTGCCCGGAATCAGCGCAGCCGACCTACCGAGCGGCGATGTCGTCGAGATCGGCTCGGCCTCCGAGGCAAGCGGCTCTGGCGCCATTTCGCGCAACGAACAGATCGAGCTTAAAGTGGCCGCCTTGGTCATCGACAAATTGCCCAACGGCACGCTTGTGGTCGCGGGACGCCAAGAAATCATGGTGAATCAAGAGCTGCGTGAGCTGCGCATGGCTGGGATCGTGCGCCCTGCCGACATCCGCGATGACAACACCATCTCTTATGACAAGATCGCCGAGGCCCGCATCGCCTATGGCGGTCGTGGCACGCTTTCGCGCGCCCAAGAGCGCAGTTACGGCGAAGATGCGATGGATGTGATCCTGCCCTATTAATTCGCGACTTGGTCACAAAGTGAGACCATTGCCGTCGCAATCGACCGTTAAACCTGACGAAAGCTCAGGAAAGGTCGAACATGAAAAAGGCAGCAATCGCATTCGTAGCACTCCCCTTGCTTTGCATGGGCGCAGGCTATGGCGCCGGTCTGGCCCTTGGCCCTGCCCCAGCCGAAGCGGCGGGAACAGAGATTGATGAAAACGCCCCCCTTGGCGCGGATGAGGTGGTAAAAGACGCGGGCCACACCCCCGAGAAAGACGCCCATGGCGAGGCATCCGCCAAGGATGAGGCCCAAGCGCCGATGGACAGCTATGAACTGGCCAAGGACCGCACCGTGGTGCGGCTTGGTCAGATGACGATCCCGGTAGAGAAGACCAACAGCGTCTCTTATATCGTGGCGGATTTCGCGCTGAAGATGGGAACGCTGGAATTGGCCGAACGCTACCGCCGGGTCGAAGATGCGACGCGGATGCGCGATTCCCTTTTGCAGGCGATGAACCTCGCCGCCGAAAGCGCTGTGCTGCGCGGGGTGGCGATTGACAGCGAAGCCCTCTCGCGGTTGCTGCGCGATCTGATCAGCAAAGAGCATAAGGGCGTCGACGATGTGATGTTCGTATCGCTCTACAAACAGGATGTGGCGCGGCTCTGACCCGCGCCGCGCCGCAGGTTTACAGAACCGAACGCACCACGTTCGACAGCACGGATTCCCCGTTATCCAACTCCAACTCCGGCCCCAAGGCAGTGAAGTTCACCCGCGTCACCTCGGACCGGGTCAACGGGGTCACCCCCACGTCATTGCCAGCGGCATCCGTCGCCGTGATCTCAACCCGGAAAGTATCGGGCGGCACCGGCAGGCCGACTGAATCGAGGCGGTTCCAATCCACGTCGATCACCTCCCCCTCTGCGGTAGAGGGGCCGGGCATCTCGCGGATCAGGCTGCCGTCTTGGGAATAGATGCGGACGGTCACATCCTCCGCCCCGGCATTGAGCTGATAGCTCAGCGGGAATTCATCTTCAGTCATGCGCACTTGGCTCGAGGGGACAAGCACGTCGCGCCCGATCAATTGCAGGTCCGACATCGCGCCGACGGTGGAAAGCATCGCGCTGATCTGCTCAAGGCTCGCGTTGGTGGCGATGCTCTGCTCGACTTGGGTCAATTGCGCCAACTGCGAAACGAACTGCGTCGAATCCACCGGGTTCAGGGGGTCTTGGTTTGAGATCTGCGCCGTCAGTAGGGTCAGAAAGCTGTTGTAGCTCTCTTGAAGCTCTGCCGAAGAGGTCGCCGCCGCCGAGGTGTTGGCGGTGCTCAGGGTGCTTGCTGTGGTCGCGTCAATCATGGTCTCGCCTTTCAGGTGAGGATATCCAACTGCCCGGCGCTCAAGTTTGAGCTGGGGGTTTGCGCCAAGGGCTGGGCGTCAGTGCCCGGCGCATCATCGGCCTGCGCTGCTCTTTGGGTGAACTCTGGCCCATGCTGCTGCCCGCCGTTGCGGCCCCGGTCCCCGAAGGTCTGGAAATCTAGATCGGCGTTATCGGCGCTGATGCCGCGCGACTGCAGCGCATCCAGCAGTTGTTCGCGGTCTTGCCGCAACATGTTCAGCACCGAGGCGCTTTCGGTGGTCATGGCGATCTGCATGCGCCCCGCCTCACTGCGCACAACCTCGATCTCGATCTCGCCCATGCCGTAGGGCGAGAGCGAGAAGCGCAGCTTGTTGTCCGCGGTGTCGAGGCCGCGGATCTGCTGGCTGACATGCTGGCGCAGTTGCTCATCTGGCGCGGCGGCGGGGTTCGGCGCGGGTGTCGGCTGCGGCGGGCTGAGGCGAAGCCCCTCACTCTGGGGGGCCTGCAGCGCGGTCAAAGCGGCCACTTCGCGCAGCGCGGCCTCGGCTGCCGGGGCATTCGCGCCGGGCTGGGGTGCCTTGGCGGCATCGACAGCGGCGCTGAACCGGTCGGCGGCGGCGGTGATGCGGGGATCTGCGGCTTCCGCGCTCAAGTCCACCTGCGGGATGGGACTTGTACTGGCCTCGGCAGCCGCGGTGGGAGCGGCAGAGGCGGCGGGCGCAGCGACGACCCTTTCTGTAGTCGCATCAGGCGTCAACCGCAGGACCGGCGTGTCGCCCGAGGTTACCGGCTTGGCGGCGACTTGACCAACGATCCCATCGATTTGCAAAGCCGGCGCGGCCCCTTCGGCCATCCCCAAGACCGGCCCCCTGACGATGGCGACCCGTCCGACGACCGGCACCACCGCCGACGCGATGCTAAGCTGGCTGGTCGGCGTCGGGATGCGCAGGGCACGGCCAAGTTTCTCTTCCAGCGCGGCCTCAAGGCTGAGGTCGTCAATTTGGGCCACCGCTTCCAACGCGCCGACACTGTCGGGCGGCGCCGCGCCCAAGGCTTCGGCAAATGCGGCGAGTGCGGCCTTTGGGGTGATCGGGTGGTTGGCCTCCTCCAGCCCCGCGATGGTGTGATCCATCAGGGCCATCAGCCCCTCTGCCGTCTCAAGGTCGATCCCCTCAGGCAGCGCATCCTCGGCGGTGTCTGTCTCCGGCAAGGGGGTTTGCATGCCCTGAACCTGCGGCTCTGGCGCGGCCTCCTGCCCCGCCATGCCCTGCATCAGCGCGGCAAAGCCTTCGGCCGCCCCTTTTGGGGACGGCTGCCCGAGACCTGGGACACTTGGCACCGCTGGTGCTGCCTGAAGCTGAGCAATCATTTGACGTCCTCCAACTTAGGCTTCCACAAGGGAACCCGAAGGCCCTTTTGGGATCAGGAGATCCGCACGTTTCCGCGCTGATCTTCGAAGGCGCGGCGCGCGCTGCGGCCTTCAACAAGGGCTTTCAACCGCAAAGTCCACTGATTGAGGGTCACGGGTGTCTCTGTGCCGGTCAGGGCCCGCAGCGAAATCTGTGCGCTCTCGGCGGGCTGTGCCGCAAAGACCGAGTGACTGTCGACAGGACGGCCCCAGTACTGCCCCAAAACCGCGCTCAGCCCCATGCGGAAGGCCGCAGGCTCAAGCCCCAGCTTGAGCAGCTCATCCGCCTCTGCCGCATGATGATATGCCTGACCCAATGCATGCAGAACGCTGTCTTCGTCCATCATCGGGAACAGTCCGCGTCCGATGATCCCGATCAAGACTTCGCCCACCAGCGCACCGGCGGCTTGGGAGATATTGGTGAAATTGTCGCTTTTGCGAATGACGACGAGCGAGCCATAAGGCACATCGGCGTCGAGTTCTTCGGCAAGGATATCGCCAAGGCAGATGCCCGGGATCGGTTCGATGCAATCAGGCATTGCCACCGGGTGACCGGCCCAATCCTGCATCTCGAAGACCGAAGCTTGAACCGGGATCAGCGCCCGGATCAGCATGTTGAAATGACGGCCATCGGCCGATGAATCCATGTGGCAGGCACCCTTCCAGATGCCACCTATAAGTGAGTTTACCTGCATTTCCGCCTCGTTCAGGACATTCTGTCCATGGTTTATCCGGGCGTTTTTTAAAAGTTTTTTAGGTGCCCGGTGCTCGTTTATTGCTTTAGGTCTAGATCGCAAGACCTTGACCGTCAACAATTTTTCAAGACCGGATATTATTTTTGGGAATCAGCGGCAGGTATGTCGCACTTTTGTCGAGGCTTGAATTACGCACAACCGGGCCGATAGAGCCTTGAAAACAAGGGCTACTCGGCCTGGTACACCAAGCGAATCGAGATGCGGCGATTTTCCGAGGCCAAGGGATCGATTGTGTTGATCGGTTGCGTGTCGGCCACACCGGAAACCCGCATGAAGCGCGCGCCAGCGATCCCCGCAGCCATCAGCGTGCGACGCGTGGCATTCGCACGATCTGCCGACAATTCCCAGTTCGTGTAGCCGTTGTTCGCGCCAAAGGCGGCGGCATCGGTATGGCCCACGATCTCGACCGGCTGGTTCTGATCGGCGATCACATCACCGATGGCCAGCAGCAATTCACGGGTCTTGGGGGTCACGTCCGCACTGCCCCGCGCAAAGAGGGACCGCTCATCCTGATCCAGCACCTGAACCGTCAGCGCCCCGTTCGATTTCTCCAACCGGACATTGCGCGCCAGATCATTCAGCGCGCTGTCCGAGGTGATCCGCTCGGCGATGTCTTCGGCCATGCGGTCGATCTCGGACTGGCGGCGCTCGGATTCCTCGATCGCGGCCAATGTAGCGGGATCGGCGGCTGCCGCAGGCTCGGGCGCTTCGGCATATTCCACGACCACTGCCGCCGGTTTGTCGCGCAGGCGGCTGTCAAAAACCATCATCGGGTTGTCCCGGCCAAAGGTCGGCTTTTGCACATTGCCAGTGTTGTCGACCGCGCCGGTCATCACCCCAGCGGCCATCAGCGGACGCAGGTCCGCCGCCGCATCCGAGGAGGAGCCCCCATCCGACACCGTCGGCGTAAAGTAATTGGCCAGACCGCGCAGCTTTTCCTCATCCGAGGCGGCGAGGATCCACAACAGCAGGAAAAACGCCATCATCGCGGTCATGAAGTCCGCATAGGCCACCTTCCAACCGCCGCCGTGGTGGGCATGGCCGCCCTCCGCGTCGTAGCGCTTGATGATGATCATCGCGTTCTTTTTGTCAGCCATCACACGGCCTCCCGACTACGCAAGATCGGGCCCGGGGCCAGATCAGGAAAGCTCTGCGTTGTTGTCCGACTTGTCGCGGCTGTATTTGCCCAACCCTGCGCGTTTGGCGTATTCGGCCTTGCGCTTGGAGTAGCTCGGCGCGACCAGCGGCGCGTCGGCGGGCAGGCTGAACATCACGCGGTATTCCGCTTCGGTCAGCCCATGTTCGGCCCCGAGGTGACGCTTGAGCATTTTGAACCCCTTGCCGCAGCACAGGCAAAAGATCGTGTCATCGGTCATCGGCTGCTCACCCGGCGCGGCAGTCATGCCTTGGGCCTTGGGCGCGATGGGCGCGACGGCGGCGGGGATATTGGCCAATGCGGTGGCAGGGGCGTCAGCTGGGGTGGCGCGCAGACGTTCGACCAAGGTCAAAATATCGTCGATCGTCACATCGCTGCGGCTGGCGAAACCCGAAACGATGGTCGCAATCGCGGTATCGCTTAGATTCTGCTTGGGGGGTACATTAGGCATGAAGCAACTTCCTTGTTAAGTTAATCTTGCCTTCTGCAAGGTTCGCGAAGCATTCAAGAAGCGCTTCGCAAGGGGCGCAGCAAAGATAAACAATTCTTTGCCGTTTATTCTTATCACGATTCGAATTGTATTTGGAACCCGCGCAAGCATTGGCAAGCACTTTTCCGCCATATCGTGCAGAATGCATCACGGCTCCATCTGCGCGACGGTTTTGAAAATCGCGCTTTTCGGGGCCGGATCGGGGGCCACGTCATTCCCCGTCGTCTGCGCGATGATCGTGCTGAACAGACCGGTCACCCCCAGCCCTGCCACCGCGATCAGCGGGATATGCAGGGACTTCCACAGGCTCTTGCGCGGTGCGGGCGGCTGCGGTGTCAACGTCGCGGGGTCGAGCAACTCAGGCTCGGGTGCCGGGGGCACGTCAATGTGTGCGCCGAATTCGACAAAGATACCGCGGGGCATGACCGAGACCTTCACTTCGCGCCGCTCACAACTGTCGCTGAACCCGGCGGGGAAAAGCTCGGCCGGGATGTCGATCACCATGTTATCCTTGGGCCGCCACTCCGCCGCGAGCGTGTCGCGGGGAATGTAGACCGATGCAAAATCATCACGGAACGCAATGTCACGCACCAAGGTCGGCACCATGGGCAGCGGCTTTTCCGGGCTGGCCGCGATTCGCATCCGCCCCCCGGCGAGCCACATTTCAAGGCGCACATAGAAACACTCACCCGGCTGCACCTCGGCGGAGGGCATATAACCTTCGGGCGGGCCCGTGCGCAGCTTGCGGCGCTTGCGGGTGCCGATGGGAAAGATCTTGTTGGTGCTGACGCGCTGGAACTGCTCCAACTCAGGGCGCTGGCGCATCAACTCGTCGAAATCCAAGCCCTCTTCGCGGGCGAAGTTGTAATTGATCAGGTAATCCGCCGCCGTTTCTTCCAGTGTTTTGCTTTCCTGAATCGCCTTCAACAGCGCGTTTTCCTCAGAAAACAACAACCTGCGGCAGGGATGCCCCTCAACTTCGGGGCTGACGGCAAAGCTGCCCACGGGACGATCAAGGATATCCGCAACCCGGTCAAAGACCGCGTGCTCTTCGTCATTGTGAAAGACCACGAACTCACAAAGCCCGCCCGCATCCATGCAAAGCAGCAGCCGCATCTCCTCGGGCCAACCCTGCACGAGCACCGAAAGCTCGGAGGGGTCGACGAAATAGGCGAAGGCGTCGGGCTCTTGCAGAGCGTCGACATCATTCCTCAACTCTTCTTTGACCGAAAAACCACTATTCATCATAGAAACCCAAGTTCTTTTCTAGATAATACTTGTATAGACCCATTCACTCAAGGATAAAGTAAGAATAGTTTCTTTTTGGAGGCGTGTGCAGCAATGACACTCTTGCTTGGTCTTGTAATGGTCTTCGGTCTGGTCTTTGGCGGCTTCATGCTGTCGGGGGGCAATATGGACATCGTCCTGCACGCCCTACCCTATGAAGGCATGATGATCGGCGGCGCCTCTCTCGGGGCTTTCGTGATCGCCAACTCCTTCTCGGTGGTGAAGTCATCGCTGGTCGGCGTGATGCGCGTGATCAAGGGGCCGCGGTGGAAGGCGGCGGATTACAACGATCTACTGGCGCTGATGTTCGAACTGGCGCGCCTTTATAAGACCAAGGGCATCGTCGCGATGGACGAGCATATCGAAAACCCCGAGGCCAGCCCGATCTTTCAACGCTACCCCAAGCTGATGAAAGACCATTTTCTGACCGACCTCATCGCCGACAGCTTCCGCATGATGTCGATGCAATTCGACGACCGTTTTCAAATGGAAGACGTGTTGAACCGCAAGATCAAGAAGCACCACCATGAATCGCTCGTCTCTGCCAGCGCGATCCAGAGCATGGCCGACGGGCTGCCCGCCATCGGCATCGTCGCGGCGGTGCTGGGGGTAATCAAAACCATGTCCTCGATCGACAAGCCGCCAGAGATCCTTGGCGCGATGATCGGCGGGGCCTTGGTGGGCACCTTCCTTGGGGTCTTCCTTGCTTACTGCATGGTACAGCCCATCGCGGGCCGGTTGGAGCAGATCGAAGAGGAAGACGGCGCGATATATACCGTGATCCGCGACGTGATCGTGGCCATCGTGGCGGGCCACCCCCCCGGCATCTGCATCGAATTGGGCCGCGGCAACATCCCCACGACGAAACAGCCGAACTTCTCCGCCGTGGAGGCCTCGCAGCGCGAACTGCCCGCGGTATGATGCGCGCCCAGCCCCTGCCCCTGATTGCGCTCGTCGCGCTTCTTGCCGGGCCGGGGCTGGCCGCCAGCACGGACGACGAAAAAGGCGCAGAAAAGGTCGACAAGGCAGCCGAAGCAGAAGCCCGCCTGCCCAATTCCATGCGTCGGCACGGGGTGATCGGCCATGTTCCCCCGATGGCGGGGCTACCGCTGCTTGACCCTGAGGTGCTTGAGCGGATGCGCGAGCGGCTCATTGTTCTGTCGCAGGGCGCCAAGCCGTGAAACCGCGGCGCGGCGACGGGCTGGCCGTATTGTCGCGGCTCAAACGCTTCGAGATGGAAAATGTGGCGCTGGAGATGGCCGAGGTGAACCGCGCCCTGACCCAGATCGAAAACGAACGCCACAGTCTGATGGAGCAGCTGAATGACCGTGGCGACCCCGATGCCGTGGAATCGACACGCGTGGTCTCGGCCTTCATCCGCAACGTCTCGGAAACGATCCACCGCAAAGAGGCCGAGGCCGATCGGCTGCGCGCCGATAGCGCGGGCATCCACGACAGGCTGAACGGGCTCTTCGCCGAGGCCAAGCGCATTGACCTGATCCGCAACCGCCGCGCCGAGGCCCACAAGCAGGCTTTGCAAGAAGCCGAAACGGCTGCCCAAGCCGAAGGATTCCTGTCGATCTGGCTCGACGATCAGCGCTAGCGGGCCTATCCATTTACGGGAACTATTTCCGAAAATTCCCCTAAATAGCGAATATCGGACAAGAAAAAACCGCAATTCGATTCCATCAAAACCGCATTGTATATGCCGCCCCGGGGAGGGGCGCCGAGGCCGATGAGTTCGTATTTCGGCTTCGGTATAGTTTGAGAGGAATTACGATGAAGCGAAGAGGATTTTTCACCGCCGCCGCTATCGGTGCTGCGTCATTGCGTGTCAGCCCGCTCTACGCGCAATCGGCGGAGGTGACCCTTGCCGAGGTGCAGACCCTGTTCCAAAGCCGCGATCTGGGCGCGCGCCGGATGGTGCAAGACAGCCTCAAACACGAAGGCTACTACACGGGGGCGATTGATGGCGCATGGGGGCCGGGGACCGCAGCGGGCTTTCGCGCGCTCATGGCCTCCGACCGCTACCAGCGTCATGCGCCGACATGGACTTTCGCCCATGAGATACAGGTCAGCGAAACGATGTTTTTCCTGACCTCCGACGCCTATATGTGACCTCTGCCGGGGCCCTTTGGGGCCTCGGCCTTACTCGGCTTGCGCGACCGCCAGTTCGGCCATGCGCAGCGCTGCCTCTCGGGTTGCCGCCACGGCGATGAAGCGCGCGTTGTGGCAGAATTTTGCCCCCGGCACTCCGCTTGCAGCCTCCAATTCGGCATCCGTTAACCCGGCCCAAGCCTCGGGCAGATCGGCGCGGGCCTCGAAACTGTCGCCGCTTTTGCGGATCGTGGTCAGCGCCCAATCCTCCCCGCGCGGGTGCACGACGAAAAGCAGATGATCCGCTCCGGCCTTCTCCACCGCCGAGCGGAAGGGCATGCCCGTCGGCAATTCCAACACGTGCCCGCTGCCTGCCGCCTCAATGGCCTGCATCACCATCGACTCGGCCCGGCGTTTGGCGGCTTTGCCTTTGATCGCGGCTTCGACAAAGGCGCGGGCAACTGGTAAAGCGGCCATGAACGCGCGGTCGTCGGCACCCTCGCCCCGTTCATCGAAAACGGGTTTCAGTGTCTCCAACAGCACCGGCAGGGTCATGCCCGCCAGCGGCCCCGCCACCGACGGCTCAAGCGCGCCATTGTCGATCAGGTCAACCGGCAGCACAAAACCTTGGTCGAAGCTGCGGTGAATATCCTCAAGGTCGGCCTCGGGCAGGTCAAAGCTGCGCAGATAGTCGCGGCCATAGTGCTGCCAAATCAGCCCGAAAGAGCTGAAGGGCTGGCCATCTTCGCGCAGCGGGCCGGGGCGTTGGTGGTGGTCAAAGATCAACGCCTCGGCGTCATAATCGCGGCCTACGTCATAGATGATCCGCCCTGCGCCCGGCGTGATCCACTGGACGTCACGGCTGCGCAGCAGGGTCGCTTCCGGGTAGAGCCGCGTCAGAATGACGGAGGACAAAAGCTCATCCGCGTGAAAGCCGCCCGAATGGGTGACGAGATGGGTGATGGTCATGGGGCTGGCTCCGCTCGGGCTGGGGAAATCGGTCTTTTAGGTCGGCTCGCGCCCCCATACTGCGCGGCGCGGGCCAAGTGCAAGCCGCCCGCCTTAGCGCGACAGCGCGACCAGCGTGGCCGAGACGGGATCGAGGATGAAGGCACCGACCTGTGCACGGGCCTCCGCCAGCCTATCGCCCCCTTC
This sequence comes from Sulfitobacter sp. W002, assembly GCF_025142135.1. Lineage (NCBI taxonomy): Bacteria > Pseudomonadati > Pseudomonadota > Alphaproteobacteria > Rhodobacterales > Roseobacteraceae > Sulfitobacter > Sulfitobacter sp. W002. The sequence goes on along the minus strand of NZ_CP081126.1, from coordinate 885,319 downwards.
CGGCATCAACTGCACGAGAGACGCAAAGCGGTTGTGATGGGTGCCATCCACCGCGCCAATGGCCGAGATATCGACCAGCAAAACACCATAGCGTTTGGCCAGCGCCTGCACCGCAGGCGTGCTGGCATTGGTCCGCCCGATCCGAGGACGCGCCCCGGCAAGACCCGCCGAGATGCGCAGCGCCCGATCATCCGGCGCGACGAGGATGGCCATGGGTGGATCAAGCGGCCCGATCACCTCAATCTGTTTGCGAAAGACATCCACGTCGATGTCGGGTGCCGCAAGCACGACATCGCTCAGCCGTGCGATCACCTCATCTTGCCCCGACAGGCGCAATTGCCGCAGCGCCTCGGCCACCAGCCAGCCGCCCATGCTGTGCCCGAAAAGCGTGATCTCCCCCACATCGGGATCAGCGGCGAGGGTACCGAGCATGGCGACCAGTTCATCGCGCGAATAGGCCGCTGCGTCTTTGTCGGCGACATAGCCCACCACGGTTCCGGCAGAGGGCCAAGCAAACAGGATCGGCTGTTCGGGCAGATGCCCGTCTGCCGCCACCTGCGCCAAACGGAACAGCGATTCTGGAAAGGTCTGGTTGTAGCCATGGACAAAGACCATCACATCCTGCCGCGCCCGCCCTGGTCGGCGGATATCTAGCCCGCGCAGGGGATCACGCGCCGTCACCGCAAAGCTGCGGCTCGGGTCGGGGTCTTCGTCAGGCCATTCGATCTTGCTGGCCTCATGATTTGGCGGGATGGCGATGGTAAACCGCTCATAATTGAGCCCACGGGCCCGGGCATCGGTATAATGCCCCGACTGCGCGTCGCGGCCTCGGGTAGAGGCCACGGTGATCGCCAAAGACCGCGCGGAGCCGTCTGCCGGCACGACGGTCAAAGTCTCTCCGCCCGGGCGCGGCGCGCAGGCCGACAGCAGGACGACCAAAACCGCGCAGAGCGACTGTACCCCCCTGCCCCCGATGCTATGTCTTTGCATGTCGCGCCCCAGCCCCCATCGTTCCCCTATCCTTCGGCGCAGTTCTAGCCTGATCACCCAAGGAATTCATAGATCAAAGGCCAGACGCCGCTCTGGACCTAGATCTGGCCCGCTTCCCCGCCCGCCTCTGCCGCCAGCAGCTTGCGGCCCGTGTCGAGCACACCGTCGACGATGTCATTGGCAATCGCCGCGCTCAGCGCTGCGCCATCGCGTGCGGAAAGTGCCGCTAACACCTCTTTATGTCGGTCAATCTGATAGTATTCCGCCACCTCAGTGATGACCTGCCGCTGAAAGGGGCCGAGTTGCAGCCAGATGCTTTCGATCATCGGCAAGGACGCCTGCGCCGGGTTCACCGAATACAGCATCCGGTGAAAGGCTTGGTTCTGCAGCGTCAGTTGGTCCGAGTCCCGTTCCGCCACAAACCGATCCATGCTGCCGTCAATCTCGGTCAGCCTGTCGATCACGATGTCCGAGATATAGGGCAAGGCGCGCAGGGCGGCGTGGGTCTCGACCGCGATGCGCAGGGCGACCAGTTCCTCGAACCGGTCAGAGGTCATCAGCGGCACGGTCAGGCGGCGGTTGTCCTTGATCTGGATGGCATGTTCCGAACTCAGCCGCCGCACTGCTTCGCGCACCGGGGTCGGGCTGAGGCCAAGACGCTCTGCAATGCCGCGCATGGTCAGCGAGGTGCCGGGCGTGATCGCGCCAAGCATGATCGCATTGCGCAGCCGCTCATAGACATATTCCTGCGTCGTCCCGCCCGGAATCTCAGGGATTTCGGGAATCTTGAGCGCGTCGTTTTCGGTGTCGGTCATCGGGCCGCCTTTGGTCTTTCGCCGCTGACCATACGCTCCGGGGCGATTGACAGACAAGCGAATAGTGGTATGACGTTTCCCTAAATGGTATCACATTTTCAGGTTCGATATCGAAAGGAACCCCATGTCTCAGAGCAAAGCCGAAGCCTGGCTGGCGCAACATCCCGAAATCGAATCCATCTTTGCCTGTGTCTGCGACCTTAACGGCACCATGCGCGGCAAGCGGGTGCCAGCCGATCAAGTCTCCAAGGTTGTCGAAGGCGGGCTGCGCATGCCCCTGTCCATCGTTGGCATGGATATCTGGGGCGAAGACGTCGAAAACAGCGAACTGGTGTTTGAGACCGGGGATTCCGACGGGCTGTGCGATTTCACGGGCCGCCCCTTGATGCCCATCACATGGACTTCGCGCCCGACCGCGCTTGCGATGCTCTGGATGCGTCAGGAAAACGGCGCCCCCTTCCCCGGCGATCCGCGCCGGGCGCTGGCCGAAGTGGCGGCCAAGTTCAAGGCACGCGGTCTCACCCCCGTGGTTGCGACCGAGTTGGAGTTCTATCTCGTTGATCCGTCCGAGGATCACCCGCAGGCGCCCTGCTCTCCGGTGACCGGCAAGCGGCTGGATTCCGACGGCGCACTGTCGCTGGATGAATTGCAGCATTTCGATGAGTTCCTGAACGAGGTCTATGACGCCTGCGAATTGCAGGGCATCCCGGCAGATGCGGCGATCTCGGAAAATGGGGCGGGCCAGTTCGAGATCAACATGCGCCATGTGGATGACCCGCTGCGCGCGGCTGATGACGCGGTGCTGTTCAAACGGCTGGTGCGCGGCATCGCCCGCAAACACGGCTTTGCCGCAACCTTCATGGCCAAACCCTATGGCGATCTGGCGGGCAGCGGTTTTCACGTGCATTTCTCGCTGGTAGATGAAAACGGCGTCAACGTCTTCGACAATGGCGGGGATGAGGGCACGGCCCTGATGCTCAACGCCGTGGCGGGTCTGCTGGCAACGATGCAGCAAAACACGCTGACCTTCGCGCCGCATGAAAACTCCTATCGCCGCTTGCTGCCGGGTGCCCATGCGCCGACCAATGTAGCGTGGGGCTACGAGAACCGCACCGCCGCGATCCGCATCCCCGGCGGAGACGCCAAGGCACGGCGCATCGAACACCGCGTCGCCGGGGCCGATGCGAACCCCTATCTGGTGCTGACCAGCATCTTGGGCGGCGCGCTTTTGGGGATCGAGCAAGACATGCAGCCCGTCGCCCCGATCACTGGCGACGCCTATACGATGAAGCTCGACAACCTGCCGCTCGACTGGGCCACGGCGATTGATGCCTTCCGCAAGGGGCCGGATGTGCCCGGCATTTTCTCATCGCGGTTGCAGACCATGATGGTCGAATGCAAAACCCAAGAGCTGCGCAAATTCGCGCGGCAAGTGACCCATTTCGAATATGATACCTATCTGGAGATCGTCTGATGTCTCGTCCCCCCTACGCCGGTGACGGCAGCCATACGTCAAGCTACTACGCGGCCTCGGCCAATCCCTCGCCTGAGCGCCCAGAATTGCAGGGCGATCACGAGATCGACGTTTGCATCGTCGGCGCGGGCTATAGCGGCCTGTCGACGGGTCTGCATCTGGCCGAGAAGGGCTATAAGGTCGCCATCATCGAAGGCGCGCGCGTGGGCTGGGGGGCCTCGGGCCGCAACGGCGGGCAGATCGTCAACGGGCTGAACGCCAGCCTGCAAACGATCAAACGCCGCTATGGTCAGGACACGGCGACTTTCGTGGCCGGGTTGGTGCAAGAGGGTGGCGAGATCATCCGCGAGCGGGTCCGCACCTATGACATCAAATGCGACCTCAAGGAAAAGAACATCTTCACCGGCCTCACGCCTGCGCATATGCGCGAGTTGGAAGAGCGGCAGAAGCTCTGGCAGAGCTACGGCATCGACAATCAAGAGATGCTGGACAAGGACCAGTTGCGCGCCCACATCAATTCCGACCTCTATGAAGGCGGGCTGATCGACCATTCGGGCGGCCATATGCACCCGCTCAACCTCGCCCTCGGTGAGGCGGCGGCGTTTGAGAAAAACGGCGGCACGATCTATGAGATGTCCCCCGTGACGGATGTCGATCACGACGCCCCACGCCCCGTGGTCAGAACCGCCAAGGGCACGATGACCTGCAAGACGCTGGTGCTCTGCGGCAATGCCTATCTGGGCCATGTGGTGCCCACGCTGACCCCGCGCGTGATGCCCGTCTCGACCCAAGTCATGGCCACCGAACCGCTGAGCGAGGCGCAGGCTCAAGCGCTGCTGCCCACCGATGCCTGCGTCGAAGACATCCGCTATATCCTCGACTACTACCGCTTGTCGGGCGACAAACGCATGCTCTTCGGGGGCGGCACCGTCTATGGCGGCGCAGACCCGCGCGACATCAAGGCCAAGCTCAAACGGAACATGGACAAGGTCTTCCCCCAACTCAAAGACGTGATGATCGACTATGCCTGGAGCGGCAACTTTGCCCTGTCCTTCAGCCGTGTCCCGCAGATGGGCCGGATCGGCGACAACACCTATTTCGCGCACGGCTACAGCGGCCATGGCGTGACCGGCTCGCATACCTTCGGGCGCATCCTTTCGGAAGCGATCGACGGCGATCTGACCCGCTTTGATGTCTTCGCCAATGTGCCGTGGTTCCCCTTCCCCGGCGGGCGCATGTTGCGCGTGCCCTATTCGGTGATGGGTTCATGGTGGTACGGGCTGCGCGACCGCTTGGGGGTCTGAAACCTTTTGACAGGGCTGGGGGTTTCTTCACAATGACCGGGCGCATCGCCCGCCGCGACAGGAAGGACCCCCATGCCCGATCAAAAACCCGTCTCTACAATCGTCTTCGACGTGAACGAGACCCTGCTCGACATCACAACTCTGGAACCGCTGTTCGCGCGGGTGTTCGGCGACGCCTCGGTCCTGCGCGAATGGTTTGCCGAGCTGATCCTCTACTCGCAGACCATGACCCTCTCGGACCGATATGCCCCCTTCGGTGCGCTGGCGGGGGGTGTCTTGCGGATGGTCGGCGCGAACAAGGGCGTGACGATCAGTGATGAGGACGTGGCCGAGTTAAAATCCCTCATCGGCTCCATGCCCGCCCATCCGGATGTCGCCCCCGCCCTGCGCAAGCTGCGCGAGGCAGGTTTCCGGCTGGTCACGCTGACCAACTCGCCCCCCTCCCCCGCGCCGACACCTTTGGAGAAAGCTGGCATCGCTGACTTCTTCGATCGCAGTTTTAGCGTCGATAAGGTGGAAAAATTCAAACCCCATCCGGCGACCTACCAGATGGTGGCCGATGCGTTGGACCTACAAACCGATGACCTTTGCATGGTGGCCTGCCATCTTTGGGACACCATCGGCGCGCAGGCGGCGGGCTGTAAGGGGGCTTTTCTGACCCGCCCCAACAACAACCTGATCGAGACCGAAAACGTGCCGCAACCGCACTACCTCTCGGACGATCTGGTAGACTTGGCCGAGCAGATCATCGCCGCGAACGGGGGCTGAGCCTCAGCCGCCCATGCGCCGCGCCAGCCGCGTTTCAAGCTGCACCATCGCGTCATAGATCAGCACCGCAAACAGCCCCACCGCCAGCCCGCCCTGCACCACGAAGGCGGTGTTATTGGTCAAAAGCCCCGCGATGATCACCTCACCCAAGGTCCGCGCCGCAACGGTCGAGCCAATGGTCGCCGTGCCAAGTGCGATGACCACCGACAGCCGGATGCCCGTCAGCGTCACCGGAAGGGCCAGCGGCAGTTCCACCCGCCACAGCCGTTGCCAACGGCTCAGCCCGATGCCGCGCGCGGCCTCCATCGTTGCGGGCGGCAGATTGGTCAGCCCCGTCACCGCGTTCTCAAAAATCGGCAGAAGCCCATAAAGAAACAGCGCCACCAGCGTGGGCCCTGCGCCAAAGCCCAAGGCGGGCACGGCCAGCGCCAGAACCGCGACAGGCGGAAAGGTCTGCCCCATGTTGGTGATGGTGCGTGACAACGGGCGGAACGCCGCGCCTGCAGGCCGGGTCACAAGAATCGCCAGCGTCACCGCCACCACCGTCGCCGCAGCCGAGGCCATCGCGACCAGCGCCAAATGGCTCAGCGAGAGCGACAGAAGAGAGGCGCGCGTGTAGATCACCGGACCATTTGCCGGGGCCAAGGGCGCGAGCAGCGGCGTGAACCACTCAGGCCGCAGGACCAGAGCCAGCAATACCGCCACAAGAAGTGGCCGCAGGATCCACCCGATCCTCATGCGTGCTGCCCGGCCCGCGCGCGGATCGCATCCAGCGTCACCCGGCCCAATGGCACGCCATCTCTCGCGACCGGCACCGCCCCGCGCCCGGACCACAGACAGGCCGAGAGCGCGTCGCGCAGGCTGGCGTCGGCAGACAGCGGTATGCCCTCGGCGGTGCCTTCTTCGACCAACTCAGACACGGGGATCAGAGAGAGCAGGCGCAGGGGCCGTTCCACATCGCCGACCATATCCGCCACGAAATCCGTCGCAGGATCGGCGATGATCTCGGCGGGGGTGCCGTGCTGCACCAGATGCCCCCCGTCCATCACCGCCACGCGATCGCCGAGCCGGATCGCTTCTTCCATGTCGTGGGTCACCAGCATAATGGTCGAGCCAAGCCGCTGCTGGATGTGCCGCAGGTCTTCTTGCGCGCGGGTGCGAATGATCGGGTCCAGCGCGCCAAAGGGTTCGTCCATCAACAAAAGATCGGGCCGCGAGGCCAAGGCCCGCGCCACACCGACACGCTGTTGCTGCCCGCCCGACAGTTCCGCCGGATAGCGGTCGCGGAATTGCGCAGGGTCCATCGAGAATAGCGCGAGAAGTTCATCCACCCGCGCCGCGATCTTGTCGCGCGGCCAGCCCAGCAGTTGCGGCACCGCGCCGATGTTGCGCCCCACGGTGTGATGCGGGAACAGCCCGTGCCCTTGGATGGCATAGCCAATCCGCCGCCGCAGGATATGCGGCTTAACCGAAAGGGTGGATTCCCCGTTGATCCGTACCTCGCCCGAGGTCGGCTCCTCTAGCCGGTTGATCATCCGCAAAAGCGTCGTTTTCCCTGACCCAGAGGTGCCAACGATCACCGTGATCGTGCCCGTCTCCACCGTCATCGACACGGAATCCACCGCCCGGATATCGCCATAGGTCTTGGTAATGCGGTCGATCTCGATCATGTGCTGTCCTTTGGGGTCTTGCGGGTCAGTTCGACCAATATGTCCATCACGATGGCTGCCGTAAGCGCCAGCACCACGGTCGGCAAAGCACCCAGCAGGATCAGATCGGTCGCGGTCTGGTTCAGCCCTTGAAAGACGAACGTCCCGAACCCGCCTCCGCCGATCAACCCAGCGATGACCGCCAGCCCGATATTCTGCACCAGAACGATGCGCAGCCCGGTAAGGATGATCGGCAGGCCCAGCGGCAGTTCCACCCGCATCAGCCGTTGCAGCGGCGTCATCCCCATGCCCCGCGCGGCCTCAAGCGCCGCCGGAGGAGCCGAGGCCAGCCCCGCCACGGTATTGCCGACCACAGGCAGCAGTGAATAGAGCACCAGCGCCAGAAAGGCGGGCGCAAAGCCGATGCCCGCGATGCCAAGCGCACGCGCGCCTGGCAGATTGGCCCCCACCCAGCCGAGGATCGGGATCATCAGCCCGAACATGGCCAGCGAGGGAATGGTTTGCAAAAAGCTCAGCACCGGCAAGGTAGCCCCGCGCAGCCCGACAAGACGGTGACAGAGCACGCCAAGCGGGAAGCCAATCACCGCCGCGGCGGCGAGAGAGCCAAAGGCCAGCCCGAGGTGGCGCAGGAACTCCCGGCCAAAGGCATCCGCCCGGCTGGCGTATTCCCGCATCACCGACAGATCAGACAGCGCGCCCGACAACAGGATCGCGCCCAGCACCGCGAGCACCGCCGCCAGAACGCCGCCGCGCATCAGCGGCCCCGGTGCCATCGCGGCCAACGCATCGGCCATGAGCAACATGAAAACAACCAGCAGACACCAAAACCCTACCGAAGGTGACACACGCGCATATTCACCCGCCCCGGCCAGCAGGCCAGACGCGCCTTGGGTCAGCAGCCAAAGCAGCCCGCCCAAGCCAAAAACCGCGCCGCCGATACGCAGGCTATTGCGGCCCGCAGGCAGCCCCATGACCAGCCCTGCGCCAATCGCGGCAAGACCGGGCAACACCACGGGCAAGCTGGCCACGCGCCATGCCATCACCCCCTCGCCCGCGACGATGCGGTTGGCCGCCAGTGTCATGAAGGGGGTCAACAGCGCCGCCGCGCCCAGCACGGCGAACAAAAGCCCCGGCGCAGAAAACCCTGCGCCGGGGCCGGTCAATGTCCGCGTGGCGGAGATCAGTCCAGCACCCCGGTCTCGGTCAGATAAGCGCGGGCTACTGCCTCAGCAGGCTCCCCGCCGACTTGAATCCGACCGTTAAGCTTTTGCAGCGTTGCCATGTCGAGCCCGGCGAAGATCGGGTTCAGCACCTCGGCGATCTGGGGATATTCCTTCAGCACTTCGGCGCGGACGATTGGCGCGGGCTCATAAACCGGCTGCACGCCTTTGTCGTCTTCCATCACCACAAGGCCGGTCGCACCGACACCGCCATCAGTGCCATAGACCATCGCCGCGTTCACACCGGACGTGCCACGCGCCGCCGCTTGAATGGTCGCCGCCGTGTCACCCCCCGACAGGATCACAGTCTGGTCTTGGGTCAACGAGAAACCATAGGTCTCTTGCATCGCGGGCAACACCGCCGGGGAGGACACGAACTCGGTCGAGGCGGCAAGCTTCACCTCACCGCCCTCGGCCACCCATGCGCCGAAATCGGACATGGTGGTGAGGTTGTTTTCCTCGGCCAGCGGGCCGGTCACGGCGATGGCCCAAGTGTTGTTGGCCGGTGCGGAATCGAGCCATGTGACGTTATTCTCACCGCCATCCAATTCCTTGGCGCGGGCATGGGCCTTGGCCGCATCTTTCCAGACATCGCTTTCCGCTTCGTTAAAGAAGAAGGCCGCGTTGCCGGTGTATTCGGGGTAAATGTCGATCTGATCCGACAGGATCGCTTCGCGTACCACCTGTGTGCCGCCCAGTTGCAGACGGCGTTCAACCGGCAGGCCCGCATCTTCGAGCGCCAGTGCGATGACATTGCCCAACAGGCCGCCTTCGGTGTCGATCTTCGACGATACGGTGATCTCAGCCGAGGCGGCAGAGGCCAGAGTGGCGGCAAGGCCAGCGGCGGCGGCAGTGGAAAGAATGCGGGGACCCATGGGCGAGAACTCCTTGAAACAATGGCCTGACACGGCGACATGCCGTTTGAAAACGGTAAGATAGCTGGCAATTTCGCGAAACCAAGGCGGGATTGCACAGCGGCGCGGAATTTTTACCGCCCCGAGTACGACAAAGGGCGCGCCCGGAGTGACCGAACGCGCCCTTTGCCTTGGCGCCACGCGCCGGTCAGGCGGCGCGGGCAGCCTCCGCCTCACGCGCGGCGCTGCGCTTGAAGAAGAGGAAGTAGAGCACCGGTGCCGCGATCAGCGTCAGGACCGAGGCAAAGGCCAGCCCGCCCATGATCGTCGCCGCCATGGACTGAAAGAAGGCATCCGACAACAGCGGCAGCATCCCCAGAATGGTCGTCGCGGCGGCAAGGAAGACCGGGCGCAAACGCGAGGTCGAGGCGGTGACGATGGCCTCTTTCAGGTCCAGCGTCGGATCGGCGGCACGGGTGAGGTCGATTTCTTCCACCAGCACGATGCCGTTCTTGATCAACATCCCCGAGAGCGACAACAGCCCCAGAAGCGCCGTGAAAGTGAAGGGCAGCCCCGTCCCCAAAAGCGCCAGACTGACCCCGTTCACCGCCATCGGCACCAAGAGCCAGATGATGATCGGCTGTTTCAGCGCGTTGAACAGCAGGACCGAGATCAGAACCATGATGATAATGCTGAAGGGCAATTGCTTGCCCAAAGCGGCCTGCGCCTCGCCCGCGCTTTCCAACTCGCCCCCCCATTCCATGGCATAGCCTTCGGGGATTTCCATCGCCTCGATGGTTTCCTGCACCTCGGCCTGCACCTGCGCCGCCGTGACGCCACGCGGGATATCGGCCCCCACGGTGATCACATCGGCCCGGTCGCGGCGGTAGAGCAGCGTGTCCTGCGGCTCGAACCGGAAACCGTCGATCACCTGCTCCATTGGGACCAGCGCATTGGTGTTCTGCGCATAGATCACATGGTCCGTCAGCGCCAGATCGGCATCCTGCGGGGCGCGGATCACGATGGGGATCTGACGATCCCGCTCGCGGAAGGTGCCGCCGCTGGTCCCTTCGGTGGCGAACTTCAGGGTCTCCGTGATCTCGGTCCGAGAGATGCCCGCGTCCTGTGCACGTTCCTCGGCATAGATCGGACGCAGCACCAATTCACGCTCGCGCCAATCCTGACGCGGGGTGAGGATATTGTCCGATGCCGCCTGCATCCGCGCCATGGCCTCATCCGCCAATTCGCGCAGCACATTCGGATTGCGACCCGAGAAACGCACCTCGATCGGGGCACCGCCACCGGGGCCAAAGGCCAGCCGCTTGGCCCGGAACTCCCCCTGCGGGACCGCATCAACGGCAAACGCCTCCAGCGCGTCCATCTCATCTTGGATCACGTCAAGCGCGGTCACCCGGACGATCAGATGCCCATAGCTGGGGTTGGGGTCTTCGGCCTGATAGGTCAGCATGAAACGCGCCGCCCCCTGCCCTGCGTAAGAGGTCACGTCCTCAACATTGTCCCGCGCGACCAGCCAGTCTTCGAGCACGGCCAGATCGTTGGATGTCTGATGGATCGACGACCCCTGCGGCAGTTTGTAGTGTACGAAGTACAGCGGTGTGTTGCTGTCGGGGAAGAACTGCTGCTTGATCTGCCCGAAGAGGGCATAGCACACCGCCGTCCCGGCAATCAGCGCCACAATCACCAGCCAACGCAGCTTGAGCGAGGCGCGCAGCACGGCGGCATAGCCTTTGAAGATCGCCCCGTCATAGCCGCCAGCCCCGCCTTCGGCCCCGCGTTTGAAAAAGTAATGCCCCAAAAGCGGCGTCGCGGTGATGGCCAAGAGCCAAGAGAGCAGCAGCGAAATCGCGATAACCGCAAAGAGTGAGAACAGGAATTCGCCCGTCGCATCGGGGCTTAGCCCGATCCCGGCAAAGGCCATGATCCCAATGACCGTCGCCCCCAGAAGCGGGATCTGTGTCTTGCTTGCCGCCTCGGTCGCCGCATCGCGAGAGCTTTTGCCCTGCTGCATCGAGATTTGCATCCCCTCGGCCACAACGATGGCGTTATCGACCAGCATCCCCATCGCGATGATCAACGCCCCGAGCGAGATACGCTCCATCTCAATCGCGCCGAGTGCCATGAAAAAGAGCGTCCCCACCACCGTCAGCAACAAGGTGGAGCCCACCACGATCGCCGCGCGCCAGCCCATGAAGACGGCCAGCACGGCCACCACGATGGCAACGGACATGGCAAGGTTTAGCAAAAAGGCGTTCGATGCCTCTTCGACGACCGTGTGCTGGCGGTAGATCGATTCAATCGAGATGCCCAAGGGCAGCGTTTCGCGCAGCTGCGCGAGCTTGTCGTCGACCCGTTTGCCGATGTCGACGATGTTCTCGGTCGCGATCCCGGCCACACCGACGGTAAAGGCCTCCTGCCCATTGTGGCGGATCACCAGATCAGGGTCGGCTTCGCGGGTGCGGTAGATATTGGTCACATCGGCAAGGTTGATGACCTGACCGCCCACCCCCACCGACAGCGCCGCAATCTCGGACACGCTGTCAGATCCTTCGGGCCGCTGGATCAAAGTGCGCCCGTCTGCGTCTTGAATGGCGCCCCCGTCGACGATCTCATTGGCGCTGGATACCGCGCCGACGATTGCCGTGGGTGGGATGCCAAGCGTGGTGCTCAGCGCAAGCTGCGGCTCGACATAGATCACCTCATTAGGCACGCCCGAGAGCGCCACATCCGACACGCCATCGACCAGCAGCAATTCGCGCCGCAGATAGGTGGACAGCTCATTCACCTCGGCATCGGAGTAGCCCTCGGCGGTGACGGCGTAGTAAAGCCCGTAAACGTCGCCGAAACCGTCGTTCACATAGGGCTGCGTCGCCCCGCTGGGCATGGCGGCCTCGTTCACGCGGTTGCGCAGTTTGGTCCAGATTTCCGGCAGTTCGGACCCGTCAAAGGTGTCCTGCATATTGACCGTGATCCACGACAAACCGGGCTGGTTCATGGATTGAATGTCCTTGATCTCGGACATCTTCTGGATTTGCGATTCCAGCGGTTCGGTGACCTCTAGCGCCACCTCCTCGGCAGAGGCGCCGGGGTATTGGGTCACGACCACGGCGGTTTTGATGGTAAAGGCCGGGTCTTCGAGGCGGCCAAGGGTTGCAAAGCCCCAGATGCCGCCCAAAAGACAGATCAGCATGATGATCCAAGTATAGATCGGGCGGTTGATCGACAGACGTGCGATATCCATGCGCTCAGTCTCCGAAGCCGACAAAGCGGCGCACGGCGGCACCGTCTTCAAGCTGGCTTGCGCCGCTCACCACGATCTCTTGCCCATCGGAAAGCCCGGCTTCGACTTTGACATCGCCGCGCGCGGTGGGGGTGATCTCAACCGCTGTGCGGGCGACCGTGCCCTCGCGTGCGCCGGTGGGGTCAAAGACCATGACATAGGTGCCGCGGTCATTGCCCACCACGATGGCGGAATCGGGGACGATGATGCTCGACCCGCCGATGTTCAGCGTGGCGCGCACCTCAACCGAAGCGCCGGGCAGCGGCACAAAATCCTCGGGCAAGTCCGCGCCAAGGGTGATGCTGTAGGTCTGGCCGACATCCGCCGTCTCGGCGTTGTATTCGCGGATCTGCATCGGGTAGCTATTGGCGTTCGCCGGGAATTTGGCCATGAACCGAACGTTCGGATCGCGCCCGGCGCGGAGGAACAGGGTTTCGGGCACGTCAATTTCGACGCGAAGCTCAGACATGTCATGCAGACGCACCACCGGCGTGCCCGCGCTGACGGTCGAGTAGTTGGGCACCAAGCGCGAGGCCACGATCGCATCGAACGGCGCGTGCAGGGTGGCATTCTCAAGATCACGCTCGGCGTTGCGCACGGCGATATCGTTCACCGTCACGGCGGTTTCGGCGTCTTGCAGATTGACCTCGGCCACCGAAGACCCCGCCAATTTCTGATAGCGTTCCATGGTCCGGCGGGCCTGCGCGTCATTGGCCTGCGCCTGTTCCAACGCCAGTTCAAACGGCTCTAGATCCATCCGAGCGACGATTGAATCCTTGCTGACCGTGGCTCCCTCTTCGACCGGAAATTGCTCAATCTGGCCGCCGACCTGAAAGGCAAGGTCCACGGTTTCACGTGCAACCACCTTGCCGAAGAACACGCGCTCCATCTCGGCATCGCTGACTTTGACCGTCTGCAGCTTGACCACCGGGATTTCGGCAGCCGTGGCCATCGGCGCGGCCACACCGCCGGCCAAGGCCAGCGCAAATCCCAATAGCCGCCCTGCGCCCGAACCGCGCATCGTCTTAACAAGCCACTTGGCCATGGTTAGTCTTCCTTATGAATAGCATCCGGCACGGGCCCAAGGGCGGCGGTCAGACTAAGTTGTTTGAGGGTGCGCAGCTGCGCGAGAAAATGGTCACGGTCCAGCGCGTGCATGCCGGCGGCTTTGGCGGAACGCTGGATAAAATCGGCAAGTGCCTCGACGGTCAGACCATTGCGGGTGAGCGCCGCTTCATGGGGCTGCAACACCTCGGCGATCACGCCACGGAAACGCCCTGCGGAACATTGCAGCGCCTCTTGGCTGACCGCATTGGCTCCGGCGATGAAATCCTGCGCGTTGGGCATCGCCTGCATGGTGTCATAGCCGCGCACCGCCATCCGGTCAAAGATCAGGTCCAGCTGTGCCCCCAGATCGGGTGCATTGGGCATCTCTTCGGCGATCTCTTGCAGCGCCAATTCGGTGTAGCGCGCGATCAGCCCGCGCAGAATGTCATCTTTGTTGCGAAACCGGTTGTAGAGCGTCTGGCGCGAGACACCGGCCTCTTCGCACAGATCGCCCATGCTGGTGCGCTTGACCCCATAGCGGGAAAAGACATGCAGCGCAGCGTCGAGCACGGTCTTTTCAAGTTCGGTCATGCGGGCTCCTTGGCTGTGGTCAAGGGCAATTGGACAGTTGGACCGAATATGTCAACCTGTAAAACCTTGGCCATGCGGCAGGCGCAGATCACATTCGCGTTTCACGCCTGGTCCGGGCCTAGGGCGCGGAAATCAGGCTTCCCAGATAGAGTGTGAGCGGCAGGGTGAAAAAGCTCAGCAATGTCTGCGTGGTGATGATGGCCGCCATCAGTGGCGCATCGCCCCGCATCTCACGCGCCAGCGTATAACTGGCCACCCCGGTCGGCAGGGCCGCGAAGATCAGCGCGATTTGCAGGGTCAGTGGCGCAGGCGTCAACACCAGCGCCGCCAGCATCACCGCCAGCGGGTTCACCAAATGTTTGCCGATGATCGATAGCCCGATGACCGAGACAGACCCCGACAGCCCCCGCAGCCGCAGATTGGCCCCAACACAGAGCAGCATGATCGGCAGGGCCGCATCGCCCAAAATCCGCGCGCTTTCATGCAGAACGGGCACTTCGTGGAGACCGGCGAAGTTGAAAAGCACCCCCGCAAGAATGCCAAGGATCAGCGGGTTCTTAACCAAGCCTTTGAGGATGGATTTACCGCCCCCGCCCAATTGCCGGGTCATCAGGGTCACCACCGTCACATTCACCACCGGCACCAGCAGCGCCGACCCGAGCACCGCGATCTGTAGCCCCGCCGTGCCAAAGACGGCCTCGGCAATCGCAAGACCGATGAATGTGTTGAACCGCGCACTGCCCTGCATCAGCGAACTGCCCTGCGGCGCGGCATAGGCCCGCCCAAAGAGCCACCCGCAAAAGATCGCTGCAAAGAACCCGGCATAGAGCAGCAGGGCATAGTCGCCCAAACCCCCGCTGAGGTCCGCCGCCGAGATCTTGGCAAAGAACAGCGCGGGCATCAGCACCCAATAGACCAGCCGGTCATTCAAGTTCCAGAACTTGGTTGAGGGGATGCCGCCCCGCCGCAGGCCATAGCCCATGAGGATCAGCGCAAAGACCGGCGCGATGGCCAGAAAAATAGTGAACATATTAACCGCCCGGAAGGATCGCGCGGACCCTAGGCGGCGCTTGACCCGGATGCAACAGGGGCCGCTGCCTCAATTGAGGGCACCCCGGCCCCGAAGGGCCGGGGCGTGGATCAGTCGCTGCCGTGCACGGCAATCTGCGCGTCGGGGGCGGGGCGGAACTTCCACTGGATGGCAAAGATCAACGCCGCTACCGCGATGCCGATGAGGTCGGTCACCAAACCGCCCGCGATCATGCACAGCGCGGCAAGGATCAGACCCAACCGGATGAACCACGCGGCCCTGCTGCCCGCAAACCAGCCCTGCATCCCCGAAGACAGCAGATAGACCCCAAAGATCGCCGTGATGCCTGCACGGATCACCTCGAACCATGTGCCGTCCATCAAGATCGCGCCGTTGTAGAAGAACATGAAGGGCACGATGAAGGCCGAGATGCCGATCTTGAAGGACGCCACCGAGGTCTCCATCGGGTTGGCGCCCGATATCCCCGCCGCTGCATAACTGGCCAGCGCCACGGGGGGCGTGATGGCCGAGACGACAGCGAAGTAGAAGACAAAGAAGTGCGCCGTCAGCAGCGGAATACCCAGTTGCACCAGCCCCGGTGCCACGACCGAGGCCGCCACCGCATAGGCCGCCGTGGTGGGCATGCCCATCCCCAGCAGGATCGCGATGCACATGGCGAAGAACAGCGCGAGGAACTGGCTCGCCTCCGCCAGCCCCAGCAGCACGGAAGAGAAACGCGCGCCGACACCGGTCAGGCTGATGACACCCACGATGATGCCCGCACAGGCGCAGACCGCGATGATCTGGATCGACATGATCCCGGCTAGGTCAAAGGCTTTGACGATGCTGCGCGGCCCCATGCGGAAGGGCGTGAACCACGACACAACCGCCGCCGCCGCCGTCGCCAGCGTGCCCGCGCGGATGATCGAATAGCCCATGAACAGCGCATAGATCAGAATGATGATCGGGATGAACAGGAACACCCGGCGCAGCATGTCCTTGAGCTTGGGCAGTTCTTCGGAGCGCATGCCGCGCATGCCCAGTTTGGCCGCTTCGAAATCCACCATGAAGTAGATCGACACGAAGTAAAGCACCGCCGGGATGATCGCCGCCACGGCGATGTCGGTGTAAGGGATGCCCGTGATCTCGGCCATGATAAAGGCACCTGCGCCCATGATCGGCGGCATGATCTGCCCACCGGTCGAGGCGGCGGCTTCGACCGCGCCTGCGGTGCGGGCCGGGTAGCCGACTTTCTTCATCAGCGGAATGGTCAGCGACCCGGTCGCCACCACATTGCCCGCCGAGGTGCCGTTGATCATGCCCATGAGGCCCGAGGCAAAGATCGCAACCTTTGCGGGCCCCCCGCGCGAACGGCCAGCGGCGGCAAAGGCGAAGTTGACGAAGTAGTCACCCACTTTCGACGCCTGAAGGAACGCCGCGAAGATGATGAACAGGATGATATAGGTCGAAGAGACCGCCGTGGTTGGCCCAAGGATACCCGCATCGGTGTAAACTTGGCTAAAGAACCGCGTCCACTGGATATTGGGCGCATTCAGGAAGCCCGGCAGCATATCCCCTACAAAGACGTAGATCAGGAAGATGCCCGAGATCACGATCAGTGCCAGCCCCGCCACGCGGCGCGTCAGCTCCATGATCAACGCGGTGCCTGCGACGGCGGCGATGGAGATGCCGATGGGCGCGAAAGGCGTGCCCGTCGAGTTGCGCATCAAGGTGCTGTACATGGTGATCAGATAGATTGCCACGGCGATGCCACAGACCGAAAGCAACAGGTCTGCGGGCGAAACCTGCCCCCGCTCACGGCCCCGCAGCCAGCCGACAACGATACCAATGGCCGTCGCGGCCACCAGCGGCAGGCCGTAGTGGTAAATCTCAAGGTTCTTGAACTCGGGGCTCATGCCGTTCCACTGCACCCCGGAGTTGATCTGGCTGGCGATGCCCCAGGCAGTCCAAATCGAATAAAGCGCCGGGATCATCGCGGCCCATGCCACGAAATCCAACGGATGACGGCCCTGCCCCGTGCCTTCGTCGACAAAGCCCCGCGCGGAATAGAGGGTAAAGCCAAGGATCAGCGCGCCCGCGATGTGCACGATGCGGAAGTTCCACGTCTCCATCGGGAAGGTCGGCAACAGCGGGAGGCGGATGCCGGTCAGCTCACCGATCGACATGCCGTTGAGTGCCGCCATGTGGAAGAAGGCATAGATCGCCGACATCGCCGCGACGACCAGATAGGTGCGCCCGGTGAATATGCGGCGGTTGCTTTCTACCGGTTCGTCATCGACCCCTTCGGCGACAATCGGGCCCTGAGGGTCGGCGCTATGCTGGTCTGTCATGGAGGCTTCCTTTCCCGATATCTGCGCGGGATCTGTCCCGGCAATCAGGCGGGATGATGGCAAGATGCCGCCCCGATTAGGGACGGCATGCAAGTTTGTCTAGGCGTTTGCTTAGTTACCGTAGATCATATCGTCGGAAATATCGGCATCCGCGTTCTCTTTGAACCACGCCGCCGCACCGGGGTGCCATTTCAGAACGGTGTTCTTTTCCCAGTTCTCTGGCAGGGAGGACGCAGCCGCCTTGTGAATGCCCTTCATCCGCTCATTGTCGGACATGACCACATCCACAGCCGCTTTCACGAAGGATTCCGGCAGATCGCAGTTGGCGATGGCGAAGTTCCACATGGAGACCGACCGCGCATCTGCTTCAAGCGTGGTGTAGGTGCTGGATGCGATGTCGAACTGAGATACCGGGAATTCTTCGAGCAGTTTGGCCTGCTCTTCCTCGGTGAACTCGATGATGTTCACATCTGTCTGCACTTCGAGCTGGCTGACTGCGGGGACCGGCACGCCGGCGGCAAAGGCGATCACGTCCAGCAGACCGTCCTGCAACTGGCCGCCCAGGTCGGTCCAGCCGCCGTTGCGGCGCTCATACTCGACGCCCAGCGTGTCCATCATGCGCGGGAAATAGGTGTCGGAAGTGGAGCCCGCCGGGCCAAAGCCGATCTTGGCGCCCGCCGGAATGTCAGCCACGGTTTCGATGCCCGAGGACGCAAGCGCGGTCACCGAGAAAGGTGTCTGGTACATCGGGAACATCGCGCAGGCTTGGGTCATTTCCAGACCGGGTGCGATGGGGTTGGTGCCAGCCAGCGATTCCGCTGCCGGACCCATTGTGGTCATGCCGAAGGCCGCCTCGCCGGTGTGGACCAGCGCCATGTTCTGCATCGGACCGCCGGTGACTTCGCCGCCGCCTGTCAGGCCCAGTTCTTTGGCCACAAGGTTCGCCCAGCCGGAGCCATAGGCGAAGTAGGTGCCGCCTTGGCTGGCTGTGCCGACGGTAAAGCTGCTGGGCCAGTCGGATTTATCCATGTCCTGAGCGGCGGCAGCGCCTGCCAGAATCGTGGTTGCAGCGAGGATTGCGGTGAATTTCATGTCTCTCTCCCTTGGTTGCTCTTAACGGGCGTCGGCACAGGATGCCGCGCGCCGCTGCTGTATTCAGCTTGTCCGGCCAATAAACTGTACTCTGACAGGCAGAGGCAAGAACGAATTTACCGCCAAGCGCGAGATGAGGAAGAAAGAGGCAGGCTACCGTTGGGTCAAGGACGATTTCCCTAGCGCTCGCCGCCCGCCCTCCCTCTTCAGAGGGAAAGTTAGGGCAGCAAACAATCCCTACCCCGCCGCAAAAGATACGCGGCGGGGCCGGAGTATTTCAGGCCGGGTCAGACCTCAATCACCACCTTGCCGAGGGCCTGCCCGCTTTGCAGCCGCGCATAGGCCTCGCCAACTTGGCTCAGATCAAAGGTCTTTTCGTCCAGCAAGGGTTTCACCGCGCCCTCATCCACCAACGTGGCGAGGTTGCCAAGGATCTGCCCATGTACCGCGCGGTTCACGTCGTGCAGCATCGGCAAGAGCATGAAGACCACGTGCAGGGACAAGCCGCTGAAGTGCGCCGGGGTCAGGTCGATTTCCGACAGGGCCACGGTTGTCACCACATGGCCGTTCAGCGCGGCGGCAGCGAAAGAGTTGGTCAGATTGTCCCCACCCACGGTGTCGAACACCGCATCGAACCCGCGACCCGCGGTTTGCCCGGCCACATAATCTTCGATTTTCTGGGTCTTAAAGTCGATCGCCCGCGCGCCATAGCCTTCGATCACCGCCAGCTGGTCATCCCCGGCACCGGTCGCGGACACCTCGGCCCCCAGATGCCGTGCCAGTTGGATCGCCAGATGGCCCACGCCGCCTGCGCCGCCTTGAACCAGCACCTTCTGCCCGGCCCCGACGCCCGCCCGGTGGAGCCCTTCCCAAGCGGTGATGCCCACCAGCGGCAGGGCAGCCGCCTCGCGCATCGACAGCGATTTGGGTTTATGGGCGATCAGCCGCGCGTCGGCACGCATGAATTCGGCCAAGGCCCCTTGCAGATCAGCCAACCCACCGGCGCAGCCATAGACTTCGTCACCCACGGCAAAACCGGTGACACCCTCGCCCAGTTCTTCGATCACCCCAGCGAAATCCATGCCCAAAACGGCTGGCAGATCGGGCGACAGGGGCAGGTCTTTGCCCGCGCCCTTGATCATGGTGTCGATGGTGTTCACGCTCGTCGCTTTGACGCGCAACACCACATGACCGGGGGTGGCCAAGGGGCGCGGCAGTTCGGCTTCGACAAAGGGAGCATCAGCGCCGTAGCTGGTGAGGGTCATGGATTTCATCGGTCTATCTTTCGTTAGATGTTGCGTTGAGGCAGATATAGACCAGCGGGATACGCCAGATAATCCAGCGAGACCTGAGTTCAGTTTCTTGATATTGAATACAATGACGGCCGCCTGTACGCTGGCCCTGCGGATAGCCCGCAGCAAGGACAGCCCCATGGACATCGACAACCTGCGCCTTTTCGTCATGGCTGCCGAACGGCTTAACATCTCGGCCGCCGGGCGCGCCTTGGGGATGGCCCCTGCCGTGGCCAGCGCGCGTTTGGCCAAGCTTGAACAGGAACTTGGGGTTGAGCTTTTGCGGCGCACGACGCGAAAGGTGTCGCTGTCGCTGGATGGGTCCGACTTTCTGCCCTATGCGCGGGAGATACTGGCGCAGGCCGATGCCGCGCGGGCCATTCTGGGCGGGACCAAGGCGGGGCCGAAGGGCATTTTGCGCTTCGCCGCCCCCAGCAGCTTTGCCCAACGCCATATCATGCCGCTGCTGCCAAAGTTTCACGAGACCTACCCTGAGTTGACCCTCGATCTGCGCCTCTCCGACACCCGGTTTGACGCGATCGAAGGCAGTTTCGACCTCGCCCTGCGCAGCGCGCCTTTGACCGACAGCAGCCTGCGGGGGCGCAAGCTGGCCGATGACACCCGCGTTCTCTGTGCCGCGCCGTCCTATGTGGATACCTATGGGATGCCGGACACCCCTGACGACCTGCGGGGTCATCACTTTATCGCATGGGGCGATCTTGAACCGCGCGCGCTGATCGGGCCGGAGGGCAAGGCCGCCACGCTAGTCCCCGGCAAGATGACCTGCCGCGTCATCATGGACGATGGCGATGCCCAGCGAGAGGCGACACGCGCGGGGGCTGGCATCTCGGTCAATTCGCTGTGGAGCGTGACGGATGAACTTGCCTCGGGCCAACTGCTGCGGCTGCTTCCGGGCTGGCGGATGAATGACCGCTCGGTGCTTTGGCTGGTCTACCCGCGCTCGAACGTGCTGACCCCCAAGACGCGGTTCTTCATCGACTTTCTGATCGCCCACCTTGGCAACCGCCCCGATTGGCGCGATTGAGAGGGCCCGGCGCGCGCCTTAAAAGCTGTGCCAAACCCCGACTTTGACCTTGGTCACGCTATCGGTGAATTCATGGGACAGGCCGAACTCCAGAAAGCTGTTCTCAGACACTTTGACCACATGCGAGGGCGCGAAGGCCAATGTCTCATCGCCGTCAGAGGGGGCCGCGAATTCCAGCTTGAAAATCGACAGGTTGCCATTGGCGTGGTTGATGCCAAAGGAACTGTCGATCTTGCCCAGACCTTCGCCGTCTTCGTAGAGGGCATAGGTGCTTTCCACCCCCAGCCAGCCGTTGCCCCATGCGCCCGACACCGGGCGGCCCCATGACAGGCCGGGCCGCAAAGCCGCCACCGCGCTGCCATCGCGCTCGGCCCAGCCAAGACCAAGTTCAGCGGCGAAAACGTTGTCCCCTTCAGGTGCCCCCAATGGATAGCGCAAAAAGGCGATGGCGCTGACCTGACCGGCGTCTTGGCTTTTGCCGATGTCGAGGCCGAAGGTCAGCTTCTCGGTGACACCGTATTCATAGTAAAACGCGCCGTAATCGCCGAAGTCGGGGCCATCTATCGTCGATTCATATGACAGCGTTACAATGCTTTTGTCTTCGCCCCGCGGCCAAGCTGCCGATGTCACCTCGCTTGCCGAAACGGTCAATGCCGCCAAGGCCGAGAGGAAGACGAGGCCGGACCATATGCGCCGCGTGGATTCTGAGGGCATCTGTGCTGTTTTGGGCATGATAAGTTCCGCTTAATCAAGGCCGCGAGGGGCTGCGCGATGAGGCATTAGGCGATCGACCGAATGAATTCCGCCAGCTTTAGCGGTTTGAACGGCTTGTGCAGAATGTAGTCGGCCCCAAGGGCGCGAAACTTCTTTTCTGACTCGGGCGAGGTTTTGGCGGTGCACATCACGATCTTCGTGTCGTCCAAATCCGCATTGGCCCGCGCACAGCGCAGCACCTCCATGCCATCGGGGGGCGGCATCATCACATCCAGCATGATCACGTCGAAAGACTGCGTTTCCATCGTGGCAATCGCGTCCAGCCCGGTGGCTGCGAATGTCGGTTCGATGTCATCTTCGGTCATGATCGCAAACTCGATCAACTCGCGAATGTCATCCTCGTCATCGACGAACAACACTCTCATGCCGCCCCCCCCTGCTTGGACGTGGCACCAGTATCACGGGCGAAACGCACATAGAATGTGGTGCCGGGGTTATCGTCTCCGTCTTCTTCAGAGCGCGTCTCAAAGCTTACATCGCCATCTTGTCGCAACACCAACTCCCGCGTGATGGCCAAACCCAGCCCCGTGCCATTCGCTTGGTTCTCGCGAGAATGCACAGGGTCAGCGAACCTTTTGAACATACGATCATGCGCGGATCTAGGGATGCCCGGCCCCGCATCGCAGACATAGAACGTGACCCATCGGTCGTCCACCTCGGCACCAATTTTTACCGTCCCGCCGCGCGGCGTATATTTGACCGCGTTCGAGATCAGGTTGGAAAAGATCTGCTGCATGCGCACGGTATCCACCTGCACATAGGCCTCTTGCGCCGCGTTTGGCCCTGCATGAATGTCGAGCTGCACATCGCGGTTCACCCCATAGCCGGTGTTGGCGGCAATCGCCTCCGACAGCACCTCCGACACCGCGACCCGCTCGGCTTGGATGCTGAGTTGGCGTTGGTCGATGGCCTGAAGGGTCAGGATGTCATTGACCAGCACCAAAAGCCGGTCGGCGTTGCGGGTGGCCATCGACAAAAGCTTGCCAGCGTTCTTTGGCATGGTATCGCCAAAGCGGTCGTGCAGAATCTCAAGCGACCCGGCAAGGGACGTGAGCGGGGTGCGCAATTCGTGATTGACCGAGGTGACAAAGGCCGTGCGCGCCGCCACCAGACGCTCTTCGGCAGAGATATCCTGAAGCACGTTATAGGCGATATAATCCCCATGCAGATGCAGTTTCATCACCCGGCATTGCACCGCCACACTCTCGTTTTCTGCCGTGGGGATCTGAACACGGTGAACGGCCACGTCTTCGTCCATCTGCGAGAAGGGAGGGATCATGCCGCGCAGTTTTTGAACGGCGTCGATATCCGATGAGACGCCCATCAGTTGCCGCGCCTTGCGGTTGGAGCGGTGCAGCTTGTTGTTGTCATTGTAGACGATCAGCCCGTCGCCGACATTCTCGAAAATCGCGTCGAATTCGCTCTGCGCCACACGAATGCGCTCGCGGTCGCGTTCGGAATTGCGCAGGGCCTGCGCCAGTTGGGTCGACTGCCGTCTGGCGCGGATCGCCGCGTTGATCACCGTCAAGAACAGGATCGTCGCAAGGCCCGCAAACGCCACCGTGCGCTGCCAGTAGCTTTGCATGACCGCCGCTTTGCTGCGCGTCACGTCGATATAAAGGTCAAGCGCCGGGATCTCCTTGCGCGCACGGAACACCGGCGTGTCGGGGTCACGCTGGGGCCGCCCCGAGGCAAAGGCGCGCTCTCCGTTGGAGGTCACCACCTCGACATACATGTCCTGTTGCAGCCCGTCCAACGCGAGCAGCTGGGAGTAGTAGTCCTCGCCCAAGGACGACGCCAGCACCCCGCGCGGTTGACCGTCGATGCCGATCAAGGGCCATGCAATCGGCGTCAGCCGCCGCCCTGTGGCACGCGATACGATAGGCACCCCAACCGTGTATTCATCAACATCAAGCCCGATCGCTGCCTGAAAATAGGCCCGGTCCCCAAGGTACTGCCCCATCAGAGGTTTGATCGTGGCCCAAAGCACGACCCCATCCGCACCGATCAGCACCAGCGCATCGACCTGTTTGGTCTCTTGCACGGCGGAATTCATCAGCGCGCCATATTGCGCTTCGAATTGATCCGGGTCGCTCAGACGCGCGGTCGACAGCTCATCGATGAGCCCCCACATCCGCACATTCGCAACTGAAAGGGAAGCGTCGACCGCCTGCTCATAAAGCTCGGCGAAATGCTCAAGCTCCACTTCTGCGCGGGTCGTGGCGCGGTTGTAGTCGGACCACGTCAGAAACGCGAGCCCAACGAAATAGATCAGAACGACCGTTGAGATCAGTCCCCAAAACAGGGTTTGCGAGCGAGAGGAAGGCTCCGCGTCGACTTTGTTGGTGGGCTCAGTGCTGACCATTCCTTGGCAGATGTCCTATATCGTTGGCGGCAAGGCAGATCGTACCTGCCGCGCCTGTTTTTCCAGCACTTTCGACGCCCTGAATGCCCCGCGCAAGCGACGTGGCGACAGCCGCGTCGGAGGGCGGTACGACACAGGCACTGACGCTCAAAGGACGGGATGTCCAGCCTTCTTTCACAGAGGCCGACGCCTCTGCCACGGCAGAGATAAACTGCTGCGCCCGCGCTTCAAGCTGCGCGTGATCGGCATGAAGCGAGCCGTAGACGAACAGGTCATCCTCCCAATGGGCGAAACCGTCCCGTGCGGGGATATCGACCTTGCCAAAAAGCCCGGCCACAAGACGCTGAAGCTCTTGCCGCTGGCCACGCGCCGCGTCTGATTGATCGCGGTCACCGTCGATCCGAAACACGATCAGACCAAGGTCTTTTTGCATCGCGGGGGACAACGACATAAGGTTGCCCTGAAAGCCGCCCTTGCTGCCAAAAAGGCTGGGCACCGTTGCCTCTGAAAAGCTCTGCACGGCACGGCGGCGCGCGCCCCGGTTTTCGCCCGACCGGCGGCGGTCCAACTCTGATTTCAGGCGCAGGCAACTGCGCATCCGGGCCTGAAGCTCGATCTGGTTGAAGGGTTTCGTGACATAGTCATTGGCCCCCGCCATGAAGGCTTCGGAAAGGGAGCCCATATCTGTCCGGCTGGTCAGCATAATGATCGGCACATCGCTCCATCTGTCTAGGGCGCGGATACGGGCACATAGTTCGATACCATCGATATCGGGCATCATTATGTCCATCAGGATCAGGTCTGCGGCGGCCTCATCGCTTTCGATCGCGTCAAGTGCCGCGCGGGGATCGATGAAGCTGACGACATCGTCGAACCCAAGCTCCGAAAGCGTGGCATTGATGAAATCCTGCGCGATGTCCGAGTCGTCAACTGCGATAATTCGTGGGCTCATGATTTTAATTCCACTCGTTAATTCTTTCAAAAACAAGCCATTGGCTGTTTTGAAAAACCTCCTCATACCCCGGCAGCTGCGATAGTCTCAGCTGCGGGAACCTGCGCAGAATTCTGTCTGCTGTGATCTGCCCCTCGGCCTGCCGCGGGACGACGATATAGTTTGTCCGCGGCGCGCCCCCCTCAAGCGCCCAGTCGTAGGCCGGCTCTCCGGCGATCACCAGCCGGTCGATATTCCCCAAACCGACCACGATCTGGGGATTTTTTTCAACATCTACCATAATTTCAGACTTGTCGCGCAAGAATGAAACAACTTCCTGCGTGGGGCGCGACGCTGCGTTCTCTTTCCCAAGCATAGCATTGGTCCAAACGCGGGTTTCGTTATGGGCGACATGGCGCATGACAAGCGCAGAGGTCAGCAGCGACAGCGCCATCAGGGCGATGGCAATGGGTTCGCGCAGTGGCAGGTTGGGCCAAAAGCGGATCGCGGCGACCAAGACGCCCAGCATGGGCGCCAGCGCCATGGCCGGATCGCCTTCGACGTGGAAGAATGTGTTCAGCGTATACCCGCCCAGCACCGCGCCCACGGCGGCCAGCAGCGGCATGAACAGCCGCGGGATCAGGATGTTGCGCAGGATCGCGACAAAGGCCGCGGGGCCAAGCCCGGCCAGAATGACCAAATGCTCGCGCAGGGTCAGCGGCGTCGCGGTTTCCGACAAAAGCGGGACAAGGCGGCTGTCGAAGATCATGCTGACAAACATCAGCGACCCCACGGCGGCAAGCACCGGATAGAACATCGCCACAAGATACCCCGTGGAAGAGGCCGCAATCATGCTGGGCCGCGCCGCCACGATCATGAAGGGCATCGCCCCCAGGCAGAGCATCAGACCATAGCTGTCCGAAAGCGCCACCACCAAAAGCCCCACGGCCACCTTCATCATGTCCGGCGCGTTGCCAGTCAGCCGAAGATTGACGATGCCGCGCGCGAACAACCATGTGCCCAAGATACAGAACATCGTTTCAGGCCCATCGGCCAAAGCGCGCAGGAAGAAAGGGTTCAACGCCAGCAGAAGCACGACCAGAGCCGCGGTCACACCCGAAAACTGACCCGTATCGCGCAGATTGAGGAACCACATAACCAGCAGCCCCGCCCCCACAAGCGCAGAGAGCACGAAGGGCACTGGCACCTGTGTGTCAGGCAAGATCGCCTGCCCCAACAGCGACAGCGCATAGGGTACGGGCGGATAGAAGGCATCCGTGGCCTTGAACTGCACCGGCCCGTCGATCTGCACGATGGACTTGGCCCAAAGGTCGGTCACATCCATTGACAGAAAGCCATGCGCCTCGGTCCAGCCGAGGCTGAGCAAGAGCACCAGCGCCAACACGACAAAGCCAAAGGACCAAGAGGCGGCGCGGATCATTGCGTGGCCTCCGTCGCTTCGGCGCTGGCTTCGGCGACCTCATTGGCGGTGTGTTTAGACAGGCCGTGCTGGGTCTTCTCCCAGTAGAACGGGTTGAAGATCAGTTGCGACAGCGCCTTGTAGGACGCCACGGTCATCAGCACCCAGTAGCCCACCACCGTGATCCCCCAAGGGGCCAGATCGGTCCACCTTCGCCGGAAGGGCGCGACCATCGTGAGGTAGATCAGCAGCCCATTGCCCGCCAAAAGGTTGACCAGCGACAGGTAAAGCACCGGCAGCGGGAAATAGGGGGTGATCACCTCGGTCCCGAAGATCAGCCAGATGACGAAGATCGACCAGAAGACTGGGTTCAACAGGCCCGACAGCACCGTGCCCCCGATGAAAAAGATAAAGCCAAAGACCCCCGCACTGCCCACCGATTGCCACAGGTGGATCGGCCTGCGGCTGTGCACAAGGAAGGTCTGCATATAGCCCTTGATCCAGCGCGAGCGCTGGCGCACCCAGTTCGGGATCGAGACATTGGCCTCTTCAAAGGTCGTGGAATCGATGACGCCGACGCGGTAACCCTTCTGCGTCAGCCGAATGCCCAGATCGGCGTCTTCGGTCACGTTGAAGGGATCCCATGCGTTCAACTCGCGCAGCACGTCCATGCGGAAGTGGTTCGAGGTGCCGCCCAGCGGAATAGGCACACCCAAACGCTCCAACCCCGGCAGCATCAGGTCGAACCACAGCGAATAGTCCAGCGTGAACATCCGCGTCAGCCAGTTTTCCCGCGCGTTGTAATAGTTCAACCGGCACTGGATGCAGGCGGTATTGGGCGCGGATTGGTTGAAGGCGGCGATGACCTTTTTCAACTGATCCGGCTCTGGCTTGTCCTCGGCATCAAAGATCACGAGGAAATCGCCCTGCGCATAGCGCAGCGCAAAGTTGCAGGCCTTGGGCTTGGTCTGCGGGTGGGAGGCCGGGACGCGGATGATCTCAAACACGCCTTCGAGGTCCAGCTTGCGCGCCGCGTCGATCGTTTCGTGATCACCCTCTTCCAGCACGATTTTGATGTCGAGCTTGGCCAGCGGATAGTCGAGGTTGCGCAGCGCTTGGGCAAGGATCGGCAGCACCTCGGGCTCGCGGAACATCGGCACCAAAACGGTATAGATCGGCAGGTCTTCGTCGCGCAGCAGCGACGCCTCAGCCGCGATGGCCCGCGATGAGGTCTCCTGCGCGGCACCGCCCAGCCAGACAAGCAGCGCCTTGAACAAGAAGTTTCCGGTGTAGAAAACGGTCAGAAAGATGTTCAGCACGATCAGCGTGATCACTGGCGAAAACGCGAGCCCCAGCAACAGGGCCGAAACCAAGAGGTAAATCACCAAGATCTGCGGCGGGGTCACGACATTCTGCGCCGACATGTCGGGGTCAAGCTCTGCCAAAGCAAAGACCGCCTCATGGGAATGTTTCTCGCGGAAGGCGCGTTGTAGCTGCCATGACACATCGAAATGCGATGCCACGACGATGGTCACGCCGGTGCCGTAAACCTCGCGGATGTGCAGCAGTGTGCGTGGCCCGGGCCGCGATGTGGCCACCGTCAGGGTGCCATCCTCTGCCCGGCCAATCGGCACCGTCATAAACTGGTTCATCACCACCGGATCATACTGCCGGATCAGATCATCATCGGCGCGGTCTTCGATCAGATCGACCAGCGTCAACCCATGGTAAAAGGCGATCTCCCGGTAGAGTGTCTGCGTGGTCAGCCAGCGCCGCGACAGTAGGACCTTGACCAGAGAGACGTTCCAGTCTTCGGCCAAATCCTCTGCCGCGTCGAGCTGTTCAGCCGTCAGCGCGCCACGGTCAAGCAGCAGCGAACCAATGGCTTCGCTTTCGGCATCCAACGCCACGGTGACTTACGTCTCGTCTTTGCCGCGACGCGCGCGGTAGACGCGCTGGAAGACGACCAGCACAAGCAGCGTCACCAACACCCAGATGGCCCCAACGATCCAAGGGCGGTACTTGGCCAACATCTGCGCAAGGCTGGTGCGGTCAGGATAGACGACATCAACCAACGGGCTGCGGTCAGTGGCAGTGGCAAGGATCACCCCGTCCTGCCCGATGAGGGCCAGATCGCCCCGGTCCAGCATCATGGGACGTTCGGGCGTCAGTTCCGGTGCCGGGCCGTTGCCCGGACGCAGCCACAGACCACGGGTATCGCCACGGGTGACGATCTGCACCACACCAAGGCGCGACAGGTCTTCGCCCGAATAGATCAAGTTGTCTTGACGGTCGCGCACCTCAATGCGGCCCTGATCAAAGGTGATCAGCGGGTCGCCATCTCCGGGGTTTTGCTCAGAGATCACAAAGAAAGGCTCGTCCCCTTCAAGCGCGTCGACCGAGGCGCGGGGCAGGATGGTGGCGCGGTCCGGGATCACGCTGCCCGCAACGCCTGCGAGCCACGGCAGGGTTTGCGCGAAATCCAGCGAAAGTGCGGGGTCGAGCACGACCTGAACGCCATTGCCGAACTCTTGTCGCAGGGCAAAGAAATCCTGATCCTGCGGCGCGGCATCGGAAAGCAACAAGGCGCTGCCGGGCAGGATCTGCGCCGGATAGCCCTGCGGTTTGAACCGGCATTCGCCGCCCGTGGGCTGACGCTGGATCGACACGCGCAGCAGGTTGTCGCGCCCCAGCAGGCCGCTGGGCACAGAAAAGGTCAATTGCTCGGGCTTGCCACTGCCAAGCGGGCGGTTGCCCAAAAGCGTGTCATTCAGAAAGACCGAGGCCGTCGCCCCGCGCCCTTCGGGATCAAGCGCTGCGGCCACATGCAGGTTAACACCGGCCACGCCCTTGCCCGCCGGAAGATCCGAGGACTGGAACGGAACAAAGAAGTCTTCGGTCGAGACCACGGCGCGCGGGGTGAGATCGGCCTGCAAAGCAGAGAGCGGCAAGCGGTCATCGAACGGAGCCTGAGCCCCTGCCACATCGACCACGGTCGCATCCGTGTTCGACAGGGCCGACCATTCCGACATCATCTGCCACAGCCCCACCTGCGGATCACTGCCGCGCAGGTTCAAGACCGGCAGACCCGCTTGGGTGTCCACGGCCATCTCACTCGCCACGCCAGAGGCGTTCACGTCAAGCTGGATGACACCTTCGGACCATGCGCCCGCCGGACTTGCCGCTTCCTCAGCAAAGGTCAGTCGCCCTGCCTCGGCGTCAAACAACGCGGCGGCGCGGGTCGCGGCAGCCAGAGCGGCGAGGGAATCGTTTCCGTTGATCGCAAGACGCGTATTCGCAGGACGCAGCCCCGCGAAGGCAGCCGACGTGTCAATTTCCGAGGGGTCCAATTGCAACGTCACGGAAGACGCCGCTGTGATCTCAAGGAAATCCCCCGAGGCGCGCTCGTCCACACAGACCCGATCACTGAGGGCGCCGGAATAGGACAGGCCCACGGCGATAAACCCGCCAGAGACGTCTTCGGGGTTGAGCGGCACGGGCAGGCTCAGGCGCCCTGCCCCATTCGGCAGGGCCTGCGATGTCACGGGGCGGCCCGCGACCGACACTTGCAAATAGCGGTCCACCTCGGTGGTGGAGGCGTGTTCAAGCTCCAGCTGCAAGCTGCCCGAGTTCAGCGCATCCGCGTCGGGCAGCGGAATATAGATCGTCGCGTCTCCAGACAGTTGGCGGAAAGAAATGCCGTTTTGAAATCCAAGTTCCGCCAGATCAAAGGTCCGGGCGATCAGCCCCTCTTGAACCAACTGCGCGGGGGCATTTGCCGTTTCCTCTCCCGTGGTCGTTTGAGCGTGAACTTGAAACGGCAGCAAGGCCGCCAACAAACCAATTGCGGGATACTTCATGGAAAGGCTTTCTTAGATTTTTTCGACGACGCTATTGGCATCGGCCAGAGCCGTCTCAATTATACGAACATCATCGGCTGACAAGGGCGAAGAGGACTCATCGGCATCTTCGGCGACGCGCAGCCCCTTGCGCAGACAATCTTCAATCTCAAGGTATTCTAGCATCGCGGCGTTCCCGGCCAGATCGTGCAGCATGCGGTGGACCTTGCGCGCTTTCGTCTCGCGCGAATCGGCCCCGTCCGTCTCGCGCAGTGCGTCAGAGACGGCCTGCAAGCGATCCGGGATCCCTTCGATAAAGCGTTTTCGCGTGGCGGCAACGCGCTGTTCATATGTCTCGGTAGGTGCCACAGATTGTCCTTCGTACCAGCCCGCAACCGGGCATAGATCGCGCGTTTAGATTATTGTTCGAAACCTGTCAGAATTATGGCGTGGAGGGTAAATCCCCACGTTTTTAAGAGAGAACGCGCAAAATTTGGGCCGTTGAATTTGGGCAGTCACTGTGCTGCCCGCCGAAAGCACGCCCCGCTCAAGACGACGACGCCCCCGGCCAAGATGAAAGACGGGCGCGGCATGTCGCGCCCGTCTCTTGGTATTAGCTTTCCAGCGCCGCAAGGACCGCATCAGCGGTGATTGGCAGATGACGGACCCGCGCCCCGGTGGCGTTGAAGATCGCGTTGGCAACCGCCGGCGCGATGACCGTGGTGCCCGGCTCGCCGAGACCGACGGGCACTTCCATGCTCTCGACAAAGGCGACTTCGATGTCCGGCACATCAACCATCCGCAACGGCGTATAAGACCCGAGGTTGAGATCAACGACATTGCCGTCTTCGATCCGCGTGCCCTCATGCAGAGCCATGGACAGGCCCCAGAGCGCCGCGCCTTCGCATTGCGCGCGCGCCCCGTCGGGGTCGACCACGGTGCCACAATCGAAGGCCAGCCACATCTTCTCGACAGCGACCTCGCCCGTTTCGGCATCCACCGCCAGTTTGACCGCGGCTGCGGTCCACGTCGGCATGCTGCGCGATTGGCCAAAGGTGGTGGCGATCCCGATTGCCGTGCCCTCGGGCAGGTCCGTCTTGCCATAGCCTGACATCTCGGCCACGCGCTGCAAGACAGCCGCCTGACGCGACGCCCCACCAACCGCATTGGGCGCAGAGCCCGCGTTGATGCCTTCGGCCTTCAGGTGATCCAAACGGAACTGCAACGGATCGGCATCGACCTTATGCGCGGCCTCGTCCATAAAGCTTTCGACGGCAAAGTTGGTCCAGCCCGGCCCGACCGAGCGCAGCCAACCGGGACGGAAGGTGGCATTCGCCAGATCGTTCGAGATCGCCCGCACGCGGTGCGCACCAACGCTGTACCAGTGATCCGCACCGTCGATGGCGAAGGGATCATAGGGCTCTTCATTGACCCCTTTGGGCATGAAACCCGGTGCCATCACCTGTGTCGGCCAACCCGCGGCGGCGTGGTGTTCCATGCCCGTGACAGCTTTGCCATCGTCAAACGCCATGCGCAGTTTCTGCACCGAAGGCGAGCGAATGCTGTCAAACTGGGCGTCTTCCTCGCGGGAGAAGACCAGCTTCACGGGCTTGCCGACAGCTTTGGACGCCAGCGCCGCAGGCACGATATAGTCACCGTTCAACCGGCGGCCAAAGCCCCCGCCCAGCATGTAGCTGCGCATCACGATCTTATCGGCGGGCACCTCCAACGCGACGGCCAGCGTCGGCAGGATCAGCGATTGCCACTGGTTGCCCGCGTGAGTTTCCCAGATGCCATCGGCGTTCTGGAAGACGGTCGCATTGACCGGCTCCATCTGGAAGTGCAGCACGGATTGCGTGGTGTACTCGGCCTCAAGCGTCTCTGTGGCGGCGTCGAAAACGCCGCTGGTCTCGGGCTGTTCCGTGTGCAGGATCGACCCGGCATCGCTTCCGATCAACTCGCGCGAACGGGCTTGAATGTCATCCTCGGACACATCTGCCGTCTCGCCTGCGGTCCAATCGACGCTGATCTCATAGGTGGCCATCCGCGCGGCGTGGAGCGTTTTGCCTAGCACCACAACCCAGCCCGGCACGGTGCCCGATGGGTCATCCAGCACCACGGTCTCAAGGTAGCCTTTGACCTCTTTCGCCGCGCTGTCATCGACGGAATTAACCTTGGAGCCATAGCGCGTCGGCGGCAGCATCGGCACGCCGTAGACCATGCCATCGACCTTGGCATCCAAACCATAGATCGCCTGACCGGTGGTCTTTGTATCCAGATCAAGCGGATGCACGTCTTGGCCCACAAGGCGCAGATCGGCATGGGGTTTCAGCGGCAGGGCTGCCAGTTCGTCTTCGGTAAAGCTTCGGTCGAGCCCTTCGGCCACCAGATCGCCGTAGCTGATGCTTTGCGCGCCATCGGTCACAGCACCGTCGCGTGCCGTCAGACCGGAGGCATCAACGCCCCACTTCGCCGCCGCCGCTTCGATCAGCGCAGTGCGCCCGGCAGCGCCTGCCTGACGGTAGACCGGCCAGCTTTGCCAGATCGACCAGCTGCCGCCGGTGACCATCAGGCCCCATTTCTCGGCTGAATCCACATGGGTGATGTGCACATCTTCCCAAGCCACTTCCAATTCATCCGCCAGAATACGCGCGATGGCGGTGCCGACGTGCTGGCCCATTTCGGCGCGGATGATGTTGACGTTGACCTGACCGTCGGCGTCGATCCAGTACCACATCGACGGCTCGAAGGGCTGGCCGTTGGGTGCGATCGGTGTGCCGTCCGGCACGGCGGGGTTCATCGCGGCGTTCGACGCTTGCGGAAAGCCAAAGGCAACGCCAGCGGCGGTCATGGACACCAGAAACCCACGGCGGGTCATTTGCGATTGAGTGTCGGAGCCTTTCAGGCGGGACATCAGATTAGCCATTATCGGAGCCTCCCATTGCGGTGGCGGCGTCGCGCACGGCTTGGCGGATACGGGGATAGGTCATGCAACGGCAAAGGTTGCCGGTCATCACCGCGTCGATGTCTTCGTCACTGGGGTTGGGCGTGTCTTGCAGCAGCGACGCCGCCTGCATGATCTGGCCCGACTGGCAGTAGCCGCATTGCGGCACGCGCAGGTTGCGCCATGCCTCTTGAACGGGGTGGTTGCCCTCTTCGTCCAGCCCTTCGATAGTGGTGACCGACAGGCCCTCAACATCCGCCAGATAGGTGATGCAGGACCGTGTCGCCGTGCCGTCGATATGCACGGTACAAGCGCCGCAGGCGCCGATGCCGCAGCCAAACTTGGTGCCGGTCAGACCGATTTCATCGCGGATTGCCCACAACAGGGGCATGTCCGGATCAGCGTCGACAGAGATCGGCCGCCCGTTCAATTCGAATTTTATCATGAAGTGGTGTCCCTTGGGGTATGCTTTGCCTGAGGGGAGCGCGCGTATAGCTGCCCTGATGTGAACGGTTGAACATAGTTCCACCGGCCTGAAATGACAGCGCAAGACTGCTTTGATCACGCGATTGTCAGATCAACCGCGCCGCCCCTTAGACGTGCTGCCCGCCGTTCACTTCAATCTCGGTCCCCGAGACATAAGAGCTTGCCTCGCTACACAAGAAATAGATCGCCCGCGCCACCTCATCCGGCTGGCCGAGGCGGCGCATGGGGATGTCGCGCACGATCTTGTCGGTGCCTTCGCTGAGGATCGCAGTCTCCACCTCGCCCGGCGCGATTGCGTTGACCCTGACGCCGAGCGGGCCGAAATCATGAGCCATCTCACGCGTCAGCGCAGCAAGCGCCGCCTTAGAGGTGGCATAGGCTGCCCCGGCAAAGGGGTGCACCCGCGACCCGGCGATAGAGGTCACATTCACCACCGACCCGCGGCCGGCAGAGAGTTCATCCTGAAGCCCCCGCGCCAGCACCACGGAGGCAAAGAAATTCACATGAAACACCTGCCCCCACGTCCGCAGATCGGTGTCGAGCGTACTGAGCCGCGCGCCATCTTCACCCTTGGGGGACACGCCCGCATTGTTGACCAATGCGTGCAGGGGGTTGCCGTTCAGCAGCCGCTTGACCTGCGCGACTGCCTCAATCGTCTGGTTGGGATCGCTGAGATCGACCTGAACATGGTCCTGCGCCCCACCGGGCCAAGGGCATTCGGGCGAGAACGCCTGCCGGGAACAGCCGATCACCCGCCAGCCCTTGCCCGCGAAAGCCTTGGCCGTGGCATGGCCGATGCCCCGGCTCGCCCCTGTCAAAAGCAGCGTCTTTTGGTCGTGAACCGCAGTATCCATCGCTTGATCCAAATCTGGCGTAACGCCTGAAATAGCGCCCTAGTCGGCAGCGGCCAGCGCGCGTTCATAATCCTGCCCCGGAATAGCGTCGAGCAGGCTGCGCGTATAGGCGGTATCGGGGTCGTGCAACACTTTGCTGACCGGCCCGGCTTCGACAATCTGGCCCTTTTGCATGACGATGATCCGGTCACAAATCCGCGCCGCGACGCGCAGGTCGTGGGTGATAAAGAGCATCGACAGGTTCAGCCGGGTCTTCAACTCGGCCAGCAGATCAAGCACCTGCGCCTGAATGGACACGTCGAGCGCCGAGACGGCCTCATCCGCAATGATGATCGACGGCTCCAGCGCCAGCGCACGGGCAATGCCGATCCGCTGCCGCTGCCCGCCTGAGAACTCATGCGGGAAACGCTTCATCGCGCTTTCATCCAGCCCAACCAGTTCAAGCAGTTCACGCGCTTTGGCCTTTGCCTCTTTATCCGGCGTGCCATAGGCGATCAGCCCTTCGGTCAGGATGCGCGAGACACGGGCGCGCGGATTGAGCGAGGAAAACGGGTCTTGAAAGATCATCTGCAACTTGCGCCGCTGCGCGCGCAGTTCCGCGCCGGACATATGGGCGATGTCGACGTCATCCATCAGCACCCGACCCCCATCTGGATCGAGCAGACGCACCAGACAACGCCCAACGGTGGACTTGCCCGAACCGGATTCTCCGACGATGCCAATCGTCTCGCCTGCGTAAAGCTCAAAGCTCACGTCTTGGACGGCCTTCACCACCCGGCGCTTGCCAAAGAGCGTCCCAGAACCGGGCGAAAAGGTCTTTTGCAGCCCTTCGACCTTGAGCAGCGGCGCGCGCTCGACCTGCTCGGGCGCATCGGTCTGGGTCAGCCGGGGGATCGCGTCGATCAGGGCGCGGGTGTAGGGGTGCTTGGGTTTCAGCAGCACCTCCTGCGCCGGGCCGGCCTCAACGATCTCACCTTTTTTCATGACGATCACCCGGTCAGCGATATCGGCCACCACACCAAAGTCATGGGTGATGAAAATCACCGCCATGCCGCGCTTGCGCCGTAGGTCTTCGATCAGCGTGAGGATCTGCGCTTGGGTGGTAACATCAAGCGCCGTTGTCGGCTCATCCGCAATCAGGATATCAGGCTCCAACGCTAAGGCCATCGCGATCATCACCCGCTGCCGCTGCCCGCCCGACAGTTGGAAAGGATAAGCCCGGATCGCCGCTTCGGGGTCGGGGATGCCGACCTCCTCCAACAGTTTTAACGCCCGCGCCCGCCGTTCCGAACCGTTAAGCGCGCCATGCGCCTCAAACACCTCGGCGATTTGCGCGCCGACGCGCATCAGCGGGTTCAACGCGCTGAGGGGTTCCTGAAAGATCATCGAAATACGGCTGCCGCGCAGCTTTAACATCTCTTTCTCAGACAGGCCGAGGATCGATTGGCCGTCAAAGGTGATGCTGCCCTTGTCGGGCAGAACCCCCTGCGGCAACAGCCCCATCACCGCATTGGCCGACATGGATTTGCCAGACCCGCTTTCGCCGACAATGCAGAGGATCTCTCCCGGTGCGAGGTCGAAGTTGATGTCCTTCGCGGCATAGAGCCGATCCGCCCCCATGGGCAAAGCGATAGACAGATCACGGATGCGAAGCAGGGTCATTCGGATTTCCTCGTCAATCGCGGGTTCAGCGCGTCATTCAGGCCTTCACCGATCAGGTTCAGCGCCAGCACGGTCAGAAGGATCGCCATGCCCGGCAGGAAGGACAGCCACCATGCCGTGCGGATCACGGTGCGTGCAGCCCCGATCATATAACCCCAAGACATGATGTTCGGATCGCCCAGCCCCAGAAAGGACAGCGAGCTTTCGAGCAAGATCGCCTGCGCCACCATGAGCGAGGCCAGCACGATAATCGGCGGCAGCGCGTTGGGCAGGATGTGGCGGGTGATGATCTGAAGGTTGCCGAGGCCGGACAGGCTCGCCGCTTCGACAAACTCGCGGGTCCTGAGCGACAGCACTTCGCCGCGCACCAAACGCGCCACCGGGGGCCATGACACGATGGAGATCGCGATGATGACGAAGGTCAGGCTGGGCTGAAAGATCGCCAGCAGCACGATCGCCAGCGCAAAGCTCGGGATGGTCTGAAAGAACTCGGTAAAGCGCATGAGCGCGTCGTCGATCCGCCCCGCGAAATACCCCGCTGCTGCCCCGACCGGCACACCGATGGCCAGCGCCACGATGGTTGAGACCAGCCCGACCAGCAGGCTCACATAAGCGCCATGGGCCAGCCCCGCCAGCACATTGCGGCCAAGCGCGTCGGTGCCCAGCATCAGCCCGTCTTGGGTAAATGGCGGCAGAAATGGGCGCTGCACCATTTTCCACGGGCTTTGAGGGAAAAGGATGGGGGCGAGGATGGCAGCGGCGATGACAAAGGTCAGGATGACCAGACCGATCACCGCGCCGCGGTTATAACTAAAACGTTTCCAAAAGCTCATCATGTTGTCAGCCTTATCCGCGGATCAACAATGACATAGATGACATCCGTGATCAGGTTGAACAGCAGCACCATGGCCGCCGAGATGTAAAAGACCCCGAGGATCACGTTGTAATCCCGCTGGTTGATCGCCTCGAACATCAGCCGCCCGATGCCGGGCCACGCGAAAACGGTCTCGGTCAGGATGGCCCCGCCAAAGATTTGCCCCGCCTGAAGCCCGGCCAGCGTGATGACCGGCAAAAGCGCATTGCGCAGGATGTGTCGCCGCTGGATCACGCCACGGGTCAGCCCTTTGGCGCGGGCGGTTTTGACGAAATCGAGCCGCGACACTTCGAGCATCGAAGCCCGCGTCATGCGCATATAAATCGCCGTGAAGAACAGCCCCAAGGTCGAGGCTGGCAAGACAAGGTGTTTCGCCACGTCAAGCACATGAGCCATGCCGGTATAGCCCGCGCCAATGGTTGAATACCCAAAGCCCGGCAACCATTCGAGCCAGACCGAGAACACCAGCGTCGCCATCAGCGCGACCCAAAACAGCGGTGTCGCGTAAAACAGCAGGGCGAAGGTCGAGATCAGCGTGTCACCCCACCGCCCCTGCCGGGCAGAGGCCGCGACACCGGCGGTCACGCCCAAGACCAGCGACAGCACAAAGGCCACGCCGGTCAGCAAAAGCGTGGCAGGCAGGCGGTCGCCGATCATCTCGGCCACCGGCATCTGCTGACGGAAGGAATAGCCCAGATCAAGCTGCACCGCGCCTTTGATATAGAGCCACAGCTGCATGTAGAGCGGCTGGTCCAGCCCGAAACGCGCCCGCAGGTCTGCAAGGAATTTCTCATCCGCCGCCCCGGCTTCGCCCGCCATGACCGCCGCAGGGTCACCCGGTGCCGCATGGATCAGCAGGAAATTGAAGACAAGGATCGCCAGCAGGATAAACACCGCCTTGACCAACCTGCCCAATATGAAACGTATCACGCTATCCGCCCCGTGTTGTTCTAAAGAGAACCCGAGCCGCCGAAACGGCGCGGGCCTTGAGCGTTGTCGCTCTTTTTATTTGTCGATCCACACGTCGCGGAAACCGTCGTTCACACCAAAGGCGGTGTTAACGGGGTTTTTGACGTCACAGCGGTAGATCGTGGGGAAGCCCAGTTCCAAGAGCCAGATGTTCGGCACGTCCTCGACGATTTTGTCTTGGATTTCCTTATAAGCAGCCTTGCGCTCTTCCGGGCTAGCCATCAGCGCCGCTTCGGCAAACAGCTTGTCCGTGTCGGCGTTTTGATAGTTCGCCACGTTGTTCCAAGGCGAACCGGGAGCGGCATTGTCGCCCATATAGGTCCGCGAAACGCCAAGGGCCGGATCGCCGTACTGGTAGAGGTAGGTAAAGGCGAGATCATAGTCGCGGTCCGCCACCTTCTGGTTCCAACCCGCCACGTCTGAGGGCACAATCTCGGTCGTCATGCCGATCTCGCTCAGGTTCTGTTTGACCGCTTCGGCCCAGCGCTGCCACGTCTCACCGTAAGGCAGACCAAGAATGCGGATGGTTTCACCGTCATAGCTGCTTTCTTCCAGCAGGGCCTTGGCCTTTTCCGGGTCAAAGGTGATGTCCGGTGTCTCACCATCATAGAACCGTGTGGAAGACGACAGCGGCCCGGTCGAGACCTTGCCCAAACCATTCCACAGCGCGTCCTTGGCGAACTGGCGGTCGACGCCATGCATGATCGCCTTGCGCACCTTCACATCGTCGAGCGGCTTGTTGTCGTTGTTCACCCACATCCAAGACAGCGGGCCAAAGTATTCCCAGCCCTTATCGGTGATGCAGGTGTTGTCCATCGCCTGAATGCGCGCAACGTCGAAATTCTCGACCGAGCCGCCGGGCAGCACGTCGACCTTGCCGGTCTCATAGGCCACCGCGCGCGACGCCGCATCGGGGATCACATGGTAATAGACTTCATCGACGTAGGGTTTGCCCTCCATGTAGTAGTCGTCGTTCTTCACCAGATGGATGAAGCTGCCCTTTTCCCATGTGTCGAATTTGAAGGGGCCGGTGCCGATGGGCGTGTTATTCGCCTCATTGTTCGCGAAATCCGTGCCCTCATAGATGTGCTTTGGGATCATCGGCGCGGTGCCGGGCTCAAAGATGCCGATGAAGGGGCCGAAGGGCTGCTTTAGGTTAAAGACAACCGTATATTCATCCGGTGTCTCAATGCTCTCGACATGCTCCATATAGGTCCGCATCCGCGAGTGGCTTTCGCGCAGGAACTTATCCATGGAGAATTCGACATCCGCCGAGGTGAACGGCTCCCCGTCATGGAACACCACGCCTTCGCGCAGCTTGAAGGTATAGGTCTTGCCGTCCTCTGAAATCTCCCAAGATTCAGCCAATTGGCCTTCGGGTTTCAGATCGAAATCATAACGCAGCAGGCTTTCATAAATATCGCCACCGACCATCTGCGTCGGGCCGTTCTGCACAAGTCCGATCATCAGGCTGGGCGGTTCGGGCTGAATCACAACGTTGAGCGTGCCGCCGGACTTTGGTTCGCCATCCTGCGCGGCCAGTGGTCCGGCCAGTGCCAGCGCCAGAACGGCTGCGGTTAATTTAGTGGTGTGTAGCATTTAAATCCCCATTGGTTTTGCTTTGACTCGCCCAGTGACAGCGTCCGATCTGGTCGGCTTCTTGCAGTCGCTTGGGTGATGGCCGCGCGACGCGCAGCGCTTGAATTGCTCATTCGTCTATGGTGAACGATTGGATGTATCTGATGATCCCCTCCTTTGCGTCATCTATGTCTGCGCGCATTTCCGCGGCAGCCGCCGCAGGATCGCGATTTTCACAGGCGGCAATGATCGCCTGATGATGCCGGACCAGCCCCAGTTGCTCCCGCGCATAGTACCCGGCAATCAGCGGCCCCATGCGCAGCCACAGCCCGCTGAGTATCGCCAGCAGAATGGGCATCTCAGCCGCCTCCACCAATGCGAAATGGAACTCCTGATTGTACTTGACCGCCTGCGGCCAACGCCCAGCTACGGCTGCGGCCTCATTCCGCTCCACGATCTTTTTCAGGCGGCGGATTTCCTTGGGGCCCACCATCTCGGCGGCGCGGCCTGCGGCGAAACCCTCCAACTCGCGCCGGATGCTGGCGATTTCGAGATACTGCGCCTCTGTCAGCACCGGCACGCGCACGTCGCGCATGCTGCGCTGGACCAAAGCCTCATCCCGCAAGAGCCGCTGCACCGCGTCGCGCACGGGCGTCGAACTGGTGCCCAGCCGCTCTGCTAAGCCGCGGATGGTGACCTTTTCATTGGGGCGCAACTTGCCTTCTACCAAGTCCTGACAGACCCGATCATAGATCGCATCGCCCAATGAAACTTGACTGATCTCGGCCATCGCGCCCTCGTCCTTACCGACCGAACCGTGGCCAGTTTTGATGCATGATGCATCATTTCTATTGAGCCTGCAAATTAAAACTGCAATGCTCCGCCGCAATGACATCAGACCACAGGGAATGTGATGAAAGTCTTTTTCGACGAACGCCAGCTTGGCCACGCACCGACCCACTACTTTCGGCGCGGCGCGGCCATGCCGCATCAAGAACAGCCACAACGTGCTGAAATTCTACGCGATATGTTAATCGGCGAAGGGTTTGAGATCACCAAGCCCCAAGACCACGGGCTTGCCCCGATCAAGGCCGTGCACAACCCTGACTATGTCGACTTCCTGCCAGACGCCCACGCCCGCTTCGTCGAAAGCGCGGGCCCCGAGGCGCTGGCCATTCCCACCATGCACCCCGGCGTGCGGCGCGGCAAAGAACCCAAAGACATTCACGGCCAGTTGGGCTGGTGGATGACTGACACATCGACCCCGCTGACCGAAGGGTCATGGGACGCCGCCTATTGGTCGGCCCAAACCGCCGTCCAAGCCGCCGAGACCGTGGCAGCCGGTGCCCGCGCCGCCTATGCGCTTTGCCGTCCGCCCGGCCACCACGCGATGCGCGATTGTTCAAACGGGTTTTGCTTTTTCAACAACGCCTGTATCGCGGCGGAGTATCTGACCCAGACCTACAAGAAGGTCGCGCTGATCGACATCGATGTGCACACCGGCAATGGCTCGCTCGACATCCTCTATGAACGTGGCGATATCTTCTTTTGCTCGCTGCATCCCGATCCGGCCACCTACCCCACCTTCTACCTTGGCCATGCGGATGAAACGGGCGAAGGCGACGGGGCGGGCAAATCGCTGAACCTGCTGCTGGAACAGGGCGCGAGCCAAGATGAGGTGCTGGCCCTGCTCGACAAGGGCATCGCCGCGATCCGTGATTTCGGGGCCGAGGCGCTTGTGGTCTCACTGGGCTTTGACATGGCCGCCGACGATCCGCTGGCCGCCGTGAAAGTCTACCCCGACGGCTTTGGCGAAATGGCGCGGCGCTTGGCGGCGCTCAACCTTCCCACTGCATTGATCCAGGAGGGCGGCTACCTTGGCCCCTCCCTTGCCGATAACGCAAAATCATTTCTCACGACATTCCGCGAGGCCACAGCATGAGCAAGACACCCAAAGAGATGAACGGCGCTGAAAGCGTGGTGCGCAGCCTGCATGCGGGCGGGGTGGAGGTCTGTTTCGCCAATCCCGGCACCTCCGAGATGCAGTTTGTCGATGCGCTGGACCGGACCAAGCTAATGCGCTGCGTCTTGGGTCTGTTCGAAGGCGTGGTGACCGGTGCCGCCGATGGCTATGCCCGCATGGCCGGTAAACCGGCAGTGACCCTGCTGCACCTCGCGCCCGGTTTTGCCAACGCCGCCGCCAATCTACACAACGCCCGCAAGGCGCGGGTGCCGATGGTGAACCTTGTGGGCGACCACGCGCTGCGGCACCAAAAGTATGACGCCCCCCTCTCGGCAGATGTCGAAGGCGCCTGTGCACCGTTTAG
This sequence comes from Sulfitobacter sp. W002, assembly GCF_025142135.1. NCBI lineage: Bacteria > Pseudomonadati > Pseudomonadota > Alphaproteobacteria > Rhodobacterales > Roseobacteraceae > Sulfitobacter > Sulfitobacter sp. W002. The sequence continues at coordinate 843,455 of NZ_CP081126.1, read as the reverse complement.
CGATTGGGTCCGCTCGGGCCGCGATGCTGGCAGCTTTGCGGCGGATGCAATGACCGCCCTCGCCGTGGCGCAAAGCAAGCCCGGCAAGGTCGCCACACTGATCGCCCCTGCGGATATCGGCTGGGACGCGGGCGGCAAGATGGCCAATGCCGTGGCCCCCGCCGCCCCTGCCCCACTGGATGAACGCGCGCTAGATGCGGCAATCAATGCTTTGGAGAGCGGTGAGAAAACCGTTTTGCTAGTCGGCAGCGCGGTGCTGGAAAGCCAAGAAGCGATGGCGCTGCTGCACGGCATCGCAGAAAAGACCGGGGCCGACATCCTCGCGCCCACCTCGAACCGCCGGATGGAGCGGGGTCAGGGGCGCTTCATGGTCAACAAAATCCCCTACCCGATCGACGCGGCGCTTCAGTGCCTTGCCCCTTACAGCCGCGCGATCCTCATCGAGACGCCGCCCCCCGTCGCCTTCTTTGCCTATCCCGGTAAGCCCAGCCTGCTGCTGCCGGTAGACTGCCATACCGTCACATTGGCAGCGGTTGATGGTAACGGGTCTGAGGCCATCGCCGCACTGGCAGACCGCATCGGCGCGAAATCCGTCACGCCGCCCCAGCACGACAGGCCCGCCGCACCGCAGGCGGGTGGCATCAGCTTGCAAAACCTCGGCGCGGCCTTGGCGAACGCGCTGCCCGAAGATGCGATTGTGGTGGATGAAGCCGTATCCTCTGGCGGGGCCACCTTCCCCGCAGGCGACAGCGCGGCGCCAAACTCTTGGTTGGCCATCACCGGCGGTTCGATTGGCATCGGCATCCCGCTTTCTGCCGGGGCGGCCATTGCCTGCCCCGACCGTCCGGTGATCACGCTGCAAGCGGATGGATCGGCGATGTACACCATCCAAGGGCTTTGGACCCAAGCGCGCGAGAACTCCAACGTCACCACGATCATCCTCGCCAACCAGTCCTATGAGATCCTCAAGGGCGAATTGCACAACGTCGGCGCGCAGCCCGGCCCCGACGCGCTGAGCATGCTGAACCTTGACCGCCCTGAGCTGGATTTCGTCGCGATGGCCAAGGGCATGGGCGTACCGGGCAAACGTGTTGAAGACATCACCGAGCTGATGCGTGCCATCGAGGACGCGGCGAAAGAGCCCGGCCCCTTCCTCATTGAAGCGATGCTGTAAACCCCTCGAAAGGACACGACATGACCCTCGATCCTGATCTGAAATCCCGCATCCTTCAGGCTGTCGAAGATGGGTTTGCTGAGCAAGTGAGCTTTACCCAACAACTCGTGCAGACCCCTTCGCTGCGCGGCCATGAACATGCGATCCAAGACCTGCTGTTTCGCAGCCTGCAAAGCCGTGGCTACGCGATGGACCGTTTCAAGATGGACCGCGCCGCGATTGAGGCGCACCCCGGCGGCTCGAAATACTCAGAGGATCATTCAGACGCCCCCATCGTCGTGGGCATCCACCGTCCGCGCGATGAGACGGGCCGCTCGCTGATCCTGCAATCACATCTCGACGTGGTGCCCGAAGGTCTGCACGACATGTGGGCTGATCCGCCCCTGTCGGCCAAGATCGACGGCGATTGGATGTATGGCCGGGGCGCGGGCGATATGAAGGCAGGCGCGGCGGCGAATATCTTTGCCCTAGATGCGCTGCGCCGCATCGGGTTGCAACCAGCGGCAACCGTCTATGTGCAGTCCGTGGTCGAAGAGGAGTCCACCGGCAACGGCGCGTTGCAGACCTTCCTACAAGGCTACACCGCAGATGCGGTTTTCATCCCCGAGCCCGAAGAAGAGATGTTGGTGCGCGCCAATACCGGCGTCATCTGGTTTCAGGTGCAGGTGCGCGGCGTACCCGTCCATGTGCGCGAGATGGGCGAAGGGGCCAATGCGATCGACGCGGCCACCCGCGTGATGACCGCCCTGCGCGAGATGGAGGAGGAGTGGAACGCCGAGAAACGCGAGCACCCGCATTTCGAAGACGAAGCGCATCCCATCAACCTCAACATCGGCAAGATCGAAGGCGGCGATTGGGCGTCTTCCGTGCCGTCATGGTGCAACATCGATTGCCGCGTCTCTATCTATCCGGGCCGCAACGCCGAGGATGCCGCGCGCGAGATTACCGAGCGCGTCAAAGCCTTTGCCCAGACCGACAACTTCCTGTCCAACAACCCGCCGAAAGTGGTCTTTAACGGCTTTCACGCCGAAGGCTATGTGCTGGAACCGGGCAGCGAGGCCGAAGAGGTGCTGGAACGCGCCCATGAAGAGGCCATCGGCGCGCCGCTTCAATCCTTCATGACAGCGGGCTATCTCGATACGCGGGTCTATGCGCTTTACAACAAGATCCCGGCGCTCTGCTACGGGCCAAAATCGCGCAACATCCATGGGATCAATGAATCCGTCAGCCTGAGTTCGGTGAAAAAGATCACCCAAGCCATGGCGCTGTTTATCGCCGAATGGTGCGGGACCGAGGACATCACCCCATGACCGAGGTCGGGATCACGCCTCAGGGTGGCCTGCCCCCCTTTCTCAGCGGTGTGCTGGCCGAAGAGAGCGGCAACAAGACCGATCTTCTGGCGCAAGACCCTCCCGCTTTTGACGCGGCACTTGCGGCTGAGGTCGCCTTGCAGCGCTATGGCATCTCCGGTGAGATCAAGCCGCTGGCGGCAGAGAAGGACGCGAACTTCCTAATCACCCTGCCAAGCGGCGAAGAGGCGCTGCTGAAAATTACCAACGCCGCCGAAGAGCGTGCGGTGACCGATATGCAGACTGCCGCGTTGATGCATCTGGCCGCCGCTGATCCCGACCTGCCCGTGCAGCGTATCTGCGCCAGCCTGAGCGGCAAGGCCGCCGAGGTGGCCACCGCCGCCGATGGTCAGTCGCATGTCGTGCGGCTGATGACCTTCCTTGGCGGCACCGTCCTCAGCAATGCCACGCCGCGCCCCGGCCTGCACCGCGCCTTGGGGGATTTTCACGCGCGGGTGGCGCTTGGTCTGCGCGGTTTTTTCCATCCGGCGGGGGGGCATTTTCTGCAGTGGGACATCAAACAGGCGGGCCATCTGCGCCCGCTGCTGGCGGATGTGCAAGACGCCGCCCTGCGCGCCCAACTGGGGCGCACCCTCGATCACTTTGATGCGGAGGTCGCGCCCCAGCTTCCACATCTGCGGGCACAGGTCGTTCATAACGATTTCAATCCGCACAATATTCTGGTCGATGGACCAGAGGCGCAGCATCCCATCGGCCTGATTGATTTCGGCGACATGGTGCACACTCCGCTGGCCTGCGATCTGGCGGTGGCATGCTCCTATCAACTCGGCCAGAGCGCTGAGCTGCTGCAAGATGTCTGCGAGATGGTCGCAGGCTTTGCCAAACGCTTGCCGCTGGAGCCGGATGAGATCGCGCTGCTGCCGAGCCTGATCCGACTGCGCCACGCCACCACATTGGCCATCGGCGCATCCCGCGCGCGGCGCTATCCCGACAACGCCCCCTATATCCTGCGCAACGCCGCCGCCTCGCAACGCGGGCTGGCAGCACTCGACCAAATTGGCGACGCCGCCGCGATCAAAGCCCTGCACCGTGCGGCGGGAACGGAGTGACCGATGACCATGATCAACGCCTACGACAGCGCCCGATCCGATGCCCTCAGCCCGGCCGACCGCGCCCTGATCGACCGCCGCGCCAAGGCGCTCGGCCCCGCCTACCGGCTGTTTTACGACCATCCGCTGCACATTGAGCGCAGCGAAGGCGTCTGGCTGTGGGACAAGGACGGGCGCAAATACCTTGATGCCTATAACAACGTCGCCTCGGTCGGCCATTGTCATCCGCGCGTGGTCGAGGCGATCACCCGCCAATTGGGCGTGCTGAACACCCACACCCGCTATCTACATGAAAACGTGGTGACTTACGCCGAACGGCTGCTCGCCACGATGCCCGACGCACTCGGCCATGTCATGTTCACCTGCACCGGGTCCGAGGCGAATGACATCGCCCTGCGCATCGCCCGCAGCTATACCCGACGCGAGGGCGTCATCGTCACCCGCCTTGCATATCACGGGCTGACCGAGGCGGTGGCCGAACTCTCCCCCTCCTTGGGGGATTTCACCCCGCGCAGCCCGCGCATCCGGCTGATCGACGCGCCCGACACGCTGCGCATTTCAGCCGCGGAGCAAGGGGCCAAACTCGCCGCCGATCTCGCCCAAGCGATTGCCGAGATGCGCGCCGACGGGATCGAGCCTGCGGCTTTCATTGTCGACACCATCTTTTCCAGCGACGGGCTGCACCCTGATCCCGCGGGGTTCCTGCAACCGGCGGTCGATCTGATCCGCGCCGAAGGCGGGCTTTTCATCGCTGATGAGGTGCAACCCGGCTTTGCCCGCACTGGCGACGCATTCTGGGGGTTTCAGCGCCACGGGCTGGTGCCTGACATGGTCACCATGGGCAAACCGATGGGCAATGGTTTCCCCCTCTCCGGCACCGCGATGCGCCCAGAACTGGTTCAAGAATTCGGCGAAAAGGCGCGGTATTTCAATACCTTTGGCGGCAACCCCGTAGCCGCCGCCGCGGGCATGGCGGTGCTCGACGTAATCGCGGATGAGGGGTTGCAGGACAATGCCACAGCCGTCGGCGACTTCCTCAAGAGCGGCTTGCAGGACATCGCGACCCGCTACCCCGAGATCGGCCATGTGCGCGGCGCGGGGCTGTTTCTGGCGGTCGAATGCGTCATTGCGCGCGCGACCAACGCGCCCGACGCCGCCCGCGCGAAATTCGTGGTCAACCACATGCGCCAGAATGGCGTCTTGATCAGCGCCACCGGGCCGGGGGGCAATGTGTTGAAAATCCGCCCGCCCCTTGTGTTGCAGCAGCCCGAAGCCGCTCTGTTTCTCGACGTGGCAGAGGCCGCCTTTGCCGCGGCGCGCGCCGCGGGTATATAACCCGCCAGCGCCCTACTCCGCCTCGCGCAAGGACCTTTCCCGTGCGCGGGCCTCTGTCAGCCATTCCGGATCCATCTGCGGCACCGATGTCAGCAGCCGTTTGGTATAGGCCTGCTTTGGCGCGCCGAAGATCTCATCACGCCCGCCCTGCTCGACGATCTGGCCATTCTTGAGCACGATCACCTTATGGGCAATCGCCTCTACCGTGGCCAAGTCATGAGTGATGAACATGAAGGTCAGGTCCAGCTCGGTTTGCAAACGCACCAACAACCGCAAGATCCCCTCGGCCACCAGTTGATCGAGCGCACTGGTCACCTCGTCGCAGATGATGAACTCCGGCTCGGCGGCCAGCGCGCGGGCGATGCCAACGCGCTGCTTCTGACCGCCGGAAAGCTCGCTGGGTTTGCGGTCAAGGAAGGCGCGGTCGAGGTCGACCAGATCCATCAGTTCCTCCACCCGCGCCCGAAGCACCCGCCCCTTGCGGCCCGTGAATTTGCGCACCGGGCGGGACAAAATCTCGCGGATATTGTGGCGCGGGTTCAGCGAGGTATCCGCCGATTGATAGATCATCTGGATATTGCGCAACGTCTCGGCCCCGCGTTTGGCCAGTTGCGGCTCAAGCGGCGCATCGTTCCAGAAAAACTGCCCCGAGGCGGGGGGCAGCAGCCCCGCGATCACCCGCGCGAGGGTGGATTTCCCCGACCCGCTTTCCCCCACCACCGCCGTTGTCTGGCCGCGCGGAAAGGTGAAGTTGAGATTATCCAACACGGTCATCGGCCCATAGGCCGCCGAGACCCCCTCGCAGCGGATCAGCGCCGGAGCTTCCCCGGCCTCTGCATCGGGGCGGCGAAACGACCGCACGGCCCAAAGCGACCGGGTGTAATCCTCTTGCGGGGCGTCCAGCATGGATTTGGTCGGCGCGGTCTCGACCGCCTCACCATCCTTCATCACGCAGATGCGGTCGGCCATCTGGCTGACCACCGCCAAATCATGCGTGATGTAGATCGCCGCCGTGTCATATTGCTCGACAATATCGCGGATGGCGCCCAGCACTTCGATCTGGGTGGTGACGTCCAAGGCGGTCGTCGGCTCGTCAAAGATGATCAGATCGGGGCGGCAGGCCATGGCCATGGCCGTCATCGCCCGCTGCAACTGGCCGCCCGACACTTGGTGCGGATAGCGAAAGCCGATCTCTTCGGGGTTGGGCAGTTGCATCTGACGGTAGAGTGCGACGGCGTCCTGCTCTGCCGCCGCGCGGCCAGAGACACCGTGCAGCCGCGGCGCTTCGGTATATTGGTCGATCAGGGTCTTGGCGGGGTTAAAGCTTGCCGCGGCGGACTGGGCGACATAGGCGATCCGCTTGCCGTGCAGGCGGCGCAGCTGGCCGCCCGCCATGCCGATCAATTCGGTCCCGTCGAATTCGACGCTGCCCCCGGCAAAACGCACCCCGTCGCGGACATAGCCCATCGCCGCCAACCCGGCCGAGCTTTTGCCCGCCCCACTTTCACCGACAAGGCCCAGCACCTCCCCTCGGTCGAGGTCCAGATCAAGCCCCTTGATGATCACATTGGGCTGCGCGCGGCTGCCTGCCTCAAGCCGAAGGCCGCGAATGTTCAGAAGATTTCCCATATGGCTGCCCCTGCTTGGTTAACTTTTCAGACCGCTGGCGCGGTGCAGCATCCAATCGACGATCAGGTTGATCGCAACGGTCAGCAAGGCGATGGCCGCCGCCGGGATCAACGGCGTGATATCCCCGAAACTGATCAGGGTGGCGTTTTCCTTTACCATCGACCCCCAGTCCGCCGTGGGCGGCTGGATACCAATGCCAAGGAATGACAGCGCCGCGATAAAGAGGAACACAAAACAAAAGCGCACCCCAAACTCGGCGATCAAGGTCGACCAGATGTTGGGCAAAATTTCGCGCCGTAGCAGCCACGGCGTGCGCTCTCCGCGCAGCCTCGCGGCTTCGACGAAATCAAGGCCGACCACATTCATCGCCGCAGCCCGCGACAGCCGGTAGACCGGCGCCACATAGATCACCGCGATCACCCCGACCATATTCGGGATCGACGGGCCGACGATGGCCAAGAGCATCAGCGCCAAGATCAGCGGCGGCACGGCCATCAGCACATCGACCAAGCGCGACAGGACTTCGTCCAGCCAGCCGCCTTTGAGCGCGGCCAGCATCCCCAACGTTGACCCGACCGAAAAGGAAATAGCCGTGGTCAGCAGCGCCAGCCCAACCGTATTGCGCGCGCCAAAGATCATGCGCGACAGCATATCGCGGCCCAGATTGTCGGTGCCCAGCGGATGCGCGGCGCTCCATGGCAAATAGGCATCGCCCACCACCTGCGTCTCGCCGTAGGGCGCGACGATGGGCGCGAATATCCCCGTAAAGGCGACGATGGCCAGCACCACCATCCCAAAGATCGCCGAGGGGGGCGCGGATTTCAGCAAAGATTTCATTGTTATCTCCCGTGCCGCAGACGCGGGTTCGACATGATCGAGATGATGTCGGCCAAGACGTTGAGCGTGATATAAACAGCGGCAAAGAACAGCCCCACCGCCTGCACCACCGGGAAATCCCGGCTGGAGACCGCATCGACCAACAACTGCCCAAGACCGGGGTAGGAAAAGACGACCTCTACCACCACCACGCCGACCACCAGATAGGCAAGGTTCAGGGCCACGACATTGACGATCGGCGCCAATGCGTTGGGTAGCGCGTGCTGCACGATGATGCGCCAGCGCGGCACACCTTTAAGGCGCGCCATCTCAATATAGGGCGAGGCGAGCACGTTGATGATGGCCGCCCGCGTCATCCGCATCATATGGGCGACGACCACCAGAATAAGCGTCAGCGCGGGCAGAAAGCTGCGGTAGAGCGCGTCCCACAGCCCCGTGGCGCTGTCGATCCGCGCAAGTGTCGGAAAGACGCCCGCCTTGATCGACAGAAACAGGATCAGCACGTAGCCCACGAAAAACTCCGGCATAGAGATCGCCGAAAGCGCGGTCAAATTGACGCCCCGGTCAAACAGCGTGTTGCGCCACAGGGCGGCCAAAAGACCAAGGATCACCGCCAGCGGCGCGGCGATGGCGGCGGCATAGGTGGCCAGAAACATGGTATTGGCAAGCCGCGGTCCCAAAAGCTCGGACACCTCGCGCCCCGAGGCCAGAGAGGTGCCAAAGTCTCCGTGCAGCACGCCGCCGAGCCAATCGAAATAACGAAGATGCGCAGGCTGATCGAGGCCCAGTTCGGCGCGGAATGCCGCGAGGGTCGACTCGGTCGCTGATTGGCCAAGGATCTGCTGCGCCAGATCGCCGGGCAAAAGCTCGATGCCAACGAACATCAGGGCGGATACGACAAAGAGGGTCAGAATGCCGAGGGACACTCGGCCGATAACAAGCTTCTGAAGCCGGGACATTTTAAGGTTTTCTCCGGCCCGGATCGGGCCATTGGTGCGGGAAACGGACGGCCCCTTGGGGCCGCCCGGATGAGGCTGTGGCTTAGGACATCCACCAGCGTTCGATGAAGCGCTGGCTGTCGAGATCCCACATCTCGGACACTTCCTCAGGCATCTGAACGCTTTCGCTCATGGCCGAGACATATTGACCAAAGGCCGGGATCAGCGCGCCGCCCTGCTCTTTCACGATCTTTTGCATCTCGCCGTACATCTCGGCGCGGCGGGTCTGGTCCAACTCAGGCCGCGCTTGCAACAGCAACTCGTTAAAGCGCTCGTTGTCCCATTTGGTCTCGTTCCACTCCGCATCGGCGGCATAGCCGGTCGAGAACATCAGGTCGGGCGTCGGACGCCCGCCCCAATAGGAGCAGCAGAAGGGCTTTTGCAGCCAGACATTCGACCAATAGCCATCATCCGGCTCACGCTTCACCTCGATGTTCAGCCCCGCAGGCCGCGCGTTTTCGGCAAAGAGAACCGAGGCATCTACCGCCCCGTTGAATGCCGCATCCGAGGTCGACAGCGTCACATCAAGGCTTTCAAGCCCCGCCTGTTTCAAGTGGTACTTCGCCCGCTCCGGGTCATAGGTGATCTGCTCAAGGTCGTCGTTGTAATAGGGCATGGAGCGCGAGATCGGTTGGTCGTTGCCCACGGTGCCATAGCCGCGCAGAACCTTTTCGATCATATCTTCGCGGTTGATGCCATATTTCAACGCCATCCGCACGTTCATGTCATCAAACGGGGCCGTGTTGGTCTGCATCGGCATGATGTAATGCAGCGTGCCGTCTTGGGTGTGGATCTTCACGTTGGGCGCGCGGCCCAGCAGGTTGATCGTCTTGAGGTCGGGCCGGTCGATCAGGTCAACCTCGCCGGTCATCAGCGCGTTCATCCGGGCCGCCGGATCGCCGACTTTCAGGATCACGACCTTGTCGAAATGCGCGCGGCCCTCTTTCCAGTAGTCATCGCGGCGCGTCAGTTCGACCCGCACGCCCGGCTCGAAGACGTCGATCACATAGCCGCCGGTGCCGATGCGGCTGTTGGGGTCGATCGTGCCATCGCCGGTGTCTTGGCGAATGCCGAGGTGGTAATCATTGAAGATAAATGGGAAATCCGCGTTCCCTGCGGCCAGTTCAAAGATCACGACCTTGTCGCCATCGGCGCGGATGTCGGTGATCTGCTCAAGCAGCGGTTTGATGCCGGATTTGGACTCTGGCCCCATGTGGTGACGGATCGAGGCGATCACGTCATTCGCCGTCGCCGTTTTGCCGTCCGAGAATTGCGCGTTGTCGCGCAGGCGGAAGGTCCATGTGGCGGCATCGCTGCTCGCCTCAAAGCTCTCGGCCAAGTCGGGCTGGGCGGTGCCGTCGGGGGCGATTTCCGTCAGAGTGTTGAAGACCGCATAGCCGCTGGCAAACATGAAGTCGTTGTTGAAGGTCGCGGGATCAAGGCTGTCGGAGGTCGACCCTTGGGTGAAGCCAACCCGCAGGGTGCCGCCCTTTTTGGGCTGAGCCTGTGCCCGTGCGCCCTGTGGCAGGATCAGCCCTGCCCCCACCGCAGCCGCGCTCCCAGCTAGAAAGCTGCGACGGCTCGGTCCGTTTTGACGTTTTGTGAAATTGGTCATTGTATCCCCCTATGTTTGTTTTCTTGGTCAAACGCTCTGACAAAGCGCTCGGCGTAATGGTCGATTACGCGGCGTTTACCGCCGCCCCTCGCAGAGGCATGAGCCAGTCGCCCCGCCTGCTATCGCGGTCGAAACATCGCCGCCGCCGAACGGCAGCGCGTCTCTGCCTGCAATGCGATCAGCCGCGGCAGTGCGCCCGCCGCAACGATCTTGGCCATAGGCATAGCCGGTTCCATCGCCGGGGTATAGATGCCCGGCGCGCCTGTCGCGCAGTTACGCTACGGCTAGAGAGGTTTTTCGGAGAGAACAAGGTCTTGTGGCCGGGCTAGCAACGCGCCGCGCCCGCCGATCCTTACCGCGAGCGCCGCAAGACCGGGGGTCTGATCCCGCCCCGTCTGCGGCCCCCTCAGGGGGGATTTCGCCCGAAATTAAACACCGGGCGATGCGAGAAAACAGCGCGGGATTTCCGCACTGCTTTCGCGTTCACTTCTCTTTCTTCACCGCCTTTTGCGGGTTCTTTGGATCGAACTCCTCAGGACGGTGCGCCGCGCCTTCGTGGTCATCCTGCGCATTGTGGCGCTCCCGGTGGGGTGGGCGTTTCTCTTTGGCGTGATCTGGCTCGTTTGGCATGGTGTTCTCCTTTCGGGCTGTTAATGCGGTCTGCGGCCTACATTCGGGGCTTCATCGACACAGAGGCCAATTGTTTGTCGTGCGGGGCACAGGGCAACTGGTCTATCCCCCAACGAGCGTGCCGCCGTTCGGGTGCAACACCTGCCCGCTCATATAGGACGAATCCTCGCAGGCGAGGAACAGCAGGGAGGGCGCGACCTCATTCGGCTGACCGGGGCGGCCAAGGGGGGCGTTCTGGCCAAACTCCTCAACTTTATCGGCGGGGAAGGACGCCGGGATCAGGGGCGTCCAGATCGGCCCCGGTGCCACGCCATTGACCAAAATACCCTCGGGCGCGAGCTTGCTTGCCATGGCGCGCAAGAAAGACAGGATCGCCCCTTTGGTCGAAGCATAGTCAATCAACAAATCCTGCCCTTTATAGGCGGTGATCGAAGTGACACAGATGATCCGCGCGCCCTTTTTCAGGTGCGGCAGCGTCGCCTGCGTCATCAGGATCATGCCAATGATATTGGTGCGGAATGTGCGCTCAATCTGGGCTTCTTCGATATCCTCAAGGCGCTCCTGCGCGTGCTGTTCGCCCGCGTCATTGACCAGAATGTCGATCTTGCCAAAACTCTCCATCGTGCGGCGCACGGCATCTTTGCAAAAGTCTTTCTGGCCGACATCGCCCTCCAGCAACAGCGCCCGGCGGCCCTCGGCCTCGACCAACTGTTTGGTCTCTTCGGCATCACGGCTTTCGTTGCGGTAAACGATGGCGATATCCGCCCCCTCGCGCGCATAGAGCAGCGCCGTGGCCCGTCCGATCCCGCTGTCCCCCCCGGTGATAAGCGCAACCTTATCCTTGAGCCGATCTGAGCCGGGGTAGCGCGGCGTGTAATCGGGTGCGGGATCCATCTTATGTTCTTGACCGGGCTGGCTTTGCGGGCTGTCGAGGGCATCAAAATTCTGATCTGTCATGGCGCACTCCTATCTGTTGCGGCCCCAAAAGTGGGGCGTTCAAAAAAACTAGGGCTACAGAGGGCCAATGTTCGCCTTGTGGGTATGGTTTCACCACGGGGCAGAGATGAGAGAAAACCTGCGCATCATGAACGCCTGCCTCGGGTGCCAATCGGGGGGCTGCGTCTCTACCGCGTGCCGTCCTTGGCACATGCCCGACTTTCGCCGCGTAGCTTGCCGGTCGCCATGCGGTTTGCGCATCACATTCGCGGCCAATCCGCCGGTTTCGCGTCTAGGTTCTAAGCGGAAACCGCCCACCTCCAAAACGAACCCCTAGTCGCGTGCCTTTTCCAGCAAGGCGACCAATTCACGGAACTTCTGGCGCTGCTCTTCGCGGTCGCCCGATAGGATCGCCTCTTCCATACAGTGGTTGGCGTGATCCTCAATCACCAATCGCTCGACCGCGCGCAGGGCCGAGCGCACGGCGGCGGTTTGCACCAGCACGTCCACGCAATAGCGCCCCTCATCGACCATCCGCGTGACGCCGCGCAACTGCCCTTCCAGCCGCGCCAGTCGCTTGAGGATCGCTGCCTTGTTCTGCTTTGCTTCCACGTTTGGTGCCTCCACCTATCGGAACTAAGACGACCGTGGCCTGTTAACATACCATAGGGGGGTATCTAGGGCCGCCTCATTCGCATTTTGCCGGCGCGTTGCAAGGCCCGCATTGGCTTTGGCGATCATAGCCCCCCATGCCCTTGATTGCCACGGTGCGCGCCGCAATCGCGCAGAAATTTGAAAGAGGAGACACCCCATGTCCTACTGGCGTTTCGCCGCAATGATCGCGACCTCAACCATCGTGATGTTTGGCCTGATGTACCTGAACACCTACGCATTTGAGCATGTCTTTTTCAGCGAAACGCGGACCTATATGGCGCTGCTGATGGGGGCTGTGATGGCAGTCATCATGCTGAGCTTCATGTTGTCGATGTATTCCAACAAGGCCATCAACATCGCCATCTATATCGGCTCCATCGCGGTCTTCGCCCTGACCCTTTGGCTGGTGCGCAGCCAAGTTACCGTGGGCGATACCAGCTATATGCGCGCCATGATTCCGCACCATTCGATCGCCATTATGACCTCGGAGCGGGCAGAACTTTCGGACCCGCGCGTGCGTAAGATGGCAGATGGCATCATCGCCGCACAGCGCAAAGAGATCGCCGAAATGCGCAGCCTGATCGCCGACATCGAAGAGAACGGCGACGCGGTTGATCCGGAACTGGGCGAGGCCGAAAGCAAGCCCGAAGTCGGTACGGTGGACGACGCGCTATCCTCCGCAGAAGTAGCAAAAGTCGACCCGGCGGGGCTGACCCCTGAGGATGTCAAAAGCCTGCTTGGCAGCGCCGCCACCTGTGAGTTTGGCCGCACCAACGAAGGCGACCCAAGCCTCGTGATGGCGGGCAACGCCGGGGGGATCAAACTTTCGGGCACCTTGATCGAATTGCAATCCGATGAGGCCATTGACCAAGCCGCGCTTGCCGATGGCGCCCGTTTCACCGCCGATGGCGTTGACGTGACCGTCACCCCCCTTGCCGGGGCGGATTGGACCGATACCGAAAGCAACCTGCGCCGCTCGGAAGCCGAGATGAAATTCCATCTCGACCGCGGGCTGACCGTTGGCTACCGCGGGTTTTTGGACTGCACGAACGAGATGTGACCCTCGCAAAGGGGGGGCCTGCCGAACCGGGTGGGCCTCCCGTCGACTTTCGCGGCTTTGATGCAAAGGCCAAAGATTTAATTGCAATCCTTCCAGCGCTGGACGCGTTGACAGGCTTCGTGACTTACGACACTGCTAAGGCCATGCATGCTCTGGCAAACATATCAAACCTCTGCCGCGCCCTACTGGGTGTGGTTCTGGCCTGTGGTTTGCTGCTGCTTCCGCCCTCTTCGGTTCATGCCGAAAGCGGAATGCACGAAAGCGCGCAGGCGGCGCATCACGCGGGCCACCAGATGACCGCAGCGTCAGACCTGCAACAGGATGTTGCGGCGCTACCTGATCTGACAGACATACCAGAAAGCTTCGAAGGCGAGCCTTGCTGTGGTGGCATTTGTCTGACGGCGGCGCTGACCACTTCGCAGGATGCCAAGATGACGGCGGTGCGATCCGTTGAATATACCAGCGTGTCCCACTCTGTCGCCTCTGGCCAGCCCACGGGTCAATTGCGTCCACCTCGAGCCTGAGTTGATCCCGGCCCCCTGAAGGCCTTTGCATCCGCGGTTTCGAGCCGCGGGTAAGATCACCTCTTTCTCAGGCAAAATACCAATGAAATTACCACTGATCGCAGGGACGCTGTCCCTGACCCTTGGCGCCTGCGCCACGGCGCTCCCGCCCCTTCCTGATGTCACTGCCGCCTATTTGCAGCAGCCCACGCCTCTGCCCCAAGTCGCCGCGATGACCGCCGCCGACAACAGCGCACGTGGCAGCGCTGCCACTGCAGAGGAACAGCCCTTCTCAGGCTACCGCCGTCGCGGTGTCGTCGAACCGCTCGATTGGCGGCGGCTGAATGCGGAACAGGCCCCCAAGCCGGGCGCAATGCAAGGGATGAACCACTGATGCGTTGGAAACTGAAAACCGCCGCCGTCATTACGCCTCTGATCTTGGGCGCCTGCACGGCCCCGGTGCTGCCGGTAAATTACTCGGCCCGCGATGCTGGTTTTGCCGCCGTTGAGGCGCGCACCTCCAAGGCCATCGGCAAGCGCACCGTCTGGGCGCAGTCGCAGGCCGAGACCGTCGCGGCCTCCAAACAGGTCCGCTCTATGGTGCAGGGCAAGACGATCAGTGCCGAAACCGCGGTGCAGGTCGCGCTTTTGAACAACAAAGGGCTTCAGGCATCCTATGCGCAGATCGGCCTTTCGGCGGCCGAAGCATGGCAACAGTCCACGCCAGAAAACCCTGTCGTTTCCATCGGTCTTTTGGGCATCGGTGCGCCCGAGGTCGGGCTGTACCGCGCCTTGGAAAGCATGATCGCCGTTAACCTTCTGGACGCCCGCACCCGCAAACAGCGCATCGCCGCTGCCGAGGCCGAGTTCCAGCACGCGCAGATGCAAGCCGTCAGCGAGACGTTGGCGCTGGCCAATGAAACGCGCGAGGCTTGGGTCAATGCTGTCGCGGCCTTTGAAACGGTCAGCTATCTGAAACGCGCGGCCGTCACCACCGATGCGGCGGCGGAACTGGCGCAGCAGCTGGGCAAGACCGGCGCGCTTAACAAGGCTGCGCAGGCGCGAGAACAGGCGTTCAACGCCGAAATGGCGGGCCAATTGGCACAGGCGCGGCTGGACGCGCAATTGGCCAAGGAGCAACTGACCCGGCTTATGGGCCTTTGGGGGCAGGACGTGGCCTATTACGTGCCTGATGCCCTGCCGCGCGTGCCGAATACGGTCAGCAGCCACCGGGGCATCGAACGGCTGGCACTGGCCAATCGGGTTGATCTGGAAGTCGCGCGGTTGGGCCTTGCCGCCACGGCCAAAGCCTATGGCCTGACCGATGCCACCCGGACCCTGACCGATTTGGAAGTCATCGCCGGGGCCGAAATCGAGCGTGAAGAAGAGAACGGAGAGATTGAGACCAGCGTGTCACCGCAGGTCGAGTTTGAATTCGTGATCCCGATCTTCGACAGCGGCAAGGCGCGGCTGCGCAAGGCCGAGTTGAGCTATCTTCAGGCGGCCAATGTGTTGGCCGAGCAGGCTGTGAACGTCCGCTCCGAAGCGCGGGCGGCTGCCACGGCCTACCGCTCAAGCCACCAGATCGCGCGGCACTACTCAGATGTCGTGCTGCCCCTGCGCCGCACAATCGACGAGGAAGCACTGCTCAGCAACAACGGCATGATCACCAGTACTTTCGACCTGCTGAACGACGCCCGCGAAAAGATCGCGAGCCAGCTCGAAGCAGCCAGCGCCAAGCGTGAATTCTGGCTGGCCTCGGCTGGTCTGACTGCCGCGATCTACGGCGGTGGCAGCGGCGGCGGTGGCGGCGGTGGAGAAACCCAAATCGCCGCCGGTGGCGGCGCAGGACATTGAGACAAGGAAGCAACCACATGATCAACAGACGTCAACTTCTGGGGGCCGGTGCTGCGGGTGCAACGCTCGTGTCCTCCAAAGCATGGGGCCAGACCATGAACATGGGCCTGCCCGAAGCCGCGGTGATGGACAGCGCGCTGACCCAAGCCCCGACCCGTCCCACCAGCGGGCCGGATTATAACCCCGTGGTCACGCTTAACGGCTGGACCCTGCCCCACCGGATGAACAACGGCGTCAAGGAATTCCACCTTGTTGCCGAACCGGTGGAACGTGAACTGGCCGATGGAATGGTCGCGCGGCTTTGGGGCTACAACGGCCAATCCACCGGCCCGACCATCGAAGCCGTCGAGGGCGACCGGGTGCGCATCTACGTCACCAACCGCCTGCCCGAGCATACGACGATCCATTGGCACGGTCTGATCCTGCCCTCGGGCATGGACGGTGTCGGCGGGCTGAGCCATCCCGGCATCCCGCCCGGCAAGACCTTTGTCTATGAGTTCGATCTGACCAAATCCGGCACCTTCATGTACCACCCTCACGGCGATGAGATGGTGCAGATGGCGATGGGCATGATGGGCATGTTCGTGGTCCACCCCAAGGATCCCGACTTCATGCGCGTCGATCGGGACTTCCTGATCATGCTCAACGCCTTTGACATCGATCCGGGCACCTACATCCCGCGCATCATGACGATGACGGATTTCAATCTGTGGACTTGGAACAGCCGCATCTTCCCCGACATCGACCCGCTGGTCGTCAATCAGGGGGACAAGGTGCGCGTGCGCGTGGGCAACCTCACCATGACCAACCACCCGATCCACATGCACGGCTATGACTTCAAGGTCACCTGCACCGATGGCGGCTGGGTGCCGGAATCAGCGCAGTGGCCCGAGGTCTCCATCGACATCCCCGTGGGTGCCATGCGCGCCTATGAGTTCGTGGCCGACCATCTGGGCGACTGGGCGATCCATTGCCACAAGTCGCACCACACGATGAACGCCATGGGCCACGACGTGCCGACGCTGATCGGCACCAACAGTTCCAACATGACACGTCAGGTCCGCCGCGTGCAGCCCGAGTTCATGCCCATGGGCACGGCGGGCATGGCGGATATGGGCGAAATGTCGATGCCCCTGCCCGACAACACCGTGTCGATGATGGCCGGTTGGGGGCCACATGGCCCACTGGAAATGGGCGGCATGTTTTCGGTCGTGAAGGTGCGTCAAGGCATCGACGCGGACGACTACGAAGATCCCGGCTGGTACGAAAACCCGCCGGGCACCGAGGCGTATGAATGGACGGGCGAGCTGCCAGAATTCGCGCAGAACCACAGCCCGAAAACCCAAATCACGCCGAAACCAATCTCCGAGGGCTAAGCGGCCCTCGGACCACAATGACAACCAACCCATACAGGAAACAACATGAACAAACTTCTTCTCTCGACCGCCCTCAGCCTTCTCATCACCGCCCCGGCTTTTGCCGCTGGCACCCATGGCGGCGGCCACGGCGATGACGGCCACGGCGACATGCACAAAGAAATGGCCGTGGGCATGCCCGGCAAGGCCGAGGCCGTCGACCGCACCATCGACGTGACCATGCGCGAAACCGACGACGGCGAGATGATCTTTGAGCCCGCCGAGTTCGACATCAAGAAGGGCGAGACCATCCGCTTTGCCGTCACCAACAAAGGCGAGATCGAGCATGAGTTCGTAATCGACACGATGGAGGGCAATGCCGAGCACAAGGAAGCCATGGCCAAGATGGACATGGAGCATGACGACCCGAACTCGGTCCGTCTCGACTCCGGCATGGAGGGCGAGGTGATCTGGAAATTCGCCAACGAAGGCAGCTTTGAATTCGCCTGCCTGATCCCCGGCCACTACGAATCCGGCATGCATGGCCCGATCACCGTGGCGCAGTCTGATGAGGCGCCCGAAGCGCCCGCGGTCTACTCCACCGGCAAGATCAAAAAGGTCGACGCCAAAGGCAAGAAGGTCACCATCATCCACGGCCCGTTGGAAAACCTCGACATGCCGTCGATGACCATGGTGTTCAAAGCCGATGAAGCGCTGATCGCCAATATGAAGGAAGGCCAGAACATCGAATTCGTGGCCGACCGTGTGAAAGGCAAGCTGACCGTCACAGCGATGAAGTAAGCACCGACAGCAGGGCCGGCGAACGGGCTGGCCCTGCTCTTTCCACAAAAAAAATAAGGCAGTTCGAGCAATGAGAACGCGTGGAACCATCGCCCTTTGGGCCATCGCTGCACTACAGGCAATTGTGGCAATCTTCTTTTCCGTCTGCTTCTTGCTGGACGCTGTCGGACTGGAACCTGAATTTCTGATCTGGCAAAGCCATGAGTATCAACAGACCGTGTTGGCCATCGGGTTGAACCTCGGCGTGGCACTTGGCTGGATCGCCCTTAGAACAAGCCTGCAACGCGCCCGGCTCGCCGAAGAAAAGATGCGCCGTTGCACCTCGGAGTTCTCAATGGTGATGTCGCGGCATTTCACCGATTGGCGTCTGACCCCCGCCGAGCGGGATGTCGCGGTGTTTTTGGTCAAGGGCCTGAGCACCCGCGACATTGCGGACCTGCGCGGCACCTCCGAAGGCACGATCAAAGCGCAGACAAACGCGATTTATCGCAAGGCGGCCGTTACCGGGCGCACCCAGTTGCTGAGCACCTTCATTGAGGATTTGATGGATGACGCATTGATGCCTGCGGAGGCCCTGCAAACTGCGGCCGTGAAGGGCTCAGCGATAGGCCCTGCAACCAGATCAAACGCCGCCCCGGCGTAATCGCTTGAGGAAACGCCCCCCGCAAGACAGGTTGCCCCTTCATGATCCAAGCAATGCTTCTATCCGTTCTGGTCGTCAGCATCTGCACGGCGATCCACTATCTCGTGCTCAAACGGGTTTCCGATACCATCGAGCAGCGCAAAAGTGCTGCGCATGGCCAGAACCTTGGCTTGGCCGTCGGCGCAATCACAATCGCGCATGTCATCGAGGCTTTCATCTATACGCTGTTCTTCCTTTGGGCCGTGCAGGGTTTGCAAATCGGCGCGCTGAACGGAGCCGGTCCGGCGGGCAAGCCTCCCACGATGATGGATTTTTTCTATTTCTCGCTGGTCAACTTCACCACCTTGGGGCGCGGCGACTTGACCCCCGTGGGGCACCTGCGCTTCATCACCGGGATAGAGGCATTTCACGGCTTTCTCATGATTACAGCATCAGGAAGCTTCGTGCTGCAGGTCATGGCGGGACGCGCCCCCCTGTCGGACAAGGGGTGACCCAAATGGTTCGGCCCATTCTCTTTCCCGATAGAGAGCGCATAGGCGGTCCACCTCCAGCCCGTCATCGACAGTTGGAATTGGCCCCGGCAGGACATACCTACATGCCCCGGACATCAGCGCGCCCCGTCCCCCCTGGCAGCATCAACCGCAATTCATTCCGATAAGGCATGACATGAACAGAAGACAATTCCTCGCCAGCGTTTCCGCCGCCGCGGTTCTGCCCCTTCCGGGCTTTGCTGGCCAGACGCCACTGAAGTTAAAGGCCGAAACGGTAAGCCAGCAAATCCTTCCCGAAGGCGAAGGCACCACCGCAATGCTGGGGTTCAACGGCTCGATGCCGGGACCTGAGATCAGGCTTAAACGGGGTGCGCGGGCATCGATTGAGGTCGAGAACGGGCTTGAAGAGGGCACTGCCGTTCACTGGCACGGCATCCGGCTGGAAAACCGGATGGACGGCGTCCCGGTGCTGACGCAAGACCTGATCAACCCCGGTGACAGCAAGACCTACAGCTTCGTGCCGCCCGATGCGGGGACCTATTGGTATCATTCGCACTATATCTCGCAAGAGCAGGTGGCGCGCGGCTTGATGGGGCCGCTGATCGTCGAAGACGACGCCCCCCTCGATCTGGATCATGACATCACCGTGATCCTGTCCGATTGGATCATCGACGAAGATGGCAGCCTTGTTGATGAATTCACCGACATGCACAGCGTCGCCCATGCGGGCTATATGGGCAATTTCGCCCGCGGCTTCCTATCGCGAAGCGAGGTGCGGCAAGGTGATCGCATCCGCCTGCGGCTGATCAATGCGGCGACCAATCGTATTTTCCCCCTAAGCATCTCTGGCGTTTCTGGTTCGGTTGTCGCCCTGGACGGCATGGCACTGCGCCAACCCCGCGCGGCCTCTGACCTCGTTCTGGCGCCGGCCCAGCGGGCCGACCTGATCGTCGATGTCACCGGCCCGGTCGGCTTTGACATGCCCACGCGGCAGGAGCCTTACCGTCTGGCCGAATTGTCCATCTCTGGCGAGAATACGGATCGGCAATCGGGGCCTCTGCCGACCTTGGCGGCACCGGACCTCCCGGCACCGGGTGCCCCCTCCCAGCACCTGACGCTGACCATGATGGGCGGTGCCATGGGCGGTCGGCACGGCGGTGCCAACATCTGGTCCTTCAACGATGTCTCGGACCTGCCACAGGACCCCTTTGCCGCCATCGAACGTGGCGAAACGGTACGGATCACATTCGTGAATGATACCGCCTTTCCGCATGGCATCCATTTACATGGCCATCATTTCTATGAACTTGCCGCCGATGACAGCCTTGGTGATCTGCGCGACACAACTTTGGTGGCGGCCGGTGAAAGCCGGGATGTGCTTTGCGTTTTTGACAATCCGGGCCGCTGGCTAATCCACTGCCATATGCTAAGCCATGCCATCGGAGGGATGCGAACATGGGTAGAGGTCACATGATCCGATATTCACTTCTTGCCCTTGTCTGGGCAACCACGGCGCAGGCGGGCCACGAGCTTGAGGGCCGCGATATCGATGCGGGTCGCACGCTCTATGCCGAGACCTGCGCGGCCTGTCATGGCGCCAATCTCGAAGGCCAGCCTGACTGGCGGACACCGGATGAGGACGGCATTCTGCCAGCGCCCCCCCATGATGCCACCGGCCATACCTGGCACCACGACAATGCCCTGCTCTTTGAATATACCAAGCGCGGCGGCAGCGCCGCATTGGCCGCGCGCGGGATTGATGATTTCGCCAGCGGAATGCCCGCCTTCGAAGGGGTACTGTCGGACGCGGACATCTGGGACATTCTCGCCTACATCCAATCAACTTGGCCGCCCCGCGAACAGGCCGCTCAGGCAGGTCGCAACCGGCCACATTGAGGCCGCAGCCTCAGAACGCCAGCTCCAGCGGTGGCGTTGATGACCCAGACCAAGTGCGCATGCCACAGACCTTTGCGGTGCTATGGCATGCGCAGCCGCCCCTACCCCTTGGGCTTCTCGCCCGCCGCTGCAAAGGCAGCTTCAAGGTCGGCCTCCGTCGGGAAGCCAATCAACACACCCGCCCGCGCTTCGTTGAGGTCGGCCCCGCGCCGTTCAATTTGAGCGTCGGACATCGTGGTGCGCTGGCTGATGCGGCGGGTCCATTGAAAGAACAGGTTTTGCAGCCGTTCGCATTCTTGCGCGGAATGCGGATCATCGCCCAGATCGTTGAACTCATCCGGATCGGCCTGCAAATCGAACAGCATCGGGCGGAAGCCTTCGGCAAAGACGTATTTCCAACGTCCATCAAAAAGCATCGTCAGTTTGGCCTCGGCAACGCTGACGCCCAAACGACGGCGGGCTTGGCGGAAGGAGTAATCGTATTCGGAGATGACAAAATCGCGCAAGGAGTCCGCCTTGCCCTGCATGAGCGGACGCAGGGACTTGCCCTCAATGATATGCGGAACGGCGGCGCCATCGAAATAGTCGAGGATGGTCGGCACCACATCAATCGCTTCGACCAGCGTGTCTGACACCGTGCCGCGTGTGGCATCCGCCTCTTTACTGGGGTCGACAACGATCAGGGGAATGCGTGCCGAAGGGTCGTGAAACAACTCCTTCTCGCCAAGCCAGTGATCGCCCAGATAGTCGCCATGATCCGAGGTGAAGACGATCATCGTCTCATCGGTCAAACCCTTGGCGTCCAGAAACGCCATGAGTTCGCCCATCTGATCGTCGATCTGTTTGATCAACCCCATATAGGCGCCGATCACTTTCGTCCGGGTGATGTCATTGGTAAAGGCTTTGGACACCCGCTCTTCCATGAAGGCACCAAACACCGGATGCGGGTCCGTCTGTTCCGCGTCGCTGCGCAGCACCGGCTGATGGGTCTCTGGCGGGTACATATCGTGGTAGGGTTCGGGCACGATATAGGGCCAGTGCGGTTTGATGTAGCTAAGATGCAGGCACCATGGCGTGTCGCCCGCCTCTTGAATGAAGTCCATCGCACGGCGGGTGATATAGGGGGTCTCACTCTCTTCATCCGAGGCGCGGGCCTTGGCGTCTGAATTGTCGAGAAACCAGCCGCTCAGGATGTTGCCGTCTGCATCCTCGCCACTGTTGGCGACGCTGTCCCAAGGGTTTTCATCCTCCCAGCCGCGGTCCTTCATGTACTCATCATAGGCTTTGTTGCGCTTGCCGTAACTGGTGCTTGGGTGCAGCCCGTCGTCGCGCTCATAAGGCTCGAAACCACATTCGGACACCAAAGCCCCAATCGTGCTGTCGGGGGCCAAACCGAGGCGTTTCATCCCTTCGGCATCGGCGCTCATATGGGTCTTGCCGCAGAGTGCCGTGCGCACGCCCAGCGGGCGCAAATGGTCGCCCAGGGTCATCTCGCCTACTTTCAGCGGCACGTTGTTCCACGTCGATCCATGCGAACTGACGTAGCGGCCCGTGTAGAAGGACATGCGCGATGGGCCGCAGATCGTCGACTGCACATAGGCGCGATCAAACCGCACGCCGCGTTTGGCCAAAGCGTCAATATGCGGTGTATCAAGCCCCGGATGCCCTGCGCAGGACAGGTAATCCCATCGCAGTTGATCACACATGATGAAGAGTACGTTTTTTGTCATGATGGCGTCCGGGTCCGAGTGGCATTTAAGTTGTAGCAGAGAGGACCGGGGCTGGGCGCACCCCGGTCCTTGAGGTTAGGCTTTCGCCGCGTCAGGGATTTCGACCCCCAGTTCGGTCAAGGCACGCAAAGCGCCGGGGTGCAGCGGCAGGTTGATGTCTTGCACAGCGCCCTCTGGCGTGATTGCCCGCAGCCAAGGTGCACTTTCGCCCGCCTCTTTGACACCGTCGTAGAAGGCTTTGGTCATCTGATAGATCATCTCTTCGTCCGCGTCCTTGTTGGTTACGATCCCAACGATTACGCCCAGTGTCGTGACATCCCCCTCATTGGCCTGATTGTCGCCATAGATGCCCGCAGGCAGCGTGGCCGCGCTGAAGCCCGGGCGGCCAACGAGCGCCTGAACGCCTTCGGTTTCAAGCGTATCGGCAGGAATACCAAGGAAGCGGATCTCGTTGGTCACCGCGATTTGGGTCAGCGCAGGGCTGGGCGCGTTGGTCGGGTTGCAGTACACGTCGAGGTTGCCGTCTTGGAAAGCCGCCGCCGCCGCGTCCCAGCCGAGCTTGACGGCTTCGTAGTCGGTGCCTTCCTCCAGCCCGGCCACCGCTTTGAACAAGCGCGCCATGGTGGTGTAGGCCGCCCCTCCGGGGGGGCCGAGGAACACACGTTTGCCAGCGATCTGATCCATCGACGTGATGCCGGAGGAGTCGTAAACCGCGATGTGATAGACACCCATCGGGAAGTTCAGCACGGTGCGCAGGTTGTTGACCAGTTCAGGCGCCTGTTCGATCTTTTCATACATGGCCGCCTGACGGCGCATCAGCGCGTGAATGACGGGCGAAGACATGCAAAAATCGCTGCGTCCCATCGCCACTTCCAGCACATGGCGCGTGGCCGCGCCGGTCGCGTTCAACTGAATTTCAAAATCCGGCAGCGCGCCGTTCACGATGCTCGCGAAGGTGGTCATCACGAGGTTCGGGCTGGTGCCCGGCCCCAGCGTCGACATGCGCAGAATATCTTTCGCAAAGGCCCCGCCCGGCAAAGCGGCAAGCGCGGCGGCACCTGTGGCGGTGCCTAGAAAACCACGGCGTGTGAATGTTGGGTTGGTCATGGGTTGTCCTCCTCTGGATTATGAAACTTCGGGCGTCATGAACGCCCCGAACCGAACGGCGGACCACAGCGCCACGGTGGCTGCCACGGCAATCCACGACACCAGCGGTCCGAAAAACAAAAGCGCAAAGGCAATCCCAAGGCCCAAGGGCGCATAGCCCGCCTTGCCTTTCGCCGGGTAGCATGCGCGCGAGATATGCAGCACCGCCAAGGTGACGAACAGGATCGACTGCGCGGACTGCGCCAGCGGGTAGCCCGTCCCCAGCAGCATGGCCGGTTTGTAGATAAAGGCGAAAGGGATCACGAAACCGGGCATTGCCAGTCGTGACGCTTCGATCGCCGTGCGCATGGCCCCTGCCTTCGCGATGGGGGCCGCGGCAAAGGCCGCAAGGGCCACAGGCGGCGTCACTGCAGAAAGCACGCCGAAATAGAGCACGAACATATGCGTGTGGATGATCGGCACGCCGAGCCGTTGCAGCGCGGGCCCCATAACCAGCACGATGATCAGATAGGCAGGCACGGTGGGCATCCCCATGCCCAAAAGCAGACAGGCCACGGCCATCAGCAACAGCGAAATCGCCAACTGCCCATCCGCATAGCTCGCCACCAGCGACGCGAACCGCAGGCCGACGCCGGTCAGGTTCAAAATACCGATAATGATACCAACCGCGCCCACTATCACCACAAGCTGGGCCGAGATCAGGCCCGCCGAGCGAATGAACCTGACCCAAGAGGATAGATCGGTCAAAAGGCCCGGCTTGATCGCGAAACCAAGCACGACGGCAAAGGCCACGCCGATAAAGCCTGCATAGGCCGGAGAAGAGCCGCCGACCATGGCAACGACGATGGCCGTCAGCGACAACATAAAGACAATGATCTGCGCAAGCTCGCGCCAAACGAAGCTGAGCTTTGGCTGTTCGGAAACGTCCAGATCCATGCTCCGCGCCGCACTTGAGGTCGCCATGAACAACCCGACATAATAAAGGATCGCCGGAACGGCGGCGGCCGCGCAAATGGTCAGATAGGGCTCACCGGTGACATCGGCCATGATAAAGGCCACGGCCCCCATGATGGGCGGCGTGATCTGCCCCCCGCTTGAGGCCGCCGCTTCGACCGCTCCGGCAAAATGCGCTTTGAACCCGCGTTTCTTGATCAGCGGTATCGTAATGACGCCGGTGCCGACGACATTGGCCACCGCGCTGCCGGAAATCGTGCCGAACAACCCGCTGGCAATTGTCGCCGCCGCCGCTGGCCCCGAGCGAACGCGCCCGGTCGCCGCAAGCGCCAGCTTTACAAGCACCCGGTCGATCGTGAGAAACTCAAGGAAAGCGCCGAAAATAATAAAGATCAGGATGGTCGAAACGACCGTCGCCATGGGACGGCCAAACACACCGTCAAAGGAATACCATAGAACTTGGATCAACTCTTCTGAGGTCATGCCCGCATGGCGCATGAACCCCGGCGCATATTGGCCAAAGGCCCCGTAAAGCAGCACAAGGGCCGCCACGCTTGCCATGACCATGCCAACAGACCGACGCGTGAGTTCGATCACGGCGATCAGCCCCAAAGTGCCCAACCAAATGTCGGCGGAGGTCAGAAAATACAGCCCGGTTTCGATCTCTGCCGCTGCGCGAAAGTACTGAAAGACCGCGACCCCCAGTAGGGCTGCCGTAAGCAGCGCCAAAGGTTTTTCAGCGACAGTCTGGCCACGTTCCATCTGGGTCAACAGAATCAACAACCCTCCGACCAGCAGCATCCCGACGCGCAGATAGGACTCGCTGAACACGCCAAAGACGGAAACGTAGAAAACGACGGCGATGATCAGTCCCGATAGCGCAAGGTTCAATCCGGTCACGGATTTTGAAAGCAGGTTTTGCATCGGTCCTCATCCCCCCTAAATGCGACACCCCGGCAAAGACCTCCTCCGCCCCTGCCGCGATTGCGCAAAAACTAGACAGCGATGGATTAACGGTCCAACATGGATTTCACCAGGTGGAACGCTATGACGAAATTAAACCGCTCCGTTGAACGCGGGCTCAACATCCTCGAAGTTATCTCCAGCAATGGCGTGTGTTCCTTGGCCTTTCTGGCCGAGCGCACCGGCTTGCCCAAGCCGACAATCCTGCGCATCTGCGCTACATTGGTCCAACAGCGCTGGCTGACCCAAAGCAGAAGTGACAGCCGCTACAGGGTCGGATCCCGTTTCCCGCGGGTGAATTCCCGCCCTACGTCGATAGACACGCTGGTCGAAGCCGGTGCCTCTGCGATCCTTTCCCTTTCTGATGCCACGGGACTTGGCGTGGACCTTGCCGCGCCCATCGGCAATGGCCGGGTCGAGATTGTGGATACGACGCGGAACTTTTCCAGCCACGGTATCTTTCCCGATTGCATCGGCTACAGGCCCTCGCCTTTCCGCTCTGCACTGGGCTGCGCTTTTCTGGCGGCACTGGAGCCTGAGCAGGAGGCAGAGTATTCCGCCCGTTTGGCCGTCCACACCACCGGCAAAGACCGCAGCGCTGCCTTGGCGCTGCCAGCTAAATTGCGCGAGGTTCGCGCGCAGGGTTTCGCCATCAGAGAGGACGGCTATTGGGGGCGTGCGGTGGATTACGGCGGCATTCCAAGCGCGATTGCGGTCGCCATAGGGTCACAGGGTCATGCTGTCGGCGCGGTTAGCCTGATTTGGCTGGCCGAACAGCATAGCGTCGCCGCCATCGCCAAAGCGCATTTGAAAAAACTGACCGAGACGGCAGAGGAGATCGGCAAGCTCTACGCGGCCAACGTCGGTTAATTTCGTTGACCCGTCGTTCAGAGCTCGTCCGTTTGTTCATCTAAAGCGCCCTGCAACCGGGCTGTGCGCGGCCAATACGGACAGTCTGTAGGGGAGCAAATCCGACAGGTTGAAGTCATCTGATGCCATCCGGAACGGCTCCCCCCCGTGATCGTTGCACCTGAAATTTTCTTGACGGATTGTCCCATGGCCTCCTATTCGTTGCAATTGTAACGATTCTGAAACGGCGGTTCTGGCATGGTTTATGGCCAACGCATGAAGGATCAAGGGGAGGGGAAAATTGATGACTGGCAGTGGCAAAAGCGCGTTTAATCCGGGCGGCGGGGACAGGCTCGGCTGTATGTCCGGCGGCGACTATTTCGAAACCAAACCGCTCCCCGGTGCCCTGCCCCAAGGCAGGAACACGGTGCTCACAGATGTGCAAACCCAGCTTTCCAAAAGAGAGGCTCAGCCTCAGGATGATTACATCGACTGCTGGGCGGATATGGAAATGAAGTGCGACAGCACGCCGGGTAACAAATAGCCCGATGCTTACGCTATATTCCTACTGGCGCTCGACCACATCTTACCGCGTGCGGATAGCGCTGAACCTTAAGGGCCTCCCCTATCGGATGGTCCCGGTGGACCTCGTGGCCGGGGACCAACACAACCCAGACTATGTGGCCAAGAACCCCATCAAAGGGGTACCAACATTGCTTCTTGAAGACGGGCGGGCGTTGACCCAATCGCTGGCAATCATGGCCTATCTGGACGAGATCGCGCCAGACCCTGCCCTTTTGCCCGCGCCCGCGTTTGAGCGGGCTCAGGTACTGGCCGCCGCACAAGTGATCGCGACGGACATTCATCCGATCAACAACCTCAAGGTGGTCAGCCACCTGAAAGCCCATCATGGGCTGACCGCGGATGAGGGAACGGCATGGATGCGCCATTGGATGACCGAAGGGCTGCACGCCTATCAAGCGCTGCTGCCGCACGGCCCGAAATTCAGCTTTGCCGATCACCCGCTGCTTTGCGACCTTTGCCTTATCCCGCAGCTTTACAACGCCCACCGGTGGGGCGTCGAGATGACACCCTTCGCGCGGCTGCTTGAGATCGAACAGGAGGCCCTGCGCCTCCCGGCCTTTGACGCCGCACGCCCCGAAAATCAGCCGGACGCCAATTGAAGGGCAGCTCATGCGTTCATGGGCTGAAAGCGGCAAAACCACCGGGACTGACGTTGCGTGTGTCGAGGGACGACCGGGGCGACACCTCGAACGCCTCTGGCGATCTTGAAAACAGGCGGGCATCTAACCTGAAGCAATCGACAATGGCCCTATCCCGCCTATTTTCAAATCTCACCGAATAGAGCTGTCGTAACTTTGCTGGTGGTCGCCCCCTAGCCGCATCGAATACCCTCGCATAAACAGTCTTTTTCTTCCGGAGCATCCATGAGCACCAAATATTTCGCGCCACACGGGGGACATCCCGGGCAAGAGCAGCTTCTTACCGATCGCGCAGTTTTCAAGGATGCCTATGCGGTCATCCCAAAAGGTACGATGCGGGATATCGTCACCAGCTTTTTGCCCTTTTGGGAGGATACGCGCCTGTGGGTCATCGCGCGCCCGATGAGCGGCTTCGCCGAGACATTTTCGCAATACATCATGGAGGTACAGCCCGGAGGCGGTTCTGAAAAGGCTGAATTGGATCCGGAAGCCGAGGGCGTATTATTCGTTGTGGAAGGCGCAGCCACTTTGCGTGTCGCGGGCGAGACTTACGAGCTGAGCCCGGGCGGTTACGCATACCTGCCCCCGTCGAGCGCCTGGACCCTGCGAAACGAAGGCGATGAAGTCTTGCGCTTCCACTGGGTGCGCAAGGCATATGAGGCCGTCGAAGGGTTGGATATGCCCGATGTGCTGGTCCTGAACGAAAACGACATCGAACCGACGCCCATGCCGGGCACAGATGGCAAATGGTCGACGACCCGCTTTGTCGACCCATCCGACCTGCGCCACGACATGCATGTCACGATTGTGACATTCGAACCGGGCGGCGTTATTCCCTTTCTTGAGACACATGTGATGGAGCACGGGCTCTATGTGTTGGAGGGCAAAGCCGTCTACAATCTGAACAATGATTGGGTCGAGGTCGAGGCTGGCGATTACATGTGGCTCCGCGCTTTTTGCCCCCAGGCATGCTATGCGGGTGGCCCGGGGCGGTTCCGGTACCTGCTTTACAAGGACGTAAATCGCCATATGGCGCTCCGTCCCGGCGCCGCGTCATACCCTCAACATCAGCGCCTCAAGGCTGCGGCCCAGTAACGCTGCCCCCGATCGCGAGGCTCAATTGGTGAGCCGCCTTGATGACGGGGCGGCTCAATTCTTCGATCTCGGACGCGCCGACCCTGCTTGTTGGCCCGGATATCGAGATTCCCGCGACAGCTTCGCCATTCATGTCGAATACCGGCGCCGCGATACAGCGCATGCCTTCGTTCCTCTCTTCATTATCAACTGAAAAGCCGCTTTCCCGAATGGCTTCGAGATTCTGGCGCAGGGCCTTCGGATCGATGATCGTATGCGCGGTAAACCGCGTCATCTGCCCTTTCGAGAGTAGTTTGTCCAAACGCTCTGGTTCCATATATGCGAGCAACGCCTTGCCAATGCCGGATGCATGCATCGGAGAAAGGCTGCCGGGCGGGAAAAATGCGCGGATGTTCGCATGTGTCTCCACTTGGCTCAGGAACAGGACCGCCTCTTCTTTTCCGACGCCGATATTGGCTGTTTCACCGGTCGTTTCCATCAGCTTTCGCATGATGGGTCGCGCACGATCGACAAGACTTGTGCGCCGAAGGAAACGCGCGCCGATCACAAACGCGCGCGGACCAATGTACCAAACCTGCTCTTCGTGATCGAATTCGACCAGCCCCCTGCCCTCAAGGGTTACAAGGATACGGTAGACGGTCGCTGGCGATTGGCGCATCTCATCTGCCAGCTTAGAGAGCGGCTTGCCCTGCGCTTCGCTGAGATACTCGAACACCTCCATGGCCCGGTCGAGCGATTTGATCGTGTTCTGCGCGGTCTTGTCCGTCCAGCCACGGGGCCTTCCGCGTGCTTTCCGACCAGTTCCTGAACCATTGTCTTGAGATTCCATAAGAACCCTTCGTTTCTATGTGAAAGACGAAATCACCATATGAAAAATATAACGCACTGACAACACTCACCTTTAAGCATGAACCCAAAAACTGAAACCCTATTTCAAAAAAATATCGGTTCGCCCTGGTCCGGTCTATTGTGAAGCCAACAACGGAAGGAGACCGTCCATGAGCTTTCAAAATCCCGTTTTCATCCCGGGCCCGACCAACATTCCCGAGAGCCTGCGCAAGGCTTGCGACATGCCTACGATCGACCACCGGTCACCGCTGTTTGGGCAAATTCTACATCCCGCTCGCGCAAGTGTTCGTAAGATCCTCAAAAGCGACAACGCAGAAATCTTCATTTTTCCGTCCACCGGCACGGGGGGGTGGGAAACTGCGCTGACCAACACGCTGTCATCGGGTGACAAAGTGCTTGCGGCACGCAACGGTATGTTCAGCCATCGTTGGATCGACATGTGCCAGCGTCATGGTCTTGCTGTGCAGACGGTCGAAACCGCATGGGGCGCAGGGATCCCGGCGGATCGCTACGAAGAGATCCTGACCGCTGACAAAAGCCACGAGATCAAGGCCGTTCTTGCCACGCATAATGAAACGGCCACCGGCGTGAAATCAGACATTGCGGCCGTGCGCCGTGCGCTGGACGCATCGGGCCATCCAGCGATGCTGTTGGTGGATGGTGTTTCATCGATTGCCTCAATGGATTTCCGTTTCGACGAATGGGGCGTGGATGTTGCCGTGACCGGGTCACAAAAAGGCTTCATGCTGCCCGCTGGCCTCGCCATTGTTGGCTTCTCACCCAAGGCGATGGAGGCCACCAAAACCGCCTCTCTGCCTCGCACGTTTTTCGACGTACACGACATGGCCAAAGGCTACGCAAACAACGCCTACCCCTATACGCCTGCCGTGGGGCTGCTGAACGGTCTGAATCAAGCCTGCAACATGCTGCTGACCGAAGGTCTGGAGAACGTGTTTGCCCGGCATTACCGGATTGCAGAGGGTGTGCGTGCGGCGGTGGGCGCTTGGGGCCTTGATCTTTGCGCCACGGACCCTTCGGTTTACTCCGACACTGTCAGTGCCATTCGGACGCCCGAAGACTTCAACGCCACCGATATCGTGGCACATGCCGCCAACAAGTATGGCGTGGCCTTTGGCGTGGGGCTCGGTGAGGTCGCGGGCAAGGTCTTCCGGATTGGCCACCTCGGCAGCCTGACGGATGTCATGGCCCTCTCCGGCATCGCAACCGCAGAAATGTGCATGGTCGATCTTGGATTGGACATCAAACTCGGCTCCGGGGTCGCGGCGGCCCAAGAATACTATCGCGGCCATACCGCGGCAGCGCAAAAGGACGCGGCGTGATGAAGGATTACCAGATGTACATCCCGACTTACGAGGACATGTTGGACGCCCACGCGCGGATCGGCCCCTATATTCGCCGCACGCCGGTCCGCACCTCGGACTACCTCAACGAACTTGCCGGTTGCGAGCTGTTCTTCAAATGCGAGAACTTTCAAGAGCCGGGTGCCTTTAAGGTGAGGGGCGCCTCGAACGCGGTGTTCGGGCTCAGCGAGGAGCAGGCGGCCAAAGGCGTCGCAACACATTCCTCAGGCAACCATGCATCCTGCCTGTCTTATGCCGCTATGAAGCGTGGCATTCCATGCAACGTGGTGATGCCCCGCACAGCACCTCAGGCAAAGAAGGATACGGTGCGCCGTTTTGGCGGTGTCATTACCGAGTGCGAGCCGTCGACCAGTTCCCGTGAGGCGACCTTTGCCGAGGTGCAAACTGCGACAGGGGGCGATTTCGTACACCCCTACAACGATCCCCGAGTGATCGCCGGACAGGGCACATGTTCGAAAGAATTCATTGAGCAGACGGATGGTCTTGATGCTGTGGTGGCGCCAATCGGTGGTGGCGGCATGATATCGGGCACCTGCCTCGCCCTCGCGACCCTCGCGCCCGAAACTCAGATCATTGCGGCCGAGCCTGAACAGGCAGACGACGCTTACCGCAGCTTCAAGGCGGGCCATATCATCGCGGACGATGCCCCCAAGACCATTGCCGACGGCCTTCTGGTCCCGCTCAAGGACCTGACTTGGCATTTTGTCTCAAACCACGTGTCCGAAATCTACACGGCCTCCGAGCAAGAGATCATTGAGGCGATGAAGCTGACCTGGAAGCATCTGCGCGTGGTCATGGAGCCATCCTCTGCTGTGCCGCTCGCGATAGTTCTCAAGAACCCCGAAGCCTTTAGGGGCAAGCGCGTCGGCCTGATCATCACGGGCGGCAATGTCGATCTCGACAAGCTGCCGTGGCTGAACGCCGCCTGATCTCAAATATCGACTGAAAAACGAAGGAGCACGGACATGAAAGATATGACCAATCTCGACGAATTCGAAGTGGGCTACGATATCCCGGCAAAACCGGGCATGGACGAGGCCGACATCCAAACCCCGAGCCTTGTGCTTGATCTTGACGCGCTGGAGCGCAACATCAAAAAAATGGGAGACTACGCCAAGGCGCACGGCATGCGCCACCGTACCCACGGCAAGATGCACAAGTCGGTCGATGTCCAAAGGCTTCAAGAAAAGCTCGGCGGTGCATGCGGTGTCTGCTGCCAGAAAGTCTCAGAGGCCGAGGTTTTTGCGCGGGGTGGCATCAAAGATATCCTCGTCTCAAACCAAGTACGCGATCCCGCCAAAATCGACCGCCTCGCCCGTCTGCCCAAGCTGGGCGCCCGCACGATCTGTTGCGTTGACGACCTTGCCAATGTGGCTGATCTGTCATCGGCGGCGCAAAAACATGGCACCGAGATCGAATGTCTTGTCGAAATCGATTGTGGCGCGGGGCGCTGCGGTGTGACCACCACGTCTGACGTGGTGGCGATTGCCAAGGCCATCGACGGTGCCGAGGGGCTTAAGTTTTCAGGCCTGCAAGCCTATCAAGGCGCAATGCAGCACCTCGACAGCTATGACGAACGCAAGGAGAAGATCGATATCGCCGTGGCGATGGTCAAAGACGCGGTCGATACGTTGAAGGCCGAAGGTTTGGACTGTGACATCGTTGGCGGTGGCGGCACTGGCTCCTACTATTTCGAGTCCAACTCGGGTGTGTATAACGAACTGCAGTGCGGCTCCTATGCCTTCATGGACGCGGACTATGGGCGCATCCTCGACAAAGACGGCAAACGCATCGACCAAGGGGAATGGGAGAATGCCTTTTTCATCCTCACAAGCGTGATGAGCCATGCAAAGGCGGACAAGGCGATCGTCGACGCTGGCCTCAAGGCTCAATCTGTCGATAGCGGATTGCCAGTGATCTACGGGCGCGATGATGTCGAATATATCAAGTGTTCGGACGAACATGGGGTGGTGATGGACCCAAACGGCGCGCTGAAGGTCAACGACAAGCTGAAGCTGGTTCCGGGTCACTGCGATCCGACCGCCAACGTCCATGATTGGTATGTTGGTGTTCGGAACGGCAAGGTTGAATGCCTCTGGCCAGTTTCGGCACGCGGTCACGCCTACTGATCTAGCGATGTAAGACAACGGCCCCATGTGTCTGCTTTCTTCCCCGCGGGCACAGGGGCGAACTGATTTGAAGCGTGTCAGAATACTCTTTTCCGCCCCAACCTGCGGCGCGACGTTCTCAAGCCACTGGCGAACCTCTCGGAGTCTTCTGAAACGAAATATTTGGAGAGACACATGCTGATCGTACCTGAACGTGAGATCGCCAACCTAATGACCCGCGAGGCAGCTTTTGATGCTATCGAGAAAGTCTTTGCCGCAATGGCATCCGGCGACGCCTACAACTTCCCTGTCGTACGCGAAGCGATTGGGCACGAAGATGCGCTATACGGGTTCAAAGGCGGATTTGATCGCGCCGGGTTGAGCTTGGGGTTAAAGGCCGGTGGATACTGGCCGAACAACCTTGAAAAACGCAACCTGATCAACCACCAGTCCACCGTGTTCCTGTTCGATCCTGACACCGGCAAGGTCAAAGCGATGGTCGGTGGCAATTTGCTGACAGCGTTGCGTACGGCGGCGGCTTCGTCGGTTTCAATCAAACACTTGGCCCGTGAAAACGCGACCGTCATCGGCATGGTAGGCGCAGGCCACCAAGCCACCTTCCAGCTACGTGCCGCATTGGAGCAGCGAAAGTTCGAGAAGGTGATCGGCTGGAACTACCACCCAGAGATGCTACCCAATATCGAGAAAGTCGCGCATGAGGCAGGGGTTCCCTTTGAAGCCGTCGATCTGCCCGGCATGACTGAAGCCGACGTCATCATCTCGATCACCTCTGCCTTTTCACCGTCTTTGATGGCCGATCACGTCAGCCCCGGAACCCATGTCGCATGTATGGGCACGGACACTAAGGGCAAACAGGAGGTCGAAGCGGCCTTGCTGACACGCGCGTCCGTGTTCACCGATGAGGTTGCCCAGTCCGTAAGCATCGGCGAGGCGCAACACGCCATTGCCGAAGGGATCATCATGGAAACAGATGTTGCCCAGCTCGGCGCGGTCATCAATGGGACCAATCCGGGTCGTACGTCGGATCATCAGATCACACTGTTTGACGGCACCGGTGTCGGCCTTCAAGATCTTGCAGTGGCGGCCAAAGTTGTTGATTTGGCCATTGAGAAGGGCATCGCAGTCGAAGTAGAATTCTGAGTAACGACGAGCCGAGTTGGCCCAAGTTTTGCAAGGCGTTTCAACAACGCGGACAAACGGTAGGTTTCATGTTTTTGCCAATATCCCTGCTGTTTGTGGGGGCGGTTCTTGTGTTGAATGGTCTTTGGATGTCTGGGCGCATCTCGGATCGAGAGATTGTTGTCATCAACTTTGCCACAGCGGCAATTACCGCCACAGTCGCCGTTGTGTCACTCGTGCGCGCCACGACCGGGGATGAAGTCCGTTCTGTCGCCCTGACGCTGCTGTTCAGCGCGACCTACTTTTGGGTGGCGGTTAACCGGTTGAATGGCGCCGATGGCCGCGGTCTGGGATGGTTCAGCCTGTTTGTCTCTCTTTCCGTGTTGCCTCAGGCCTTTTTAGCCCTCGCCTCTGCAGCGAAATTCATTGATATCTGGCTGGGTATTTGCTGGCTTACTTGGTCGGGTCTTTGGTTCATGTATTTCGCCACTTTGACGTTGAAGAAACCGGTTCAAGACCAAACAGCAGTTGCCACACTCCTAAGCGGCGTGCTGACTGCCTGGCTGCCCGCCCTTTTCCTGATGTACGGAGCTTGAACGTGACCCGCCAGCTAAGTGTCTTTATCAACGGTTTTGGTCGCATCGGCAGGACTTTGCTGCGCCAGATTTTACAAAATGAGAGCCAGTCCGCCGTCAAAGTCGTTGGCATCAACGATATTGCGTCCCTCGAAACTTGCGCGTACCTGCTGCGCTACGACAGTGTTTTCGGCCCTTTGCCTCTCCCAGTGGAAACGGGAGATCGCCAGATAACAATTGGCGGTCGCCCCATCCCATTTACCTGCGAACCGGACCTGCGGGCCTTGGATTTACGCGGTGTGGATGTTGTTTTGGAATGCACCGGAAGGGTCAAGGATAGAGACTTCGCAGAAGCAGGCATCGACGCTGGGGCGTCGAATATTCTGATTTCCGGCCCGTCCGAGGTCGCCGACCAGACGGTTGTCTTGGGCGCCAATGAACAAAAACTTGGCGATGCGCGGATCGTGTCCAATGCGTCTTGTACGACCAATGCGATCGCCCCCCTCCTCCGCACGATTGATCTAGGTCTTGGAATTTCTAGAGCACATGTCACCACCATTCATTGCTACACCGGGAGCCAACCGACTGTTGACCAGCCCGGTGCCAGTCTTGAAAGAAGCCGTGCTGCTGCTGTCTCAATGGTTCCGACAACAACCAGCGCGCTTAATCAAATCTTTAACGTATTGCCAGAATTACAAGGCCGGCTCAGTGTCAGCGCCGTCCGGGTTCCCTGCATCTCAGTATCGGCAATCGATGCGACGCTGCAAATCTTGGAAAAGCCCGAAGGTTCGTTTATCGAGTTCTTGCGCGAAGCCTTTGCAGACTCGACCCTCATTGGTCTGACAGAAGACCCCTGTGTTTCGACCGATTTTCGGAGCCGCCCTGAATCTCTGGTAATCGCTCTTCCCGAAACGCAATCAATCGAACAGCGCCAGCTGCGCGTCTTTGGGTGGTACGACAACGAATGGGGCTTCTCTGCACGCATGCTTGAAATGGCGGAACGCCTCGCGGCGAGAAGCCGGTGATCTGCCGAGAATGACGCACCTCTGAAAGGTTGAAGATATATTCCAGATGAGGGCCGCGCTCTGTGAGCGATGTCTGAACCTTGGGTAAACCAGCGCTGGCGAGCTGCACGTTGGCACAGGTGCAGCTCGCCAGCGGCCTTTGGACGTGGCATCGCCTAAGGTTTTGAAACCCCCATGTATCCTTTATCAGTTTGAGCCATCCCCTTTGACGCTGCTTCCCGTTGGGCTGGCCAAGTCCCGAGATGAACCCGGCGATCCCGGCACGTATTTCTTTCAACCCTAGCGCTTACCCGCGAAAAAATGCGGCGCAGAGACCTGCGCCGCATTTGCTTTTCCTATCTCACCGCGAAGGCGACATCAGACGCGGTCACTCTGCGCGAGTGATCCGCTCCCCTGTCCTGCCATACCGCCAGAGACTTCCTCGGTGGCTTCACCCGAAAGCTCCTCGGGCAGCACCAGATTAAGAACGATGGCGATGAGGGCCGCGGGCAGAATGCCCGAAGTCCCTAGGACTTTCAGCGTGCCCGGCAGATACTGAAGCGCATCCGGCTCAAGCTGCAGGCCCAGACCAAGTGACAGCGCGATGGCAAAAATGACCATGTTGCGACGGTTCCAGTTCACATCGGACAGCATCGAGATACCAGCCGCGACCACCATGCCGAACATCACGATGACACCACCGCCCAGCACTTCGATCGGGATCGAAGAGATCACCGCACCGATTTTGGGAACAAGACCACATATGATCAGAAAAATCGCCCCGATTGTAACGACCATCCGGCTCATCACACCCGTCATGGCGATGAGACCTACGTTCTGACTGAACGACGTATTGGGCAGCGCGCCGAACATGCCCGAGATGGCCGTGCCGATCCCATCTGCATAGGTCGCCCCTTGGATTTCGCGGTCGCTCGCCTCGCGGCCTGCGCCCCCTTTGGTGATCCCGGAAACATCGCCAACAGTCTCGATGGCCGAGACGAAGGACATGGCACAAAAGCCGATGACCGCGGCGGCCGAGAATTCGATGCCAAAGTGTAGCGGGTTCGGCAGCGCAAAGCTTGCCGCTTGACCTACATTGCCAAGATTGACCTGACCAAGCGCAAAGGCGACGACATAGCCAACCAAAAGGCCGATCAGAACGGCCGACACAGAAAGCATGCCGCGGGTAAAGAACTTCAGGCCAAGGGTCACCAAAATCACGGTACCTGCCATGAACCAGTTGAGCCCGGAGCCATATTCTTCGGTGCCGATTGCAGGCACACCCCCTGCCGCATATTGAACACCGACCTTGACCAGAGCCAGACCAATCATGGTCACGACCAAGCCAGTGACCAGCGGCGGCAGTGCAAAACGAAGTCTCCCGATGAATAGCCCCAAAAAGGCGTGGAACAGGCCACCGGCGACGATACCCCCCATCAGGACCGCAATCGCGTCCACGCCCTTCCCGGCGACGAGCGGGATCATAATTGGAATAAAGGCAAACGATGTCCCCTGCACGATCGGCAAGCGCGCGCCAATCGGACCTACACCGATCGACTGAAACAGCGTCGCGACCCCGGCAAAGAACATGGACATCTGTATCATGTAGATCATTTGCGGAAAGTCAGGGCTGTTCGAGCCAAAGCCGAAACCTGCGGCGCCGCACACGATGATCGCCGGAGTGACGTTCGATACGAACATCGCCAGCACGTGCTGAATCCCCAGCGGCACCGCTTTTGTGAGCGGCGGGGTGTAATTTGGATCGCGGAGTTGGTCCGGCGTTCCGATGGATGCATCAGACATTATAATTGTCCCTCCCTATGGATGCGTGAGCCGGCGCTTTTTTTGCCGAATTATCTATTATCGCTCGATGATGAATGGCTCATCGAACCAATGTTCCTCCAGATTTGGCCCCTCGCTGACGCGGTCGACGACCATGAAAAGCCCCGGATCGGACAGCGGACACAAAACCCCGTGCCAGACATTGCGCCCGATGTTTACGCCCTGCCCCGGCCCAGCAATAAAGGCCCGTGGCGCAACCGGAGCACCGTCTTTATCTTCGGCTAGCACGACCAGATATTCGCCTTCCTGCATCGGCAGAAAAGCTTGGCTGCCCAAAGGGTGACGCTCCATCATTTCCATTTTGAAAGGCATGGAGAACGATGTGGATTGAAAGACGCTGACCCCTACGCGACCATCAACGTCGAGGGTCGCTCG
The DNA here is from genome assembly GCF_025142135.1 of Sulfitobacter sp. W002. Classification (NCBI taxonomy): domain Bacteria; kingdom Pseudomonadati; phylum Pseudomonadota; class Alphaproteobacteria; order Rhodobacterales; family Roseobacteraceae; genus Sulfitobacter; species Sulfitobacter sp. W002. Next base: position 805,426 of record NZ_CP081126.1, on the reverse strand, counting down.
ATCATGGAAACGTCCGCAACGCCCTTGGTTTATGAGCTTGTCGGGCGTGTCTGATGCATCGATCAATTCTGCGAGCCCCGCAATGGCATCGGAATTGATTGTGGTTGCCGTCAAAACGTTGCTCATGATGCAAACCTCTCAATCAGGCGCAGTTCTGCAATTCGCTCAACCTGTCGGCAGGCTTCGGAGAACTCGGTATCGCGGTCATTTTTGATACGGCGGTGAAATGCTTCGAGAATGCTCGATTTGGTGTTATCCTTCACGGCGATGATGAAAGGAAAGCCGTGCCGCTCAACGTATTCCGCGTTGAGGTTCTGAAAGGTCTCCCGTTCTTCGTCGGTCAGCAAATCCAGTCCGGCACCCGCCTGTTCGGCAGTGCTTTCCTTTGTGAGGCGCCCCGCTGCCGCTAGTTTACCCGCCAAGTCGGGGTGGGCGGTCAGCACACCCAGCCGCTGTTCTTCGGATGCGTTACGGAACACACGCGCCAGTGCGTTGTGAATGCCTGCTGCATTGTCATGGGTCGCACCAAGCTCAAGTTCAAAGGCACCCTCGGCAATCCAAGGGCTGTGTTCGAACATGCCACCAAACTCCGCGACAAAGGTTTCCCTGTCCATATCGGATGGCGCGGTCCCCTCGGCAGGCGGGTGCAGGCTTGCCCAGTGATCGGCAATCTGTTCCCGGGTGGCGAACCAGACCCCGTCGTGTTTCGCGAAATGCTCCAAGGCGCGTTTCAACGCCATTGCGCGCCCCGGACGCCCGATAAGACGACAGTGCAAACCGATCGAAAGCATCTTGGGCGCGCCTTCGGCCCCCTCGGCATAGAGCATGTCAAAGCTATCCTTGAGATAGCTCTCAAACTGATCACCGTTCGTGTATCCCGCTTGAATCGCAAAGCGCATGTCGTTGCAGTCCATCGTGTAAGGCACGATCAACTGGTCCTTACCACCAGCCCGCACCCAGTAGGGCAAATCATCAGCATAGCTGTCGGCGATATAGGCGAAATCGCCCTCCTCGGCGGCAAGGTCCACAGTGTTCATGGAGCAGCGTCCGGTGTACCAGCCGCGCGGGGCCTCCCCCACCACTTCGGTATGAAGACGGATTGCCTCGCGGATCTGGGCGCGCTCTTCCTGCGGCTCCATATCCTTGTGTTCTATCCACTTCAGACCATGGCTGGCAATCTCCCAGCCCGCCTCCTTCATCGCCTTGAGCTGCTGGGGCGCCCGCATAAGGGCGGTTGCTACACCATAAACAGTAATTGGCGTGTCTTTGAGCAGTTTGTGAACACGCCAGAACCCGGCGCGGCTGCCGTATTCATAGATCGATTCCATGTTCCAATGGCGTTGACCCTGCCAGGGAGCGGCCCCGGTGATTTCCGATAGGAACGCTTCAGACGCAGCATCACCGTGGAGAATATTGTTTTCCCCACCTTCTTCATAGTTCAGCACGATCTGAACGGCGATTTTTGCGCCATTCGGCCATTGCGCCGCTGGTACAGCGCCACCATAGCCGGTCATATCTCTTGGGTAACGTTTCACGCAAATATTCCTTTTCTTCTAAAACCCAACCTAAACAGGAAAAATGGATCTGTTTTTCAAAAAAATTTTAAAGGAGCCTTCTGTTAGTGGAGATTTGTCACTTAAAGGCATTCAGCCTAGAAACAGACAGCGTTTCAGGAGAAGTTAAAAATGGCCGGCTATCTTACAACCCATGTCCTCGACACCGCCCTTGGGTGCCCCGCCGAAGGGCTGAAAATTGAATTGTTTCGCATCAGCGGTGTTGAACGGCATCTGTTGAAAACGCTTACGACGAACAACGACGGGCGCACTGACGAACAAATCCTGCCTGAAGCAGAGTTCGAAGTGGGCGAATATGAACTGGTGTTCCACGCAGGCCCTTATCTGGATGCAAGCGGCACGCCGCCTGAAGACCCCCGGTTTCTAGGCGTCATACCGATCCGCTTTGGGATGTCCGAGCAATCGCACTACCACGTGCCCTTGTTGCTTTCTCCTTTCGGATACTCAACATATCGCGGAAGCTGAGGCTTCGACCCACTGATTGCTTCGCTAGATTGTCGCGGCGATGCGATCAACCATGAACTCCATGAAAAGGCGCGTTTTCGGGTCCTGTCTACGGCGATGCGTAAATAGGCACGCCATCTGAATCGGCTCGGGAGGCGTCTTTTCAGCGACAGGCACCAAAGCGCCGGTCCGCAAGTGTTCTGCAATTTCGAAAACCGGCTTCATTGCGACGCCATGACCGGCAAGTGCCCAATCGGTGAGCACGTCCCCGTCATCTGACTCATAGCGCCCCGAGACACGAAATCGCTTGGGGCCATCCGGTGTCGTTAACCGCCATTGAAATTCGGTTGCCCCCGGAAAGCGAAGGCTCAGGCATTCATGCCCCTCCGCCACCAGCGCGCTTCCGCTCTCGGGCATGCCACGGCGCGCAATATAGTCCGGCGATGCGCAGAGCACCCGCTCCACGTCTGCGATTTTTCGGATGCGCAGATTGCTATCCTCGGGTTGCCCCAGAAAGAATGCCAAATCCAGACCCTCTGTGGTCAAGTCCACTTTCCGGTCGGACAGACGCAACCTCACGCTGACTTCGGGATAGTTCTTCAAGAAACCGGGGACTTGCGGGGCGATTAACCTACGACCGACACCTAAAGGCGCCGCAACATAGAGCGATCCTTTCAGGTTCTCGGTGATGTTGACGATCTGCGCCTCGGCGCTTTCGACGGCTTCGAGTATTTCGGTCGCGCCGCGGTAGAACGACTTGCCCTGCTCGGTCGGGGAAAGACTGCGTGTCGTCCGTTGAAAAAGCCTTACGCCAAGCCGTTCTTCTAATTGTGAAATCCGTGATGACGTAACAGCTGGAGATATCCGCAAATCCCGCCCCGCGGCAGACATGCTGCCCAGTTCATAGACGCGCACAAAAGTGCGGATGTTATCGAAGTAGGACATTATTCTGTCTTTTTTGATGCTGCTTGGTCCTTTACGGCGATACCAGAACAAATCTGTCTCGCCTAGGGTGTTAGAAAATTCGAATCTAAGGAGACCAGCCATGTACGATTTGGCAATTCTGTGGGACTGGATCGCGTTCAGCGTCCGCTGGCTACATGTGATCACTGCAATGGCGTGGATCGGTGCATCGTTCTATTTTATCGCGCTCGATCTAATGCTTAAACCAAACGACGCCCTGCCCGACGGCGCCTACGGCGAAGAATGGGAAGTACATGGCGGGGGTTTCTATCACACAGTCAAATATCTGGTCGCGCCCGCCCGGATGCCCGAGCATCTGACATGGCACAAATGGCAAAGCTACAGCACTTGGTTGTCAGGGGCGGCGCTTTTGATGATCATCTACTGGGTCGGCGGTGAATTGTTTCTGCTCGACCCCACCAAAGCCGATATTTCGCTGTTTCAGGGCATCTTGATTTCCGGCGGTTCCCTAACGATTGGCTGGCTGCTCTATGATGCGATGTGCAAATCCAAATTGGCCGACCACCCCACAGTTCTGATGCTGCTTTTGTTCGTAATCCTTGTGATCATGTCATGGGGATACAACCAAATTTTCACTGGCAGGGCGGCGTTGCTGCATCTCGGCGCTTTCACGGCGACGATCATGACCGCCAATGTGTTTTTCCAGATCATGCCCAACCAACGGGTTGTCGTCGAAGACCTTAAGGCCGGTCGCACACCTGACGCGAAATACGGCAAGATCGCCAAAGTGCGCTCGACCCACAACAACTACCTTACCTTGCCGGTGGTGTTCCTGATGCTGTCGAACCATTACCCGCTGGCATTTGGAACAGAGTTCAGCTGGATCATCGCAAGCCTGATCTTTTTGACCGGTGTCACCATTCGCCACTACTTCAACACGATGCACAAAACCGGTTCCGGTCCGCATTGGACTTGGGCGGTGACCGTGTTGCTTATGGTTTTGATCGCGTGGCTTTCCACCATCAGAACGGGGGAGACATGGGAAGACGCAGAAGCCCGAGAACTGACGGCATATGAGCAGGCCTATGCCTCTGCTGAGGGGTTCGAGAGCGCTTACGACTCCGTCATCGGCAATTGCTCAATGTGCCATGCCCGAGAACCGGTCTGGGGCAATATGCAGTGGGCGCCAAAGGGGGTCTACCTTGAGACCCCCGGCGACGTTGCGCGTCATGCGGACCAGATCTATCTCCAAGCGGGCGTGAGCCACGCCATGCCCCCGCCGAATGCCGTACAAATGGACGAGGACGCGCGACGCAATATTGTCGCTTGGGTGCGCGAAGTGCGTAGCCAGTAACGCTCCCCATTCCGCATTTATTTCAAAGATTTATCGGCATCGACAGCGCGCGTTCACTACTGCAATTGCCAAAAAACCTTTGGCGCGGCGGCAGACGCCTGACCATCCGTCACACCAGAGTGCAACGCTGAACGGGCGTCGAACTCAGACGAAAAAGCGTTTGCTGTTTCGTGCGATGTGATCAACGAACAGACGAACCTTTGGATCCTGAAGCTTTTTGTGGGGATACAGGCAGCCAAAAATGGTCGGCTTTGGCGGAGTGTGCGGTAATACCTCGACAAGTCGTCCCGACTTGAGGTGTTCACGCACATCAAAGCGCGGCTTGTTGATGATCCCACGCCCGGCCAGCGCCCAATCGGTCAGTACATCACCGTCATCGGCATCGAACCGACCGCGAACCTCCAGCTTTCGGGGGCCCATATCGGTCTGAAGTGTCCAATAATACTCTGGCGATCTTGGATACCGCAGCAAAAGGCAGTTGTGCGCCTGATCGTGAAGATCGTCAGGCGTCATCGGCGTTCCACAACGCGAAAGATAATCCGGAGAGGCACATAAGACCCGATCGCAATCCGCGAACTTTCGCAGCTTCATCGTGGAATCACTCGGCTCCCCGATAAAGAAAGCGATATCGAGCCCGTCTGCCATGATGTCTACCCGTCGGTCGGACAGCCGCATCCTTATCTCTGTGTCAGGATAGGTTTCAGAGAATTCCGGGACCAATGGCGCAACTATTCGACGCCCGACCCCAAGCGGTGCCGTGATCCGCAGGGCGCCTCGCGGGGCGTCGGAAAAGCTGGCGACCCGGGCCTCGGCGTTATCCAGCGCCTGCAAAATAGCATGGGCCTCATCGTAAAAAACGGTGCCGACCTCTGTCGGGGTGATGGAGCGGGTCGTCCTGTTAAACAGGCGCACGCCGAGATGTTTCTCTAGCTCTTTCAAACGCTTGCTGGCAACTGCAGGCGTCAGCCTCAGGTCCCGCCCGCCCGCGGTGATACTTCCCAAGTCCATCACGCGAACGAAGACGCGCAAGCTTTCGATATAAGACATACGGCGCTCTCCCCTTCCGCATGAACATGCCCAAAGTCCGGCGAATTTTCAACGTTCTGTTGAAAGTATTTAGCGTTTCCGGTGATTTTTTCGCCCAAACAACTGTGTCTATCGTAGCGGCGACGATCACAGCCACACTGGCGATTGGGAGGCACCCCTTGGACTATCAACGCGACATCCGTTTCATTCTCAACGGCACAGACGTGGCGCTGGACGACGTTTCAGCCAGCCAAACGCTTTTGGACTTTCTTCGGCTCGAACGCCGTCTGACCGGGTCAAAAGAAGGCTGCGCCGAAGGCGATTGCGGCGCCTGTACCGTACTGGTGGGCCGGCTTGGCAATGCCGGGCTGGTCTATGAGCCCATCAATGCCTGCATTCGGTTTCTGGCCTCGATCAACGGTTGTCATGTGGTCACGGTCGAGCATCTCTCTGGTCCGAAAGGTCGGCTGCACCCTGTTCAGGAAGCAATGATTGAACATCACGGGAGCCAATGTGGTTTCTGCACGCCCGGATTTGTCATGTCGCTTTATGCGCTCTGGATGCAGACGCCCGAACCAACATCGCAAGAGGTTGAGACGGCCCTACAGGGGAACCTGTGCCGCTGCACCGGCTATGAGCCCATCATCAAGGCAGCGGTGGCCGTGTCGCGCTATGGCACGCCATCGTCGGATCTTCTGAATGCCGAACGCGCTCAGATAACGACGCGACTGCAAGCGCTTCAGCATGGCAAGCGCATCGTCTCCGGACCCAAAGACAACCTGAGCATCATCCCGGCTGACGTGGATGATCTGGCCGATTGCCTTTTGAGCTACCCGAACGCAACCATCGTGGCCGGGTCCACCGACGTCGGGCTTTGGGTTACAAAATTCCTGCGTAAAATCGGACCCGCGATTTTCACCGGCCATCTTAACGCGCTGAAAACAGTTGAGCGTCAGGGAGGGCAGCTAAAAATCGGGGCTGGGGCCAGCTACACCGATTGTCAGGCTATTCTGTCAGAGCACCTGCCTCATCTTCTCCCCTACTGGAACCGTATCGCGGGATGGCAGGTGCGAAACATGGGCACGGTCGGGGGCAATATCGCCAACGGTTCTCCTATCGGTGATACCCCGCCCGTCCTGATCGCGCTTGGCGCAGAGATCACGCTCCGCCGCGGCGCTGCCCGCCGAAACATGCCTCTTGAAAAGTTCTTTATAGACTATGGCAAGCAGGATCGCGCACCGGCGGAATTTGTCGAGAGCATTCAGGTTCCCCTGCCCGGCCCCGATGATTTGAACGCTGCCTATAAAATCTCCAAACGGCGCGACGAGGATATCTCGTCGGTGGCCGTTGGCATCCATATGACGGTAACCGGAAACGTCATCAGCAATGCCCGCATTGCCTTTGGCGGCATGGCCGCGACACCCAAACGTGCAACGGCGGGAGAAGCTGCGCTGAATGGTCAGCGCTGGACGCGAGAGAACTTCGAGGCCGCCGCAGCAGCGCTGGCCGAGGATTTCGAACCGCTTACGGACTGGCGCGCCTCCGCGGCGTATCGAAAGCTCTCTGCTCAGAATCTTCTGCGCCGTTTTTATCTGGAACAGGATGCGCAAAGCGCCGCACCCGTTCAACTCATCAGCGCTTAAAGCAAGGAGGCGCAAAAATGAAAGACAACGTTTCCATCACCGGCACCGCCCACAGCGACCGCATTCATGACAGCGCGTCAAAACACGTCACGGGCGCGGCAGATTACACCGACGACATTACGCTGCCCGAAGGCACGTTGCATGCCTATCTAGGTGTCTCGGATGTTGCCCATGCGACGCTTTTGGACATCGACTATACCGATGTTCTGGCAACTCCGGGCGTGATCGGCATCCTAACGGCCGAGGATGTGCCAGGCGTCAACGACCTAAGCCCCACGGGAATGAATGATGAGCCGGTTTTCCCCACTGATGTGATTCAATTTCACGGCCAACCCCTGTTTGCGGTGATCGCAGAGACACGGGACATTGCGCGCCACGCCGCAGAAAAAGCCAAGATCAACTGCGATGTTTTACCCCATGCGCTTGATCCCATTCAGGCGCAACAGGCGGGATACCCACACGTCACCGCCCCGCTGAAACTCGAACGCGGCGATGTCGATGGGGCGTTGGAAACCGCCAGCAATCGGATCAAGGGTAGGATTGCTGTGGGCGGACAGGACCACATGTACCTTGAAGGGCATATCGCCTTGGCCATTCCCGGGGAAGACGATGATATCGTCGTGCATTCCTCCACGCAGCACCCCTCCGAGGCGCAGCATATGGTGGCTCAAGTTCTCGGCGTGCCCTCGAATGCGGTTGTGGTGAACGTGCGCCGCATGGGCGGCGGGTTTGGCGGCAAGGAAAGCCAGATGAACCTGTTCTGCGCTGTTGCCGCAATGGCGGCGAAAAAGTGGAACCGCGCCGTGAAGATCCGCCCCGACCGGGACCAAGACATGACGGCTACGGGGAAACGCCACGATTTTGTAATCGACTATGATGTCTCTTTCGACGCAGCGGGACGCATCGAAGCGGTGAATGGCAGCTTTGCTGCACGGTGCGGTTTTTCGTCCGATCTCTCGGGCCCCGTGACCGACCGAGCCCTCTTTCATGCCGATAACGCTTATTTTTACCCGAATGTGCGGCTTGAAAGCCATCCGATGAAGACCAACACAGTCTCCAACACGGCTTTTCGTGGCTTTGGCGGCCCGCAGGGGGTGGTGGCTGCTGAACGCATCATCGAAGAGATCGCCTATGCCACAGGCCAAGATCCACTGGACGTGCGCAAGGCGAACTTCTACGGCGGCGAAGGGCGAGACATCACGCCCTATCATCAGAAAGTCGAAGACAGCATTCTCGAACGGCTTGTCGAGGAGTTGGAAACCACCTCTGACTACCGCCAGCGCCGCAAAGACATCATGGCCTTCAATGAGACCTCGCCGGTGCTCAAAAAGGGGATTGCCCTGACCCCGGTCAAGTTCGGGATCTCGTTCACGGCGACGTGGTACAATCAGGCTGGCGCATTGGTGCATGTCTATAACGACGGCTCAATCCACCTGAACCACGGCGGCACAGAGATGGGTCAGGGGTTGAACACCAAGGTGGCACAGATTGTCGCTGAGGCGTTTCAGGTCGATTTTGAGCGGATCAAGATTACCAAAACCACCACTGAGAAAGTGCCGAACACGTCAGCAACCGCTGCTTCCAGCGGAACCGACCTGAACGGCATGGCCGCGCTCAACGCGGTGGAACAGATCAAAGCGCGGTTGGTCGAGTTCGCGACAAAAACTTGGGGTGTTACCGCAGAAGAGGTAAGTTTCCACGCCAATCATGTCTTTATTGGCAAAGACATCCTGACATTTGCGGCCTTCATCAAGCAGGCCTATCTTGCCCGCGTGCAGCTTTCGGCGGCCGGTTTCTACAAGACGCCGAAAATTCACTGGGACCGCGCCAAAGGCCAAGGGCGCCCGTTCTATTACTATGCTTACGGGGCAGCATGCTCTGAAGTGACAATCGACACATTGACGGGCGAATACCGTGTCGAGCGTACCGACATCCTGCATGATGTGGGCCGTTCCCTCAATCCGGCGCTCGACAAAGGCCAGGTCGAAGGCGCGTTCATCCAAGGCATGGGCTGGCTCACAACCGAAGAGTTATGGTGGGACGATGCCGGACGACTGCGGACCCATGCGCCCTCTACATACAAAATTCCCCTCGCTTCCGACCGCCCCCGCATATTCAACGTGAACCTTGCCGACTGGTCGGAGAACCGCGAACTGACCGTGAAGCGCTCCAAGGCGGTAGGAGAGCCGCCCTTCATGCTTGGCATTTCGGTGTTCGAAGCGCTGTCGATGGCTGTCGCTTCGGTGGCCAACTACCGCGCGTGTCCGCGTCTTGATGCGCCGGCCACACCGGAACGGGTGTTGCTGGCTGTGGCACGGTTGCAGGCCGAGGGGTGAACCATGTCGAATAGCGCCGTTTCATTGGATGAATTTCTTGCGGCACATGCATCGGTCATTCGCGTCGCACTGACCCGCGTGCGTGGTTCCTCCCCCCGGAACGAGGGAACTGAGATGTTTGCCTCTGCCCAAGGGCTTTGGGGAACGATAGGCGGTGGCCAGCTGGAATTTCTGGCCATCCAAGCAGCGCGGGACATGCTGCAGAGCGGAGATTTGGTGCGAGAGTTAGACGTGCCGCTTGGCCCTGAGATCGGCCAATGCTGCGGGGGAAGGGTCGAAATCCGCCTGACGCGGATGCGGTCATCAGACAAGCGCGCCGCAGCGGACCGGGCTCGCGAGACAAAAGCCGCCCTGCCTCATGCCTATGTCATGGGGGCCGGTCATGTCGGGCGGGCCTTGGCCGACCTGTTTCAACATTTGCCCGTCAGATGCATCCTGATTGACACCCGAACCGAGGAGATCGCTCTCAATACGGCAGCGGTAGAGACCCGTATCAGCGTGCTGCCAGAGGCCGATATCTGGAGCGCGCCAGCAGGCAGTGCCTTTATCGTTCTGACCCATGATCATGCGTTAGACTTTCTGCTGACCTCCGCCGCGTTGGAACGGGGTGATGCCTTGTACGTCGGTATGATCGGCTCGGCGACCAAGCGCGCAAAATTTAAAAACTGGGCGCGCATGCACTGCGACGGCCAAACGATCGAAGATTTGAATTGCCCCATTGGGGCATGCGGTAGCCGCGACAAGCGGCCCAGCGTCATTGCAGCCTTCGTGGTTGCCGAGGTGATCGCTGAATTGACCACTGAAACTGCCGCAACCGCCCCGATCGGGGCAATAGAAGCGCCCCAAGGGCGCGCATATCTGGGCCGAACGGGGAGACTGGCCTGATTGGCCAGAGGCGTTCCGCCCTATCAGTGGAGGAGACCGTCATGGACGGGAGGACTTATAACTACAAGCTGTTTGCACGCAGCGATTTTAACGCTTTTTGGGCGTTATTTACCGACAACCTTGTCAACTTGCTGATCCTGACTGGCGTTTGCCAGTTCGTGTTTCAGATGCCACCCGAGATCGTTTTTGGCCGCATCGTACCCGGCGCGGCCATCGCCATTCTGGCCGGTGTTGCGGTCTATACCTATATGGCCAAATGGGCAGCCAACAAACAGGGCAAAGACGTGACCGCCCTGCCCTACGGCATCTCGACACCCGTGATGTTCGTCTATCTGTTCGGGGTCATCGGGCCAATCTACTGGGCCACGAACGACCCGTTGCTGGCATGGCAGGTCGGCATCGGGGCGGGCTTCATGGGCGGTGTCGTCGCCGCTCTCGGGGCTATCGTCGGGCCGTGGTTGAAAGAGATCACGCCGCGCGCGGGCATGCTCGGCACCCTATGCGGCATCGCGCTTGTGTTTATCGGCTCTGTGCCCTTGGCGCAGATTTTCGAAAGCCCGATTATCGCCTTCACCTCGTTGTTGTTCATCCTATGGGGGCTGATCGGACGGTTTCGCCTTCCGGGCAACTTGCCTGCCGGTCTGGTGGCAATCGCTGCGGGTACAGTGATCGCCATTGTCTTGGGGGAGTCCAAAGTTGACGTGAGCGGAATCGGATTCTACCCGCCGGTTCCCTACATCGGCGATCTACTTGCCGGCATTCAGTACCTGTTCGCGAACCCTGAACTGTTCCTCGTGCTGATCCCGGTGCAGATCTACAACTTCATCGAAACCATGAACAACGTGGAATCTGCGGAAGCGGCAGGCGACCACTATCCGGTCGGTCTGTGTCAGGTTACTGATGGGGCGGGCACGATGCTGGGCGCACTCTTTGGATCGCCCTTTCCGACGACTGTCTACATCGGCCATCCCGCCTACAAACGGCTTGATGCACATGCGGGCTATATCATTGGTGTTGCTGTCGTCATCGCCGCTGCCGCATTTGTCGGGCTCTTGTCGTTCCTTGCAGGTCTGATCCCGGTTGCCGCGGCCGCACCGGTCTTGGTCTTCGTATCCGTCAGCCTGATCACCAATACGGCATGGGCGGTAAAGCCGATGCATATGGCCGCCGTGTCCTTCGCCATCCTGCCGCATATCTCGGCCTTCTTGGTGACCAAGTGGGGTTCGTTGATGAATGCCCTGCGCAGTTCCGGCGTTGAGGGTCTGCCATCTTTGGGTGACGAAGCGCTCACCGCTGCGCTTTTGATGGAAGGCGCACATTACGAAGGCCATCTGGCGCTTAGTCAGGGGGCGATTATCACCGGACTTATCTGGGGTGCGATCGTCGCTGACATCATTGACGGACGCTTCAAAATGGCAGGCGGTTTTGCAATCGCGGCGTCTTTGATGTCGTCGGTCGGGATCATTCATTCCTACAAGCTGCAACTGCCGCAGCTGGACCCGATCACCATAGGCTACCTGATCGTCGGCGCCTTCATGTACCTATATCCGTTGGTCGCACCGAAAGAGGACCTAGAGCACCGCATTGTTGTGCCCGATGAGCCAGACTTCATGGATGAAGATATGCCCGCCCATCAGGCGTAACCAAACGATGGGCGGCTGGTCGCCGCCCCTCTAAACTCTTCCCTAGATTTGAGAACCCTATGACCCAAAAACTGCTTCGCGGTCGCCTGTTGACCTTTCACCGCGCGCCGCAAGATGGCTCTGATACCCAAGCCTACACCTACCTTGAAGATGCCGGTTTGTTTATCAGCGATGGCATCATTCAAGACGGTGGTCCCTTCGACAGTATATTGGCCAAAGCCCCCGATGTGCCGATCACGGATCACCGCCCTCATTTGATGATGGCAGGTTTCATCGACACCCATATTCACTTTCCGCAGGTGCAGGTGATCGCCTCATGGGGTTCGCAACTGCTGGACTGGCTCAACAATTACACTTTCCCGGAAGAAACGCGCTTTGCCTGCGAAGACCACAGTCACCGCATGGCACAGGCGTTCTTTGACCAGTTGGTTGCGCATGGCACGACCAGCGCCGCCGCATATTGTTCGGTTCACAAGACCTCGGCGGATGCTTTTTTCTCAGAAGCGACGCGGCGCAATATGCGGATGCTGGGCGGTAAGGTCTTGATGGACCGCAATGCGCCAGCCGATCTTCTCGACACGCCGCAGAAAGGGTATGATGAAACAAAGGCGTTGATCTCCGAATGGCACGGCAAAGGCCGGAACGGCTATGTCATAACGCCCCGGTTCGGCATCACGTCATCGCCAGAGCAGATGGAAACGGCGATGGCGCTCGGTGCGGAGCATCCTGATTGCCACATCCAGACGCATTTGTCCGAAAACAAAGATGAAATCGCCTTTACCAGAGAGCTTTATCCGCAGGCGCGTGATTATTTGGATGTGTACCAGTCCTACGGCCTGTTGCGGGACAACACATTGTTAGGGCACGCCATTCATCTCGAACCTAGAGAGGTTGACGCGCTGGCGGAAACCGGCGCGCATCCCGTGTTCTGCCCCACCTCGAACCTTTTTCTCGGTAGCGGTCTGTTTGATCATCGCAACCTAACTGCGCATGGCGTTCAAAGCGGGATTGCGACAGATGTAGGCGCAGGCACAAGTTATTCGATGCTCCAAACTCTGAAGGAGGGCTATAAAGTTCTGCAGCTACAGGGGCAATCTATGCATCCGCTCCAAGCTTTCGATTGGGCGACACGAGGCAACGCCAATGTTCTGGGTCTGGAGGACAAAATCGGTACGTTGGCATCGGGAACAGAGGCAGACGTTGTGATTTTGAATTCATCTGCCACGAGCGCGATGGCCCTGCGCATGGAGCGCGCCGAGAGCCTCGCGGAGGAGTTGTTCGTGCTGCAAATCATGGGGGACGACCGCGCTGTCGAAGAAGTCTACGTGAGTGGCGTTGCTCAAAAAGCTTGCCAAGACCGGCCTGCAGGGGTGGTTCGCTTCAGTGGGGGGATTACCGCCTAGCGCCTCGCGCAGGTTCTGCCGATTGATCGCGATTTACCGCAGCCTGCCCTTATGTTTGGCGAAGGGCTCGGGGCTGCGGGTCTCGTTCCTGCACGCAAAGCAAAACAGCGCGTTGCCGAAATGCTCACCGGCGTGGTTCAGCGACAGAACGAACACGACGTCATGCCGCCCGCTCGCACCTGACATGGGTGTCGCGCAACTCCCGGAGTTCTTGCGGGCCTTTGACACAGCTTTCCCGCACATCCGGACAGCGCGGCGCGAAAAGGCACCCGCGGCGTGCGGCAAACGGGTCCGCCGCCGCCGCGCCCAGCTTTTGTTCCGGCAGCCCTACCTGTGGGTCCGGCAACAAGGTCGCGGCAAGAAGGGCACGTGTATAGGGATGGCAGGGATTTTCGAAAAGTGTATCGGTTCCGGCTTCTTCAATCTTCTGCCCAAGGTACATAACAGCCACGTGGTCTGCCAAATGCTCGACCACGGCCAGATTGTGGCTGACGAAAACCATCGTGAGGCCAAGCTCTTTCTTGAGCGAAAGCAGCAGATTGATGATCTGCGCCTGTACCGAGACATCGAGTGCCGAGGTCGGCTCGTCACAGATCAGCACACGCGGGCCGAGGATGAGCGCGCGGGCGATGGCGACACGCTGCCTTTGCCCGCCCGAAAGCTCGCCGGGATAGGCATCGGCCAATCGCGCGGGCAGCCCCACCAGATTGAGCATTCGCTTGACCTCGGCGTCGACATTTGTGCCGCCGTGCAGGCGCAGCGGCTGGCCGACGAGGGTCTGAATGCGCTTGACCGGGTTGAGCGAGGCATTGGGGTTCTGAAACACCGGTTGGATCAGCCGCACGCGGTCGGCCACCGGCATGGCGCCGATCTTCTGGCCCGCGATCTCGACCTCGCCTTGGTCGGGCTGCAACAGGCCCAGCATAATGCTGACCGCCGTGCTTTTGCCGCAACCGGATTCGCCGACGAGCCCAAGCGTTTCGCCCTCGGACACCTCAAGCGACAGGTCGTTGACCGCCACCAGCTCCTCGGTCGGAGCAAACATGCCGCGGCGCAGACGGTAGGCTTTGCGGATGTTGGTCATTCGGATCATGGGGGGCGTCATGCTGCCACCTCCGCTGCCCTGACACATTCAACGAAATGACCGGGACCGGTGTCGACGCGCGGCACCGGGTCATTGATGCAGCCCGGCCCCGCAAGGGCGCAGCGGTCGCGAAAGGCGCAGCCATGCATTGTGCCGATCAGCCCCGGCACGCGGCCCGGAATGGCGGGCAATTCGCTCCCGCGCGGGGTGACGCCCGGCACCGGGATCGCAGCAAGTAGGCCTTGGGTATAGGGATGGCGCGGCGCGGCAAAGAGGTCAGCGGCGCGCGCGCGTTCGGCGATGCGTCCGGCGTACATCACCGCGACATCGTTAGCGATGGCCGCGACCACGCCCAGATCATGCGTGATTAGCAAAAGCGACAGGCCAAGATCGCTCTGCAGCTCACCCAGAAGCGCCAAGATCTGAGCTTGAATGGTCACATCCAGCGCGGTCGTCGGCTCGTCCGCGATCAGCAGTCCGGGGCGCCCCATGAGCGCCGAAGCGATCATGATGCGCTGGCGTTGGCCGCCGGAGAACCCGTGCGGATATTGCGTCAGCCGCGCCGCCGGATTGGCGATGCCCACGCGGTCAAGCATCTCGATGGCGCGGGTGTCAGCGTCCTTACGGCCTAGCTTTTCGTGGCGCATGACGCCTTCGGTCAGCTGGCGCCCGATGGTCAGCGTCGGGTTCAGCGCGCTGGTCGGATCCTGAAAGATCATCGCAACGTCACGGCCACGCAGCTTTGCCAGCTTGCCATCGGTCCTCGTGGTCAGGTCCTGACCCGCCATCTGAAAGCGATCGGATGTGACCTTGGCGTAGCGCGGCAGCAGTCCCATGATCGAGATCGCGGTCAGCGATTTGCCGCAGCCCGACTCGCCCACAAGGCAGAGCGTCTCGCCCTTGGCAATTTGCAGATCCACCCCGCGAACCGCGTTCAAGATGCCCCGGTCGGTGGGGATCGAAACGCGCAGGTTGCGAATATCAAGCATCATCTCGGTCATTTCCGTGCAGGTCCCGTTATATCGCGCAGTCCGTCGCCAAAGAGGTTCACCGCGAGCACCAGCAGACAGAGCGCCGATCCGGGAAGGGCGATCAGCCACGGATCAAACAGAATATTGTCGCGACCCTCGGAAATCATCAGCCCCCAGCTTGGCGTCGGTGGGCGCACCCCCAGCCCGAGGAAGGAGAGCGCGGCTTCCAGAAGGATCACGTTTGCGACCTCCAGCGAGACGACGACAAGGATCGTGGCGCGCATATTGGGCAGAATCTCGAGGAATAGGATGCGGGTTCGGCTCGCCCCGATGGCCCGCAGGCCCATGATGAATTCCTGATGCCGAAGGCTTTGTGCGGCAGCGCGGGTGACGACGGCGAACCGATCCCAGAGCAGCAGGCCCAGAACCGTTATCAGCGTGATCAGCGACGCGCCGCCAAGTGCCACCGCCGCCAGTGCGACCAGCACGATGGGCAGCGACAGCCGGGTTGTGATGGCAAAGCTGATAACCATGTCGATCCAGCCGCCAAAATAACCTGCAAAAAGGCCCAGCGTGATGCCGATGGCACCCGAGACGAGGATAACCCCCAGCCCCACACCCAGAGACACCCGCGCGCCATAGATCAGGCGCGACAGGTAGTCGCGGCCAAGGTGATCGGTGCCCAGAAGGTGTTCGGGCACGGAACGGTCATGCCAGAACGGCGGCAGAAGGCGGCGTGTCAGGTCCTGCGCGATCGGGTCATGCGGGGCGAGCAACGGCGCCAACAGCGCAATCAGAATGATCCCCGCCAGCAGCGTGCCGCCAATCAGCGCCCCGGTATTGCCGCGCATCTTGCGCCAAAGGCTGGGCCGTGCGGTTTCCATGGTGACTTCGGACATCAGGAGGCCCCCCGCAGGCGCGGGTCAAGCACCGCGTTGAATATATCCGCTAGCGTGGTCAGCACCACGTAGAGCAACGATAGGATTAAGATGATGGCCTGCACCACCGGCAGGTCACTGCGTAGGAGTGACTCCCATGCCAACCGCCCCAGACCGTTCAGCGCAAAGACGCTCTCGATTACGATGGACCCTGATAGAAGCTGTCCCAGTTGCACCGCCGCAAGTGATACCAAAGGCAAAATCGCGTTGCGCAGGGCGTGGCGTGAAATCACCAGATGCATCGGCAACCCCTTGGCCCGCGCGGCGCGCACATAGTCCGTTGCTAAAACGTCGATCATCCCTGAGCGGGTGATGCGCATGAGTTCCGGGATAGCGTAATAGCTGAGTACGATGACCGGCAGGATGTAGCCCTGCCATGTGTCTGCGCCCGAAATGGGTACCATGCCGTACCAGACACCAAAAACAACGATGGCCATGAGTCCCAGCCAAAAGCTTGGGATCGCTTGCCCCGACACGGCGATCACCAGCGCGAGGCGGTCAATCCAGCCGTTCGGCCTAAGCGCCGCCGCGACCCCCAACGGCACCGCGATCACCAGCGCGACGACGAAAGAGACGAACCCCAATGTCAGCGTGACGCCGACACGGTTGCCGATGATTTCGGTCACCGGCACGTTGAAATAGATGCTCTGGCCTAGATTCCCGGTCAGCGCGCTGCCGATCCAGTCAAGGTATTGCACGATCAGCGGCTGATCAAAGCCATAGGCAATACGAATAGCCTCGGCATCTTCGGCCCGGCCACCTGAGCCCGCGATGGCAATTGCGGGGTCGCCCGACAGGAACATGAGCCCGAAACTCAGCGCGGATACGGTCACACAGACCAACAACGCCACGAGCATGCGTTTAGAGATGAAAGAGAGCATGGGTCTTTCCATTAATAGGGGCCGGACGGTGGGGAGCGGTCCGCCCGGCCCTGTTCCGCTGGAGGGGTCAGCCTATTTCCAGCTGGCCGCCCACCAACGGGCGAACTCGTCGGGGTGCGGGGTGAAGTTCAGGTCGTTGGACAGCCCGTAGTTGACGTTAAAGTTGTACATCGGCATCCAATAGGCCTCGTCCGCGACCTTCTTGACGGCCTTGGCGTAGTTCTCGGCGCGCACCTCGCGGTCGGATGCGGTATCGGCCTCGGTCAGCCATTCAGCCAACTCGGCGTCCTGCACAAGATCGTCCGCGCCGCCGCCAAAGAAGTTCGACAGGATAAACGCCGTGTCGCCAATGCCGTAGCTGCCCCAGTTCGAAAAGAACGCCGGAAGCTCCTTAGCGCGCCACTTGCCGATACCCGAGGAATACTGCTGTTCGTTCAGCTCCAGCGTCACGCCGACATTCGCGAGGTCCGCGGCCACCGCCTCGGCCGTCGGGCGGGGCATGGCGGCAAACACCATTTCCATCTCGAAGCCGTCTTCATAGCCTGCTTCGGCCAACAGAGCCTTGGCTTTCTCCGGGTCGTATTCATAGGCCGCAACGTCCTGCGCGCACCCGAATTGGGCCGGGTTGCAGGGGGTATTCAGCACCTCGGAGGCGCCGCCCGCGAAAGCTTCGACAATCGCGCCTCGGTTGGTGGCATGGATTAGCGCCTGACGTACCTTCTTGTCGGCAATCGGCGTGTCGCCTGCCATCGCTTCTGGAGCAAAACCCACATATCCGATGCGCATGATCGGCGCGCTGATGATCTGTACCCGGCCTTCCAGACGCGACGCCTGATCCGGGGGTATGCGCCAGATCCAGTCAAGCGAGCCCGACATCAACTCGGCATACTGGGTGTTCATTTCGGGGATGGTACGGACGGTGATCTTGTTAATGCTCGCGCCGCTTTTAGGGCTGCCGGCGTAGTGATCTTCGAACCGTTCCATTTCGTAGCGAATGCCCGGCTCTTGGCTCACCAGCTTGTAGGGCCCGGTGCCGATCGGTGTGGCGGCTATCCCGGCAGACCCTTTTTCAGCAAAGAACTCATGCGGATAGATCGGAAGCGCATCGGCCAGCATCTCGACCGCGCCGGCAAAGGGCTTGGACATATTGATGCGCACCTTGTAATCGCCCAGCATCTCGACGTTGTCGATCCAGTCGACCGAAATCGAATAGCGGGTGCCGTATTCCGGGGTGATCACGGTGTTGAGCGTTTCAACCACGTCGACGGCGGTGAAATCGGCACCGTTATGGAACTTCACGCCCTGACGCAGAGTGAACTCCATCGTCAGCGGCCCGGTGAATTCCCAAGATTCCGCCAGCGCGGGCACGATCTCTCCCGTGTCGAGGTTCTTGTAAAGCAACCCGTCATAGATGTGCCGCGCGAGGATCAGGCCCTGACGACCGGCGATCTTATAGGTGTCAAGCGGCTCGGGCTCGGCGGCGAAGGCCACGTTGAGCGTATTGGATGCCTTGTCGGCCAATGCGGGCGTGCCCAGCATCAGCGCTGTGCTGGCGGCAAGCGCCGCCATCCCGGTTAAGCGTTTTCTGGATACAGTTTGAGTCATGGGTCTCTCTGTCGGTTGAGTGAAGTGAAGAAGGGTGGTGCCGGTTTTCCGGTTCTAGGAAGGCTGCTTTGCGCCCCGCGTGATGTCGGCCAGTGTCTCGCCCGCGCGCAGGCGATTGAGAATCCCGACCTCGTCTTCCTGCATCTTGCGGGCGCGCGCCGCGTGGTTTGCGGCCTGTTTCTTGTCCAGCACGACAACGCCGTTTTCGTCGGCGAGGATGATATCGCCAGGCCGAACGGAGACACCGCCACAGCCCACAGTCACGTTGAAGTCGCCGCCAAGCCGTCGCGGCTTGGTGGTGATTGGCGAGCGGCCGCGGCACCAGACGGGGAAGTCTTCGTGCTCTATCGCGGACCGGTCGGTGACAAAGCCGTCAATCACCGCGCCCACCACGCCGCGCGCCTTGGCGGCGGCGGTGGTAACCGCGCCCCAGCAGGCATGGCGCAGATCGCCGCAACGGTCGATGACGATGACCTGTCCGGGTTTCGCGGCAGAGAGTGCATCGGTGAGCATCGCGCCATCGTCGCCTTGTATGCGCACGGTCAGCGCCGGGCCAAATACCCGACGGCCGGGCAACAGCCCCTGCAGCGATGGCGCCATGAAGCCGGTTTCAAGGAAATGGCCCAGTGTCGCCGTTTCGATGTCCGAGAGGTCGAGTTGGGCTGTCATGCTCTGTCCTGTCGCCTGTTTTCTAGGAAAAGGATGGCGGCGAGAGAGCTAATGGGTCAAATAGCCGGGAGTTATGACAGGCATAACTCCCGGGACGGGATGCGGTGCTCAGACCGCCGCGGTGACGATGAATTCCACCTTGTAGTCAGGCGTGGCCAGCTTGGCCTCGCCACAAGCACGCGCGGCCGGATTGGCAGGATCAATCCATGCGTCGTAGACCGCGTTCATCTCTTGGAAATCTGCCATGTCGTCCAGCCAGATAATAACCTGCAACAGCTTGGATTTACTGCTGCCTGCCTCATCCAGCAGGCGGTCGATGGCGTTCAGGCAGTCCTGGGTTTGGGTGGCGACATCCGCACCGGCGGTGCCGACTTGGCCGGCGAGGTAGACGGTGTTGTTGTGAATGACGGCCTGGCTCATCCGCGGGCCTGGGTGCAGTCGTGTGATGCTCATGCTTTTCGCTTTCCGATTAAATGAGCGGCAAGCCTATCCGAAGGCGGGCGAAGCGCACAGCTGCGCCACATAGGCGCTGTCAATCACAGGCATTCGCATTGACTATGTGGCCAGTGACCAAAAATAGGGCATTCTCAGCTAACCCGAACAAAATCGAGTCGCCCCCATGATCACCCAATCGCAATCCGACCTGAACTGGAACTTGCTGCGCATGTTCTACATGATTGCGAAAGAGCGGAGCATCACCAAGGCGGCCAGGCAACTGGGCCTAAGCCAGCCTTCGGTCAGCAATGCGCTGCAAAAGCTCGAAGCGCAACTCGATTGCCAGTTGGTCTTCCGCGACAGCCGCCATTTCGAACTGACGACACGCGGCGACAAGATTTTTCAGGAATGCCGCGATATCTTTCACAGTGCCGAGCGGATCAACCTTCTGGTGCGCAATGCTGAAGAAGAGGAACGGGGGCAGGTCCGGTATCAGATCATCAGCAATCTGGTGTCACCGATGTTGGACGAGTTGCTGCGGCTTTACCATCAGCGTTACCCTTCTGTGGCCTTTCAAAGCGAGGTCCAGAACAGCCAGTCCATCGTCCGCTCGATCCAACAGGGGCGCGGCACGATCGGATTTTGCCTCTTGGCCAAACCGTTGGTCAATCTGCCGTCGATACGCCTATTTCGAGAAGAGTTCCTCGTCTTTTGCGGTGCCGAGCATCCGCTCTTTGGGCAGGAGACCGTGGCACTGCGCGATCTCAGGCACGAGCCCTTCATCAGCTTCGCCTGCGCCACCGAAGGCATGGGGCTCGAGCCGATGTCGGTTCTGCGCGAAGGCACCCGGCTGGGCAGCCGCATCAACGGGCTGAGCACCAACATCGAAGAGGTTCGCAGGATGATCGTGGCCGGACTTGGCGTTGGCATCCTGCCGCTGATGACCGCGCAGGACGACATCCGGCGCGGCGATCTCTGGCCGCTCAAGATCACCGACGAGGCCATCGGCGCCGATGTCTATCTCGTGCATGCCCCGAGAGAGAAGCTGTCGCCCTCGGAGCAGAAATTCGTCGATATCGCGCAGGAACTACTGGCGCTTTACCCCGATATGGCGTGATCGCGCGCTAGGTTGGCCGCAGCCAAGTCCTGAAGCGCCATGCCTGCGGATTTGAACACAGTGCGTGCTATGTCATCCCTCCGGCCCGGATGCGCCCTTTGGCACAATTCGGTCAGATCGGCACGGATGTGGCCCGGCGTGATCTGCCCTGCGTCCAGCGGCTGAGCAAGGTCACCCGCCAGCGAGGCCCCGGCGCGCAGATCAACGAAGAGCTCCGCCTGCATGATCGCCTGACCGTCGCTTTCGCGCATATCACCCTTAAAGGCACCAATCAGGTCAAGGTGACTGCCGGGTTTGAGCCAGTGGCCATGGATGATCGGCGCTGTCGAGGCGGTGACTGTGCTGATCACATCCGCGGCTCGGCACGCCACTTCGAGGTCACGCGCGGCTTGCGCAGGCAGACCCTGTGCGCGGAGCGCTTCGGCGACAGCCACCGCCTTTTCGCGGCTGCGCCCCCATATCGACACCGTTGTGTAAGACCGCACCGCACAATGCGCCGCCGCCACGGCGAGCGAAAGCTGTCCGGTGCCGACGATCAGCAGATGACGGGCGTCCTTACGTGCGAGGAAATCCGCCGCCAGTGCCGAGGCCGCCGCCGTGCGCCGCGCGGTCAATGCGTCGCCATCCAGCGCCGCCTGCATCTGTCCGGTTTCGCCATTAAACAACAGATACCCTGCATTGATCGTCGGGCACCCCTTGGCGGCGTTACCGGGAAAAAAGGTCACCACCTTGACGCCGATGCTTTCACCCGGAACCCATGCGGGCATGATCAGAAGCGAGGCTTCGCTGCCATCGGGCTGAGCGATGCTCAGCACCTGCCGGTCCGGGGCCTGCACCGCGTTGCCGCAGTACCAGTCGCGCAATTGCCCGATCAGATCGGGCCAGTCCAGCGAGGCTTCAAGCGCCTCATGCCCGATCAATGCGCTCATCGATCGGCCCGATTGACGACGGCATGCAGCAAGATATTCAGCCCGGCGACGAAATTCTCGGGCGTGCAATTTTCTTCGTTATTGTGGGTGATGCCGTTTTCGCAGGGCGTGAAGATCATCGCCGTCGGGCAGTGGGTGGCCAAGAAGTAGGCGTCATGGCCCGCTTGGCTCTGGATATCGCGCCAATTGAAACCCATTCGGATCGCCTCATCGCGGATGCCGTCGATCATCTCGTGATCGAAGATGTCGCCACCCCATTCCCATTCATCTTCGATCTGCGCCTCGCAACCACAGCGCGCAGCGGATTCATAAAGCGCACGGCGCATCTTTTCCGCCATCGCACGGGTCGTGATCGGATCGGGATGCCGGACATCGCAAACCGCCTCGGCCTCGTCCGACAGGATGCCCGGTTTATTGGGCCAGGCGGTCAACCGTGCGGCGGTGGCCTTGCCATCATGCACCGCGAAATCCCAGCCAATGTCATCTACAGCCGTCAGCCAGCGCGCGCCCGCAGCGAGGGCGTTTTTGCGCAGGTCCATCGGTGTCGGTCCGGTATGCGCGGTTTGGCCCTTGAACGAGGCCCGCATACCGCGCACCGGATAGCCACCTGTGACGATGCCGACCTGTCGATTTTCCGCGTCAAGGATCGGTCCCTGCTCAATATGCAGCTCGAAATAGGCGTCGATCTCGCCTGCCTTGCAGGCGCGGTCGCCCTTGTAGCCAATCCGCTCCAGCTCATCCCCAAAGCGCGCGCCATCGTCGCCGACTAGGTCATGCACCCAATCGATATCGTATTTTCCGATGAAACAGCCCGACGCGACCATCGGCGGCGAGAACCGCGCGCCTTCCTCATTTGTCCAATCGACAACAACGATGGGGCGTTTGGTGACATGGCCAGCATCGTTGAGGCTGCGGATCACTTCCAGCCCGGCCAGCACGCCTGCGATGCCATCAAAGCGTCCGCCGTTGATCTGGGTGTCGAGATGGCTGCCGATCAGGATGGGCGGCAGGTCGTTATCGGTGCCGTCGCGGCGACCAAAGATATTGCCGGCGGCGTCCACCTCAACGCTCAGCCCTGCATCTGCGCACCATTTTCGGAACAGGTCTCGCATGGCTTGGTCGTCATCGCTTAGCGTTAGGCGCGACAACCCGCCCGGGCGGCCTTTGCCGATCTCTGCCGAGGCTTCAATGGTCGACCAGAACCGATCGAGGTCAACGCGGGTATCGGGAGTTATTGACATGAGAAACTTTCTTTCTTGAGAGCCGGGATCAGAACAAGAGGCCCGGAAGATCGGTAATTAGAGCAGGAAACAGGACAAGCAGCAGCAACACGCCGACCATCACACCAAGCAGCGGCACGAGGTATTTAAACGAGTCGCTAAGCGGAATTTGCCCCACACGGCAGGCGGCCATCAGGTCGATGCCAAGCGGTGGGGTGTTCGCGCCGATGGCAAGGTTGATGGTCAGCAAAATGCCAAAGTAGACGGGGTCGATACCGTAGTGGCCAAGGATCGGCAGGAACACCGGCGCGAGGATCAGGATGATCGCGATGCTTTCCATGAACGTGCCGAGGATCAACAGGACCGCCATCATCATCAGCAAGGCAACAGTGCCGCTTTCGGTCGCCTGCGTGATCCCTGCAACGGCCATCTGCGGCACCTGTTCGGCAGCGAGGATCCAGCCAAAGACCGACGCCGCGGCAATCACCAGCAAGATCACACCGGTCATTTCCGTGGTCTCGCGCAACAGTTGGGCCAGCATCTTGAGGCTCAGCGCGCGATAGACAAAAATGCCGATAAAAAGCGCATAGGCCACGCCGATGCCCGCGGCTTCGGTGGGGGTAAATATCCCCAGTCGGATCCCACCGACAATGATGATCGGCGCTAGCATGGCGAGGATCGAGCCCTTGGCAGCTTGGCCAAGTTCACCCCAAGAAAACGGTTCACCGCCCTGCCATCCGTTGCGGCGCGAAATGCACCAGGCGACCAGCATCAGCCCGAGGCCCAGAAGGATGCCGGGTATGATCGCGGCCACGAAAAGCTGGCCGATTGAGCTGTTGGTGGCGGTGCCATAGACGATCAGCACGATTGAAGGTGGTATCACGGTGCCGAGAGACCCCGCGCAGCCCAGAGCCGCCGCGCTGAACCCCGGCGCATAGCCTTGGTCGCGCATTGCAGGCAGCATCATCGTCCCGATCGCCACCACATCGGCCACGCCAGACCCGGAAAGCGAGCCGAACATCATGCAAGCAATGATCATAACCATCGCCAGCCCGCCAGTGCGCCGCCCGATGAGCGCCGAACACAGTGCGATGATACGGGGTGCGAGCCCGCCATGGACCATTAACAGCCCGGCAAGTAGGAACAGTGGGATTGCTAGCAACGTAAAGCTGTTGATCCCTGCCACGGCCCGCTGGGCCACAACGATCATTGGCGCAGCATCGGCAATCAGCAGGTAAAACATCGACGACAGGCCCAAGGCAACGGCAATCGGCGCGTCCAGCAGCACCAATACAACGAAGACCACGAGAAGAAGAGCAAGCGCAAGGCTCATGTCCGGCCCCCTTTCAAGATGAGGCCCAGAAGGGCGAGGCCGCAGCAGACCGGCAGGGAGAGGTAGAACAGACCTACAGGTAGCGAGAGCGCGGTCGTCTGGTGTGACCATGTGATCCCGGTCAGTTTCCAGCCCGTCCAGATAAACACCGCCAGAAAAACAAAGCTCGCCAGCCAAGCAAGAACGGCCAGCCCACGGCGCAGCATCGGCGGCATGGCGATCAGGTCGAGCAGCCCGGCACGAAAATGCGAGCCGCGCACAAAGCCCGAGATCGCGCCCACGAAGGTGAGCCAGACCAACGCCAACCGGGGCAGTTCCTCGGCCCAACGCGGCGTGGAAGAAAACAGGTAGCGCGAGATGACGACGTAGACGACCATCGCGGCAAACCCCGCCACCAGTGCGGCGCCAAACCAGCGCGCAGCACGGTCGATCAAAGTGGCCGCGCGCAGCGACCCGGTCCCGAGTGTCATGGTTTCAGAAATCCTTCCGGTCCGCGACAGAGCATGCATTCGTCGCAATAGGCCGCGACAACGACCCATTCGTCTGAGATCACCTCGACCGTGTGATCGAGCCCCGGCGGCAAGCGTACGGCGGTGCCTTCGGTCATGTGGAATTCCTCGCCCCCTGCCCGTAGGATCGCTTCTCCTTTAAGTGTGAGCGTAACCTCGTCACGGGGATGGCTGTGCGCGGTGGACTTCGCCCCCTTTAGGCCGGTAGTCACGGAAAGCTTGATAAAGCCCTCGCCGCGCGCCGCCGGTGAAAACAGCACTTTCTGTGTAAAGTCGAAAAGTTGCACCGGCTCCACCGATGCAACTTCTGTGATCTCCGGCCGCAGGGTCATTTGCGGTACTGGTCAAGGATGGCCAGAAGATCTTCGCCATAGACGTCCTTCTGGCTTTCCCAGATCGGCGCGACCGCTTCGATAAATGCCGCCTTGTCGACCTCGTTGAACGCCATGCCCTTTGCTTCAAGCTGCGCAATCAACTCGTCATTCGCGGCGGCAACCATATCACGCTGTTTCAGACCCCAAGTAGTGGCGGCCTCCATCACGATGGTCTGGTCCTCGGGCGAGATTTCATCCCACGTCGCGCTCGACATGGTCAGCGTCGCGGCACCCCAGATGTGCTCAGACAGCGAGACGTACTTCTGCACCTCAAAGAAAGAGGCCGAGTAGATGATCGCAAGCGGGTTTTCCTGCGCGTCAAATAGGCCTTGTTGCAGCGCTGAATATAGCTCACCGAAGGACAGCGGTGCGGGCTCAGCGCCCAGTCCTTCGAACGTCGCAAGCCGCACCTTGTCTGGTGTGACGCGGATTTTTAGACCGGCGAGGTCTTCCGGCTTTTCAACCGGGCGGACATTATTGGTGATGTTGCGGAAGCCGTTTTCCCACCAACCCAGAACCTTGATGCCTTTGTCGTCCATCATATCGGCCAGCGCGCCGCCCAGATCGCCGTCGAGCGCGGCAAACGCCTGTTCGCGGGCACCCCATGCGTAGGGCATCTCAATGATGCCCATGCGTGGCTCGATCCCTTGGAACGAGCCTGAGCCGATCAGTCCGGCCTGAACCGAGCCGAATTGCAGGCCCTCGATCACTTCTTTTTCGCTGCCAAGCTGGCCTGACGGGAAGACCTCAATCGCGACGCGGCCCTCGGTGCGGTTGTTCACTTCGTCCGCGAACCCGCTTGCAGCGGTGTGCCAGCTGTGGCTTTCCGGCAGAACGTGGCCAAGTCGGATGGACACATCGGCGGCCAAGGCGGCAACCGGTGCTAAGGCCGCAAGGCTAACCGCCAGCAGGCCGCCTTTGATTAGGGTGGTGGGGGCTTTCATTTGGGTCTCTCCTGTTGAGCATTAATTGCCGCAGAAGAGATACCGATCACGGATTCCACGCAAATAGGCCCAGCCTATGGTTGGGAGAGCTTTTGCCAATGCTCCTCAACGCTCGGGGCCACGCAAGTTAGCCAGAATATCGGCCCACCGCCTATCGTCGCAACCATTTTCCTCAGGGCCAGTTTGCCATGCACACCGCCGATGCAAGTCCCTTGCGGGGTATTCGACTGCCGAGTGTCACGTTGGCAAGCCGATTACTACTCGCTTTGATAGGTAATACCGGCCCTTACCTGCCGTTCGCTTCACGGCCGAGCGCTGCAGTGTAGCATCACCAAACCGGCCATGCATGGCGCAGCATTTTCGAAGAGTGAAGGTCGACAGATCGGACGAAACGTCAATTCGCGATGTCCACCCCAATGGACGCGATTGATGTTTGTACTGGGAACTCTCGTGACATCGACCAATACGCCATCATAAAACGCAATGAAATGCGGAACGGCGTTGAGATACCTGCGCCTATGGCGATGCTGCCAATCGCGATAAAGTGCAGCGATTGCAACGGCGCGCATTTCGTCACTGTGAATGTTCCAAACGCGGCACCAATTAACCTCTTTAATCACCCTCTATCGATCAAAAGGCAGGCGGATAGGCCGACGGGCGTGTCCTTGAACGACAGCGATCCACCGTGCATTTTCGCAATCGCTGCGACGATTGTAAGGCCAAGGCCATAACCGTCGATCGTTGCTGTGTTGGTACCGCGCTGGAATGGCGCCATCAGAGCTTCCATATCGGCAGCAGAGCTTTCCGAGCCCTCGTCTTCGATAACGATCGTTGCCGTCTGGGCATCGGCTTCCAACGCGACGATGGCGCGTCGACCGTATTTGAGGGCGTTTTCGATAAGGTTTGTTACCGCGCGTTCAAGCGAGATCGGCCGCCCCATCACGGTAACATCCCGGTCAGGTGCGAATACGCTTTGGCCCTGCCGCGACGTGAAGACCGAGCGCGCGCCTTGCACAATAATGTCAGAGCCTTCGCGGAAGGTCACATCCTTGCCCATATCCTGATAGTCCGCGACGATTGAATCGATCAGCGAGCCGAGCGAGAGCTTGCGGGGCGCTTCGACATTCATCTCGGCCCGCGTATAGGTCAGCACGCTTTCGATAATGCCTGTCATGCTGTCGATATCGGCCTCAAGCTTCTGGCGCAATTCGGAATCCGGGATCAGCGCAGTCCGCAGCCGAAGCCGCGTGGCGGGTGTTCCAAGGTCGTGACTGACCCCTGAAAGGACGGCAGCGCGGCTGGACAATTGCTGGCGCTCATCTTCGAGGAAACTGTTCACGGCGGCGACGATCTCCTGCAATTCTTGTGGTCCGGGCAACTCATAGCTCGCCGGGCCACCGATGCGTCGGCGGCTGCGCAATTGTTCGGCGAATTGAGAAAACTCAGCCGAGAGGTTCAGGATCACCGTGAGGATCGCCCCCATGGAGAGTGCGGCCAGCAGAACTGCCCACATGCGATGGTCGGCGGGCGCTGCGTCGCAGTTGAGCACCGAAGCGCCGTCAATCTCAAACCACGGGGCGCTGCCCATCTGGGCAAGCACGACCGGATCGGTGCAATAGGAGGCTACCAGTCGAAACACCTCGCCCGCCTTTTCCGCTGCCGTTTGATAGGCCCGGTTAGGAATCTCGGCCAGTTTGTAGGTAAGATCGGGCGACAAGATCGCCATGGTGAGGGGCGCACCGGTCTGACTGTTGGCGCTGTCGGCAGAGATCAAGACGATGGTCACCCGCGCGGCGAGCGGGGCATGCGAAATCTGGCGAAAGGTCCCGTTAGCGGCGTGGACCTGATCTTCCGGTGACAGGGCACGAATTTGCACCTCTTCGGCCGGAACGGTGCCGTTTTGCACGGCGTAGTAAAGGTTGATGCCCGCGACATAGGCCCGCTCCTGATGCGCCCGCCAGCTTGCATTTGAATTGCTCCAAAGCCAGACGGCATGCCCGCCCGCTATGAAGGCCGCGATAACGAGGAGGCTGCCGATCGTCCGAAGGCTGCGGCGCTTGATCACGTATTCTGTTCCATCACGTCGACCGCAAAAACGTAGCCGACCCCGCGTTCGGTTTTGAGAAATTTGGGGTGCTTGGGATCTGCCTCAATCTTTGAGCGCAGCCGCCCGACCAGCACGTCGATGGCGCGACCAAGTCCTTCGCCCTGCGGTTCTGCCTCGCCGGTGACGTCAAGCGCGACGGCGATTTCCTCGCGGGTCAGGGGTATGTGGGGATTTGCAAGAAGCACCCGCAGCAGGGCAGTCTCGCGCCGGGAAAGGGACACCTGAACCCCGGTAGGAGAGCGCGCCTCGTTGTGCTTTGCGTCATAGGTCCAGCCGGAAAAGGTGAACGTCTTGGTGTTGCGGCGATGCACCAGCGAAGACGACCGCCGCGTTCGGTGCAGCACGGCCTTTACGCGAGCGAGCAGGAGTTCGGGGTTAAAAGGCTTGGCGATGTAATCATCGGCCCCCACCGCGTAGCCCTCCATACGCTGGTGATCTGCCGAAAGGGCCGACACCATGATGATCGGCACATCCTGCTCCTGTCGCAGCCGCCCACAGATATCGAGCCCGTTTTCGTCCCCCAGCATGACGTCTAACAAAATCAGATCGACCCGCCCGCCTTCGAGATGAGCCGCAACCTCGGCTTCCGTGGCAGCGGGCAGCGCAATTGTCCCGTGTTTACGGAGGAATTGCGTCATCATCTGACGCATTTCGGGGTCGTCATCGACCACCAGAATTCGGGGAATCGTCAACCGCTCTCCTCCTTAGGCTGGCGCGGGATACCGCTGCCTCGCCCCTCGTTTATGTAATATGATGCAACAAAATCCACGGCTAAGTAACAAGCTGTAACGGGCGATGGGAATAAATGCATGTCGGGCGCAGATACCCGCTATGTCCGCATTGCATGCTTTGCCCTTCAGGCTCAGTCTCCCGTTATCCGGTCTGGGAGGGCCGTAGTTTCCACGGGAGGACATCTAATGAAAGCCTATGTAACTGGGGCAGTCTCTGCCCTGTCGATGATTGTAGCAACTTCGGCTGTTGCCGAACCGACCGCCGAAGTGCTGCACTATTGGACATCTGGCGGCGAAGCCAAATCCGTTGCCGTTCTGCAGAAAGAGTTCGCTGATAAGGGCGGCAGTTGGACCGATATGCCAGTGGCCGGTGGCGGTGGTGACGCGGCGATGACAGCACTGCGCGCCCGCGTGCTGTCGGGCAATGCGCCGACGGCGGTGCAGCTCAAAGGCCCCGCAATTCAGGAATGGTACGAAGAAGGCGTTCTGGCCGATATCTCTGATGTTGCCGAAGCCAACAACTGGGACGCGGTGCTGCCCGCCTCCATCGCCGGCCATATGAAGTGTGAGGGCACATGGTGTGCCGCCCCCGTTAACGTGCACCGGGTCGATTGGATCTGGGCCAATGCGGAAGTACTAAGTGCCAATGGCATTGAGATGCCGACGACGTGGGAAGAGTTCAACGCCGCCGCCGAGAAACTGCAAGAGGCCGGGATCATCCCGCTGGCGCATGGTGGACAGGCTTGGCAAGACGCCACGGTTTTTGAGGCTGTGGCTCTGGGCATCCTCGGGCCAGAAGGCTATCGCAAGGCCTTTGTAGAGCTCGACAAAGAGACGCTTACCTCTGACGCTATGATTGCGGTGTTCGACCAGATGCGCATCATGCGTGGCTTTGTCGACAGCAACTTCTCGGGCCGTGACTGGAACCTCGCCACCTCGATGGTGATGAACGGCGAAGCCGCCTTCCAGATCATGGGCGACTGGGCCAAGGGTGAGTTTATGGCCGCAGGCAAAGTGCCGGGCGAAGACTTCCTCTGTGCCTCTGCGCCGGGCGAAGGCTTCCTCTACAACGTAGACAGCTTCGCGATGTTCGACGTCGATGGCGAAGACAAGAAAGCCGGGCAGCAACTGCTTGCTGAACTGGTCGTCGGTCAGAACTTCCAAAAGGTGTTCAACCTCAACAAAGGGTCGATCCCCGCACGCACCGATGTAGCGCTGGATGAATTCGACGACTGCGCCCGTCTTTCCGCCGATGACATGCAAGCCAGTTCCGACGGTGATGCGCTGCTGCCAAGCTATGCACATGGCATGGCCCTGCGCGGCGCGCAGGCCGGTGCGATCACCGATGTGGTGACGGCGCATTTCAACTCGGACATGTCCTCTGCCGATGCGGTCCAGATGCTCGCAGACGGTATCGCGAACAGCATGTAACGCCTGCTCCTGCCCCCGCGTTTTCGTGGGGGCAGGCCAAATCCGGGACAATCAAATGATCAAGTGGCTTGAAGAAAACACGCCCAAATTGGTTCTGGCGCCCTCGTTCATCGCAGTTCTGATCTTCGTCTACGGCTTCATCGCCTGGACCGCATGGGTCTCGCTGACGCGCTCGCGCCTGCTGCCAAAATATGAAATCGAAGGCTTCATTCAATACGAACGGCTGTTTGCGTCGCCCCGCTGGGAGACCGCCTTTGGCAACCTTTTCGTCTTCGGTATTCTGTTTATCGTAATCGCTATGGTGCTGGGCCTCGCGCTGGCCATCTTACTCGACCAGAACATCCGCACCGAAGGCGCAATACGCACGATTTACCTCTACCCCATGGCGCTGTCGATGATCGTCACCGGCACGGCGTGGAAATGGATCCTTAATCCGGGGCTTGGTCTTGAGGCCATGGTGCGCGGCTGGGGGTTTGAAGATTTCACCTTCGACTGGCTTGTTGACCCCGACATGGCGATTTACACGATCGTCCTCGCGGCAATTTGGCAAAGTTCCGGTTTCGTGATGGCGCTGTTTCTCGCCGGTCTGCGCTCCGTCGATGGCGAGATCATCAAGGCCGCTCAGGTCGACGGCATCCCGACATGGCGGGTCTATACGGCGATTATCATTCCGGCGATGGCACCGATCTTCTTGTCGGCCTTCATCGTGCTGTCGCACCTTGCCGTCAAAAGCTTTGATCTGGTCATCGCGCTTACCGGCGGCGGCCCGGGTTATGCGACCGATCTGCCTGCCACCTACATGTATGCCATGGCGTTTTCGCGCGGCGATATCGGTCAGGCGGCCAGTTCCGCCATGATTATGATGCTCGTCGTCTTCTCGATTGTGGTCCCTTATCTTTATTCGGAATTGAGGTCCAAAGATGGTTGAACTCTCAATGTCTCAGGCGCAGGCCCCGGCGGATCGCCAGATAGGCAAGATCGTCTTACGCTGGGTGCTTTACATCGTACTGGTGCTCTTCGCACTGTTCTACCTGCTGCCGCTTTTCGTGATGCTGACGACCTCGCTGAAAAGCCTTGAGGAGATCCGCACCGGTGATCTGATCGCCCTGCCCCGCGAGGTGACTTTCGCCGCATGGCGCACGGCATGGTCAGAAGCCTGCACCGGCATCCAATGCGAAGGGGTGCGGCCATTCTTCTGGAACTCTGTGCTGATCGCCCTTCCGGCGGTGGCAATCTCGACGCTGCTTGGTGCGATGAACGGCTATGTCGTGGCACAATGGAGCTTTCGTGGCGCGAACCTTTTCTTTTCGCTGATGTTGTTCGGCTGCTTCATCCCCTTTCAGGTGGTGCTTTTGCCGATGGCGCGGGTGCTGGGGCTGATGGGCATGGCGGGCACCATTCCGGGGCTGATCTTCGTTCATGTGATCTATGGGCTCGGCTTCACCACGCTGTTCTTCCGCAATTACTATGTCTCGATCCCGTCCGAACTGACCAAGGCGGCCAAAGTGGATGGCGCGGGGTTCTTCCGCATCTTCTGGTCGATCTTCCTGCCGCTGTCGCTGCCGATCATCGTGGTGACTGTGATCTGGCAGTTCACCCAAATCTGGAATGACTTCCTCTTCGGCGTTTCGTTCAGTCAGGCAGGCACCCAGCCCGTCACCGTGGCGCTCAACAACATCGTCAATTCGACCACTGGCATCAAGGCATACAACGTGGACATGGCCGCCGCGATCATCGCAGGTCTGCCGACCCTCTTGGTCTATGTGATTGCCGGGAAATACTTTGTCCGCGGTCTGACCGCTGGATCCGTGAAAGGATAAACCAATGGCTCCGATCCTCGAAATCAACAACCTCTACAAGAGCTATGGCTCAATTGAGATCCTCAAAGACATTAACGTGTCGATCAAACAGGGTGACTTCCTTGTACTGGTCGGCCCATCCGGCTGCGGCAAATCGACTTTGCTCAACTGTATCGCCGGGCTTGAGCCGATCAGCGGCGGCGAAGTCCAGATCGGGGGGCGCGACATGACCAATGTCAGCCCCAAGGACCGGGACATCGCCATGGTGTTCCAATCATACGCCCTCTACCCGACGATGACCGTGGCCAAGAACATCACCTTCGGCATGAAGGTCCGCGGTGTGGATCAGACGACGCAGGAGAAGAAGCTCGCCTATGTAGCGCAACAGTTGCAGATCGAGCAATTGCTCAACCGCAAACCCGGCCATCTGTCGGGCGGCCAGCGCCAGCGGGTGGCCATGGGCCGCGCCTTGGTGCGCGATCCGAAGCTGTTCCTTTTTGATGAGCCGTTGTCCAACCTTGATGCAAAGCTGCGCGTCGAAATGCGGACCGAGATCAAGTCCCTGCACCAGCGTTTGGGCGCCTCTATGGTCTATGTAACCCACGACCAGATTGAGGCGATGACCCTTGCCACCAAGATCGTCGTGATGAAAGGCGGAATCATTCAGCAGATTGGCACGCCGGCAGAGATCTATAACCACCCGGCGAACCTTTTTGTGGCGGACTTCATGGGCAGCCCGGCGATGAACCTCATCCCGGCAAAGGCCAGATCAGACAGTGCCGGAACTCGGATCGAAATTGCCCGCAAGTCGGGCGGGCCGATGGTACTGACGGACCGCAAGAACCTCAGCCTGCCGGAGGATGTGATCATCGGCGTGCGCCCCGAGAACATTGCGGATGCAAAGGCGCAATCCGGCTCGGACTCGCAGGAAGCCGACTGCGTGATCGACATTGTGGAACCTGCTGGTGCTGACACCTATGCCGTCATGGAGTTGGGCGGCAAACATGTCACCGCGCGGTTGCACGCCGAAACCACCGCTTCACCCGGCGTGACACAGCGGTTGGCATTCGATCTGGGCAAAGTCTCCTATTTTGCGCCCGACACTGGCCTGCGTCTGAACTGATCTCCCTGCGTCTTGTTGCGGATATCGGCGGCACCAACGCCCGTCTGGCGCTCTGCCAGACGGGCGTTGAAGGCTGGCTCCGTCAAAAGATATGCGAATACGGACTGGGCAAGCATCGACGCGGTGATTGAGGACTATCTGCAAGGACAGGTCACCGCCTCCCCTTCCGAAATGTCCATCGCGGTTGCGGGCCCGGTGCATGAGGGCAGCGCCAGATTGACCAACCGCGGCTGGTCGATCATAGCCGAGGACTTGGCCCGACAACTCGCTTGCCCTCATGTCCGCTTGTTGAACGACCTGACCGCGCTTGGCTATGCGATGCCATACTTGCGAGCTGAGCAGCATGGCGAAATCAGCGCCGGAGCCGCCAGACGTTCAGACCATAGACAGTCACTGGAGGTAGGCATCGGGACTGGCTTCAACGTCGCTAAAGCCTCACCCGAAGCGGCGGAGGGGGGCGGCTTGGCTCTTTTGAAAACCGGCGACCGGGTGCGATTTGATCTGGGAAAAGGTACCGCGGACATGCTGGTGCCGCTGGATGAGCTGGCCGAGCGGGCGCGTCAACTTGTCAGTGAGGGGGGATATCAAATGCCTGCCAGCCAGACACCGTGGCAGCAGTACTTCCGCGATCTGACCACCGGATTGGACAAAGGGATGACATTGCGCGATGCGTCCTCCTATCGCGATGTCGCCCGTAAGAACAGGCCGAGGGACAGTCACTGATAAACGGATTGGTCATCCTATAAGGGGCCGAACGCCATTCGGGCGGGAATCGGGACCTCTTTAACAAGTGCCCCCTCTAACGGCCCAACCATCCGCCATCTACAGGCAGCGTAATCCCCGTGACATAACGCGCGGCGGGGGAGGCGAGGAACGTGACCGCGCCCGCGATATCTTCAGGCTCCGCCCAACGACCCAACGGGATACGGTCGAGGATCGCTTTATTCCGCTTGGGGTCAGCACGCAGGTCTGCGGTGTTGTTGCTCACAACATAGCCCGGGGCGACAGCGTTCACCGTGATCCCCTGTGCCGACCACTCGTTAGACAGAGTTTTCGTAAGCCCCGCCACGGCGCTTTTCGATGCCGTATAGGATGGCACGCGAATGCCGCCCTGAAACGAGAGCAGCGATGCAACGTTGATTACACTGCCGCCTTGTTCTGCCGTCACGCGCGCCTTGGCAAAGACTTGGCTCAGGAAGAAGACGACCTTGAGGTTGATGTCCATCACGGCGTCCCAATCGGCCTCCGTGAACTCCAGACTATCCGCGCGGCGTATGATGCCTGCGTTGTTGACCAGTGTATCAATCGGCCCGAACTCGGCCACTGCCTGTTCGAACGCGGCGACCGCGCCTGCGACCGTTCCCAGATCGGCCTGCACCGCATCAGCCTTGCCACCTGCTTCGGTTATCGCCTTTAGCGTATCCGCCATGCTGGACCGACCCACCGCGATGACGTGGCAGCCTTGGGCCGCCATATCAATCGCGATTGCCTGACCAATGCCAGTGTTCGCACCGGTCACAAAGGCACGGCTTCGCTGTAGTGAAAAGCGGCTCATCTGAGGTCTTCCATCGCGACCATGTCCATATCGGTAAAGGCCATATTGTCGCCCGCCATCGCCCAGATGAACGAATAGGCAGCCGTGCCAGCGCCGCTGTGTATCGACCACGGGGGGGACAGAACCGCCTGTTCGTTGCGCACGATCATGTGGCGGGTCTCGTCAGGTTCACCCATCAAATGCACAACGTTCTGATCTTCGGGCAAATCGATGTAGATATAGGCTTCGGAGCGGCGTTCATGCACATGCGCAGGCATTGTGTTCCAGATCGAACCGGGGGCGAGTTTCGTCATCCCCATGACGATCTGGCAGCTCTCGATCCCTTCAGGATGGACGAACTGGTAGATGACACGCTCGTTGCAGGTATCGCGCGACCCGAGGGGAACCTGCCGTGCATCGTCGATGGTTACCAGTTGCGCAGGAATGGCGCGGTGGGCGGGGGCGGAGATGATGTAGAAATATGCGTCCTCCCCACTGAGCGTTACGGCGCCCGTTCCCATACCGAGGTACAGCATGTCGCAACGGCCTAAGGAATATGTCTCTCCGCCCGCCTCGACAGTGCCTCCGGTGCCGAGATTGACCAACACAGCCTCGCGGCGATCCAGCCAAGACGGCGTGCCCGTCTGGTCGACAGCATCAATCGCGAGCGGCCCGCTTTTCGGCTTGGCGCCACCTACGATCATGCGGTCATATTGGGTGTATGTCAGATTGACCTCGTCGTCCTTGAACAGGTCTTCGATCATGAACTCCGCACGCAGTTCGGCGCTGCTCATCGTCTTGGCGTGGCGCGGATCAATTGCGCGGCGTAGGTTGGTCTTATGCATCGTTTCCTCCCGTGATGCCTGAATGATCGAAGGCTTTAATGGGCCTTTCTTTGTAGGGTTACTCCCGTGCCCCTACTGGTCCTCAAACGTCTCGAAATAGCTGGCGTTGGTGTCGGTAATGCGTTGGATTGTCTCATCAAGCCGTGACAAATGCAGCGCCCCCGCGGCGACAGCTTGGTCTGCATCATGCGCCTTGACCGCCTCTGCAATCGCTTTGTGATCTGCCAAAAGCTCAGGCATGCGCTGTTCCTTCGACAATCCAAGCCGACACAGGCGGTCTACTTTCGCCTTCTCCCGCATGATCACGTCGAAGGCGAATTCTGCATCTGCGATGCCGCAAAGGGTTTCATGGAACTCGTAGTCCAGCTTGCCGAAGCCATCGACATCATGGTCCAGTATCGCCTGCTCTTGCAGCTTGAGGGCCACGTCGATCTTTGCCGCACCATCGGCATCGCATTTTGCAGCCGC
This sequence comes from Sulfitobacter sp. W002, assembly GCF_025142135.1. NCBI lineage: Bacteria > Pseudomonadati > Pseudomonadota > Alphaproteobacteria > Rhodobacterales > Roseobacteraceae > Sulfitobacter > Sulfitobacter sp. W002. The sequence goes on along the minus strand of NZ_CP081126.1, from coordinate 769,147 downwards.
ACGGCGCAGCACTTCGTATTCGACAGAAGCGCGCACAAAGCGGGATTTCTCGATCTCTCGCATGGAGAACCGCTTTACCTCTGTCGCGCGTTGCGGGCGGATCAACAGCAGGTCCAAATTCGCCAACCGGCTAAAGGCATCGCGCACGGGTTGGCGCGAAATACCAAATTTCGTTGCGATCTCCGCCTCGGAAATCTTGTCGCCGGGAAGCAATGCCAATGTCGAAATTTCGCTATGCAGGTAATCGAACACCTCATCGACGCTGGTGCGCCGTTCGCTCAATTTGGTTACCTTCGCCATGTCGCTACCTTCTCTTAAAGGGGCCGTGAATTTCGCCGTCTCGTGGCATTGGGCATACTGGCCCCACAGAAGCGGCTCACTAACTTTTGCTTCTTTGAAGCCGCCAAATCCAGAAGTCTAGGGATACCCTACCCAATAAATAACTAGTATGCTAGTACTCAGATCGAGTTGATTCGACCAAAGTTCGCGGCGAGACGTGTTGTAGATTGCAGGGCGGAGGGTCATTTCCCGCGCCGACCTGCATATGCCGATACGATAAATCGCATTGCTTTGGGCGCTTCGCAGAAACCGGTCAACATATTGTTGTGCCACGCCAGTCAGAAGAAAGTAGATTTATGAAACTCGCAGGAAGAACAGCCATCATCACTGGCGGTGGTCGGGATATCGGGGCGGCGGTCGCGCTGAAGTTTGCGGAAGAAGGTGCGAATGTCGCGATCAACTATTTCGCCAGCTCCAAAGGCGCCGACGATGTGGTTGCCAAGATCGAAGCCGCTGGCGGTAATGCGATTGCGGTTCAGGGTGATCTGAACAAGCAGGCGGACGTCGATGATCTGGTGGCAAAAACGCTCGAAGCATTCGGCGGCATTGATATTCTGGTGAACAACGCAGGCGGGCTGATTGCACGCAAGACACTGGCAGAGATGGATCTGGATCACTGGAATGCGGTCATGTCGCTTAACCTGACCAGCACATTCATGATGACCAAAGCCTGCTTGGAGCATATCAAAACCGGTACGATCGTGAACCTCGCCAGTCAGGCCGCGCGTGATGGCGGCGGCCCCGGTTCCGTCGCCTATGCATCTTCCAAAGGTGCCATTGTGACCATGACCCGCGGCTTGGCCAAAGAGCTTGGGCCCGATGTACGCGTAAACGCGCTTTGTCCCGGCATGATCGATACGGATTTCCACAACATTCACACGCCCGATGCGGGCCGTCGCGGGTACGAGGCGAACGCCCCGCTGAAGCGCCAAGGCACCGTGGATGATGTGGCCAGCGCCGCGCTCTTCCTTGCCTGCGATGACAGTGCCTTCCTCACGGGGACAAACATCGACATCAATGGCGGTATGCTGTTCAGCTAAGGATAGAAGATGGCCGATTTTCCTGTTGTGCCCACTGGCGAAAACGTCACCCGGCAAGTGCTCTCGGACCATCCTGAGATGATGGTCGTGGCGTTCCGCTTTGCGAAAACCGGTGCGGTTGGCGCGCTGCACAATCACCCGCATGTGCAATCGACATATGTCGAGGCGGGGCGTTTCCGCTTCACCCTCGGCGATGTTGAAAAGGAGGTGGGGCCCGGGGATAGCTTTGTCATTCCAACCCAACTGACCCATGGATGCGTCTGCCTTGAGCCGGGCACGCTGATCGACTGCTTCACGCCCCGGCGTGACGATTTCCTGTAGCCTTCGGTATGCGGATTTTGTCCATAGGCGAATGTATGGCCGAGCTTTCCCCGCAGGAGGATGCGGGGGCGTTCAAGCTTGGGTTTGCGGGGGATACGTTCAACACCGCGTGGTATCTGGCGCGCATCGCCCCCGACAGCCAAGTGTCCTATTTCACGGGGCTGGGGGATGACGCGATATCGGACCAGCTGCGTGACACGATCACGGCTGCCGGCGTCGATGACAGCTATTGTGTCGAGGTGCCGAACCGGACCGTGGGCCTCTACCTCATCTCTTTGGAGAATGGCGAACGGAGTTTCTCATATTGGCGCGGTCAATCGGCGGCCCGCAAACTGGCCGCTGACCTCCCCGCATTGGAACGCGCGATTGACGCACATGATCTGATCTATTTTTCAGGGATCACTTTGGCGATCCTTGAGGCTGGCGACCGCGAGGCGTTCATTTCTGCTTTGAAAGCGGCTCGTGCCAGCGGCAAAACGATCGCATTCGACCCCAATCTTCGCCGCCGTCTTTGGGAAGATAGCGAAACGATGCTCTCGGTCATCATGGCGGGTGCTGCGGTATCCGACATTGTCCTACCCTCGTTCGAGGACGAGGCGGATTGGTTCAAGGATGCGTCCCCACAAGCCACCGCAGATCGCTACGGCGCGGCAGGGGCGAGCACCGTGATCGTCAAAAATGGCGCCGGTGACGTTTACTATGTCAGCCCGGAGGATCGCGGAACGGTTGCCGTCGCGCCGGTTACGAATGTGGTGGATTCCACGGCTGCCGGTGACAGTTTCAACGCGGCAATCCTTGCAGGTCATGCCGGTGAGCAGTCATTGTCGCACAGTATCTCGACGGCCTGTCGCCTGTCCGGCGCGGTCGTTCAGGGCCGTGGGGCTTTGGTTGACATCAATCTGGGCCCATCCAAAATTTGAAGAGGCGGAAAGATGCGGGAGACTTGGCGCTGGTTCGGTGAGTTCGACCCTATTCCGCTGGATCAGGTCGCACAGACAGGGGCGGAAGGCATCGTGAGCGCGCTGCATGCAATCCCCTACGGTGAAGTCTGGACCCGTGACGCCATTTCCAAACGCAGCGACGAGATTTTGGCGGCCGGATTCACATGGGATGTCGTCGAGAGCCTGCCCGTTCACGAAGACATCAAGCGCGGGACCGGTGATCTGCCGGGCCTGTTCGAAAACTACCGCCAATCCCTCGCGAACCTTGCCGCCGAAGGTATCACCACCGTCTGCTACAACTTCATGCCGATCCTCGATTGGACCCGCACCGACCTGATGGCGCCTGTCGCGCGCGGTGGCACATGCCTGCATTTTTCAGCTGCCAAGATGGCCGCATTCGAAATTCATATGCTGGGGCGTGAGGGCGCAGAGGAAACCTACCACCCCGATGCCGTTCGACATGGACGTGCGTGGCATGACGCCGCTTCACAAGAGGACAAAGCGGCCCTGCTGCACGCGATCATGTCCGGCCTTCCCGGGGCGTATGACAGGTACGATATCAGCAGCTTGCGCGACGTTCTGACAACATACGACGGGCTGACCCATGATGATCTGCGCGCAAATCTCGGGCGGTTTCTGGCGGAAGTCATTCCGGCAGCTTCCGAGCTTGGCATAGGCATGTGCATCCACCCTGATGATCCCCCACGCGACATTCTGGGTCTGCCCCGCATCGTGTCGACGCAAAGCGATATCGACTGGATCATGAACGCCCATCCTGAGCCTGCGAATGGCCTGACGCTCTGTAGCGGCTCGCTCGGGTCTCATGCGGATAACGACGTGCCCCGCATCGCGCGCGCCTTTGCCGATCGCATCCACTTTGTCCATCTGCGCAACGTGGCCAAATCGCATGACGGGTCGTTTAGCGAGGCGGCCCATTTGACGGGTGATGTCGACATGGTCGCGGTCGTGGAGGAAATCCTGAAGGCCGAAAGGCTACGCAATGCCGAGATCCCCTTCCGCGCGGATCATGGTCACGCCCTTTTGTCGGATGCCGAGACCGAAACCCAGCCCGGCTATACCCTTATCGGGCGGATGCGCGGCTTGGCCGAACTGCGCGGAGTCGTCACTGCCCTCAACAGATGACTTTCTTCTAGTATACTAGTCTGTATGAACGTAAGGTAAGGCGAGAGATTACTTGTTCGTCTAGGAGTAGAAAATGGAAAACCCTGTCATCGGCTTTATCGGGCTCGGCCTCATGGGCGGCAATATGGTCGAATGCCTTCAAAAGAACGGCATTGAGCCCGTTATCATGGGCCGAAACCGAAAGGCGGTCGATGCGGCCGTCGGCCGCGGAGCCCGCGAGGTGGCTACCCCTCGGGAGATGGCGGAGGCCTGCGACATCATCATGCTCTGCGTCACCACCTCTGAAGTTGTGGAAAGCTTGGTCTACGGCGACGATGGCGTCTTGGCAGGTATCAAAAAGGGCGCCGTTCTGATTGATTTCGGCACATCCATTCCCGCATCCACGCGCAAGATCGGTGCCGACCTCGCCGCCAAAGGCGCGGGCATGATCGATGCCCCGCTGGGCCGCACACCCGCACACGCCAAGGATGGGTTGCTGAACATCATGGCTGCAGGGGATGAGGACATATTCGCCTCCGTGAAACCCACGCTGGATATCTTAGGTGAAAACGTATTCTACGTCGGGGCGCTTGGAGCGGGACATACGACGAAATTGATCAACAACTTTATGGGCATGACGACCGTCAGCGCCATGAGCCAAGCCTTCGCCGTTGCCGACCGTGCGGGCCTCAACCCGGCGCAGTTGTATGAGATCATGTCGGCAGGTCCGTCCAATTCACCCTTCATGCAGTTCTGTAAGAAATACGCGGTCGATGGTGTAAGCGACCTTGGGTTCTCATTGGCGAATGCCAACAAGGACATCGCCTATTTCCTTGAAATGGTCAGCGATCTTGGCACGCGATCCGAGATTGCCGAAGGCACGTCGCACAACCTTCAGGCCGCCGTCGATGCAGGCATGAGCGATGGCAACGTACCCGAAATTTTCGACTACTTCCTGAAGCTTAAAGGCTAGACGCCCTCAGCGTCAAACGCGTGAACACCGGCCTGCGCGACCTCAAGGTCTTGGGCCGGTGTTCCCGAGCTTACGCCGATACCACCGATCACTTCGCCATTCTTGAGTATCGGCAACCCACCTGCGATCACGACAAAACGCCCGCCATGTGCGGATGTGAGCCCATAGACAGGGCCGCCCGGCATGCTGGGTTCGGCCAAGGCGTGCGTCGGCTTTTGGGTTCCCGTCGCGGTAAAGCACTTGTCGATGGCCATTGTGATGCTGGGGATTTTTCCACCATCCATGCGCAGAAATCCGATCAAGTTACAGCTTTCATCCATGACCGCGATGCACATTGGCACGCCGATTGCCTCTGCCTGTTTCTTTGCGGCCTCGATAATGCGCTGCGCGTCGTCGCAATCAAGACGGTGAATAGTCTGCATTCTATGTTCTTTCTTCTGTTTCTTGTGGGGCATTAAGGGCCCGTTCAATCGCTCTGCGCACGCCGAACGCCCAAACCTCTTTCGCGGCGGCGGTCAAAGGTGCTTTCAGTTGACGCGCCAAGCCTTCGGGGAACACCGCGCTCATTCCCAGCAACGCGGTTACGGTTGCTTCCGGCCCGTCTGCTGCGGCGGTCAATGCATCGAGTTCGCCTGCCAAAGGGTCACGGACATCAATTGCATTGCCCGCCTCATCGACGCCGCGCACATAGAACATCCATGCCGCAACCGCCAAACACATGAGCGGTGTATCGCGGCCGGATTTATGCGCGTCGCCCATGGTTCCCAGCAGTCGTTGTGGCAATTTCTGGCTGCCATCCATCGCAATTTGCCATGTGCGGTGCCGGATATTCGGATTTGCGAAACGCGTGAACAATGACGTGGCATAATCGCTCAAATCAACGCCTGCCGGTGCTTTGACCGCCGGCATAATTTCATCCCAAAGGCCGTGAACAAACCGCTCGAACACAGGATCGGCCACGGTTTCGGAAATGGTTTGATACCCAGCCAGATAGCCTGTGTAGGCCAAAGCCGAGTGCGCGCCGTTCAGCATTCGCAGCTTCATCTCTTCGTGGAATGCGACATCGGACACCAGTTCGGCACCCGCGGCAGTCCAATCGGGCCGTGCATCCGCGACAAAGCTATCTTCGATCACCCATTGCGCAAAGGGTTCATGCACAACCGGCGCGGCATCATAGCGCCCCGTCAGCGCGGCGATCCGCGCGATGTCATCTTGGGTTGTCGCAGGCGTGATACGGTCCACCATCGTGCAGGGAAACCGGGCGTTCTCGGCGATCCAACGCTGCAACTCGGGATCGACGAGGGCCGCAAACTCAAGGACCAGCCCGCGCAAAAGCCGCCCGTTCTGGGGAAGGTTGTCGCAGCTCATCACCGTGAAAGCCGGTGCGCCCACGCGCATACGTTTCGCCAAAGCGCGCACGATGTATCCGATGGCGGATTTCGGAAGCTGGCTCGCCAAGTCATGTGCGATATCGGGGTGACAACGGTCCAGTTTTCCCGTCGCCGGGATGTGGCAATAGCCCTTTTCAGTCACCGTTAGGGTCACGATGTGCACATCCGCATCGGCCATCGCTTTCAACACTGCGGCAGGATTCTGCGGTGCGACGAGCACGTCATTCAGGATCTCAATCACACGCGGGGTTTCCGCTTCCGCTCCTACGGAAACGGCGGTGTAGGCCCAGCCCTGATCCCGCAAGGCGTCCCGCAGATCCGAACTGCGAAGAGAGACCCCGACGATCCCCCAATCGCCGCCACTTGCCGTCATGGCATCGCTGGTTATCTGTGCGCCAAAAGCCCGAAAGAATGCACCAAGGCCGAGGTGGACAATACCGGTTTTCGGACGCGGATCGGTCGAGCGTTGCAGACGAGGTTGGGTCATAGCTTATAGGCCGTCTTGGCCAACCCGTAGGACAGGTCATGGGCCACTTCGTCGGCTTCATCACGGTCAAGCCGCCCTGTCTCCACCAGCGTCGCGAGAAAACTGCAATCGACGCGCCGCGCCACATCGTGCCGCGCGGGGATCGAGCAGAAGGCCCGCGTGTCATCGTTGAAGCCAACGGTATTGTAAAACCCCGCCGTTTCCGTGACCGTTTCGCGAAACCGCCGCATGCCTTCGGCGCTGTCGTGAAACCACCAAGGCGGCCCCAGTTTTAGTGCGGGATAGACCCCAGCCAAGGGTGCAAGCTCCCGCGCGAACGCCGTCTCATCCAAAGTAAAAACGATGATGGTCATTTTCGGGTCTTGCCCCACGGCGTTCAGCAAAGGGCGCAGCGCGTGGACATAATCGGTGCGCGTTGGAATGTCATAGCCTTTGTCGCGGCCAAAGCGTTCCATGATCGGACCACTGTGATTGCGATAGGACCCGGGGTGAATTTGCAGGACCAATCCATCATCCAGCGACATCCGCGCCATTTCAGTCAGCATTTGACCGCGAAACGCATCCGCCTCTTCCCGCGTGCATGCCCCACGCAGGGCTTTGTCGAACAGGGCGGCGGCAGCGTCTTGCGGGAGGTCCTCTGTTCGGGCAGTGGGATGGCCATGATCTGTCGAAGTGGCGCCGAATCCCTTGAAAAAGGCACGCCTGTTCCGATGGGCAGCAAGGTATCCGGCCCAAGTGGTCGTATCCTCCTCTGCTAGTTCGCCCAAGGTAGCGACATTGTCGGCGAATCCTTCGAACTCGGGGTCGATGACGGCATCGGGCCGGTAGGCCGTGACCACCCTTCCGGACCAGCCGCTTTCCCGTATCATGCGGTGCCAGCGCAGGTCATCGATCGCGCTGTCGGTGGTGGAGAGAGCTTCGATGTTGAAGCGTTCGAACAGCGCACGCGGGCGGTAGGTCTCTTGCGCGAGGCAATCGTCGATTTGGTCGTAAATCTCGTCAGCGGTGGTTGCAGACAAGCGGCGGGCGACGCCGAAGACCTCTTGCAGCGCATGGTCGATCCAAATGCGCGAAGGTGTGGCGCGGAATAGGTGATAGTTGTCTGCAAACAGACGCCAAATCTTGCGCGGGTCTTGCTCGACGGCACCGCCATCGACGCGGGGCACGCCCAAATCCTCCAACGCGATCCCCTGAGAATGGAGCATCCGGAACACATAATGATCGGGGGTGACGAACAGCTCGGACGGGTTGGCGAAGGCTTTGTTTTCGGCAAACCAGCGCGGGTCGGTATGGCCGTGGGGGCTGATGATGGGCAGATCGCGCACCTCATCATAAAGCGTGCGCGCCAGTTTTCGTAACTTGGGTTCAACCGGAAACAAGCGGTTGGGGTGAAGCTGGGTCATCACTAGGCCTTCACTAATGAATTATCTGGTATTCTAGTCATCATTAGCTGGTCTGTCACGTGATATAAGGAACTAATGACCTCCCTCTATTCGATGTCTTCCCCACAGGTGGTTGAAGGAAATACGAGGTTAAGCGTGACCCCTCGCACCCGCGAATTCGAATGATGGTGGGGTGCCCAATAAATAATCACCCCCCTGACAAGAGGCGCAGATCGATCACTCCACCCCTTAAAAAACTTAGTAAAAACCGCGGCCTCGTGCAAAAAATACCACTTCCGCAGATGGATAATTGACTCAAACAGAGACAGGCCATACTAGTATACCTGTTACGATGAGCGGGTGATGTGAGAGGGCACATCAACGTTCCAATAGTCAAACGTATCTGGGAGGATCACATGACAGTAGGTTTTACACTTCGCAGCGCACTGCTCGGCAGCTGTATCGCACTCGCGGCGACATCCGTTTCGGCGAAAGAGCTCAGAGGCTGGAACATTCACGTTGAGGACTATCCGGTGTCTATCGCCATGGACTTTTTCGCAGAGTCCATCTCTGAAGCCACGGACGGCGAATTGACGGCAAAGACTTTCCACAATGGCGTTCTGGGCAGCCAGCCTGACGCGATCGAACAGCTTCGCCTTGGCGTATTGGATTTCGGTGAATTCAGCCTTGGCCCGTTCGGGACTTCCGTGCCGGAAGCCAACGTTGTTTCGCTGCCATTCATCTTTTCTTCGATCCCGCAGATGTACAAACTGATGGATGGCGAAGTCGGTGAGGCGATTTCCGAAGGCATGCGCGCCCGCGGTGTTGAGCCGCTTGGCTGGTATGACGCTGGCGCCCGGTCCTTCTACAACTCCGCCCGCCCGATCAACACGCCGGCTGATGTCGAAGGTCTGAAAATCCGGGTGATGAGCAACGACCTCTTCGTGCAGATGGTCGAATCCATGGACGGCAACGCGACACCGATGGCATTCTCCGAAGTGTACCAGTCCATCCAGACAGGCGTCGTCGATGGCGCGGAGAACAACCCGCCGTCTTATGAATCGACAAGCCACTATGAGGTCGCAAAATACTACTCGCTGACCGAGCACCTAATCATTCCCGAGTGTCTTTGCATGTCGAAAAAGACTTTCGACTCTTTGACACCAGAGCAGCAAAAGATCGTGAAAGAGGCGGGGCAAGCCTCTACCGAGTTGCAGCGTGAACTGTGGCAGGCCCGTGAAGCGGCTTCCATGGAAACAGTCGAGGCTGGCGGTACGATCGTGAACATCGTGGCGGACAAAGCGCCTTTCCAAGCCAAGATGACACCGGTTTACGAAAGCTTCCTTGAAGCGAACCCTGATCTTGCGCCTTTGGTGGACATGATCCGCAACGCTGAGTGAAACTGCATTGAGTGAATGAATGAGACGGCCCGTGTCCTTTGCGGCGCGGGCTGTTTTGCATTCGGACAAGAAAATTGAACACGGCGAGACTGTTATGAGTGACAAGAAGACCGTTCTGGAAAGATGTGAAACCGTACTGGCGGCCGTTCAATGGGCCAGCATTCTGACGGCGTGTATCGCTCTCGTCGTACTGATCGTTACGTTCGGTTGGCTGGTCTTTGGCCGCTATGTGTTGAACGCCACGCCAACCTGGGTCGAGCAGCTTGCGTTGCTCCTGATCTGCTACATTGCATTTTTGGGCGCTGCCGCGGGGGTTCGGGACAACACCCATCTGGGCGTCACACTGTTCCGCGACATCATGCCCATTCCGGTGCAAAAAGTCATCATGATGGCAATCGACTTTATTCTCGCCGCGTTCGGCGGCGTCATGTTTTACGCAGCCATGCAATTGATGATATTTGGCTGGGATTCCAACTTGCCCATGTTGGAAATCCCCGAAAGCTTTCGCACCCTCGCCATCACCCTATGTGGCGCCTTGATCGTGCTGCATGCGGGCACGCGCGGCATCATTCGCATTCTTACCTATTCCGATTGGCATCCCCAATTCGAAACGCAGGAGTCCTGATATGGGCCTGATGATCCTTTTGCTTGTGTTTGCCATCGGCGTCTTCATCGGCTTGCCCGTCGCCTTTGCCATGGGCATCGCTGCCGCCTCTGCCTTCTGGATCGAAGGCTTTCCGATGCTCATCACTTTCCAGCGTGCGACAGCGGGCGTATCGGTCTTTTCCCTTCTGGCGATCCCCTTCTTCGTCCTGGCGGGCGAGATTATGCTTCACGGCGGGATCGCCGCGAGATTGGTCAAGCTCGCCTCGGCCCTCGTAGGGCACCTCAAGGGCGGCCTTGCGATGGTGAATATCTTTTCGTCAATGCTGTTTGGCGGCATCTCCGGCTCTGCCGTGGCGGACATCTCGGCGCTTGGGTCGATCCTTGTGCCAGTTATGAAAGAGCGCGGATACCGGCCTGACTTTGCGGTGAATGTCACGGTGACGTCGTCCATCGCCGGGATCGTCATCCCTCCCAGCCACAACATGATCATCTTCGCCGTTGCCGCCGGTGGCGGGATCTCAGTCTCCAAACTGTTCCTTGCAGGGGTCGTCCCCGGCCTTTTGATGTGCATCAGCCTTGCGATCGCCGCCTATATCCTTTCCGTCAAACATAACTATCCAGCCGAGCCATTCCCCGGGTGGCGTGAAGTCGGACGCAGTGCTGCCGATGCGATACCGGGCTTTCTGACCGCTGTGATTATCGTCGGCGGTACGCTGTCGGGGGTGTTTACGGTGACGGAATCCGGTGCCTTCGGTGCGATCTACGCAATCCTTTTGACCAAGTTCTACTATCGGAGCCTTACGTGGCACTCCTTCAAGATCGCTTTGGTCGGCACCGTGCGCACGACGTCGATGGTCATGATCCTTATCGCCTTTGCCAGCTCGTTTGCCTATCTGCTGGCCCTCTACCAAGTACCTGCCCGTCTTAGCGAAGCCTTGGTTTTGATCTCGGACAACCCGATCATTATTTTGCTGATGATCAACGTCATCCTGCTGGTGCTTGGAATGATCATGGATATGGCCGCGCTCATTCTGATCTGCACACCGATCTTCCTGCCTATCGCAAAGGGTCTTGGCATGGATCCGACGCAATTCGGCATCATGATGTTGATGAACCTCGGCCTCGGCCTCTGTACACCGCCCGTCGGAACCTGTTTGTTCGTGGGGTGTGCGGTCGGTCGGATCAAGATCGAAACGGCGTTGAAATCGATCTGGCCCTTCTACATCGCGATCCTCGGCGCGTTGATCTTGGTGACCTATGTACCGGCTGTGTCGCTGTGGCTGCCGTCGCTGTTCTGATTTTGCGCTCCCCGCTTGAAGGCGGGGGGTCACTGCTTTCGGTCTGACCTACCGCTGTCTCGGGGCCGAGCGTTGCGGCGAAGCGCCACTGAATCGCCCATTCATCCATCTTGTAGTATTGCCGGTGGGTGAAGGCCGGGAAAGCGGAGCTTAATGATCTTAGAATCAAAAGACAGGTTCGAGCGCTTGCTGACGAATTGAAGTGCGGAGTTCTTCGCCACTGCTGCATAAGCCGCGCCGCCCGGAGCGGCCCTTAGCGGCCATACATGTAGTACGCAGCCAAGGTCAGCTTTTCGGAGCCCTTACGAAGCCCGTTCAGTCGCAAACGTCCAGATAAATTGGTGAAAATGTCGACCGCCACTCAGAAGGCGCATCGCAAGCAACCGAAGAGAGATTTTAATTTCTTAAGGCGGTCTCATAGCACCAAGATGAAAGAGTGCTCGCCCCCCCCCGGAAAGCTGACACAATATTTGGATTCCTTCACCGATTAGAAAGTATTCGATGATTGACGGTATAGGCTTGGAGACGTGCCATAGGATTTACGAAACTCACGGTGAAAATGCGCGGAATCTGAAAACCCTGCGTCAGCTGCAATTTCGGCGATCCTGTCCGTGGTATGCGTCAATCGCCAAAGTGCGTAGCTGAGCCGCATTGAACGGAAATACCGAGACGGGGATTGTCCCATTGCCTGATTAAATCGCCGATCAAGTTGACGGACACTAATCCCCACCTCGGCGGCCAGGACATCCATTGATGGCGGCATATTGATTTTTTGCTCCATCAGGGCTGCGCAGCGCCGTACCACCTCATCTTTCACATCATGGGTGCTCTTTGAGAAATGCGCTTGGGGAAAAGTCCCTGCCCGCTGCCCTTGCATCATCATATGCCGGATGGATTGCTGAGCATACTCGCTCCCGCAGTGGCGATGGATCAGGTGAAGCGCCAGATCCGAGGCCCCGGTCGACCCTGCGCAGGTGATACGCGCCCCAGCGTCCAAAAATATCCGGTCAGTAAAGGCTTCAACCCGCGGAAATTGATCGTGAAATTCGTCTGCTACGTTCCAATGCACGCAGGCCGGATAGCCCTGCATCAGCCCTGCCCGCGCGATGTTAAATGTCCCGGTACAGAGCCCGATTAAAGGGACACCAGCCTCAGTAACTTCGGAAAGGTATTGATCCAGCCATTGAGGCTGGGACCTAATACGGTAACCATTGCCACCGCAGACCGCGACATAGTCGACCTCTTCCGGATCTATCAAAGGCGCTGTTGCTGTAATGGTTAGCCCGCAACTGGCCGCAACCTTGCCCTTCCCCATAACTTCCCAACCACAGGCAACCTGCCGGCTGCGGCCACCATGATCAGCGGCAAGGCGGATCGCTTCGACGAAACCGGAGAAAGCGTTGAGGGTGAAGCTATCCAACAGCAAAAACCCGACACGAAGTTTCTGTTCAGTACGGCGCATCACATCTCCATAAACGGTAGCGTTATGACCAGAGGGCAGTGAATTCGAACAAATATGTCTGAATTATCCACCTATCTGTCTAATCTATTCTATCGAGAGAGTTTATGGCTGTCTAACGTCATATACAGCCCCACCGTATACAACGGGGTACAGAGAGGGAGACTCAAGATGAACCGCAGAACTTTTGCCGCCTTTGCTTTAGCCGCGTCGGTCAGCGCTTTGGCAACCTTGCCTGCACTGGCGCAAGATATCAATTTCCGTGTCAATGTTCCCGGCAACGAAGACGGGATCGCATTCCGCTCGGTTGAGCATTTCAACGAGGTTCTGAAGGACAAAAGCGGCGGAAGCCTCGGCACCAAATTGTTCCACTCAAGCGCGCTCGGCGATCAGGAGAGCTCGATTGAAGCGATGCAGTCCTCGATCCTGGACATGGCCACAATCGAAACACCGATCACCGCCGTCGCACCGGAACTTGGCGCAACCGCGTTGCCCTATATCTTTTCCAGCCGCGAGCACGTGAAAGCGGCAATGGATGGCGAAGCAGGCCAAATGATCGAAGCTATGCTTGCCGAAAAAGGCCTGCGGGTGATTGGCTTTTTGGAAGGTGGCTTTCGCCAGATCACTAACAATGTCCGCCCCATCACGACCCCCGAAGACCTGAAAGGCGTCAAAATTCGCACCCCAGGCAGCGCCCTGCGCATTGCGATCTTCAATCACTATGGCGCCAATGCCTCCCCTCTACCGTTCAGCGAACTCTACTCGGCGCTCCAGACCGGCGTTTATGATGGGCAAGAGAATCCAGTGATCTGGGCACAAAGCACCAAATTTTACGAAGTGCAAAAGTACCTCTCTCTTACCAATCACCTCTATACGGTCACCTACCTCCTAATGGCCGAAGACAAATTCCAAGCCTTGACCGAAGACCAGCAGGCTGCGGTCCTCGCGGCAGGTGAAGCCGCCGAGGCGCGTTCAGTTGAACTGGGCATCAAAGCTGACGCTGAAATTGTCAGCTTCCTTGAGGAAGCAGGCATGGAAGTGAACGAGGCTGATGTTGAAGCCTTCACGGCGCAGTCCGGCCAAATCTGGGAAGATTGGGCAGCCGAGCAAGGCCCCGATGCGCAAAAGCTGATCGATCTGATCCGCGCCGCAGATCAGTAAGGCCAGCCCAGAGGAGATAGCCATGATTAACCGCATACTCGAAGCGATCATCTCAGCCCTGCTACTCGCGGCCGTCGGTGTGGCTTTTCTGGCGGTAATCTACCGCTATCTCCTCGACAACGCGCTCAGCTGGAGCTTTGAGGTTTCGCTGGCGCTGCTGACCTATATTACCTTTTTAGGCAGCTATCTGGCGCTGCGGCGAGGTGCGCATCTGAAGGTCGATGTCTTCGTGCGCAACCTGCCCTTCTGGGCGCAAGGCGTTCTTTACGTCATCAACCAGCTACTTATCGGTGGCGTGGGCTGGATCATGGCGTGGTATGGTGGGCGGCAGGTTATCCGCTTCGCCGGGCAGACTACCAATGTGTTGGAAATCTCCAGCAGCTGGCTCTACGCGGCGATCCCCATTGCAGGCGCGCTGATCTGCTTTGATGCGCTGATACAGATTGCCCGCAGCCTGCCGCGCATCCGTCAGGGGCTTGACCCCGACAGCCGCCACGACGCCGACAATAGCCCTTTCGATCTTTGACCTGAGGATAACTGACCATGGAACTGCTTTTAATCCTCTGCATCCTGTTGGGATTGATCGGCATCGGCCTGCCTATCGCATTTGCGTTGGTTTGCATCGCCATCGGCATCTTCTGGATGGGAGACATCGACCAGTTGATCGTCGCTCAGCGTCTTTACCGCGGGGTGCAAAGTTTCCCATTGCTGGCGGTGCCGCTTTTCATCCTTGCCGGACAAATCATGAGCCGTTCTGGCATCTCTGGTCATCTTATCGAATTTGCTAAGACCCTTGTCGGTCAGATGCGCGGCGGGCTCGCAGCGGTTAATGTCGTCACCTCCATGTTCTTTGCCGGGATGAGCGGCACTTCAATGTCCGACACTGCCGCTGTGGGCGGGATGATTATCGACCCTATGATCAAGCGCGGCTACAGCCGCCCCTTCACCGCGGCCGTCACTGCCGCCTCTTCCACCATCGGCATCATCATTCCGCCCAGCGTGCCCATGGTCATTCTGGGGGCCTATCTTGGCATCTCCACTGGCGCGCTCTTTGCCGCGGGGCTGATGGCGGGCGTGCTGCTGGGCGTGGCTCTGATCATTGTGGCATGGATCATCTCGGTGCGCGAAGGCTACCCGGTTGAGGCACCTTTCAACGGCAAACGCATGTTGGTTGCTTTTGGCAAGGCGCTTCCCGCGCTGCTGATGCCGGCCATCATCCTTGGGGGCATTCTGGGTGGTATCTTTACCCCGACCGAAGCCTCTGCCGTGGCTGTCGTTTATGGCATCTTTGTTGGCATGTTCTACTACCGTACCCTCAAGCTGCGTGTACTCTATCAAACTTTCTGCGAAGCCGCAGTTCTATCCGGCGCAGTGATGCTGGTGACTGCGACTGCGCATGTCATGGGCTTTGCCTTCACGTTCGAGCAATTGGCCGACAGCATTCTCGCGCCGCTCGCAAAGATGGACATGTCACCCATTCTGTTCCTGATCATGCTAAGCGCGATCATGATCATCGCGGGCACCTTTTTGGACGGGATTGCGATGATCTTCATCATCGTGCCGTTGTTCCTTCCAGCTGTAAAACTACTGGGGATTGACCCGATCCACTTTGGCATGGTCGTTGTCCTTTGCTGGGGCATCGGCCAACAGACCCCGCCAGTTGGGGCCGCGCTGTTTATCACCAGCGTCATCGCGAAGGTCGATATCCTGACCCTAACCCGGGCGAACCTGCCCTTTATCGCGGTGATGTTCCTTGTTCTGGGTGCCGTGATCGCCTTCCCCAATCAACTTGTGCTGCTGATCCCGCGCGCCCTCGGACTCTAACACTTTTTTCACTTTTTAAGAAAAACCACAGGAGGACTCTGTCCAATGATGACCAATAACCGCTTCGTCGATGTGATCTATACACATACCGATGGCGAACCCACCTGCATCATCCATGGGGGCATCCCCTATCCCCACGGGCTGAGCGTCACCGAAAAACGTCAGTTTATCCGAGACAACTATAACTTCGTGCGAACCGCCCTTCTGCGTGAGCCACGTGGCCACCACGATATGGTCGGCGTCTTTGTCACGCCCCCATCCAGCCCCGACTATGATGCCGGTATGCTTTGGTGCGACGGCGATGACTTCATGGAGATGTGTGGTCACGGCACAATCGCACTGTCCATGGCACTGGTCTCTCACGGGCTGGTGCATGATGCGGGCGGCGATGTGACGAAAATCCGTTTTGAAACACCGGCGGGTGACGTGACCTCTGAAGTTGGCCGCGAAAACGGTCAGATCGCTTGGACCAAATTCCAAAACGTTCCTGCCTTTGTTCTGGAACAAGATGTGCCGATCACCCTGCCGGGCTATGGAGAATTGAAGGCTGACATCACCTTTGGTGGCAACTTCTTTGCTGTCGTCAAATGGCCAGACGGAGAACGCCCGATCGGCCCCCAGAACGGCAAGCTGCTGTCTGAGATGGGTGTACTGGTGAAAGATCAGATCAACGCCAAGATGAAGGTTCAGCACCCGACCGAGAAGCATATTCAGGGGCTGAACTTCACTACCTTCTGGCAAGAGCCTGACCACGCGGACAGCCTTTACCGCAACGTGCATGTCTTCAGCGACGGTAAGCTTGATCGCTCGCCCGGCGGCACAGGCACTTCGATGATGATGGCAATGTTCGAAGCGCGTGGGCAGATGAAGATCGGTCAAACCATCAAATCGGAAGGCCTGCTGGGTCAGGGGCGTTTCGAAGGCCAGCTTTTGGGTGAAACCATGCTGGGGAACCAACGCGCCGTAATCCCTACGGTTAAGGGCACTGCGAAAGTTATCGGCTACGCCAAATGGTTGATCGATGAAACCGACCCTGTTGGACGCGGTTTTACCATCACCTAAAGGCACAGTCGTGACGGTTGGCCGCCGCAGCTTACGTGGCGGCCTGCTGTTTCATAGCGTGTGGGAAGGTCCGCATACTCGCCACGGGTTTTACGTCATTTCACAGATAGTTGCGCAACACATTCGGCCCCGCTGCAACGAACCTCTCTCCCTTCTTCAATACAGAACTTCTTGATCGCGAGGTTGCTGCGTAGAAAGTTCACATCCACTGTTTCCGCATTCCGCGCGCGAACAGTGCAGCGAATGTCGGCAATGCGCCCTCTCAGTCGGAAACCCTGGTCCTCAACTCTCAAATATCTGCGCAATGGTCAAAATTTCCGCAGACGTCACATCGTCGATAACGATGTACGGTCCATGTTTATCTATGCTCGGGTTAATTCGGACCCTTAGGGCCTTTGAGATCTTTCGCAGCACCGAATGCTTAGCATGTAGCTTCAGGCGCGCAGGCGGCCCGCCACCACCTCGATTGCGGACATCATATTCAAGCTTCCCTGGTCTATGATCCTCCGAACGACTACCCGCAAACTCAGAAGAACTTTTGAACCCGGCTGATGCCAACCTCAACCTCTTGTGAGGTGCTGATCGGGCTACCGGCTCCAAGTGTGAAATTTGGTGTCCCCCTAAGAAGATGGGAATACCCTTGAAAGTTTTTGCAACGTGGCGCGACGATGCCTCAACTACCTTGCATGGACATGGTTCAGCTTCGGCTGAAGTGAGGGGAGAAACTTGGGTTCGCGAACGCATTCCTCGACTAACATTGAAAGGCATGTGGACCTCTTATAGAAACTACCTGGTTAAGTTGCGTTACAAGCTCTCTGGGCTCGCGTCCGGTTTCCCTCTGTCAATGTAAGTTCGGTCGGTTGATCGCCTGCTCAACAGCGTCCAGCATTCTCGCAACTGATCGTAGGCTTATGAGCTGCGGAGCCTTAATGGCCTTAATGACTTCCTTCACCGCATCAACGGCTTCGGGCGGGAGGTTCCGGTTGGCGCCTAGCTGATCGGCAAATCTAAGCAGATGCTCCATTGAGAGCGGAGGAATTTTCAAAGGCGGGCAACGGCTGAGAAACGGTGCTGGCAACCCATCCACGCTGTTTGCAGTCATGATCCAAGTAATCCACGACATATCAAAGGATACGCGAAAATAGGGGCAAGACCAATGCGTGGCCGTAGAGCGCTCCAAAAATGGCAAGAGGCCTTCAGACAAATTAAACCGTTGCCCTCTGAGGGATTCGACCGTGCCTGCTTTCTCAATCTCATCGACCACGACAACCGGGTTCGCGACCCCGCTGGCCATGATGGATTCCAAGGGCTTTCCTGGCCCTGCAGATCCCCAACCACGTTGCGATCCAGTGACGGAGAATGATGCAGGTTCGCCGGTAGCTTCAATCACTGACGTCGGCACCATCAAATGCTGCGCCAAGGCGCGGGCCCAAAAGGTTTTCCCGATGCCAGGTGGCCCGACCAAGAGCAGAGGTTTCAACCGCGGTGCCAAATCACCGTTGCGCACAGAAGCGCGCATGTCCTGCCAGATCCTCTCAGTTGCCTCTGCCATCCAGGGCATCTCGGAATGGATGGCGGAAGCAATCTCATCGGCGCGGTGTTCGGATTCGACATGAACCAGCGTGGCGCCATTGCGGAACTTATCCAGCCTCTGGCGGTCTTTGTCTGCAAGATGGCCCATGCCTGATCTACGAGAAACCGCGTCTCTGTAAGCTGCTATCTTCCGCAGAATTTTGCGCCGATCTCGGTCAGAGATTTGATTATCTGGTTTGCATTCGCCCATCTTCTCTCGAAAATTGATCAGGTGCTGTTTCAACCGATGTTCGATGTCAAAGACCGACGGGGCATTCGGGTCCGGGAATCTCACGTCGGCAAATTTGATACGTGGCATTTGATGTCCTCTCATGACCAGTTCACCAGTATCTTGGCGACCAGCATTCGACAGCGAATGGCTGCCTTTGATTAAGCGAGAGGATCCGGATCCTTGAGAACTTTATGCGAACATTTGGTGCCTTCCGTCAACTTCCGCGCCCAGCCTCATAAACTGCAACGCAAAATGCCGACCCTTTTGGATCGGCATTCATAAAACTAATCTATTTCAAATACTTATGCGTTCAAGAGATTCATAATGGCCATTTGATATGGGTCGAAAGGTCAAAAAACAGCAGCAATGGCCATTATTTCCTGTGTCCGACAACTACTAGGCAGTCCAAAATCACCCACACTTACTATGCCCACAGCTCCCACAAGTCATGCACCCTTCGACCATCCGCATATCGAACTGACCGCAAGACGGGCAGGACTTGCCACGCGGCGCATCGAGGCCGACGACCTTCGCCTGCGGGTCGGTCTTCAGGCCCATGCCCTCTCCAGCGATGAAGCCGGTGGCGATCATGTGGCGCTCGATCACGCCGCCGATGGCCGCGAGGATGGATGGGATGTATTTGCCCTGCATCCAAGCCCCACCGCGCGGGTCGAAGACAGCCTTGAGTTCCTCAACCACAAAGGACACGTCACCGCCACGGCGGAACACGGCAGAGACCATCCGCGTCAGCGCCACGGTCCAGGCGAAATGCTCCATGTTCTTGGAGTTGATGAACACCTCGAAGGGGCGACGGTGGCCGTTCAGCACGATGTCGTTGATCGTGATGTAAAGCGCATGCTCGCTGTCGGGCCATTTGACCTTGTAAGTGTTGCCCTCCAACTCGGCTGGGCGATCCAGCGGGTCGGACATATAGACGATCTCGCCGCCTTCGCTGACCTGATCGGGGCTGTCGGCGGGGGCCTTGTCGGTCTTCTCCGACGAGACGCTCAAGACCGAACCAGTCACGTCGTTGGGGCGGTAAGTGGTGCAGCCTTTGCAGCCCGTATCCCACGCCTGCATATAGACGTCCTTGAAGGCATCGAAGGAGATATCCTCGGGGCAGTTGATGGTCTTGGAGATCGAACTGTCGATCCATTTCTGCGCCGCGGCCTGCATCTTGACGTGGTCGGCCGGCGGTAGGGTCTGGGCGTTGACGAAATAGTCGGGCAGTGGCGTGTCGCCCTTCAACTCGCGCCACATCTGCACGGCGTAGTCGACAACCTCTTCCTCGGTCCGGCTGCCGTCTTTCTGCAGCACCTTACGGGTGTAGGCATAGGCAAAGACCGGCTCGATCCCAGAGCTTACGTTGCCCGCATAAAGGCTGATCGTGCCGGTGGGCGCGATCGAGGTCAGCAGCGCGTTGCGGATGCCGTGTTCGCGGATCGCGTCGCGCACATCGTCGTCCATCTGCATCATGGTGCCGGAGGCGAGGAATTTTTCCGCGTCAAAGAGGGGGAAGGCCCCCTTTTCTTTCGCCAACTCGACGCTCGCCAAATAAGAGGCACGCGCGATGGCCTTGAGCCATGCCTCGGTCTGGGCCGCTGCCTCATCAGAGCCATAGCGCAGGCCGACCATCAACAGCGCATCGGCAAGCCCGGTGACACCCAGACCAATGCGGCGCTTGTTCTGCGCCTCAGCGGCCTGTTCGGGCAGCGGGAAGTTCGACACGTCGACGACGTTGTCCATCATGCGGACGGCGGTGGCGACCAACTCGCTCATCGCGTCTTGGTCAAGATGGGCGGCGTCCTCGAAAGGCTGCGCGACCAGACGCGCGAGGTTGATCGAGCCAAGCAAACAGGCGCCATAAGGCGGCAGCGGCTGCTCGCCACAGGGGTTGGTGGCGGCGATGGTCTCGCAATAGTTCAGGTTGTTGGCGGCATTGATGCGGTCGATAAAGATCACGCCCGGCTCGGCATAGTCATAGGTCGCCTGCATGATCTTGTTCCACAGGTCGCGCGCCTGCACGGTCTTATAGACCTTGCCGCCGAAAACGAGGTCCCACGAGCCGTCGGCCTTGACGGCCTCCATGAAGGGGTCGGTGACCAGCACGGACATGTTGAACATGCGCAAACGCGCGGGGTCGGATTTGGCGGCGATGAAATCCTCCACATCCGGGTGGTCGCAGCGCATGGTCGCCATCATCGCGCCGCGGCGCGAGCCTGCGGACATGATGGTGCGGCACATGGCGTCCCAAACGTCCATGAAGGACAGCGGGCCGGAAGCATCCGCCGAGACGCCCAGCACATCCGCGCCGCGTGGCCGGATGGTGGAGAAATCATAGCCGATTCCCCCGCCCTGCTGCATGGTCAGCGCGGCCTCTTTGAGCATGTCGAAGATACCGGACATGCTGTCAGGCACGGTGCCCATGACGAAGCAGTTGAACAGGGTCACGCGGCGCGCGGTGCCCGCGCCTGCGGTGATGCGGCCAGCGGGGAGGTATTTGAAATCCTCCAGCGCGTTGAAAAACCTGTCTTCCCAAACATCCGCCTTCGATTCGACCTGCGCGAGGTCGCGAGCGATGCGGCGCCATGTGTCCTCTACCGTGACGTCCTTGGCGGTGCCATCGGCCCCTTTAAAACGGTATTTCATATCCCAGATTTGTTCGGCGATCGGGGCGGTAAAGCGGGACATACAACGGTTCCTTTGAGTCGTGAGGGCAGCACGAATGCGACTTAAGAGTTGGCATCGATACAACATGAAGGGCCGATTTCTCAACGCCCAAAATGCACATCTACGGGAATTTATTCTTCAGCCTACCACAATACCTTGCTAGCTCCGAAGGAGAAACTACTATATAGAGGCGCATTCTCGAGCAGCACTGCGGGGGAACTTTTGGATAACTATATCAATCTAATCAAACTTTCGGTCGGCACCGAAGGCGTCGAGAACCTCGCCAAATGGCAGGCGCGCAAGGACGTGCGGACCAAGGACGGTCTGCCGCGCCATGTCACGCGGATGTGGCCCAAGCGCGAGGCCGAGATTCTCAACGGCGGCTCGATCTATTGGGTCATCAAAGGCGTCATCCAAGCCCGCCAGCGCATTATCCGGCTAGAGGAGATCACCCGCGCAGACGGCATCCGCCGCTGCGCCATCGTGCTCGACCCTGAGATCATCCGCACCCAAAACAGTCTGCGCCGCGCCTTCCAAGGCTGGCGCTACCTCAAACCCGAGGACGCGCCCCCCGACCTGCCCGAGGGCCGCGAGGCAGAGGCGGAACTGCCTGTGGAGCTGAACCGCGCCCTGGCCGAGATCGGCGTGCTCTGAGCCTCACGCGGCGTAGAGCGCTTCGATCTGGTCGCCGTAGAGTTCGTAGATTTTGGCCCGGCGCACCTTCATCGTCGCCGTCACTTCGCCGTCGTCGTGATCAAGCTCCTTGCGCATCAGCCAGACCTTCTTGACCTGCTCGACCCGTGCTAGATCGCGGTTCTGCTTGGCCACCTCAGCGTCGATCAATTCTTGCACCTTGGGATGCTCGGCGAGCGAGCGGAAGGTGGTATAGGCAATCCCCTGCCCCTCGGCCCAGAGCCGCACGGTGTCCATGTCGATCTGCACCAGCGCCGTCACATAGGGTCGCTTGTCGGCCACGGCCACGACCTCCTTGATGAAGGGGCTGGCCTTGATGACATTCTCAATATGCGCGGGCGCAAGGTTCTTGCCCGCCGCGTTGATCATGATGTCCTTCTTGCGGTCGATCAGAGTGATCGAGCCATCGGCCTCCTCGCGTCCCACATCGCCCGTGTGCAGCCAGCCATCCTGAATGGTCTCGGCGGTGGCTTTGGGGTTCTTGTAATAGCCCTTGAAGATGGTCCCGCCCGAGAACAGCACCTCGCCATCCTCGGCGATGCGGGTGCGCACGCCGCTGACCGGAAAGCCGATGCGCCCGTCGCATTGCCCCCATGATTTCTGGATCGTGCCCACGCCCGAGGTTTCGGACATGCCCCATGCCTCACGGATATTGACCCCGATGCCGCGCATAAAGCCCAGAAGCTCGGCGCTGATCGGCGCGGCGGCAGAGATCGCGAAACTCGTGCGCCCCAGCCCCAGATAGCTGCGGATGTGCCGATAGACGAGCGTATCCCAAAAGGCATGCGCCATGCGGTCCCCCGCGCTCCACTTGTCGCGCCGGATCATGCCGCGCCGCTGTGCGCCTTTCAGCGCCATCAGCGTCATCGGCCCTTTGATCCGCCCCGCGGTCTGCGCCTGCACCAGCACCCCCGCCTGCATCTTTTCCCAAATCCGCGGCACGCCAAAGAAGACCTGCGGCGCGACCTCGCGCAGATCAAGCGTGATGGTCCGCAGGCTCTCGCCAAAATTCATCACGAATTGCTGCGCCAGCCCGTTGATCACCGTCACCGCCTGTTCGGCGATGTGGCACAGCGGCAGATAGCTCAGCACATCCGTCCCCGGCGGGTAGTCCCCGAAAACGTCACGCGCCACGCCGACGCCCGCGTGGATATTGCCATAGGAAATCTCCGCCGCCTTGGGCAGCCCGGTGGAGCCGGAGGTGAAAACCATCATCGCCGTGTCGTCGGGCTCGATCCCCGCCTGCCGCGCGCGCAGATCGTCGGCGAAACCCGAAAGCCGCGCCCGGCCCCGCTCAAGCAGGTCGTCGAAACTGATCAGCCCCAGCAGATCTTCGCCCCGCGTGCCCTTGGGGTTGAAAATCACCAACTGCCGCAGCTGCGGCACCCGGTCGCCCAGTTCCTTGATCTTGTCCAGCTGCTCCTGATCTTCGATGAACAGCACCGTGGTATCCGAGGCATTCACCAGATGCTCCAGTTCCGCCGCCGGGCTGGTGGGATACATGCCCACCACGACCCCCGCCGCCGCATTGATGCCGAACTGCGCCTGCACCCATTCGCTGCGGTTCTCGCTGAGAATGCCGACATGATCGCCCGCGTTCAGCCCCAGATCGACCAGCCCTGCGGCGGTGGCCTGCATGATCTCTTGCAGCCCCTCCCAGGTGATCTCGTTCCAGATGCCGAATTCCTTTTGCCGCATCGCCACGCCCGTGGGGCGGTTCTTGGCATGGTTTTGCACCATGCGGACCAGCGGCGCGAAGTCGCCCTTGAACTCGTCGAATGCCATGGCGGACCTCCCTAGCTGAGCCAGCGTTTGCGGCGTTTGTAATGTTTCACATCGCGAAAGGACTGCCGCGCCCCGCCCTCCTCGCCCATGCCGAGGTAGAAGGACTGGATGTCCTTGTCGCCGCGCAACTTGGCGACATCCCCTTCCATGACGATCTGACCGCTCTCCATGATGTAGCCGTAATCGGCGACCGAAAAGGCTACCCCGGCGTTCTGCTCCACCAGCAGGATCGCCGTGCCGTCCTCTTGGTTCAGCCGTTTGATCGTGTCGAAAATCTCGGCCACCACCTTGGGCGCGAGGCCAAGCGAGGGCTCGTCCATTAAGATCAACTCAGGCCGCGCGATCATCGCCCGGCCAAAGGCCAGCATCTGCTGCTCCCCGCCCGAGAGATAGCCCGCAATCTGGCGGCGCCGCTCTTTCAACCGGGGGAAGAAGGCATAGACCTTGTCATAGTCCGGCTTCGCCTGCCGCCGGTCCAGCGCGTAGGAGGCGGCAATCAGGTTGTCCTCCACCGTCATCTCGCTAAAGATCCGCCGCCCCTCGCGCACGTGGAACAGCCCCTGCTGCACCAGACGGTCGGGCTGGATCGTCATGATCGACTGACCTTTGAAGCTGATCCGACCTTCGCCGACCTCACCGTTCTCCAGCGCGAGCAGGTTGCTCGCCGCCTTCAACGTGGTGGTCTTGCCCGCACCATTGGTGCCCAGAAGCGTGACGATCTTGCCGTCGGGCACTTCCAGCGACAGCCCGCGCAGCGCCTGCACCGTGTGGTGGTAGGTCACTTCGATGTTCTCGATGGTCAGCACGGGCGCGTCCTCTTTCTAGGGTGTGGGGCGCCCGCCGGACGCCCCGCGTTTATCAAACGGTGAACCAATCGGATTTGGGCGTGAACAGCCCATCCTCGGGGTTGTAGCCATAGACCCGGCCCGTCCCGATGGCGTTGTTTTCCATGCTCACCGGCCCACCAAAGAAGCCGCCCGAATCCCAGTCCGAGATCCCCGCCAGCTTCTCGGCGATGTTGTCGGGTGTCAGCTCCAGCCCAGCCTCGGCGGTGTCGCGGAAGGCCTTCATGGCGATCTCCAGCCCGCACATGGTTTGGATCGCCCATGTCGACATGTAGTTCTCCAGCGGCGTGCCCGCGAACATTTGCTTGCTGAGTTCGGCGTACTGCTGATAGCGCGGCGCCTCTTCGCGGTCGTAGAAATAGCGGTAAGGCATGACGCCCTCATAGCCCGCAAGGAACGGCCCCGCCTCGGCGGTGATACGGTCGGCGATCAATTTCTCCATGCCCCAGAAGGTGCCCTTGAACTTGACCGGCAGACCAAACTGTCGCGCGCCGCCGATAAGCTGCGGCCAGACGCCAGTGACATAGCCTTGAAGGATGCAGTGATCCGCGCCGGACTGCGCCAGTTTGGTGACGTGCGTGGGGATATCGGCGCCTTCGGCCTTGGTGCTTTCCTCTAGCACGACTTCAAGGCCCAATTCCTCGGCGGTCTTGCGCCCGTGTTCGATCGGATCGCGGCCAAACTCAGTGTTGGAGAAGATGAAGGCGACCTTCTGCCCGCCCTCGTTCTTGATATTCTGCAACAGGATGTCGAACTGGCTCTGATAGGTCGGACCCGAGAGATACTGGTAGGGATGCGTCGCAGGGTCGGCCAGTTCCGAGGCGAAAGAGGTCGAGCCCATGATGCGGGCGTTCTCGCCCTTGAGCTCGGGCGCGATCAGCTTCATCGCGCCGGTGCTGTCGGCAAAATAGCCGATCATGTTCTTGCCCTCAGAGGCCAGCGCCCGCTGGTAGTTGTTGAGCGCATTCTGCGGCACATAGCCCGAATCCTCGGTAACGAAGCGAATGGGCACCCCAGCCACCCCGCCCTCGTCGTTGAAAAGCTTCGCGGCCATGGCAAAGGCAGGCGCGACCAACTGACCGGCGGTGGCAAAGGGCCCGGTGAGCGGCAGCGAGGCGCCGAGCACATACTCCTTGGGCTGAGCGCGCAGGATCATTGGCGTGCCCATGGCCGCCGTCGCGGCGGCGGTGGTGGCGAGGAAGGATCGGCGGTTCATGGTCATCTGGTCTTCTCCCTGATGTGGCCTTGTGAATTCTTACCCGCGCGCAAACGGCCAACGGTTTGCGGCGCGCAGGATACGGTCGACGATCTGGTTGATGCCCAAGGGTTCCTTGAGCAGGAACAACACCAGCAGCACGCCGAAGGCGATCTGCTGCAAGGGCGCGCGCAATTGCCCCGCGCCGGCGCTGTCACCCGCAAGCGCGCCAAAGAGCACTTTGATAAGTTCGGGCACCATCACCACGATGATGACCCCGAAAACCGGCCCCATCGTGCGCCCCATGCCGCCGATGATCAGCGCCGCCACAAGGTTCAGCGACAGCGCCAGTTCGAACTGCTCGGGCAGGATGCGGGCGTAGAAATAGGCGAAAAGCGCCCCCGCCAGACCACAGTACGCGGCCGAGAGGGCAAAGCTCATCAACTTGTAGCGCAAAAGCGAGATGCCGAGGATCTCGGCGGAATAGTCGCGGTCGCGAATGGCGATAAAGGCGCGACCCACGCGGGTGCGGATCAGGTTCTGCGCCGCCAGCAGCGACACCAACCCCACCGCCGCGATCAGGCCGAACATCTCGCGTTTGGTATCCAACTCCCAGCCCAGCAGATTGGGCACATTGGTATTGATCCCCACCATGCCGCCAGTCCAAGGAGCAAAGAGGTCTTCTTCGATCAAAAAGATCACGATGAAATTCGCCGCCAGCGTCGCCACGGCGAGGTAGAGCCCCTTGACCCGCAGGCTCGGCAGGCCGACCAACACGCCCACCGCCGCCGCCAGCGCCACGGCCAAGGGCACCGAGACGAAGGGCATCAACCCTGCCGGGATCACCCCGGCGCCGAGGTTACCGAAGATGGTCACCGCATAGGCACCGATGGCGACGAAGGCGCCATGGCCCAGCGAGACCAGCCCGGTATAGCCGGTCAGGATGTTGATTCCCACCACAGCGATCAGCAGGATGCCCATCTGGCTGGCGATCAGGATCAGGTAGTCGTTGCCGAACAGGGTGAAAAGCGCCAGCGCAAGGATCGCCCCGTAAACGAAGGCCTGTTTGTAGCGGTTGTTCAGCACCCGCTCATCGGCGGCATAGCTCGATTTGAGATTTGCGTTGATCATATCCGCTCGACCTCTTTCTGCCCCATCAGGCCGTGCGGGCGCCAGATCAGCACCACCAGGACGGTGACGTAGGGCACGATCTCGGCCCAGCCGCCGCCCATCTGCCACTGGGTCATCGCCTCAAGCACGCCGACGACCATCGCGGCGATTAGCACGCCGACATAGCTGTCGAGCCCGCCCATCAGCACGATCGCCAGCACCGAAAAACCAAAGAGGCCAAGGCTCGGTGAAATGCCGTTGCGGGTGGCGAGGATTGCCCCCGCGATGGCCCCAGTGGTGCTGGCCAGCACCCAAGCGCGGGAAAAGACCTTGGGCACTGAAATACCCATGGAATAGGCGGTCGACTGGTCCTCGGCGGTGGCGCGGATGGCGATGCCGCCCTTGGTGAACTTCACGAAAGCGACGATGCCACCGAAAAGCAGCAGGGCCACAACCATGTTCACTAGATCAGTGCCAAAAAGGAAGATCATCGTGCCGAACAACTCAAACCGGATCGGCATGTTGGGCGCGATATAGGGCACGCTTGCCGCATCCGCCGTCCAGATCAACTGCGCCGCGCCCGACAGGATCGAGATCAGCCCCACCGTCACCATGATCATCGCAAAAATCGACTGCCCCATCAGCGGGCGCATCAACACCCGCTCGATGATCCGGCCCAGAATGGCGTTGCAGACCAGCGCCCCCGCCAGCCCCAACAGGATGCGCGGCAGGTTCGCCACCCAATCAAGCACCGCCGCCACGGGCGAAAACATCGGCAGTTCGCCCCGCATTTCGACCATCCAGCCCGGCTGCCAAGAGGCGAGCCAAGCAGGTGCCCAAGGCTGGCCCGGAACGATCACGGCGAAGGTGAAGTAGAAATAGGCCCCGAACATGATCAGATAACCATGGGCGAAGTTCACCACCTTGGTGGCCTTGTAAACGCTGACGATCCCCACGGCGATCAGCGCGTAGATCGCTCCGGCCATCAGCCCGTTGATCGCGAATTGCACGAACTGCCCCATCAAAGCGCCTCCCTTTCCTTACCCTCGGAATTTTTCAAAAATTCCGGCGCGATTTCTTCAAAGGAAATCGGCGTCATGCCGCGGCCCCCAGATAGGCTTCGATAACTGCCGGGTTGTTCGAGACCTCCTCGGGCGTGCCGCTGGCGATCTGTTGGCCAAAGTTCAGCACGACAATGCGGCTGCAGATGTCCATCACCATGTGCATGTCGTGTTCCACCAGCAGGATCGTGGTGCCGAACTGCTCCTGCACGTCGAGAATGAACCGCGCCATGTCGGCGGTCTCTTCCCGGTTCATGCCCGCCACCGGCTCATCCAGCAGCAGCACGCGCGGGCGCATCGCCAGCGCGCGGCCCAGTTCGACCCGCTTTTGCAGACCATAAGGCAGCATGGTAATCGGGTATTTGCGGATGTGGTCGATCTCAAGGAAATCGATCACCTGCTCTTCGATCTCGCGGCGCAGCTCCAACTCGGCCTTCTGCGCCGCCCCGAAATAGCGCAGCGCTTGCCAGACGTTGGTATTGAGGCGCGTGTGACCGCCGAGCTTGATGTTGTCGAGCACGGTCATGCCGCGAAACAGCGCGATGTTCTGGAAGGTCCGTGCCAGCCCCAGCCCTGCGCGCCTGTCGGGGCTGAGCGTCGTGATATCCTGCCCGTCAAAAGACACACGCCCCCGGTCGGGCTTGTAAAACCCTGATATCGCATTGAAAAGCGAGGTCTTGCCCGCGCCGTTGGGGCCAATGACACCGGTGATCTCTCCTGCCCCGGCTTCGAAATTCACCCCCTGCAGCGCCTTGATGCCGCCAAAGGACAGATGCAAATCCTCAATCTTCAGCAATCGCCCACTCCCATGCGGCGACGGCTGCGGCCCCTCGCAAGGGGCGCGTGACATCCGATCATTGACGGATCCTCCCTATGTCCCGATCCCTGCCCCTTTTGGCGGAGCTTGTGGTATCGGCCTGTTGACCCTTTCACCCTATCCGAAGCGCGACATCTCGCAAGTCTCTTGATAAGGCGCGCGGCAAAGCGCCCCCGAGCCGGAGCGGCTCGGAAGGTGCAATGCTATGGAAGGGAAGGGAAAAACCCGTGGCTGTGACGCTACGTCAGGTCAGTTGCGCGATCAGGGTTTTCAGCGCTTTGCGGCTGTGATCCTCTAGGGGCGCCATGCGCGACCGCCAGAGTGTGGCCTGCGATTGCAGGATCAAACCGTCACTGAGGATCTTGAGGTGATTGGCGCGCAGCGTCTCGCCGCTGGAGGTGATATCGGCAATCGCCTCGGCGGTTTCATTCAGCACCGTGCCCTCGGTCGCGCCTTGGCTGTCGACCAGCGCGTAATCCGCCACACCGTGGGTGCGCAGGAATTCCCGCACCAATCGGTGGTATTTCGTGGCAATGCGCAGGCGGAAGCCATGTTCAGCACGGAAGGCCGCCGCGGCGGCATCCAGATCATCCAGCGTATCGACATCGACCCAAGCCTGCGGCACCGCGATGATCAGGTCGGCATGGCCAAAGTTCAATTCCTCCAGCGGCTCGACCAGTTGATCCCAAAGCGCCAGCTTCTCTTGCACCAGATCGGTGCCGGTCACGCCAAGGTGGATCCGCCCCGCCGACAGTTCGCGCGGGATTTCTCCGGCTGAGAGCAGCACCAGAGAGACATCTTCGATGCCCTCGACCTTGCCCGCATATTCGCGGTCGGAGCCGGTGCGCTGCAGGCGCACGCCGCGCGCGCCGAACCATTCAAAGGTCTTTTCCATCAGCCGCCCTTTGGACGGCACACCAAGTTTCAGCGTCATTGCCCGGCCTCCAGTTCCAGCATCAGGCCGGGGCGCATCACGCCGCCCACCGCCGGGATTTCATCGCCCTGCCCCAACCGCCGGGTCAGCGCGTCATAGCGCCCGCCGCTGGCGATGCTGGGCAGATCGGGCCGCGAGGCCGCGCGGAAGGCAAAAACGAAACCGTCGTAATATTCCATCGAAGACCGCCCATGGCTGGCCTCGAAGAGCAGCGCATCGGTGTCGATCCCACGGGCGCGCATCGCATCGGCGCGGGCTGCAACGCGGGCCACGGCATCGCCGATGGCGGGCATATCGACAGCCAGATCGCGCAGACGGCTCAGCGCGTTCGGCAGGGTTTCTTTGACCTCCAACAGCGCCTCAAAAAGATCAACTTGCTGCGCGGAAATCGGCGCGGTCTTGGCATCCTCGCGCAGCGCTGCCACGCGGGCTTCGATCTCTGCCTGTGAGCGCAGTCCGACCATGGGTGCCGAAATCTCGACCTCTGTCTTGGCCAGCAACGCTTTGCGTCCGGCAGGCACAAAGGTGCGCCCCGCATAGCGGTCCAGCAGCGCGCGAAAGCGGCGCGGGCGCCAGATGTGACGCATCAACGCCTGTTTGCGCGCGGGCGAGGTATCAAGCCCCTGCACCGCCGCCATCAGCACACCGATATCCCCCGTCACCGGGCGCACCGGCAGCCCCTGCATCGCCTCGGCGATCAGGGCGAAAACCTCGGCATCTGCCGCCGCCGGGTCGGCGCGGTCGAAAACCTCGAAACCCACCTGAATGTATTCATTGGCGCGGTTCGGGTCGTGTTCCTGACGGCGGAAAACCTCACCGGAATAGGTATAGCGCGCGGGCTCGGCCCCATGGGCCATATGCATCTGCACCACGGGCACGGTAAAATCGGGGCGCAGCATCTGCTCGCCCCGCAGCGCGTCCGAGGTGACATAGGCGCGCGCGCGGATATCCTCGCCGTAGAGGTCCAGCAGCGTGTCGGCCGGTTGCAGGATCGGCGGCTCGACGAGCACAGCGCCCTGCGCGTCGAAAATCGCGCGTAGCGACGCCGCCCGCGCCAGCGTTTCGGAACGTGTGGGCATCAGCTTGTCCGATCCAGAATATCGCGGACCGCCTTGATCAGATCGGCGCGGGGCACTTCATATTGGTTCGGGCGCTCTTTCCACTCATCATGGCTCGCCTCTTGCGCCAGTTGCGCGCCCAGCACCATGTCCTTGATCTGCACTACGCCGCGGTCTTTCTCGTCACCGCCTTCGATGACCACAACCGGGCTTTGCCGCTTGTCGGCGTATTTCATCTGGTTGCCGAAGTTCTTGGGGTTGCCCAGATACACCTCTGCCCGGATGCCCGCCTGCCGCAACTCGGCGACCATCGCCTGATAATCGGCCATGCGGTCGCGGTCCATCACGGTGACGACGACGGGGCCTGTGGCCTCGGTTTCCAATCGCCCCTTCGCGGCCAGCGCGGCCAGCAGCCGGTCAACGCCGATGGAGACGCCCGTGGCAGGCACTTCCTGCCCGGTGAAGCGCTTGACCAGATCGTCATAGCGCCCACCGCCCGCGACCGAGCCGAAGTTCCGCGCGCGGCCCTTTTCGTCCTTGATCTCAAAGGTCAGTTCGGCCTCGAACACCGGTCCGGTGTAGTAGCCAAGGCCGCGCACGACCGACGGATCGATCTCCACCCGGTCAGGGCCATAGCCGCCCGCCGCCAGAAGGTCAGAGATCAGTTCCAGCTCATCCACGCCCTGCACACCGACATCGGAGCCTGCCACCAACTCGCGCAGCCGCGCCACCGTCTCGGCACCTGTATCGCGTTTAGCCTGCATGAAACCCATGACCACATCGGCTTGCGCGTCTTCCAACCCGGCACCCTTGGTGAAATCGCCGCTGTCGTCCTTGCGGCCCTCACCCAGCAGGGCGCGCACGCCCTCCGGTCCCAGCCGGTCTAACTTGTCGATGGCCCGCAGCACGATGCCGCGTTCGGTGTCTTTGTCGTCTCCGGCAAGGCCCGCAACTTCTAGCACACCGTTCAGCACCTTGCGGTTGTTCACCCGCACAACATAGTCGCCGCGTGCGATTCCGACTTCCTCAAGACAATCGGCCAGCATCGCGCAAATCTCGGCATCTGCCGCGACCGATGGCGCGCCTACGGTATCCGCATCACACTGATAAAACTGACGAAACCGCCCCGGACCCGGCTTTTCATTGCGCCAGACCGGCCCCATCGCATAACGGCGGTAGGGCATCGGCAGATCGTTGCGGTGCTGGGCATAGACCCGCGCCAAGGGCGCTGTCAGATCATAGCGCAGCGCCAGCCAATCGCCGGGCTTGTCGCCTTCGGAATCTTCCTGCCACGCGAAAACGCCTTCGTTCGGGCGGTCCACATCGGGAAGGAACTTGCCAAGCGCCTCAACCGTTTCAACGCCGGAGCTTTCCAGCGCGTCGAACCCATAGCGGTGATAAACGGCGGCGATCTTGCTGAGCATCTCGGCCCGATGGGTCACCTCGGTCCCGAAATAATCGCGGAACCCCTTGGGGGTTTGCGCCTTGGGACGGGGGGTTTTCTTGGGCTTTGCCATGGCAAGGATCCTCGGTGCATCAATTGGCCTCGCGTCTAGCCCAAGCCCCTCGCAAGAGCAAGCAACGCGGCATCCCGCCCCTGTCCCGCGCCGCGCGACCGTGCTAGATCGCGCAAAAAGGATGCGCGTCATGACAGAACAGACCCCAGACCAAACGGCAGACCATATCAGCCGCCTCGAAGAGCAGATCGCCCATCTGACCCGCGCGGTCGACGATATGTCAGAGATCGTCACCCGTCAGGAGGATGAGATCGTCACCCTGAACCGCCGCGTGCATATGTTGATGCAGCGCGAGGGGGAACGGGATGCTTCGGGCGGTGGCGCTGTCGTCATGGGCGATGAACGGCCCCCGCATTACTAAGCGGCAGCCCCGGTCTATGCCCGCAACCCGCTCAATCCGCTGATTTCATTGCCACGGCGGCCACCGCCCCGTCATGCACCAACACCTCAGACCAACGTGCGGTCTGGCCCAAACGCTCATAGGCGTTGACGAAAAACGCCGTTTTGTCGAGAGTGCCAATCCGCTTGCCGCAGGGTTTGCCCTTGCCCACGCCACAGACACTGGCCTTGATCGCCTCATAGGCCGCATCGGTCTCGGCGATGGGCAGGTTTTCCCCACCCGGGCCATAGTGCAACTGCTCATAGACCGAGGGCGTGCCGAACAAGACATTGGCCGCCGTCAACTGGCGCGCGCAATCATCCGCAAAACCGGTAATATAGAAACTGCGCGGCCCCGCGCTGCCAGGTTGCGAATCGAACAGCCGATAGCCCCGCGCCGCAGGTTCTTCGACCAACTTGCCCAAATCCTGCTCTCGCACATCACAGACGCGGGCGACCTCCCCAAAAGGCAAGGCGGTGCCAAAGCCGATCTCTGCAACCTGAGGCGCCGGCGCGGAGGGCGCCATGCCGCAGGCCGAGGGAAGCGCCGCCATGATCAAAAGGCCGATGCGTCGTTTCATGCTCTGCTCCCCGTTGCTTGTCAAGCAGTTAGCGCAGCCACTGCTTGCCGTCCACTGACGGGCGGAAAAAGGGCGGATCTGCGCGAGGGGCGAGATCAGATTTCCTCGACCTCCATCACCCCGTCAAGCGAACGGATCGCGCCCTTGATCTGCGGTGTCACCGGGAACTCGCGCCCCAGATCAACCTCGACCTCGCCGGGCAGGCTTGGGTTTATCAGGCAGAACTGCACCGGCCCCTTCCCCGCCGCTTTGACCGCTTGACGCGCGCCATCAAGCACATCGGCCACCGATTGAATGGCCCCCGGCCCGTCGATGAAAACGCGCAGTCCCATGCTGCCCGCATCCGCAACCGCCGCATCGATCGGGCCGATGCCGCGTGCCAAAAGCTTCAACTGGTCGCTTTCCATCGTGGCCTCGACGGTAACGACGACCTTGGACCCGACCTCCAGATGATCGCGCGACGCCTCCAGCACGTCGGAGAAGATCGTCACCTCGTAGCCGCCTGTGGTGTCCGAAAGCTGCGCAAAGGCAAAGCGATTGCCCCGCGCCGACTTGCGCTCTTGCCGTCCGGCGACAACGCCCGCCAGCCGTGCGTTCATCGCGCCGCGGGTGCTGACCTTTTCGTTCAATTCGTCCAGCGTGAGGAAGGGCAAGCCCGCCTCGCGCGCCCATTTGCGTTTCAGCGGCGGCATGTAGTCATCAAGCGGATGGCCCGAAAGATAAAAACCCACCGCCTTGAATTCTTCGGCCAACCGCTCCGCCGATTGCCAGTCGTCGCAGGGCAACATGCGCGGTTCGGGCAGATCATCGCCCGCCTCACCAAAGAGCGACACCTGACTGCTGGCTTTCTGCTCATGGATCGCTGCCGAATAGCTGACCAACCCGTCGAGCGATTGAAACACCCGCCGCCGGTTGCTGTCGAGCTGATCGAAGGCGCCCGAGCGCACCAGCATCTCAAGCGGACGCTTGCCCACGCGCTTGAGGTCCACCCGTCGGGCGAGGTCAAAGAGCGTGGCAAAGGGCTTGTCGACACCGTCGACCTTGCGCCCCTCGGTCACCAGCCGCATCGCCTCAAGCCCGACGTTCTTCAGCGCGCCAAGCGCATAGACCAGCGCGCCGTCGACCACTTTGAAGGTCGCGTCCGAGCGGTTCACGCAGGGCGGCACCCAAGGCAGTTCCAGCCGTTTGCGCACTTCCTCGAAGTAGACCGCCAGCTTGTCAGTCAGGTGGATGTCGCAGTTCATCACCCCGGCCATGAACTCGACCGGGTGGTTCGCTTTCAGCCAGGCGGTCTGGTAGCTGACCACCGCATAGGCCGCGGCGTGGGACTTGTTGAAGCCGTAGTTGGCGAATTTCTCCAGAAGGTCGAAGACCTCCGCCGCCTTCTTTTTGTCGACGCCATTGGCCATCGCGCCCTTTTCGAACTTGGGGCGTTCCTTGGCCATCTCCTCGGCGATCTTCTTACCCATGGCGCGGCGCAACAGGTCGGCGCCGCCGAGTGAATAGCCCGCCATGACCTGCGCGATCTGCATCACCTGTTCCTGATAGACGATGATGCCTTGGGTCTCTTCGAGGATGTAGTCGATGCTCGGATGCACCGATTCCAGCTCGCGCTTGCCGTTCTTGACCTCGCAATAGACCGGGATGTTCTCCATCGGGCCGGGACGGTAGAGCGCCACGAGGGCGACAATGTCCTCGATACAGGTCGGCTTCATGCGCTTGAGGGCATCCATCATGCCGCTCGATTCCACCTGAAAGACCGCGACGGTCTTGGCGCTGGAATAAAGATCGTAGGTCGCCTTGTCGTCGAGCGGGATGGTGGCGACGTCATCGACATGGCCCTCGGGCGGTTCGTAGATCTGGCGGCCGTCCGCGGCGATATGCAGATGCCGCCCGCCCGCCTTGATCTGGTCGAGCGCGTTCTGGATGACGGTGAGCGTCTTCAGACCCAGAAAGTCGAACTTCACCAGACCGGCCTGTTCGACCCATTTCATATTGAACTGCGTCGCTGGCATGTCCGAGCGCGGGTCTTGGTAGAGCGGCACCAGATGATCCAGCGGCCGGTCACCGATGACCACCCCCGCCGCGTGGGTCGAGGCGTTCCTGAGCAGCCCTTCGACCTGCTGGCCATAGGTCAGCAAGCGGTCCACGACCTCTTCGTTCTTGGCCTCTTCGCGCAGGCGTGGCTCATCCGCCAGCGCCTTTTCGATGGAGACGGGTTTCACCCCTTCCACCGGGATCATCTTCGACAGACGGTCCACCTGCCCATAGGGCATCTGCAACACGCGACCGATGTCGCGCACCGCCGCCTTGGACAAAAGCGCACCGAAGGTGATGATCTGCCCCACCTTGTCGCGGCCATATTTCTCTTGCACGTAGCGGATCACCTCTTCGCGGCGGTCCATGCAAAAGTCGATGTCGAAGTCGGGCATGGAGACCCGCTCGGGATTGAGGAAACGCTCGAACAGCAGCGAATAGCGCAGGGGGTCGAGGTCGGTGATGGTCAGCGCATAGGCCACGAGTGACCCCGCCCCCGAGCCCCGCCCCGGCCCTACGGGAATGTCATTGTCTTTGGCCCATTGGATGAAGTCGGCAACGATCAGGAAGTAGCCGGGGAAGCCCATGCCTTCGATGATGCCGAGCTCAAAGTCGAGCCGCTTTTGGTAGTCCTCCACGCTGACCGCATGGGGGATCACCGCCAGACGCGCCTGTAGCCCCTCGTTGGCCATGCGGCGCAGTTCGGCCACCTCATCGTCGGCGAACTTCGGCAGGATCGGGTCGCGGCGGTAGGCCATGAAGGCGCAGCGTTTGGCGATCTCGACGGTGTTGCTCAGCGCTTCGGGCAGATCGGCGAAAAGCGTCGCCATCTCGGCCTGCGACTTGAAGTAATGCTGCGCGGTCAGGCGGCGGCGGGGCTGGCTTTGGTCAACATAGGCACCCTCGGCGATGCAGATCAGCGCGTCATGGGCCTCGTACATATCCGGTTTCGGGAAATAGACATCGTTGGTCGCCACCAGCGGGATATCCATCGCATAGGCCATCTCGATAAAGCCACGCTCAGTCAGACGCTCGGGCTCGGGTTGGCCGCCGTCTTCGGGGTGGCGCTGCAACTCGACATAAAGCCGGTCGCCAAAGGCACCCTGCAGCCGGGCCATCAACGCCTCTGCCGCCGGGCGCTGGCCGCCTTGCAAGAGCATCCCCACCGGCCCCATAGGGCCACCCGTCAGGCAGATGAGATCGGCGCTCAGCGCCTCAAGCTCCGGCAGCGTCACCTCGGCCACCGCGCCCCCCTTGTCGAGGTAGAGGCAGGAGTTCAGCTTCATCAGGTTTTCATAGCCCAATTCGCTCTGGGCCAGCAGCACCACCGGTGCGGGCGGGCGCGGCTTTTCACCCGGCTGCACCTCGACATAGGCCACATCGACCTGACAGCCGATGATCGGCTGCACACCCGCGCCCGCCATGGCGACAGAGAATTCGAGTGCTGCGAACATGTTGTTGGTGTCGGTCAGCGCCAGCGCGGGCATGCCCGCGTCGCGGCACATGCCGGGCAGTTTTTTCAACCGCAGCGCGCCCTCCAGCAAGGAATACTCGGAATGGCTACGCAGGTGAATGAATCGGGGATCATTGGACATGGCGCATTTTTACGCCACCCACCCCAAAGGCACCAGCACCGGATAGCACCCAGCGCATTTTTCGCCCAAGGTATTTTTTCTTGCCAAAACGCCCCCCGCCCCGCTAGCCTGAATTCTACCTCGCCCGCGCCCGGTTCTACGCCGCATCGAACCCCGCGCAACGATATGGGCCACTTTGTACCGCGGCGGATGAGAACCAATGGACATCACTTTTCTTCTCAATGGAGAAGTCGTGTCACTCTCCAACGTGTCCCCGACCACCACCCTGCTCGACTGGCTGCGCGAAGAGCGTGGCCTGACCGGCACCAAAGAGGGCTGTAACGAGGGCGACTGCGGAGCCTGTTCGGTGATGATCACCGATGAAAACGGCAGCCGTGCGCTCAATGGCTGTATCCTGTTTCTGCCGCAGGTGAACGGCAAGGCCGTCACCACGGTCGAGGGCATGGCGAGCGCCGATGGCACGCTGCACCCGGTTCAAGAGACGATGATAGAGCATCACGGCAGCCAATGCGGGTTCTGCACGCCGGGCTTCGTGGTGTCGATGGCCACGGCGCATCTCAATGGGGCGACGGATCATGACGTGCAACTGGCTGGCAACCTTTGCCGCTGCACCGGCTACGCCCCGATTATCCGCGCGGCCGAGGCCGCCGCAGGCGCGCCGGTGCCCGCCCATCTGCGCAGCCTGAAAGACAAGTTGGCGCAGGACATCCCGGCGCCCGCCAAGGCCGAAGGCGCGCCGCATGTGCAGCCCGAAAACAGTGATGCGTTGGCCGCTTGGTATCTCGACAACCCGCAAGCCACGCTGATCGCCGGAGCGACGGACGTGGGTCTTTGGGTCACCAAAGGGTTCCGCGAACTGGGCGCCGTGGCCTTCCTCAACCGCTGCGCCGATCTGCGCGGCATCACCGAGGACGAAACCGGCCTGCGGATCGGTGCAATGACCACGCTGACCGAGGTGGAGGCAAAGCTTGCCCCCCTGCATCCCAGCTTGGGTACCATGCTGCGCCGCTATGGCTCTACGCAGGTGCGCAACGCGGCGACCTTGGGTGGCAATATCGCCAATGGCTCGCCCATCGGGGACGGTCCGCCCGCGCTGATTGCGCTTGGCGCCACGCTGCATCTGCGCCGGGGCGACAGCCGTCGCGAGATCGCGTTGGAAGACTTCTTCCTCGACTACGGCAAGCAAGACCGCGCGCCGGGCGAATTCGTCGAAGCCATCCTCATCCCCCGCCAACATGACACCCTGCGCTGCTACAAACTGTCGAAACGCTTCGATCAAGATATCTCGGCGGTTTGCGGCTGTATTTCGATCACCGGCAATGGCACCGAAATCCTCACCGCGCGCATCGCCTTTGGCGGCATGGCGGCAACACCGAAACGCGCTGCTGCGGCTGAGGCGGCGCTGGTCGGCCAACCGTGGAGCGAAGACACCATCCGCAAGGCGATGGCAGCGATGACCGACGATTTCACCCCGCTCTCGGACATGCGCGCCTCTGCCAGCTACCGGATGGAGGCGGCGCAAAACATGCTGCTGCGCTATTTCCATGACGCCAACGGTCAAGCCACCAACCTGCAGGAGGTCTCGGCATGAGCGTTGCAAAGCCCCTTCCCCATGACGCCGCGAAGCTCCATGTCACCGGTGCCGCGCGCTATGTCGACGACATCCCCACCGCACGCGGCACGCTGCATCTGGCCTTTGGCCTCAGCCCCGTCGCGGCGGGCGAATTGACGGCGCTTGACCTCGACGCCGTGCGGTCTGCGCCCGGCGTGGTCAAAGTGCTGACTGCCGATGATCTCGTCCATGACTGCGACACCTCACCGTCGAACCATGACGAGCCGCTTTTGGCGACGGGCGAAATCCATTTCGCGGGCCAACCGCTCTATCTGGTCGTGGCCACCAGCCACCTCGCTGCCCGTCGCGCCGCGCAACTGGGCAAGCCACAGATCACCCCGCGTGATCCAATTTTGACCGTTGAGCAGGCGCTCGCCGCCGACAGCCGGTTCGAAGATGGCCCCCGCATCTACCAGAAGGGCGATGCCGAGGCGGCGCTCTCCAAGGCCAGCCGCCGCCTTTCGGGCCAGATTGAAATGGGCGGGCAGGAGCATTTCTATCTTGAAGGTCAGGCCGCCATGGCCCTGCCGCAGGACAATGGCGACATGCTGGTGCATTCCTCGACCCAGCACCCGACCGAAATTCAGCACAAAGTGGCCCATGCCATCGGCCGCCCAATGCATGCCGTGCGGGTCGAGACCCGGCGCATGGGCGGCGGCTTCGGCGGCAAGGAAAGCCAAGGCAACGCGCTGGCGATTGCCTGTTCTGTCGCCGCATCTCTGACCGGCAAACCCTGCAAAATGCGCTATGACCGCGATGACGATATGATCATCACCGGCAAGCGGCATGATTTCCGCATCGCTTACGACGCAGGCTTTGACGAGACGGGCCGCATCACCGCGCTGGACGTGACCCATTACACCCGCTGCGGCTGGTCGATGGACCTCAGCCTGCCCGTGGCCGACCGCGCCATGCTGCATGCCGACAACGCTTACCATTTGCACGACATCCGCATCACCTCGCACCGCTTGCGCACCAATACCGCCAGCGCCACGGCGTTTCGCGGTTTTGGTGGGCCGCAAGGGGTCGTCGGCATCGAGCGGGTCATGGACCATATCGCTCATGAACTGGGCCTCGACCCGCTCGCCGTGCGCCGGGCGAATTACTACACCGACCACGCCCACCGCCCGACCGAGGTGGAGGCCACCGGCACCGCCATCGACAACCGCACCCCGCCGGATGCAGAGGTCGATCTCTCCTCTCGCGGCGCGCCCCCTGCGCCGACAGCCAAGGCTGCGATCCCTGAAACCCCGTCGGACGTGCAGACCACGCCCTATCAGCAGCCGGTCACCGACTGTATCATCAACGCACTGACCGACCGACTGGTCGAGAGTGCCGACTACAACGCCCGCCGCGACGCCATCGCCGAATGGAACGCCGCAAACCCGCTGCTGAAACGCGGCATCGCCATCACCCCGGTTAAATTCGGCATCTCCTTCACGCTCACCCACCTCAACCAAGCGGGCGCGCTGGTGCATGTCTATCAGGATGGCTCGATCCACCTGAACCATGGCGGGACCGAGATGGGGCAAGGGCTGTTCCAGAAGGTTGCGCAAGTCGCCGCGTCGCGCTTTGGCGTCTCGCCCGAGGTGGTCAAGATTACAGCCACCGATACCGCCAAAGTGCCCAACACCTCGGCAACGGCGGCGTCTTCCGGGTCAGACCTCAACGGGATGGCCGCACAAAACGCCTGTGACACGATCCGCGACCGCATGGCGGCGCATCTAGCCGAACGCTACCAGACCACGCCGGATCAGGTACGTTTCGCCGACGGCATGGTGCAGATCGCGGGCGAAGAGATCACCTTTGCCGCTGCCGCCGCTTCGGCCTATGAAAACCGCGTCAGCCTGTCGGCCACGGGATTCTACAAAACGCCCGACATCGAATGGGACCGCATCGCCGGGCGCGGGCGGCCATTCTACTACTTCGCCTATGGTGCCGCCTGCACCGAAGTGGTGATCGACACGCTGACCGGCGAAAACCGCATCCTGCGCGCAGACCTTTTGCATGACGCGGGCGCCTCGCTGAACCCCGCGCTGGACATTGGTCAGATTGAGGGTGCCTACGTTCAAGGCGCGGGCTGGCTCACGACCGAGGAACTGGTCTGGGACGAGACCGGCACCCTGCGCACCCACGCGCCATCGACCTACAAGATCCCCGCCTGCTCCGACCGGCCGCCCGTGTTCAACGTGAAACTCTGGGACCAGCCAAACCCGGCGCAGACGGTCTACCGCTCCAAGGCCGTGGGCGAGCCGCCCTTCATGCTGGGCATCTCGGCCTTCATGGCGCTGTCGGATGCGGTCGCGGCCAGCGGAGACAACTACGGCGACCTGCAAGCGCCCGCCACCGCCGAGGCCGTCCTTGCCGCCGTCGGACGGACACGGAAATGACCGCAGTCTACGTCGAGGTCACCGCCACGCGCGGATCGGCCCCGCGCGATGCGGGCACGGCGATGAAGGTCACGTCGGACAGTATCGACGGCACCATCGGCGGCGGCGCGTTGGAGCATCAGGCCATTGCCCATGCCCGCCGCCTGCTGGCCGAAGGGCGGTATGAAGACAATCAGACCCTACCGCTCGGCCCCGGTCTTGGCCAATGCTGCGGCGGCGCGGTGAGCCTGCGCTACACCGCAGCTCCGCGCCCGCTCGACAATCCCACGCCGCTGCCGCTGGACGCCACAGGGCATAGCGATGTACCTCTCTGGCTCTGGGGCGCGGGGCACGTGGGCCGCGCGGTGGTGGCCGCCTGCCCAACCAACGCTTTTGCCATCACATGGATCGACAGCGCGGCGGACCGTTTCCCCAAAGACGTGCCGCTCCATGTGACCGCAACGCCCACCGCCGATATGCCGCGCCTTGCCGCACACGCGCCGCAAAACGCGCACCACCTGATCTTTACCTATTCGCATGACATCGACCTCGCCCTCTGCGCTGCCCTGCTTAAACGCGGGGCAGAGAGTGTCGGCTTGATCGGCTCTGACACAAAAAAGTCACGGTTTTCCCGCCGCTTGCGCGACATGGGGCTGGATCCCTCTGGCATCATCTGCCCTATTGGCGATAAGTCGCTGGGCAAGCTGCCCGCCCAGATTGCACATGGTGCGTTGATCTCTCTCATCGCCCGGACCCAGACAAAGGTTTCCGCATGACTGACAAACTTCTCGACCTCTCTGGGTTGACCAAGGCCTACCCCGGCGTCGTCGCGAACGATGACGTGTCCCTGCGGATCGCGCCGGGTGAGGTTCACGCCCTGCTGGGCGAGAATGGCGCGGGCAAATCGACATTGGTCAAAATGATCTACGGGCTGGTCAAACCTGACGCGGGTCAGATGCAGATGCGGGGCGAGAACTTTGCCCCCACCGATCCCCATGCGGCACGACAGGCGGGCGTCGGCATGGTGTTTCAACATTTCTCGCTTTTCGATGCGCTCAGCGTGGCAGAGAACATCGCCCTCGGCATGGAAAACCCGCCGCGCATGCGTGAGCTGAGCCAGCAAATCCGCGATGTCTCAGACACCTATGGCCTGCCGCTTGCGCCGGATCGCATCGTCGGCGATCTGTCGGCTGGGGAGCGTCAGCGGGTCGAGATCATCCGCTGCCTGCTGCAAGAGCCGAAGCTGTTGATCATGGACGAGCCGACATCGGTTCTGACCCCGCAAGAGGTTGAAATCCTGTTCAAAACCCTGCGCAAACTCAGCGCTGAGGGCACCGCGATCCTTTATATCTCGCACAAACTCGAAGAGATCCGCAGCCTGTGCGACAGCGCGACGATCCTGCGGTTGGGCAAGGTCGTCGGCCATTGCACCCCGCGCGAGACCTCGGCGCGCGACATGGCAGAGATGATGGTCGGCTCGGCGTTGAAAACGCCCACGCGCGACAGCAAGGCGCCGGGCGAAGTGACGCTGACGCTCAACAAACTCTCGGCGCGATCGCCCCATGCTTTCGGCATGCCGCTGCGCGAAATCTCGGTTGAGGTGCGGCGTGGTGAGGTGCTGGGCATCGGCGGCGTTGCGGGCAATGGGCAGGACGAATTGCTCAACGCGCTTTCGGGTGAAACGCTGGTCGGCGCGGGCATGATCACCTTTGACGGGCGCGATATTGGCCTTCTTGGCCCCACCGCCCGCCGCGCGCTTGGCGTGTTGACCGCGCCCGAAGAGCGGCTTGGCCATGCTGCCGTGCCGGATATGTCGCTGACCGAAAACGCCATGCTGACCGGTGCCGCCCGCGAAGGGCTGGAGCGCGGCGGCATGCTCGACTGGGGCAAGGCGCGTACCTTTGCCGAGAAGATCATCAAGACATTCGACGTGCGCACCCCCGGCCCCGGCAATGCGGCGCGCTCGCTCTCGGGTGGGAACCTGCAAAAGTTCGT
The DNA here is from genome assembly GCF_025142135.1 of Sulfitobacter sp. W002. Taxonomy (NCBI): domain Bacteria; kingdom Pseudomonadati; phylum Pseudomonadota; class Alphaproteobacteria; order Rhodobacterales; family Roseobacteraceae; genus Sulfitobacter; species Sulfitobacter sp. W002. The sequence goes on along the minus strand of NZ_CP081126.1, from coordinate 726,285 downwards.
CATTGGCCGCGAGGTGTTGCAACGGCCCGAGCTGCTGGTGGTGAACCAGCCGACTTGGGGTGTTGATGCCTCTGCCGCCGCCGCGATCCGGCAGGCGCTTCTGGACCTCGCTTCGGGCGGCACCGCTGTCATCGTCATCAGCCAAGACCTTGATGAGTTGATGGGGATTTCCGACAATTTCGCCGCCCTGAACGAGGGCCGCCTGTCGCCGACGCGCCCCGCGCAGGGGCTGACGGTCGAAGAGATTGGCCTGATGATGGGTGGCGCGCATGGCATGGAGGTGGCGCATGTTTGACGCAGCCTCCGCAACTTTCACTCTGACCATTGGGGGTGATCTGTGATCCGCCTTGAAAAGCGTCCGCAGCCCAGCCGGGCCCTTTCCCTGTCGACGCCGATCATGGCGGTGCTGGCGACATTCGTTTTTGGCGGGCTCTTGTTCGCCGTGCTGGGCAAAGACCCGGTGGAAGCCCTTCAGACAATTTTCTGGCAGCCGCTCTTTGGCGAATATGCCTTTTACTACCGCCCGCAATTGCTGATCAAAGGGGCACCCTTGGTGCTGATCGCCATCGGCCTCAGCCTTGGATTCAAAGCGGGCATCTGGAACATCGGGGCCGAGGGGCAGTACATCATGGGCGCCATCTTTGGTGCCGCGATGGGGCTGGCGTTCTACCCCGCAGAGGGCTGGTACATCTTCCCGCTGATGGTGCTCGCGGGTGCCTTTGGCGGTTGGCTTTGGGCGATGATCCCCGCCCTTTTGAAGGTGCGCTTTGGCACCAATGAAATCCTCGTCTCGCTGATGCTGGTCTATGTGGCCGAGCAATTCCTTGCTTCTATGTCATTGGGTTTGCTGAAGAACCCCGAAGGCTATGGTTTTCCCGGCTCGCGCAACCTGCAACAATATGCGCCCGCGCATAACGCCGAGCTTTTCGCGGGGTCCGGCATGCATTGGGGCGTGGTCGCGGCCCTCATCGCGGTGATATTCGCCTACGTCCTACTCGCCAAACACCGGTTGGGCTTTGCCATCCGCGTGACAGGCGAAGCACCCCGTGCCGCGCGATTTTCCGGCGTGAACCCGGCGCGGCTGGTGCTGTTTTGCCTTGGAACTTCGGGCCTTTTGGCCGGGCTTGCGGGGATGTTCGAAGTCTCCGGCCCCTCGGGTCAGATCACCATCGACTTTAACGTGGGCTATGGGTTCACCGCGATCATCGTGGCCTTCCTTGGCCGTTTGCATCCCATCGGCATCCTGCTCGCGGGCGGGCTGATGGCACTGACGTATATTGGCGGTGACATCGCGCAGTCCAACCTCGGCCTGCCCGCCGCTGCGATCCAAGTGTTCCAAGGGATGCTCCTGTTCTTCCTGCTCGCATTGGACGTTTTCACACATTACCGGCTGCGTCTTGGCGCGGCGGAGGCTGCCTGATGGATCTCTCTGCAATCAACCCGCTCTTGTTTGTCGCAGGCTTCCTTGTCGCGGCCACACCGCTGATTTTTGCCGCCATCGGTGAACTGGTGGTCGAGAAATCCGGCGTGCTGAACCTCGGTGTCGAAGGCATGATGATCACCGGCGCGATCTGCGGCTTTGCCACGGCGGTCGAGACCGGCTCGCCCCTCTTGGGTTTTGCCGCCGCGGCCGTCGGGGGCGCGGCCCTCAGCCTGCTCTTTGCCTTCCTCACCCAAGTCACTTTAGCGAACCAAGTCGCCTCGGGCCTCTCGCTGACGCTCTTCGGCCTCGGCCTCTCGGCGCTGATCGGGCAAAGCTACGTCGGGATCAAACCGCCACGGCTGGGCGATATCGATTTCGGCCCGCTGGCCGACATCCCGGTGATCGGGCCGATCCTGTTCACCCATGACATCATTCTCTATCTGGGCATCGCGCTGGTGGCAGGCGTCTGGGCGGTGCTGAAATTCACCCGCGCCGGGCTTATCCTGCGTGCCGTGGGCGAAAGCCACGACGCGGCCCATGCGCTTGGCTATAAGGTCAAACGCATCCGCACCGCCGCGATCCTGTTCGGCGGGGCCTGCGCGGGCTTGGGCGGCGCCTACATCAGCCTGATCCGCGTGCCGCAATGGACCGAAGGCATGACCGCGGGCATCGGCTGGATCGCCCTCGCCCTCGTCGTCTTTGCCAGCTGGAAACCATGGCGCGCGCTGCTGGGTGCCTATCTTTTCGGCGGCATCACCCAGTTGCAGTTGAACTTGCAAGGCGCGGGCGTTGCCATACCGGTAGAGTATCTGGCAATGTCGCCGTATATCATCACCATCATCGTTCTGGTGGTGCTGTCGGCGGACAAAAGCGCCGCGCCGGCCTCTCTGGGCCGAACCTTCCACGCCTCAAACTAGGGGCATCACGTCACGCGGCCCTCAAGCCGCACATCAAGCCCCAGCAAGGGGCACGTAAACAGGGGAAACCTTATGAAACTAACCACCCTTATGACCAGCGCGGCACTTGCGCTCGGCCTTGCTTCGGGCGCTGTGGCTCAAGACAAGACCAAGGTCGGCTTTGTCTTTGTTGGCCCCGTGGGCGACGGCGGCTGGACCTACGAGCATAACGAAGGCCGCTTGGCCGTCGAAGAAGAGTTCGGCGATAAGGTCGAGACCGTCTTCGTCGAAAGCGTTGCCGAAGGCCCCGACAGTGAGCGTGTGATGACGCAGATGGCGCTCGACGGTGCTGACCTGATCTTCACCACCTCCTTTGGCTATATGGACCCCACGATCAACGTCGCCAAGAAATTCCCGGATGTGAAGTTTGAGCACGCCACCGGCTACAAACGCGCCGACAACGTCTCGACCTATTCCGCACGTTTCTACGAAGGCCGCGCCATTCAGGGCCACATCGCGGGCTCGATGACCGAGAGCAATATCATCGGCTACATCGGCTCCTTCCCGATCCCCGAAGTCATCCGCGGCATCAACTCTGCCTATATCCACGCCAAGAAAGTGAACCCCGACGTTCAGTTCAAAATCGTCTGGGCCTACACATGGTTTGACCCGGCCAAAGAAGCCGACGCCGCGAAAGTGCTGATCGAACAAGGTGCCGACGTGGTCCTGCAACACACCGATTCCACAGCACCCCAAGCGGCGGCACAGGAAGCGGGCAATGTGATCACCTTCGGTCAAGCCTCCGACATGGCGCAATACGGCCCCAAGCCGCGCGTTTCCTCCATCATTGACGACTGGGCCCCCTACTACATCAAGCGCGTCAAAGCGGTCATGGACGGCACATGGGAATCCACTGATACATGGGACGGCATTGGGCCGGGCATGGTCGGCATTGGCGAGATCTCTGACGCCGTGCCTGCCGACGTGAAAGCCGAAGCGCTGGAAATGAAAGACAAGATCGCATCGGGCGAGTACCACCCCTTCACCGGGCCGATCAACAAGCAAGACGGCTCCGCTTGGCTGGCCGAAGGCGAGACCGCCGATGACGGCACGCTCGCGGGCATGAACTTCTATGTCGAAGGCATCGAAGGCACCATCCCGCAATAAGCCGAACCGGCTGACAGATGACAGGGGCGTGCGGGCAACCGTGCGCCCCTTTTCCATTGCGGCCCGCGCCGGGGTTGTTAGGCTCGCCCTTCCCTCTTTGTGAAAGGCGCTTGCCATGATCACCGTGCACCACCTCAACCGCTCCCGCTCACAGCGCATCCTTTGGCTGCTGGAGGAGTTGGACCAGCCCTATGACGTCATCCGCTATCAGCGCGATGCCAAAACCAACCTCGCCCCGCCCGAGTTGAAACTGGTGCACCCACTGGGCAAATCCCCGATGATCGAGATTGACGGCCAGTTGGTTGTCGAAAGCGCCGCCATCGTCGATCTACTCTGCACCCGCTTCGCCCCCGAAATGATCCCCGAGCGCGACACCCCCGCCTTCCTGCGCCATATGGAGTTGATGCATTTCGCCGAAGGCTCTGCCATGACGCCGATCCTGCTCAACCTCTATGTCTCGCGCTTGGGCGATGCCGCCGCGCCCCTACATCCGCGTATCAGTTCAGAGTTGGACAACCACTACAGCTATATGAACAGCCTCGTGCGCCCCTCCGGCCACTTCGTGCAAGATACGCTGTCGGCAGCCGACATCATGCTGAGCTTCCCCGCCGAGGTTGCCATGCGCCAAGGCCGGGCTGCGGATTATCCGGCACTCAAAGGCTTCATCGAGACGATCCAAAACCGCCCCGCCTACCAACGCGCCCTGGAAAAGGGCGAGTCGCAGAACGCCTAGCGCCCCACCGCCTGCCCCGCGCCAAGCCCATTGCGCGCGGGCAGCGCCCATGCCACCAATCGTGCATGAACCAGATGCTCACCAGCCTTGACGGCACCCCCGCCAGCCGCCTCGCCTTCGGCACCATGCAGTTTGGCGGCCGTGCCGATGCGGCGGCCTCCCGCGCGATGTTCGACGCCTGTATCGAGGCGGGGATCACCCATTTCGACACGGCGCATGTCTATACCGACGGGGCCTCTGAAACACTGCTGGGTCAGTTCGTGCAAGACCGCCGCGACAGCCTGATCGTGGCCACCAAAGCCGCCTATATCGGCGGCGCAGGGCGCGCCAATATCCTCGCCTCTGCCGAGACGTCGCGCCAACGAATGCAGCTCGATACGCTCGACGTGCTCTACCTGCACCGTTTCGACCCCGACACACCGCTGACCGAAAGCTTCGCCGCGCTGGCCGAGTTGAAAGATCAGGGCCACATCCGCCAAGTGGGCCTGTCCAACTTCGCCGCATGGCAGGTCGTCAAAGCGGCCCATATCGCCGCCGACTTCGGCCTAGAGATCGCCGTGATCCAACCGATGTACAACCTCGTCAAACGCCAAGCCGAGGTAGAGATCCTCCCCATGGCCCATGACCTCGACATTCTCGTCGCGCCCTACTCCCCTCTGGGCGGCGGGCTGCTCACCGGGAAATATGCCACCGGAGGCACAGGTCGCCTCAGCGAAGATGACCGCTATGCTGCCCGCTACGGACAAGAGGTGATGCACGGCGCCGCTGCCGGCCTTGCCGCCCTCGCCCGCGATCTGGGCACCCATCCTGCGACCCTCGCAGTGGCTTGGGCGGCGGCACATCCAACGGCACCAACACCGATCATTTCCGCCCGCTCTCTGGCACAGCTTGAACCGTCACTGGCCGCGATGACCTATCAGATGACACCGCAAACCTACGCCGCCATCGCCGCGCTCTCGCCCACACCGCCCCCGGCCACCGACCGACTAGAAGAGCAATCATGAGCCGACTGCCCCCGAGTGCCAGCGTCGCCGAAGACGCAGGCGGCGACCGTCTTTTCGCCCCAGCCGCCGCACGCAATCTCGACGCGCTTTGCGATCTGCTGGCAACCCACGCTCCACAAAAAGGCCGCGCGCTGGAAATCGCCAGCGGCACCGGCCAGCATGTGGTCGGCTTTGCCAAACGCTTGCCGGGCCTCACATGGCTGCCCAGCGACATCGACACCGCCCGCCGCGCCAGTATCAACGCCCACGCGGCCGAGGCCGCCCTGCCCAATATCGCCCCGGCCCTGCCACTCGACGCGACCCAGCCCGGCTGGGCGGGCGAACATGGCCCCTTCGATCTGATCCTGCTGGTCAACCTGCTGCACCTGATCTCAACCCCGGCCACGCGAACCCTCATCACCGAAGCCGCCGCCGCCCTCGCCCCCGGCGGCACGCTGGTCCTCTACGGCCCCTTCAAACGCGCCGGCCAAACCACCTCCCCCGGCGACACCCGCTTTGACGCCGAACTGCGCGCCGCCGATCCCACGATCGGCTACAAAGACAACATCGACATGGCCCGCTGGCTTAGCGATGCGGGCCTGAGCCCGATCGACGAAGTGGACATGCCCGCCAACAACCTCGCATTCATCGCCAGAAAGCCCCGCCCATGATCCTCCGCCGCGCCTTGATCCTGTCGCTCCTTGCCCTCGCCGCCTGTGGCAGCCCAAGCACCCCGCCCCCCGCCGATCCCGGCACGCTCTTCCCGGCGCGTTTCGGCGACAGCGACCCGGTGGATTTCAACGGCCGCACACCGCAATCCTTCCCCGTCCACGGGATTGACGTGGCCCGCTTTCAAAACGACATCGACTGGAACACCGCCCGCAGAAACGGCGTGAACTTCGCCTTCATCAAAGCCACCGAGGGGGGCGACCTCAAAGACATTAACTTCGACACACATTGGCAAGGCGCAGGCCAAGCCGCCGTCAAACGCGGCGCCTACCACTTCTACTACTTCTGCACCTCGCCCGAGGATCAGGCCCGCTGGTTCATCCGCAACGTGCCGCGCACCCCCGGCATGCTGCCCCCGGTGCTCGACATGGAATGGAACCCGTTTTCCCCCACCTGCGCCCACATCCGCCCGCCTGCATCCGAAGTCCGCGACCAAATGCGCCGCTGGCTCGCCGTGGTAGAGCGTCACTACGGCCAGCGCCCGGTCATCTACACAACACCGAAATTCTACCGCGAAAATGGCCTATCTGGCTTTAACGGCTATGACTTCTGGCTGCGCACCACTGCCAAAACCCCCGCCGAGGCCTACCCCAGCCAAACTTGGCGCTTCTGGCAATATAGCGCCACTGGCATCGTCCCCGGCATCGGCGGGGACGTAGACCTCAACGCCTTCTCCGGCAGCAGCGCCCAATGGCAAAACTGGGTCGCCACCCGCGCCGCACGCTAAACGCCAAAGGGGGGCGCACCTCCCCCCTTTCATCCTTTCTTAAATACCGCTGCGCCACCTCAGCCCCGCGCGCGCCGCTTGCAGCCGCACTCAATCCCGCGCGTAATGACGCGCCACGACAAACAGCCCGCCCACCAGCAAAAGCGGCAGCAAGAATATCCGAAACACATGCACGCCCAGCACCGCCAACAGCGCGCCAATCAACTCATCCGCCCGGCTCCAAAGGTTGCTGGCAAGCTGCCGATACTCCGTCAGCCCCGGCTCTTCCTCACCCAAAGCCTCGCTGCCACCGACACGGGCGGTGATCTCCTCGATCACCTCCATATTGCGGTCATAGACCCCCTCGGTCAGCGTCCCGGCCAGCGGCTCCGACACCACCAAAGCCAGCGGCAGCGCAAGCCCCAGAAACCCACCGTACCAAGCCAAACGCCGGGGCAGCCCCCCATGCCCACGCTTGCTCAAGGCCCATATCCCAAGCGCGAGGCCCAGCAACCCCAAGCCAATCGCGCTCACCGGGCCAAGCGCCACCGCGATCACCCCGGTGGCCACCATCACGCCGAAAACCAACCCCGCGATCCGCTCAACCGTGTCGTCAATCGGTTCCAACACCTTCAAAGGTCGCGCCGACCCCGAAGCGATGAAGGACAGCCCCACCTCAATCTCCTGCGCGGTCGACAAAAAGGCATTCAACGTGCGCAGCGTGACATAAGACGCCGCCGCAGTGGTCGCCACATCCGCGGCATAGCCCTGCGCCGCGCTGACAACCGGATTGTCCCGCAACAGCGCCGCCGTCAGCGCCAGCACACAGAAAAAAGCAAGCAACCCCCGCCGGATCAACCGTCCGCCCGGATGCGCTGGTTCTTCGGATCATAGGGACTGTCTTCGACCACCTCGGCCTCCCACAATTGATCAAGCATCTTTACCTTCAGCTTCGTGCCTACCACCGCGTCTTGCAGTTGCACATAGCCCATGCCGATGCTCTTGCCGAATGCGACCGAATAGCCACCCGAGGTCAGCCGCCCGGTGCGCCGCGCACCATTGTAAAGCACCTCACGCCCCCAAGGGTCCGCATCCTCTGGCCCGTCGATCAGCACCGTCACGCATTTCACGCGAATGCCGTGATCGAGCATCGCCTGCTTCCCGTGAAACTCCTTGCTGAGGTCCACAAAACGCGGCAAATCCGCTTCCAACGGCGTCGCATCCCGGCCCAACTCATTGCCAAAGGCGCGATAGCTCTTCTCTTGCCTCAGCCAATTCTGCGCCCGCGCGCCGACCAGCTTCATGCCATGCGGCTTGCCGGCCTTCTCCAGCGCGTCAAACAGATGGTTCTGCATCTCAATCGGATGATGCAACTCCCAACCGAGCTCCCCGGTATAGGCCACCCGGATCGCCCGCACCGGCACCATCCCCAGCTCGATGTTGCGCATGGTCAGCCAGGGGAACCGCTTGTTGCTCAGCACCGTGTCGGGCTCCGCATCGCGCACCAAATCCCGCAGCACATCACGCGACTTTGGCCCAGCAATCGCAAAAACACCCCACTGCGTGGTCACGTCATGACATTCGACATAACCCACCTCGGGCATCTTATCGGCAATCGCCTTGCGCAGGTAATCGCTGTCATAGGCGCTCCACGCGCCCGCCGAGACAAGGTAATATTCGTCCTGCGCCAGCCGCACGATGGTATATTCCGTCCGCGTCGTCCCTGCCCCCGTCAGCGCATAGGTCAGGTTAATCCGCCCTACCGACGGCAGCTTGTTGCAGGTGAACCAATCCAAGAAAGCCGTCGCCCCCGGCCCGCGCACCAAATGTTTGGTAAAGGCCGTGGCGTCGATCAGCCCAACCCCCTCACGAATAGCCCGCGCCTCCTCCACCGCGTGCTGCCACCAGCCCCCGCGCCGAAAGGACCGGCTGTCATGGTCGCTAAACCCCTCCGGCGCGTAATAATTCGGCCGCTCCCAACCATTCACCTGCCCAAACTGCGCCCCCCGCGCCGCCTGCCGGTCATAGGCCGGAGAGGTCCGCAGCGGCCGACACGCAGGACGCTCCTCATCCGGATGGTGCAGGATATAAACGTGGTCGTAAGCCTCTTCATTCTTCCGCGCGGCATATTCCGTGGTCATCCAATCGCCGTAGCGCTTGGGATCAAGGCTCGCCATGTCGATCTCGGCCTCGCCCTCAACCATCATCTGCGCCAGATAATAGCCGGTGCCGCCCGCCGCCGTGATCCCAAAGGAAAACCCTTCCGCCAGCCACATATTGCTCAGCCCCGGCGCTGGCCCCACCAGCGGATTACCATCAGGCGTGTAACAAATCGGCCCGTTGAAATCGTCCTTCAACCCGCAATCCTCAGCCGAGGGGATACGGTGGTTCATCGCCATATACTGATCTTCGATCCGCTCCAGATCGAGCTGGAACAGATCGGCCCGGAAACTGTCCGGCACCCCATATTCAAACCGCGCCGGGGCGTTCTTCTCATAGACCCCTAGAATCCAGCCGCCGCGTTCCTCACGCACATAGCTTTGCGCATCGGCATCGCGGATCACCGGATGCTCGCCATGCCCCGCCGCGCGGTAATCAACCAGCGCCGGATCGCGGTCCATGACAATGAACTGATGTTCCACGGGAATCGCAGGCATCTTGATCCCCAGCATCCGCGCCGTGCGCTGCGCATGGTTGCCGCTCGCGGTGACCACATGCTCAGCGGTAATGACGATCTGCTCCTCCGACGGCACAAGGTTCCCGCCCTTCTCCACCATCTTCGTGCAGGTCACTTCCCAATGGGTACCATTCCAGTCAAACGCATCCGCCTGCCATTTGCGCTCAATCGCCACGCCCCGCTGCCGCGCCCCCTTGGCCATCGCCATCGTCACATCGGCGGGGTTAATATACCCGTCCGTCTGATGATAAAGCGCGCCCTTCAGGTCCGCCGTCTCAATCAACGGCCACTTCGCCTTGATCTCATCCGGGGTGAGCCATTCATACGGCACGCCACAGGTCTCCGCGGTCGAGGCATAGAGCATATACTCATCCATCCGCGCATCGGTCTGCGCCATCCGCAGATTGCCCACCACGGCAAAACCCGCGTTCAGCCCGGTCTCAGCCTCCAAGGTCTTATAAAACTCGACCGAGTACTGATGGATATGAGTCGTCGCAAAAGACATGTTGAACAACGGCAGCAGCCCCGCCGCATGCCAAGTCGAGCCCGAGGTCAACTCGTCCCGCTCCAACAGCATCACATCATCCCAACCCGCCTTCGCCAGATGATAAGCAATCGACGTGCCAACCGCGCCGCCCCCGACAATCAATGCTTTGACTTGCGTTTTCATCTGCCAATCCCTCTGCCCTAGGCTCACCCCGTTGTACGCAGCAAGGCAAGAGACCGCAGGCACCAGCCGACCCAACATGGCCAAAAACCGACCTTACCCCCTCACCAAACGCGCCAATCCCGCGTCAGAGCACCCCTCCCCCAACTTCATCCTTTTCCAAATACCGTGCACCACATTTCCCGCCGCACAACATCAGGGCAGGCCACCCCATCTCACCCCGGCAAGATCTTCCCCGGGTTCAAAATATTATCCGGATCCAGCGCCGCCTTGAGCGTCGCCATCACATCCACCGCAGCGCCCAATTCCTTGCCCAGATAGGCCCGCTTGCCCTGCCCGATCCCATGTTCGCCGGTGCATGTCCCATCCATGGAGATCGCCAATTCCGCCAACCAACTCACAAACGCCTCGCCCCGCGCCACCTCGTCGGCATCGTCCATGTCGATCAGTAGCGATGCATGGAAGTTCCCGTCGCCTGCGTGGCCCACGATGGGCGCGATGAGCTTCAACTCCTCCGCCCGCGCCTGTGCCGCGACCACGGCATCGGCCAACCGGGAGATCGGCACGCAGACATCCGTCGCCACGGCCTTGCACCCCGGTCGCAGCGCCAGCACTGCCCAATAGCCATCATGCCGCGCCTGCCACAGTTTGTTGCGCTCTTCAGGGGTTGTGGTCGCCGCATAGCCGGTGCCTCTGAATTCCTCGGCCAGCATGCCAAAGGTCTCGGCCTGTTCCACCACGCCCGCTTCAGAGCCGTGGAATTCCAACAACAAAAGCGGGGTTTCAGGCAAGGTCAGCTTGGAATAGGCGTTCACGGCCTTCACCACATCGGCGTCCAAAAGCTCAATCCGGGCCACGGGCAGGCCGTATTGGATCACTGCCATAACGGTCTCACAGGCCGCCTGCACCGTCGGGAAAGAACAGCGCGCCGAGGAGATCGCCTCGGGAATGCCCTGCAAGCGCAAGGTGATCTCAGTGATGATCCCCAGCGTCCCTTCCGAGCCCACCATCAACCGCGTCAAATCATAGCCCGCCGAAGATTTCCGCGCCCGGCCGCCGGTGCGGATCACCCGGCCATCGGCCATCACCACCTCAAGGCTCAGGACATTGTCTTTCATCGTGCCATAGCGCACCGCATTGGTGCCGCTGGCCCGTGTCGCCGTCATCCCTCCGAGCGAGGCATTGGCACCGGGATCAATCGGGAAAAACAGCCCCTGATCGCGCAAATGGGTGTTCAGCGCCTCGCGGGTCACGCCGGGTTGCACCCGGCAGTCCAGATCGCCCGAGTTCACCTCAAGCACCCGGTCCATCTGCATGACATCAATGCAAATCCCGCCCGCCGGGGCGTTCACATGTCCTTCGAGCGAGGTGCCCGTGCCGAAGGCAATCACCGGCACCCGATGCGCGGCACAGATACGCACCGCTTGCGCCACGTCGTCGGTCGAGCGCGCCATGACCACCCCGTCGGGGGCCTGCGTCTCGATCCATGTGGTGGTATGGCCGTGCTGTTCGCGAATGGCTTGGCCGGTCAGCAGATTGGGCCCAAAGGCTTGTGCCAATTCCTTTAGCGCTGCGGCAATGCCCGCCTCGTTGCGCGGCAGTTCTGCGATCTTCGTCAATTTTCATCTCCCAACAGCGTCTGTGCGCCGCAGGAAGGACTGCGGGCGCAACTGCGAAAATACGTTCTCCAATAGCCGCCAGTCCGCCGCCCCTGCGGGCTTACAGCATGGAGGGCACAACCTGATCTGGCGGCCGGTGACCATCGTCAAAGGTTTTGATATTGATCAAGACCTTCTCGCCCATCTCGATCCGGCCTTCGAGCGTGGCCGACCCCATATGCGGCAGCAGCACGACGTTCTTCAACTCGCGCAGACGGGGATTAATCTCCCGCCCATGCTCATAAACATCCAGCCCCGCGCCTTTGATATCGCCAGCGCGCAGCATCCGCGTCAGGGCGTTCTCGTCGATCACCTCCCCGCGCGAGGTGTTCACGATCACAGCGTCGGGCTTCATCAGCCCCAAACGGCGGGCGTTCATCAGATGAAAGGTACTGGGCGTATGCGGGCAGTTGATGCTGATCACATCCATCCGGCTGACCATCTGATCAAGGCTGTCCCAATAGGTCGCCTCCAAAGCGCCTTCGACCTCTTCGCGCAGGCGTTTGCGGTTGTGGTAATGCACCTGCATGCCAAAGGCCCGCGCCCGGCGCGCCACGGCCTGACCGATCCGGCCCATGCCCAAAATGCCCAGACGCCGCCCGCCGACCCGTCCGCCCATCAAGGCCGTCGGCGCCCAGCCATCCCAATTGCCCGATTGCATCACCGCCATGCCTTCAGGCATGCGGCGGGTCACGGCCAAGATCAGCGCCATGGTCATATCGGCGGTATCGTCGGTCAGCACGCCGGGGGTGTTCGACACCAGAACGCCGCGTTGGCGTGCGGTGGCCACATCAATGTGATCAACCCCCGCGCCATAGTTGGCGATCAGTTTCAACCGCTCGCCCGCCTGTGTGATCAGCGGCGCGTCGATTTCATCTGTAATCGTTGGCACCAGCACATCAGCATGACGCATCGCCACGCCCAATTCCTCGCGGGTCATGGGCCTGTCATCCTCGCGTAAAGTCACGTCAAACAGCTCTGACAGCCGTGTTTCCACCGCCTCTGGCAACCGTCGCGTCACTACAACACTCAACCGCTTCTTTGACATGCCTGCTCTCCCGGTCTTGGCGTCGCCTCGTTTCACAGGCATGGTGTCTCATGCAGCGACGAGGCACAAGAACTCGCGCCGGAAAAAGAGCAACAATAAACCGCAGATTTGCACAGCACCGACCCACAGCAGTGAACCGCATAGCAGGCAATTCCATGATAACCGCTTTCCTTCGCAGTGCCCTGATGGTGGGCGCGCTGCTTTTGGCGCAGGCGACCTCCGGCGTCGCACAAGAGGCGCGCGGACAGGTCACCAACCTGCCCCTCCCCCGTTTCGTTTCGATGAAAGCCTCAGAGGGCAACGTCCGCCGCGGCCCGTCGCTGTCGCACCGGATCGACTGGGTCTACAAACGCCGCGACCTGCCGCTCAGGATCACCGCCGAACATGGCCACTGGCGCCGGGTCGAAGACCGCGACGGCATGGGCGGCTGGGTGCATTACTCGCTTTTGTCGGGCACCCGCACTGTGTTGGTCGAACAAGACATGCTGCAGCTTCACGTCAATCCAGACCCAAAGGCCGCCGTGGTGGCGCGGCTGGAACTGGGCGTGGTGGCGCGCTTGGGCGAATGCACGCTTGAATGGTGCGAGTTGCGTTCAGGCGGCTTTACCGGCTGGGCCCCCAAAGTGCGGCTTTGGGGTGTTGGCCCCAAGGAACTGCGCGAATAACCCCGCCTTTCAGGCCAATTGCATGATCCCGGCGCTTGCGCCACTCTGCCGGCAAAATTCAAGCCGGAGAGAGCGCCATGCAAGCCATCACCTATGACCAATTCGGAGCCGCCGCAGATGTGCTGCGCCTGTCGGAGATCGACAGCCCCGCCCCGCAACCCGGCGAGGTCTGCGTGGCGCTGAGCCATTCGGGCGTGAACCCATCGGACGTAAAGGCCCGCGCGGGCACCCGCCCCGGCGTGACCAAACCACCCTTCCCGCAAGTCATCCCCCATAGCGACGGCGCGGGAGAGATCATCGCCGTGGGTGCGGGCGTCGATTCTGCCCGTATGGGTCAAAAGGTCTGGGTCTGGAACGCCCAATGGCAACGCGCCTTTGGCACGGCGGCACAGCAGATCACCCTGCCCGCGCATCAGGCCGTGCCGCTGCCCAAAGGCGTCTCTTTCGAGACCGGCGCACAGCTTGGCATTCCGGGGCTGACGGCCTGCCACGCCGTTTTCGGCGGCGGTGGCGTGGCCGGGGAGACGGTGTTGATCCAAGGCGGCGCCGGAACCGTGGGCTACCTTGCCGTGCAACTGGCGAAATGGGGCGGGGCCAAAGTGATTGCCACCTGCAGCCCGCGCGACAATGATCTGGTCCGCGACGCGGGCGCCGATGCGGTGTTGAACTACGCCGATCCCGATCTCGCCGCCGCCGTGTTGGAGGCCAACGGCGGCAAGCCCGTTGACACAATCGTCGAGACAGAGTTCGGCCTGAACATGACAACCGACACCGAGGTCATCGCCCCCAATGGCCGCATCGCCGCCTATGGCTCGGCGGGGGAAATGTCGCCGACGCTACCCTTCTACCCGCTGCTGTTCAAAGCGGTGACCATCGACATCATCCTGATCTACCTCCTGCCCGCAGGCCCGCGCGAACAGGCGATCACCCGACTGCATCACGCGCTGGAAGACGGGGCCCTGCGCTGCCCCGTCGACACGGTTCTCCCGCTTTCCGAGGCCGCCCGCGCGCATGCGTTGGTCGAGGCCGGACAGCGCAGCGGGGCGGTGCTGCTCGATTGTCGGGGGTAGTGCGCTAATTGACCAGCCACCGCCCTCACCGAGGGGCGGTGGCCCTGCCCGTCGACGGAGACCCCCATGCGCCTGATCCCTGCCCTGCCCCGCCTGCTCTTGTGTCTGTTTCTGCTTCTTGCCCTGCCGCTGGCCCCCGCGTCGGCGCAGGACAACGACCAGCCCGAAGGCACCATCGCCGTCGAAGGGGACGCCACAGCAGACGCCGCCATCGCCAACCGCATCCGCGCCATCCTGCGCGAGCTTGAAGGGTTTGAGAAGGTCGGCGTCTCCGTGTCCTCGGGCATCGTCACCCTACGCGGCACCACGCTCGACACCGCCAGCGCCGGACGGCTGAGCGAACTGGCGGGCCGTGTCGAAGGGGTGGTTGCAATCCGCAACGAGGTCCGCGAAAGCACCGATGTGTCGGAACGGCTCAACCCCGCCGTGGACCGCTTTCGGGGCCGGATGGAACAGGCCGTGGCTTTCCTGCCGCTGGCCTTGGTGGCACTTGGGGTCTTTGCCCTGATCGTCGTGGCCGGGCTGGCGCTGGCGCGGCTGCGCAACCCATGGGAACGGCTCGCCCCCAACGCTTTTATCGCTGACATTTACCGCCAGATCATCCGGCTGGCCTTTATCATCGCGGCACTGGTCGTGGCGCTTGATATCCTCGGGGCGACGGCGCTGCTGTCGGGCATCCTTGGCGCGGCGGGGATCGTCGGCCTCGCCATCGGTTTCGCGGTGCGCGACACGGTCGAGAACTTCATTGCCTCCATCATGCTGTCGATCCGCCAGCCGTTCCGCCCCAATGACACGGTCGAAATTGACGGCGACACCGGCAAGGTGATCCGCCTGACCAGCCGCGCCACAATCTTGCTCAGCTATGACGGCAACCATCTGCGCATTCCCAATGCCACCGTCTTTAAGAGCCGGATCATCAACTATTCGCGCAACGCCGAGCGGCGGTTCACCTTTACCCTTTCGGTGGCCAGCGACGCCGATCTGGCCCGCGCCCGAGACTTGGCGCTGGAGGTGTTGAATGGCCTTCCCTTTGTCCTGCCCAGCCCCGAAGCCGCCGCTTGGGTGGAGGAGGTCGCCGATCACTGGATCAACATGCAATTCGCCGGTTGGATCAATCAAGAGACCACCGATCTGGTCGCGGCGCGCAGCGAAGCGATTCGACTGACGCTGGCCGCCTTTGACGCGGCGGGCCTCACCGCACAGCCTCCGGCCTACCGGCTGATTACCCAAAGCGAATCGTCCTCCCCTGCGCAGCACGATTCGCCCCAAACGCCGAGCGCGCCCGCGAATCCCGCCGCCGCACAGCCCGTTGCCCCCCAAACCGAGCGTGAGCTGACCCGCATCGTCGCGCAGGAACGCGCCGAATTGCCCAGCAAAGACCTGCTCTCCGTTGATGCCGCCGAAGAATAGGCTAATTTATCAAAAACGGGTCTTGCACCCCGGGCCAGAGAACTCTAATTAGCGCCCTGTGTTGGGATGTAGCCAAGTGGTAAGGCAACTGTTTTTGGTACAGTGTACCGTAGGTTCGAATCCTACCATCCCAGCCAACACACTCCCCCGATAGCCATCACCGACTACCGCACAGCGCCCCTACGACATCACGTCGCAGACCAAAGCGCCCTATAGCGTTGCGGCGTCAGCCGCGGTAACAGCGCGCATGTCCGCCGTTTCGCGCATATCCTCGCTCCGGGTCAGCCTGACCCTCTTGCTGGTGCTGGCCCTTGCCAGCTTGCCCTTCGCACATCGTGCGACCGCGCAGGTACAGCAAGACCCGGCCTTTATCGCCTTTATCCAAGCGGGCGGCACGCTGAGCGATCTTTGCGACGGACCGCTTGAAAGCCACAACCACGCGGCTTTGGACTGCGAAGCCTGCCGGATCGTCAATGCTTTGATCTTGCCGACCCCGGCAGATGTCTTGCTGCCGGGCGGGACGCTGCGCTTTGCCACGCCGCGCGTGGCCCGTGCCCTCGGCGCACCGCGCAGCCCTGCGGGGGCGCCCCCGCCTGTCCGGGGGCCGCCATTCGTTTGAGCCATCGCTTCTTTCGCAATACTCAGACAATGGACCACGACAATGAAATCTTTCTATACCGCAGCCTTGGCTGCCCTACTTGCCCTGCCCGCCGCCGCGCATGAGTACACCGCCGGTGCTTTGACCGTCGATCATCCGATGGCCTTTGAAACTCCGAAAACCGCCCGCGTCGGCGGCGGCTATCTGACGATCACCAATGGCGGAGACAGCGCAGACCGCCTCATCAGCATCAGCGCTGAGGGCTTCGACGAAGTCTCCCTCCATGAGACGACCACCGATGATATGGGCGTGGCGCGCATGTCGCATATCGACGGCCTCGATCTGCCCGCGGGTGAGACGGTGACGCTTAAGCCCGGTGGGCTGCATATCATGTTCATGGGCCTCGACGGAGACCCTTTCGAGGAAGGCGAGAAAATCCCCGCCACCCTGACCTTTGAAAAAGCCGGGACCTTGGAGGTGATATTCAACGTCGAAAGCCGCCGTGGGCATGATGCGGGCGGCATGGATCACTCCTCGCACGAGCATAAACACTAAGCCCCAGCCAATCGCAGGATGCGCCGCAAGGCGTTGACCGGCCCGCTTCGACACCTCTGCCTTTGGGCGGTGGTGGTGTTGTTTGGGGCGTTCTCGGCGCTTGCGCCCGGAACCATGCCAGAGCGCCAGCAGGGCGCGCTGACCATGGTGCTGTGCACAGGTCACGGGGTGGAGACGGTGACCATCGGGCCGGATGGCACACCGGTTGAGCCTGAACACAAACCCTGCGACTGGAACCAGCACCCCCTCGCCGCGCTGCGCAAAGGGCTGGCTGTGGCCCCCTTAGCCGCCGCCTTCGATCCTGCGCCACCGCTGCCCCCTGCCCCTGCCACACAGCCCAAACCGCGCCGCGCCTCTGTCAAACGCGCAAGGGCGCCGCCACGGGTTCTCTGACCTCCAAACCACATATCAATTCATTCAGAGGACCAAACACATGGTTTCCATCGATCCTGCAGGCGCGGCAGCCCTGCAAAACGACAACACGCAACGTGCGAACAGCTTTTACCGCGCCGCTTGGCGCTGGCATTTCTATGCCGGGGTCTATGTCATCCCCTTTTTCATCATGCTCGCCCTGACCGGGCTTGTGATGCTTTGGATTGCCTTCATCGGCGGCCGGGACGGAGAGCGGATCGCCGTCACGCCCCAAGACGCGCCCCTTGCCCTCTCCGATCAGGCCGCCGCCGCGCAGGCCAGCATCGAAGGCGGCACCCTTGTGCAATATGTCGCCCCCCGCGCCGATGATCTGGCCGCGATCTTTCGGGTGGACGCGCATGACGTGGCGACCATGGTCGCCGTCGATCCCTATACCGCCGAAGTCCTCGCCAGTTTCCCACGCCGCAGCGGTTGGTACGACATGGCCGACAACATCCACGGCAGCCTGCTATTAGGCGTGACCGGCGACCGCATGATCGAGATCGCGGCATCGCTCGGCATGGTGCTGATCGCCACGGGGCTCTACCTCTGGTGGCCGCGCGGCACTGGTTTGCGGGCGGCGCTGCTTCCGCGACTGGGCCGTGGGCGCGCCTTGTGGAAATCTCTGCACGGGGCGATCGGGCTTTGGGTGTCGGTGGTGCTGTTTTTCTTCCTGATCTCAGGCCTCTCTTGGGCCGGTATTTGGGGTGAAAAGATGGTGCAGGCATGGAGCCAGTTCCCGGCGGAGAAATGGGAGGCCCCGCTGTCGGATGACATCCACGCCAGCATGAACCACGGGCCCAAGGAGGTGCCTTGGGCGCTGGAGCAGACCCCGATGCCCGCCTCAGGCAGCGATGCCGGGGTGGCGGGATTGGCCGAAGGCACGCCTGCCACGCTTGACACCATCGACGCGCTGGCCCGGCAGATCGGCTTTGACGCGCGCTATCAGATGAACCTGCCGCGCGGTGAAGACGGTGTTTGGACGCTGAGCCGGGATTCGATGAACACCGATGCGATCGACCCCACCAGCGACCGGACGGTGCATATCGACCGGCACACGGGCAAGATCCTCGCCGATGTGCGCTACGCGGATTATTCGCTGGCAGGCAAGGCGATGGCCGTGGGCATCGCGCTGCATATGGGCACCCTGGGTTGGCCGAGCGTTTTGGCCAATACGCTGTTTTGCCTCTCGGTGATCTTTCTCTGCGTCTCTGGCGTGGTGATGTGGTGGAAACGCCGCCCGGAAAATCCTGCCGGTTGGCTCTCTGCCCCGCCCGCCCCGCGCAATATGACGCTGTGGAAAGGCGCGGTTGTGGTAGGTCTGGCCGTGGCGCTGGCCTTTCCGATGGCGGGGGTAACCCTGCTGGCCGTGGGGCTGCTGGATTGGCTCCTGCTGCGCCGCGTGCCCGCGCTGAAGCGCATGGTCTCCTAAGATGCCGCCCGCCCCTTCGCGGGGGCGGGCACCCATCGGCGTTCAGGCCGTGTGCTGTTTGATCAGCTCTTTGTACAGCGCTTGGATGCGTTTGGTGACAGGGCGCTCGCCCGTGCCGATGGGTTTGCCGTCGATCTCGGCCACCGGGGTCTGCGCGCCGAAGGTGCCGGTAAGGAAAGCCTCATCCGCGCCGTATGCCTCGTAGAGCGAGAAGTTCTTTTCCTTCATCGGGATGCCATTCGCGTGGCAGAGGTCGATGACCTTCTGTCGCGTCACGCCGTTCATGCAGTAATCGCCCGTCGAGGTCCAAACCTCACCCCGGCGCACGATGAAGAAGTTGCAGGCATTGGTGGTGTTCACAAAGCCATGCGGATCGAGCATCAGCGCCTCATCCGCGCCCGCTTCTTCGGCCTGAAGGCAGGCGATGATACAGTTGAGCTTGGAATGGCTGTTGAGCTTCGGGTCTTGGCTATGCGGCAGGCCGCGCACCTGCGGGACGGAGGCCAGACGGATGCCCTTGGATTGCAGCCGGTCCACGGGTTTGGAATGTTCCATGATGATCACCAGCGTCGGCCCGGTGGTGCTGAGCGACGGGTGCTGAAAGGGTTTGTCCTTGATCCCGCGGGTCAGCATCAGGCGGCAGTGCACGTCATCATGCATGTCGTTCGCCTCCGCCGTGCGGCGCAGGGCGTCGGCGATGCCGGCCTTATCCATCCCCACGTCGAGCGAGATCGCTTTGCAGGAGTTGAAGAAGCGGTCCATATGCTCGTCGAAGAACGCCCATGTGCCGTTATAGAGGCGCATGCCTTCCCAGATGCCGTCGCCCAGCATGAAGCCCGCGTCATAGACCGAGACTTTGGCCTCGTCGCGGTGCAGGATGTCGCCATTGACGTAGATCTTGATGTCGCGGTTGCGGGCGTCTTCGTCGGCGGCGTGGGTGGTGGTGTGTTCGGTCATGGTGAGGGTCCGGTGGTGAGGGCGGTTGGCGCTATTGATACGCAAATGATGCGCTCTTACCACCCCGGCCCGGAACTGAGTGCTTGAGGTTACCACCCCGGCCCGGAATCAAGCCGCAGGCGCCGGGCCATCGCCTGCCCGCCCGGACGGGTAGGCGATTTGGTGAGGCTAGGCCCGCCCTGGCGAGGTCTTATCACGGTTGAACCATAAAGTGGCACGAGGGACCGTCAGATCGCCCACCCGCGGGCAGGCGATGGCCCTTGTGTTATACCCGCCAGCTCAACACGCGCCGCTCCACAAAGGCCACAGCCGCAGACACCGCCACGCCCAGCAGCGACAGGATCACCACACCCGCAAACAGACGCTCCAGATCATACAGACTCCCCGCCTGCAAAATATACGCCCCGATCCCATATTCCGCGCCCAGCATCTCAGCCGCCACCAACAAAATAATCGCAATCGTCAGCGAAATCCGCAGCCCCGAGAGGATCCCCGGCATCGCGCCGGGCACCACGATTTTCGAGACAATCGACCACCAACCAAGGCCGAAACTCTGCCCCATGCGGATCAACACCCGGTCCACATTGTCGACCGCCGCATAGGTGGCGACCACCGTGGGCGTGAAGGTGCCAAAGGCGATGAGCGCGTATTTACTCGCCTCATCAATGCCGAACCAAATCACAAACAGCGGCAACAGCGCGATCTTGGGAATGGGGAAAATCGCCGCGACCAAGGGCACCAGCCCCGCGCGTGCCAAGGAAAACAGCCCGATCAACACGCCGATCCCGATCCCCAGCGAAGCACCAATCAGCGCGCCTATGGCCAAACGAGACAGCGAGGGGCCGAGGTGTTTGAACAACATCCCCGACTGATAAAGCTCTTGAAACGTCAGCAGCACATCGCTGGGTCGAGGCAACGTCAGGGCCGAGATAAAGCCGCTGCGCGTGCCCCATTCCGCCAAAAGGATCAGCACCACGAAAACCGCAAGCCCCACGCCCCGCCGCGTGCCGGGCTGGAAACCACCGCCGCGAAAAGTGACTTCGCGGGCATTCACATCCGTCATCTCAACCATCAATCAACTCCGCATCCGCCGCCGCGGCCTCATCACGCATCAGCCCCCATAGGTGCTGTTGTTGGGCCTCCAGCACCGGATCGCCGTGACGCCGCTCGGCCAGCGGCATGTCTAGGTTCACCACCTCGCGCAGCTCCCCCGGACGGCGCGAGAGCACGACGATCTTATGCCCCAACCGCACCGCTTCGGCGAGGTTGTGGGTCACATAGACCGCCGTGAAAGGCTGCCGCGTCCAGAGTGCCACGAGGTCGTCCATCAACAATTCGCGGGTCTGGCTGTCGAGCGCGCTTAGCGGCTCATCCATCAGCATCACGGCAGGGTTCACCGCCAGCGCACGGGCAATCGCCACGCGCTGCTTCATGCCGCCCGAAAGCTGTTTGGGCAGCGCATCGGCGAAATCGGTCAATTTGGTCCGCGCCAACACATCGGCGATGATCGCCTCACGCTGCGCCTTGCCCAGCCCGTGATCCTCAAGCACCAGCGCCACATTGCCGCGCACCGTGCGCCACGGCAGCAGCGCGAAATCTTGGAAAATATAGGTGAGCGGGTTCAGACAGCCCTCGGGCGCATCGCCCATTTGCAGCACGCGGCCTTCGCTGGGCCGCTCCAACCCGCCGAGCATGCGCAGCAGGGTAGATTTGCCACAGCCGGAGGGGCCGACGATGCAAACGATCTGGCCAGAAGGAATATCGAGCGTGATGTCACGCAGCACTTGGGTATCGCCATAATAATGGCTGACGGAGGAAAGCTTGAGGTCCATGCCGCCCTTTTCCGGCAAAAACGCTCCGCGCGCAATGTGCGATCCGCGCGCCGGGACAGCCGCCCTCCGCCAGTGGCGTTCTTAAGGCTGCTCACCCTCTCTACTGCTCAGCCCATCCACCGCGATCCCGGCGGTAAAACCATGCACCAAGGTCGACACGAGGATCGCAAAACCCACCATCGCCCAAAGCGGCTCTTCGTCCAAAAACTCCACCTTCCCCGCCGCATAGGCAAGGTAGTAGATCGACCCGATCCCCCGGATGCCATAAAGCGCCACAACCCAGCGGGGGCGCGTCTCGAGCGACGTTCCCAAAAGCGACAGCCACCCCGCCAAGGGGCGCACGACAAAGATCAGCGCCAGCACGATCACCGCGCCCGAGAGGGTTAAATCGCTCAGCAAGGCGGGCAGCACCGCGCCAATCGCCACCAGCAACAGCGCCGTCAGCGCGTGTTCAACGGCGGCAGTGAAATCATGCAAACGACGGTGGAATTCGTGGTCCGCCTCAACCCGCCGGATCACCAGACCGGCCACCGCCACGGCGATGAAACCATAGCCTTCGACCAATTCCGTCGTGCCATAGCACAAGAGCACCCCCGCCAAGGCCACCACGCCCGAAGATGTCTCGGCCAAAACCGCCTTGCGCGGCACGGCGAACAACACCTGCCCCAAGGCCCAACCGCCCGCCGCGCCCATCACTGTGCCGACAGCGATGCGCCAAAAGACGTCTCGCGCCAGCCACTCCACGCCCCAAGTCGCCGGGGCCAAGCCTTCGGCCGCGACCAGAATACCAAGGTAGACGAAGGGAAAGGCCAAACCATCGTTCAGCGCCGCCTCTGTGGTCAGGGCAAAACGCACCGGATGTTCGCCCCCTTCCTGCGGCGGGCCAACCTGCACGTCAGCGGCCAAGACCGGATCGGTGGGTGCCATCACCGCGCCCAGCAAAATCGCCCCGGCTGCGGTCATCCCGGCAAAGGCCCAGCCCATCACGGCGACCGACAGGATCGTCAGCGGCATGGTCAGCGCCAAGAGCCGCGCCGTTGGCCCCCAACGGGACCAATCGGACAGCTTGTCGATCCGCAGCCCCGTCGCAAAGAGCGCGACGATCACGCAAAGCTCCGACACGATTTCCCATGGGAAGGGGGTGGCGCGCGGGTCGGGGAAACTCGGCATGCCGGGAACAAGGGCGAAAACGCCCATGCCCAGAAGGATCAACAGCCCCGAGGCCGCAGGCTCTCGCCGACTGAAAAAGCGGGGCAGCCAATGGGCAAGGATCACCACGGCGCCGACGGCCCCCAAGGCGAAATGATAGCCGTTCAGGGTGAAAAAACTGCCGTCGCTCACTGCACATTCCCGTTTTATGGTCAGGGGCTTGGCCCCGCATCAGCACCAAAGGTATCTTGGCGCGGCTGCATTGCCAGTGATGCCTGCCGGAAATCCCAACCTGCGAGAGCAAAAGGTAAAGGCGCGCCCGTGGGGGACGCGCCTTTCAAAGCAATCATATCACGCGGGTGAAGCGTTTAGCTGCCCATAGTCTCGACATAAGAGGTGTCGATCAGCGTCTCCAGGGTGATATCGCTGTCGACCAGCCCTTCGGACTGGAACCACTCCAACTGGTCACGCACCGAAGCCACGTTCAGCTTGGCACCTTCGTTCAACCGCATGGTCCCGTTGATGATCGATGGCGCTGCCTTGTCGCGCGGGCGGTCGGTGTAGACATATTTATGGATCAGATCGACCATCTCATCGACGCCCGCATCGCCGCTGTCCTTGGCGATCATCGCGGCGTTATAATCGGCGACACCTTTGGAATAGCCCGCAAGGAAATTCTTAGTCATTTCCTGTTCGTCACTGGCGTTCTTGGTCGAGGTGAAAACGGTCGTCACCTGATAATCCGGCAGATAGGTCGCCACATCGCCGATGATATGAACGGCACCCGACCCGGCCAGCGGCTTGGCGATATGCGGCACGATCGACCACGCATCGATCTGGCCCGACTTCAGCGCACCGATCACCGCGCCGACCTTTTGCAGCGGCTTGAACTTGAGGCTGATCCCCTCAGCCTCGGCCATTTTGGCGCCCATGTAGTGGAAGGACGATCCCGCCTGCGTCATGCCAAAGCTTTTGCCATCCAGCATGCCCGGTTCGGTGATCCCCGCCTGATAGGCCGCATCAGAAACGAGGAACTTCTGCCCGTCGATGCCCGGCTCTTCTTGCAGGCCACCGCCGATCACCTTGACCGCGCCCTTTTGCGCCAAGGACACCAAGCCGCCCGAGATCGCGGTGATCGCATAGTCCACATCGCCGCTGGCAATCGCCACGGCCATCGGCTGCGCGGCTTCGAAAAAGCGCAGTTCAACGTCCAGCCCGGCCTCTTTGAAATAATCCCGCTCAAAGCCGACAAAGCTGCCTGCGTGGCTGGTGAAACGCAGCGCGCCCACGGTGATCTTGCGGTTCTGCGCCAGCGCCGGTGCCGCCAGCCCCACGGCGGTTGCGGCGCCCAAAGTTGCGATGGCCTGACGGCGGTTGAACAGGGTCATAATCTCACTCCTCCAATTTTGCCGCAGCATGGTCGGTGGCCAGGCCGAAAGTCAAGCGAGAGCGCCCTCAGCGGCCACAACCAGGACTGGCATCTCATTTCAAAGCATGGCAACGATTTGCCATGAAGCTCTTTTCATCCAAGACCCGCCCCATGCACCTCGGCCCCTTCCCGTTGGAGCGGCTGCGCCGGTTGCATGCCCCTCATGACCAACTGCCGGGCGCGCCCATGCCGGTGCTGCGTTTTGAGCGGCCCGAGACGCCCCAAAGCATATGCAACGCCATGGCGCCCTTCCAAGCGATGATGGACGTGCTGCGCGATGGGCCGGTCAATACGGCAGGCGCGGTGATCCCCGACAGTTTGGCCAAGCGTGCCAATCACCTTAAATCATTCGGTTATTACAACGACGCCTCGATGATGGGCATCTGCGCCCTGCCGCAATCTGCACGTCTCGCTATCCCGCGCCGCAGCGAAGGCACCGCGCAACTGGCCGATGACCTGCGGAACCGCCAGACCAAGACGCTCGCCGCCGGAGTGGATGTCATCATGGCGAACCTGCGCGATGCGGTGGACGCGCCCGAGACCTCGATCGATACTCACAGCCACGCGCTGGTGATCCTCACCGCCCACCCCCGCGATCCGCGAGAGGATGAGCCGGGCAGTGATTGGATCATCGACGCCCAAACCGAGCGCGCCTGCCTGCGTGGGACTGAAAATGCCACCGTGCTCGCCGAATACATCCGTCAATTGGGCTTCGCCGCTAAGGTGCATTCCGCCACCACCGCTGATGTGAACCTCGGCCAACTGGCCGTGGCGGCGGGGCTTGCGGTTTGGGAAGACGACATTCTGCAAGCCCCGTGGATCGGTCCGCGCTTCGGGCTGGCGGTTGTTACCACCGACATGGACCTCGCGCCGGATATGCCGCTCGCCCCGCTGGCCGATCAGCCGTGGTCTGTACTGAAAGGCCCGCATTGGCAGCTGGGCACCCATGGCGGGGTCAGTGCCCGCGATGTCGATCCTTACGCGCGGCGCGACTATGCCGCAGGGCCGCATCCATTTGAGACGCTTAAACGGGTGGACGAACCGACCACCTATATCGACGCGCCCAACGTCCCGCGCGTGCCAAAACGCGGCGATCTTTTTGCGCGCGGACAGTTTGGCGACATGGGGCCGAAGGTGCAGAACGCCATGAAAGGCGGGCACCATGTGGTGAAATCCGCCCCATCTGCCGCGCAGCGACGCTTGCTGGGCGCGCTGATCTTGCTGCAAGACGGGCCGGTGAACGACGCCGCCCCTGCGATGACAGACACCGCCCGCAATGCCGCCAACTTCAAGGCGGCAAGCTATTTTTTGGGGGCCGATGCCGCTGGCCTCTCGGCCTGCCCTGATTGGACGTGGTACAGCCATGATGCCACCGGCACCCCGATCACCCCGCCGCATGACCAAGCGCTGAGCCTCATCATCGACCAAGGCTTTGACACGATGGAGGGGTCTTCGGGCGACGATTGGATCGCCGTGTCGCAATCCATGCGGGCCTATCTGCGGTTTTCCATGTTGGGTGGCGTGATGGCCCAGCATCTGCGCAACCTCGGCCATTCCGCCAAAGCGCATACGGTGATGGATGGCGATGTGCTGCAACCGCCGCTCTTGTTGCTGGCGGGACTGGGCGAAGTGTCGCGGATTGGTGAAGTCATCCTGAACCCGTTCCTCGGCCCGCGCCTGAAATCCGGCGTGGTCACGACCACCCTGCCGGTCGCCCACGACAAGCCCATCGACTTTGGCCTGCAAAAATTCTGCGAAGCCTGCAATAAATGCGCCCGCGAATGCCCCTCGGGGGCGATCACCGCCGGGCCGAAGAAGATGTTCAACGGCTATGAAATCTGGAAATCCGACAGCCAGAAATGCGCCACCTACCGGATCACCAACCAAGGCGGCGCGATGTGCGGGCGCTGCATGAAGACCTGCCCGTGGAACCTCGAAGGGCTCTTCGCCGAGGCCCCCTTCCGCTGGGCCGCCTCCAACATCCCCGCCGCCGCCCCCCTGTTGGCCAAGCTGGATGACAAGGTCGGCAAGGGCCGTCTGAACCCGGTCAAAAAATGGTGGTGGGACATCGAGCGCAAACCCTCGGGCCAGTTCGACACCCCTGCCCAGCCGGTGAACGCCCGTGACCTGCAGCCCGATCTTGACCTCAAATTCGAGGATCAAACCCTCGCCGTCTATCCTGCCCCGCTGGCGCCGCATCCTTGGCCCTACCCCGATCCGATGAACCGCGAGGCCGGGATTGCCGCCCATGCGGCCCTGCTGAGCGCCGATGAACACCGCCGCAAGACTGCGGCGGGCGACACCGATCATCTGCATCTCTACAAAGTTGGCAGCGACACCCCCGTGCTCGACCTGCGGATCACGCAAGTCACCCGCCTGAACGCGACCACGGCGCTTTATGACATCGCCCACCCCGAGGGCCACGACCTGCCCGAATGGACGGCGGGCGCGCATCTTGATCTGGTCGTCGCGCCCGAATTCCTGCGCCCCTATTCGCTGTTGGGTGATCCAACTGACCGCAAACGCTACCGCATCGCGGTGCTGCGCGAAGACGCGGGCCGGGGCGGCTCGGCGTTGTTGCACCGGGTCTTCACCAAGGGGCGGCGTATCTTTGTCGGCAAGCCGGTGAACCACTTTGAACTGGTCGAGGACGCGCCGCATAGCCTGCTCATGGGCGGCGGTATCGGCATCACGCCGATGATCGCTTTTGCCCATCGCCTGCACGCCCTCGGGCGACCCTTTGACCTGCACTACTCGGCCTCTGACCGGGAAGCGGCGGCCTTTGCCGAGGAACTGGCGCAGGCCCCTTGGGCCGACCGCGTACACCTGCATATCTCGTCCGAGAGCACCCGCGCCGACCTGCCCGCCATCATGGAACGCAGCGCGCCGGGCACCCATGTCTACACCTGCGGCGCGGATGCCTACATGCAGTCGGTCATGGCCGCCGCCGAGGCCGCGGGCATCCCCGAAGACGCGCGGCATCTGGAATATTTCTCAACCCCCGAGGTGCCGGATTACGTCAATCACCCCTTCACGCTGAAACTCACCTCAGGCCGCGAGATCGCCGTCTCTGCCGAGGAAACAGCCGCCGACGCGCTGATCGCAGCGGGCGTGCCAGTGGATCTGAAATGCAGCGATGGCATCTGCGGCGTCTGTAAATGCGGGCTGCGGGGCGGCGCGGTCGAACACCGCGACTTCGTGCTCTCCGCCAAGCAACGCGAAGGCGCGATCATCCTCTGCCAGTCCCGCGCGGCAGAGGCAGGCGGCGTGCTGGAACTCGACCTCTAACCCCTTTCGCAAAAAGCGCGCAGCCGTTAAGAGAAGCCAACCTCTGCAACAAAGGGCTGCCCCCATGACATTCGACCGTTCGATCAAGATCGCCCCCTCCATCCTCGCCGCCGATTTCGCCAACTTCGGTGCCGAATGCGAAGCCATTGAGGCCCAAGGCGCGGACTGGGTGCATGTGGATGTGATGGACGGGCATTTCGTGCCCAACATCACCTTCGGCCCCGCCACCTGCGCGGCGATCCGGCCCCACATCAAAGGCGTGATGGACGTGCATCTAATGATCGCCCCGGTCGATCCCTATATCGACGCCTTCGCCAAGGCGGGCGCCGATGTGATCACCGCCCATGTCGAGGCCACGCCCCATATCCACCGCACGCTTCAGGCGATCCGCGGCGCGGGCGCGAAAGCGGGTGTGGCACTCAACCCCGGCACGCCAGCCAGCGCGGTGGCCGAACTGCTCGACATGGTCGACCTGATCTGTGTGATGACCGTGAACCCCGGCTTCGGTGGCCAGAAGTTCATCGACATGACAGCCAAAATCCGCGACCTGCGCGCGTTGATCGGCGACCGGCCCGTGCATATCGAGATCGACGGCGGCGTTGACCCCAAGACCGCGCCCCTAGTTGCACAGGCCGGAGCCGATGTGCTGGTGGCGGGCTCTGCCGTCTTCAAGGGCGGCTCGGTCAGTGACCCCGCGCCCTACGGCGAAAACATCCGCGCGATCCGCGCCGCCGCCGAAGGCACCTACGTCTGATCTGGCCGGGCGCGGTTCAAGCCGCGCCTAGCCCTCCAGCCGGTCGGCGAAGGCCGTCAGCAGCCGGTGTTTCAGGATCTTGCCCGTGGGTGCGGCGGGCAGGTCCGTGGCCACGATGATCTGCGCGGGCCGCTTGTAGCCGGTCAGGCGCTCTTTGACGAAACTGCGCAATTCCTCTGCCGTCAACTCGTCGCCGGGGGCGACCTGCACGAAGGCCAGCACCTCTTCGTCGCCTTCGCGCCGCCGTCCGACCACGGCCGATTGCACCACGCGCGGGTGATCGTTCAACGCGGCTTCGACCTCGGGCGGGTAGACGTTGAAACCGCCGTGAATGATCAATTCCTTGCTGCGCCCGAGGATGTGCAACCGTCCATTCTCATCCAACTTGCCCAGATCGCCGGTATGCAACCAGCCCTCGGCGTCGATGGCTTTGTCGGTCTCGGTCGGGTTGCGGTAGTAGCCTTTCATCACATGCGGTCCGCGCACCAGCACTTCGCCTTCGCCCGCGCCATTGCCGCCGGGGGCTTGGTCGTCGATCTTGCATTCGGTGCCCGGCGTGACCGGACCGACCGACGTATCGGGCGAGCCAAGCGCGTTGGTGGTGGCCGAGGCGCCCGAGCATGTCTCGGTCATGCCAAAGCCGTTTTGCAGCGGCAGTTCATAAAACGCCTCGGCTTTGCGCTTCCACGCCGGATCCAGCGGTGCACCGCCCGATGAAACATAGCGCAGCTTGGGGCTTTCGAGTTTGGGCATCCCGCGTTCGCGCGAGTACTGCATCACCAGCGCGTGCATCTGCGGCACAGCGGGAAGGATCGTGACATCCTCGTGGGTTGCGGCATGCAGCTTCGCCGCCGAGAAACGGCTCTCCTGCCGGACCTTCGCGCCAGAACTCACCGCGGCCATCAAGACAGACACCAGACCGAAAACATGGGTCATCGGCAGCACGCCGTAAACCACATCACCCGGCACCATCTGTCGCAGGTCCGCCGAGGCACGCGCGCCAAAGCGTAGGTTCTGATGGGTCAGCATCACGCCCTTGGGGTCACCCGTGGTGCCGGTGGTATAAAGCAGCACCGCCACGTCATGCAGATCTGCATCCGGGCTGCTGGGCAGCGGTGTGGAAAGGTGCAGGCTGCCGAAAGCGCCCGAGACCTCACGTGCGTTCAGCCGCGCTGCATGGGCCGCCGCTTCGGGCGAGACATCGCAGGTCAGCAGCACCGCCGCCGGGGTGGCGTGATCGATGATGCGGGTGACTTCGGCTTCGGTCTGGCGGGCGTTGACGGGGATGGCCACCGCGTCCAACTCCCACGCGGCATAGAGCGAGGCCACCGCCGCAACACAGTTTTCCACCATCAAAAGCACGCGGTCGCCCGCCTGCACACCCGCGCTGCGCAACTCAGCGGCCAAGGCCACGCGCGCACGGTCCAGATCGGCATAGCTCCACGCGGCGCCGCTGGCGTCACTCAGCGCCGGCGCCTCTGGTCGGGTCGCCAATTGCTCAGCTAGAAAATCCTGTACCCTGGCATTCATGGGTGTCTCCTCCTGCCTATTCGCGACCCCCTCCTCCGGCGGCCGCTGCCCGGCTAAAACCGGGGCTTTCGTTTTTCCAAAAAGGCCGCGATCCCTTCGGCGGCCTCATCCCCGCCAGCCGCCTGGGCCATGGCGTTGCGTTCGGCATCAAGCTGGTCCGCCTCTTCGGCCTCATAGGCCTGCGCCACCAACTGCCGGATCGCGCCTTGGGCGGCACGCGGCCCGGCGGCGAGCGTATCGGCCAGCATCAGCGCTTCGTCCAAGGCTTTGCCTTTGGCGCAGATACGGTTGACCGCGCCGAGTTCGGCAAAGCGCATCGCCATGACGGGACGGCCCAGAAGGCACATCTCCATCGACAAGGGCCGCGGCAAAAGCCGCGCCAAAGAAGCCGTCAGACCGGCATCCGGCACCAACCCGGCCTTCACATAGGCGGCAGTGAACTGCGCCTCTTCGCAGGCCACGATCATGTCGCAGGCCAGCGCCAGCGACAGCCCCGCCCCGGCAGCGCCACCTTCGATGGCGGCGATGACAGGCACCGGGCAAGCACGCATGGCGCGGACCAGATCGTGCAGCCCATCCACCCGCTCGCGGCGCTCAGCCTCGGTCAGTTTGCGCCGTTCGATCAATACGTTGAGGTCTCCCCCCGCACAGAAAAAGCGCCCCTCAGAAGTGAGGATCACCGCGCGGATTCGCGGGTCTTCGGCCATCCGCATCGCCTCTGCAATCGCTTCATAAAGCTCTGGCGTCAGCGCCCCGCGTTTCTCGGCGTTGCCGTTCCAGACGATCAACCGATCGCCGCGGTCTTCGATCCGTGCGCTCATGTTTTTGCCCTTTTGAAAACGCCCGTCGCACGCGACAGCAGCTTACCCTCGGCATCATGCAACTGGGCCTCGGCATAGAGGATTTTATACCCCCCGCCCGTGACGTGGCCCGTGGCAACGACTTGGCCCTCGCGCACCGCTAAGATGTAATCGGTGGTCAGCGACAGGGTCAGCATCGGCACGAAGGGCCCGCTCATCGCGCAGTGCCGCGCGCAGGCAAAGCCCGTGGCCACATCCAAGAGCAGCGTATGCAAACCACCGTGCAGCACGCCCGAGACGTTCAGGTGCTGCGGGCCGAGGTCGAGCGTCACGCGGGTGCTGCCATCGGGGTTCGACAGATCGGGCTGAAACCCGATGAGCTGCTGAACCCCGCTGGTCGGTGCCTCATGCGGCGGATAGTGCAATGAACCGCTCCAGATGATGGTCAATGTCCCCAAAGCGGTGGTCCGCCATGGTGATGCGCTTGGCGATATGGGCCAGTTCGTACTCTTGTGTCATGGCAATGCCGCCGTGCATCTGGATCGTGTCCTCGGCCACCAGACGGCCCACGCGGCCCATCAGGTTTTTGGCGGCTGAGACGTGACGCTCGCGGCTGGCGCGGTCGTCGGCCAAATGGCCTGCGGCATTGATCACGGCAGAGCGGGCCTGTTCGAGGTCAATCAGCAGGTCCGACATGCGGTGCGCCAGCGCTTGGAAGCTGCCAATCGGGCGGCCAAACTGCTTGCGGGTGCCGAGGTATTCGCGGGTCAGATCACAAGCGGTTTCCATCGCGCCCAGCGTTTCCGCGCAGAGCGCGGTCGTGGCCACGGCCACACGGGCCTCGATGGCGTCAAAAGCCTTGCCCGCCTCGCCCAAGCGAGCGCTTTCGGGCAGCGTCACATCGTCCAGTGTGACTTCGGCGGCGCGGCCACCGGCCAGCAGGGCATAGCCCGTGACGGTGAGCCCTTTGGTATCCGCTGGCACAAGGAACAGCGAAATGCCCGCCTGATCCCCAGCCTCTCCGCTTTCGCGGGCAGAGACGACAAGCATGTCGGCGGCCTCGGCATTCGCCACCACGGCTTTGCGACCGTTCAACACGATGTCACCGCCGTTTTGCGACGCGGTGGTGGTGACGCGCTCAAGGTCATAGCGGCTGGTCGGCTCACCATGGGCAAAGGCAAGTTGCAACGTGCCGCCGATCAGCTCCTCAATATGTTCCTGCTGCGCTTCACTGCCCAGATCGGCAATTAAGCCGCCAGCCAGCACGGCGCTGTCGAGCAAGGGCTCGACCACACCGGCGCGGCCCAGTTCTTCGAACACGGTGGTCACGTCGAAACCCGCGCCGCCAAAGCCGCCTTGCTCTTCGGTGAAAAGCGCGCCGATCACGCCCAATTCGGCCAAGCCGGTCCAGATGTCAGCAGAGAAACCCGCTTCGCTTTCCAGAATGCCGTTGCGCGTGGCGGTGTCGTATTTATCCCGCAGGAAACGGCGCAGGCTGTCTTGCAGCATCTGGCGTTCTTCGGTCAGGTCGAAATTCATTTTGCACCTCCCAGCGTTGTCTTGGCGATGATCTGCCGCTGGATTTCGTTGGAGCCGCCAAAGATCGACAGCTTACGGTTGTTGAAATACTGCGCGGCCACCGGACCGGCCTCGTTCGGATCGGGCAGCGCGTCGTTGCTGCCTGCCACCGCTTCTGAGGCGAAGGGCATGGCATAGACGCCAGCCGCCCGGCGCGCGAGGTCATTGATCTCTTGCCGAATGATTGTGCCTTTGACCTTGAGCATCGAGGATTCCACCCCCGGTGCCTGCCCTGCGGCGGCCTTGGAGATGATGCGCAAGTTGGTCGTGGCCATCGCCATCAGATCAATCTCTGCCTGCGCCACACGGGCGGCGAAATGCGGGTTCTCGATCAGCGGACGGCCCCCGGCCATTTCGGATTTGGCGATGCGTTTGACCGCCGACAGGCCCGCTTGGGAGAAGCCAACACCGGCGATGTTGGTGCGCTCATGGGTCAGCAGGTACTTGGCGTAGGTCCAGCCCTTGTTCTCTTCGCCGACGAGGTTCTCGGCGGGCACTTTCACGTTGTCAAAGAAGACCTCGTTCACCTCGGCGCCGCCATCCAGCAGGATGATCGGGCGCACGGTGATGCCCGGCGTGTCCATGTCGATCAGCAGGAAAGAGATGCCCTCTTGCTGCTTCACGTCCTTGTCGGTCCGCACGAGGCAGAAGATCATGTTGGCGTGTTGGCCCAGCGTCGTCCACGTCTTTTGACCGTTGACGATGTAATGGTCGCCGTCCTTGACCGCCGTGGTTTTTAGCGAGGCGAGGTCCGACCCCGCGCCCGGCTCGGAATAACCCTGACACCACCAGTCTTCGCCCGAGAGAATGCGCGGCAGCCAGTAGTCCTGCTGCTCTTTCGAGCCGAACTTTTGCAGCACGGGGGCCAGCATCGACAGGCCAAAGGGCACGATGCGCGGCGCGTGATGGGCGGCGGCCTCTTCCTCGAAAATATGGCGCTGCACGGCATTCCACGCGGCCCCGCCGAATTCCTTTGGCCAGTTGGTGGCCAGCCAGCCTTGATCGTTCAGGATGGCGTGCCAGCGTTCGTGATCGTCCTTCGAAAGCTCCTGCCCACGGCGCACCTTTTCGGAAAGCTCGCTTGGCAGTTTCTCGGTGAGGAATTGACGCACCTCCTCGCGGAAGGCGCGTTCTTCGTCTGTATAGCTCAGGTCCATGTCGGCCCCCTTTAGTAGATTTCGAAGAGGCCAGCCGCCCCCATGCCGCCGCCGATGCACATCGTCACCACGCCCAGTTTCGCGCCGCGGCGGTGGCCTTCGCGCAGAATGTGGCCGGTCATCCGCGCCCCGGTCATGCCGAAGGGGTGGCCGATAGCGATCGAGCCGCCGTTTACGTTGCACTTGTCGGGGTCGATGCCCAGACGGTCGCGGCAGTAGAGCGCTTGGCTCGCGAAAGCTTCGTTCAGCTCCCACAGGTCAATGTCATCGACGGTCAGCCCGTGACGTTCCAGCAGGCGCGGCACGGCAAAGACCGGGCCGATGCCCATTTCATCGGGTTCACAGCCCGCGACGGCGAAGCCTTTGAACGCGCCCATGGCTTGCAGGCCCTGCTGCTCGGCCTCTTTGCTGTCCATCAGTACAAGGGCCGCGGCACCATCGGAAAGCTGGCTGGCGTTGCCCGCGGTGATGAAAGCCCCCTCGCCGCGCACGGGCGTCAGGCCCGCAAGCCCTTCGAGCGTGGTGCCGGGCCGGTTGCATTCGTCGCGGTCCACTGTGACCTCGCGGGTGGAGATCTCCTTGGTCTCCTTGTCCTGCACGCCCATGGTGGTCTGCATTGGCACGATCTCGTCATCAAAGAGACCGGCCTCTTGCGCGGCAGCGATCAACTGCTGGCTGCGCAGGCCATAGGCGTCCTGATCCTCGCGGGAGATGCCATAGCGTTTCGCGACGATGTCGGCGGTGTCGATCATCGCCATATAGACCTCGGGCTTATGCTCCTTGAGCCAAGCCTCTTTCACCGATTTCACATCCGGCTGGATCAGCGAAATGCTCTCGACCCCGCCTGCAACCATCGGGCCTGCGCCCTCTTGGCAGATGGCGTTGGCGGCCATGGCGACGGTCTGCAGACCGGACGAACAGAAGCGGTTCACGGTCACGCCCGAGGCGGTCACCGGCAGGCCCGCGCGCAGGGCGATCTGCCGCGCGATGTTCGAACCCGTGGCCCCTTCGGGGTAGCCGCAGCCGATCATCACGTCTTCGATGGCCGAGGGATCGACGCCCGAGCGTTTGACCGCTTCAGCGACGACATGGCCACCCATGGTGGCGCCGTGGGTCATGTTGAACGACCCGCGAAAGGATTTGGCCAGCCCGGTACGGACGGCGGAGACGATGACAGCCTGTTTCATTTGGCAGCTTCCTTGTTCAGATCATCAAAAGTGCGGTTGGTTTTGACCAGTTCGACCAGCAGCGGCGCTGGTTTCCAGAACCACGGGTCTTTCTCGGCAAAGCCTTCGATCGCGGCGAGGACGTTGGGCAGGCCCTGAATGTCGGCCCATTTCATCGGGCCGCCCCAGTAGCGCGGGAAGCCGTAGCCGAAGAGCAGCGTCATATCGATGTCGAGCGGGCGTTTGGCGATGCCCTCTTCCAGCACCTTGGCGGACTCATTAACCATGGCGCACATGTAGCGGCGCACGATCTCGGCGTCGGTGAAGTCGCGCGGGGTGATGCCGCGCTCCTTCTGCTCTTCCTCGATCAGGCGGGTGATTTCCGGGTTCGGTGTGCCGCCGCGTTTGCCCTTCTCGTAGATGTAGTAGCCTTGGCCGGTCTTCTGGCCGAAGTGGCCCTGTTCGCAGAGACGGTCGATATAGGTCGGCACGCGCTCTTCGGGGTGGCGCGTGGCGGCCTTGCGCTTGCGGGTGGCCCAGCCGATGTCGAGCCCGGCAAGGTCGGCCACGGCGAAGGGGCCCATGGCAAAGCCGAATTTCTCAAGTGCTGCGTCGATCTTGTAGGGGCTGGCACCGTCGAGCACCATGTGGTCCGCCGCGGTGCGATAGGTGGCGAGGATGCGGTTGCCGATGAAGCCATCGCAGACGCCCGCGCGCACGCTGATCTTGCCCAATGCCTTGCCGAGCGCAAAGCCCGTGGCGACCACATCTTTTGCGGTCTTGTCCGCGACGACGACCTCGAGAAGTTTCATCACATGCGCGGGCGAGAAGAAGTGCAGCCCGATGACATCGCCGGGGCGCGAGGTGCTGGCGGCGATCTCGTTCACGTCCAGATAGGAGGTGTTGGAGGCCAGCACGCAACCCGGCTTGCAGACCGCGTCAAGCTTGCCGAAGACCTGCTTTTTGACGTCCATGTCTTCAAACACCGCTTCGACCACCAAATCGACATCTGACAGGCTGGCGTAGTCGGTGGAGACGGTGAGCGCCTCACCAGTCAGCGTGTCGAACTTAGTTTGGTCGATCTTGCCGCGTTTCAGCGCGCCCTGCAGGTTGCCCGAGATACGCTCATGCGCGGCCTTGGCGGCCTCGTCCTTCATCTCGATCAGCACGACCGAGAAGCCCGACAGCAGTGCCGCCGTGGCGATGCCCGCGCCCATGGTGCCGCCACCGATCACGCCGATGGCCTTCAACTCACGCGGCTCGACGCCTTTCAGTTCCGGCAGGTTGCTGACCGCCCGTTCCGAGAAAAAGGCGTGGATCATGCCCTGCCGCTGGTCGGTGTTCATCAGTTCCGAGAAGATGCGGCGCTCAGCCTTCATGCCTTCTTCGAAGGGTTTTTCGACACCCGCCTGCACGGCGCGCACGGCCTCGGCGGGGGAAATCTGGCCGCGGCCTTTCTTCAGCGTCGCCTCGTATGCGGCATCCCAGTTGATGGGCGCGGGTGCGGGCATGTCGCAGATCGGACGACGTTCCGCGCCGCTGTCGAGTAACTCGCGGACGTAGGCGAGGCCCACTTCCTGCGGATCGCCCTCTTCCACGCGGTCGACGATGCCCATCTCAAGCGCCTGCGGTGCCTTAATATGGCGGCCTGTGGTGATCGCATCAAGCGCCGGTTCAACGCCAATCAGACGCGGCAGACGCTGGGTGCCGCCTGCGCCGGGGATCAGGCCAAGGTGGACTTCCGGCAGACCCACACGTGCCGAAGGCTGAGCGATGCGGTAATGCGCCGAGAGGGCCACTTCGAGACCGCCGCCGAGGCTCACCCCATGCATGGAAGCTACGACCAGAAGCGGTGAGGCCTCGATGCGGTTGCAGAGGTTGGGCAGATGCGGCTCCATCGGCGGCTTGCCGAATTCGGTGATGTCAGCGCCCGCGATAAAGGCGCGGCCCTCGCCCACGATCATCACGGCGCGCACGCCGTCTTCGGCCTCAGCACGGTCCATGCCGTCGGAAAGCCCCTGCCGCACGGCTTGGCTCAGCGCGTTGACGGGCGGGTTTTCGATGCGCAGCACGACGATGTCGTCATGGCGGGAATAGGCAATCTTGTCAGTCATATCAGTAACTCCTTGATCTATCCGCGCCGGGACAGGGCCGGTGCCCGTCCGGTGCGTTGTTCGATGCCGCTGACCACGTCGCGCAGCGCTGGCCCCACTTGTGACAGAATGCGGCTGTCGGGCAAGTCGCCCGGCAAAGCGCCGCAGGTGAAGGCCACAGGCTCGCCGAATTCCCCTGCGTAATAAGGCACGCTCACGGCATTGATGCTGCGGGCATAGCGGGTTTCAGGCGGGGCGAGGACAAAGCCCTGCGCCAGCAATTGCTCATACCCCTCACGGCGGAAATTGCGCAGCCGGTCATCCGGCTCCAGCCCGTCAAAACGGTTCTCGTCCAGACTGGCCAGCGTGGCGAGGCCCGAGGACGAACCATAGACCGGGATGCGGTGACCCGGCTCTAGCCAGATGGTCGAAGCGGTATGCGGACGCCATGTGCGCACCAGCATCATCCGGTCGCCGTCGCGCACGGCAATCAGCGCCAGCGTGCGGGTCTCATCCGCCAGTTGCTGCATCGCATCTGACGCCATATCGACAAAGCTGACCGCGACAGAGGCGACCGAGCCAAGCGCAATCGCCGCAGGCCCAAGCCGGAACTTATCGTTGCGCCCGCCGTGTGCCAGATAGCCCAGTTCGCACAGCGTATAGGTCAGCCGCGAAACCGTGGGTTTCGGCAGGCCCGTCCGCTCGGCGATCTGCGCGTGGCTCAGCCCGCTATCGCTGGCGCGGAACGCGCGCAAAATGCCAAGACCCCGCGCCAGCGTATTGGCGAACTTACGGTCCGTGACGGTATCAGACGCCGCCTTGTTCATCTTGCCGCCATCGGGATCAATAGCGAGATCATCGGGAAGGACATGATCAGGATCAGCACGATGAAGTCGACGCTGAGGAACCGGGTGATGCCCGCAAAAATCTTATCAATCGGTGCTTCGCGGCCCACCACATTGGCGATGACAAAGACGTTCAAGCCAACGGGCGGTGTAATCAGGCCGATCTCCAGCAGTTTGATGACCACGACGCCGAACCAAATGAGGTTGAGGTCATAGCTTTCCACCAGTGGGATCATCAGCGGCAGGGTCAGCACCATGATACCGATGGGATCAAGGAACATGCCCAAGAGCAGATAGATCAGCGCGATGCAGAGCATCAGCACAACCAGCGACATCTGCGCGTCTGAGACGAACCCCACGATGGTGCCCGCGACGCCGGTCAGCGCGACGAAGGCCACAAAGATCTTGGCACTGGCGGCGATGAGGAAGATCGCAGAGGTCTGCACGCAGGTCTCCTTGACCGCGGCCCAGAGGCCAGCCCAATCCAGCTTGCGCTGCACGAAACCGATCAGCGTGGCGGAGACGACGCAGACGGCGGCGGCCTCGGTCGCGGTGAAGATACCGCCGTAGATGCCGCCGATGATCAGTACGAACAACAGGATCGCGGGCCAGCTATCAAGGGCCGCCTGCCAACGCTCACGCGCGGTGTAGCGTTGGTCGGTCGAGGGTGCTACCGCCGGATCGCGCCAGACCCAGACGGCGATGACCAGCACAAAGCCCGCCAGCGTCAGCAGCCCCGGCAGAACACCCGCGAGGAACAGCGACGAGATCGAAGTCTCGGTGAAAATGCCGTAGATGATGAACAGAACCGACGGGGGAATGAGCGAGCCCAATGTGCCCCCCGCCGCGACCGAAGCTGTGGCCAGACGCGGGTCATAGCCCATGCGCAGCATCTCGGGCGTGCAGATCTTACCCATGGTCGAGGCGCAGGCGATGGATGAGCCAGTGATCGCGGAAAAGCCCCCGCAGCCCATGACGGAGGCCATGGCCACCCCACCCGGCAGGCGGGTCAGCCAAACCTTGGCCGCATGGTAGATTTTCGTCGTAATATCCGCGCGATACGCGATATGTCCAAGCGCCACGAAAAGCGGGATCATCGACAGATCGTAAGAGTGAATGAGGTCGAAGGAGTTTGAGAACACCATCGAGGTGGTCGCCTTGATCGCACGTTCGGGCATGAAGGTCCCGGTGCGGAAGGCGAAGATAAAGAAGGTAGCGACGGTTGCCACTGCCGCCAGCGTGAAGGCAATCGGCACGCGCAGGGCGAGCAGGATCAGAACCGCCGCGAAGGCGATCATACCGATGGTTGAGGCATCCATTACAGCACGTCCTTCTCGGCCAGAAGGTCGGCCGCATGTTGTTGTTCGTCAGAGACCACGCCGCCCGCCAGCACGGTGCGCCCATCACGCCACGTCAGTTCGGCCAGCCGCAGGAAGGTCGCGATCATCCCGATCAGGAACAAAAGCCGCCCGGGCCATTTCGGCAGATTGAGGTCGCCGTAGAAAAAGCTGCCCTTTTCGACCACGGCAAAGAACTCGCGCCCGCCGGAATAGATCAGCGGCGCCAGCGCCAGCATACCGATGGCAGAGCCTGCAACGATCAGCACCGAACGCGCGCGGTCGGGAAATCGGTCGGTCACAAAAGCGACCGAGACATGCGCGCGGGCAGCGGTGGCGGCGGCGAGGGGCAGCAGGATGGCGGCGACCATGAGCTCTCGCACCATGGTCACGCTATCGGGCACCTGACTGGCAAAGAGCGCGCGGGCGATCACGTTGGAGGTGATCAACACCCCCAAGGCGATCACCGCCAAAGCGCCCAATCCCAACAGGATTTTCTCCAGATTTACCAACATATGCTGCCCCTCCCCAATATCAGCGATCAGTTGCTTTTGGCTTCCCAAGGATAGCCATCCGCATCGCGCTGCTCGGTGTATTTGGCGATAAGGCCCTTATACTCCTCCAGCAGTTCGTCGCCCGGCAGACCGGCGGAACCGGCGGTCTCTGCCCATTCGTCGAGGAACTTCTTGCCCGCTTCGACAAGTTGCGCGCGATCCTCTTCGGGCAGGGTGATGACTTCGACGCCCTGCTCTTTCATCGAGGCGATGGCCTTTTCATTGGCATCGGTGATCAGACGGCCAAACTCATCCGCCATGTCGGACCCGACGGAGGCCAGCGTTTCCTGCTGCTCGGGCGTCAGGCTGTCGTGCATGTCTTTGTTCATAAAGATGCCCAGACCGCCGACCTGACCCCAGTCGAGGATCGTGTAGCTGTCCATCACCTCGGCCTGCTTCAGCGCCGCGACGGCATAGCTGTAGCCCTGCGAACAATCGATCAGCCCGGTGTCGAGACCTTGGTAGGCGTCATAGATCGACATGTTGACCATGTTCGCGCCCTGCTCACCGAAGACCTTGCCGTAGGCGCCCACGCCGCGGACCTTCTTGCCCGAGATATCCGCCACGGATTTGATCGCGCCGCCCTTGCAGCCGATGTTTACCTGGCTGGTGGTCCAAGTGCCGATATAGACGAGGTTCTTGTCGGCCAGATCGTCTTGGATCGCTTGGCTGGATCGCATTAGCTCATCCGTGGCGCGCATGCCGACCCAAGCGTCGGGGTTGTTCACCGGCAGGTCGGCGATGCCGTAGCCGGCCATCTCTTGCGGGTAGTAGACTGCGATGACCGAACCGGTGTCGGCCACGCCATCGGCGATGGATTGCACAGCGGCGTTGGCCTTGAACAGCGCCCCGCCCCACTGGATGTCGAATCGCATGTCGCCGTCCGAACGTTCGGCGACCTGATCGGCGAACCACTGCAATGCGTCGGCGCGTGCACCGCGGTTGGGTCCAGCTTCACCGTGAATCAATACAGTTTCAGCGCTTACCGCGCCACCAGCCAGCGCCAGAGCTGCGGCGCAGCTCAGGTGTTTAAAGATTGTCATGTCGGCTCCTCCCAGAGACTTGTTTCACAATGCGAACCATTGTTTCGCATATGTCGCAGGTCACGCTAGTCCGCGGACCGAAAGCGATCAAGCGAAACTTCGGCCATCTGGAAAGGGAGCGGTTAGGCTATTGAATTTGTTAAGCGAAAAATGAGCGCGGGCGGCGGTGTGAGAGACAAACGCCCCGCTCTGCACCCCGGAATCGGCTGACCTGATGGATCGGCCCTGGCCGGGGAAACGGCCACGCCGCTGGGGCGTGACCGAAAGGGTTCGAGATTAATACCAGTCGCCGAATTTGACTTCGACATCGGTGCCGACCCGTTTGGCGAACTCTTCGGGGTCTTGCGTGCCGCCATCTTTGCCCCGGAAGTGATAGGGGTAGACGTATGTCGGTTTGAACTCAGCCACGGCAGAGGCGGCAGCGTTTGAATCCATAGTGAACGGCAGGTTCATGCACACGAAGGCCAGCGAGATATCGGTGAGCCCGCGCATCTCAGGCGTGTCTTCGGTGTCGCCCGAAATATAGACGCGGAAGCCGTCGAAGCCGAGGATATAGCCGTTGTCGCGCCCCTCTGGGTGAAACTTCTTGCGCTCTTCGGTGATGTTATAGGCTGGGATCGCGTCGATCGGCAGGCCGTTGAACTCGGTGCTTTCGCCATTGGCGATCTTGCTGGCCTTCGCGGCAAGCGCCTCGGGCAGCATGTCGAAAACGGCGGGGTTGGTGATGATCTGCACCTCTTCCCCGGCCAGCGCGGCCAGCGTATCGGCATTGTAGTGGTCGCCATGCTCATGGGTGATGAGGATCAGATCGGCGGCGGGGAAGTCGCTGTACTGCGCGGGCTCGCCCACTGGATCGACATAGATCACGCCCGCGGGCGTCTCCAACACGATAGAGGCGTGGTCGACGGGATGCACCGTGATCGGGCCTGCGCTGGTGTCGAATGTGTCACCGCTATGCGCGGCGGCACGGGCGGCGAAGGGCAGCAGGGTTACGATGCCAGCGGCGGCGGCGGAGGTGGCAAGGAAATGGCGGCGGGTCTGGGACATTTCAGGCTCCTGTTGGTTACTGGAACGGGACATAGCTGCCCCGCCCCGCATTTCAACGCAGCGCCCTTCTTGCGGCAAGCCTATGCCGGGCGCAGACCCAGAATCTCACGCGCTTGTGCGGGCGTGGCGATAGGGCGGTCGTATTTCGCACATAAATCAGCCGCCCGCTGGATCAGCGCGGCGTTGGAGGGCGCCAGCGTATCGCGGTCAAGGCGCACGTTATCCTCAAGCCCCGCGCGGGTATGACCGCCCGCGGCGATGGCCCATTCGTTCAACACAATCTGGTTCGGCCCGATCCCGGCGGCACACCACTGCGCATCGGGGGCGAGGCGGTTGAGCGTCTGGATGTAGAAATCAAAGGTCTCACGGTCCACCGGCATGGCGTTCTTCACGCCCATGACGAATTGCACATAAAGCTGGCCGGGGATGCGCCCATCGCGGTTCATTTCGGCGGCTTTGTGGATGTGGCTCAGGTCAAAAGCCTCGATCTCGGGTTTGACCGCGTGGGTTTTCATTTCCGAGGCCAGCCAATCGACCAGTTCCGGCGGGTTCTCATAAACCCGCGTGGGGAAGTTGTTGGACCCGACCGAGAGCGACGCCATGTCGGGCCGCAGCGATAGCATCCCGCCCCGCTCCCGCCCCGCGCCCGAGCGCCCGCCGGTGGAGAACTGGACGATCATGCCGGGGCAATGCTTTTGCACGCCCTCCATCAGCCCCGCGAACCTCTCGGGGTCCGAGGACGGGGTCTCGTCCTCGTTGCGCACATGGGCGTGGCAGATCGAGGCCCCGGCCTCGAAAGCCGCGTGGGTCGACTCGACCTGCTCGGCGGTCGAGATCGGCACGGCGGGGTTGGCGGCTTTGGTGGGGACGGAGCCGGTGATGGCGACGCAGAGGATGCAGGGGGTGGTCATGGGGGGGTCCTGTGGCGGGAAACGTGTTTGTGTGGAATGTCACATACCCCGCAGGCGGTGTACATTGGTTAGCGAAAAGGATGAGAGAACAGTGTCTACCACCGCGCCCGAACCGAGGGGCGGGGAAAAGCGAAGCGCCCGCCCCGTGGGGGCGGTTCGGGCGCTGCCAAACCCTGAGGGGTTTGGCACGTTAACAGACACTCCCCATTCTCAGACCATTGACCTAGTCTTCAGACCCAGGAATATCCCAAATTGCAGCGCCCTTTGCGATCGTTTCGTCGACGTACGAAAGTTCGCTCTTGTCGAGATGTTTGGCATGTTCAGCTTTTATAGTTTTGAACATTTCGAATAGATCGCGATCAGTGCGGATTCCTCCGACCTGGCTGTTTTTAAGCGATATATCAATAATTCGCTTTGCAGCTTCTTTTGAGAGGCTTCCAAGAGAATCTATCTTAGAAACGACATAATGCGTTACAGCGAAGCTTCGGCTATTTTCGAGCTCATCAAGAATGCCGTGAACTGAGACGTCACTGGCAAGCTTAATTTCTGGAAAGTGCTCCTTAAAAAATGCAGAAAGGGTATCATAAAGCACCGCTGTTGAACCAGCACATCTACTCTGCCATTCCGCACTAAGAAAACGGCGTAAATTTTTCCCCGAAAGTTTATCGGCAAAGTCCCCGTCACTGGAAACCACAATAATATTGTCCGGTTTAGCCGAAAAATGATTCAGAAGGCACTCCCAATGAACTGCATCACCTATCGAATTATCATTTTTCCTAGGTGGGTTTCCTAATCGCCAACGCTTGACTGCTTTACCGAATATGGCGTCATCGCACACCATCTCTGTAGCGTTTGAGAACAGATCAGAATTCAACTTATCGGCAGCGAGGGTTTGATCTTCTGCCGCAACCTCGAAACTTTGAATTAGATTATTATACTCTTTCTCGAATTGCTCTTTTGCCA
Organism: Sulfitobacter sp. W002; assembly: GCF_025142135.1. Taxonomy (NCBI): domain Bacteria; kingdom Pseudomonadati; phylum Pseudomonadota; class Alphaproteobacteria; order Rhodobacterales; family Roseobacteraceae; genus Sulfitobacter; species Sulfitobacter sp. W002. The sequence goes on along the minus strand of NZ_CP081126.1, from coordinate 683,024 downwards.
ACTGAGCCTCAGCATGCGAGGCAAGCTCCTTAACTGCGGCAGGAAATGGGTACTCGCGGCGCGAGCTTCTCATGCGCTTTAATGAATCGCTCAAAACATTCTCTCTGTTTCTAGCATATTCATCTTTCAACTGCTGAGACACCAATAGGGTTATCTTTTTGGAGGCAATCAGCGCTGAGAGCTTTTTAAGCTCTTCAATATTCTCACTCGTGAATCGAAAGAATGATAAAAATACGTTAGTGTCGATAAATAAATTCATGGAAATACTCCCGGTAGTGAAAACTACCGTGGGGGAAGGCGCACCGCTTCGCAACACCCAGCCTCCCGCGCGCACTAAAAATGGCCACCTTCCGGGGCTCCGCCCGTTCACGCCTCAAACGCTCCCCCGGAGCGTTTGCCGGGGCCTAGCCCCCGGACCGGCGTTCACCCATCCATCTTCAGCGCGGAAATAAACGCCTCCTGCGGGATGTCCACTTTCCCGAACTGGCGCATCTTCTTCTTACCGGCCTTCTGCTTCTCCAGCAGCTTCTTCTTCCGCGTCGCGTCACCACCGTAACACTTCGCCGTCACGTCCTTGCGCATCGCGGAGAGTGTCTCGCGCGCAATCACCTTGCCGCCGATGGCCGCTTGGATCGGGATCTTGAACATGTGACGCGGGATCAGGTCTTTGAGCTTTTCCACCATCGCTCGGCCACGCATCTCGGCGCGGTCGCGGTGCACCATGGTCGAAAGCGCGTCGACAGGCTCGTCGTTCACAAGGATCTGCATTTTGACCAGATTGTCCTGCCGGTAGCCGATCATCTGGTAGTCAAAACTGGCGTAGCCCTTGGTGACCGACTTCAGCCGGTCGTAGAAATCAAACACCACCTCGTTCAGCGGCAGGTCATAGACGACCATCGCCCGCGAACCGGCATAGGTCAGGTCTTCTTGAATGCCGCGGCGGTCTTGGCAGAGTTTCAGCACGTCGCCGAGGTACTCATCGGGCACGAGGATCGTCGCCTTGATCCGCGGCTCTTGCATGTGGTCCACCAGCGTCATGTCGGGCATGTCTGCGGGGTTGTGCAGCTCCTGCATCTCGCCGTCTTTCATGTGGACGTGATAGATCACCGAAGGCGCAGTGGTGATCAGGTCGATGTCATACTCACGCTCAAGCCGGTCGCGGATCACTTCGAGGTGCAGTAGGCCAAGGAAACCGCAGCGGAAGCCAAAGCCAAGCGCGGCAGAGGTTTCCATCTCATAGGTGAAGGAGGCATCGTTCAGGGCGAGCTTTTCGATCGCATCGCGCATGTCCTCGAAGTCATTGGCATCGACCGGGAAGAGACCACAGAAAACCACCGGCACGGACGGCTTAAAGCCCGGCAGCGGGGTTTCACACTTGCGCTTTTCATGGGTGATCGTATCGCCAACGCGGGTGTCGCGGACCTGTTTGATCGAGGCGTTGAGATAACCGATCTCGCCGGGGCCGAGGCTGTCGACGCCGGTCATCTTGGGCCGGTAAACGCCCACATCATCCACGTCATAGGTGCCGCCGGTCTTAATCATGCGAATGCGGTCGCCCTTTTTCAGGGTGCCGTCGATGATCCGGACGATACAGATAACGCCGAGGTATTGGTCATATTTACTGTCCACCAGCATCGCTTTGAGCGGCGCATCGGGGTCGCCGCCCTTGGGCGCGGGCAGTTTATTGACGATCGCTTCCAGCACGTCGGGGATGCCGACGCCGGTCTTGGCAGAGATCAGGCAGGCCTCGGAGGCGTCGATGCCGATCACGTCCTCGATCTGTTCGCGCACGCGGTCGGGGTCAGAGGCGGGCAGGTCGACCTTGTTCAGGACCGGCACGATCTCATGATCCGCATCAATGGCGGTATAAACATTGGCCAGCGTCTGCGCCTCAACGCCCTGGGTGGCGTCGACCACCAGCAGCGAACCTTCGACCGCATGCATGGAGCGCGCGACCTCATAGGCGAAGTCGACGTGTCCGGGCGTGTCGATCAGGTTCAACACATAGGTCTTGCCGTCCTTGGCAGGGTATTCGATGCGGACGGTGTTGGCCTTGATGGTGATGCCCCGCTCCCGCTCGATATCCATGTTGTCCAGAAGCTGGCTTTGCATGTCGCGTTCGGCGACCGTGCCGGTGAGTTGGATCAACCGGTCGGCCAGCGTGGATTTGCCGTGGTCGATATGCGCCACGATGGAGAAATTGCGGATGTTTTCAAGCGGTGTCATGCAAGGGGATATGGCGCAGTGCCGCGCCTGCGTCAATTGGCCTTGAGCGCGCCAGAGCCCGCTTCGCGCCCTTCACGGCGCTTTATCGCAGGCCAAGGCGCTTTGCCCCCCAAAGGAGAATTGCGCGAAGCCCCATTTTGCGGCATAGTGACGGGCAGAGCAGACCGGGCCGACAAGGGGAAAACCCCATGGTCCAAAACAATAGGGCAAATCAATGCGGACAGTTGCAAGTTTGATGGCGCTCGTCGTCTTGGCGGGTTGTGGCGGATCACGTTATTCCAGCGATGCCGCCGTAGGACGTTTCTCCCCCACGCCGGTGCTTTTCGCCACGGGACCCATTCAAAAGGCTTGTCTGGCCGATGGGCGCCGCGGCTCCAGCCATGCGCGTTGTGGCTGCGTACAAGCGGTGGCGGATCAGACGTTGTCGCGCTCGGATCAGCGCCAGGGCGCCAAGATTTTCCGCGACCCCCACCGTTTGCAGGAAATGCGTCAGTCCGACAACCAAAGCGACAACGCCTTCTGGAGCACGTGGAAAGCCTATGGCCAGAGCGCCGCGGCGGCCTGCTCCAACACCTGATAGCTCAGCTTTCGTTGGGCGGCTGGCCAAAGCGATCAATCAGCCGTCCGACGATCTGATCGCGGGCGGCGCGAAACTGGGTGAGCTTGGCCTCGCGGCTCTCGCCCAGTCCCGTGGGATCAAGGATCGGCCAATATTCCACGTCTAGATGGTAAAACCGCGTCAGTTCCAGCGCCCGGCGCTGGCTGGCGGGGCTCAGCGCGATCACAAGGTCGAATGACCCCAAATCGTCGCCCCATTCTTCCATCTCGTCGAAACTGCGGCTGCGGTGCCGGTCCAACTCCACATCCAATTCACTGCACACGGCGATGGAAAAACCGTCGATCTCCATGTCGTTCTTGACGCCAACGGACTGCACATAGGTGCCGGTGCCGTAGAATTTTTTCATCAAGCCTTCGGCCATCGGCGAACGGACGGCATTGTGGTCGCAGCAGAAGAGAACGGACTGAGGCAGCACCTGCGTCATTTATCCGCCGAAATGCAAAACGCAGATCAGGGTAAAGAGCCGCCGCGCGGTGTCGGTGTCGATCTCGGCCTTGCCTGAGAGCCGCTCTTGCAGCACGCGGGAGCCTTCGTTGTGGATGCCACGCCGGGCCATGTCGATCGTCTCGATCTGGCTGGGGGGCAGCTTTTTGACCGCCTCGAAATAGCTTTCGCAGATCTGGAAGTAATCCTTTACCACCTGCCGGAACGGGCCGAGGGAAAGGTGGAATTCCGCTGCCTTCTCAGCCGCTTCGGTTTCCACATCAAAGACCAGCCGCTTATCGCGGATCGACAGGGACAGGTGATAGGGCCCTTCGGGCACCGGGCCCTTCTCCCGTTCGGGCAGGACAAAGCTGTTCTCTTCCAGCAGGTCGAACATGGCAACCTTACGCTCCTGATCGATCTCAGGCGTGGGGGGCGGCATGTTCGCGTCATCAAGCGCGATATGGGTGATGCGGGTCATTGGCGCATCCTTTTTGCTGGCGATACCCTTTCGTGGATAACGCAGCGGTGGGGAGGGGGCAATGCGCGAGAGCACACCCTATGGCGAATGTCGCGCCCGGCGGGCATAACGGGCAGCGCCCTGCCTCCTGCGCAGGCGGATTCTGCGCCCCCTGCCCCCCTGCCCTAGTCGTTCAGCTTGCGCAGCCGCGCGGTGACCGACAGGCCATGCGCCTCAAGGCTCTCTGACTGGGCCAACCGCTCTGCCGCCGGGCCGATGGCTTTGAGGGCTTCGGGCGACATCTGAGCCAATGTGGTGCGCTTCATGAAATCCAACACCGACAGCCCCGAAGAGAAGCGCGCCGACCGCGCCGTGGGCAGAACGTGGTTCGGCCCGCCGACGTAATCGCCAATCGCCTCGGGCGTCCATTGGCCAAGGAAGATCGCGCCCGCATGGGTGATCTTTTCCGACAGCGCCTTTGGATCCGCCACGCAGAGTTCAAGGTGTTCCGGCGCGATCCGGTTGCTAAGCGCCGCCGCGGCGTCGAGGTCAGCCACGGTGATGATCGCACCATTGTCGCGCCAGCTTGCGCCCGCGATGGCGCGCCGCTCAAGGGTGAGCAGACGTTTCTCGACCGCCTCTTCCACCGCGCGGGCAAAGGCGGGGTCGGTGGTGATCAGAATGCTCTGCGCGCTCTCGTCGTGCTCGGCTTGACTGAGCAGATCGAGGGCGATGAAATCGGGATCATTGTCCCCATCGGCGATGACGAGGATTTCGGACGGGCCGGCGATCATGTCGATGCCGACCTTGCCAAAGACCCGCCGTTTGGCGGCGGCGACAAAGGCGTTGCCGGGGCCGGTGATCTTGTCAACCGGGGGGATCGTATCGGTGCCATAGGCCAGCGCCGCCACGGCCTGCGCGCCGCCGATGCGGTAAATCTCATCCACTCCGGCGATGCGGGCGGCCAACAACACAAGCGGGTTCAACACGCCATCGGGCGTGGGCACGACCATGGCCAAACGCTCGACCCCCGCCACCTTGGCCGGGACCGCGTTCATCAGGACCGAGGACGGATAGCTCGCCAGCCCGCCCGGCACATAAAGGCCAGCGGCGGAAACAGGTGTCCAGCGCCAACCCAGCGTGGCGCCATCGGGATCCGTCCACTCGGCGTCTTCGGGCAGCTGCCGTGCGTGATAGGCGCGGATGCGGTCGGCGGCCAGTTCCAGCGCCTTGCGGTCCTCGGGGGAGACTTCGGCAACGGCGGCGTCAACCTCGGCAGCGCTGATCCGCAGGCTATCGGGGGTAAGGGTCACGCGGTCGAACTTTTGCGACAGGTCGATCACCGCAGCATCGCCCCGCGCACGCACATCGGCGATGATCTCGGCCACCACGGCATCGACATCGGGGCTGTCTTCGCGCTTGGCGTTCAGCAGTTTGTCAAAGGCCGCTTCGAAATCGGGGGCGGAGGCATCAAGGGTGACGGGCATGGGGTCAGGCTTTCGAAAAGGGGGCCACCGCAGCGGGCTGGCCCAAAGGTATCAAGGCGCGGAAGGGCGGCGCAGGCTGGGCTCGGCCCGCAGGCCCGATGTTTTGACAGCGGCACTGGGGGCGGAGCGCTGCGCCAAACGCATCGCGCGGGTATCTTGGGCGTTGTCGAATACGGCGCGGGCGACATGGGCTGCCAGAATGGCAAACAGCCCGCCCGCAATCGCCGCGGCAGGGGCCAAAAGCCCCGGCAAGGTGACCGTGCCCAACAGATGCCGCACCGCCAGCGCCACACCAAGCAGCAAAAGCGCCCAGCCCGTCGCTTCGGTCATCAGGGCCGCCACGCGCCCCCGCGTAAATCTAGTCTGTTTTAGTTCCGGCATCTTGCGATCCTTGCCACCGTGACGGGATGTCACTCGGGGTGAACGGGCCTTTTCTTTGAAGGGGCCACATAGGGACGTGTCACATCCTTGAGCGTCACTTCCAGCGCCTCAACCTCCAACCGGATCGCACCATCCCCGGCCAAGGTCAGCGTGACATGGCCCGAAGGCGCGTCGGTTTGCTCGAACGTGATGTCGAGCAGGGAGAGGATGGTATCGGCATCGCCCTTGGGCACGCCTTGGCTTGCCACACGCTGCACGTTGTTGAACATCAGCACCGATTGCACCCGCTCGGGCGCATGACGTGCGGCCCCCGTATCCTCATGCCGCAGCCGGTTCAGCAGCAGCGCGAAACGCGCGCCCGTGCGGTGCCAGCGCATTTCCGATGCGGGAAACACCGCATCTTGCGTGAGCGAGGCGATCACCGTGAGATCCTCGGCATCCAATGCGCCGAGGTTCAACGGCGCTTCGCGGCCATCTTCGAAACGTGCATCTTCGGTCATTTGCTGCTGATCCTTTCGATATCCGCACCCACGCCGCGCAGCTTGGACACCACATGCTCATAGCCGCGATCAAGGTGGTAGACCCGGCTTACCGTGGTCTCTCCGGTGGCCGCCAGCCCGGCGAGGATGAGTGAGATCGACGCCCGCAGATCGGTCGCCATGACCGGCGCACCTTTGAGTTTCTTAACGCCAGTGACCTTAGCCGTGCCGCCGTGCACATCAATCCGCGCGCCCATGCGGATCAATTCCGGGGCGTGCATGAAGCGGTTCTCGAAAATCTTCTCTTCCAGTACAGAGGTCCCTTCGGCAGTGCAGAGCAACGCCATCATCTGTGCCTGAAGGTCGGTCGGAAAGCCGGGGAATGGCTCTGTCGTGACATCCACCGCCGAAATGCGGCCATTGCGCCGCGCCACTTTGAGGCCAGCCTGCGTCTCAGTCACCTCGATCCCTGCCGCATCCAGCTTTTCGCAGAACGCCTGCAACAGGTCGATCCGCCCGCCCAGCAGTTCCACTTCGCCGCCGCAAAAGGCTGGCGCCAGCATATAGGTGCCAAGCTCAATACGGTCGGTCACAACTTTATGGGTCGCCCCATGCAGGCTATCGACGCCCTGAATGGTGATGCTCGGTGTGCCGTCACCTTCAATCTGCGCGCCCATGGCCCGCAGACAGTCCGCCAGATCGACGATCTCAGGCTCCCGCGCGGCGTTGTTGATGACGGTCGTGCCCTTGGCCAAAGTCGCGGCCATCAAGATATTCTCGGTCGCCCCGACAGAGGCAAAGGGGAAATCGATCACGGCGCCCTTGAGCTTGCCGCCCTCAGCCTTGGCATAGAGATAGCCGTCACGCAGATCGATTTCCGCGCCCATCTTGGCCAGCCCATCGGTGTGAATATCCATCGGACGCGCGCCAATCGCGCAGCCGCCGGGCAGCGAGACTTCGGCATGGCCTTCCCGCGCCAGCAACGGCCCAAGCACAAGGTTAGAAGCGCGCATCTTGCGCACGATGTCATATTCCGCACGGGTGTTGATCGGCCCGTGGCTGGCCATCGTGATGACCTTGCCGTCTTGCATTGAGGTGACTTCCGCCCCCAGAGAACGCAGCAGTTCGGTCATGGTGCGGATGTCGCTCAGCCGCGGCGCGTTGGTTAACGTCAGTGGCTCTTCGCTCAGCAATGTTGCGGGCATCAGCGCCAGACAGGCGTTCTTGGCCCCCGCGATGGGAATTTGCCCGTTCAGCGCACCGCCGCCTTTGACCAGAATGGAATCCATCGTTCAGCTGTCCTTTTCCGACCCGTCGGGGCCATTGCCTGTATCCTGCGCCACATCCTCGGCCCGCGCACGGGCCTGCGCCTTGCGCCGGGCCATATTCGCCTTGAGCGCAGCCTTCAGCCGCGCCTCCCGCGCAGAGGGTGTTTTCGCGTTCTTTTCCGGGGCGTTTTGCTTTGCCATGCCGCCTATCTAGCGCAGGGTGCAAGAAGGGTCCAGATCAGGGGTTGCACCCCCTTTCGATTGCGGCTAATCACCCGCCCACGGCGCTGCTGTAGCTCAGAGGTAGAGCACTCCCTTGGTAAGGGAGAGGTCGAGAGTTCAATTCTCTCCAGCAGCACCATTTATCCATCATTCCGCTAAATATACCCCACCTCGCATGAGCGATGGTCCCTCGACCTACGCCCGCCGCGGCGCGGCAGTCCGAGTGCGAGAGTCCGGTACTTTCCTGCATCATATGGGCATGCCGTCCGCTTCATGCCCGCCCGCGCGGATCAGCGGCACAGCGCCGATTCGACACCCCAACCCCGAATAAACGAGACCGGGGTGCCCAAGTCTCAGATCCCGTTACGAAGCCTCAAAGGCCCCGCAGGCAATGCGCGAGCCCGCATCGCCGGAGGGCTGCGATTCGTAGTCGTCCGCACCGCTGTGAATAATGAAAGCCGCGCCGTCGTCATCTTGGATCATGGTCTCGATATCGAGCAGATCAAGAAAGACTTCGGCCTGAAGCACGCCATCTTCCCCCACTACCATATTGGGCATGTCACCGGGATGCGGCCCTCCTTCGACGAGCACACCATGCTTGTGGTCCCCCGCGATATGACCCCCAGCAGATTTGAAATCATCTGCGGAACAATCGCCGGTTTCATGCAAGTGCACGCCATGGGTGCCCGCGGGCACGCCTGTCACGTCGATCTTGACCAAGGTCCGGCCCGAGGCGGTCGTGTTTAGGGTAACATTGCCCGAAATATCGTCCGAACTGCCCGCCACCTGAGCGGATGCTGCCGTTTGCATATGGCCTTCGGCCTGCGCCGCGACGGCGCCCGTTGTGGCCAAAGCGGCCCCGAGTAGGATATTGCGCAGATACATGGCTTCCTCCGTTGGGTAATATGTCGATGACGGCTCAACCCACCCGGCCCGCGTCGGGTTCCTCTTGATGCAGGGCAAGGCTTGCCCCTATAAGCGGCCGAGTGCTCCCTTAGCTCAGCTGGATAGAGCAGCCGACTTCTAATCGGCAGGTCGAGGGTTCGAATCCTTCAGGGAGCGCCAATTTCCGCCACGCCTACTTGCGCCCGCCTACCCGCGCGCGAAATCGTCAATCGCTGCTGCGATCAGATGCGGAAAAGTGGGTTTGCCGAGCATGGCAATCGGTTCAAGCCCTCTCAGCCGTGTCTGGGTCGGTTCGTCCAGGTTGCCGCTCATGAAGATGCAGCGGATATTGTGTTCGCTCAGCAACCACTGCGCGAGGTCCTCGCCGGATTCTCCATTCGCTAGGCGAAGGTCCATGAACGCCAAGTCCGGGCGGGACTGCGTCACCACCTCCCGGCAGGCCGCGAAATCCTTGACCGGGCCAAGAACGGAATGCTGAAGCTGTTCGAGCTGCATCTGAAGGTCCAAGGCAATCAGAAATTCATCTTCGACGATCAGAATATTCACCGGGCATTACCCGGCAGGCATGGGGATCTCAATCTCGACGCAATAACCATGCTCTGTTGCCCTCTTCTCCATCGTCGCCCCAAGCTGGCTAACAATGCCTGCCACGATCTTCGAACCGAGACCGACCCTCTCTAGACCTTTCGCGCTACCGATCCCATCGTCCGATACCGTCAAGGTCAAAAGGGTTCCCTCTTGATGCAAACGAACATCTACCCGACCCTGTTCCCGCTCAACAAAGGCATGTTTATGTGCGTTGGTCACAAGCTCATTGATCAGCAGCGCAAGGTTGATCGCCAGATCCGTCGGAAGAACGACCGCCTGCGCGTAGACAACATTCTCAATCCGCCTGCTGTCGGTCTCTGTGCTGGCTGAAAGAAAGTCGACGAGTTGCGGGATATATTCACCGACATCCACATGTGTAACATTCTGAGATTTATAGATAAGTTCATGAACTGAGCTTACGGCATGCACCCGCAAAGAGGCCTGCTGCAGGCTGTGTTTGACATGGTCGTCTTCCACCGATGCGGCTTCAAGGCGCAGGATACTCGACACCAGATGGAGGCTGTTCTTGATCCGGTGATTTACATCCCCCAGCAGCGTTTCTTTCTGCTCAAGAAGTTTGTCCCTCTCGGTCAGTGTTTTCTGCAAGACCTCTTCGCGCTTTTTGGAATGGGTCAGATCGAGGGACGCACCGATGAACCGCGCGGGTTTGCCATGCTCAAAAAGCACTTCGCCGCGTGTGTTCAGCCATCGAATATCCCCTCGGGGCAGGACGATCCGATAGTCCGCGTTTACCGTTGCATCACTGGCCGTGACCCCTTCTAGGCTCTTCTTCACATGCTCCAGATCATCGGGATGGATACGCTCAAAAAGCTTGGTGATCGGGAAGGTTCCCTCGGTATCGGGATAGCCGAAAAGATCGGCCAACTCATGCGATACATTCGCAGTGCCAGTCTGAAGGTCCAGCTCCCCATAGCCGACACCCGACACCTGTTTTGCCAGATTGAGCCTTATCGCTTGGTCGCGGCGACCAATGAATTCCGAGGTGACATCTTCGACATGATGAATAAGCGCGATCAGCTGGCCGTCTTGGAAAACAGGCGCGTTGAACGGCTGCCAATACTTCTCTTCAAAGGCCCCGTCGACGCTGTCGCGAATGGGGATATTGTATTTCTGAACGGCCATCCGATGCGGCTTGCCAGTGGCGGCGACAATCTCAAGCGACTTGCGCAGATTGTTGGTGCCATCCGCCGTAGCGTCAGAAGGATCATCCGGAAATGCATCGAACAGCAATTTCCCAATGAGATCATCGGCTTTTGACCCGGTGATGCAAAGATACCGGTCATTCACGTCGATGATCAAAAAATTAGTATCTAAAACAAGATAGCCATGGGGGGACGCTGCAAAAATTGCAGATCTCGGCACGCGCGCATTCGCCGATTCACCACCGCCCATAGGCCCGTTCCCCCGGTACTTACCATCTTCACTATTGATCGTAGCCCTTTAATTTAGAACATAAAAGCAAAGAGGTACTAATATAAGTTAAGTTGCACCAACTGCGCAGACCTGGGGGATCGCACGCATTTTCAGAAATATGGGGGCGACATATGCGCGGGGAAAGTCGCGCAGAGGAAAACTTGCGCTCGGTTTCCACAGCCCCGCCAAACGGAAGGCGCTGCCACTCAGCGATTGAGGCGGTCGACGATGCCATTCAAACCGTAGCGCGCGCCAAAATTCGCGCCTGCCCCGCCACAGCCCCCGTTACGCCGCGGCGAGCGCATTCTCCGCTCTAATCTCCGAAGCGCAATCCGGCAGAGCCACGGTGAATTTCGTCCCGACGCCGACAGCACTTTCTACTTGAATGTCTCCCTCATGCGCCGCGGCGAGCTTCTTGCTGATCGCAAGGCCAAGCCCCGTGCCGCCATCGGCGCTTTTGGCAGCCGTTTCCGCTTGAATGAAGGCTTGGAAGATCCGCTGCAAATCCTCTTCCGGCATCCCGCAGCCGTTGTCTTCGACCTCAAGCCGGCAGGTATCGCCGACCCTCGTGGCCCGCATGTGAATGCTGGAGGCTGATGAAAACTTCAGCGCGTTACCTAAAAGGTTGATCAGGATCTGTTTGCAGCGCCCGCGGTCGGCGAAAACGTCGAAGTCATCACATTCGATCTCCAGCACCGCCTGTTTTTCCCTGGCCAGCCCCTGAAATTGCTCCTCCAACTCGGCCAGCAGTTCGCCAGCCTGAAAAGAGGTTTTGTTAAGCTTGATCGAGTTAAGCTCGATACTGGTATAGTCGAGGAGTTCATTAATGATGGTCAGCAAATGGTCGCCCGCAGATTTGATACGGCCGCCGTAACGCTCTGTCTGGTCGCCCAGTTCTTCAAAATGCACCTTCGAGATCTGCTCGTTCGGTTTCAGCTTGGCGATGGTATGGCCTTTGAGGCTCGTCAAAAAGCTGGCGTAGCCGTTGATGATCGTTAGCGGCGTGCGCAACTCGTGGCTCAGAACGCTCATGAACTCTGACTTGGCGCGGCTGGCATCGCGGGCCTCATCCCGGGCTTGGCGCAACTCGACGATGTTCTCCAACCGCGTGCGGTTTTCGATGAAATAGGTGAACAGCCCGCCCATCACGATCATCGCAGCCGTCCCTGCGATAACCAGCGCCAGCAGTCTGTACTCATCAGGGTTGCTATGGCCACCGATCAAGGTTGTCGGTGTCACATGAAAAGCAGCCATCCCGGTAAAGTGCAGACCGACGATCGCCAAGGCAAAGCTCGCCGTCATTTTCGACCGGGCGTATTTATCGCCCTGCGCGCCAAAGAACAAAGCCACGGTCGACAGCACCATGGCCAGCAGCACCGAGGCGACAAGATAGCTCTTATCCCAGTGAATGATCCCCTCGATCCGATAGGCGACCATCCCGGTGTAATGCATGGCCGAGATCGACAGCCCCAAGATCACCCCGCCGATCACGGTCGTGACCCGTTTGCGAAACATCCCCGCAATGAGAATGCCAACCGTAGACCCGGTAATCGCGATCACCAACGAGGCGAAGGTAAGGCCGAAGTCGAAGCTTACCGGCGCATCGGGCTGATAGGCCAACATGGCGATGAAATGCGTGCACCAAATGGCGATGCCAGAGGTCACTGCGGTCAGAAAATACCACAACAACGCCTGACGCGGTGTCTGCTTGAGCCCGTGTCGGTAGAGATTTGCGATCACCCAGCTGCCGAATGCGCACAAAAGCGCGGCAAGCAAGACCAACGTCATATCGTGGTCAGAGTGCATGGAATGAGCCACTGTAAGCATTTTTTAAACCTCAAGATAATGCAGCCAGTGTTGCGCGAGGAATGCGTCGAAACCGTGTTCGAGTGGGTTCTTTTTGGCGGTAATTTCGTATAGTGAAACCGCGGTAGGTGTCGGACAGCGGGGGAAGCGCTCCCGTGGGCTCATGTCCCGGTTTCTGCGGCCCGCCACTACGCGCTTGCCCTACCGCGTAGCCCACTCTGAACGCCCCTTCGCCCCTGTTGAGAGATGCAATCGCACCGCCCAGCGGGTGAAAGAGACGGTACTAAATGACGCCCTTCACATCCAAGGGTTGCGCCGCCCTGCCTTAATACGCCACTAGAGCGCCAAACTTGCGCCGCATTCCAATGCTGATCTGCGCATATTCAATTTGGTTCATAGGTAACTCCGCCATGCTAACGTGTTTTCAGGGGCTAATGCTTGACCCGGTCTATTGGGCCGTGCTTGCCGTCAGCGTGATCGCTGCGGCTGTCGCCCTATGGACGCTCAAGTTTCAAGAGTTTCATGGCAAGGTTTACTATGCGCTAACCTTTGTCGGGATGATCTGGACCCTGATGATGGTCGGAGCCGAAGCCACAACGCCCGGTTACGCCTGCCAGATGCAACAGGCGCAACTGGCGTGGCTGGGGCATGGGCTGGTCCCGGTCGCCTGGTCCTTCTTTATCTTCGAGTATGTCGGCCCCTCAAGCCATGCGCGTGGCCGGGCGAGCCTTTTCGCTCTGATCGCCGTGCCGATGGCGGCCTTTGTCCTCGCCGCGACGAACGACTGGCACCACCTGATCTATACCGCCGAGACCGCGATCCAGCCCGGCGAGGATCAGATCACCTTTGAACATGGCGCGGGATATTTCCTTGTCCTTGCGGTGCTCTATTGCTTTGTAATGGCGACGCTTATCTGGCTGGGGCGCGCATTCTTGCGGGCGAAACGAGCCGCTTGGCCGCTGCTGACGATGCTGGTGGTGATCACCCTGATCCCACTGGGTGCGAACGCGGCCTATGCGCTGTTCGGCTTCACGGTCCTTGGCCTTGATCCGACGGCCTTCATGTTCACCTTGGGCATCTTTGCCTTTTCATGGCTGCTGGTGACCAACAAAACGATGGACATGCCCTCTGTCGGGCAATCGACCATGTTTGACACGATGAGCGAACCACTCATCCTATTGGACGCCCGGCGGCACGTCATTCGCTCGAACGCCGCAGCCAAGCGCAGCGGGCTTTTGACGGATCCGACGTTGGGCAATGATCTGATCGCGGGGATAAAGGCGCAAACGGCGCAGACCGCCTCCGCCCATATCACCTGCGATGAACGCCTCTATGAGCCGCGCATTCACCCCATCGAAAACCCGCTCTTCCCCGCCGGCCCCGCCATCGGCTGGAGCGTCACCTTCGTCGATGTCACCGACCGGATCGCAACCACAACGGCCCTTGAACAAGCGCTGAAAGAGGCCGATGAGGCCAACCGGGCCAAGGACGAATTCATCTCGGTCGTGAGCCATGAGTTGCGCACGCCACTGACCTCACTGAAGGGCGGCCTGGCATTGGCGCTCAGCGGCAAACTGGGCGAGATCAAAGGCCCGCTGCGGTCCTCGCTCGACATTGCCCATCGCAACGGGGTCCGCCTGTCCCGTCTGGTTGATAATATCCTGCTGGTGCAAAAGCTTGAGGTACAGGCGCTGGCGCTTGAGTGGCTGCCCGTCGACCTGTCCGCCCTGCTGCGCGAAAGCATCGAGGAAAACCGCATGTACGCGCATGAGCGCGGCATCAGGCTGGATATCGGCAAAATCACGCAGCCTGCCGTGGTCTTGGGTGATGCCTTTGCGATCCGGCAGGTGGTCGACAATCTGATCTCGAACGCGGTGAAATTCTCCAACGTGGGCGACACCGTGGAGGGCAGGCTGACGGCGCACCAAGGCCGGGTGCGGATCTCTATCCGCGATCATGGGCGCGGCATCCCTGAGGGGATGGAGGAACGGGTCTTTGGCCGCTTCGGACAGCTTGACGACGACGGTCAGAAATCAACCCAAGGCTCTGGCCTTGGCCTGCATATCTCCCGCCAACTGGCGCGGCAGATGGCGGGTGATCTGTTTTACGAAAGCGAGGCCGGTGTCGGATCGACCTTCCATGTCGAATTCGGCATCGGGGCCGAGGCAGAGCCCGCCCCGCAAGCGGCCCAAGGCGCGCTGCAAAGCACCGACTAAGCGCGCCCTTCGCGGTTAAAGTTCGATGCGGATGTCGTGGATCCACAGTTTCGGCGGACGCGACAGGACAAAGACCACCACATCGGCCAGATCATCCGGTTCGGTGAAAATGTGGTTCGGCACGTCCTCTCCGGCCTTGGCGAACATGCCGGTATTGGTGCCCGACTGATACAGCCCGCCAATCCGCACGCCGGAGTTATCCTCATCCGCCTTCAGCACCTCGGTAAAGCCGCGCACGCCGTATTTCGTGGCCGTATAAACCGACTGCCCCGCCTGCGCCACGACACCGGATTTTGACACGACATTAAGGATGATCGCCTCCTCATTGTCGCGCAGCGCGGGCAGCGTTGCCTGTGTCATCTGCATCAGACCGGTCAGATTAGTCTGCACCGTCGCCTGCAGCATCTCCGGCGCGATTGTGTCGAGCGGCCCGGCCTTGTGCCAAATCCCGGCGTTGTTGATCAGGATATCGAGCCCGCCAAAACGCGCCAACACCTGCGCCGCGGCATGGTCGATCGCCGATGGGTCTTGCAGATCGCAGGTCAGCCCTACGGCCTCGGCCGCGCCTGCGGCTGTGCAGGCCTCCGCCACCGCTTGCAACCGCGTCTCATCGCGGCCCAGAATGGCCAGCCGCGCCCCTGTCTCTGCCAGTTTCAGGCAGATGTGCCGCCCGATCCCGTCGCTGCCGCCGGTAACCAAAATACGTTTGTCGCACAGTTCCATGTCGTTCTCCTATACTTCGCGGCGGCTTACCGCGTGGCGAAGCCACCGCCAAGCCCTGCCCGCGCGGTCGGTCAGATCGTGATGATTTGCGCCCGAATTGCCTTGGCCACCGCATGGGTTTTGTTGGTCACCTGGAGCTTTGCGCAGGCATTATAGAGGTGGTGGTTCACCGTGCTGGCCGCCACCGTCATGATCTGCCCCGTCTCCCAAGCGGTTTTGCCCACGGCGGCCCATTTTAGCACTTCCTTCTCGCGGGTGCTTAACCGCGGCCCCGGCGGGGCGCTGGCGATATTCGCCACGATGTCGCTTTGGATCAAACAGCCCAGATAGATCGCATCGGCGATGATGCCGCGCTTGTATTTGCGCCATTCATGGATGCGCAGGTCAGAGTTCAGCGTCAGCACCGCCTTTCCGTGCAAATGGTCCCGAATGGGGATCGACACACCGTTTTGACGCACGCCAAACTCCATCGCCTCCCCGAAAAAATTGCGGGCGGTTCGGTCGACCTTGGGCAATTCGCTCCAATCTACGGGCAAGGTGCCCTCAAGGGGTTGGTCGACCACCGGGTCAATCAGATGATAGTTTTCCTCTTGGTAGCGCGTCAGCCAAGCGGGGTCATAGGTTGTGTGAATGACCGGATCGCTGTTGCCGGGGTTGGTTTTGTGAAACCCCAGATAGGACAGGTTGTTCAGCCCCATCTCCTGCGCCAAAACCTGCAACATCTCGGTCGGTTGGATGTCTGGTCGTTGCTCTTTCAGGAGGAGGTAGCGGTCGGAAAGCGGGGTCACCATAGGGCGGCGTTCAAAAGCTCATTTGGTTAAAAACTGAGCACCTTGATAGAACGCCTCAACCCCTGAGGGAACATCACCGCCGTGAATGATTTCCCGGAATGAGGGAAACAGGCAAAGGCGTTGCATTTTTGCCCCTATGACCAAGGGACAAGGCAAAGGACCGCCCGACCAAAGATCGGAACGTGCCCCCACGCTCAAGGCCGTGCAGGGCATAAAGCGGCCCCTGCCCGAAAACCTATGCGCCCCCTACAACAACAAAAGCGTCCAACTCAGCGGACAAGGGCGCAGCATCCCGAAGCAGGGGCCGGAACAGAGCCAAATGGCAGGCCCTGTCAAAAGATCGCGTCAACCTGAGCGCGCATCTCTTGTTTGGCTATCATTCAGCGCAGCCGCAAACTCCGATAACAAGATTCCCGCGCTCGATCCTCAAGCATTTGTTATAGTTTGATTAAATTTCTGGCAGTTCTTGACTGATTGAGCCTAAGTGCGCCTGTAAACCTAGTAAAATTGATAGTCGCGAGTGAATCGTCAAAGCCAAGCATCGTTTTCATACACCTGCAAGATTGCGCTGTTACAAAATTTTCACTGGCAATCTGACATCTAATTCTGTAATTCACGAATTATGGAACAACTGATCCCCAATCGCCTCGCCACACTCGGCCATCCGCAGCGTCTCGCGCTTTTTCGGCTGCTTATGCGTCGCTACCCGGACCGGGTGCCAGCGACCGAACTGGCGCAGGCGCTTGGCCTCAAGCCCAACACCCTCTCGACCTATATCGGCGCGCTGATGCAGGCCGGGCTGGTGACCCAAGAACGGCAAGGCACCTCTCTGCGCTATGCGATCGATATTGCGGCGGCTCGAGACACCATCGGCTACCTGCTGAACGACTGCTGCCGCGGACGGCCAGAGATTTGCCTCCCCCTCACCTCTTCAGATGGAAACGCTCCCATGACCGACGACAAGTTCAATGTCCTGTTCATCTGCACCGGCAACTCCGCCCGGTCGATCTTTGCCGAAAGCATCCTGCGCGACCTCGCGGGGGACCGTTTCAACGTCTACTCCGCAGGCACGCGGCCACAATCCGCATTGAACCCCTTCGCCGTCGAAGTGCTCAAGCAAAAGGGCCATGACGTGGCGCAGCTGCGGTCGAAACATATCTCTGAGTTTCAGACCGAGGATGCGCCCGGCTTTGATTTCGTTTTTACCGTTTGCAATCAAGCGGCTAACGAAGAATGCCCCACATGGCCCGGCCAGCCGATCACCGCCCATTGGGGCCTACCCGATCCGGTCAAGGTCGAAGGCTCCGACGCGGAAAAGAGCCTCGCGTTCCAACAAGCCTATGGCACGCTGCGCAACCGGATGTTGGGCTTTACCAGCCTACCGCTGACCTCGCTCGACCGTATTTCGCTGCAAAAGGCGCTCGATGACGCGGGCCAAACCAACCAGAGAGGAACCCCCGCATGACCACCTACGCCATCAACGGCCTTGGCCGCATCGGCAAGCTTGCCCTGAAACCGCTGCTGGATCAGGGGGCGGAGATCGCATGGATCAACGACGCCGTAGGCGACCCGGAGATGCACGCGCATCTACTGGAGTTCGACACGGTACACAGGCGCTGGCAGGCCGATTTCGCGCATGACGCCGACAGCGTGAGCATCAACGGCACCCGCCTGCCCTTCATCGGCACGCGCGACCTCAGCGCGCTGCCGCTCGACGGGGTGGATGTGGTGATCGACTGCACCGGGGTCTTCAAGACCGAGGCCAAGCTGGCCCCCTATTTCGATGCCGGCGTGAAAAAGGTCGTCGTGTCGGCCCCTGTAAAAGACGGAGATGCGGCCAATATCGTCTATGGCGTCAACGACGGCGTCTATGACCCCGCGCGGCACAAAATCGTCACGGCGGCAAGCTGCACGACCAACTGCCTCGCCCCAGTGGTGAAGGTGATCCATGAGGCGATGAAGATCAAACACGGCTCCATCACCACGATCCACGATGTGACCAACACGCAGACCATCGTCGACCGCCCTGCCAAAGACCTGCGCCGCGCGCGCTCGGCCCTGAACTCGCTGATCCCGACGACCACCGGCAGCGCCACGGCGATCACACTGATCTACCCCGAACTCAAAGGCCGCTTGAACGGTCACGCGGTGCGGGTGCCACTGCTCAACGCTTCGCTGACCGATTGCGTTTTTGAGGTAGAGCGTGAGACGACGGTGGAAGAGGTAAACGCCCTGTTCAAAGCCGCCGCCGAAGGGGAATTGAAAGACATCCTAGGCTATGAGGAACGCCCGCTCGTCTCAGCCGATTATACCAACGACACGCGCTCAAGCATCATCGACGCGCCCTCCACCATGGTGGTGAATGGCACGCAGGTGAAAATCTACGCGTGGTACGACAATGAGATGGGCTATGCGCACCGTCTGGTCGATGTGGCGCTGATGGTCGGGGCAAGCCTGTGAGCCAGAGCGCGACCCGCCCCGAGGGGCTTTCGGCCTATATCGCGGTCACGGCAGCCTATTGGGCCTTTATGCTGACCGATGGCGCGTTGCGCATGTTGGTGCTGCTGCACTTTCACCGGCTTGGCTTTTCGCCCGTGCAACTGGCTTATCTCTTTGTGCTTTATGAGATCGCGGGGGTTGTCACCAACCTCTGCGCGGGCTGGATCGCGGCGCGTTTCGGGCTGGCCTCGACGCTTTATGCGGGGCTGGGCTTGCAGATCGTGGCGCTGCTGGCGCTGGCGCAGCTTGATCCGTCTTGGGCAGTCGGTGCCTCGGTGGTGTTCGTCATGCTGGTGCAGGGTGCAAGCGGCGTGGCCAAGGATTTGGCCAAGATGTCATCGAAATCCGCCGTGAAGCTGCTGGCCCCGGCTGAGGATGGCGGGCTGTTTCGCTGGGTGGCGCTGCTAACCGGCTCCAAGAACATGGTCAAGGGTTTGGGCTTCCTGCTGGGGGCCGCTTTGCTGGCCACGCTCGGCTTTGTCTGGGCGGTGCTCGGCATGGCCGCGATCCTTGCGCTGATCCTGATCGCCGTGCTGACCGCCATGCCGCCCGGCCTGCCCAAGGGCCGCAAGGGCGCGAAGTTCTCCGAAGTCTTCTCCAAATCCCCCAATGTGAATTGGCTCAGCGCAGCGCGGGTGTTTCTGTTCGGCGCGCGGGATGTGTGGTTCGTGGTGGGCATCCCCATCTATTTCTACGCGGTCCTCTCGGACGGCACGGAGGAAAGCAACCGCGCGGCCTTCTTCATGATCGGCACATTCATGGCGGTCTGGGTGATCCTCTACGGCATGGTGCAGATCTACGCCCCACGCCTGCTTCGCGCCAAATCCCGCCCGGCGGAAGACCTGATCTCAGCCGCGAAGGGCTGGGCGTGGGCATTGGCCGCCGTGCCTGCAGCGCTGACACTCGCCGCGCTGCTCAGCGACGGACCGCAGGACTGGCTCACCGCTACACTGGTCATCGGCCTGCTATCCTTTGGCGCGGTCTTTGCGGTGAATTCGTCCCTGCACTCCTACCTCATTCTGTCCTTCACCAAGGCGGAGCGTGTCACGATGGATGTGGGGTTTTACTACATGGCCAATGCCGCCGGGCGGCTGTTGGGCACATTGATGTCGGGGCTGAGCTATCAGATCGGCGGGCTGCCCCTGATGCTGGGGGCCGCGGCGATCATGGTGGCTCTGTCGGCGCTGCTGGTCGGGTTTTTGAAACCCGACCAAGGTTAAACGTTAGCCTGCTTTGCTGGCGCGACCGTTGCTTTGACCGTCCTGCGTATAGGCATTCATCGCCGCGACGGCACCCTCGTCCCAGATGAGCGTGAGCCAAGCGACAAAGGCGTCGCGGAACGCCTCGGCCTGCGCCAGATCGCCATAAAGACGGTCTTGCTCCAACCACGCTTCGGGCCGTTCCCGCGCGGCCTGCGCCACGGAGAGCAGATCATCCCAGATCGGATCATTCGCCAAGATCTCAGTGCCGTTTTCGCGCGTGCCCGCACACATCCGCGCCCAGAGCGCTTCGACCAAGGCCAAGCCAGAGACTGAGCGCCCCGCCGCCAGTTGATCCCGCAAGATCGGCAGGACAAAACCGGTGTGCCGTGCAGAGCCATCAAATGCGACGCGGCGGGTGGTGTCGACGATGCGCGGGTTCGAGAAACGCTGTTCGATCAGCTCAAGATAGGCCAGCGGCGTCGTACCGGGCACCGGGGCGACCGTCTGGGTGATCTCTTCGGCCTGTACGCGGTGGAACATCGCGCGGATCGCCGGATGCGCCATGGTTGCCGAAATCGTCTCGATCCCCAGCACCTCACCGACGTTCGCCAAAACCTGATGGCCCGCATTCAGGATACGGATCTTCATCTTTTCATAGGCATGCACATCGTCCGAGAAGGTGGCCCCCACCTGATCCCAATTGGGGCGGCCTGCGCAGAAGTCGTCTTCGATCACCCATTGGCGAAAGGCTTCATGCGTGACGGGTGCCGCATCGTTCACGCCAAACTCCCGCGCCTGCGCGATCTCGGCGGGGCCGGTGGCCGGGGCGATGCAATCGACCATAGAGTTGGGGAAACTGCCGTTCGCTTCGATCCAATCGGCCAGCGCCGGGTCGGACATGCGCGCCAGCGACACGACCGCTTGGCGCAGGATATCGCCGTTGCCTTGCAGGTTGTCACAGCTCAGCCCCGTAAACGGCCCCCGCCCCGCATCGCGGCGCAGCCGCAGGGCCGCGACGATGGCTCCAAAGGCGGTGCGCGGGGTGTCAGGGTTCGCCGCGTCATAGACGATATCGGCGTGGGCCGCGTCAAAGCCCTTGCTGACGGGGTCGATGTAATAGCCGCTTTCCGTGACCGTCAGCCCGACGATGCGAATGGCCGGATCGGCCATGGCGCGGATCAAGGCACCGTTGCCTTCTTCGATCGGCAGGTAGTCGATCATGGAGCCCACGACCTCAGCCGAGGTCTGCGCAGGGTCGAGTTCGATCAGCGTCGTCAGACAGTCCTGCGCCAAGAGCTTCTCGCGCATCGCCGCATCATAGGGGCGCACGCCCGCGCCGAGGATCGCCCAGTCATGCGCTTGGCCGTTCTGCATCAAACGGTGCAGATACCACGCCTGATGCGCGCGGTGGAAATTGCCCACGCCGATATGCACGATGCCGGGGGTCAGGGCGCTGCGGTCATAGCTGGGGTGGGCGATGTCGAGATCACCAAGCGTCGCGTTTGAGAGGTCTACCAATTTATCCATGATCCACATCCTTGTAGGGCCGCGCACCGGGGAGAGGGTGCGGGCGTCGGCCTGTCATTCCTGTCGCTTGCATCACTCGACCCGAAGGCCCTGTGCATCGAAACGGTGCAGCTTGTCCGCCTGCGGGGTCAGGAAAATCCGGTCGCCATGTTTGACCGACAACTCCCCATCCACGCGCACGGTCATCGGGTCACAACCCGCGACACCGTGGATGTGCAAGAAGGTGTCAGAGCCCAGATGCTCGGCCACGCCGATGGTGCCTTCCCAAGCGCCCTCGGTGGTGGAGACGTCAAAATGCTCGGGCCGGATGCCGATGGTCGGCGCGCCGCGGGCTTCGGCTTCGGCCCCTTTGATGAGGTTCATTTTGGGCGAGCCGATGAAACCCGCGACGAATTCGTTGCGCGGCTTATAGTAAAGCTCAAGCGGGGTGCCGACCTGTTCGATATAGCCCGCGCGCAGGACGACGATTTTGTCGGCCATGGTCATCGCTTCGACCTGATCGTGGGTTACGTAGATCATCGTTGTCGCCAGCCGCTTATGCAGCTCGCTGATTTCCAGACGCATCCCCACCCGCAGCGCGGCGTCGAGGTTCGACAGCGGCTCATCGAACAGGAACGCCGAAGGCTCCCGCACGATGGCACGGCCGATGGCGACCCGCTGGCGCTGACCGCCCGACAGTTGGCCCGGACGACGATCAAGGTAGTCAGTCAAGTTCAGCGCCTTCGCAGCCGCTTCAATCCGGCGGTTCTGCTCATCCACGGGCAGCCCGGCCATCTTCATCGGAAAGGCGATGTTTTTGCGCACCGACATATGCGGATAAAGCGCGTAGGATTGGAACACCATCGCCAGACCGCGTTTCGCGGGCGGCACATGGGTCGCATCCGTGCCGTCGATGTCGATATGGCCCGAGGTGATATCCTCCAACCCTGCGATCAGCCGCAGCAGTGTCGATTTCCCGCAGCCCGAGGGGCCGACGAAGACCGTGAACTCGCCATCTTCGATGGTCAGATCAAGGGGCGGAATGACTTCCACATCGCCGAAGCTTTTGGAAACCTGATTGAGTTTAATTTGTCCCATGTGACTGTCCCTTGCTTACTTGACTGCGCCGAAAGTCAGGCCGCTGACGAGTTGTTTCTGGCTGAACCAGCCGAGGATGAGGATTGGCGCGATGGCCATGGTGGAGGCCGCGCTGAGCTTGGCGTAGAAAAGGCCTTCGGGGCTGGAATAGCTCGCGATGAAGGCGGTCAGCGGTGCCGCTTTGGCCGCCGTGAGGTTGAGCGTCCAGAAGGCTTCGTTCCATGCGAGGATGAAGTTCAGCAGCAACGTGGAGGCAATGCCGGGGATCGCCATGGGCGTGAGGACGTAAAGCACCTCTTCGCGCAGGCTTGCCCCATCCATCCGTGCCGCTTCCAAGATCTCGCCGGGGATTTCGCGGAAGTAGGTGTAAAGCATCCAGACGATGATCGGCAGGTTGATGAGCATCAAGATGATGACCAGAGCGATCTTGCTGTCGAGCACGCCAAACTGGATGCAGAGCAGGTAGATCGGGTAGAGCACCCCCACCGCGGGCAGCATCTTGGTCGAGAGCATCCAGAGCAGGATATCCTTGGTCCGCTTGCCGGGCACAAAGGCCATCGACCATGCGGCGGGCACCGCGATCAGGATGCCAAGGACGGTCGAGCCCCCAGCGATGATGATCGAGTTCCACAAGAAGCGCCCGTAGTTGGACCGCTCCAGAACCGCCTCGTAGTTCGCCAGCGTCCAATCAAAACCGAGGAAGATCGGCGGATCGGCGATGGCCTGTGCTTCGGTCTTGAAGCTGGTGAGGATGGTCCAAAGGATGGGGAAGAAGATCAGGAAACCGATGCCCCATGCGAGGGCCGTGTTGACGATCTTGCGTTGTCTGGTGACTGCGCGTGCCATGATGTCTCCTCCTCAGGCGTCCAGGTTCTTGCCGACGATGCGCATCAGGAAGATGGCAACGATATTGGCGAGAATGATTGCATAGACACCGCCTGCCGATCCGAGGCCGATGTTCTGGCTTTCCAGCACCCGCTGGAAGATGAGATAGGTCAGTGTTTTGGTCCCAAAGGCACCGCCCGTGGTCACGAAAATCTCCGCAAAGATCGACAGCAGGAAGATCGTCTGGATCAGGATCACCACGGTGATCGCGCGGCCCAGATGCGGCAGGGTGATATAGGCGAAACGTTTGGTGGCGGGCGCGCCGTCCATCTCGGCGGCATCCAGCTGTTCGCGGTCGAGCGATTGGATCGCGGTCAGAAGGATCAGCGTCGCAAAGGGCAGCCACTGCCACGATACGATGATAATGATCGACGACAGCGAGGCTTGGCTCATCCATTGCACCGGGGTCGCGCCGAAGAACTCCCACAGGTGCGCGAAGAGACCATAGTTCGGGTCCATGAACATGTTCTTCCACACCAGCGCCGAAACAGTGGGCATAACAAAGAAGGGCGCGATGACGAGGATGCGGACAAAGCCCTGCCCCCACATCGGCTGGTTCAAAAGGATGGCGAGCAAGATGCCCAAGCCCACCGTGATCGCCAGCACACCGCCGACGATAATCAGCGTGGTCATCACCGAGGGCCAGAAGGCGCTCGAGGTGACGAAACGCACGTAGTTGTCAAACCCCACCCAGCCCAGATCACCGCCGCGCATCGGCAGGTATTTCTTGAAGGAAAAATAGAGCGTCATGGTCAGCGGGATGAGCATCCATCCAAGGAGCAAGACCACCGCAGGGGCCATCATCAGGCGTGCCGCTGATCGGGAATGTTGGGTAGCCATCGGGCACATCTCCTCTGCTGGCGGCGGATGCCGCGTTTAGGTGAAGGGTATCATATCAGGTGGTGGGGCGGAAAAGGGCGGCGGTGTCCGCCGCCCTTTGTGCCGGAGAAGCGGCGGCTTAGCGGTAGCCAGCAGCTTCCATTGCGTCGTTGGTCAGGTCCTGTGCCTTCTCAAGTGCCTCTTCGACGGTCTGCTGACCGGCATAGGCGGCAGAGAACTCTTGGCTCACGTCGGTCGCGATGCCTGCAAACTCTGGGATCGCGGCGAACTGAACACCGACGTAAGGCGTCGGATCGACGGTGGAGTTCTCAGGATCAGCCGAAAGGATCGAGTCGAGCGTCATCTGTGCGAAAGGCACTTTCTGATACTCGGGGTTCTCATAGAGCGACTTGCGCGCGCCGGGAGGAACGTTGGCCCAACCTTCGTTCTCGGCAACCAGCTCAATGTAGTCTTTCGAGGTGGCCCATTCGATGAACTCTTTCGCGGCATCTTCTTTCTGAGTGCCCGCCGGGATCGCCAGCGCCCATGCCCAGAGCCAGTTGGAACGTTTGCCAAGACCTGTGTCCGGTGCCAGCGCAAAACCAACCTTGTCGGCCACGGTGGAATCGTCGGGGTTGGTCACGAAGGACGCCGCCACGGTGGCGTCGATCCACATGCCGCATTTGCCCTGCTGGAAGAGCGAAAGGTTCTCGTTGAAGCCGTTGGAGGCATAGCCCGCCGGGCCGCTCTCATCCATCAGGTTTTTATAGAAGTTGATCGTGTTGGCCCAAGCCTCGGTGTCGAACTGGGCGTTCCAGTCCTCATCAAACCAGCGTGCGCCAAAGGAGTTGGACATCGCCGTGATCAGCGCGCCGCCCTCGCCCCAACCGGCCTTGCCGCGCAGGCAGATGCCGTTGATGTCGTTTTCACGATCGGTCATGGCGGCGGCGGCTTCGCGGATGAATTCCCATGTCGGGTCTTTCGGCATTTCCATGCCGGCTTTTTCCATCAGATCAGTGCGGTACATGATCATGGAGCTTTCGCCGTAGAACGGTGCCGCATAAAGCGTGCCGTCGTGGCTCAGGCCACCGGCCATGGCGGGCAGGATATCGTCTGCGTCGTATTCTTCGCTGAGGTCGTCCAGCGGCACCAGCCAGCCGTTCGCGCCCCAGATCGGCGTCTCATACATGCCGATGGTCATGATGTCGAAAGAACCTCCCTTGGTCGAGATGTCGGTGGTGACGCGCTGGCGCAGCACGTTCTCTTCCAACGTGACCCACTCCACTTCGTGGCCGGTCTCTTCGGTGAATTTGTCGGTGTAGCCTTGCATCCGGATCATGTCGCCGTTGTTCACGGTGGCGATGGTAATCGTCTCAGCAAAAGCGCCGCCGCCCATGATCAGGGACAGGGCCGTCGCAGCGTGCAATGATTTATTCGAGAACATCAATAGTTCCTCCCTCTACAGATGATGGAACGAGACTAACTGTCTACATAACGCGCAGTCAAATTAAATTTTACGCGCGATAACTATTTTCTGAGCAACCTGCGAACTCAATAGCTTAAGCCGAGGCGCGCATCACCAATTTGCCGTCAAACAGCGTCTCCTCGCGCTCGGTCAGGCGGGTTTCGCTTTCGATAATGCGGAACAGAGTGCTGGCCGCGCGATTCGCGATGGCGCCGTAATCCTGCGCGATGGTGGTCAACGGCGGGCAGGTGTAGCGCGAGAACGGGTGGTCATCCTGCCCCGCGATCCGCATGGCGCAGTCCTTGCCATGGCCCACCCGCAGCCCCAACTCATAGGCCGCTGACAGCATCCCGATGGCCAGACGGTCATTCGAGCAGAGCACCGTATCCGTCTCAAACGCCCCTGCCGAAATCAGCCGCCCGCCCTCGGTCGCGCCGATCTCTTCAAAGTTCCACCCCTCGCCCGGCACCTGATGGATATGCGGGGCAAAGCCGTGCCGCTCCATTGCCTCAAGATAGGCTTGGCGGCGCTTGTTGGTGTTCGGGTTGCTGGGTGTCTTCATTTCGAAAAAGCAGGGCGGATCCCCGCTGCGGCACAGATATTCGACAATCAACTCCACACTTTGAAAATTGTCGGTACCCACGAAAGCCTCACAGACCCCTTCGACATTGGCGTCAAAGGTCACGACGGGCACATCCCGGCAAAAGCGCGCGATCGCTTCCCGGTCCGAGGCTTTGCCGAAGGGCGCCAAAAGCACGCCCGCAGGCTTCAGGGCTCGAAGCGAGTCGAGATTGGCCCGCTCCTGCGCCGGGTTGCCATGCGAGCTGAGCAAGATCGGACTATACCCCGCCGCCAGACAGGCCAGTTCCACCTCGCGGCCAATCTCGGAAAAGAACGGGTCGGAGAGGTTGGGCACGACAACGCCGATGTTGCGGGTTTTGCGACGGTTTTGGTTCACCGCATAGACGTTGGGGCGATAGTCATGCTGGCTCAGCGCCGCTTCAATCTTCTCGCGGGTCGAGCGCCGCACGCTGTCGGGATCGTTAAAGTATTTCGACAGCGTGGGCCGGGAAATGCCACTTACAGCGGCAAACTCCTCCATATTGCGGATTTTTTGCTGCCCCATCTTAACCCTCCCTTGACGTAACGCTGCGCGCGTAAACTAAAGTCAATATAGAGATAAGTTCGGCCAGCCAGCAAGGGTGCTATTGGCAGCCGGCTTCCCATGGCCGTCGCCAAAGCCAAACTGCCACCAGCCTTTAGGGTATTAGCCTGCCTTTCCCGATTGCGCCGCCGCGCGGGCCAGCGCTTCGATCCCGGCCCAGTCGCCTGCATCGATCAGTTTCTTCGGGGCCACCCAACTGCCGCCCGCACAAAGCACATTGGGCAGGCTCAGGTAGCTTTCCACATTGCCCGGGCTGACGCCGCCAGTCGGGCAGAAGGTGATCTGCGGCAGCGGTGCGCCGATGGCTTTGACCGCAGGCGCCCCGCCAGACGCTTCGGCGGGGAAGAATTTCAGCATGTCATAGCCACGTTCCAACAGCCGCATCGCCTCGCTCGCCGTGGCGGCACCGGGCAGCAGCGGCAGGTCTTCTTCCTCGCAGGCGGCGATCAGCGCGTCGGTGGCACCGGGCGAGACGCCAAAGGTCGCTCCCGCCCGTTTCGCCGCGCGCACGTCTTCGGGGGTGATCAACGTGCCCGCCCCCACATGGCCGCCCGTGACTTCGGCCATGGCCGCAATCGCGTCGAGTGCGGCAGGCGTGCGCAGGGTCACTTCCAACGCAGGCAGCCCTCCAGCGATCAGTGCTTCGGCCAAGGGCCGGGCGTGTGCGACGTCTTCGATCACCAACACGGGCACGATCGGGGCGAGTGCGCAGATTTCGCGGGTGCGACGGCTGGCGTCTTTTGCAGTAAGGGTCATGGATCAGCCTCCAAAAATGGTTGCGCCGGTGGTAGCAGAACCGACTGTGTCGCGGAACATAGCGAACAACTCGCGCCCCGTCCCGGCATGGTAAGCAGAAAGATCAGCGGTGACGTTGGGACGGTCATCGAACCCTTCGGCCAGCACGTCAAGCGTCCCTGCAACTGCGTCAACCCGCAGCACATCGCCGTCCTGCACTCGCGCGATGGGGCCGCCGTCGACCGCCTCGGGGCTCACATGGATCGCTGCGGGCACCTTGCCCGAGGCCCCCGACATGCGGCCATCGGTGACCAGCGCGACCTTCTGACCGCGCCCCTGAAGAATCGACAGAAGCGGCGTCAGGCTGTGCAATTCGGGCATGCCGTTGGCCTTTGGCCCTTGGAAACGGACGACGACGATCACGTCGTCTGTCAACTCGCCCGCTTTAAACGCTGCCTTCACCTCATTCTGATCCGCAAAGACCCGCGCCGGGGCTTCGATGATGTGGTGTTCGGGCGCCACGGCAGAGACTTTCATACAGGCGGTCCCGAGCGATCCGGCCATGCGCCGCAGCCCGCCGGTGGGCTGGAAGGGTTCGCTGGCGGGGCGGAGGATCTTCTCGTTCAGGCTTTCGCCAGCGCCCTTCTCCCAAACCAAACCGTCGGCCTTCAGCTTCGGCTCGGAGGTATAATGTTCCAACCCCTGCCCGGCGACGGTATGTGTGTCAGGGTGTAGGTGACCGGATTTCAGCAATTCACCGATCATATAGCCCAAGCCGCCCGCCGCGTGGAAATGGTTCACATCGGCCAGACCGTTGGGATAGACCCGTGCCAGCAGCGGCGTGATGTCGGAGATGTCCGAGAAATCCTCCCAATCCAGAATGATCCCCCCAGCCCGCGCCATGGCGATGAGGTGGATCAGCAGATTGGTCGACCCGCCCGTGGCATTGAGCCCGACAATCCCGTTTACAAATGCCTTTTCGTCCAGAACCGAAGCCACGGGCGTGTAATTATTGCCCAGAGCGCTCAGCGCCAGCGCCCGTTTCGCGCCCTCTTGGGTCAGCGCATCGCGCAGCAATCCGTTCGGTGGCACAAAACTGGCGCCCGGCAGGTGCAGCCCCATGAACTCCATCAACATCTGGTTGGTGTTGGCGGTGCCATAAAAGGTGCAGGTGCCCGGCCCGTGATAGGCGGCCATCTCGGCGGCCATCAGCGCATCGCGCCCCACTTCGCCTGCGGCAAACTGCTGGCGCACCTTGGCTTTTTCATCATTCGACAGCCCGCTCTCCATCGGCCCAGCGGGCAGAAAGACGGCTGGCAGATGGCCGAAGGCCTGCGCCGCGATCACCAGCCCCGGCACGATCTTGTCGCAGACCCCAAGGAAAACCGCCGCGTCAAAGGTGTTGTGGCTGAGTGCCACCGACGCCGCCAAGGCAATCACATCGCGCGAGAAAAGCGACAGCTCCATCCCCGCCTCGCCTTGGGTCACCCCGTCGCACATGGCAGGCACCCCGCCCGCCACCTGCGCGGTGCCGCCTGCTGCACGTACCGCGTCGCGGATCAGTTCGGGGTAACGCTCAAACGGCTGATGCGCCGAGAGCATGTCGTTATAGGTCGTCACGATCCCGAGGTTGCCTGCGCTGGTGGTCGCCAGCCGGTCCTTGTCTGCGCCAGAGGCGGCATAGGCATGGGCTTGCCCACTACAGGACAGATGCGCGCGGGCCGGACCCTTGGCGCGGGCGGCTTCCATTCGGTCGAGGTAGGGGCGCCGGGTCGCCTCGCTGCGGGCGATGATACGGTCGGTGACGCGGTCAATCGTGGAATGCAGGGTCATGTCTCGTCCTTTCGTGTGATCTCGCGCCAGCGACGGCCGTCGCGGTGCATCAGCATCAGCGCTTCTTCGGGGCCGGAGCTGCCGGGGTCATAGGGGTACGGGGGTTGCCGGGTCTCTTCCCAGCCGTGAATGATCGGATCGGCCCAAGCCCAAGCGGCTTCGACCTCGTCCCCGCGCATGAACAGCGTCTGATCGCCGCGGATCACATCCATGATGAGCCGTTCATAGGCGTCTTGCGGAGTGGCCTGTTCGCCCAAGGCATCGGCAAAGGTCATATCCAGCGACACTTCGGCCAGACGCATGCCGCCGGGGCCGGGGTCTTTGATCGTGTTGCGCAGGGTGATGCCTTCGTCCGGCTGCAGGCGGATGATCAGGGCGTTGCCCTTATGGCCCTCCATCGCCGGGAAGATCATATGCGGCGGGTCGCGGAAGATCACCGCGATCTCGGAGCTACGCCCGCGCAGTTTCTTGCCCGTGCGCAGATAGAAGGGCGTGCCCGCCCACCGCCAATTGGCAATTTTGACCTTCATGGCGATGAAGCTTTCAGTGCGGCTGTCGGGGTCGCCCGCATGATCGCAATAGCTGCCCTCGCCCTGCGCGGCGCGGTACTGTCCGCGGGCGATGTCCTTCTGGACGACCGGCTCCAACGCCTCGATCACCTTCACCTTCTCATCGCGCACGGCATTGGGGTCAAAACGCGAGGGCGGCTCCATCGCCGTCAGACACAAAAGCTGCATCAGGTGGTTTTGCACCATGTCGCGCATGGCACCGGATCTATCGTAATACTCCCCCCGCCCTTCGACGCCGAGTCTCTCGGAAACCGTAATCTGCACATGGTCGATATGGGTGGAATTCCACAGCGGCTCCCACAGGGCATTGGCGAAACGCAGCGCCATAAGGTTCTGCACCGTCTCTTTGCCGAGGTAATGGTCAATGCGGTAAATCTGGCTCTCATCGAAATTGGCCCGCAGATCGGCGTTCAGCGCCTGCGCGGTTGCCAGATCATGACCGAAGGGCTTTTCGACGACGATCCGGCTGTCGCGGGTGGCGATGCCGTGGTCATGCAGCTTGCCGCCGATCGTGCCGAATAGCGACGGCGAGACCGAGAGGTAAAAGGCCCGCACGACATCATCGCGCATCAGGTCTTTGAGGTCCGCCCAGCCCGCATCGCCCGAGGCATCCACGCGCACGTAATGCACCATGCCAAGGAACCGCTCCAAGGCGGCGCTTTCTTGCGCGAGCTTGGGGGCGAACTCTAGCAGGCTGTCGCGGATCATCTTGCGAAAGGCATCAGCATCAAGCTCGGAGCGGGCCGCGCCGACGATCCGTGCGCCTTCGGGCATCTGGCCGACGGTGAAACGGTGGAACAGACCGGGCAGGATCTTGCGCCGGGCAAGATCGCCGGTCGCGCCGAAAATGACGAGGTCGAAAGGGTCAACGGGGATTACGCGCGATACCATGGGGTCAGCCCTCCTGCCTGCGTTGATGCGCGGCGGCACCATGTTTTCGATTGCTCAAAGCCATCGCCATCCCTCCTGCGCCCTCCTCAGGGCGGCCACTGATAGCGCTAACATATCTGAGCGAAAAAGATAGGCGGTTCTTCAACATTTCATATTTCCTCTACCCAAGGCGCGTTCGCCCCGGCGCGCGAAACGGTCACGGCGGCGACGCGCGCGCCATAGGCCAGCGCCTCGGTCAACACCTCGGGCGAAAGGGTGGCGAGCGCGGATTTATGGAGCTGCCCAAGCTCAGACATCTTTGCCAAAACACCTGCGTTGAAGGTATCGCCCGCCCCCACCGTATCGACGATTTCGGCTTTCACGGCAGGGACTTGCACCTCTTCACCATTGGCCAGATAGCCCATTGCCCCCTCGCCCCCACGGGTCAGGATGACAACCGACGGCCCCTTGGCCAACAACTCGGCCACCTTATCGCGCAGCGACAGGGGCGCCGGGTTGATCCAGTTCAGATCCTCATCCGATACCTTCACGATGTCCGACAGCGCCAGCATCCGGTCGAGCCTTTGACGGTAACGCTCGATATCCTTGATGAAACCGGGGCGGATGTTGGGGTCGATCATCACCGCACGGCCTTCGGCGTTGCGCGCCAGCAGGTCTGCATAGGCATCCGCGCCCGGCTCACATGCCAAACTGATCCCGCCGAAATACAACGCCGAGACTTCAGCCGAGAGTGCGGGCATATCCCCCGGCGTGATCATGCGCCCGGCCGAGTTTTCGTCATAGAAATCATAGGTCGCATGGCCACCGACCAGCCGAACAAAGGCCAGCGTCGTCGGACGGTCGGACACCACCAGATGCGAGACATCCACATGGCTGGCCTTCAGCCCATCGACCAACTGCCGCCCGAACATGTCAGACGACAGGCCCGACAGCATCCCCACCTGCGCCCCGAGCCGCCCCAAGGCGATGGCCGTGTTAAACACCGCCCCGCCCGCATGGGGCACAAAGCCGTCGGGGCCTGCGGTGGTTGGGGTTGGGATCATATCGATCAGGGCTTCTCCGCAGCAAAGGATCATCTGTCAGCCTTTCAAAAATGCGTCGCGGTCGACGAGGAAACGGTCCGAAAGCGGCAGGCTTGCCGCGCCAAGCGCGCGGGCGTCGCTGCCGACGGTCCCTTCGCGCAGGGCCGGAAGGGTGACGCCCGGCAGGGGCTGGGCGGCAAGATGGCGGCGGGTGCGTGCCACTACATCCGCGCGAATTGTCTCAGGAAATGATCCATCGATCATCACCGTGTCAAAATCGATCAAGGATGTTGCGGCACGGATCGCCTGCGCCAGCGCCTCGGCAGTACTGTTGAGCCATAGGTCCAGAATGCCGGCGGAAAGTTCCCAAGCCGCCAGATCGCTCCATGGGGCGCGGCGAGTCTCTCCGGCCCCCTGCAACGCCGCCTCCAAGATCGTCAAAGACGCCACATCGACCAATTGTCGAGGCACGCCCCCGACCAGCGGCATGGAGCCGAGCGCCCCCGCATTGCCGCTTTTGCCGGTGTAGAGCTTGTTATCCAGCACCAGCCCACCACCCACGAAATAGCCGATGTAGAAATACAGAA
Source organism: Sulfitobacter sp. W002 (assembly GCF_025142135.1). Taxonomy (NCBI): domain Bacteria; kingdom Pseudomonadati; phylum Pseudomonadota; class Alphaproteobacteria; order Rhodobacterales; family Roseobacteraceae; genus Sulfitobacter; species Sulfitobacter sp. W002. The sequence goes on along the minus strand of NZ_CP081126.1, from coordinate 650,719 downwards.
AATCGCGCGGCTTGTCCTGCGCACCAAAAACCAGTTCGGCCCCGCAAGCGGCAGAAGTGTCATTGCAAATGGAGATCGGCAGATCGACCACCTCCGCCAAAGCGGCTTCGATATCAAAGTCCTGCCACGCGCTCAGATCACCGCCCGCAACCTCCCATTCCCACATGCCAAACGGCAGGGCGACGCCCAGTCCCGCGACCCGCGCCTGCTGGTCAGCGGTCAAAGAAGCGAGCGTGTCTTGCAAAGCGCGTCGCGCAAATTCCATGACCGCAGCGGGGGTGGGATGGGCATAGACCTCGCCGCTGCGGCGCGTCACTTGGCCTTCGAAGTCAGTCAGGATCAACGCGACACTGCGCCGGCCAACCTTTAGCCCCAGAAAGAAGGCCCCCTCCGCGTTCAGGCTGATCGGCACCGAAGGCTGCCCCACCCGGCCCCGCACCCGCGCGCCTTTTTTCAGCAATCCATCCGCTTCGAGGGCGCGCATAATGACGGATACAGTCTGCGCCGACAGGCCAGTGAGCCGGGCAATCTCTGCCTTGGATGTAGGGCCGCTGCGCCGGATAAGCGACAGGACGAGCCGTTCGTTATAGGCCCGCATTCCGCTCTGGTTCGAGCCGCGCGCGGTCCGGTCGGCGAATGTCTGTAGCTGCTGCAAACTGGCCTCCCCTCCGGTTCATGCGGCGTCTCGAGGGACAAATCCCAAATGGGAAGGGGTGAGTCAACGATTAAATCAATCTAATTTACTTATTGGTAAGGAAGAGCCGCCTGCCCCTGTGGCAAGCGGCCCATTTTCGCGCTTAACCGGCCACCGTGATGCCGATCTTTCCCATGTGGAATTTCTCAAGAAAGGCTTCCTGCGCCTGTTTAAGCTCTTGCAGCGCATAGCTTTCCGCGACGACAGGGCGAATTTCTCCGCGTTCGATATACCCCACAAGATCGGCAAAAACGCTCGGTTCCTGCCGCGTGCTGCCCATGAGGGTCAGGTCTTTGAGGTAGAGCGTGCGCAGGTCCAACTCGACGATCGGCCCGGCAATCGCGCCCGAGGTCACATAGCGCCCGCGCGGCACCAGAGCATCAAGCAGCTTGGGCCAACGCGCCCCGCCAACAAGGTCGAGCACCACATCAAAGGCATCCTCCGGCAGTGCCGCATCCCGGCCGAGCGTCTCATCCGCGCCGAGCGTCTTCAGCGCCTCCATCTTGCCGGGGCTGGTCACCGCCGTCACATGCGCCCCGCGCCGTTTGGCCAGTTGCACCGCAGCCGAGCCGACGCCGCCAGAGGCGCCGGTGATCAACACACGCTCCGCCCCCAATGCCGCGCGCTGGATCATCCCTTCGGCAGTCGAAAAGGCGCAGGGAAAAGAAGCGAGTTCGAGGTCCGTGAGCGCGCTGTCGATCCGCAGCGCATTGCTGGCCTCGGCGGTGGCGTATTCGGCAAAACCCCCATCCCGCTCCGATCCGAAGGTGACCAAATCATCCGGCCCCGCACCCGCAGGCCTATACATGGGCCGGATCAGAACCCGCTCGCCAATCCGCCCCGCATCGACGCCCTCGCCTGCGGCCACGATCTCTCCGCAGCAATCGGCGCCTTGGATGCGCGGAAAGCTCAAGGCACCCGACCAGCCGCCGTCGGCGTCCGACGCGCCGTCGTAGCCCTCGCTCGCCGCCGATCCGGTATCGCCTCGCACCGCTTTGGAATACCAGCCCGTGCGCGTGTTCACATCCGTGTTGTTCACCGCCGCCGCGCCGACGCGGACCAAAACCTCTCCGGCTGCGGGTTTTGGCACCGCAACGTCTTCGCGCCACTCCAGCTTGTCCAAGCCGCCGTGGCCGGTCAGCCGCATGGCTTTCATCGTCTCTGGTAGGGTCATCGCTTCGGCTCCTTCGAGTGTAGAATGATTACTCTACTTGCGTAGGTAGAGGGATCCCTCTACATCGTCAAGCATGACAGATACCCAAAGCAAAATCGCCGCCGGGCTTGAGCGTGCCTTTGCCGCCCGCGGCTTCGCCGAACCCAGCGTCGAAGACCTGCGAGATGCGGCGGGGGTAAGTCTGCGCACGCTTTATAAATACACCCCGTCCCGTGCTGAGATGGTGCTGGCGGCACTGGAAAACCGCCAACGGCGCTACCTCGCGCTGGTTTTCGACGATCTACCGAAGGCACCCACCGACGCGCTGGAGGCGATCTTGGCGCGTGTCGGGCAGTGGATGGAAACGGAAACCTCTCACGGCTGCCTGTTTCATGCCGCCGTCGCCGCCGACCCCGGCAGCGATAGCCTGCGCGCCCTGCTGACGCGGCATAAGGCCGAGGTCGCGACCAAGGCCGCCGTGGCCACCAATCTGGCCGGAGCTGAGACGGCGCTCTTGCTCATCATCGAAGGGCTCACGCAGACTTGGCCGCTTCGGGGGGCGGAGGCCGTGACCGCCGCGCAGCGTTTGGCGCGGGCGATGGCCGAAGATATGCTAAGGACGCTCGCATGATGCAGGGTCACCGCTGGGGCGTGTTTGCCATCCTTTTCGCGGCCGTCGTCTGGGGCACCACCGGCACCGCCGCCACCTTTGCCCCCGACGTGAGCGCCGCCGCCATCGGTGCTGCGGCCATGGGTCTGGGCGGGATCGCGCAGGCCCTTTGGGCCGGGCGGGGCATCCTGAACCAGCGTGCGCGGCTCTGGCAGCAGCGCCGTCTGCTGGTCATCGGCGCAGTGGCGGTGGCGGTCTATCCGCTGGCCTTTTACGGCGCGATGCGGCTGGCGGGGGTGACGGTGGGCACGGTCATCACCATCGGCTCTGCGCCGCTGCTCTCGGCGCTGATCGAATACTTGCTGGACCGCCGCCGCCTGACCCTGCGCTGGTCCCTTGGCGCGGCGGTGGGGCTGATCGGCATGGGGCTGATCTGCTTGGCCGAAAACGCCGCCCATGGGGAGACGCTGCGCGCGCCATCGGTTCCCTTGGGCGTCTTGCTGGGCCTGATCGGGGGCTTCACCTACGCGCTTTATTCGTGGAGCGCGCGCAAGATGATGCTGCAAGGCACCGGCTCTACCGTGGCCATGGGGGCGACCTTCGGGCTGGGTGGACTGCTGCTGATGCCGGTGCTTCTGATCTCGGGCGGGGCTTTTCTGGCGTCATGGACCAACGCGGCCGTGGGGCTTTATATGGCCGCTGTGCCGATGTTTTTGGGCTATATCGCCTTCGGCTACGGCCTTGCCCGGGTAGAGGCAAGCATGGCCACCGTGATCACCCTGTTCGAGCCGGTCGTCGCCGCGGTGCTCGCCGTGGTCATCGTGGGCGAACGCCTCCCCCCGCTTGGCTGGATCGGCGTTGCGCTGGTGATTGGCTGTCTTGCCATCATCACCCTACCCTTGCCATCACGGCTGCGCCGCGGCGTGGCTGCGCAGCCGCCCGGCGTCGTTTGACGGGCCGCCGCCGCTACAGCTGATCCGGCGGTGTCTCTCCCCGGAAAAAGTGATCGAGGTTGTCCAGCGCCTTGAAACCCATCGCATCGCGGGTGGCCACGGTGGCGCTGCCCACATGCGGCATCATCATCACGTTGTCATGCGCAGCAAAGGCCGGGTTGCCGCCCGGCTCGGTCACGAAACAATCCAACCCCGCCGCGCCGACATGGCCCGAGGTCAGCGCCTCAAGCAGTGCCGCTTCATCCACCAGATTGCCACGCGCGGTGTTCACGATCACGCAGCCCTTGGGCAGACGCGCCAGCCGTGCTGCGTTCAAAAGGCCGACGGTTTCGGGTGTGGCCGGGCAGTGCAGCGTTAGGAAGTCCGACACCGCCAGCAGGTCATCCAACTCGGCGTGATAGGTCGCGCCCGCCTCCTCCTCCAGGTCCAGTTGTCGGCGGTTGTGGTAATGAATCTCCATATCCAGCCCGCGCGCCTTGCGGGCAAAGGCGCGGCCCACGCCGCCCATACCGATGATCCCGAGCCGCGCACCGGAGAGCTGTTTGCCCACCAGCATCGCGGGCGACCACGACTGCCACTGCCCGCTGCGCACAAGCTGGTCCCCCGCCACCGCATGCCGCGCAGCCCCCAGCATCAGCATCAGCGCCAGTTCCGCCGTGGCATCCGACAGAACGCCGGGCGTGTTCGTCACGACAATCCCCCGCGCCTTGAGGCTGGGCAGATCGCAGTGATCCACCCCGACGGAGTGGTTGGCGATGATCTTGAGCCGGGGGTCAAGCTGGGCCACCACATCGGCGCTGAAATGCTCGGAGTGACAGGGGATCATGCCATCGACCTGTGCGCTCATCGCGATGATGTCCTCGGCGCTGCCGGGTGCGTCAGCCGGATCCCAGATCACCTCATAGTCACGCCGCGCCCGGTCGAGCGTGGCGTCAGAAAGCTGCCGGGTGATCCAGATGACAGGCTTGCCCATGGGTCAGTCCCGATCCTTCCGACTGGAGGTGAAGAAATCATAGGCCACGAAGGCCAGCGTCACCGCGACGATGATGATCAGATCAATGCTGGGCACCTCAACCGCGAGGATCAGCAGAAAGATCGCAATCGCGGCGAAGGCGAAAAGAGCAAGTAAACGGTTCATGTTTCAATCCTCATTGGGTTGCGCCATCGGCCCAGTCGAAAAGCCATTGTGCGCTGCGCATCAGGCGCCCGTCTTGGCCGTGACCGCCGACCAGTTGCACGCCCATCGGCAGCCCGTCTTCCGATGTCATCAAAGGCACGTTCACACAGGGGCTGCCACAGAGCGTCCACAGACCATTGAAAATCGGATCGCCGGTCGCCTCCAGCCCGCGCGGCGCGGGGCCGGTGGCCGATGGGCATAAAAGCACGTCACAGCGGGTCAGCAATTCTTCAAGCGCGGCGGTCAGCACCTTGGGCAGGTCGCGGGCCGATTGGTAATCGCGGGCCAACACCTTGTTGCCCGCCTCCATCGCCTCGCGGGTCGCGGGTGACAGCAGGTCGGCCCCATCACGCAGGTAGGGGTAATAGTGATAGGCCATCTCGGCAAAGTTGATGCGTTTGCGCGCCTCTGCTGCCCCGTCGAAGACCAACGGCAGGGGCAGTTCGAACGCCTGATCACCAAGTGCTGCGACCAATTCTTCGAAAGCCGCGTGAAGCTGCGGGTCGGCATCCTCCCACCCCGGCGGGCGAACGAAACCAAAGACCGGCGGGATCGGCGGCGCGGTGGTGGTCTGCGCCAAAAGCGCGGGCTTGGGGGCAAGTTCGGTGGCGCTGTCTTCGGGGTCATGGCCAAATAGCACCTCGGCCAGCAGCGCCGCACCGGCGGGATCACTGGCAAAGACGCCGATGGTGTCGAGCGAGGGCGATTGCGTCAGCACCCCCCGGCGCGGGATCGCACCGAAGGTCGGTTTGAACCCGGTGACCCCACAATAGGACGCAGGCCGGATCACTGAGCCGCCCGTCTGCGTGCCGATGGCCAGCGGCACCATGCCATCCGCCACAGCCGCCGCCGAACCTTGGGACGAGCCGCCGGGGCTATGTGCCGGATTATGCGGATTGGAGGTCTTGCCCGGATGCATGAAGGCAAGCTCGGTCGTGACCGTCTTGCCCATGATAATCGCGCCCTCGGCCTTGAGCCGCTCGACGATGAAAGCATCGCGCAGCGGCACGCGCCCCTTGTCTTGGGCCGAGCCGTTCTCTGTGGGGATGCTGCGGGTGTCGATCACGTCTTTCAGCCCCACCGGCAGCCCGTGCAACCGCCCAAGCGGTCGGCCCGCCCGACGATAACTGTCGAGCGTGCGGGCCTGTGCACGGGCGAACTCGGGATCGAACCACGCCCAAGCGCCCACGACCTCCTCGCGCGCTTCGATCCGCGCGATGTAGCTTTCCACCAGCGCCAGCGCGTCCAGCGCGCCGCTCGCCAGACGGTCCCGCAACTCGACCACGCCGAGCGCTGCCGCTGCGGTCATCCTTGGCTCAGCGCCCATAGAACACCTCCGGCAGATAGAAGACGATCTGCGGGAAGACATACATCAGCACCATCGACAGGATCACGCAGAAGAGGAACGGCATCACGCCCGCAAAAATCTGCGTCAGGCGCAACTCGGGCGGGGCGATCCCTTTGAGGTAATAGGCCGACATGGCCATCGGTGGCGTTAAGAAACTGGTCTGTAGGTTCAGCGCCACGAGGATGCCAAAGAACAGCGGATCAATCTCGAACACCGCCAGCAGGGGCAAGAAGATCGGCACGAAGATGATGATGATCTCGGACCATTCCAGCGGCCAGCCCAGCAAGAAGATGATCAGCTGCGCAAGGATCAGGAACATGATCGGCGACAGGTTCAGCGACTGCACGAACTCTGAGATCACATGCTCCCCGCCGAGGTAGGAGAACACCGCCGAGAAGGTGTAGGAGCCAACGAAAAGCCAGCAGACCATCGCCGTGGTGCGCACCGTGAGGTAGACACTCTCGCGCATCCGCTGCCATGTCATTGCCCGGTAGATGAAGGCGAGGAAGATGCCCCCAAGCGCCCCGATGGAGGCCGCCTCGGTCGGTGTTGCCAATCCAAAGAGGATCGACCCCAGCACCGCGAAGATCAAAAACGCCAGCGGCAGGAAGGATGTCGCGATCATCAACAAGAGCCTGCCCATCGGCATGTCCGGCACCTCATCCGCTGTGGGACGTGGGGCCGAAGACGGCTGCAACAGCGACCGCCCGATGATGTAGACCAGATAGAGCCCGACCAGCGTCAGCCCCGGCAGCAGCGCCGCCGCGTAAAGCCGCACGATAGAGACGTTGGTCGCCGCCGCATAGACGATCAGCATGATCGAGGGTGGGATCAAAATGCCCAGCGTCCCGCCCGCACAGATGATGCCCGCCGCGAAAGACGGATCATAGCGCGCCTTGAGCATCGCAGGCAGCGCCAGCAGGCCCATCAGCGTCACAACCGCGCCAACAATCCCGGTGGCCGTGGCAAAAAGCGCGCATGTGATCAGCGCGGCCACACCCATTGAGCCGGGGATGTTTTTCGAGGCGATGTTGAGCGTGGTGAACAGCCGGTCGACGATATTCGACCGCTCCACGATATAGCCCATGAACAGGAACAGCGGCACCGCGGTCAGCACTTCGTTCGACATCACCGTGAAGGTTTGGTTCACGAAGAGATCGAATATTCGGTTGTTGAAAAACCCCTCGAACCAGGTCGACCATTGCTCCCACTGGCCGGCCCCCTCATCCAGCCGGTCAAAGCCACGCCACATCCGGCGCGCGTCGAAATAGGCGTAGTAGCCAAAGCCGATGCCCATCGCCATCAGCGTGAAAGCAATCGGAAAGCCCAGGAAAACAAAGACGATGAACAGCCCAAGCATCATCAGGGCGATTTGCGGATCGGTCATGTGAGATGGCCTTTCTCGGCCTTATTGGCTTCGCGCATCATGAGGTCTTCGGTCTCAAAGACGTCTTCCTCGGCTTCGAGCCAGTAGTTGGAACGTATGGCGATAAGACAGCGGCAGACCTGCGCAATGCCTTGGATGAACAGCAGGATCCCCGCCGCCACGATGATCGCCTTGAATTGATAGATCGGCACGCCCGCCGGGCTGTTGACCGACACTTCGCCATATGACCAAGACCGGGCGGCGTATTTCCACCCCGCGAGGATCAGCGCCGTGACCCCGGGAAAAAAGAAGATGATGTAGAGCACGAGGTCGATCATGCCTTGGGTGCGCGGCTGGAACAGCCGGTAGAGGAAATCCCCCCGCACATGCCCCCCACGCGACAGGGTATAGGCCCCGCCCATCATAAAGAGCGTGCCATACATGATGAAGGACACGTCCAGCGCCCAAGCGGTGGGATTGTTCAGCACATAGCGCACAAAAACTTCGTAGCCCGTGCCGATGGACATCAGCAAAATGAGCCAAGCGAAAGCCTTGCCGAACCATGCGGAAAGGTTATCGGCGAACCGAATGAAAGATATCATGATGCCCTCGGTATCTCGCACGAACCCCGGCGCGCTGATGCGCCGGAGTTCGCGGTGATGTTATGGGATTGCGGGATCAGAGTTTGATCTTGCCGGGGAAGTAATGCTCGTAAGCAAGACCGTAATCCGGCGAGTTCATCAACTCGTAATAGGCCACGCGGTCGACCCATTCGCGCTGGCTGTCGAGGGTCTTTTTCATGAAGGGATCGGATTCCAACTCGGGGATCAGTTCATCCCATGCCTTAAGCTGCGCATCCAAGATATCTTTGGACGTGCGCCGCACGGTCACGCCAGCCTCGTTCTGCAAGAACTGAAGGTCCGCCGAATAGCGGTCCATCGCCTTGGCCGTGTTCGCGGTCGAGACCGCCTCAACAGCGTATTTCAGAATCGCCTGAAGATCGGGATCGAGGTCTTCGAGGAACATCTTGGAGAACAGGAATTCAAAGCTCTCAGACGCTTGGTGATAGGACGACAGATAGTAGTTCTTGGCCACGTCCTGTGCACCGAAATCCTTGTCCGACGACGGATTGTTGAACTCAAAGGCGTCGATCACGCCACGTTCCATCGCAGGCACGATTTCACCGCCCGGCAACTGTGCAACAGACATGCCCAGCTTGGCCATCAGATCGGCGGCCAGACCCACGGTGCGGTACTTGAAGCCCTGCAGATCGTCGACGGAGTTCACCTCATCTTTGAACCAGCCAAAGGGCTGCGCAAACATCGGGAAGCCCATGTAGCCAACAACGTCGAGGCCCATGATATCTTGGGTCAGCTCGTTATAAAGCTCCTGACCGCCGCCCTGGTAGAACCACGACAGCATGGTGGTGGCAGAGCCGCCAAAAACCGGCCCGGTGCCAAAGAGCGATGCGGCTTTGTTCTTGCCGTACCAATAGACGGGCACCGAATGCGCCGCGTCGATCAGACCGTCGTTCACGGCATCAAGCACCTGAAACGCCGCGACGACCGCGCCCGCAGGCAGCACGTCGACCTTGAGACGCCCTCCCGACATCTCCTCCACCCGTGTCGCGTAATCGCGGGCAAAGTCTTGCCAAATGTTGGCGTCGTTCCACGACGTCTGCATCTTGATGACGATCGGCGCTTGCGCCAACACCGCCGGTGCGGCCAGCATGCTCCCGGTAGCGGCCCCCCCAGCAAGTGCGGACTTCGTCAGGAACGAACGTCGATTGAACTTTTTAGTCTCAGTCATGTTTCCTCCTCCCAGAGTGGCCGCCCCTTTGCTTACTTGAAATACGCTATTGGTCGGGCGACCCGAGATCAGAGACTAACCGAATGATCTCATTTGGCAAGAATTGTCCGCTGACGGCTCATCAACTGCAACTTTATTGTGCAACTGACACACGAAACGACACTCTGCGCCGGGTCCGAGTGTGCCTGATTTCGCAGGGTTTGGCGGGGCTGTGACATGCCCCGCCCCACCTCACACGGCCCAGTGAAAACCGGTTTCTTCCTCGGACCGCTGCCAGAGTTTGACCATCGTGGCTTTGTCATAGGCATAGGGCTCCAGCGATCCGCGCCCAACCGGGCCGACCATCTCCATTCGGCCTGTGGGGCCGTAAAGCGCGCGCTGCTCCAGCCCGTTTTCGGTGGCGCACATGACCTCTGGATAGGCGCCCCGCTCTGCCGTTTGAACGATCGGCAGTTTCGACATGAGCCACCACGTGAACCGCGTCATCAGGCCACCGCTGGTGCTGATCAAAGAGGTGGCCGAGGCACCGGGGTGACAGACATAGACCTCAACGTTCTTTCCCGCCTGCGCGACGCGGTCCTGCAATTCATAGGCAAACATCATCTGCGCCAGCTTGCTCTGACTATAGGCGGGGTTGGCGCGGTAGTTCTTGTCCCAGTTCATGTCGTCGAACTGGATGGTGCGCAGGCCCATCTTGTAGCCAAGGCTCGCAACCACCACGATCCGGCCCGCGGTCTCTTCGATTCGGTCGAACAACAGCCCGCAGAGCAGGAAGTGGCCGTAGTGATTGGTGCCCAACTGGCTTTCATGTCCCGCCTTGGTTAGCTGGCGGCTTGGCACCTGCGCGATGGCGGCGTTGCAGATCAGCGCGTCGATCCGAGGAACATCGCGCAGAAGCTCTGCCGCAGCGCTGCGTACCGTGTCCAGATCGGCCAAATCCATCCGAATAAAGCTGACCTGCGCCGCCGCGCCATATTCGTCTTTCAGCTTTGCCACGGCCTCTGCCGACCGCTCTGCACTGCGGTTCAGCATCACGACCGCGGCACCTTTGCTCAGCAAAGTCCGCGCCGCCTGAAAACCGGCCCCCGCATTGGCCCCGGTGATCACAAAGGTCTTCCCCTCCAGCCTGCCAATCCGCTCAGGGGTCCAGCCGTGCGCGCCGAAAGTCTTGTCTGCCATGGTCTTGCTCCTTACCGTTAAAGAGGCATCGCGCCCCGTTGACCTTGCAGATAAATCTCACCACCCAATGGAAACAGGCCAGATCGTCGCGATTACTTGCCTGATCCTCTCACAGCCATTGCATAAAACGCTCATGCGGCCCTAATCTCCACGCATGAGCAAAGACCAAATCCGCCATATCATCGAACGGCACAGCCAGACCGACGGGCTGACCGAGACCGGCATCAAGGGCGTGCAGTATTTCCGCGCCACCAGCGCGATCCCCTGCGCGCCTGCGGTCTATGAACCCTCTGTCATTGCCATCGTCAGCGGCGCGAAAGAGGCGGTGCTGGACGGTCAGCGCTATGTCTATGACGACAGCCGCTATATGTGCTGCCCCATGTCGATGCCGGTCAAAGCGGGCACGCCAAGCGCCTCGCCCCAGACCCCGCTATTCGGCGTCTACATCGCTCTGGACGCGCGACTTATGGCGGAGCTTTCGCTTGAAATGGAAAGCGCGGGGAGCCTGCTGCCCCCTGCCCCCGCCGACCTGCGCGCCGAGGGGATCAAACTCGCGGCATGGGACGGGGCCTTCTCCGACGCCCTGCTGCGCCTGCTGCAATTGAGCGAAAGCGAAACCGACCGCGCCGTGCTGGCCGAAGCGCGCCTGCGGGAGCTGTACTACGCCATCCTGAAAGGAGAGGCAGGGCTCTTCGCGCGGCGGGCCTTCGGGGCGGGCAATGCCGTGGCGCGGGCCATCTCGCATGTCGCGGCCCATCTCGACGCGCCCATCTCCATCGACGCGATGGCCCAACGCGCGGGCATGAGCCGCGCGGTATTTCACCGCAAGTTCAAACAGGTAACGACGATGTCGCCGATACAATTCGTCAAATCCATGCGCCTGAACAATGCCGCCGTGAAAATCGCAGGCGGCGCCACGGTCAGCGAAGCGGCAATGGCTGTAGGCTACATCAGCGCCTCGCAATTCAGCCGAGAGTTCAAACGCATGTACGGCCAATCCCCCCGCGAATGGGGCGACGCGCAGCAGCTAGCGGCGGGGGTCGTTTAGAGGAGGTCTCCGCCCCTCCCCCCCCCTCTCAAGCCGTCAAGCGACAGAACAACCCCGCCGCCAGTTTCGCACGTTCGGTGAGGCTGTCGACATAGATATGCTCCTGCAACGTATGCAGCCCCTTGCCACGCACGCCGATGGAATCCAGCGTCGGCAGGCCGAGGAAGCCGGTGAAATTACCGTCCGATCCGCCCCCGGCAGAGCTTCCGGTGATCTCGATCCCCAGTTCGCCCCCAATCTCCTGCGCGAGCTTCAGCATGGCCATCGTGCCGGGCTGGTCGGGCTCCCAAACCGGGCGGGTGACGCCGCGGCGGATTTCCATGATCACGTCGCCTTCGTCCGAGTTCAGCGCCATCATCTTTTCCACGCCCGCATCGAGCTGCTCTTGCGTCTTGGCCATGGTGAGCACTTCGGCATCGCAGACCGAGGAGACGCAGTTGACCCATTGGCCCGCGTGAAAGACCCCGAGCGAGAAGGTGCAGTCCTCGGTCGTCATGCCTTCGATCGTGCCCACGGCCTTGGCCATTTCCGCGATGGCCGAGCGGCCTTCGGACAGCGCCCAGCCCGCGTGACTGGGGCGGCCCCGCGTCTGAAGATTGAACCGCGCGATGGCATAGCGCCCGATCACCGCGCCGCCGTCGGGCCGCGCGGGTTCGGGGACGAGGATGTATTTGTGGCGCTTGGCCTCTTCTTCGATCAGCCGGCGGGTGGCGGGGGTGCCGATTTCCTCATCGGGGGTGAAGAGCACCGTCACCGGCAGCGGCGTCTCAATCCCGGCGGCCAGCAGTTTACGCAGCGCATCAAGATAGACGTAATTGCCGCCCTTCATGTCCATCAAGCCGGGCCCATAACAAAGCTCGCCTTCGCGTTTGTAGGGCAGTTTGGCCAATGTGCCGATGGGGTGAACCGTGTCCATATGGCCCAAAAGCAGAATGCCCCCCTCGCCCGCTTTGGGATGAGGCATCTCCGCGCGCAGGCTGTCGCCCAGCCCCATCGGGCTTGGGATACGCTCGGTCCGCGCGCCCAGGATCGCCAGATCGTGCTGCACCACATCCATCATCCGGTTCACCGCCGCCCCGTCGAATGTGGGGCTTTCGGTTTCAATCCAAGGGCGCAGCCCGGTGAGCATCTCTTCGGTTTCAAAGGGCAAATCGAGCGGGTTGGTCATATTCAAACTCCTTTTCTCCGCCGCGCGACAGCAGGGCGAATGGCTTAAATCAAAGCGGGTGGGTGCAATGGCCTAGCTGCCGACCTTCGGCAGGCGCGTCTCAACGATCCGCGCATAGATCGAGGCACCGATGGGCAGAATCGCGTCATCCAGTACGAAACCGGGGTTGTGCAACGGCACGCTGCCTGCGTGCCCCACCCGGCAATAGGCGCCTGGCACCACCTTTAGCATATCCGCGAAATCCTCGGACCCACTGGCCTGCTCGGTCGAGACATGGGCATTCTCTCCCCCCACCACACTGGCCGCCGCTTCGACATAGGCGGTGGTGAGTTCCGGATCGTTCATCAACACGTCAAAGACATTGCGGATGTCGACTTCGATCTCGATCCCATAGGCGCTGGCCATACCGGCGCAGAGTTCGCGCATCCGGGCCTCGGCCATCTCGATCACGTCTTGGTGGAAGTAACGGATCGTGCCCGCGATGGTGGCGGTATCGGGCACCACGTTATAGGCCGAACCTGCGTTGAATTTGGTGACAGACAGCACGATCGGCTTGGTCGGCGGGGTGTTGCGGCTGACCACGGATTGCAACTGCTGCACCAGCGCCGTGCCGATAACGATCGGATCACGCGACTGATGCGGCATCGCCGCGTGGCTGCCGGTGCCTTTGACGGTAATGTCAAAGAAGGCCGCCCCCGCCATGGCCGCGCCGGGGGTAACATTGACCACACCCGGCTCCGAGTTGGGATCGTTGTGCATGCCGTAAATCTCGTCACAGGGGAATTTCTCGAACAGCCCCTCCTCCAGCATCCGGCGCGCGCCGCCCAAGCCCTCTTCGGCGGGTTGAAAGATCAGCACCACGGTACCGTCGAAATCCCGTGTCTCCGCCAGATAACGCGCAGCCCCCAAGAGCATGGTGGTGTGGCCGTCATGGCCGCAGGCATGCATCCGCCCGGGGTTGGTCGAGGCATAGGGCACGCCGGAATCTTCCAAAATCGGCAGCGCGTCCATATCTGCGCGCAGCCCGACACGGCGGTTGCCACCGCCGGCGCCCTTGATAATGCCGACAACCCCGGTGCCGCCCAGCCCTTCGTGCACCTCGTCCACGCCATAGGCGCGCAGCTTTTCGGCCACGATGCCCGCGGTGCGGACCTCTTCGAACCCCAGTTCGGGATGGGCGTGGATGTCTTGGCGGATGGCGGTGAGATCGGCGGCGAAGGCTTCGATCTTGGGAAGGACGGTCATGCGGTGGCTCCTGTCGTCATGGTGGCGCTGCCGAGCGCGCGGTAGTTGGCAAAATCCCAATGGCGGCCCGGGGCCGCTTCGATCAGGTTGCGTGTGTAGTCGTGATGCGGGTTGGCCAGCACATCGCCCGCAGGGCCGTATTCAACGACCTGCCCGCGCTGCATGACCAACACCTCGTCACAAATCTGCGCCGCGACGCGCAGGTCATGGGTGATAAACAGCATGGCCACGCCGAACTTCTCTTGAATGTCATCCAAAAGGTCGAGCACCTGTGCCTGAACGCTCACATCAAGCGCCGAGACGGCCTCATCCGCGACCAGCAGATCGGGCTTCATCGCCACCGCCCGCGCAATGGCAATACGCTGGCGTTGTCCGCCCGAAAACTGATGTGGATAGCGGTCAAGCGCGTCGCGCGGCAGGTCCACCAGCTCCATCAATTCGGCGGCATGGCGCATCGCCTCGGCACGCGGGGTGCCGAAGTTGATCGGCCCTTCGCAAAGACTGCGCGCCACGGTCCAACGCGGGTTAAGCGAGCGGTAGGGATCCTGAAACACGATTTGCAGATGTTTGCGGTGGTCGCGCAATTGGCGGCGCGAGAGTTTGGCAATCTCGGTCCCCGCGACATTCACGCTGCCCGCGGTCGGATCGATCAGCCGCATGATGGCCCGTGCCACGGTGGATTTGCCGGAGCCGGATTCCCCCACGATGCCCAGCGTCCGTCCCGGCTTGATGGTAAAGCTGACATCCTGCGCGGCCTTGACCCCTTCGCTGCGGCGCAGGAAGCCGCCGCCGCCATAGGTCATATCAAGCCCGGCGACACGCACCACCTCGCTCTGCGCTGCCGCCGCCCTTGCGGGGCGCGGGGTGAGGTTTGGCACGGCGGTCAGCAGGGTGCGGGTATAGTCCTTCTCCGGCTTGGTCAGCAGCTTTTCAATCGGCGCGCGTTCGACGATCTTGCCCTGCTGCATCACCGTCACGGTATCCGCGATCTCGGCCACCACGCCCATGTCGTGCGTAATGAAGAGCACGGCGGTGCCGTGGCGCTCTTGCATCTCGGCGATGAGCTTGAGGATCTGCAACTGCGTGGTCACGTCCAGCGCCGTCGTCGGCTCATCCGCGATCAGCAGATCGGGGTCGAGGATCAGCGCCATGGCGATCATGATGCGCTGGCGCTGCCCGCCGGAAAGTTGGTGCGGGAAGGCGCTGAAGATGCGGTTCACATCCGGCAGATGCACCTGATCCATCATGTCGAGCGTGCGTTTCTTGGCCTCGGATTGGCTCAGATCGCTGTGCATGTTGAGCACTTCCATGATCTGCTCGCCCACCCGCAGCACCGGGTTCAGCGCGGTCATCGGCTCTTGGAAGATCATCGCGATCCGCCGCGCGCGCAGCTGGCGCATTTGCGCATGGCTGGCGCTGGTGATCTCGAAATCATCTAGCGTGATGCTGCCGCTTTGCACCTCCAGCGCTGATTTCGGCAGCAGCCCCATGGCCGCGAGCGAGGTCACGGATTTGCCCGAGCCGGATTCACCCACCAAGCAATGCGTCTCGCCCGCGCGAATGGTGAGGTCGATCCCGTCGATCACCGGCTTGGCCTGTGGCCGCCCGGCCAGCCCGATGCGCAGGTCGCGCACTTTAAGAACCTCACGCGCGTCGGAGAAGTCTTTGGTCTTGAACTGCATCTCTCAGCCCTCCCGTTTCTTCATGCGCGGGTCGAGCAGATCGCGCGCGGTGTCGCCCAAAAGGTTGATCGACAGGATGCAAAGCGACAGCAGCAGCCCCGGCCAGAAGATCAGCCCCGGCTTGATTTGGAAATAGGTCCGCCCCTCGGCCATGATGTTGCCCCAAGTGGGGATCTCCGTGCTGACGCCCGCGCCGAGGAAGCTCAGGATCGCCTCGATCAGGATCGCCGAGGCGCAGATATAAGTGCCTTGGACAATAAGCGGCGCCATGGTGTTGGGCATTAGGTGCTGGATCAGGATCTTGGGCATCGACGAGCCGAGCGCGATGGCCGCCTCGACATAGGGTTCCTCCCGTGCCGACAGCACGACCGAGCGCACCAGCCGCACCACGCGCGGCACCTCCGGCACCGTGATGGCGATGATGACCGAGCCGAGCGACGGCCCGTTCAGCGCCACGAGGGCAATCGCCAGCAGGATCGCGGGGATCGCCATCAGGCTGTCCATGATCCGCATGATGATGCTGTCGGCCATCCGAAAGAACCCCGCAACAAGGCCGATGGCCAAGCCGATGGCGACGCTGACTAGCGCCGCGCCGACGCCAATGAGCAGCGACACGCGCCCGCCCACCATCACGCGGGAGAATGTGTCCCGCCCGTATGGGTCGGTGCCCAGCAGAAACTCCTCGGACGGTGGTTTGAGCCGCGCGGCTGAGTTCATCGCCAGCGGGTCATAGGGCACGTAGAGTGGCGCCAGAATGGAGGCCAGCACGATGGTTACAAGGGTCAGAGCCGCCAGCATGGGGCCGATACCGACCCTCGCGCCCGCAGGCAGGGAAAGCAGTCCGGTCAGCACCTGAAAGGCGCTGTGACGGGATTGGGGTTGCTCGATCATGTCAGTACCGGATCCTTGGGTCGAAGAATGAATAGGAGACGTCAACCAAGAGGTTCACGAAGACGTAGATGCCCGCCGTCAGCAGGATCATCGCCTGAATGACGGGGTAGTCGCGCGCGAGGATCGCATCGACCGTCAGACGCCCGATGCCGGGGATGTTAAAGACGCTTTCCGTCACCACCACGCCCGAGATCAGCAGCGCAAACCCGGTGCCGATGATCGTCAGGATCGGCACCGCGGCATTGCGCAGCGCATGGTGGAACAGCACGACATTCTCGCGCACGCCCTTGGCCCGCGCAGTGCGGATGTAGTCTTCGCCCAGCACTTCGAGCATGGAGGCCCGCGTCATCCGGGCAATGAGGGCGACATAAATCGTGGCCAGCGTCAGCGAGGGCAGAATGGCCCGCGAGAAGAACGGCCCGATGCCGTCCGACGGCGCCTTGTAGCCCTGCACCGGCACCCAACGCAGCTCAATCGCGAAGATCTGGATCAGGATATAGCCGATCACGAAGACCGGCACCGAAAAGCCCAGTACCGAGAAGGACATCACCAGAAAGTCGACCCAAGTGCGGTGACGCCAAGCGGCGATCACGCCCATCGGCACGGCCAGCAGGACAGAGATCGTGATGGTCATCAGCGCGATGTTGATGGTCGGCCCCAGCCGGTCGCCCAACATGCCCGCCACGGAGGTGTTCGACAAAAGCGAGACGCCCAGATCACCGCGCAGCAATTGGCCGATCCATGTGAAAAACTGTGTCAGCAGCGGATCATTCAGACCCAGACGGTCACGGATCCGTTCAAGCTGTGCGGGGGTGGCGGCATCGCCGGCGAGAATGGCTGCCGGATCACCGGGGGTGAGACGCAGCAGAAGGAAGACGAAGATGGCGACGATCAGCATGACCGGAATCGTGGCCAAGACGCGCTTCAGGATATAGACGAGCATTTTCCGGAAGGTCCCTTTCGGCGGAAAGAAGGCAGTCCCGAAGTCGGTTCGGGGCGCTGCCTGCGTGCAGAGGTGACGGTGGAGAGCGCGGCGGGCGCGCTCTCCGAGGGCTGGATTATTCCGCCTCTTTGGTCATGTTCCAAAACACCGGCACGGGCGATGGCAGCATGTTCTGGATCGTGTTGCGGCGCGCCTGCGGGATCAGATATTCACCCATCATGATGTAGTTGACGTTATCCATGACGTGTTTCTGGATCTCGACGGCCACTTCCTTCTGAGCTTCGGGCCCTTCGGCTTTCATGAACTTCGCGCGCAGTTCTTCGATCTCGGGATCAGTCGGCCAGCCAAACCATGCCTCGTCGCCACGGCCACTGACCATCACATTGGTCAGCGGGTCCGAAATCTCGGGCACCATCCAGTTGGTAAAGAACATGTTCCAGCCGCCCTCGGACACCGGGCTTTGCTGGGCGCGGCGCTGCACGACCGATTGCCAGTCCATCGACTGCATGTCGACTTCGAAACCCGCTTCGCGCAGGGCTTGGGCAGCCACGACAGGTTGGTTGATCAGGCTGATCACATCCGTCGGCGCCATCAACACGATCGGCGTGCCGTCATAGCCTGCCTCTTCGAGCAGCGCCTTGGCCTTTTCAGGGTCCGCGCCACCGGTCACGATCTCTGCATCCGCTTCGTCACCCAAGGGTGTCGAACAACCAAAGATCGCACCGCAGACGTTATAATAGGCCGGGTCGCCCTGCATCGTTTGCAGCATGGATTCTTGATCCAGTGCCGCCATGGCCGCCTGACGGACCAGCTTGTTGTCAAAGGGCGGGTGCAGGTGGTTGGGCCGACCGATGGTGACATACCCAAGATCATCGCGTGTCTCGACAGTGACCTCGGGGCTGCTTTCGAGGATCGGCAGCAAGTCGATCTGCACCTGTTCGAGATAGTCGATCTCCCCCGCCGAGAGCGCGTTGATCGCGGTCAGCGCGTCGGGCATCGTGGTCCAGACCACACGGTCGACATTGACGACCTTGCCGCCCGCCATCCACGAGGCTTCCTCGTCCCGTGGGACGTAGTCGTCGAACTTCTCATAGGTGACATTCACGCCGGGCTCGTATTCATCTTGGTTAAAAACGAAGGGACCGGAGCCGATATATTCCGTGATGGTCTCATCCGCCGAGGTTTCGGCCACGCGCTTGGGCATGATGAAAGGCGGCACCGCCGATTGTTTGGAGATCACCGACAAGAGCGGTCCGAAAGGCTCGGTCAGGGTCCAAACAACGGTCTTTTCGTCGCTGGCCTCAAGGCTTTCGGTCACGTCAAAGATCAGCTGGCCACCGCCATCACGTTTGCCCCAGCGTTTGAGAGAGGCCACGACATCTTCGCCGGTGACCGGCGCATCGTCATGGAACATCAGCCCATCGCGCAGGGTGAAAGTATAGACCAACCCGTCTTCGGAGACCTCCCAGCTGGCCATCTGCGGCTGCGGCTCAAAATTCTCGTCCACGGCGGTCAGCACGTCATAGATCATATAGCCGTGGTTGCGGGTGATATGCGCGGTGGTGATGACCGGATCAAGAACCCGCAGGCCCGAGTGCATGACCGCCGTGATGGTCGTTTCGCCATCCTGCGCCGCCAGTGAGCCGGGCGCCAAAAGCGCCGTGGTGGCGGCGAAGGCGGCGGCAAGTCCGCGCGACTGTTTCAATGCGGATCGTAGAGGTATCATGTGGTTTTCCCTTGTTGAGTGATCTTTTGATTTTTTATTGGGCCATGGCGGTCTTGCCGCCATGGTCAGGTGGTGCAGAAGATGCACCGTCGGCCCCGAACCGGGGACCATCTGGGGACAGCCGAAGCCCAGCGCGCAGGCGCGTGAAGGGCAGATCGGCCGGATTGAGGGGCATCGGCCCCGGCGCGCAGGCGACAAGGATGTCGCGCGCGATGGGGGCAAAGTCTGCTCGGAAATGGGTGGAGCTTTTGACCACCAGCAGGTCCAGCTCTTCGGGCGGGATGCCGACAAAGCGAAACATCTCGCGGTCGGCCATCTGGGCAATGCGGCTGGTCACGACGACATGAACCCCGCCGATGCGCAGACAGGCAGAGGGGCCGAGGTTCAGCGCCGTGCCGCCATAATAGGGGCCGGTCGCGCGCAGCGTCCCGTCAGACAGATGCATCACGGTGGCCCTCGTCTGAAACGGCGCGTCCTCCGTCACGCTGGGATGGCCGCCAAGGGCGACATTAACGTCGGCCCCGACCCCGGCCAGATGGGCCGCTTCGGCGGTGGCGGGGTCGACGATCAAACCGATGGCTGCATTCTGCGCCCCTGCCTTGACCAAGGCGCGCAACATGCCGGTGGTCGCTGAAACGCCTCCCGCGCCGGGATTGTCTTGGGTGTCGGCGATGACGACAGGCCCCTTGCCCGGCCCGGCGGCGCGTGAAAGCGCCTCTGCCACCGCTGCGTCGGGGTCATAGGCTTCGTTCTGTAGAAAAGCGGGCGCTGCCGCTTCATAGGACGCCGCAAGCCTGTCGGCGGCGGCATCTGCGTCGGACTGAGTTTCGCCATAGGCCACGGCCACGGGGCCACAGTCCGGTATATCCGCGGCTGGAAAGCCCATGAACAGGCTGGCCGATAGCGCCCCGGCAGCTTCGCAGGCAGCAACATCCTCATAGATCTCGCGCCCCGGCGACATTTCGGTCGATTGAAACGGGATCGGCACCAGATATGACATCTGGCGAAAGGCCTTGGCCGGGCGCAGGCCGGCGGTCATGATCCGGTCAAGATGGCGGGCCGCAGCGGCGCCGGTTTCGGCCATATCCACATGCGGATAGGTACGAAAGCCGACCAGCACATCGACATTCGAAACAAAATCTTCAGAGATATTGCCATGAAGATCGAGCGCCGTTGCGATGGGCAAATCCGGCCCCACGACCTCGCGCAGACGTCGGACCAACTCGCCCTCTCCGTCGTCGAGATGTTCAGCCACCATGGCGCCGTGCAGGTCCAAAAAGACTCCGTCGAGCGGTCCGGCGTTTCGGATGCCTTCGATGATCTCACCGGCGATCACTTCATAGGCGTCGCGGCTTACATGGGCCGAAGGGATCGCCCCCGCCCAAAGGATCGGAACAATATCCCAGCCTTGGGCCTGCCCAACCCGCAGCGCGCCCGCCATGCCAAGATTGACCTCTTGGAAAGCGGGCAACATCGCCGCGCCGTGCACCATGGGGACATAGCCGCCGCCGCGTTGGAAAGCCTCCATATCCGCTGGATTGGGGGCAAATGTGTTCGTCTCGTGCAGAAAGCCCGCAACAGCGACGCGCATTCCAGAACCACTTCCCAAACCTGTCTCCTTCGCCTTACCAGCCCCTTTATTTGCGGGACCGCACCTCTTGAGTATCGCATAGCAATACACCTATAGTGCACAGCAAGCGTAAGCGGCGCATTAACGATTCGTCAACTACAGGCCATTCATGAGTAGTTTTTTCCGAGAAGACGCCCCGCAGGCGGCGCAGAATCAGGCAGATGACGACCGGTTGTTCGTCCGGGCAGCAGATCGCGCAATGCAGGTGCTGGGAGCCTTTCACCACGCGACCGGGCCGATGACGCTTTCCGACATCGCCAAGACCGCGGGGATCGACCGATCCGCGGCCCAACGATTGGTGCATACGCTCACGAAGAGTGGCTATATCCGGCGCAGCGGGGACGACCGCGGATATCTGCCGGGCATCCGCCTGCTGGATCACACGCTTGATCTGCTGCGGCTCGACCCCGTGGTGCAAAAAGCCACCCCGGTCTTGTTGGAGCTGCGCAAATCCCTCCGCGAGCGGGTCGATCTCAGCCTCTATGATGAGACGCGCCTGATCTATGCCCTGCGGATGCAAAGCAAACGCGAGACCTTTTTCGCGACCCTTGTGGGCCACAGCGTGCCAACCTTTTGCACCGCAGGCGGGCGCGCGGCGCTTTCGCATCTTCCCGAAGACGAGGCGCGCGAAATTCTTACCCGCGCGCCGCTGCATCCCTTCACCTCCAGCACCAAGACCGACCCCGAAGCGATCATGGCCGAACTCGGCCTCGCCCGCGAAAATCGCTTTGCCGTGGTATGCGATGAATATGCACTGGGCGAAGTGGCGGTGGGCGTTGCCATCACCGACCGCAACGGCGCCCCTCTCAGCGCGATCCACCTTGCCGGTTCCCTCTCGGAATACACGCCGGAAGAGTTTGTCGCCAAAGCAGCGCCCTTGGCCATCGAAGCCGCCAACGCCATCATGGCCGGATGATCGTGTTTTTGGCCGCCCATGCGGGACCGCTCTGCCCCCAAACACTGGCCAGCCGCGCAGGGGCTGCGAAAAGCCTGCAATATAACCAGCCCCGACGACGCCCACGCATTTCGCCCCGAATTTACTTGCGTTGCTAAATTCTTTCTCCGAAGTTCGCGACATCGGGGCGCGGATGCCGCTTAGAAAAAACGACTGAACGAAAGGAACCGGAATGACCGACAGTAAACCGCTTTGGCAATGGGACGCGCAGGAAATCGCAAGCGCGACCCGCGCAGGAAAACTCTCGGCGGTTGAAGCGACCGAGGCGGCGATTGCGCGCATGGAAGAGGTCAATCCGGCGTTGAACGCGGTGGTCGAAAACCTCGCCGCCGAGGCCCGCGCCGAAGCGGCAGCGCTCGATAAAAGCAGCGCGCCCAAGGGGCCGCTGCACGGTGTTCCGGTGACCATCAAAATCAACGTAGATCAAAAGGGCCACGCCACCAGCAACGGCGTCCCTGCCTTTAAAGATGTCATTGCGCCCGAAGACGCGCCGGTGGTGCGCAACCTCAAACAAGCGGGCGCAATCGTGATCGGGCGCACCAACACGCCGGAATTCTCCTTTCGCGCCGATACCGACAACCCGCTTTATGGGCGCACCTACAACCCTTGGGGGCGACACCTGTCGGCGGGCGGCTCCTCCGGCGGCGCGGGGGCGGCTGTCATGTCGGGGATTGGCGCGCTGGCGCACGGCAATGACATCGGCGGCTCCCTGCGCTTCCCGGCCTCGGCCAATGGGGCGGTGACGGTAAAGCCGGGTCTGGGCCGGGTGGCCGCATTCAACCCCAGCCAGAAGGCCGAACGGGGCTTTTTGGCGCAATCCATGTCGGTGCAGGGACTGATTGCGCGCAGGGCAGCGGACCTGCATCTGTCGATGCCCAGCCTGATCGCCGCGGATGCGCGTGATCCGTTTCACGTGCCCCTGCCATGGCGCGGCGAAGCGATCGAAGGCCCGATCCGCGTGGCCTTTACCCGCGATGATTTCGGCTTTGGCCTGCACCCGGACGTGGCCACCGCCCTCGACAAGGCGGCATCCGCGCTCTCCAACGCGGGCTATGCCGTCGAAGAAGTGGAGCCGCCGCTCGCCTATGAAACCGGGAAAAATGGGTATCGCGCCCTCATGGGCGAAGTCGAGGCCCTGATGGGCGAGGATATCCTGGCCCATGGGTCTGACGATCTGAAGGCGATCTTTGAAAATTACTACACCGAATACCCGCCCTTCAAAGGCACCGAGCAGCTCGCCATGGTCGCTAAACGCACCCATTACGCGCGCGAATGGTCGATGTTCCTAGAGGATTACCCCCTCGTGCTGACCCCTTTCATGTTTGCTCCGTTCTTCACAGCCGGGCGCGACACCGAAGGTCTGGAAGGCGTTCGTGAGGTCTTGGGCAAGGGGCTTTGGTCTTTCGTCATGAACTTTACCGGCCTGCCCGCGGGCAACATCCCCACGCATATCGCAGAGCTGCCCAGCGGACCGCAGCCCATCGGCGTGCAAATCGCAGGCCGCCGCTGGCGCGAAGATCTTATCGTCGACGCCATGGCGGCGATCGAAGGCGAGATTCCTCCGGCGTGCACCAGATTGTGGGGCAATTGAGGCGATCATCGGGGCTGTAACGTTCCGCAGAAACGGAGCGGCGGCAGCCCCGGCTGAGACCTGATCTTGCGGAACCAAGTGAAGGTCACTGGCGCTTAAACAGCGCCAGTCTTCGCCACTGTGGCAGTTGTCAGCGAGATCGCTGCACAATCACGCAAGCCCTCCGCAAGCGGGGCCAGCAACTATGTTGATCAGGTGAAGTGCAGAGCCGTCTGACCCTCAGTGAGTCCACGCCCCACGCCGCCCGGTCGCGAAATTCTCGCCATAGCCACCGGCGCGGATGTTGGGCTTGCGCTTGTTGGGCAGTTGCACCTGCGCGTCGATGCCGTGATCGCGGGCGTATTCTTCGGCGGCTTCGCGGGTGTCGAACTGCAAGCGCACTTGGCTCTGCGTATCATCGGACGAGGTCCAGCCCATCAGCGGATCAACGCTGCGCGCTTCCGCGGGCGAAAACTCAAGCAACCAAACACGGGTCTTGGCCGTGCCGGAGGACATCGCTGTACGGGCGGGTTGGTAGATACGTGCGCGCATTTCGGGACTCTCGCTTCAGGAACCTCGGGCTTTATCTAATATTCCGTGCCAAGGGGCAAGGGAATGCAGGATCGTGCAAATAAACCCTACCATGCTGCGGTGCAGAGACTACATGATGGCTACCTCATTGGAGTACACGATATGACCCCCTTTACCTTCTTTGCTTTACAAAGCCAGTTTGCCGCCTTGGCGGTCGAAACCCAGATCGTGATGTCCCTGCGCCTTTTGGCCATGGCCGGTGCGCTGCCCGCGCGCCCCGGTGAAAATAACCGCATGGTCGCCGAGAAAGGCCCCGCCATGGTTAAAGCCTTCAGCGCCGGGACGCAGGCGATGATGCTGGGCAAAAGCCCCGATCAGGTCATGAACGCCTCGCTCGCGCCCCTTGCCCGCAAGGTGCGACAGAATCGCAAACGGCTGATGAAGTAGCGGCAAAAGCGCCCTTCGCGGCCCCCTGCCCCTTGAACCCCGCGTGAAAGAGGGCACCTATGGGAAGCTTGACGAAGGATACCCGCGATGCCCTATGCCCATTCCGACAAATCCGAGGGGATGCCGATGCTGGCAAACCCCGCGCCAGACGTGCGCAGCCGCCCCAAGCTGGAGGGCGGCCATAAGTTCAAGCTGGTGACCGAGTTCGCTCCGGCGGGCGACCAGCCCACCGCGATCAAGGAATTGACCGAAGGGGTGAACTCGGGCGAACGCGATCAGGTGCTTCTGGGCGCGACCGGCACGGGCAAGACTTTCACCATGGCCAAGGTAATCGAGGAAACGCAGCGCCCGGCGATCATCCTTGCGCCCAACAAGACGCTGGCGGCGCAGCTTTACGGCGAATTCAAGGGCTTCTTCCCCGACAACGCGGTGGAATATTTCGTCTCATACTACGACTACTACCAGCCCGAAGCCTATGTCGCGCGGTCCGATACCTTCATTGAGAAGGAAAGCCAGATCAACGAACAGATCGACCGGATGCGCCACTCCGCCACCCGCGCGCTGTTGGAGCGTGACGACGTGATCATCGTGGCCTCGGTTTCCTGCATCTACGGCATCGGTAGCGTCGAGACCTACGGCGCGATGACGCAAGACTTGAAAGCGGGCGGCATGTACGACCAGCGCAAGGTGATCGCCGATCTGGTGGCGCAGCAGTACAAGCGCAACGATGCAGCATTCCAGCGCGGCTCTTTCCGTGTGCGCGGCGACAGCCTTGAAATCTTCCCCGCTCACCTTGATGACCGCGCATGGCGGCTCAGCTTCTTCGGCGAGGAATTGGAAAGCATCACCGAATTCGACCCGCTGACGGGCGAGAAGACGGACACGTTCGACCAGATCCGCGTCTACGCCAACAGCCACTACGTCACGCCGAAACCGACGATGTCCCAAGCTATCATCGGCATCAAGAAAGAGTTGCGCACCCGGCTCGACCAACTGGTCGCCGATGGCAAACTGCTGGAAGCGCAGCGGCTGGAACAGCGCACCAATTTCGACATTGAGATGCTAGAGGCCACCGGCGTCTGCAACGGGATCGAGAACTATTCGCGCTATCTGACGGGCCGCGCACCGGGTGAGCCGCCCCCCACCCTCTTCGAATTCATCCCCGACAGCGCCATCGTCTTTGCCGATGAAAGCCACGTCTCGGTCCCGCAGATCGGCGGCATGTACAAAGGCGACTATCGGCGCAAATTCACGCTGGCCGAACACGGCTTCCGTCTGCCGTCCTGCATGGACAACCGCCCGTTGAAGTTCGAGGAATGGGACGCCATGCGCCCGCAGTCGGTCTTTGTCTCGGCCACGCCCGCGGCGTGGGAGATTGAGCAGACCGGCGGTGTGTTTACTGAACAGGTGATCCGCCCCACCGGCCTGCTGGACCCCCAAGTCGAGATCCGGCCCGTCGAGATGCAGGTCGATGACCTGCTCGACGAGGTCCGCAAAGTCGCCGCTGATGGCTACCGCACACTTTGCACCGTGCTGACCAAACGCATGGCCGAAGACCTCACCGAATACATGCACGAACAGGGCATCCGCGTGCGCTATATGCACTCCGACATCGACACGATCGAGCGGATCGAAATCCTGCGCGATCTGCGGCTCGGGGCCTTTGATGTGCTGATCGGGATCAACCTGCTGCGTGAGGGGCTCGACATTCCCGAATGTGGGCTGGTGGCCATTCTAGATGCCGACAAAGAAGGCTTCCTGCGCTCGGAAACCTCATTGATTCAGACCATTGGCCGCGCCGCGCGAAACGCCGAAGGCCGGGTCATCATGTATGCCGACCGCATCACCGGTTCGATGGAACGCGCCATGGGCGAGACTGAGCGCCGCCGCGTCAAGCAGATCGCCTATAACGAAGAACACGGCATCACCCCCGCGACGGTCAAGAAGAACGTCGAAGACATCCTTGCCGGGCTCTACAAAGGCGATGTGGACATGAACCGCGTCACCGCCAAAGTCGACAACCCGTTGGCAGGCGGCAATTTGCAAACCGTGCTCGACGGGCTGCGCACCGACATGCGCAAAGCGGCCGAGAACCTTGAGTTCGAAGAGGCCGCAAGGCTGCGCGATGAAGTCAAACGGCTGGAGGCGGTGGATTTGGCCGTGGCCGATGACCCGATGGCCCGGCAGCAAGCGGTGGACCGCGCTGTCGATGCGGCCCAACAAGCCTCGGGGCGCAGCACCTCTGGCCGCGGCGGGATGCGCGGCGGCAACGTCAAGCGCCGCAAACGGTAACGCAAAAGGGCCGCCCCCCATGGGGTGGCCCTTACGCAGGATCAGAACGTCAGAGCGGCGAAGCTACCGTCGAAGTGCCGCCACCAAGGCCAGCACCAGTGCCGCGCCAATCGCCGCAACGACCAGCAGCAAAAGCAAGCCCCCCGCCGCCACCACCGTGACGCCAAGCGCGGCAAGGATAAAGGGCAGCGCAACGGCGCCCACAACCCCCAGAATGAGGTACAGAATTCGGTTCCGGCCTGCCACGGCGCCAGCAATCGCCCCAGCAGCAAGCCCGACGACCACAAGCGCGATCAGCGCCACCGCGCCAAGCGTATCAAGAAAGGCTTCCATCAAACGGATCTCCTACATCAGATGAATGGTACGAATGGCACGCCGCACCCCGCGAGGGTAAGCAGCAGGCTAAAAGCGATCAATCGGCGCATCGAGAATTCCCTTTTCAGTCACGGCCAAACCGGCCGTCCCGGCATGAGACCCGATCCGCGCCGCGAAAACAATGGGCTGCGCTGAATATCGCCCCCACAAAAAAGGGAGGCGATACCGCCTCCCCCTTGTCAGTCGGGAATACCGATCAAAGCCAGTAGTAGGGCACGCCGTAGTGGTCAAACGTGCGCTCTTGCCATGCGCGGTCGCTGTGCCACTGTTCGGTTCGTTCCGGCGCACCTTTGACCGTGGCCTCGTCGATGTTTGTCCTGAAACCATCGCGGGCCGGATCATAGTCCAGCGCGTTCCAAGGCACGGGGTAATGCTCTTCTCCGATGCCGAGAAAGCCGCCGAAACCCATCACGGCATAGGCAACCTTGCCGGATTTCTTGTCGATCATCAGGTGGTCGATATGGCCGATTTCGGTCCCATCCGCGCTGAAAACGGCGGTGCCGTTCACATTGTCCGAAGAAACCAGCGATGCGGGTGCTGTTGTGTCAGTCATGGCTTGTTCCTCTCATGATTGCTGTAATGACAAAACCCAAGGCAGACGGCGCCGGTTCCCGTCATGCGGGCGGGCTGGCAAAGATCGGCTCACTTCCGCGCGGCGCGGCTTGGGAACTATTTGGCCCTCGCTTGGGTTGATCACTCAATAGAAACACACGCATTCGAGAGGGATCATACAATGGAATATGGACTTTTAGGGCTCATCGTCCTCATCGCCGACATCTACGCCATCTATCAGGTAATCACCTCAAACGCCTCGGGCGCTGCCAAAATCGCTTGGGTGTTGGGCATCATCATCCTGCCTGTACTCGGCTTCATCGTCTGGCTGATCGCAGGCCCACGTGGCAACAAAGCCCACGTGTAACAGCCCTGACATAGACGACCCCGAAACCCGGTGCCCTTGGCGCCGGGTTTTTACGTTCGACCGTCCGAAGCAACGATTTGTTAACCGCTATTAACCAAGATCGCCGCAGGAGCCTGCCATGCGATCTGCCTTTTGCCTCACCCTGCTGGCCTGCCAGCTAAGCCCCGTCGCCGCCCCGGCCGGACCATGGCTGCGCGAAGAGGGCACGACTTTCATCTCAAGCTCCTTCTCGGCGACCTATTTCTACGACCTCAGCCAAAGCACCTATATCGAATACGGGCTGCGCGAGACCCTGACCCTCGGCTTCGACCTGAACACCACTCAAAGCCGCTTTGGCCAGCAAAGCGGCCATGCCACCGTTTTCCTGCGTTTTCCCTTAGGAGAGACGACCGAATTGGGGCGTTGGGCCTATGACATCGGCGCCGGAGCAAGCTGGTCGGAGGATCTAATCTCTCCCCACCTCCGGGCGGGGCTGTCTTGGGGCCGCGGCTTTACCTTGGGCGCGCGAAACGGCTGGCTGACCGTCGATACTTCGGCAAGGTGGGAGTTTGGGTTTTCGCAAGAGGTCATTAAGATCGACAGCACCGCCGGGCTGGACTTCACTCCGGTGACCACCGGAATGGCGCAGGTCTTTCTGACCTACACCGGGGGCGAAACCTACGCCAAATTCGCGCCGTCCATCGTCCTGTCGCCCAGCTTTAGCAAGTACCGCCTGCAATTGGGCAGCGAAATTCCAATCGACGCGCCCGAAAATACCGCCCTCACCCTCAGCCTCTGGCGGGAGTTCTGACAAAAAAGGCCCCGCCGATCTCCGGCAGGGCCCTTCAGTGGTTCAGCAAGCCGCCGGGATCAGCGGTTGTCCATCCGCACCATCACCGAGACCTTCCCCTTCACCGGCGTCGGCCAGACCACATGAAGCTGATCTCGGTCCGGCCCTTCGGCATGTGTCACGTAAGGCATATCAAACTGCGCCACGTTGTTGCTGTTGCGGATCGCACCATGAGCTACCACCGCATCGCTGTTCAGCGCCTGCCCCTCGAAAGGCAGATGGCCCGCCGTATCGATCACCCAAGTCTCTGATGGCGTAGACTGCGTGAACTCAATCTCGGCCATATTCTCCACCTGCGTGGTCACCGCATGGAAGGAATTGCCCTTCATCACCACGTTCTTGCAGCGCGACAGATCAAGGTCGGCAAAGGTCGTATCCACCCGCTCCGCCCGGTCGATGCTGCCGTTCAGGCTGCGGAAACGGTTGCCGGTGATCGCCACCCCGCTCAGGAAATGCCCCGCGCCATGCGGTTTTACCACGATATAGCTGAACCAAGGCGCCACCTCGCCCGACAGAAAGATATTGTCGCTGATGCTGAGTGCACTGAACGAATAGCCCGAAGTGAAGGCGGGGGTCGGGTCCTGCTCATTCGTCCATTCGATAAAGCAGTTGTCGACGTAATTGCCCGTCACCACCGCGCTGGTATGCGCCGAGGCAAGGATGAGTCCCGCCGAGCGCACACCGTTGTCGACCTCATCCCCTTGAAAGAAGTGATTGCCCGTCACGATGCTGTTGCCCCCCGCCAGCAGCGCGAAATGGCGGAACTTGGTGGCGCGGCAGTCGCGCAGCTTCACGTCGTTGGCGTTGGTGTTAAGTGCGATAGAGGTCCGGTTCGGTACGGTCAGCGCATCCTCCGCCGACAGGAACTGGCAGCGGTCGATCAACATGCCCTGACAGCCCCCGCCGATCGACGTGACGCCGCGGTCCTTGGGGCGGCTGACGAAACAGTCGCGCAGGTGAAAGATCAGCCCCGCAGGCGCAAGGTTGATCGCGCTACAGCGGTTGTTGCACTGGAATTCGATGTCGGCCATCACGAACTTCGACAGCGAGGCGAAGCCGCTGAAATCCACCATGTGTTGGAACTTGCGGAAGGTGAAATTCTGCGTCCCCTCCGCATCGTAGAGCGGCGCATTAAGGGTGATCTCCTGCGTGGCGACGTTTTTGGAGCGCACATAGATCTCGCGCCCCACCCCGGTGCCCTCAACCAGCGCGCCGACGGGCACATTGGCGATATTGGTCACATTGGTCAGCTTGCGGCTATCCGAGGCGGCATAGCGCGCCTGAGAGGTCATCACCACCGTGTCCCAATTGCTGCTCGACGCCGCCTCAAGCTGGCCATTTCGGATCACCCGACGCGTGGCATAGCTGGTCTTGTCCGGCACCGCCGCCTGCATATCCAGCGGCCCGGTCACATTCACCTTGCGCCCGCCCATGTCGAGAGAGTCGTGATCCGCGTTGTTCAGAAGCGCCTGAAACGCTTTGAGAAAAGCGGTCTCTTCGTTTTCGAAGGCTTCGATATAGCTGGGCAGGTCAAAGTTGCGGCGCAGCAGCAGAACGGCCCCCACCGGCATGGTGACATGGCCCTCAAACTTGACCGGCGTGTCAAAGGTGACATCCCCGTTCAGCAGATAATTCCCCGCAGGCACCAAGACCGTGCGCCCGTCGGCGGCGGCATTGGCGGCCTCAAAGGCGGCTGTGTCATCGCTCACCCCATTGCCCACCGCGCCAAAGTCGCGCACATCGACCTGCGCCAACATGTCCCGCAGGAAAACCGAGGTGACATCTTCGATCTCAATATCGTCGATCCGAACCACGCCACCGGTCGGCCCGGTCAGGTCCAGCCCGAAATGGCCATAGACGGCCCCGGTGCCCCAAACCATGTCGACGCCGCCTCGGTCGCCGCTGCCGATGATCGCGCTCACCTCGACCACCTCGCCATAGGTTGTCAGCGTCTCCGCGGGGCCAGCTTCCGTCACACCGCTCACCCGGCCCCCGCCCGATTGCGCCGGGTATCCCGCGATCCGCACCATGGGCAGATTGCCACTGACCGCCTTCACCCGCGCCGTCACCCGCAGGTAACACCCCGGCAGCAGCGTGGTTTGCCCCATGTAGCGCAATTGTTGGGTACTTTGGGTCTTCAGCAATTCCAGCGCCCCGCCGAAATCCTGATCTGCCGGGACAAAGGCCGCATTGGCCGCGTTCTCATAGGTGTCCGACCCCGGCGTGCCATCGCCGCTTGACCAGACATCCAGACCCGCCGCAAAGGGTGTCGGCATCAGCACCACGCCGTCGGTAATCGCCTTGTTCATCGCTTTTCCTTTCCCCGGTCCGCACCTCCCACCGGGGCGCGCCGCTCAACTGATCTGGCTCGGACAGGCCGAACCGCGAGGTCAGGGAAGTATCAACAATGTGTTAATCGCCGCTTGGCCCGCCGTGCGGGCACCGCGCAACAGCGCTCAGACGTTGGCCCCCGGCGCGTCGAGGATCTGCACCCCTCCGATGCGCCAGCCTGCGTCCGTCTGCTCCATCAGATAGCCCAGCAAATGGGTGAACCCCTTGGGGTCGACAACCTGCACCACCTGATAAAAGCGCGCCCCATCCGCGCGACGGTCAAGAAACCGTACCTCGGCAGGGTTCTGCACCATGGGATAGCCGTTGCTCACCATGCTGCGAAAGTTCTCGGGGGTCTGGAAAAAGCGCTGCAAATTCGGCGTGGCGAATTCGAGGGCAGCGGCAAAGTCATCCGCGCGAAAGGCGTCGAATTGGCTGTTGATCGTCTCTTCGATCTCGGCCTGCTGCGCCATAGCACCAAAGCTCAGGAGGGCCGACAGCACCAGCCCTCCGAAAAATGTGAACATCCCTTTACGCATCGCCTTTCCCCCTTTGCCCATATTGAATGATCTAAGTCACGCAAGGGCAGAGGCAAAAGTTTCACGTGTTGGTCAGCTTGCCTTCCAGTGCGGCGTCGATCAATGCCACGGTCTCATCCACGCCGTAAAGCGCGATAAACCCACCAAATCGCGGCCCTTGGCTGGCCCCCAGCAGCACTTCGTAAAGCGCCGTGAACCAGTCGCGCAGCGGGTCGAAACGCTCTTTGCCGACGGCAAAAACCATGCTCTGCAACGCCTCGGCATCCAGACCACCGTCCCAAACCTTCAGCCGCTCGCGCAGGTCTTCCAGCGCTTCGCGCTCCAGATCGCTCGGCGCGCGGAACACTTTCGTCGGTTTGACGAAGTCATTGAAATAGCGCACCGCATGGCCCGCCGCCTGATCCATTCCGGGGTTGTTTTCCGGCGTGGCCTCAGGCGCATAGCGCTGGATAAAGCCCCAAAGCTGCGACTTGTCCTCGGCGCTCGACACGCTCGCAAGGTTCAGCAGCATTGAGAAGGGCACCACCATATCCGACTGGGGCACATCGCCGCCATGGATATGCCAAACCGGATTGTTGAGCCGCGCCTTGGTGTCCTGCGTCTCATAGGCCCGCAGCTGCTGGTGGTATTCGTCCACCGCCTTGGGGATCACGTCGAAATACATGCGCTTGGCCGTTTTGGGCTTTTGGAACATGAAATACGACAGGCTCTCAGTGCTGGCATAGGTCAGCCACTGGTCGATCGAAATGCCGTTGCCAGAGGACTTGGAAATCTTCTGACCGTTCTCATCAAGGAACAGCTCATAGCTGAAATGCTCGGGCTTCTTGCCGCCAAGGATCTCACAGATGCGGTCATAGATCGCGGTATTGGTCGCGTGTTCTTTGCCGTACATCTCAAAGTCGACATCCAGAGCGGCCCAACGCGCGCCGAAATCGGGCTTCCATTGCAGCTTCACGTTGCCGCCTGTCACCGGCAGGGTCATCTCGGTGCCATCCTCGTCGTCGAAGGTGATCGTGCCGTCCTTGGCGTTGACCTCTTTCATCGGCACATAAAGCACGCGGCCCGTCTCGGGGTGGATCGGTAGAAAGATCGAATAGGTCTGACGACGCTCCTCGCGCAGCGACTTCAGCATCACCGCCATGATCTCATCATACTTTTCGCAGGCGCGCAGCAGCACCTCGTCGAATTGACCAGAACGATAGAATTCGCGCGCGGAATAAAACTCATACTCGAACCCAAAGGTATCGAGGAACCGGCGCAGCATGGCGTTGTTGTGGTGGCCAAAGCTCTCATGCGTGCCGAACGGGTCCGGCACCACGGTCAGCGGCTTGTGCATGTGCTCTTTCAGCATGTCCTGCTGCGGCACGTTGCCGGGCACTTTGCGCATGCCATCCAGATCGTCCGAGAAACATACCAGCTTGGTGGGAATATCGCTGATCTCTTCAAAGGCGCGCTTGATCATCGTGGTGCGCAGCACCTCACCAAAGGTCCCGATATGCGGCAAGCCGGAAGGGCCATAGCCCGTCTCGAACAGCACATAGCCCTTCTCTGGCGGTTTCTTGGCATAACGTTTGAGCACCCGGCGCGCTTCTTCAAAGGGCCATGCTTTGCTGCTGAGTGCCGCGTCTCGGGTCTCGGACATGTTAGATCATCCATCTTTTGGCGCCCCTGCGCCCAATGCGCACGGGGTCGCCCGTTCCTATTGCTTCGCACCGTGAGGGTCAATATTCTGCACCGCAACATACCTGTGCAAAGGATACCGCGATGCCCGACACATCTTCCCTCTCGCTCAGCGCCCAAGACAGCCTTGTCGCGCTGATGATCGCGGTCTCGGCCTCGGACGAAGACATTCGCACCGCCGAACTGGTGAAAATCGAATCCGCGCTGAACCTGCTGCCGGTGTTTTCGGGCTACGACAACGACCGCGTCGCGACGATCAGCAAGACGGTCTTTGACCTGTTCGAGCAGGAAGACGGGCTGGATGCCCTTTTTGGCCTGATCCGCGAAGCCCTGCCCGAGCGTTTGAATGAGACCGGCTATGCGCTGGCCTGCGACGTGGCCGCCGCCGATGGCACGCTCGACGAAGCCGAACTGCGCCTGCTGGAAGAGATCCGCTATGAACTCAACATCGACCGGCTCCACGCCGCCGCGATTGAGCGCGGCGCGCGGGCGCGGCATCTGACCTGAGCGCGGGTTAGGACTCTTCCAGTACGGCTTCCTGCTCTGCGTCGCCCTCGGCGTCAGGCTCGGGGGCCGTCTGCGTTTCAGGCTCGGCTGCGGCTTCCGGCTCGGGCTTTACGGCCACGTTATAGAGCAGCCCCCAACGCTCCAGCAGGCCACGCTGCACACGTTTGGCCCGCCCGTTCCACGTCCGCGCCCCCGGCGGACGCTCCCGTTCCGCCCGGCTGATCTTGGCGCGTTCATCGGTGTTCGCGGTCAGGATCGCAAAGGCCAGCACCCGATCTTCGGGCGTAGTTAAAAACCCAGCCAGCGCCGAGACAAAGTTCAGCGTCCCGGTCTTTGCGTCGATCTTGATCGGATTGTTCCGCTCTGGACGGCCCCGGTCATCGCGCAGATAGACCGGTTTCAGAATAGGCCGCAGCCCGGTGCCGTGAATGCGCGCCAGCCCCCCGGCCATGTCGTGCACGGTCATCTTGCTGTCATCGCCAAGGCCCGAGTGGTCGATCATCGCCGGGCTTTCCATGCCCAGCTCCTCGACCGCCCATTTGTTCATCTCCGCCGCCGAGGCCCGCAGGCTGGGCACCGTCCCCAGCCGTTTGGCGCTGGCGGCCAAGCCGACCATCTCTGCCGTGAGGTTGGTGGAATATTCCAGCATGTCCTTCAGGATCGGCCGCAACTTGGCACTGCGATGGGTGACGAGGGTCTCCCCTTCGGGCAGCGCATCGGCCAGTTCCGCATCGCCCAACTTGATGCCGTGGCTGCGGGCAATCGTCGCGAAAATATCGCCCGCATAGACGCCGGGCCGCCGGATCGGCAGCCAACGCGCGCCGCCCGAGCCCAAGGCGCTCTTTGCAACGGTCCAGACATCGCGGTCGGGTTTGTTCTCATAGGTGTAAACCGGCCCGCTTCGATCGACGACTCCCATCGTCGCGGCGCGCACCGCAGGCGCATAACGCCCCGCGCGGCCCTCCATCGTCACGTCATAACCACCGCCACT
The DNA here is from genome assembly GCF_025142135.1 of Sulfitobacter sp. W002. NCBI lineage: Bacteria > Pseudomonadati > Pseudomonadota > Alphaproteobacteria > Rhodobacterales > Roseobacteraceae > Sulfitobacter > Sulfitobacter sp. W002. Next base: position 616,131 of record NZ_CP081126.1, on the reverse strand, counting down.
GCGTTTCCATTCGAAATGCACCCGGTTGTAATTCAACGCGATGCCCGAAACGCCGGGGTTATAGCCCACATGGTCGGGCTGTTCGGGGTCGATCGCAAAGGTCGCGGGAAATGCGCCCTCATAGACCTTGAACGTGCCCTTTACGCCAATGATGCCCGCCTCTTTCAACTCTTCGGCCATCTGGCCCAGATCGTCGCTGTCGAGCGTCGGGTCACCCCCGCCAACGAGGATTAGATCGCCCTGCACCTCGCCATTGACCACACCGCCGGTCGCCAGCAACCGCGTCTCGAAAACGTGATCAGGGCCCAGTTGATCCAGCGCATAAAGCGCGGTGATCGCCTTGATGCTGCTGGCGGGCGGGATGCCATCGGTGGCGTTGGACGCCTCTAGCCAGATTCCGCTTTCGACATCGACCACGGCAAAGGCGACCGTGCCGCTGATCCCGCTGTCTGCGATGATCTCGGAAACGTTAGGAATGGCCTGTTTATACAGGTCGTCATCACGCCCCATGGGGCGCAACGAAGTGGTCGGGGACTCGGCCCAAGCAGAGGCCGCCACCATCGCAGCGGCAGCCGTTCCAAGGAAAATGCGTCGTGTAAAACTCTGGCTCATGGGCTTGATATAAACCCCATGCGGCGTTCGGCCACAACCTGTCTGACAACAGGGGGCCTTTCGCGGTTGCACAAAACCGCCGACCTGCTACCCCGACGTCATGCAACGCGCTATTCCGATCATGTTTATCGCCATGTCACTGATCCCCGCAGGGGACAGCGCGGGCAAGATTTTGACCTCGGGCATGGGCGTGGCACCGGTTTTCGTGGCATGGTCGCGCTTTGCCATCGGCGCGCTGATGGTGCTGCCGTTCCTGCCGCGCGGCACTTGGGACCTGATGCGCGACTGGCGGCTCTGGCTGCGGGCGGCAACGCTGGCCTTGGGCATCACCTGCATTCAAACCGCGCTTCAGACAGAGGCGATTGCCAATGTCTTTGCTGCCTTCTTTATCGGGCCGATGGTAAGCTACCTTTTGGCCGCGATTTTCCTCCGCGAACGCATCAGCCTGTTGCGCAGCGCTATGATCCTGCTGGGCTTTTGCGGTGTGCTGCTGGTGGTGCGTCCAGGGCTGGGCGGCGGCACCGGCGGGCCGGGGCTGCTGTTCGCCGTGGCCGCGGGGCTGTTCTACGGGGTTTTCCTAACCATGTCGCGTTGGCTGTCTGATCTCGCCCCACCCCTTGCGCTGACCTTCACCCAACTGGCAATGAGTGCGGTGATGCTGCTGCCCTTGGGCCTGATGAACCTGCCGCAAGCCACCCTGCCCGTCGCCGGATTAGCGACCGCAAGCGCGCTGTTTTCGATGTTGGGCAATCTGCTGCTGCTCTACGCCTATCGCCGTGCGCCCGCCACACGACTGGCACCTTTGGTCTATTTCCAACTGATCGCGGCGGTGCTGCTGGGGCTCTTCCTGTTCAGCACCCTGCCCGATGCGCTGACATGGGCGGGGCTTGCCGTCATCATCACCGCTGGCATCACCTCGGCCCGGCTACGCTGAGCGCCAGCCCCCGGCAGCGCGCAGCGCGGTGGATGAGACATCGACCATGGGCACATTCACGAAACACCACGCAGGCGCCGTGGCATGGCCCAAGAGCTGGCTGTTCCGCCCCGCGATCCGGTAGGGCGCATAAAGCGCCGCCGCCCGGCTCATCCGGGCCGAGATACGTTGTCCGGGCCGGGCCAGCACGCCCACCGGCACCGTCTCCATAATCTGCCGCCAATCTTGCCAAAGGTGGAACTGCGCAAGGTTATCGGCCCCCATCAACCAGACAAAGCGCACGCCGGGGTAGTGCCGCCGCAGCGCCGCCAGCGTCTGAGCGGTGTAGCGCGTGCCAAGCTGCGCCTCGATGTCCGTAATCTCAACCCTCGGGTGATCCATCACCGCCTGCGCCCGCGCTTTGCGCTGCGCCATGGGCGCTGGCCCGTGTTCTTTCAGTGGATTGCCGGGGCTGAGCAGCCACCACACGCGGTCCAGCCCGAACCGTTTCAACGCCTCGCGGGTGATATGTGCATGCCCCTCATGCGCCGGGTCAAACGACCCGCCCAGCAGGCCGATGACTTGGCCACTTGTGGCGAATGGCATGGTATTGCGCAAGAAAATGGCCCCCGATCGGAAATCAGGGGCCAAAGGAGGGGCATTGCTGCCCTTTGTCAATGCAAGGCGCTTACTTGTGCTTCACGATCTCGCCCGAACGCAGCCGCGCAACATAGCTGTTCAACTCGCGCTTCACGATCGGCATCAGGAAGTAGAGCGCGATGATGTTCACGATCGCCATGGAGAAGAGCATCGCATCGCTAAAGTCGATCACCGGCCCAAGGCTCGCCGCCGCACCGATCACGATGAAGACGCAGAAGATCACCTTGAAGACGAGCTCCTTCACCGCTCCCTCGCCAAACAGATAGGTCCATGCCTTCAGGCCATAGTAAGACCAGCTGATCATCGTCGAAAAGGCAAAGAGCACCACCGCAACCATCAGCAGCACCGGGAACCACGAGAAGGCCCGCGCATAGGCAGCCGAGGTCAGCGCCACGCCGCTCACTTCACCCTCGGTCGCGATCCGGCCCGCCTCGGCGTTCCAGATGTAGAGCCCGGTTTCGGGATCTTGGTTGAGCACGCCGCTGATTACGATGACCAAAGCGGTCATGGTGCAGATCACCACCGTGTCGATGAACGGCTCCAACAGCGCGACATAGCCCTCGGTCACCGGCTCTTTGGTACGCACCGCGGAGTGGGCGATGGCCGCCGAACCGATGCCCGCTTCGTTGGAAAAGGCCGCCCGACGGAAGCCTTGGATCAACGCGCCAGTAAAGCCGCCGACAACGCCCAGACCGGTAAAGGCGCCCATGAAGATCTGGCCAAAGGCCCAGCCGATCATATCCCAGTTGATGATCAGGATCAGGATCGACACCAGCACGTAGAAGACACCCATGAAGGGCACGATCTTTTCCGTCACCCGCGCGATGGATTTCAGACCGCCCGCGATCACGGCAAAGGTCACACCGGCAAGGATCACACCGGTGATCCAGCCCGGATAGTCCCCCAAAACACCTGCAAGCTGCGCATGGGCTTGGTTGGCCTGGAACATATTGCCCCCGCCAAGCGCGCCCAGAATGGTGAAGATCGAGAACAGCACCGCCATGAAGCCACCCAGCGGCAAGCCGCGCTCGGAAAAGCCTTTGACGATGTAATACATCGGCCCGCCCGAGACATGGCCGTCGGGGAATTCATTGCGGTATTTCACCCCGAGCGTACATTCGGTGAACTTGGTCGCCATGCCGAAGAGGCCCGCAACCACCATCCAAAAGGTCGCCCCCGGCCCGCCGATGCTGACAGCCACGGCCACGCCCGCGATGTTGCCCAGACCAACGGTGCCCGACAGCGCCGTTGCCAGCGCCTGAAAGTGGCTGACCTCGCCCGCGTCATCCGGGTCAGAATAATCGCCCCGCACCAGTTGGATCGAATGCCAGAAGCCTTTAACCTGAATGGCACCGAAATAGACGGTAAAGACCACCGCCCCCACGACCAGCCACAGCGCGATCCAAGAGAAATTCGTGCCCGGCAGCGGGGCAAAGATGAAGGAGACATACCAACCGGTGTAATCTGCGAAAATCTGGTTGATACGCTCGTCGAAGCCGACAGCCTCTTGCGCGGCGGCAAAGCTCGGCAGCAATGACGCAAAAACGGCCATCACATAGGTAAACAGCTTGTTCATGGCTTGTCCTTTCAGGGAATGATCGTGACCGGCACGCTGGAGCCTGCGACCAACCGGCCCGTCACCCCACCAAAAAGCCGCTTGAGCCCGCGCTCACCGACCCGCCCCACAACGATCTGGATCGCGCCGCGTTTTTTGGCGACACCTTCAAGGATATCGGCCACATCACCGTGCCGCACGATTCCTTCGACCTCCACGCCCGAGGCTTTGGCCTCTGCCACCGCCGGATCAAGCACCACGTCATGCGCGCGCTGCAACTCCTGCTCGCGCCGCATATGGCGCTGCTCGTTCTCTTCCTTGGTCTGAAAGGTGAAAGGCGACCATTCGATCACAAAGCAAACCGTGATCGAACAATCCCCGATCTGTTTGGCCTGAGCCTGAGCGAAGGCCAAAGCACGCGCGCCAGCCTCCGAACCGTCCAGACCCACAACAATTGTGGATTTTGACATGAGTATTTCCCTGTTTTTGTGACTGCCAGTCGATGCACTGCGAAGGGAGAGCACCGCTTTCAGCCTGCCTACTCCACGATGGCCGAAAATCGCCGCCCAATCGCAGATTGAAAGAATCCTAGCGCAAAAACCGCAGAAAAGTCGACCGAATTTCGCTTTTCGGTTGCACGGATCGCCTGCCAAACCGTTGTAAAACCATCCAATAGCCCGGATCACCTCTTACGGCCTTACCCCGAGCGACGTGCCTCGCAGCGCATCAAGGGGCCCCAGCCCTGCGATGGATAGAGTGTTTGATATTGCCCCGCCCGGGCGATATTGCACTGCAAACCCCAAATCGCGTTTCGAGGATTCTCCAAATGGCTGCCTATCAATACGTCTATCACATGTCCGGCGTCTCCAAGACCTACCCCGGGGGCAAGAAGACATTCGAAAACATCCACCTGAACTTCCTGCCCGGCGTGAAGATCGGTGTCGTCGGCGTCAACGGCGCGGGTAAATCCACCCTGCTCAAGATCATGGCCGGGCTCGACAAGGATTTCACTGGCGAAGCATGGGCCGCTGAGGGCGCCAAAGTCGGCTACCTGCCGCAGGAACCCAAACTCGACCCGACCAAGACCGTGCGCGAGAACGTCATGGAGGGCGTGGCCGGGAAAAAGGCCATTTTAGACCGCTACAATGAACTGGCGATGAACTACAGCGACGAGACCGCTGAAGAAATGGCCAAGCTGCAAGACGACATCGACGCCCAAGACCTTTGGGATCTCGACAGCCAGATCGACGTGTCGATGGAAGCGCTGCGCTGCCCGCCCGATGACGCGATGCCGGAAAACCTCTCGGGCGGTGAAGCGCGCCGCGTGGCGCTGTGCAAACTGCTGCTCGAAGCGCCCGACATGCTGCTCTTGGACGAACCGACCAACCACCTCGACGCCGAGACCATCGCCTGGCTGCAACAGCACCTGATCGAGTACAAAGGCACCATCCTGACCGTCACCCACGACCGTTACTTCCTTGATGACATCACCAGCTGGATCCTCGAATTGGACCGTGGCCGCGGCATCCCTTACGAGGGCAACTACTCCGATTGGCTAGAGCAAAAGGCCAAGCGCCTGAGCCAAGAGGCCCGTGAAGACAAATCCAAGCAAAAGACGCTTGAACGCGAACTTGAGTGGATGCGTCAGGGTGCCAAAGCCCGTCAGGCGAAATCCAAAGCGCGGATCGCGGCCTATAACGAGATGGCTGAAACCTCCGAGCGCGAAAAACTCTCCCGCGCCCAGATCGTGATCCCCAACGGCCCGCGCCTTGGCAACAAGGTGATCGAGGTCGAGGGCCTGAAGAAACACATGGGCGACAAACAGTTGATCGACGGGCTCGACTTCTCGCTGCCGCCGGGTGGCATCGTTGGTGTGATCGGCCCCAACGGCGCGGGTAAATCGACGCTGTTCAAGATGCTCACCGGCCATGAAAAGCCCGACGAAGGCACCATCGAATACGGCGACACGGTTGAACTGTCCTATGTTGACCAGTCGCGCGATGACCTGAACCACGATGACACCGTCTGGCAGGCGATCACCGGCGGGGCGGAACTGATCAAGCTTGGCGATGCCGAAGTGAACTCACGCGCCTATTGCTCGTCCTTCAACTTCAAGGGCGGCGACCAGCAGAAGAAAGTGGGCCTGCTGTCGGGCGGTGAACGCAACCGCGTGCACATGGCGCGTCTGCTCAAAGAGGGCGGCAACGTGCTGCTGCTCGATGAACCGACCAACGATCTGGACGTGGAAACCCTCCGCGCGCTCGAAGACGCGCTGGTCGATTTCGCAGGCTGCGCCGTGGTCATCTCGCACGACCGTTTCTTCCTCGACCGTATCTGTACCCACATCCTTGCCTTTGAAGGTGAAGCGCATGTGGAATGGTTCGAAGGCAACTTCGAAGACTACGAAGAAGACAAGAAGCGCCGTCTAGTTGCCGATGCGCTGGAGCCAAAGCGCCTGAAGCACAAGAAATTCGCGCGGTAAGCGCTCTAAGATCGGATGACAAAAGGGCGCCAAAACTTCGGCGCCCTTTTTCATGTGTACCGCAGCATCGATCACGCACGGTGGCACATCGGGCATCGCCCATCCCTTACCGCCCGAACGCGAAACGCCCGCCCCACCTTTCGGCAGAACGGGCGCGTCCCAAAGCTGAGAACGAGCAGAGCCCTCAGCGTTCTTCGTCGATCGCCGTTTCCAACTGGGCAAAGAGGTTGTCCTCATCATGCCGCGCCAGACCGTGCAGCGGATCCCAGCTTTGCAGATACTCACGCAGCTTGTTGCTGGCCGAAAGACCCGACCAGAGGCGCTGCTCGGTCACCGAATGCACCTGCAAGGACGGGGCCAGCCCGCCGTTCATACCTTTGCCGTCCCAATTCTTTTCCAGATGCTCGCGCGTGCGATCGGCCATGGTGGCGGTGTTCAACCGGGCGCGGCTCATCACCACTCCGATGAAACGGCCACTGCCCGCATAGGCCAGATGAAAGCGCATGCCTTCCAGCGAATGCACCGAGGCGCGGGCCACCTGCTCCATCTGGCGGCGGAAGGCCGGGGCCTTGACCGCGCGATAAATGCCGCGCGCGCCCTCGACCGAGATCGAAAAGAGGCTCATAGAGAAACAACCGCTCGGCAGGCGCAGCAGGTAATTTTCCAGCTCGGAGACGTTGCTACAGGCGGAGACATCAAGATCGAAATCCTCGTCAAAGCGGATCTGCATCATCTGCGTCAACTCGCTCAGCGTATGCTGCGCCTCACGTTCGCGCAGAAGCGAGGCATTGAGCATGCTGGCGGCATTGATCCGCGCGCTGAGCTCGACACCATCCAAAGGCTTGCAGAGGAAATCGGTGGCCCCCGCATCAAAGGCCCGCTGCATCATCGCAGGTTCCTTGCTGGCGGTGATCATGATGATCGGCACGGCGCGGTAGAAAGGCACATCGCGGATCATCTCACACAGGCTGATCCCGTTGATGCCGGGCATCATGATATCAAGCAGGAAGGAATCGAACGGTTGGTTCGATTCCTGCATGATCTCAAGCGCCTCTTCCGAGCTTTCGCAACAGGTCAGCTCGTAATTGTCATTCTCGGTCAGGCAACCTGTAAGCAGGTCAAGGATGACCGGGTCATCGTCTACGGCAAGGATACGCATCATGTCTCATTACTCCACATGAGGGGGGCGCTGGCAGGCGCACTTGGGGCTTTCTCACAAAAAACCACCTATGCCGGGCAGCAATGAGACCAGTTTTAGGCAAACTCGGGACAGCGCATTCGGGGCCGCTCCCCGCAAAATATGGGGAACGCGAAACTTCGTGGCGATAATTTGCCGAAATCCGCGACAGCGCAGACCTGTTGTGGCCCCAAAATGCGATGCCCCTTGAACGAATCCCCTCCTGATGCAATATAGACGGTGCAGACGTTATCTTTTTCGACCCACTGTCTCCCTCATACGGCGCTCAGTCTATCGATCCAGACCAACCACGCCGGGCCATCGCACCAACGCGGATGGCATAAATATGGAGACTACGGATATGGCCACTGGCACCGTAAAATGGTTCAACACAACTAAAGGCTTCGGCTTCATTGCTCCCGATGGCGGCAGCAAAGACGTTTTCGTGCACATTTCCGCTGTTGAGCGCGCTGGCCTGACCGGCCTGGCCGACAACCAGAAAGTGACCTTCGACATCGAAGCAGGCCGTGACGGCCGTGAATCCGCGACCAACCTCGCGCTGGCCTAATGGCCGGGGGCCTCGGCCCTGATGCAAGAATTTGACCGACCTGCTGATACCGGCAGGTCGGTTTTTTATGTCCAGCCTTGCTAAAATGCGCCCCCGTGGCAGAATGCAGAGCGAAACAGCAATAGATTGATGGAGCCTGCCATGCGCCGCCGTAGTTTTCTGACCAGCACCGTGGCCGCAGCCGCCCTTCCCCTGATGGCGCAGGCGCGCACCGCCGCCTACAGTGCCGCCCCGCAGATGGTGCCGATGAAAGCGCAATACGCGCCCGGTCAATTGCTGATCCTGCCGCGCAGTCATTACCTCTATTTCGTAACCGCCCCGGGCCAAGCGATGCGCTATGGCGTGGGCGTCGGCAAAGCGGGTTTGGAATTCACCGGCACCGCCACCATCGACGTCAAAAAAGAATGGCCCACATGGCGCCCGACCAATGAGATGATCGAACGCGAGCCGCAGACCTACAAACGTTTCATCGGCAACACCGACGCCCAGCCCGGCGGCCCCGGCAACCCCTTGGGCGCGCGGGCGCTCTACCTGTTCCAGAACGGGCGGGACACCTTTTTCCGCATTCACGGCACCACGCAGCCGAACTCCATCGGCCGTTCGGTCTCCAACGGCTGCATTCGGATGCTGAACGAACATGTGATTGATCTCTATCAGCGTGTGCCGATTGGGACGAAGGTCACGGTGCTCTAAGCCCCTTTTGACAACATCCAGATCGGACTCAAGCCGCAGGCGCCGGGCCATCGCCCGCCCGCCCGTCCAGCCAAAGGCGTGCCGCATATAGGGCGTACCTTTGGTCCGACCGGCTAGGCGACTTGGTGAGGCCGGGTGCGCCATTGCAAAGGCGTGTCACGGCTGAACCTAAAAGTCGTACAAAACGCCGTTGGATCGCCGACCGCGTTCAGGCGCTAACCCTTCACAGCAAAAGAAAGGGCCAGCGCATCGCGCCAGCCCTTCTACTCTCATTACCGTCAAAGCTTACTGAAGCGCTTTATCCGTAATGTCATGGGTCCAAGCCCCCTCGGGCGCTTTCGTGATCATGCCACCTTCCATGGTGATCTCCGCACTGCGGTCAAACGCAGCCTCGTCCAAGCGGCCATCGCTGCCCTCGGTCAGCTTGGCGATCTCACCCATCATGCGGGTCTGGTGCTTCTCGGTCTGGGCGCCGGTCTGGTCGTTTTCCAGCACGATGTCGGCGGCTTCCTCGACATTTTCCTCGGCGTATTTCCAGCCCTTCATCGAGGCGCGGACGAAACGCGCCAGCTTGTCGACCATCTCGGGGTCTTCGAGGCTCTCTTCGGTGGTGTAAAGACCGTCTTCCAGCGTCGAGATGCCCTCGTCCTCATATTTGAAGACCACCAGATCCTCGGGCGTCAGCCCCGCGTCGATCACCTGCCAATATTCGTTGTAGGTCATGGTGGTGGCGCATTCGACCTGCTTTTGCAGCAGCGGGTCGACGTTGAAGTTGATCTTTTGGATCGTCACCCCACCGTCGGAACCATCGGTGGGATAGCCCAGCTTGCCCATCCAGCTCATCAGCGGGATCTCATTGCCGAAGAACCAAGTGCCCAACGTGTTGCCGGGGAAATCCTCGGGGCTTTCGATGCCATGCTCCTTGAGACAGGTCAGCATCAGGCCGGATTTCGCGAAAGGCTGGGCAATGTTCACAATCGGCGCGCCCTTTTCGCGCGCGGCCAGCGCCGAGGGCAACCAGTCGACCATCACGTCGGCCCCACCGCCCAGAAGCACCTGCACCGGCGCGATGTCCGGCCCACCGGGCTTGATCGTGACGTCCAGCCCCTCTTCCTCGTAAAAGCCCTTATCCTTGGCCACATAGTAGCCCGCGAACTGGGCCTGCGTGACCCATTTGAGCTGCAGCGTCAGGTCGTCGGCGGCCTGCGCCACGCCCCCCCAGAGCCCCAAGGCGGCTCCGGCTGCGATCTTCGTGATGGTTTTCATTTTTATCTCCCTGTTGGTTGGTCGTCTTTAGTTCCTCTGGCTGGGGTGCCAAAAGGTCACCCGTCCTTCGATAAGGGCCATGATACCATAGAACGCCGATCCGGCTATTGCCGCGACAACAATCTCGGCCCAGACCAGATCAAGCGCAAGCTGCCCAACCGAGGTAGAGATGCGAAAGCCCATGCCCAGCACCGGAGAGCCGAAGAATTCAGCAACGATGGCGCCGATCAGGGCAAGGGTTGTGCCGATCTTCAACCCGTTGAAGACAAAAGGCATTGCCGCAGGCAGCCGCAGTTTCAAAAGCGTGCGCCAATAACCGGCGGCATAGGTCCGCATCAGGTCGCGCTGCATGGCGTCGCTGGCCTGCAAGCCCTGCACCGTGTTCACCAGCATCGGAAAGAACACCATGACCACGACAATCGCCGCCTTGGACTGCCAGCCAAAGCCGAACCACATCACCATGATCGGCGCCATGCCGATGATCGGCAGCGCGGCCACGAAGTTGCCCACCGGCAAAAGCCCGCGTTGCAGAAAAGGGAAGCGGTCAATCGCCAGCGCCGTCAGGAAGGCCGCGCTGCAGCCGATGATGTAGCCGCTTAGCGCGCCTTTGATTACCGTCTGCACGAAGTCGACCCAGAGGATATCAAGCGACGACGCCATCCGCGCCCCGATTGCCGAAGGGGCGGGCAGAAGCACTTGGTTGATGTCGAAACCACGCACCACCCCTTCCCAAACGGCGATGAGCGTGATGCCAAAGACCAGCGGTGCCGCCAGCGACGCCCCCCGCGAGGGCCGCTGCCGCGCCAGCCAGACATTCAGCGACAAGCCAGCGATCCATGCGAGAATGGCGAAAACAATCCAGCCCATCATGCCATCCCCATCCGTTTCAGCGTCAGCCGCTGGACCAGCCCGATGAGCCCGACCATGGCCGCCGCAAGGGCCGCCGCCATCAAAAGCGCGCTCCAGATCTGGACGGTCTGACCGTAGTAGCTGCCCGCCAGCAACCGCGCCCCAAGACCCGCCACAGCACCCGTCGGCATCTCGCCCACAATGGCACCAACGAGAGAGGCCGCGACCCCCACCTTCAACGAGGTAAAGAAATACGGCATCGAAGACGGCAACCGCAGTTTCCAAAAGGTCTGCCACCCGCTCGCGTGCCAAGTCCGCATCTGGTCAAGCTGCATCTGATCCGGGCTGCGCAGCCCTTTGACCATGCCCACGACCACCGGGAAAAACGACAGATACATGCTGATGATCGCCTTGGGCAGCAGACCCGACAGGCCCACGGCATTCAGCACCACGATGATCATCGGTGCGATGGCCAAAATCGGAATGGTCTGGCTGGCGATCACCCAAGGCATCACCGACATGTCCATCGTGCGGTTAAACACGATCCCCACCGCCAGCAGTGTCCCGAGTGCGGTCCCCATGACAAAGCCAAGGAAGGTCGCGCTGAAGGTGACCCATGTGTGATAGACCAGCGAGCGTTTCGACGTGACCTTCTTCATCACAGTGGTCTCCCACAGTTCGGCCCCCACCTGATGCGGTGCGGGCAGCTTGGGCTTATCCTGCGACCACGTATCGACCACCAACTCCGAGAATGTCAGCGTCTTGTCCGCCCGCGCCGCCACATCCCGCGCCCATTGCGCGTTGAGCGCGACAGCGGCGCCATACCAAACGACAATCAACAGCCCCACGACCGTAAGAACGGGGATAATGTTACGCATCAATCGTCCCCATGCCCGGCGCGCAGCCCCTCACGGACGCGATGCGCGATCTCTAGAAACTCAGGGCTTTCGCGGATTTCCAAGGGGCGTTCACGCGGCAGCGGGCTTTCGATCACATCGGCGATCCTGCCGGGGCGCGGGCTCATCACCACGATCTTGGTCGACAGATACACCGCCTCGGGGATCGAGTGGGTAACGAAGGCAATGGTCTTTTCCGTCCGGGCCCAGAGCTTCAGCAGTTGCTCATTCAGGTGGTCCCGCACGATCTCATCCAACGCGCCGAAGGGTTCGTCCATCAGCAAGATGTCGGCATCGAACGACAACGCCCGCGCGATGGAGGCGCGCTGCTGCATCCCGCCCGACAATTGCCAAGGGAATTTCTTTTCAAACCCGCTGAGTTCCACCAGCTCCAGCACGCGCTGCACCCGTTCGACCTGCTCAGCACGGGGAATACCCATGATCTCAAGCGGCAGCCGGATGTTGCCGCCAATGGTGCGCCACGGATAGAGCCCCGCCGCCTGAAAGACGTAGCCGTAGGCCCGGGATTTGCGCGCCTCCTCGGGCGAGACACCGTTGATGGTCACGGTGCCGCCGGTGGGCTGCTCAAGGTCGGCCATGACCCGCAGAAAGGTCGTCTTGCCGCAGCCCGAGGGGCCGATAAAGCTAACGAAATCTCCCTTGTGGATCTCAAGGTTCACGTCTTTCAACGCATGGACCGGCCCGTCATTGGTTTGAAAGGTCAGATCTAGATTGCTGGCGCTGATCACGCTCTGGCTGTCATTCACAAATTTTACTTCCCTGTTGGTCGGCCGCTTTTGGCGCGGCACTTTACCTGAGTGTTAAGGCGGGTCTACATCGCTTAGATCCCGGCCGGAATGTTCAGCGGATCGCGCTTGATCATCTTGGGGCTATTGAGCTCCTTCCACTTGCTGAGCGCGACATTGGCGCTCGGGAAGGCTGGGCGCGGCACGAAACGCCCACGTCCCGGCTGCGGCTGGCTGTTTTGACCCCAAGCCCAGATTACCTCACCCCGGCTGAGGGTATAGCGGCTCTGCGCCTTGACCTCCAAGCCTTCAAACACGTTGTAATCAAGGATCGAATGGTGGTTCGCGGGGCTGATCGTCTTGGTGATCTTCGGGTCCCAAACCACGATATCGGCATCGGCCCCTTCAACGATCGCGCCCTTCTGCGGATAGATGTTGAGGATCTTGGCGATATTGGTCGAGGTCGCGGCGACGAATTCATTGGGCGTAAGCCGCCCCGTCTCTACCCCTTCGGTCCAAAGCACGGCCAGACGTTCTTCCAGCCCGTTTGAGCCGTTGGGAATGATCCGGAAATCATCGCGGCCTGCGCGTTTCTGTTCGGTCGAGAAGGCCGCATGGTCCGTCGCGACCACCTGCAAGCTGCCCGCCTGCAAACCGGCCCAAAGGCTGTCTTGGTGGTCTTTCGAGCGGAAGGGCGGCGACATGACGCGCCGCGCGGCGTGGTCCCAATCCTTGTTGAAATACTCCGACTCATCCAGCGTCAGGAATTGGATTAACGGCTCGCCGTAAACCCGCATCCCCTTCTGCCGCGCCCGACGGATCGCCTCATGGGTCTGCTCGCAGGAGACATGCACGATATAAAGCGGCACACCTGCCGTGTCCGCGATGGTGATGGCGCGGTTCGCCGCCTCGCCTTCCAACTCAGGCGGGCGGGAATAGGCGTGGCCTTCTGGCCCGGTGATGCCCTGATCGAAATACTTCTGCTGCAACTCGGCGACCAGATCGCCGTTCTCGGCATGGACCATCGGCAGCGCACCCAGCTCGGCGCAGCGCTTGAAGGAGGCGAACATCTCATCATCCTCAATCATTAGCGCGCCCTTGTAGGCCATGAAGTGCTTGAAGCTGTTCACCCCCATGTCGACGGCGTCTTTCATCTCGTTAAAGACGGTCTCATCCCAGCCGGTGATCGCCATGTGATAGCCGATGTCGCTGCAAATCTGCGGCGCCGATTTACGGTGCCATTCATTGATCGCGTTTTTAATCGAGCCATCCGCGCCCGGCAGACAGAAATCCACCACCATTGTCGTGCCACCACAGGCCGCCGCCCATGTGCCGCTCTCAAACGTTTCGGCGGCAGTCGTCCCCATGAAGGGCATTTCAAGATGCGTATGCGGATCGATCCCGCCAGGGATCACATAGGCCCCTTCCGCGTCGATATATTCATCGCCCTTCAGGTCTTCGCCGATTTGCTTGATCTTCTCTCCTTCGATCAACACATCGGCTTTCCATGTGCGGTCCGCCGTGCAGACCATGCCACCTTTGATTACCTTGCTCATTGTCTTCTCCCCATCTTTTATGGCAATCCACGTCTGGGGGCCGGGGCAGCGCCCCAGTCCGCCGCCCGCGTGTTCAGCCTTCGATTTCCGCTGTCTCCAGCACCGCATGGAGCAACACGTCCGCCCCCGCCTTGGCCCAATCCTTGGTGATCTCTTCTGCCTCATTATGGCTAAGACCATCAACACAGGGGCACATCACCATCGCAGTCGGTGCCACGCGGTTAATCCAACAGGCATCGTGGCCCGCGCCTGAGATCAGGTTCATATGGCTATAGCCCAACCGCTCGGCGGCGTTGCGCACGGCCGTGACGCAGCCCTCGTCAAAGGCCACGGGATCAAATCCGCCAACCTTTTCAAACTCGATCTGCACGTCCATATCATCGGCGATTTTTTGGCCCTCGTCGCGCAGACGGGCCTCCATATCCTCGATCACCGCCAGTTCGGGTGACCGGAAATCGACGGTAAAGACCGTCTTGCCCGGGATCACGTTGCGCGAGTTCGGGTAGACTTCGATATGGCCTGCCGCCCCCACCGCATGGGGCGCATGGCTGAGCGCGATCTCGTTCACCTTTTCCAGCACCCGCGCCATGCCCAGCCCCGCGTCCCGGCGCATCGGCATGGGGGTGGAGCCGGTGTGGCTGTCCTTGCCGGTGATCGTCACCTGCGTCCAGCTCAGGCCCTGCCCGTGGGTCACGACGCCGATGTCCTTGCCCTCGGATTCCAAAATCGGACCCTGTTCGATGTGCAATTCAAAGAAGGCATGCATCTTGCGCGCGCCCACTTCCTCGTCGCCCTTCCAGCCGATCCGCTGCAATTCATCGCCAAAGCTCTTGCCCTCGGCATCGGTGCGCGCGTAGGCCCAATCCTGGGTGTGGATGCCAGCAAAAACCCCCGACGACAGCATCGCGGGGGCGTAACGGGTGCCTTCTTCGTTGGTGAAGTTGGTCACGACGATCGGGTGTTTGGTCTTGATGCCCAGATCGTTCATCGTGCGGATGATCTCCAACCCACCGAGCACGCCAAGGATGCCATCGTATTTCCCGCCCGTCGGCTGGGTGTCGAGGTGGCTGCCCACATAGACTGGCAACGCCTCGGGGTCGGTGCCGTCGCGTTGGGCGAATATATTGCCCATCTGGTCGAGCCCCATGGTACAGCCCGCCTCTTCGCACCATTTCTGGAACAGGGCGCGGCCTTCGGCGTCTTCGTCCGTCAGCGTCTGGCGGTTGTTGCCCCCCGCCACGCCGGGGCCGATCTTGGCCATTTCCATCAAGGAATCCCACAGACGGTCGGGATCAATCTTGAGGTTCTCTCCGGGCGCGGGCATAGGTCACTCCTCTGTCATCGGCTTGGGCCGTGTTGTTTTTTTACCATTTGGTAAATCCACGATTGCGATTAGGTTAGGCTCTGTCAAGAACTGGTTTGAAACAACCCACCGCCGATCCGGCAAACGCCTTTTTAAGCAGCACCAAGGATCATTGCCTTGCCCGAAAGCACCGCCAAGAAACCCAGCCGCATCCAAAGACGCAACCGCCGGGTGATTCTGGATGCCGCGCTCGAAGTCTTCTCGAAACATGGCTACCGGGGCGCCACGCTGGATCAGATCGCCGCCGAGGCTGGGCTGAGCAAACCGAATATTCTCTATTACTTCAATGGCAAAGAAGACATTCACGTCACTTTGCTGTCGCAGCTTATGGAAACATGGCTCGACCCGCTGGTCGAGCTAGACCCCGAAGGCGACCCCCGGCGCGAGATTTTGGACTATGTCGAGCGCAAGCTGACCATGTCGCGCGAACTCCCGCGTGAGAGCCGGCTTTTCGCCAACGAAATTCTGCAAGGCGCGCCGCGGATCGAGCCAGAGTTGCAGCGCCACCTCAAACCGCTCTTTGACGAAAAATGCACCGTGATCGCGGGCTGGGTGGCGGCGGGCAAACTGCCCCCGCTGGACCCGCAACATCTGATTTTCTCCATCTGGGCCACAACGCAGCACTACGCGGATTTCGAGGCGCAGGCGCAAATCCTGCTCGGGCCCGAGACCGATCCCCGCCCCCGCGCGCAGGCGCATCTGCAGGCTATGTTCGGCGCGCTTTTGGACCTGCCGGAGCCATCGGCAAACGGTTAACCATAGCCGCCAGAGATGGACAGCGTTTAATCCCCCATTAACATTTCCGCCGCAATCTGCCTGCGGGTGTGGGCTCCTTAGCTTTTAAAGGGGCAGTGATGAATGTAGGCGATTTTAACGGCGCAGGGTCTGCGCGAAATGCGAAGGGGCTGAACGCAAAGGGGTCTGATGAAGCGGCGAGCACGCGACCGATCCCGCGCGAAGAGATGGCGCGGGATGCGGCCATGGCAGTGATTGCGGCGCGGCGCGATCTGGCACGGTTATCCCTGTCGCCATCTGCCGAAACCGCCGCCCCGTCGCGGAGAAACTCCTGAACGCGGGGCGGCGGGCCTTGACCTACTCTGCCGGTTCAACCGCTTTGGCAGAGGGGTTGTTGGGGTGCGTGGTCCAGTTGGCGTAGTCCGGCGTCACCGTCTTGCCAGTGCGCAGGTCGGTGACACCCACGGCCAACTCTTCCATCGAGATACAGTCTTCGACAGGACACACATTGACGCAGAGGTTACAGGCCACGCATTCCTCTTCGATCACGGTAAAGGTACGGTCCTCAGACATGGCAATCGCTTGGTGGCTGGTGTCTTCGCATGCGGCAAAGCAGCGGCCACAAGAGATGCACAAGTCCTGATCGATCTTCGCCTTGGCAACGTAGTTCAGGTTCAGCTGGTTCCAGTCGGTGACATTCGGCACCGCGCGGCCCACAAGCTCTTCGACCGAGGTCATGCCCTTCTCGTCCATATACTCCGACAGGCCCGAGATCATCTCTTGGACCACCTTGAAGCCATAGGTCATCGCCGCCGTGCAGACCTGCACGTTGCCCGCGCCAAGGGCCAGAAACTCCGCCGCGTCGCGCCATGTGGTGACGCCACCGATGCCGCTGATCGGCAGGCCGTGGGTCTCAGGATTACGCGCAATCTCGGCCACCATGTTCAGCGCGATCGGCTTCACCGCCGGGCCGCAATAGCCGCCGTGGGTGCCCTTGCCGTCGATCATCGGCTCGGGCGCAAAGAGGTCCAGATCGACCGAAGTGATCGAGTTGATCGTGTTAATCAGGCTCACCGCATCCGCACCGCCGCGCTTGGCGGCCTCGGCGGGGTAGAGCACATTGGTGATGTTCGGCGTTAGCTTCACGATCACCGGCATCCGCGTGTACATCTTGCACCAGCGGGTGACCATTTCGATATATTCCGGCACCTGCCCCACGGCAGAGCCCATGCCACGCTCGGCCATCCCATGCGGACAGCCGAAGTTCAGCTCGATCCCATCCGCGCCGGTCTCTTCCACATGCGGCAGGATGGCTTTCCACGCTTCCTCCTCGCAAGGCACCATGATCGAGGCAATCAGCGCGCGGTCAGGGTAATCACGTTTCACCGCCTTCATCTCGCGCAGGTTCACTTCCAGCGGGCGGTCGGTGATGAGCTCAATGTTGTTCAGCCCCAGCAGACGCCGATCCGCGCCATAGATCGCGCCATAGCGCGGGCCGTTGACGTTAACCACCGGCGGCCCTTCCATGCCGAGGGTCTTCCAGACCACCCCGCCCCAGCCCGCCTCATAGGCGCGGCGCACGTTGTATTCTTTGTCCGTCGGCGGGGCGGAGGCCAGCCAGAACGGGTTGGGGGATTTGATCCCGATGAAATCGCTTCTCAGATCAGCCATGTTATGTCTCCCTCTCGGCGCGGCCTCAGCCCGCCGCCCCCATCAATGTGGTGTGAATGTCCATCGCGGCATCGCGGCCCTCGGCCACGGCGGTCACCGTGAGGTCATCACCACCGCTGGCGCAATCGCCCCCGGCCCAAACGCCATCCAGACTGGTGCGCCCGGTGCCATCCACCTTGATCTTGCGCCCGTCGAGATCGGGCAGCCCGTCGCCCAACAGCGTTTGACCGATGGCCTTGAACACTTGATCCGCTTGCAGGCGCAGGGTCTGGCCCGTGCCCTTCATCGCCTCATCGACATATTCAAACTCGATCTCGCGCACCGAGCCATTGCCATGCACTGCAATCGGCACTGCATGGGTCACGATCCGCACCCCTTTCGATGCCGCGAGGTCTTGCTCGAACACACTCGCGTTCATCCGGTCGCGCCCACGGCGATAGACCAGCGTCACGTTCAGCGCGCCCAGCAGTTTCGCCTGCACCGCGGCATCGACTGCCGTCATGCCGCCGCCGATGACCACCACGTCGCGGCCAATCGGCACGCCTGACATGTCGCCCGACTGGCGCAGCTCCGAGATGAAATCGACCGCATTGGCGACCCCGGCCTTATCCTCGCCTTCGGCCCCAAGCGCATTGACGCCCACCAGCCCCATGCCGAGGAAAACCGCGTCATAGTCGGTCTTCAATTCCTCAAGCGTGACATCGCGCCCCACAGCAACCTCGTGCCGGAAGGTGATGCCACCGATTTGCATCAGCCAATCCACCTCGGCCTGCGCAAAGCCGTTCGGCGTCTTGTAAGCAGCGATGCCATATTCGTTGAGCCCGCCGGGCTTGGGCCGTGCGTCAAGGATTTCGACCTCATGGCCCAGCATCGCCAGACGGTGGGCGCAGGACAGACCCGCAGGGCCCGCACCAACCACAGCGACACGTTTGCCCGTCACGGCCGCACGCTCAAAAGGATGCACGCCTTGGGCCATCAGATGATCCGTCGCATAGCGCTGCAACTGGCCAATCAGCACCGGCTTGCCCTCGGCCACCTCACGCACACAGACCTCCTCGCAGAGCGTTTCGGTCGGGCAGACCCGCGCGCACATGCCGCCAAGGATGTTCTGGCTGAGGATCGTCTTGGCCGCCGCATCGGGGGTGCCGGTGGCGATCTGGCGGATGAACAGCGGAATGTCGATGTCGGTCGGACAGGCCGTCATGCAAGGTGCGTCGTGGCAGAAGTAACAGCGGTCCGCCGCGACCAGAGCCTCATGTTCGTCCAAGGGTGGATGAAGATCCGAAAACCCCTCTGTGTAGTTCTGCGGCTCTAACCGCCCCGGAACGATCCCCGGCTCAAAGACATCTCGTGCCATATCAAAATCCCTGTCGTTTTCTTGGTGTTTTGAAAATGCTCACACGGAATCATTTTTTTATCAACTGGTAAATTTTTGAAAAGCGCGACTTCCCGAAAAACCCGTGACACCTGCCAGTTTTGTAACAGGCAGGTTATATTTCATGGGCGCTTCCTTGCTTGCCCCATGCCGCCCCGTAAAAATCCTTGATTTTAAAAATAGAGATTCCAATATCACAACTGCGACGCGAAGACTTTTCGACCCGGCTGCCCTAAGGCTCCAGCGATCACGAATTCGACCGAGCCGCGCTGCCGCATGTTGCGGGCAGATCAGACAGAGGGAGACACGGGTCATGGCTACTGGCACCGTCAAATGGTTCAACACGACAAAAGGCTACGGCTTCATCGCGCCGGACAGCGGCGGCAAAGACATCTTTGTCCATATTTCCGCAGTAGAGCGCGCAGGCCTGACCGGGCTTGCCGACAATCAAAAGGTTACCTTTGATGTCGAAGCAGGCCGTGATGGCCGCGAAAGCGCGAGCAATATCGCGCTGGCCTGACCGGGCCACATTTCGATGATCGAAACGGACGCTGCGGCGTCCGTTTCTTGTTAGTGGGTCTTTGCGGCCTGTGCGGCAAGCTCGGCCACCGCCGGGCCGATATCATCCACGATCAGCGCCACGCCTTCGGCATTGGGATGGATGCCATCCCCTTGAAAATAGCGTTGGATCGTCTCGCTCCGCGCGCTGGCCGCGCCCTTTTCCTCGGCCAGAAGTCCGGTAAAGAAATCCGGGTAGAACTGCGTTCCATGGGCTTCGGCCAAGTCGGGAAAGAGGGCTTCGAAATCGGCCTTATACCCCGCGCCGTAGTTGCCCGGTGCCGACATGCCGACCAGCAGCACCTCAACCTCGGCGCGCTTTGCCGCCGCAAGAATGTCATCAATGTTGCCGCGCGCCTGCGCCGGGTCCAGCCCGCGCAGCATGTCATTGCCCCCCAGTGTCACGATCATCGCGTCGACTTCGGGCGTCAGGGTCCAATCCACCCGCGCCCGCCCGCCAGCGGTCGTATCGCCCGAAACACCCGCGTTGACGATTTTCGCCTCAACGCCTTCGGCATCCAGCCACGCCTGCAATTGCGGCACGAATCCCTCTTCGGCGGGCAGGCCATAGCCTTGGGTCAGACTGTCGCCAAGGGCGGCGATCACCACCTCTTCGGCCTGTGCCGCGCTGCCTAAAATAAAGGCACAACAGATCAATACCTTGCGCATCCTTCACGGACCTCCATATCCAACTGATACTCAGAACAAAGGCGGCCCGATGAGCGACCCAGTCTATGACCTTCAAGATGTCACGCTAAGCCTCAAGGGCAATGCCGGAACCGTCGATATTCTGCGCGGCATTTCGCTGCAGGTCCAGCAAGGGGAAAGCATCGCGCTGACCGGGGCGTCGGGATCGGGCAAATCTTCGCTGCTGATGGTCATGGGCGGGCTTGAGCGTGCCACGGGCGGCAAGGTCATGGCCCTTGGCCATGATCTCAGCGCGCTGCGCGAGGATGGGCTGGCCCAGTTTCGCCAAGGCCGCATGGGGATTGTGTTTCAGTCCTTCCACCTCATTCCCACCATGACCGCGCTGGAGAATGTCGCCACACCGCTGGAGCTTTCGGAGGCCGAGGACGCCTTTGACCGCGCGCGCAGCGAGTTGGAGGCCGTCGGTCTTGGCCACCGCATCGATCAATACCCTGCGCAGATGTCAGGCGGCGAGCAGCAGCGCGTGGCCCTCGCCCGCGCCGCGGCCCCGCGCCCGGCGATCTTGCTGGCGGATGAGCCGACAGGCAGCCTCGACAGCCGCAATGGCGCGGCGATCATGGACCTGCTGTTTGAGCTGCGCGACCGCCATGGCGCGACGCTGGTGCTGGTGACCCATGCCGACGATCTGGCCGCGGGTTGTGACCGGGTGGTGCAATTGGCCGACGGGCGTCTCGCATGAGCCTGTCCCTCGCGGCCCGTTTTGCCCGCCGTGAAATGCGCGGCGGATTGCGCGGTTTCCGTCTGCTGCTGGCCTGCCTCGCGCTCGGCGTGGCCGCTTTGGCCGCCGTCGGCTCGGTCCGCGCTGCGATTGAGGCGGGGCTGGAAGCCGAAGGTGCCGCACTTTTGGGCGGCGATGCAGAGCTTGATTTCACCTATCGATCGGCCAGCCCTGATGAGCAGGCGTGGATGGCCGAGCGGGCCGAACGTGTCTCCGAAATCGTTGAGTTCCGCTCTATGGCGGTGGTCGGCGCGGGGGACACCTCCGAACGCGCGCTGACGCAGGTCAAGGCGGTGGACGACCTCTATCCATTGATCGGTGAGATGGTGTTGGACCCGGCCCTGCCGCTAGAGCAGGCGCTTGAGATCGGTCCCGAAGGACGGCCCGGCGCCGTGATGGAACGTGCCTTGTCGGACAGGCTCGGCCTTGCCCCGGGGGATGTTTTTGCCCTCGGCGAAACCGAGTTTCGCCTAACGGCCTTGATTGAACGCGAACCAGATTCCGCCGCCAGTGGCTTCTCGCTCGGTCCTCGCACGCTGGTGCGTCGCGCCGCGCTGGAAGGCTCGGGCCTGCTCGCACCGGGGACGCTCTTTAACAGCAAGTATCGGCTCGATCTGCCCGAAGGCACCGCGCTTGACCCGTTGGAAGCCGAGGCCGAGGCGCGGTTTGCCGACGCCGGGATGCGCTGGACCGATGCCCGCAACGGCGCGCCCGGCGTGGCGCGTTTCGTCGAACGGCTCAGCGCCTTTCTGGTGCTGGTGGGGCTGTCGGGGCTGGCCGTGGGCGGGGTCGGCGTCGCGGCGGCGGTGCGGGCCTATCTGCAACGCAAGACCGCCGTGATCGCCACCTTCCGCGCCATGGGGGCAACCCGGGCGACGATCTTTCAGACTTACTTCATTCAGGTCGGGCTGCTGGCCGTGATGGGCGTGGCGCTTGGCCTGCTGATCGGTGCCGGGCTGCCGCTGTTGCTTTCCCCGCTGATCGAAGCGCAACTGCCCCTTCCCGCCCGTTTCGCGATTTACCCCGCCCCGCTAGCCGAGGCCGCCCTATACGGGTTGCTCACGGCCGCGCTTTTCACCCTTTGG
Organism: Sulfitobacter sp. W002; assembly: GCF_025142135.1. Lineage (NCBI taxonomy): Bacteria > Pseudomonadati > Pseudomonadota > Alphaproteobacteria > Rhodobacterales > Roseobacteraceae > Sulfitobacter > Sulfitobacter sp. W002. Next base: position 593,945 of record NZ_CP081126.1, on the reverse strand, counting down.
CCGCTGGCCCGCAGCGCTGATGTGCGTGCCGCTACCCTGTTTCGCGATGATTGGCAGCGCCAATCGCCTCTGCCCGGCGCGCCCTACCTCGTGGCGATGGCGCTGCTTTTGGCCGCGCTCTTGGCGCTGGCGGGCTGGTTTAACGGATCGTGGTCGCTCACGCTTTGGACGCTTGGCGGCTTGGCGGCGACGCTGGCGGTGCTGGCGCTGGCGGCAGCCGTGTTGCGGCTGATCGCGCGGGCCGCAGCCAAGCGCGTGCGGGGGCATCCGCGCCTGCGGTGGGCGCTCGCGGCGATAGGCGGACCGGGCGAAGGGGCCACGGCGGTGGTGCTGGCGCTTGGGCTGGGCCTGTCGGTCTTGGCCGCAGTGGGCCAGATCGACGGCAATCTGCGCCGTGCGATTTCGGGCAATCTGCCGGATGTGGCGCCGTCTTATTTCTTTGTCGACATCCAGAAGGATCAGATCGACGGCTTCACCGAAAGGCTCACCAGCGACGCGGCGGTCAGCCGGATTGAAAGCGCCCCAATGCTGCGCGGGGTCGTGACCGAGATCAACGGCCAGCCCGCCGATGAAGTCGCAGGCGATCATTGGGTGGTGCGCGGCGACCGGGGCATCACCTATGCCGCAAAGCCGGGCGAAGACACGCGGATCACGGTGGGCGACTGGTGGGCCGAAGACTACACCGGCCCGCCGCAGATCAGCTTTGCCGCCGAAGAGGCCGAGGAACTGGGGTTGAGCCTTGGCGACAGCCTGACCCTCAACGTGCTGGGCCGCGCCATCACCGGCGAGATCACCAGCTTTCGCGAGGTTGATTTCTCCACCGCCGGGATCGGCTTTGTGCTGACGATGAACCCCGCTGCACTGGCCGGCGCGCCGCATAGTTTCATCTCGACCGTCTATGCCGCGCCAGAGGCCGAAACCGCGATCCTGCGGGATCTGGCCGAAGCCTACCCCAACATCACCGCGATTCGGGTGCGCGATGCGATCGACCGGGTGGCGGCGGTGCTGGCGGGGCTGGCCTCGGCGATTTCGTTCGGCGCGCTGGCGACGCTTGCAACCGGCTTCATGGTGCTGATCGGCGCGGCAGCCGCAGGCACGGGCGCGCGCAGCTATGAGGCGGCCTTGCTGAAAACCATGGGCGCTTCGCGACGAACCATTGCCAGCAGCTTTGTGGTGCGTGCGGCCCTGCTGGGTTTCTTTGCCGGGGGTGTCGCGCTGTTGGCAGGCATCGCGGGTGGCTGGGCGGTGAGCCAATATGTCATGGAGACCGATTTCACCGTGATCTGGCCCAATGCGCTGATGATTATCGCAGGCGGGGTGCTGGCGACGGTCTTGGCGGGCTTGGGCTTTGCACTGAAGGCGCTGAACGCCCGGCCTGCGGATATGCTAAGGGCGCAGGAATGATCCCGCGCCCTTTGGCTGTCTTGGTTGTCTGATCACTCCGCCGCTTCGGCGTAGTCTTCCAGCGGTGGGCAGGTGCAGATCAGGTTGCGGTCGCCGTGCACGTTGTCGACACGGTTGACCGGCGGCCAGTATTTGTCGACCCGGAAGGCCCCCGGGGGGAAGCAGCCCTGCTCGCGGCTGTAGGGCCGGTCGCCCCATTCCACCACCAGATCCTCCACCGTATGCGGCGCGTTTTTCAGCGGATTGTTGGCCCGGTCCATGCGGCCCTCTTCGATCTCGCGGATCTCTTCGCGGATCGCCAGCATGGCGTCGCAGAAACGGTCGAGCTCGGCCTTGGTCTCAGACTCAGTCGGCTCCACCATTAGCGTGCCCGCCACCGGCCAAGACATCGTCGGCGCGTGGAAGCCGCAGTCAACCAGCCGCTTGGCGACATCTTCGTTGGTGATGCCCGCGGTTTCCTCATAGGGGCGCACGTCGATGATGCACTCATGCGCCACCCGACCGCTCGGCCCTTTATACAGCACGTCATAGGCCCCTTCGAGACGCTTGGCGATGTAGTTGGCATTGAGGATCGCGGCGCGGGTCGCCTGCGTCAGACCGTCACCGCCCATCATCAGGCAGTAAGACCATGAGATCGGCAACAGCGAGGGCGAGCCGTAGGGCGCCGCCGAGACCGCGGCCCCCTCTTCGTTCGGGTGTCCCGGCAGATGCGCGATCAGATGCGATTTCACCCCGATCGGACCCATGCCGGGGCCGCCGCCGCCATGCGGGATGCAGAAGGTCTTGTGCAGGTTGAGGTGGCTTACGTCGCCGCCCAGATCGCCGGGGCGCGACAGGCCCACCATGGCGTTCATATTCGCGCCGTCGATATAGACCTGACCGCCGTGGTCATGGGTGATCTTGGTCACCTCATGCACGGTTTCCTCGAACACACCGTGGGTCGACGGGTAAGTGATCATGCAACCGGCAAGGTTTTCGCTGTGCTGCTCGGCTTTGGCGCGGAAATCGTCAAGGTCGATGTCGCCATTCGCGGCGGTCTTGATGACCACGACCTTCCAGCCCACCATCTGCGCGGAGGCCGGGTTGGTGCCATGGGCGCTCATCGGAATAAGGCAAATGTTGCGATGCCCCTCGCCCTTGCCGCGGTGATAGGCGGCGATGGTCAAAAGCCCGGCATATTCGCCCTGCGCGCCTGAGTTCGGCTGCATCGAAATCGCGTCATAGCCGGTGATCTCGCACAGTTTGTCCGACAGATCGTCGATCATTTCCTGATAGCCAAGCGCCTGATCGGCGGGCACGAAGGGATGGATCAGCGAAAATTCACGCCACGTCACCGGCATCATCTCAGCCGCCGAGTTCAGCTTCATCGTGCAAGACCCCAGCGGGATCATCGCCCGGTCCAGCGCCAGATCACGGTCGGCCAAGCGGCGCATGTAGCGCATCATCTCGGTCTCGGCCCGGTTCATGTGGAAAATCGGGTGGGTGAGGTAGTCGCTCGTGCGGACCATCGCGTCGGGCAGACGGTACTCAGGCGTGAAATCATCATCCGCCTGACGGATGCCAAAGGCGCGCCAGACCGCTTCGATGGTGTCGGGGCGGGTGCGCTCGTCCAGTGTAATGCCAACCTTGGTCCCGCCCACACGGCGCAGGTTGATGCCTTCGTCCACGGCGGATTTCATCACCGCGGCCTGCAAGGGGCCGACCTCGACGGTGACCGTGTCGAAATAGCTCTCGGGCTGCACGTCAAAGCCCGCGGCCTCTAGGCCCTTCGCCAGACGCACTGTCTTGCGGTGGATGCGCTGCGCGATGGCTTTCAAGCCTTCCGGCCCGTGGAACACGGCATACATCGACGCCATCACGGCCAGCAGCGCCTGCGCGGTGCAAACGTTCGAGGTCGCCTTCTCGCGGCGGATGTGTTGCTCGCGGGTTTGCAGCGACAGACGGTAGGCGCGGTTGCCATGGGCGTCGATGGACACCCCAACAATCCGCCCCGGCATGGCGCGCTTCATGGAATCCTTGCAAGCCATGTAAGCAGCGTGGGGGCCGCCATAGCCCTCGGGCACGCCAAAACGCTGCGTGCTGCCCACGGCGATGTCGGCCCCCATCGCGCCCGGCTCTTTCAGCAGGGTCAACGACAATGGGTCGGCGGTGACGATGCCCACGGCTTTGGCCTCATGCAGGGCCGCCATGTGATCGGTGAAGTCGCGCACATGGCCGTAAGTGCCCGGATACTGGAAAATCGCGCCAAAGACCTTCTCGGCGTCCATCTCCTCGGGCTCACCGACGATGACTTCAATGCCCAAAGGCTCGGCCCGGGTCTTCATCACGGCGATGTTCTGCGGGTGGCAATTGCTGTCGATAAAGAAACCCTTGGCCTTGGATTTCGAACTGCGCTGCGCCATGGTCATCGCCTCGGCGCAGGCGGTGGCCTCATCCAGAAGCGACGCATTGGCGATTTCCAACCCGGTAAGGTCGCTCACCATGGTTTGGAAATTGAGCAACGCTTCCAGACGGCCCTGCGAAATTTCAGGCTGATAGGGCGTGTAGGCGGTGTACCATGCGGGGTTCTCAAGAATATTCCGCTGGATCGCCGGAGGCGTGACGGTGCCGTGATAACCCTGCCCGATCAGGCTGGTGAGCACCTTGTTCTTGCCCGCAACCTTGCGCATGTGCTCAAGCACCTCGCGCTCGCTCATCGCCTTGCCGAAATCAAGCGGCTGTTTCGCACGGATCGCCTTGGGTAACGTGTCGTCGATCAGCGCATCAAGGCTTTCGGCGCCCACGGTGTCGAGCATCTGCGACATTTCGGAAGGGGACGGGCCAATGTGACGCCGGTTGGCGAAATCATAGGGCAGATAATCGGTGGGCTTGAAGCTCATGTCGGGTTCCTCGTCACGGCGCGGCAGGGCGCCCCCTGTTTGTGGCGCGCCGCCCAAAGCGGGCGACGCAGGTGATCAGCAGCGCGCCGGTCCCCCGGCACGCGCGGCGGTTTAGCCGATGAATTTCTGATAGGCGGCTTCGTCCATGAAGTCGTCCATCTGGCTGGCATCGGTGAACTTCATCTTGAAGAACCATGCGTCGCCCTGCGGGTCGTCGTTGACCATGCTGGGGTTGTCCGTGAGCGTGCTGTTCACCTCGGTGATCTCACCGTCGATCGGGGCGAGGATGTCCGACGCCGCCTTGACGGATTCGATCACGACAACTTCGTCATCCTTGCTGACGGTGGTGCCTTCGTCCGGCAGTTCCACGAATACGACATCGCCCAACTGCTCGGCGGCGTGCGTGGTGATGCCTACGACCACTTCGTCACCCTCGACGCGCAGCCATTCATGTTCTTCGGTAAATTTCATATCGGATTTCCCTGTGTAGATTCAGCGTTTGAAGTTCGCCGCGACGAACGGCATTTTCGTGACAGTCAGTGGCAAGCGCTTGCCGCGTACCTCGCCCCAAAGCGGCGTATCGACCTTCGCATGCTCGGCGCTGACATAGCCCATGGCAACCGGGCCGCCAACCGTCGGACCAAAGCCGCCAGAGGTCACGCGGCCAACCTCATTGCCGCCCTCGGCAGCATCGAAAATCGCCACCCCTTCGCGCATCGGCGCCCGGCCCTCGGGCAGCAGCCCCACCCGCTTGCGCGGCGCGCCATCGGCCAGTTGCTGCAAGATCACGCCCGCACCCGGAAAACCGCCCGCACGCTCGCCATCATTGCGCCGTACCTTCTGGATCGCCCAGTTCAGCGCTGCCTCAACCGGCGTGGTGGTGGTGTCGATGTCATGACCATAAAGGCACAACCCGCCCTCCAACCGCAGACTGTCACGCGCGCCCAGACCAATGGGCTCGACCTCCTCCAGCGCCAAAAGCTTGCGCGCCAAGGCCACGGCATCGTCATTCGCGACTGAAATCTCGTAGCCATCCTCGCCCGTATAGCCCGAGCGCGATAGGGTGACGGTGATCCCGTCAATGTCGACATCCTTGGCCACATCCATAAATTTCATATCCGCCACCAAGGGCTGCAATCGGGCCAGCGCCGCTTCGGCCTGCGGCCCCTGCAATGCCAGCAGCGCACGATCTTCGAGCACTTCGATCTCACAACGATCCGACAACGCCTCTTTCATCAGGGCGATGTCATCATCCTTGCACCCGGCATTCACAACAACGAACAGATGATCACCCAGATTGGCCAACATCAGATCGTCCAAGATACCACCCGTGGCATCCGTGAACATCGCATAGCGCTGGCGCATCTCGGCAAGCCCCAGCACATCAACCGGCACGAGGCTCTCCATCGCCAAGGCCACATCCTCATAGCTGCCAGACTTGGCCCGCAGCACGACCTGCCCCATGTGGCTCACATCAAACAACCCGGCGGCGGCGCGGGTGTGCAGATGCTCTTTCATCACGCCAAGGGGGTATTGCACGGGCATCGAATAGCCCGCAAAGGGCACCATCTTGGCCCCCAGTTCCACATGCAAATCATGCAATGCCGTCTGCTTGAGATCGCTCATCCGGTTCGCCTTTCCTGTCGCTTCCGGATGACCTTTTGACCACGCCGGCACCTTAGCGCCGCTAACGCTGCGCATGATGCCCCCTCTGTCCTTCCGCCTGAGATCGTTATCCCTTCGGCGTGCGCATCCGCGCATCTCTCCAGAGTCTTGGTCACGTCACGGTCCTGGGGCCTGAGAGTTTCCGGGGCGGTTGCTCCTTCGGCATCGGCGTTAACCGATTCTCCCGTGACGATTGGGCCTTTCGTATGCCGCCGCATACCTCTGCGTCAAGCATGCTTGTGGCCGGATACGACACATGTTTTGGTGCGCGCGACAAATACAGGACCTTTCGCGCATGACCCCCTATTTTTTCGGCTACGGCAGCCTCGTGAATCGCAACACCCACAGCTACCCCGATGCCCGGCCCGCCCGGCTCGACGGCTGGCGGCGCAAATGGGTCCGCGCCGAAGGGCGCGACATCGTCTACCTCTCTGTGGTGCAAGATCAAAGCACCCGCATCGACGGGCTCATCGCTGCCGTGCCGGGCGCGGATTGGGCGGCGCTGGACCAGCGTGAATACAGCTACGAACGCCACGCCTCAGGCGGCGCCGTGGTCCATGATCTGGTCCCCGCACCCGACATCGCCCATTACGCCATCCCGCTCGAAATCGCGGTCGACCACGGCGATCACGTGATCCTTCTGAGCTATCTTGATGTTGTGGTCCAAGGCTTCCTGCGCGAGTTCGGCACCGATGGCGCGGCGCGCTTTTTTGACACCACCGAAGGCTGGGACACACCTATCCTGAACGACCGCGCAGCGCCCCTTTACCCGCGCCACCAGACCCTAACGCCAGAAGAAACGGCCGTGGTCGATCACCACATCGACCGCTTGTCGCTACAGGTGAAATCACGCGACGAAGTCCCCTTCACAAAGAAGAACTTCTGACCGCTCTAATTCATCCTTTTTCAAATACCCGCGGGGGTCCGGGGGCAGCGCCCCCGAATGCCCTCGGCCCGCCTCAGCCGCGTGCTTTGACGGTCTGGAGCAACGGCAGAACCTGCGCCATCTCTGGCCCGTGTTCCTGCCCCGTCAGCGCCAAACGCAGGGGCCGGAACAACCCGCGCCCCTTGCGCCCGGTGGCTTCTTTGACCGCGGCGGTCCAGCTTGACCACGTGGTTTCATCAAAGGGCATCTCCGGCAGCAGCAGCATGGCCTGAGCCACGAATTCGCGGTCTTCCTCGGCAATCACCGGCTCGGCCCCGTCGCGGAACATAGCCCACCACGGACCCAAATCCTTCAGCGTCGAGATATTCTCGCGCGTGACCGCCCAGAACTGCGCGGCTTTGTCTTCCGGCACGCCAAGGGCGGTGATGTCGTCTTTCACGGCCTCAAGCGGCAGTTGCTGCAGATAGCGTCCGGTCAGCGGGAACAGATCCTGCACATCAAACTTGGTCGGCGCCGAGCCGAAGCGATTGATGTCGAAACCCTCGATCAACTCCGCCATATCCGTGCGCAGTTCCACCGGATCAGAGGACCCCAACCGCGCCATCAGGCTCAGCAGCGCAAATGGCTGAACCCCCTGCTCGCGCAGATCGCGAAGCGCCAGCGTGCCCAGACGCTTGCTCAGCGCCTCGCCCTGCGGGCCGGTGAGCAGCGAGTGGTGCGCGAACGAGGGCACCGCCCCATTGCCGAGCGCCTGCATGATCTGGATCTGGGTCGCGGTGTTGGTCACATGGTCCGACCCGCGCACCACATGGGTCACGCCCATCTCGGTGTCGTCCACGACGCTCGCCAAGGTATAAAGGATTTGCCCATCGCCACGGATCAGTACGGGGTCACTAACCGAGGCCGCGTCGATGGAAATATCGCCCAAGATACCGTCGTCCCATTCGATCCGCTGGTGATCGAGCTTGAACCGCCAAACACCATCGCCACGCTCGGCGCGCAGCGCGGCTTTCTCATCGTCGGAGAGGTTCAGCGCGGCGCGGTCATAGACCGGCGGCTTGCCCATGTTGAGCTGTTTCTTGCGCTTGAGGTCCAGCTCTGTCGGCGTCTCGAACGCCTCGTAGAAACGGCCCTTTTCGCGCAGGTCTTCGGCGGCGGTATGGTAGCGGTCCAACCGCTCTGACTGTCGCTCGACCCGGTCCCATTCCAAGCCCAACCATTCGAGGTCTTGCTTGATGCCGTCGACGTATTCTTCGCGGCTGCGCTCGGGATCGGTGTCGTCGATGCGCAGGATGAAAGTGCCGCCTGCCTTGCGCGCGATGAGGTAGTTCATCAGCGCGGTGCGCAGGTTGCCCACGTGGATATAGCCAGTGGGGGACGGGGCGAAACGGGTGATCGTTGGGTTGGACATCTGGCGTACTCCTGTTGCGCGCGGGCTTGCCACAGGGCGCGGGCGTTGTCCAGCAAAGGCGGGGGTCAGCCGCCGTCTGCCGCGGTGCCAGTCGGGGCGGGCACAACCTCAGAGGTGTCAGCGTCGGTGCCGCCGTCTGAGACGCCCTCATCGGGGGCGTCTTCCTCAGCGTCTGCCGCTGCCGGTGCCGCATCTGCGGGCTGTGCGTCGTCGGCAGGGGTCTCCGCCGCGGCGCCGGAGTCGGTGTCGGCTGCGGGATCGGCTGCGGTGTCGGTGGCCGCCCCGGCGGTCCCATCGCTCAACGCGCCGTTCTCCCAATCGCCCGAGGCTTCCTCGCCGCTGGCATAGCGCATGGTGCCGCTGCCCTGCCGCTTGCCCGCTTTGAAGGTGCCCTCATAGACATCGCCATTGGCATAGGTCGCAACACCCTGCCCTTCGATCTCTCCGTCGGTCCATTCGCCCTCATAGACGAAACCGCTGGCCATGGTGATCTTGCCCTGACCGTGACGCTGCCCATTCCTGAACGCACCTTCATAGACCGTGCCGTCGGGATAGGTCGCCTTGCCCTGACCGTGGCGCTGACCGTCCTGCCAGCCGCCCTCATAGCGGTAGCCGTCGGCATAGGTCATCACCCCTTGGCCATGGTTGCGGGCATCTTTAAAATCGCCCTCATAGACCACGCCATTGGTATAGGTCGCGATGCCTTCGCCTTCGATCACGCCTGCCACCCAAGCGCCCTCATAGGTCGATCCATCGGGGTAGGTGATCTTGCCCGTGCCATCGGCCAGATCATTGCGGAAGGTGCCAACGTAAACCGATCCGTCGGGATAGGTCACCTGACCCTCCCCTTCGATCTGCCCGGCGACCCAAGAGCCGGTGTAGACATAGCCATCGGTGCCAGTGAACGTGCCCTGCCCATCGCGGCGGTCATCCTTGAAGTCGCCTTCATAGGTGTCGCCGTTTTCATAGGTGACCTTGCCCTTGCCCTCACGGCGGCCCGCGACCAGCGTGCCTTCGTAGATATCGCCGTTGGGTTGGGTCAGCGTGCCGGTCCCGTCGATCTGGCCGTCTTTCCACAGGCCCACATAGACCAACCCGTCGGGCATGGTCAGCGTGCCCTCGCCACTGCGTTTGCCGCCTTCGATCTCGCCCTCATAGACGGCGCCATCGGGATAGGTGATCGTGCCGACGCCCTGTTTGACGCCATCAATCCAGTCGCCTTTGTATTCATAGCCGCCGGGGCTTTGCATCACGCCCTTGCCGTGGTGTTTGGCATTGCGGAACTCACCCTCATAGCGCACGCCATTGGCGTAGATCGCCACGCCTTGCCCCATGATCGCGCCCGCTTCCCATTCGCCCTCATAGGTGCCGCCATCGGCAAAGGTGATCTTGCCCAGACCGTCCGGTTTGCCCTTGGCGAAATTACCCTCATAGACCGAGCCATTGGGAAAGCGCGCGACGCCTTCGCCCTTGATCTCACCCTCGACCCATTCGCCGGAATATTCATAGCCGTTGGGCAGCTTATAGGTGCCGGTGCCATGCTGAAGGCCGCCTTGAAACGTGCCCTCATAGATGCCGCCGTCGTCATATTCCTTGGTCAGCACCTGCCCGTCCTGCGCCGCAAGCGGCGTGGCCAGAAGGGCGATCAGACAGAGGGGCAGGCTGCGGTGCAACATGGGCGGAAATTCCCGATCTCGTTAAGTGGCATTTGGCCCGAGGTTACGGGTGATAGAGGGCAGAGGCAACGTGTTTGCAGGACAGGCACGCCGGTTTCGGCGGATCCCGCGCACCGGGTGCGGCGGGCCAGCCTGCGCGCAGGGGTTTCGCCCTCGGCCCGATCTGCTACATCCAACCCACACCAGCCAGCCCGGAGCCTTTGCATGTCAGACCGTTTTCGCCTCACCCTCGGGCAATTGAACCCGACCGTCGGCGACCTGCCGGGGAACGCGGCACTGGCGCGCGAGGCATGGCAGGCCGGGCGCGACGCGGGCGCGCAACTGGTCGCCTTGCCCGAACTGTTCCTGACCGGGCATGATGCGAAAGCGCTGCTGCACAACCCGGCCTTTCACCGCGATGTCGTGACCCATCTTGAGGCGCTCGCCGCCCATTGCGCCGATGGCCCCGCCTTGGCGCTTGGCGCGCCTTGGGTCGAGGGGGCGAAACTTCATAACGCCTATCTCATCCTACAGCGTGGCAAGATCGCCCAGCGGGTGCTTCAACACAGCCCCGCGCGGCACTCTCACTTTGACGCAGGCCCGATCAGTGGCCCCTATGCGGTTGAGGGGCTACGCATCGGCTCCCCCATCGGGGCGGATGGCTGGTCTGGCGATGTGGCCGAGACGCAGGCCGAAACGGGGGCCGAATTCCTTTTGATCCCAAATGCGGCACCCCACCTGCGCGGCGCGATGGACCGGCGGCTGAATCATATGGTCGCGCGGGTGATCGAGACGGAGTTGCCGCTGATCAGCCTCAATATGGTCGGAGGGCAGGATGAGGCGGTCTTTGACGGCGCGTCCTTCGCGCTGAACCCCGGTGGCAAGCTGGCGCTGCACCTGCCTGCCTTTGACAGGGCCATTGCCCATGTCGATCTGGAACGGGCCCCGGAGGGTTGGCAGATCGTGGCCGGAGACCTTGCATCACAGCCAAGCGCGCTGGAGCGGGATTACCGCGCTTTGGTTGTGGGCCTGCGCGATTATGTCGCCAAAGCCGGAGCCTCCAAAGTGCTGGTCGAACAGACCGAGGGGCGTGATGCCGCGCTGGCCGCGACGATCGCAGGAGACGCTTTGGGGCCCGAGAATGTCCGCCAGATCGCGGTTCCGGTGGGGGGTGATTTACAGTCCACACTGCACGGCCGCCTCGCAGGGATTGGCGCGACGGTCGGCGCCGATAGCCTCGCCCCCCCCCTGCGTGACCTGATGCTCCGCGCTTTGGCGCAGGACGCAGGAGAGTTGCTGCTCACGGCACAGAACAAATCCGCGGCCGCCATGGGACAGAGCGCGGTGCCGGGCGATTTCAATCCGATCAAAGACCTGTACCAGACCGAAGTGCTTGCCCTGTGCCAATGGCGCAACGCCACCCACCGCGCGTGGATGCGAGGCCCGGCCTCTGCCGCACTTCCGCAGCGGGGACACTCTCAAGAGGAAGGCGCAGTGGACGACATCCTGCGCATCTTGCAAGAAAAGAACGGTAGTGTGGGGGACTGCGTAGCGGCCGGCTTTGACCAGCAGACCGCCCAAAAGGTCGCGGAGCACCTTTTTAACAGCCAGCCGCGGCAAAACCGCTCGGCCCCTGGCCCGCGCGTCACGGCATTGCGGCCAGATCACCCCTACCCCGCCCACTGGCGCGACGGCTCATAACGCCTAGATCACCCCTTTGGTTTCCCACCATTCCCAGAGCGCCAGACGCAGGCGATTTCCCGCCACCTTCCAGCAGGTTACCGCCCAAATATTGAGCAATGGGAGCCAAAAACCGGGCGCTCCGGTCTCCATGGGGGAACGAACCCTTTCCCCCACAGTTGTCCAAACACGACCAACAACGGCGCCGGATTTCCCGCAGGGCACTCCCGCCGAACAGAAAGGGTTAAGAGATGAATATCGTTAAACTTGGAATGGTATCTGCCATCGCTTTGGGTGCCGCCGCACCTGTCTATGCACAGTCTGCCGAAGCCTATGCCGCAACCGATCTTAACATCCGTTCGGGCCCCGGCCCGCAGTACGACATCGTCGGTGTCATCCCCGGTGGCGAAGCCACTATGGTGGAAGGCTGCCTTGACGGCCAATCCTGGTGCCGGGTCAATTTCGGCGACACGATGGGCTGGTCCTACTCTGATTACCTCGCCGTTGAAGTCGAAGAGCAGGCCGTGGCCCTGACCACCCGCCCCGCGACCGTCGAAGTGGGCACCGTAACCTATGAAGACCCCGATGGCACCGCCGAGAATGAGACCGAAGGCGCTGCTGCCGGTGCGACTCTTGGCGCGCTGACAGCCTATGCTGTTGGTGGCCCGATTGGTGGCATCATCGCCGGTGGCATCGCAGGTGGTGCGGCAGGTTCCGCCGCTGCTGAGCCCGAGGAATCCACCATCACCTACGTCCGCGAGAACCCGGTTGATACCGTGTACCTCGACGGTGAAGTGGTGGTCGGCGCGGGCATCCCCACGACCGTGACCACCTATGAGGTCCCGGAAACCACATACCGCTATGTCAACATCAACGGCGCGACCGTGATCGTTGACAACGAGACGAACCTGATCGTCGACGTCGTGCGCTAAGCTGCAATAACGTGCTGCGCTAAGCCGCCATATACTTGGACAAAGAAGGCTCGGAGAGTGATCTCCGGGCCTTTTCTTTGTCCGAAAACTAGGGCTAGCATGGGGGCAGCAACCGCAGGGAGCCACCATGATCGCCGTTATTTTCGAAGTCTTCCCCCACCCCGACCGCCGCGAGGAATACCTCGATGTTGCGGCCAAGATGCGGCCCCTGCTAGATGAGGTGGATGGCTTCATCTCTGTCGAACGGTTCCAAAGCCTGACCAACCCCGAAAAGCTGCTTTCGCTCTCTTTCTTTCGCGATGAAGAGGCGGTGCAGAACTGGCGCAAGCTGACCGCGCACCGCGGCGCGCAGGCAGCAGGGCGCGAAGGCATCTTTACCGATTACCACCTGCGCATCGCCCATGTGATCCGCGACTATGGTATGTTCGACCGCGCAGAGGCGCCACAGGACAGTCAGGAAATCCATCCGCCACGACCCATTCCCCAAAGGCTGAAGGCTGACCGGGACTAAACCGTCTCCCCCGCCTCCAGCCGCCGCAACCAGTTGCCCGCATCGCGCAAGACCGCCTCGCGGCGGTCGGCATCCATGCGGTCCCACGTGGCATACATGTTTCTCATACGCGCATTGCCCTGAAACCGCTCTCGGTGCCGGTCAAGAAAGTGCCAGTAAAGCAGGTTGAACGGGCAGGCTTTCTGTCCCGCCTTCGCAGTGACGCTGTAGCTGCATCCTTTGCAGTAGTCCGACATGCGATTGATGTAAGCCCCGGACGAGACATAGGGTTTCGAGGCGATGATCCCGCCGTCGGCGAATAGGCTCATGCCGACGGTGTTGGGCGCTTCGACCCATTCATAGGCGTCGGCGTAGACCTCTAGATACCATTCATGCACCTGATGCGGATCAATCCCGGCCAGCAGGGCGAAATTGCCCGTCACCATCAGCCGCTGAATATGGTGCGCATAGGCGTATTTCTGCGTTTGCCCGATGGTTTGGCGCAGGCAATTCATCTGCGTGTCGGCACCCCAGAAAAAGGCAGGCAAATCGCGGTCGTGTCGCAGCACGTTGCGCGCCACATACTCCGGCCCCTCAAGAAAATAGATGCCCCGCACATATTCGCGCCAACCGAGAATTTGGCGGATAAACCCTTCGGCAGCGTTGATCGGCACCTCCCCCTGCTGCCACGCCTTTTCGGCGGCCCGGCAGACCTCCATCGGGTCGAGCAACCCAAGGTTCAGATAGGGAGAGATCAGCGCGTGAAAGAGATAGGGCTGCCCTTCCAGCATCGCGTCCTGATAATCGCCAAATCGCGGCAGGGCGTGGGTGATGAAATGCGCCAAGACCTGCAGGGCCTCCGCGCGCGTGGTGGCAAATTCAAAGGGGAGCAGATCACCGAAGTTGTCCCCATAGCGCGTCTCCACAAGGTCAAGCACCGCTTGGGTCTCAGCATCAGGCGCAAAGCTGATCGGCTCGGGGAACTCCAGCCCCTCCTTAGGGGGTTTGCGGTTGTCGTGGTCGAAATTCCATTTGCCCCCTGCGGGATCGTCGCCCTCCATCAACAGGTCGGTCTCGCGGCGCATCTCGCGGTAGAAATACTCCATCCGCAGCGCCTTGCGCCCCTCGGCCCAATCTTCGAACCGTTTGCGGGTGGCGATAAAGCGGTCATCCGGCAAGAGATGCGTCGGGATCGGCGCATCGGTCAGCGTGTTGAGCAGCCGCCACTCCCCCGGCTCTGTCACGATCACCTCGCCCGCGCCGGTCTCCTCCGCCCGGCGGAGCAGTTCGCCGACGAGAGAGCCCGCGTTTTCGGGGTCATCCAGCCGGGTATAGCGCAAGCTCCAGCCGTCATCCTCCAACTTGCGGGCAAATTTGCGCATTGCGGCGAAGACCAGCGCGATTTTCTTGGGGTGGTGACGGACATATTCCGCCTCTTGCGCGACTTCGGCCATGACCACCACATCGCGCGCCTTGTCGGCCTCGCGCAGCGATGACAGGTTTAGGGAGAGCTGATCGCCCAGAACCAAGATCAAACGGCTCACCACGGCACCGCCTTTCCGGCCCAATCAAAGAACCCGCCGCTATCGTCCGGGATCAGCCCGTCGATCACCCGCAGCAGATTTTTCGCAGCCTCCCCCGGCGGCACCGCCGGATGGCGGCCCAGATATTTCTCGGTAAAGGGTGTTTCGACGGTGCCGGGGTGCAGCGCCACGCAGATGCTTTGCGGATGGGAGCGGCTGAGTTCAATCGCGGCGGTATGCACGATCTGGTTCACCGCCGCCTTGGCGCTGCGGTAGCTGATCCAACCGCCCAAACGGTTGTCCCCGATAGAGCCGACCCGCGCCGAAAGCACGACGAACACCGCGCGCCTGTCGCGCGGCAAGAGCCGCCCCGCATGACGCAGGATCAGCGCCGGACCGACCGCGTTGAGCGCGAATTGATCCAGCATCGCCTTTTGCGTGATGGCCCGCAGCGACTTTTCCGGGGCTGCCCCGTCGATCTCCAAAGCGCCTGTGGCGACGATCACCGCGTCGAAAGGGCCGGTAAGCCCCTCCAGCGCCGCATTCACCGAAGCCTCATCCCTAAGGTCCAGCCCATCGCTGGCGCGAGAGAGCGCCGTTACCTCATCCCCGCGCGCCCGCAAGGTGTCGCTCAGCGCCGCGCCGATCCCGCCGCTGGCCCCGATCACAAGCACCCGCGCCCTCACGCCGCCGCGTCCTGCGATATCGCTTTGTACTGCATCCTGAACTCCCTTGCTTATAGGCAGATAGGCGGCGCTGACGCGGGGGCAAACAAAAGCCGCAACACCCCCTTTCCATTTGAAAACGGGTGCGTATAACTACTCCTATGACACAGGCCGTCCATATCCCGACCCTGCCGCGCCGCTGCGCGGGCCTGCTGCGTGCCAACTTGCTGCACCTAATTCGCCTCTGAGCGTGCCCTTCGGCGCGCCCGCTCAGAGGGATGTGTCGCGCGCCAAGGATACCAGCAAAGAAAGAACCCAGGATGACCGATATGACGAAACAGGACCGTGTGCTGATTTTTGACACCACCTTGCGGGATGGCGAACAATCCCCCGGGGCGACGATGACCCATGCTGAGAAGTTGGAGATCGCGCAGCTTTTGGATGAGATGGGCGTCGACATCATCGAAGCAGGCTTCCCCATCGCTTCGGAAGGCGACTTTAACGCGGTCAGCGAGATTGCCCGCCAATCGCAAAACGCCGTGATCTGCGGCCTTGCCCGCGCCCAATTGGGCGACATCGACCGCTGCTGGGAAGCCGTGAAACATGCCCGCCAGCCGCGCATTCACACCTTCATCGGCACCTCGCCCCTGCACCGCGCTATTCCGAACCTGACCCAAGACGAGATGGCCGACCGCATCCATGAAACCGTGACCCACGCGCGCAATCTGTGTGACAACGTGCAATGGTCGCCGATGGATGCCACCCGGACCGAGCTTGATTACCTCTACCGCGTTGTCGAGATCGCCATCAAAGCCGGGGCTACCACGATCAACATCCCCGACACCGTGGGCTATACCGCCCCGCGCGAAAGCGCCGATTTGATCGCCAAACTGCTCGAAAACGTGCCGGGCGCGGATGAGATCATCTTTGCCACCCACTGCCACAACGATCTGGGTATGGCGACAGCCAACAGCCTTGCCGCCGTGGAAGCCGGGGCGCGGCAGGTGGAATGCACCATCAACGGTCTGGGCGAACGCGCGGGCAACACGGCCCTCGAAGAGGTCGTCATGGCCCTCAAGGTGCGCAACGACATCATGCCCTATGAGACGCGCATCGACAGCACCAAGATCATGAACATCTCGCGCCGTGTTGCGACGGTCTCGGGTTTTGCGGTGCAATTCAACAAGGCCATCGTCGGCAAGAACGCCTTTGCCCATGAGAGCGGCATTCACCAAGACGGCATGCTCAAGAATGCCGAAACGTTTGAGATCATGCGCCCGGAGGATGTGGGTCTGACCGAGACCAATATCGTGATGGGCAAACACTCTGGCCGCGCGGCGCTGCGGTCTAAGCTGGAAGACCTCGGGTTTGAGCTGGGCGACAACCAGCTGAAGGATATCTTTGTGCGGTTCAAGGAATTGGCCGATCGTAAAAAGGAAATCTACGAGGACGATCTGATCGCGCTGATGCGCACCGCGACCGACCCCGAGGAAGACCGCATTCGGCTCAAGTCCCTTAAAGTGGTTTGCGGCACCGATGGCCCGCAGACTGCTGACATGGTACTTGAAGTGGACGGTGCTGAGCAGTCCACCAATCAAACGGGCGATGGCCCCGTTGATGCTGCGTTCAATTGCATCAAAGCGCTGGTGCCGCATACCGCGCGCTTGCAGCTCTATCAGGTGCATGCCGTGACCGAAGGCACCGACGCGCAGGCGACGGTTTCCGTGCGGATGGAGGAAGAGGGCCGGATCGTGACGGGGCAATCTGCCGATACCGATACCGTGGTGGCGAGTGTGCGGGCCTATATCCACGCGCTGAACCGCCTGTTGGTGCGGCGCGAGAAGGGCGGCACGGACAAGCGTGAGATTAACTACAAAGATGTGAGCTGAACGGCGGGGCGGGGGTAAGACCCCGCCCCTTGTTACATGTGCAGTATGGAAGTAGGGCATCGCCTGCCCGCGGGGTGGCGAACCAAACCTTAGTTCATACCACTTGATTGATCAGCCATGGCGTACCCTCAAAGTGGCATACCCAGCGTCAACAAATCGCCTCCCCGTCCGGGCGGGCAGGCGATGCCCGGCGCCTGCGGCTTGATTCCGGGCCAGGGTGGCACACTCACCCTCAATACGGGTTCTTCGCCCCGCGATCCGCACTCAGCGAAGCCTGCCCCCGCTCCACAATCTTGACCACCGCATCTGCCAAATGCTGCCGCTGGATATGATCGTCCCCCGCCGCAACCCGCAGCTTATGCGCCTCCAGCATCACCTCAGCATGGCTCGACCCACGCGGCGGGATGAAGGTGTAGCAGGCCAGTTCAATCAACTGCCCCAGCGGATCCTTGAAATAGATCGAATGCATGAAGCCCCGGTCTTTCACCCCCGAATGCCCAATCCCGCGCGTTTCCAACCGCCCGGGGATTTGGTCAAACATCGCGCGGTCTACCTCGAACGCTAGATGATGCACACAGCCCGGATCCATCGGCGTGCGGTTGTGCACCCGCTTGCGGGTCTCATTGGTAAAGATCGTGATCAACCGCCCGTCGCCGGGATCAAAATAGAGATGCCCCTCGTTTGGGTCATCCAGATTGGGCTGGTCAAAGATGAAAGGCATCCCCAAGACCCCCTCCCAGAAGTCGATCGAGCTTTGCCGATCGGCCCCGGTGAGGGTGATGTGATGCACCCCAAGTGTCTGTATCTTTTGCATGGTATCGCCGACCTCCGCCTGTGCTGCGCCCTAAATATACCGCTCTATGATAGCGCGGCGGCAATATCGCGCCACCTTTGCGGTCTTGCCCCTTTCACCCTGACCCCGTGCGCCCTATAAGAGCCAGTAGCCCGCGCGTGGTCCCATGCAGGCGGGCCTGTCCGAATATTTGCAAGGCTCCGCTACTGTTATGTCCATCCTCGATCAATTCCGCGGCCTGTTCTCCTCCGATATGGCGATCGACCTCGGCACCGCGAATACGCTGGTTTACGTCAAGGGTAAGGGCATCGTTCTCAGCGAACCTTCGGTGGTGGCCTATCACGTCAAAGACGGCGTCAAGAAAGTGCTCGCCGTGGGCGAAGACGCCAAGCTGATGCTGGGCCGGACGCCCGGCAGCATTGAGGCGATCCGCCCGATGCGTGAAGGGGTCATTGCCGATTTCGACACCGCCGAGGAAATGATCAAGCACTTCATCCGTAAGGTGCACAAGCGCTCGACCTTCTCCAAGCCTAAGATCATCGTCTGCGTGCCGCATGGGGCGACCCCTGTTGAGAAACGCGCGATCCGCCAGTCAGTGCTGAGCGCTGGTGCGCGCCGTGCAGGGCTGATCGCCGAACCAATTGCTGCGGCCATCGGTGCGGGCATGCCGATCACCGATCCGACGGGCAACATGGTCGTCGACATCGGCGGCGGTACGACCGAGGTTGCGGTGCTGTCTCTGGGCGACATCGTCTATGCGCGCTCTGTTCGCGTCGGCGGCGACCGCATGGACGAAGGCATCATAAGCTACCTGCGCCGCCAGCAGAACCTGCTGATCGGTGAAACCACAGCCGAGCGGGTGAAAACCTCTATCGGTACGGCGCGGATGCCCGACGACGGGCGCGGCACCTCAATGCAGATCCGGGGCCGTGACCTGCTGAATGGTGTGCCGAAAGAAATCGAAGTGACCCAAGCGCAGATCGCCGAGGCGCTGGCCGAACCGGTGCAGCAGATTTGCGAGGCGGTGATGACCGCGCTTGAAACCACCCCGCCCGACCTTGCCGCCGACATCGTCGACCGCGGCGTGATGCTCACCGGCGGCGGCGCGCTGCTGGGTGATCTTGATCTGGCGCTGCGCGAGCAGACCGGCCTTGCGATCTCGGTCGCGGATGAGCCGCTCAACTGCGTGGCCCTCGGCACCGGCAAAGCGTTGGAATACGAGAAACAACTGCGCCACGCGATCGACTACGACAGTTAACACTGGCAGATTAGCCAGACCCGGCACGCGGCGACACCGCCCCGCCTGACCGGGTGGGAGTTTCGGCACAGATGCCCAAGGACCGTTCCAGTTCCAGCGATTTCACCGGCCCCCTGCGCCGGTTGCTGCTGGCTGTGTTGGTGTTGGCGCTGGTCGGGATTTTCCTGCTTTGGCGCATCGACAGCCCCCGCGTTGAACGTTTCCGCGCGCAGGTGACCGACCGTTTCGTGCCGAACCTCGATTGGGCTATGGCCCCTGTTACCGGCACGATCAACCTGCTGCGCGATTTCCAAAGCTACCAACGTCTGAGCGAACAGAACCGCGAGCTGCGTTCGGAACTGCGGCAGATGCAGGCGTGGAAAGAAGCGGCCCTTCAGCTAGAGCAAGAGAACGCCCGCCTGCTGGATCTAAACAACGTGCGGCTTGACCCACGCCTCACGTTCATCACCGGCACCGTTCTGGCCGACAGCGGATCGCCCTACCGCCAATCGGTGCTGCTGAACGTCGGCGCGCGCGATGGGCTGGTTGAAGGTTGGGCCACGATGGACGGCATCGGCCTTGTGGGCCGCATTGCAGGCGTGGGCAAGAACACCGCGCGCGTGATCCTGCTGACTGACGCTTCCAGCCGCATTCCGGCGACGATCCAGCCTTCTGGCCAGCGGGCCATCGTGGCGGGCGACAACAGCGCCGCGCCGCCGCTTGATTTCATCGAGAACCGTGAATTGGTCCGCCCCGGTGACCGGGTGATCAGCTCGGGCGATGGCGGGGTGTTCCCGGCGGGCATCCTGATCGGCCAAGTCGCCGCCGATCCGGGCGGGCGTCTTCGCGTCAGGCTGGCGGCGGATTACGAGCGGTTGGAGTTCCTGCGCGTGTTGCGCCACCATGGCAATGAGACCGTGCCGGACACCGCCCATGTCATCACCTCCGATGGCCCCTTGGCCGACCCGGCGGCGCCGGTCGGGGTGCAGCCATGACCGATCTGTCACGCAGCCGCCTTTGGGTCATGCGCCTGAGCTTTGTTGCGCTGGCGCTGGTGATCTTGTTCTTCCACCTCCTCCCGCTTGAGACGACCCCGCGGGCTTGGGCCGGGCCGGACCTGCTGCTGGGCTTTGCCTGCGCTTGGGGTCTGCGGCGGCCTGAATATGTGCCCGCGCTTTTTCTGGCCTTGATCTTTTTGCTGACGGATCTGTTGCTACAACGCCCGCCCGGACTTTGGGCGGTGCTGGCCTTGCTCGGGGTCGAGAACCTGAAATCGCGGGGGCGGCATCTGCGGGATGCGAGCTTTGCCGCCGAATGGCTGACCGTGGCGGTGATCCTGACCATGGTGATCTTTGCCAACCGCATTTTGCTGAGCCTTGCACTGGTGCCCACGCCCGCCATGACGCTGAACCTCACGGAATTGGCACTGACGATGCTTGCTTATCCGCTGATCGTGGCGGTGACCCATGGTATCATGGGCGTGCGCAAGACCGCGCCGGGCGATCTGGACGCGCTTGGCAAACGGGTGTGATCGGGGAGCGATGAGATGAGACGTAGCCGCGCCGACAATGATGCAAACCACACACGCCTGACCCGGCGCGCTGCCCTTTTGGGCGGGGCGCAACTGCTGTTCATGGGCGGTCTGGCCGCGCGGATGCGCTATCTGCAGGTCGATCAGGCCGACCAATTTCGCCTGCTCGCCGAAGAGAACCGCATCAACATCCGCCTGATCCCGCCCTCCCGCGGTGAGATTTTCGACCGCAACGGCGTACAGCTTGCCGATAACGTGCCCTCCTACCGGATCGTCATGGTGCGCGAAGACGCGGGCGACGTGGCGGCGGTGATGGAACGTTTGGCCCAAGTTATCGAAATTGATGACGAAACCCGCGAACGCGCCATGACCGAGATGGCCCGCTCCGCGCCCTTCCTGCCCGTCACCATCGTCGATGACGTCAGTTGGGAGGTCGTGAGCAAGGTCAGTGTCAACGCCCCTGCCCTGCCCGGCGTCACCCCCGAAGTGGGCCTGACCCGCGTCTACCCCCGCGGCGCGGATTTTGCGCATGTGGTGGGACGCGTGGGCCGGGTGAGCCAAGCCGATCTCGACGCGCTGGAAAACCCCGATCAGGTGCTGCGCATCCCGCGCTTTCAAATCGGCAAGATCAACGTCGAAGCCCGCGCCGAGAACCTGCTGCGCGGCGCGGCGGGCACCAAACATGTAGAGGTGAATGCCACAGGCCGCGTGATGCGCGAGTTGGAGCGGCGCGAAGGTCAGGCCGGGGCGGATCTGCAATTGACCGTGGACGCCAATCTGCAACGCTATGTGCAGGCCCGTCTGGGCGAAGAAAGCGCCGCCGTGGTCATCATCGACTGCGAGAATGGCGATCTGGCCGCACTCGCCTCATCGCCCAGCTATGACCCGAACCTCTTTATCGGCGGCATCTCTTCGGCGGACTATAACCCGCTGCTAAATTCCAAATACCGCCCGCTGGTGAACAAACCCGTGCAGGGCACCTACCCGCCCGGCTCGACCTTCAAGATGATCGTGGCGCTGGCCGCCATCGAAGAGGGCATCGTCGCCCCCGATGAGACCGTCTATTGCCCCGGCCATCTGGAGGTCGCGGGGCGGCGGTTCCACTGTTGGAAACGCGCAGGCCATGGCTGGGTCGACCTTCAAGATTCGCTCAAGCAATCCTGCGACGTTTACTACTACGATCTCGCCGTGAAGGTGGGCATCGAAAAGATCACCGCCATGGCGAACCGCTTTGGCCTTGGGATCAAACATGATCTGGCGCTGTCTTCGGTCGCGGGCGGGCTTGCGCCGACCAAACAGTGGAAACGCTCAGCCCGGGGCGAGGATTGGGTCGTGGGCGACACGGTCAACGCCTCCATTGGGCAGGGTTTTACCCTGTCCTCCCCACTGCAGCTGGCGGTGATGAGCGCGCGGATCGCCACCGGACGCGCAGTGACGCCACGGCTGATCAAATCCATCGACGGGGTGGAACAACCCAGCGGCGCGGGCGAGCCGATGGGCCTGAACGAAAACAACCTGCGCCAGTTGCGCAAAGCGATGTACGACGTGGTCAACGACCGCCGCGGCACCGGCTATCGCAGCCGCATCATCGACGACACGATGCGCATGGCGGGCAAGACCGGCACCAGTCAGGTGCGCAACATCACCGCCGCCGAACGCGCCCGTGGTGTGACCAGCAACGCCGACCTGCCGTGGGAGCGCCGCGACCACGCGCTTTTCGTGTGCTTCGCGCCCTACGACAAACCCAAATACGCGGCCTGCGTGCTGGTGGAACACGGGGGGGGCGGGTCAACCGCCGCCGCCCCGATTGCGCGCGATGTGATGTTACAGGCCATGGCCGGGGGCGAGCCGCCGCTCGAAGCCTACCCCAAGTCCGACCGGGGCCGCATCGCCACCCAGCAAGAAGAGCTGCGCGACACCGCACCGGAAACCTCGGCCAGCGTAGCGGGAGACGATCAGGCATGAGCTATCTTGAGCATACGGTCAAATCCGTCCCCACGGGGCTGCGCAAGATCCTTTTCATGAATTGGCCGCTGGCGATCCTGTTGACCAGTGTCGCGGGCGTGGGGTTCTTGATGCTCTATTCGGTCGCGGGCGGGTCATTCTCCCCTTGGGCCGAACCGCAGATGAAGCGTTTTGGCATGGGCATAGCGATCATGTTCACCGTGGCGATGGTGCCGATCTGGCTCTGGCGCAACCTGTCGGGCGTGGCCTATGGGGCGACCTTGGTGCTACTGGTCGCGGTCGAACTCTTTGGCTCTGTCGGCATGGGCGCGCAGCGTTGGATCGACATCGGCTTCATGCGGCTGCAGCCGTCGGAGTTGATGAAGATCACGCTGGTGCTGTTTCTGGCCGCCTATTACGACTGGCTGCCGGTCAAAAAGGTGTCGCGGCCCTTTTGGGTCCTGCTGCCGATCCTGATCATCGTGGTCCCCACCGCTTTGGTCCTGAAACAGCCCGACTTGGGCACCTCGATCCTGCTTTTGACCGCCGGGGGCGGGCTGATGTTCCTTGCAGGGGTGCATTGGGCCTATTTCGCCGCCGTCATCACCGCCGCCATCGGGCTGGTCACTGCTGTCTTCCAATCGCGCGGCACCCCGTGGCAACTGCTGAAAGATTACCAATACCGCCGCATCGACACCTTTCTCGACCCCAGCCAAGACCCGCTTGGCGCGGGCTACCACATCACCCAATCCAAGATCGCGCTCGGCTCGGGCGGCTGGTCTGGGCGTGGCTACATGCAAGGCACCCAGTCGCGGCTGAACTTCCTGCCCGAGAAACACACCGACTTTATCTTTACCACGCTGGCCGAAGAGTTCGGCTTCGTCGGCGGCGTCTCACTCCTTGGGCTTTATGCGCTGATCATCCTGTTCTGCGTGGCCTCGGCGGTGAAGAACAAAGACCGGTTCTCAAGCCTGCTGACACTGGGCATCGCGCTCAACTTCTTTCTCTTTTTCGCCGTTAACATGTCGATGGTCATGGGGCTGGCCCCTGTGGTTGGCGTGCCGCTGCCGATGGTGAGCTATGGCGGCTCGGCCATGCTGGTGCTGCTGCTGGCCTTTGGGCTGGTGCAATCGGCGCATGTTCATAGACCGAGGTAATTCATGACGATCAATATTCTCTTCGCCGCCAAAGCCGAACGCTGGGATGGCTACGAAAAACCGTTGAACGACGCGCTGCGCAAGGCCCTGCCGGGGCGGGATTTCACACTCGCCACCGACCTGCCGCCCGAAGAGGTCGATTATATCGTATATGCCCCCAACAGCGACTTGCAGGATTTCACCCCCTACACCCGCGCCAAAGCGGTGCTGAACCTCTGGGCCGGGGTGGAGGCGATCACCGGCAATGAGACCTTGAATATCCCGCTGACACGGATGGTCGATTTCGGCCTGACCCACGGCATGGTCGAATGGGTCACGGGCCATGTGCTGCGCCATCATCTGGGGATGGATGCGGACATTCTGCGCAAGGACGCTAAATGGGAGCCGCGCACCCCGCCACTGGCACGCGAACGGGGCGTGGCGGTGCTGGGCATCGGTGCGCTCGGCCAAGCGGTGGCCGCGGCGTTGGTGGGTCTGGGCTTCGACGTGACCGGCTGGTCGCGGAGCGAAAAGCAGATCGAGGGCGTGCGCTGCCTGCATGGCGATGCGGGCCTGACAGAAACGCTGAAACGGGCCGAGATCGCCGTGCTGCTGATGCCCGACACCCCCGCCACGCGAGAGGTGCTGAACGCCGAGACACTGGCGCAGATGCCCAAAGGCGCGTTTATCATCAATCCCGGTCGCGGCCCGCTGATTGATGATGACGCCCTGCTTGCCGCGCTCGACAGCGGGCAGATCGCCCATGCCACGCTGGATGTCTTCCGCGTGGAACCGCTGCCCGAGGACCACCCCTATTGGGCGCATCCGCGCGTCACCGTGACCCCGCATCTCGCGGCGGCCACGCGCAATGAGACGGCCTCGGAAGTCATCGCCGAGAACATCCGCCGCAGTGAGGCCGGAGAGCCTCTGCTACATCTGGTAGACCGCGACCGGGGGTACTAACCCCCGGTCGCGTCAAGGCTCAGGCCGCCAGCCCGCGCCCTTTGAGCAGCGCCTCGACCCCCGGCAGACGCCCCCGGAACGCGGTATAAAGCTCTGCCGGATCGCGGCTGCCGCCGGTCGACAGGATGTGGGTCTCCAACGCCTCGGCGCGCTCCGCATTAAAGGCGCCGCCCGCTTCTTCGAAAGCGGCGAAGGCGTCGGCGTCCATCACCTCGGACCACATGTAGCTGTAATAGGCGCTGGAATATCCGTCGCCCGAGAAGACATGCGCGAATTGGGGCGTGGCGTGGCGCATCCGGATCGCCTGAGGCATGCCGATGCTGCTGAGCACCTCGGCCTGTTTCGCCATCGGGTCGGCGGGCGGGGACCCGTCGTGGAACTCCAGATCGACGAGGGCCGAGGCGATATACTCCACCGTCTGGAACCCCATGTCGAAGGTCGACGCCGCCAGCACCTTGTCCAGCATCTGACGCGGCATCGGCTCGCCCGTGCGGGCGTGGGTGGCGAATTTCTGCAAGACCTCGGGCTGGTCCAGCCAATGCTCATAAAGCTGGCTGGGCAATTCCACAAAGTCCCGCGCCACCGAGGTGCCGCTGACGCTTTCATAGGTCACGTCCGACAGCATCTGGTGCAGCGCATGGCCGAACTCGTGAAACAGCGTGCGCGCGTCGTCATAGGACAGCAGCGCCGGGTCGCCCTTGGCGAAATTGCAGACGTTGATCACCACCGGTGCCTGCGCGGCCGGGAACTTCGCCTGCGCGCGCATCGCCGAACACCATGCGCCCGAACGCTTCGAGCCGCGCGCGAAGTAATCGCCGATAAAGACCGCCACATGCTTGCCGTTCCGCGTCACCTCCCACGCCCGGCAGTCGGGGTGGTAGAGCGGCACGTCGAGCGGCGCGAACGCCAAGCCGAACAACCGGTTAGCACAGTCAAACGCCGCGTCGATCATCCGGTCGAGCTGGAAATAGGGTTTCAGCGCCGCCTCATCGAGGTCATGCTCTGCCGCGCGGCGTTTTTCGGCGTAGTAGCGCCAGTCCCATGGCTCCAGCGCCCCGTTCACGCCGTCCTCGCGCATCAGCG
The DNA here is from genome assembly GCF_025142135.1 of Sulfitobacter sp. W002. Lineage (NCBI taxonomy): Bacteria > Pseudomonadati > Pseudomonadota > Alphaproteobacteria > Rhodobacterales > Roseobacteraceae > Sulfitobacter > Sulfitobacter sp. W002. The sequence goes on along the minus strand of NZ_CP081126.1, from coordinate 568,179 downwards.
CGGTCAGCACCTCGGCATCGGCGTCGGCCTGCGCCTTGGCAGGTTTCCAAACCGACATCAGCAAGTCGCGCACGGCATCCGGCGTCTTGGCCATTTCGGTTTCCAACTTGTAGGCGGCGAAATTTTTATAGCCCAGAAGTTCCGCGCGCTCCCTGCGCAGGGCCAGCGTTTCGGCAGCGATGTCGCGGTTGTCGGTTTCCCCGCCATTCGCACCGCGCGCTTCCCACGCACGAAACGCCTTTTCGCGCAGGTCGCGACGGTCTGAGAATTGCAGGAAGGGTGTGATCAGCGACCGCGAGAGCGTGACCACCGGGCCCTCCGCGCCCTTCTCCTTGCCCGCCGCGCGGGCGGCGTCGACCGCGAATTCCGGCAGGCCAGTCAGATCGCCCTCCGACAGCGGCATGAACCAATCCCGCTCATCGGCCAGCAGGTTCTGCGTGAACTGCGTGCCCAGCACCGCCAGCCGCGCCTTAATCTCTTTCATCCGCTCGGCGGCGGCCCCGGTCAAGGCCGCGCCAGAGCGGACGAAGCCGCGATGCGTCAGCATCAGCACGCGGGCCTGCTCCTCGGTCAGATCGAGCGTGTCGCGGGCCTCCCAGATGGCAGCGATGCGGGCAAAGAGCGTGGCATTACCCGAGATCGCCGATTGATGCGCGGCAAGCTTGGGCGAGAAATCGCGCTGCAACGCCTCGCGCGCGCCGTTGCTGTCGGCCCCCGCGACGGTGAAGAATACGCTCAGCACCTTGTCGAGCGCGTCGCCGGATGCTTCGAGCGCCTCGATCGTATTGGCAAAGCTGGGCGCCTCGGGGTTCTCGGCGATGGCGTCGATCTCGGCCCGGTGGGCGGTCAATGCCTCCTCAAGCGCGGGGGCGAAATCATCGTCTGAAATGCGATCAAAGGGGGCGATGCCGAAGGGCGTGTTCCAGTCAGCGAGCAGCGGATTTGTCATGTAAATCTCCTTTGCGCTCTAGATGGGGCGCGGGGAGGAGACTTGCAATCACTCGCCGCAGGTTTCGCAGCCCGCCCGCCGCTTGAGCCCGATCTTGCGGGTCTCACCGTAAAGCCCGTCGTAGATCATCATCTCGCCGCGCAGCACGCTGCCCGCGCCGGTGATCAGCTTCACCGCCTCAAGCGCCATCATCGTGCCGATCACGCCGGGCAGCGGCCCGATCACCCCGGCCTCGGCACAGGAGGGTGCCAGACCCGCGGCAGGCGCTTGCGGAAAGATACAGCGATAGCAGGGCGCACTGCGCGCGGGATCAAAGATGCTGAGCTGCCCCTCCCACTGGCTGAGCGCGCCTGAAATCAGTGGCTTACCAGCTGCGACACAGGCGGCATTTACCCGGTAACGGGTGTCGAAATTATCGGTCCCGTCAAGCACGAGGTCATAGTCGGCCACCAGTTCGGCGGCGATCTCGTCGCTGAGGCGACGGTGGTAGGGGCGCACGGTGATATGGGGGTTTTGCGCCAGCATCTCGGCTTGGGCCGAGAAGACCTTGGGCGTGCCGATGGCCGCGTCCTTGTGGATTACCTGCCGCTGCAGGTTCGCGTTCTCGACCGTGTCGTCGTCGATCACCCCGATGGTGCCGACGCCCGCCGCTGCGAGATACTGCAGCGCCGGCGCGCCGAGGCCACCCGCCCCCACGACAAGCACCTTGGCGTTTTTCAACGCCTTTTGCCCGGCCCCGCCGACCTCGCGTAGTACGATATGGCGGGCATAACGGTTGAGTTCACTGTCCGAGAAACGGCCCGAGGTCTGGGGCGCCGCCGGTTCGCGCGGTGTGGCGCGGGCGCGCAGGGTTGCCAGCCCCTGCCGGTAGAGCATCACCAGCGCAACGAAGCCGCCCAGCAGCAGCCAAGGCGCGGCGCTCCCGCCGGTGGCCAACCGCAGCGGATGCGTGGCCGGAAAGACCAGATGCAGCCCCACCAAAGCCAGATACATCACCGCAACCAGCCCCGCACGTAGCCCGCGCGGCAGGCCGAGAAACCCGCCGCCAAACCAAAGAGCGGCAGCGATGATTAAAACCGCCAGCATCAGAGCGCCCCCGTCGAGCCGAAACCGCCCGCGCCGCGCGGGGTTTCATCAAGGCTATCGGCCAGATCGAACCCCGCCTGCACCACCGGGGCCACGACCATCTGCGCGATGCGCATGCCGTGTTCGACGGTAAACGCCTCTTGCCCCATATTGCCCATGATCACCCCCACGATGCCGCGATAATCGCTGTCGATGGTGCCCGGGCTGTTGATCAAGGTGATCCCATGTTTCAGCGCAAGGCCCGAGCGCGGGCGGATCTGCACCTCGAATCCCTGCGGGATCGCCATATGCAATCCGGTCGAGATCAGCGCCCGCGCGCCGGGGGCCAGCGTGACCGGACATTCGGGCAAGTTGGCCCGCAGGTCCGCGCCCGCCGCGCCTGCGCTTTCATAGGCGGGCAGTGGCAGGCTGCGGTCCGCGCCCTCGGCCCAGCAGAGTTTGATCGTGGTCATAGCGTCCCCTTAGGCAAGTGCTGCGGCAATGCGTTCGGCCAGACGGGCGGCCACCGCATCCTTGCCCATGCGCGGCCAGTCCTCTGCGCCCGCGTCGGTGATCAGCGTCACGGCATTCTCGCGGCCGCCCATGATGCCGGTGGCGGGGGAAACGTCGTTGGCGACGATCCAGTCACAGCCCTTGCGCGCGCGTTTCGCGGTGGCATGGGCCAGCACATTGTCGGTCTCTGCCGCGAAGCCCACGACGAGCGCGGGGCGGCCTTCGCTGCGCTGGCTGATGGTTTTCAGGATGTCGGGATTTTCCGCGAATGTGAGACTGGGCAGCCCGTCTTTGGATTTCTTCAACTTGCGGTCCCCTGCCCCCCGCACGTGCCAATCGGCCACCGCAGCGGCAAAGACGGCGGCATCGGCGGGCAGTGCGGCGTCTACCGCCTGCATCATCTCTTGCGCCGTTTGCACGGGCACCACCTTGACCCCCTCGGGCGGCGCGACCTCTGCCGGGCCGGTGACAAAGGTCACATCTGCCCCCAATGCCCTGAGCGCGCGCGCGATGGCCGTGCCCTGCGCACCGGAAGAGCGGTTGGCGATGTAGCGCACCGGGTCGATCGGCTCATGGGTGGGGCCGGAGGTAACGAGGATGCGTTTGCCCTTGAGGGGTCCGTTGCCAAGCTGCGCCTCAACAGCGGAGACAATCTCAAGCGGTTCGGCCATCCGCCCCGGGCCGAATTCACCGCAGGCCATGTCACCGTCATTCGGGCCCACCATGGTGATGCCATCGCCGCGCAACGTGGCGATGTTGCGCTGTGTCGCGGGGTGCTGCCACATGCGCACATTCATCGCAGGCGCCAGCAATACCGGCGTGTCGGTGGCCAACAGCAGGGTCGAGGCCAGATCATTCGCCGCACCCTGCGCCATCTTGGCCATCAGATCAGCCGTGGCGGGGGCGACCACCAGCAGGTCTGCCGCGCGGCTAAGTTGGATATGGCCCATCTCGGCCTCATCCCCCAGGTCGAAAAGATCGCGAAACACCTTCACCCCGGTCAGGGCCGAGACGGAAAGCGGGGTGACGAACTCTTCGCCTGCGCGGGTCAAAACCGGGGTCACCTTGGCCCCGCGTTCGCGCAGGCGGCGGATCAAATCGAGGGATTTATAGGCGGCAATGCCACCGCCGATGATCAGCAGAATATGTTTGCCCGACAGCATAAAGGCCCCCCGTTTGCGTTCGGGAGACCTTAATCCGGGGCGGCGAAATCTGCCAGCCCCGGTGGGCATCGCTGAAGGGGGTCAGGCGAGAAAGGCAAAAACCTCGCGTGATTGCAGTTCAAGCGACTTGCGCATTTTGCCAAAGGCCGCGGCCTCAAGCTGGCGCACGCGTTCTTTGCTGAGGCTCAGCTCATCCCCGAGGCTTTCCAAGGTGCGTGCAGGGTCGCGCAATTTGCGCTCGCGCACGATGAACTGCTCCCGTTCTGACAGCCCCTGCATCGCCGTCAGCAGCCAGTTGCGCAGTTGCGCGGTGTCATGGCTTTCTTCGACACGTTCCGCCGCCTGCGCGCTTTCGTCAGCCAGCGCTTCGATCCACTCGCGGCCCTCGTCCTCAGCCGATTGCGTGGCGTTCAGCGAATAGTCAGAGCCCGACAGACGCCCTTCCATCATCTCGACATCATGCAACGGCACGCCGATCTCGGTCGAGATCATCTGGCGCAGCTGGTGTTTGTCCAGCGTCTCACCCATTGCCGTGGCCTCACGCTCCAACCGGGCCTGCACGCGGCGCATGTTGAAAAACAGGGATTTCTGAGAGGAGGTCGAACCGGTCCGTACCATCGACCAGTTGCGCATCACATGATCTTGAATGCTCGCCTTGATCCACCAAACCGCATAGGTCGAGAACCGCACGCCGCGGTCGGGGTCGAATTTGTCGGCAGCTTTCATCAGGCCCAAACCGGCCTCTTGGATCAGATCGTTCATCGGCGCACCGTAGCGCTTGAACTTGCCCGCCATTGAGATTGCCAAACGCATGTAGGCGGTGATCAAACGATGCAAAGCGGCCTCATCCCGCTGATCGCGCCACGCATAGGCCAATTCCAACTCTGTCTCGGCGTCGAGCAATTCGGCCTTCATTGCGGTGCGGGTGAGTGAAAATTCGCGAGCGGTCTGCAATGACATTTGGTATCCCCCTTGAGAAATGCGTGGCGCACCTTGTGATGGGCCGTTGGTGGAGATACGCAGAGACATGCCATTTGGTTCAAATATTTGGTGAGAAGATGTTGCCTAGAACTACCTTTGCCCTAGGCGGGGCTGCCTCAGGCAAGTCGGAATGGGCAGAGGGCCTCGTAAATTCCTGCGGTTTGCCAAAGACTTACCTTGCCACCGGACGCATTTGGGATGACGAAGTTCAAGAACGCGTGAACAAACATCAATCAAGACGTGATGCAGGATGGCGCACCGTTGAATGCCCGCTTGATCTGGCCGAACCGCTGGCGAAATTGCCCGCAGGCGAAATCGTGCTGATCGACTGCGCGACCATGTGGCTTAGCAATCATTTGATGGAAAACAGCGATCTAATGTCCGCGCAGGCACAGCTTTTGACGGCTCTGCGAGCCTGTGCCGCGCATTGGGTCATCGTCTCGAACGAGGTCGGCCAAGGCATCGTGCCCGAAAACGCCATGGCGCGGCAATTCCGCGAGGCGCAGGGACGGCTCAACATCGCCTTGGCCGCCGAGGCGGACACCGTGGTGCAGGTCGTCGTTGGCCTGCCGCAACTGCTGAAAGGGGAAATGCCGTGACCATCTGGCACTGGGTGCGCCACGGCCCAACCCATGAGAAAAACTTTGTCGGCTGGCGCGATGTCCCGGCGGACCTTTCCGATGCCCCCCGTCTGGCACGTTTGAACCGGCACCTGCCTGACGACGCGCTGCTGGTGTCCTCGGACTTGATGCGCGCGGTGCATACGGCGGATGCGCTGGCCCAGCCCTCTCGTCGCCGCTTGCCCCATGAACACGGGCTGCGCGAACTGCATTTCGGCGCTTGGGATGGGCTGCATTTTTCCGAGGTTGCCGCGCGCGACCCCGACCTCAGCCGCGCCTATTGGGAGACGCCCGGCGATGTCGCGGCACCCGAAGGGGAAAGCTGGAACCAGACCAAGGCCCGCGTCGACCGGGTGGTGGCACGGATCAACGCGGCCCACCCCAACGCCCATGTGATCGCCGTGGCGCATTTCGGCGTGATCCTGACGCAGGTCCAACAGGCCCAAGGCGGCGGCCCGCTTGAGGCGATGGCCCATAAGATCGACAATCTCTCGGTCACGCATTTGGTACATGAAAGCGGCACTTGGCGGATCAACGGCATTAATCACACGCCCTAGCCTGCACCGCCGCACAAAGGGCTTTGCTTGGCGACCTGCTTCTGCCTAATTTCGCCTATGACATATGATCTTTATATCGGCGATCGCACCTTCTCCAGTTGGTCCCTCAGGGGATGGCTGATGCTTGAGAAATTCGGTCTGCCCTATCGCGCGCATCTGGTCGGCCTCTACAGTGGGACCATGGCCCAAGACCTTGCCCCCCTCGCCCCGGCGCGTTTGGTGCCTGCCCTGCGTCTGCCCGACGGCACTGTGGTGGGAGAGACGCTGGCCATGGCCGAAACGCTGGCCGAACGGCATCCCGATGCCGGGCTCTGGCCCGCCGATCCAGCCGCACGCGCCACGGCGCGCTGGCTATGTGCTGCGATGGCTTCCGGCTTCGGCGCGCTGCGCGGAGCCTGCCCGATGCAATTGCAACATGTGTGGGAAGGGTTCGACCCGGATGCCGACACCCGGCAAGACCTAGAGCGCATCGAAGACTTGTGGCGACATGCCCGCAGCCAATCGCGCAGCGCAGGGCCGTGGCTTTTCGGGGCCTACTCGCTCGCTGAAGTATTCTATGCCCCGGTTGCCGCGCGGATCGTCGGCTATGACCTGCCTGTCTCGGCTGATGCGCGGGCCTATTGCGACGCCACAATCCATGATCCGGCCTTCAAAACATGGCGCGCTGCCGGGTTGGAAACCGCGTATGAGCCGTTTCCCTATGAGCTTGGTTTGCCCAAACGGGACTGGCCCGTCGCTACGGCGGCCTAAGACCTGCATTAACCATTCCTAAACCCGTCTTGCCTATCGATTAACCATAGCAAGGCGGGAGAGTGGGCAATGGTATCGCGGGCCTATACGGTCGCATTTCAGGGAATTGAGGCGCGCATTGTCGAGGTGCAATGCGCGGTCACTGCGGGCCTGCCCGGTTTCTCTATCGTCGGACTGGCGGACAAGGCCGTGTCAGAAGCGCGCGACCGGGTGCGCACCGCGCTCAGCGCCATGGCCATCGCCTTGCCGTCAAAACGCATCACCGTGAACCTCTCTCCAGCAGACCTGCTCAAGGAGGGCAGTCACTTCGATCTGCCCATCGCACTGGCACTTCTGTCAGCGCTCGACATCCTGCCGGAGGACATCACCCAGAATGTGGTCGCCTTGGGAGAGCTTTCGCTCGACGGTACGCTGATGCCGGTCGTCGGCGCCCTCCCTGCGGCGATGGCTGCCGCCACCCACGACCGCAGCCTCCTATGCCCCGCAGGATCGGGAGCAGAGGCCGCTTGGGTCGGCAACACACAGGTCATCGCCGCGGCCAATCTAGGCGACGTTGTTCGCCACTATACAGGGCAAGTGCCGATCACGCCCGCAGAACCGGGGGAGGTGCCATTGACCGCAGCAGGCCGCGATCTGCGCGACGTCAAAGGTCAGGAACGCGCCAAACGCGCGCTGGAAATCGCCGCCGCCGGACGGCACCATTTGATGTTGGTCGGCACGCCGGGTTCGGGCAAATCCATGCTGGCCGCACGGCTGCCGGGCATCCTACCGCCGCTCACCGCGACCGAAGCGCTGGAGACGTCGATGATCCACTCCCTCGCCGGGCTTCTGGATGAGGGGGGCATTTCCCGCAGCCGCCCCTTTCGCGAGCCGCATCACACGGCCTCGATGGCTGCCATCATCGGCGGCGGACGCCAAGCGCGACCGGGTGAGGCATCCCTCGCGCATAATGGCGTGCTATTCATGGATGAATTTCCAGAGTTCAATCGCACGGTCCTGGAAACCCTGCGCCAGCCGATCGAGACTGGCGAGGTCATGATCGCGCGCGCCAACGCCCATGTGAAATACCCCTGCCGCTTCATGCTGGTGGCCGCAGCAAACCCGTGTAAATGCGGATATCTGCCCGATCCGGCCCGCGCCTGCGCCCGCGTTCCGGCCTGCGGCGAAGATTACCTAGGCCGCATTTCGGGCCCGCTGATGGACCGTTTCGACCTGCGTGTCGACGTGCCCCCCGTCAGCTACAGTGACCTCAACCTGCCCGCCAACGGCGACACCTCTGCCGAGGTTGCGGCAAGAGTCGCTGCCGCGCGGGCGCTCCAATCAACCCGCTACGCCCAGCATGACGGCATATCGGCCAATGCCGACGCGGCGGGGGAATTGCTCGAAACCATTGGCAGCCCGGATGCGGACGCGCGCGACCTGCTGCTGCGTGCGGCTGAACGGTTTTGCCTCTCCGCGCGTGGATATCATCGGGTCATGCGCGTGGCCCGCACCATCGCCGACCTCGAGGGCGCCGCCGAGGTGCGCCGCCCCCATATGGCCGAAGCGATCAGCTTTCGCCTGCCCGACCCGGCGGCAAGGCGTTGATCCACGCGGCGAGGGTCGCAAGGGTCTCCCGCGCCTCCGGCAGGTGGTTCTGGAACAGCGGCCAAACATGCGGCAGATCATGGACCTCTTGAAAGGTGACCGGCACCTGCGCGTCGCGCAAACGGGCCGCAAAGCGGCGGCTGTCGTCACGTAGGATTTCGCTGTCACTCACGGTAAGCCAGACCGGCGGCGCCCCTTTGAAATCCGCGAGGATCGGACTTGCCCGCGGGCTCTCTGCGCTCTGCCCCCTAAGATATAGCCGCGCCATCTCTGCCGCGCGGGCGGCGGGCAACAGCACGTCACTTTCGGCATTCTGCGTGAAGCTCGCACCGGAAAAGGTCATGTCCAACAAAGGGGAAAGCCCGAAGGCCCCCGCAGGCAGCGCCGCGCTTTCGCGGCAAAGCTCCGCCAAAAGGTCAAAGACCAAAGCACCGCCCGCGCTGTCGCCGCCAATCACGATGTCCCGCGCGGCGATGCCTGTCCGACACAGCGCGTCCCAAGCCGCGCGGATGTCTTCCGCAGGTTTGGGAAAGGCCGCCTCCGGCACCCGCGCATAGCGCGGCAGCACCGCCTGTGCGCCCGTCAGCAGCGCCAAACGCGCGACCATGGCACGGTGGGTTTCCGGGCTGCCGAAGACAAATCCACCGCCATGGATGTAGAGGATCACGCGACCATTCGAGGGGCCCTGTGGCATAAGCCAAAGCGCCGAACCCGCCCCCGGCAAGCCCCGCCATTCGGCAGAGACATCGCGCGGCCCTTTGAAAAAGAGCCGCGCCTGCATCTCCATCGTGGCCCGCAGCATTTGAGGGTTTGCGCGCGTCAACAAAGGCTTCTCTGTCAGACGCAGGCAGCGGTTCAAAAGTTGCTGGCGCAGGCTCACCCGCGGCGGGCCTCGATCGCCTCCCAGATTTTGCCGGCGATATTCTCGCCGTCGAACCGTTCCAGTTCCTGAATGCCGGTGGGAGAGGTCACGTTGATTTCGGTCAAATAGTCGCCGATGACATCGATACCGACGAAGATTTGCCCCTTTTCTTTCAGCAATGGGCCAATGGCGGCGCAAATCTCCAGATCGCGCTCGGTCAACCCGACCTTCTCCGGCCGCCCGCCGACATGCATATTCGACCGCGTCTCGCCCTCTGCCGGTACGCGGTTGATCGCGCCTACGGGCTCCCCGTCCACAAGGATGACGCGCTTGTCGCCTTTCGACACGGCGGGCAGGAATTTCTGAACGATCAGCGGCTCCCGAGAGAAACCGGTGAACAGCTCATGCAATGAGGTGAGGTTGCGGTCATTGGCATCCAGCCGGAACACCCCGGCGCCGCCATTGCCATAGAGCGGCTTCAAGATCACATCGCCGTGCTTCGCCTTGAAGGCTTTGATGGTCGATAGATCCCGCGCAATGGTGGTGGGCGGCGTCAGGTCGGGGAAATCGAGAACCAAAAGTTTCTCGGGATAGTTTCGCACCCAGAAGGGATCGTTGACCACCAAAGTGGTGCCTTTCAGCCGGTCCAGCAAATGGGTCGAGGTGATGTAATGCATGTCGAAAGGCGGGTCTTGGCGCAGCCAGACCACGTCGAAATCGGCCAGATCGACCTCTCGCTCCTCTCCGAACTGGGCATGATCGCCCTGCACGCGCTGCACGGTAAAATCATAGCCCCGCGCGGTGATCCGCCCCTCTTGGTACGCCAGATGATCGGGTGTGTAAAAGAACAGCTCATGCCCCCGCGCCTGCGCTTCTTCGGCCAGCCGAAAGCTGCTGTCGGCATTGATGTTCACGTCCCCGATCGGGTCCATTTGAAAGGCGATTTTCATCGGCGTCTCCCCGCTGCTAACCTTTATCGTGATCCGACCCGGACCGACGGTGCAGGCTTGTGGGATCGCTTCTTAGATGGCGCAGCAGGGGCCTATACGCAATGGGTCAGCCGTGGCCAAAAGCGTTTTCAATGATTTCCGTGGCTCCCTGCCCATCAACAAGCGCCACGTCAAAGCGCACTTCGGTCAGGCTGCCAGCAGGTTCACCGGCAAGGAATTCTTCGGCAGAGCGGTAAATGCGCTGCATCTGTCGGGCAGAGAGGCTTTCAGCGGCACGCGCGAAACTTCGGCTTTGCTTCACTTCGACAAAGATCAGGGCAGCCCCATCGCGCAGGATCAGGTCAATCTCTCCGGCGCGGCCACGCCAGCGGCGGCGCGCGATGGCAAAGCCGCGTCTTTCGTAGTCTTGCGCGATCCTATTTTCGGCTGCGATCCCGGCATGATAGGCCATGCGGCCCCGCTGGCGTTTGGCCGCAGTTCGCATCATTCCTGTGTCACCCTGCGCCATGTTCGTTACTCCGACCGTTGTCCTAACCTTTGCCAAGCGCCAATGCCGCCTGATAGACTTGCCGCCGTGGCAGGCCATGGGCCTGCGCCACCAAATCGACAGCGTCACGCATCGACATTTCTTTAAGCGCCCGTTGCAAATCTGTTTCTAGGTCAAGGTGATTAACAGACTCTGAACGGCTTCGATCAATAAGAACGACCACTTCGCCTTTTGGCGTTTGGGCCTGATAGGTCTCTGCAAGGTCTTCAAGCGTATCGCGTTGAATCTCTTCGAACTTCTTGGTCAACTCTCGGCACATGGCTGCTTTGCGCCCCGCGCCCAGCGCGGTTGCCGCATCGCGCAGCATGGCCCCAAGCCGTTTGGGTGATTCGTAAAATACCAAGGTTCCCGGCACGTCGCGCAGCTTTTCCAGCGCCGCGATCCGTGCGGATTTACTATTGGGCAGGAAGCCTGCGAAGAAAAACGCATCCGTCGGCAGGCCGCCCAGCGCCAGCGCGGTCAGCACCGCCGAGGGCCCCGGTGCGCAGGTCTGCATCACCCCCGCCTCGGCGGCGGCACGGCTAAGCTCGAAGCCCGGATCGGCGATCAGGGGCATGCCTGCCTCTGACGCGTAGGCGACAGATTTGCCCTCACGGACCGCCCCGATAAGCCGCTCTTGCACGGATGTGCCGCTGTGGTCGTGCAGGGCGATCACCTTGCGTCCATTGAGCGGCACCCCGTGGATTTCCATAAGCCTGCGCAGGCTGCGCGTGTCTTCGGCCGCCAGCAGATCCGCCGCGGCGAGCGTGTCCAGCGCGCGCAGCGTGATATCGCGTGCGGTGCCGATCGGGACGCCCACGAAATAAAGTCCCGGGGCTAGATCTGTCTTGAGGAATTTCAACGCTGGACCCGCCTTTCGCAGTGACTATGATCGCGGCCATGTTCCGGCGACCGTCGTCGTCTTGCCACCACCGGGGAGTGAATACAAATGATTGCCTGTTTCCGAGCCTTCCGCAAGAAGATGCACCTGCTCTTATTGCCTCTATTCGCGGTCCTGCTGGCGGCCTGTCAGCCCGTCGCCATCGGCGGCGCCAATTCCGGCGGCCCGCGCATTGACCCCTCTGCCCCCGTTCCTGTCGCGCTTTTGGTGCCGCGCGGCGGCTCTGCCAGCGATGAGTTGCTGGCCAAAAACCTTGAGAACGCCGCGCGCCTTGCGATGCGCGACCTTGGCGGCGTCGAGATTGACCTGCGCGTCTATGGCACCGCGGGCAACGCCAGCAAAGCCGCTGCTGCTGCCTCTCAGGCGGTGAATGAAGGGGCCAAGATCATCCTCGGGCCGGTTTACGGCGAGGCGGCCAATGCGGCCGGCGTGGCGGTGGCCTCTTCCGGGGTCAATGTGATCTCTTTCTCGAACAACCCGACCATCGCGGGCGGCAATGTCTTCGTGCTTGGGCCGACCTTTGCCAATACCGCCAACCGTTTGGTGAGCTTTGCCAAGCGCAATGGCAAAGACAAAATGGTCGTGCTGCATGGCCAGGACCTTGCCGGTCAACTGGGCCGCGATGCGATCGTTCAGGCGATCAGCGCCAATGGCGCGACGCTGGCGGGCACCGTGGATTACGCGCTGAGCCAAGAGTCGGTCGTGGCCGCCGTGCCGCGGGTCAAGGCAACGATCGAAGGCAGTGGCGCAAATGCGTTGTTCCTCACCACGTCTTCGGCCAGTGCCCTGCCGCTTTTCGCAGAGCTGCTGCCCGAAGCTGGGATCCAATCGGCGACCACACAATACGTCGGCCTGACCCGTTGGGACATCCCGCAGCAAACGCTGGCCCTGACCGGCGTGCAGGGCGGCTGGTTTGCCCTGCCCGACACAGCGGCAAGCGGTGCCTTCTCCAACCGCTACAAAGCGGCCTATGGCAGCGACCCCCATCCTTTGGCCGGGCTGGCCTTTGACGGGATCGCGGCGATCGGGTCTTTGGTAAAGGGCGGTAAGTCCAACGCGCTTACCGGTGCGGCCCTGACCCAAGGGGCGGGCTTCCAAGGGGCCAGCGGCATCTTCCGCCTGCGCCGCGATGGCACCAATGAACGCGCACTGTCCGTGGCCACGATCCGCAACAGCCGGGTTGTCGTGCTAGACCCAGCGCCGCGCGGCTTTGGCGGGGCTGGTTTCTGAATTGGACCTCGCGAAACCGACAACAACATCAGGCGCGCGTCGACACCCGCGCCTGATTTGCGCGCCCGAACAAATCTTTGACGATACAGCCGTCTGGCAGGCCCTTTCGCAACGCGACAGCACGCTGGAAGGTGCCGCGCTGCGCGCCGAGATCGTCCCCCTTATCCAAGAAGCCCAGCGGGCGGGCCGCAAGGCAATCGCCGCGGGTTTTGCGGAATCGCCCTTTGATGCGCGGGCGATGACCTCTTCCTACACCTATCTCACCGACCAACTGCTGCGCTGCGTCTTGCAGATTGCCACGCAGGTTCTGCACCCCAATCCGAACCCGACCGAGGGTGAACGGCTCGCCATGATCGGCGTGGGTGGCTATGGCCGGGGAGAGATGGCGCCCTTTTCCGATGTCGATCTGCTTTTCCTCATCCCCTACAAGGCCACCGCTTGGTCGGAGAGCGTGATTGAATCGATGCTCTACATCCTGTGGGATTTGAAGCTGAAGGTAGGTCACGCCACCCGCACCATCGAAGATTGCCTGCGGCTTGGGGCCGATGACTACACCATTCAGACCGCTCTGCTGGAAAACCGGTTCATCGATGGCGACCTCACACTTGCCCAAGAGCTTTCCGAACGGCTTAAGAACGACCTCTTTTCGGGCGCCGGGAAGGATTTCATCGAAGCCAAGCTGGAGGAGCGCGACAACCGCCACCTGAAACAGGGTGAGCGCTATATGGTCGAGCCCAACGTCAAGGAAGGCAAAGGCGGGCTGCGCGATCTGCACTCACTCTTTTGGATTGCCAAGTTCATCCATGACGTGGATCGGGTCGCCGATCTGGTCGATCTCGGTGTCTTTCGCGCCGATGAATACGACACCTTCCGCGAGGCCGAGGCCTTTCTCTGGGCCGTGCGCGGGCATCTTCACCTGATTGCAGGTCGCGCGACGGAACAGTTGACCTTTGACATGCAGGTGCAGGTTGCCCAAGCGATGGGCTATCAGGATATCGGGGGCCGGCGGGGCGTCGAGATCTTCATGCAGGCCTATTTCCGCCACGCAACGGCGGTGGGGGATCTGACCCGTATCTTTGTCAGCGGGCTTGAAGCGTCGCATATGAAGGCCGAGCCGCTGCTGGAGCGCATCTTTCGCCGCCGCCCGAAAATGCGCGAAGGGTTTCAGGTGGTCCACAACCGCATCGCGGTGAAGGACGACCAAGAGTTTCTACAAGACAAGCTGAACCTGTTGCGCATCTTCGAAGAGGCCCTGCGCACCGGCATGCTGATCCATCCTGACGCGATGCGGCTGATCAAAGCCAACCTCGCGCTGATCGACGATGACATGCGCCGCACAGCCGAGGCGCGGCGCATCTTTCTTGATCTGCTGTTGAAACACGGCAATCCTGAACGCTCCCTGCGGCGGATGAACGAATTAGGCGTCTTGGGCGCCTTCATCCCCGAGTTCGAGCCGATCGTCGCGATGATGCAGTTCAACATGTACCACTCCTACACGGTGGACGAACACACCATCCAGTGCATTGCCAACCTCGCCCGGATCGAAAAAGGCGAGTTGGAAGAAGAACTGCCCGTTGCCTCTTCGATCCTAAAGCGCGGGGTCAATCGCAAGGTGCTTTATGTGGCACTGCTGCTGCATGACATCGGCAAAGGGCGGCCCGAGGACCATTCGATCATCGGCGCGAAACTCGCGCGGCGCATCGGCCCACGGCTGGGGCTGAAACGCGATGAGGTCGATACCGTCGAATGGCTGGTGCGCTATCACCTGCTGATGTCCGACATGGCCCAGAAACGCGATATCGCCGATCCGCGTACGGTGCGTGATTTTGCCAAGGCGGTGCAGACGGTCAAACGGCTCGACCTGCTCTGTGTGCTCACGGTCTGCGACATTCGCGGCGTGGGGCCGAACACCTGGAATAATTGGAAAGCGGTGCTGATCCGGGCCCTCTATCGCCAGACCGAACGGGCGCTGGAAACCGGGCTCGAAGACCTCAACCGCGAGAACCGTGGCGCTGAGGCCAAAAAGGCCCTGCGCGCCGCGCTCTCCGATTGGCCGCGCAAGCTCTTGCAACGCGAGACGGCCCGCCACTACCCGCCCTATTGGCAGGGTCTGCATGTCACCGCTCACGTCGCCTTTGCAGAACTGCTGCGCGACATCGGCAATGACGACATCCGCATCGATTTACACCCAGACGAAGATCGCGGCGCCACCCGCGCCAGCTTTGTCATGGCCGATCATCCGGGCATCTTTGCCCGGCTTGCGGGGGCGCTTGCACTGGTCGGAGCCAATGTCGTCGACGCGCGCAGCTATACCACCAAAGACGGTTTCGTGACCGATGCCTTCTGGATTCAGGACAGCGAAGGCAACGCCTATGAAGCTTCGCGTCTGCCGCGCCTGCGCGACACAATCGAAAAGACCCTGCGCGGTGAGATCGTCGCCCGCGATGCGCTGAAATCGCGCGATAAGGTCAAGAAACGCGAACGCGCTTTCAAGGTGCCGACCCATATCACTTTCGACAACGAAGGCTCGGAAATCTATACGATCATCGAGGTCGACACCCGCGACCGGCCCGGCCTTCTTTATGATCTGACCCGCACCTTGGCCGGCTCAAACGTCTATATTGCCAACGCCGTGATCGCGACCTTCGGCGAGCAGGTGGTCGATACCTTCTACGTCAAAGACATGTTCGGCCTGAAATATTACACCGAGGCCAAGCAGCGCACCTTGGAAAAGCGCCTGCGCGAAGCGATTGCTGCAGGGGTTGAGCGAGCCGAGGGCTAGGGTTCCTTCGGCACGCTTTGATCGGCAAAATCCCGCCACCCGGCATTTCCGCGCTTTGCTTTTGACATCGGATCCTCAAAATCCCTTTCAACCCGGCAGAAGCGCGGGATTCCATGAATGAGGGACATATGAGCGTCACACGCGCAGCACTGCCGAACCGGGGCCTGATGGCCCTTTGCGCCACACTTCTTTTGACGGCAGCCTGCGCCAAAGCGCCTGACATCCCGCAGTCCTATGATTTCTCTGGGATAGATCCGCAGCGCCATTTCATGGCCGTGCAGACAGCCCAAGACATGCGCGCCAAGGGCCAGCGCGTTTGGTGCGTGCCCTTTGCCCGCAATGTCAGCGGCATTCAAATTCGCGGCAACGCAGAAACATGGTGGGGCAAAGCCAAAGGGCTTTATCCGCGCGGCAATGAGCCTGTGGTCGGTGCCGTTATGGCCTTCAGCGCGACCGGGTCCATGCCCATGGGGCATATCGCTGTGGTTTCCGATGTTGTCTCACCGCGCGAAATTCGGGTGGATCACGCCAATTGGAAACGCAATCAAGTCTCGCTCAAGATGGCGGTGATCGATGTATCCAAGGCCAACGACTGGTCTGCCGTGCAGGTCGAAAGCCAGCCCGGCGCCTTTGGCAGCACCTATCCGATCAATGGGTTCATCTACCCCACCGGGGGATAAGCGCCACCTTGCCAAAGCCAAGGTGCTAGCCTTCCGGCACCGCTCACCGCGATTGCACCGGGTAAGCGCCCGCGCTAGGGATCACCTCAGCGCAATTTAAGGCACCTTTTGATGAAACCTATCCGTCTTATGTCCGGCTTTTTCACTGTCGGTGTCTGGACCTTGCTCAGCCGTGTGCTCGGCTTCCTGCGTGAAGTGCTGCTTTTGTCGCTCATCGGCCCCGGTCCGGTGATGGACGCCTTCGTCGCCGCCTTCCGCCTGCCCAATATGTTCCGCCGCTTCTTTGCCGAGGGCGCGTTCAACGCCGCCTTCGTGCCGATGTTCGCCAAGAAGCTAGAAGGCGAGGAAGGCGCTGGCAAATTCGCCCGCGATGCCTTCAACGGATTGGCGCTGGTGGTGCTCGCGCTGACCGCCTTGGGCATGATCTTTATGCCCGGGTTGGTCTGGCTGACCGCCGAAGGCTTTGTCGGCGACCCCCGGTTCGACATGACGGTCGCCTTTGGCCGCATCGCCTTTCCCTATATCCTGTGCATGTCACTCTCGGCGTTGTTTTCCGGCATCCTGAACGCCACCGGACGCTTTGCCGTGGCCGCCGCCGCGCCGGTGCTGCTGAACATCTTCGTCATCGCCGCCATGACCTTCGCCGCCCTCACCGGGGGCGAGGTGGCGCTGTGGCTGATCTGGTCAATCCCGGTGGCTGGTGTGGCGCAGCTTGCCCTGACATGGCGCGCCGCGGCCCAAGCGGGCTTCCCCCTACGCCCCTCGCGGCCCCGCTGGACCCCTGACATGCGCGCGATGATCGTCATCGCCCTGCCCGCCGCGCTGGCCTCGGGCGTGATGCAGATCAACCTTGTGGTGGGACAGTTGGTCGCCAGCCAATATGACAAGGCCGTCTCATGGCTTTTCGCCGCCGACCGCCTCTATCAACTGCCCTTAGGCGTGGTGGGTATCGCCGTGGGCATCGTGCTACTGCCCGACCTCTCGCGCCGCCTGCGCGCCGGGGACAACGACGGCGCTCAAACCGCGCTAAGCCGCGCCGCCGAAATTTCGCTGGCGCTGACGATCCCGTCGGCGGTGGCGCTGATGGTTGTGCCCTTCGCACTGGTCACCGTACTGTTCGAACGCGGTGCCTCGGGCGTCGACGACACCGCGGCGATTGCAACGGCGGTGATGATCTATGGCCTCGGCCTGCCGTCCTTCGTGCTGCAAAAGATCCTGCAACCGGTCTATTTCGCCCGCGAAGACACCCGCCGCCCCTTCCATTTCGCCGTGGTCGCCATGGTGGTGAACGCAGCCCTCGCGGTGGGCCTTGCGCCCTTTATCGGCTGGATCGCCCCGGCGGTCGCCACGACGCTGGCAGGCTGGACGATGTTTGCTTGTCTGGCCATTGGCGCGCGGCGTTTCGGCGCCGCGGCCAAGTTCGACGCACGGTTCCACAAGCGCATCTGGCGCATCCTCCTCGCCTCTGCCGCGATGGGCGCGGCCCTATGGCTGGGCAACGCGGCACTGCAACCGATGCTGGGCCTGCCGTGGTGGCGTGGGCTGGCGCTGGTGCTGCTCATCGTCATCGGCGCGGTAAGCTACTTCAGCATCGGCCAATTGATCGGCGCCTTCCGATTGTCCGAGTTCAAATCCGCAATGCGGCGCGGTTAACGCTGTTGCAACCGCGCTCTCAGTCGCGCCCATTCACCGGGCGCGACCAAAAAGCTCAGGCCAAAACCACAAAAGAACCCAGCCAACTCGGCGACCCACAAAAAGCCGGTCTCAAAAAAGATGCCCCAGAAAAGCTGTAGCCCCATCAGCAGAGCGATCAGCGTGAACGCCTGATACTGCGGCCCGCCTGAGCCAAGCAGCCGCCGCCACATCACGAAACTATAGCCGCCAATCAGCCCATAGACATTTGGATAGGCCCCGGCGAGCCACACCGGATCGTTCAACAGCGCCCCATAAACCAGCGCCCCGCCGATCCCCGACAGCACAAAGATCACCAGAAAGGCCATCTGCCCCATCGCCTCGGCCACCAACTTGCCCAGCGCCAACAGCAGCACAACGGCAAAGATCGCATGGGTAAAGCCCAGATGGATGAACGGATAGGTCACCACCCGCCAGATATGCTCAATCGGGTACTGGCCCGCCCCGATCATCGCGTCAAAGATCAGCCCCGAAAAGCCAAAGTCGCGCACCAGCGCCAGCCGCCAGCCTACGGCAGCAGGGCCACCGACCAGCCCAGCCTCTGCCAAGGACAACACCACCTCAACGCCAGTAATGGCCAAAAACAACACGACAACCGCAGGCGGCAGCGGGTTCACGGGGGGCTGGAAATCAGGGTCTTGCATGGGCGCTCCTTGACGGGGTTCGCGGCCAGAAGTAAGCCTGCCGCGCAAGACTTTCCAGCCCAGAGGTGCCGCCCGATGTCCGAGACCCAATTCACCCCGCGCGTGTTTTCCGGCATTCAGCCCTCGGGCGACCTGCATCTGGGCAACTATCTGGGGGCGCTCAAACGCTTTGCCGATGCACAGGAACAGGGCGTTCAGTCGATCTATTGCATGGTCGACCTGCACGCGATCACGGTCCCGCAAAAACCCGAAGACCTCAAACGCAGCACCCGCGAACTCTGCGCCGGCTTCATCGCTTCGGGCATCGACCCGGAAAAATCCATCCTGATCAACCAAAGCCAAGTGCCCGAACACGCGCAACTGGCTTGGATTTTCAACTGCGTCGCCCGCATGGGCTGGATGGGCCGCATGACCCAGTGGAAAGACAAGGCCGGCAAAAATGCCGAGGCCGCGTCGCTCGGACTTTTCGCCTACCCCGCACTGATGGCCGCCGACATCCTTATCTACCACGCCACCCATGTGCCGGTGGGCGAGGACCAGAAACAGCACCTTGAATTGACCCGCGACATCGCCGCGAAGTTCAACCACGACTACGGCGTCGATTTCTTCCCCCTCACCGAACCAGTGATCGAAGGCGCGGCCACCCGCGTCATGTCCCTGCGCGACGGGTCCAAGAAAATGTCGAAGTCCGATCCTTCGCCCGCCAGCCGCATCAACCTCACCGACGATGCCGACACGATCGCCAAGAAATTCCGCAAGGCCAAGACCGACCCCGACGCTCTGCCGTCCGAGGCCGAGGGCCTAAAGGACCGCCCCGAAGCGCGCAACCTCGTGAACATCTACGCCGCCCTCAGCGACCAGACCATCGATCAAGTCTTGGCCGAAGTCGGCGGCCAGCAATTCGGCACCTTCAAACCCGCGCTGGCAGAACTGGCTGTATCCAAAATGGGCCCGATCACCGCCGAAATGCAGCGCCTGATGGCCGATGAGACCGAGATCGACCGCATCCTCGCCCGGGGCGCGGAACAGGCCCGCGAAATCACTACCCCGATCCTCAAACGCACTTATGAGATCGTCGGCATGGTCGGCTGACAGACCGGGGCTGCGCGCAATGCCGCACAGCCCCCCTGCTCTCCTGCGCAATTGCGCCTGCCCCCTCTCGCTGCCATCTTGATCGGAAAGCGAAAGGACCAAGCGATGAACCACGCAACCGTCGGCCATATACACCTCAAGGTCGCTGACCTTGACCGCGCCATTCATTTTTACGGCGACTTGCTGGGCTTTGCCGTGACCCAACGCTACGGCGATCAGGCTGCGTTTCTGGGCGCGGGCGGCTATCATCACCACATCGGGCTGAACACATGGGAAAGCGCGGGCGCCACACCGCCGCCGCCGGGCCATACCGGCCTTTACCACAGCGCCTTTCTCTACCCCGACCGACAGCAGCTCGCGCGCGCTCTGCGCCGGGTGCTTGAGGCTGGCATCACATTGGACGGCGCCGCCGATCACGGCGTCAGCGAAGCGGTCTACCTGCGCGATCCCGACAACAACGGTGTCGAGTTGTACCGGGACCGGCCCCAAACCGAATGGCCACGCGATGCGCAAGGCGACCTCAAAATGGTCAACTCCCCCCTCGATGTCGCCGCCCTACTGGCCGAAGCAAACTGACCGCAACGCTGCTCAAAGAGCCCCCCTTCCCCCTTCATCCTTTTCCAAATACCGAATCCCGCCCCCACCCCGCACACCACCGCCCGTGTGGACCCTTCCCGCCATGGACAAACCCGCGGCCCTGCGCCACCTTCCCCGCAGGGATGAAGGGGATCACACGATGACCACAGGTTTTTTCTGGGACGAACGCTGTTTCTGGCACGCAGGCGGGAACTACGCCTTTACCATGCCGGTCGGCGGTCTGGTGCAGCCCCTCGCGGCGGGCGGCCTGCCGGAAAACCCCGAAACCAAGCGCCGCATGAAGAACCTCATGGAGGTGACGGGGCTGTTCGCCGAACTCGACACCCGCAGCGCCGCCCCGGCCAGCCGCGAAGCGTTGGCACGGGTGCATCCCGAAAGCTACCTTGATGAATTCAAGCGTCTCTCTGATGCAGGCGGCGGAGACTTGGGCCATGCGGTCCCCTTCGCCCGCGGCGGCTATGAACTGGCCGCGCTGTCTGCCGGGCTGGCCATCGCCGCGGTCGACGCCGTGGCACGCGGCGATCTCGACAATGCCTATGCCCTCAGCCGCCCACCGGGGCATCACTGCCTGCCCGATCTGCCCAATGGGTTCTGCCTGCTGGCCAATATCGCCATCGCCATTGAGGCCGCCCAGGCTAAGGGGCTGGCCAAGCGCGTGGTCGTGCTGGACTGGGACGTGCACCACGGCAATGGCACCGAGGCGATCTATTATGACCGCGATGACGTGTTAACGATCTCTCTGCACCAAGAGGGGAATTACCCCATCGACACGGGCGCGCTGGCAGATCGCGGACGGGGTGCTGGCGAAGGCTATAACATCAACCTGCCGATGCACGCGGGCTCGGGCCATACCGCCTACTTACACGCGATGGACCGCGTGGTGATCCCCGCGATCACGGCTTTCGCCCCCGACATGATTATCGTCGCCTGCGGTTATGATGCGGCAATCGTCGACCCACTGGCGCGAATGCAGGCCACCGCCGCCACCTATGCCGAGATGACCAAGCGCATCCGCGACACCGCCGACAAGCTCTGCGACGGCAAGCTCGTGCTGGTGCATGAGGGCGGCTATTCCGAGGCCTATGTCCCCTTCTGCGGCCATGCCACGATCGCCACATTGGCGGGGAGCAGGATCGACGCGCCGGACCCGATGGCGCGGTCCCTGCACGCCCGCCAACCCTCGCCCGCCTTTGATGCCTTCCTGCGCCAGTCGATTGACGATATGGCGCAGGAACTGGACCTGTAAGAGACCGCAATGCCCGTAGCTGACCCTTCCGCCCTCGCCTTTTTGCAAAACCGCCGCTCGCGCCCGGCCAAGACCCTCGGACTGCCGGTGCCCGATGCCGAGGCCCTGCGCCCGCTACTCACCGCCGCCGCCCGCACGCCGGATCATGGGAAGCTGGAGCCGTGGCGTTTCGTGGTCATCGACCGCGCGGCGATGGCGCGATTGGCCGAAGTGGCTGAGAAACGCGGCGCGGCCCTTGGCCTCACGCCAGAGGATACCGCCAAGGGACGTGGCCAGTTTGACCAAGGCAACCTCGCCGTGGCGGTCATTGAGGTGCAAAAACCTTCGCCCAAGATCCCCCCACTGGAGCAGACCTATTCCGCCGGGGCCGTCTGCCTTGCGCTGCTCAACGCGGCGCTTGCCGCAGGCTGGGGTGCAAACTGGCTCAGCGGTTGGCCTTCCCATGACCGCGGCTTCATGGAGGAAGGCTTTGCCCTCGCCCCGCATGAGCGTATCGCGGGGATCATCCATATCGGCACCGAAACCGCCGCCCCACCAGAACGCCCGCGCCCGGACATCGACGGGATCACCACATGGCTGTAAGCGCGATCCTGCGGTCCTTTACCCGCGCACTTGGTCAATTGGGCGATGCGCGCTTTCGCAAGGTGGTCCTACTCGGCGTCGGCCTGTCGCTGGCGCTGCTGGTCGCGGCGACGGCGGGCTTTGCCTATCTGGTGGATTGGATCACGCCCGAAGACGCTTGGCTTCCGGTACTGGGCGAGGTCAACTGGCTTGACGATCTGCTGAGTTGGAGCGCGCTGATCCTGCTGATGGTGCTCTCGGTCTTTCTGATGGTGCCCGTCGCCTCGGCGATAACGTCGATGTTTCTAGATGACGTGGCCGATGCGGTGGAAGAGGTGCACTATCCCCATCTGCCCCCGGCGCACCAAGTCGGCATGGGCGATGCAATCCGCGATACCGTCAACTTCATGGGCGTGCTGGTGGGGGCAAACCTGCTGGCGCTGGTCCTCTACCTGCTCTTCGCCCCGGCGGCGCTGTTCATCTTCTGGGGGCTGAACGGGTTCTTGCTGGGGCGCGAATATTTCACCCTCGCCGCGCTGCGCCGCCATGGGCGGGACGAGGCGAAACGCCTGCGCCGCCGCCATGCGGGCACGATCTGGATGGCCGGGGTGCTGATGGCGGTGCCGCTGTCGGTGCCGCTGCTGAACCTGCTGATCCCGATCCTAGGGGCGGCGACCTTTACCCACCTGTACCATGCGTTGGTGCCGCATTCGGATGCAGCCAGCCTTCGATATCCGCCACGCTGACCCAGCCCGACAGGATGATCGTGGCGCAGATCGCCCAGATGATCGCAGCAACCAACGTAGTCCACAGCGCCTTGCGGCCCAAATGATGCTGCTCGGGCGCGCCCGCGTGGGTGCCCGGAACCACCTCGCCCGCGTCCCCTTGTGTTTGCACCCGGATTGGCAGGGCGATCAGGAACGTCATCGACCAGATGACGGCAAAAAGGACGAGGCCAGAAACGATACCCATGCTCAAACCTCCTCAAGCTCGACAAGCGCGCCGTTGAAGTCTTTGGGATGCAGGAACAGCACCGGCTTGCCATGGGCCCCGATCTTGGGCTCGCCCGAGCCCAAGACCCGCGCGCCGGTGGATTTCAGATGGTCCCGCGCCGCGATGATGTCCTCGACCTCATAGCAGATGTGGTGGATGCCGCCCGCCGGGTTCTTTTCCAGAAAGCCGTTGATCGGGCTGTCGTCGCCCAGAGGGTGCAGCAATTCGATCTTGGTGTTAGGCAGTTCGATGAAGATGACGGTCACGCCGTGATCCGGTTCGGCCTGCGGCGCGCCGACCTTGGCGCAAAGCGCGTGGCGATACTGATCCGCCGCCGCTTCGAGATCCGGCACGGCGATGGCCACATGGTTAAGACGTCCGATCATCTTGAATGCTCCTCGTGATTTGCCCGCTTTATGCCCGCCCGTCCGCTAAACAACAATGCGTCACGTTAACGCGTCGTTAGCCAACGCGGCGTAACGATTGTGCAGCAGAAGTTGTTGGAGGCAATCATGGACGACACCGACCCTTTCGAAAGAACCACCCCCACCCCCACGGCGGAGCGACCGCTGCTGGGCCTCACCGTTTTGGTGGTGGAAGACAGCCGTTTCGCTTGCGAGGCGATGCGCCTGCTCTGTCTACGCTCTGGCGCGCGGATCAGGCGGGCAGATAGTTTGCGCTCTGCCCGGCGCCATCTACAGGTCTATCGCCCCGCCGTGGCGCTGGTCGACCTTGGCCTGCCCGACGGCAGCGGTCTGGACCTGATCGCCGAACTCACACAAAGCACGCCCCGGGTGGAAACGATCATCGCCATCTCTGGCGACAGCCATATGGAGCCTGATGCCCGCGCGGCCGGGGTCGATGGGTTTATCGCGAAGCCGATTACATCGCTGTCATCCTTTCAGCAGGCCATTCTGAAAAACCTCCCCGAAGAGCGTCGCCCCGTGGGCCTGCGCGCCCTCCCGGATGAAGATGTCTCGCCGGACCGCATCGGCTTTCAAGATGACATTGCCCATATCGCGGGCGTGCTCGGCGGCGAACCGGATGAGCCCACGCTTGATTATGTCGCGCAATTTCTCTGCGGCGTTGCCCGCTCCGCGAATGACCTTAGGCTGGAAGAGGCGGCAAGGGCTCTGGCCCATAAACGCGCCCTCGGCCAACCCGCGGGACCAGAGGCCGCGACCATAGCCGGGATGATCCAGATCCGATTGACCGAAAAAATTGCGATTTAACTCATCCGGCAGGCAGGCCACTTAAAGCATCGGGTCGCTCGTTACACGAACAAGGCGGGTCAGATCGCCGAGCCGTTCCTTTTGTTGCCCCTGCCCGTCAAAATTACTGGGGGACAGCCAAGCTTCAAACGCCTCTTTCAGCGCGGGCCATTCCGTGTCGATCGCGGCGAACCAAGCCGTGTCGCGGTTGCGCCCCTTGACGATGGTCGCTTGCCGAAAGACACCCTCATAGCTCAACCCCAACCGCTGCGCGGCGCGGCGGGACGGACGGTTGAGCGCGTCGCATTTCCACTCGAACCGTCGGTAGCCCGCCTCAAAGGCCCATTGCATCATCAGGAATATCGCCTCGGTCGCCGCGGGAGTGCGCTGTAGGGCGGGGCTGAAGTTGATGTGGCCCACCTCGATACTGCCTGCCTCGGGCTTGATCCGCAGAAAACTTGCCACGCCCACCCATTGATCCCGCGCGCGGTCTTTCACTGCCATGAAATACGGATCAACCTGCGCTGCACTATCGCGCACCCAGCGGTGATACTGCGCCGCCGAAGAGAATGGCCCATAGGGCAGATAATCCCAAACGTGGTCCTCCCCCACATAGGCGGGGTAGAGCAGCGCGGCGTGTTTCTCTGCCGAAAGCGGCTCCAACACGACATGGCGCCCGGTGAGCACCTCACCGGCGGGCCGTTGGGGCTCTGCCCAATTCTCAATTGTGGGCCCGACAGGGCGCGGGTCTGATCTGCTGTTCATAGCAAAGTTATGCACCGCGCTTTTCGGGCCGCCAAGATGAATAAACTTGAAATAATCCCACCAGACCCCAGTCTTGGCCTCCAAGCTACACATTCACGCCACATTCAGCCTGCAGCATTATGCTAAACGCAAGCGACCCCCGGAGGGTGAGATGACCCAGCACCACGCCAAGGACAGCGCCAAACCCGCAAAGCCGGTCGATTGGATCGTTGTGGGCGCGAATGTTCTGGGGCTGGTGGTCGTTACTTTGGCGGCATTTCACGCCCAAACAGGCGGGTTGTTCCAGCAGGTCGCCAGCCAAGCGGCGAATGGCGCGGTCTTCTAGGGCGGGAACCTGCCGGTGGCTTCGGCGTTAGCCACAGGTAACACCAAAGGATTTTTCCCATGCCCTCCATCTATGACGCGATCAAAGAAGATCATGATGAACACCGCGCCTTGCTCAACACCATTGCCGACACCGAAGGCGACAGCGCCGAGCGCCGCAAGGCTTGGGACCGTTTTTACCATGACGTGAAATCCCACGCCGCCGCCGAGGAAGAGACCTTTTATTCCACGCTGATGTCCGAAACATGGGGCCAAGATCACGCGCGCCATTCGGTTCACGAACACCAGCAGCTTGACGATATCATGGAAGAGCTGCGCGAAACCGATATGTCGTCCTCTGCTTGGCTGACTCGTTTCAAGCAACTCAAACATGACTATGAACATCACATGGACGAGGAAGAAGACGAGCTTTTCACCCGCGCCAAGAAGGTCATCGGCGAGGAACATAACGACGCCTTCGGCGACAAGTTCCTGAAGCGTAAGGAAAAGGAAGCCAAGCTCATCGAGGAAAAGCGCGAAGACAGTCTTGAGGATTGACCGGACACGCTCTTCCCTGATAAACGCGTTCTCTTAACGTTCTTGTGGATATCCAGCCCCTCTGGGCAGGTAGCGGTTGCAAGAAAGCCCGAGGAAACGCAATATATTGGATATGAGCGATAATCCATCACAAGACCTACGCGACTTTCTGGGCAAAGACCGGTTTGGATGCGTCATGGCGGACCCGCCGTGGCGCTTCACCAACCGCACCGGCAAGGTCGCGCCCGAACATAAGCGCTTGGCCCGTTATCCCACGATGACGGTGGATGACATCTGCGCCCTGCCCGTGGCCGATCACCTCGAAGACCGCGCGCATTGTTACATGTGGGTGCCGAACGCGCTGTTGCCCGAGGGGCTGCAGGTGCTCAAGGCCTGGGGATTTGAATATAAATCCAATATCATTTGGCATAAAATCCGCAAAGATGGCGGCAGTGACGGGCGTGGCGTTGGGTTCTATTTCCGCAACGTGACCGAAATTTTGCTGTTTGGCGTGCGCGGCAAGAACGTGCGCACCTTGGATGCCGGGAGGCGTCAGGTGAACATGATGCAGACCCGCAAGCGGGAGCATTCGCGCAAGCCGGATGAGCAATATGACCTGATTGAAAGCTGCTCTTGGGGCCCCTACCTCGAACTGTTCGGGCGCGGTGTCCGCGAAGGCTGGACCGTTTGGGGCAATCAGGCCGAGGCGGATTACAAGCCCGATTGGAAGACCTACAGCTACAACTCCAGTGTCGCGGCTGAGTAATCTGGCGCGGCGCATCGACGACGCGGTGTTCGACGACGAAAGGCTTGTCGAAGACCTGCTGCCCGTCGATCTGCGCGATCGCTACTCCGTTACCAGCTACCGCAGCGCCGCCGCCGTGCTGCAACAGCGCGCGCCCGAAGAACTGGCCGCGATCATCCGCGTGCTGCGGCAGTTCACGATCAGCCGCAATGAAATCCGCGCGCCCGGGGGCAACCGCATGTCGGCCACCACCCGTTTCGCGCAATATGCGGCGGCCGAGAATTTCCACGAAGAAGTGCGCATCAAAGCCGATCTGTTGGTGCAACTTACCGCAGGCAAGGGCGACAGTGCCCCCGAGGTCGACCGCATCATCCGCGAGGACTTCATCCACAACCATATGGTCGACTTTTGGCGCAGCCGCGTGGCTTTCGACTATGAGTGGAACAGCAAAGACCAGACCTACGACCGTGACCTCTATGCCTTTCGCAGCTTTTTCGAAGCGGGGGTGATCGACGTTGGCGTCATCGTGACACGCGAACTGTCGAACGGGTTTTTCAAATCGCTCGGCAATTGCTTGGATAAATTCGGCAATGAGACCGACAAGACCGTAGCCGCGAAGTTCGGGGCCAGCACCACCGGCACCCATAAGCTTATCAGCCGCATCGCCGCCGGGCGCAGCGGCGGCTGCCCGGTTCTGGTGCTGGGCATCCTACCGGGCAATATCACCCCCGACTGAGCCGGGGATGACGCTTCATTCAGACAGGATCACTCCTGCGGGATGACCCGCAAGCCCAGTTCCATCAGCTGATCGCTGGTGGGTTCAGAAGGCGCGTTCATCATCAGGTCTTCGGCACGCTGGTTCATCGGGAAAAGGATAACTTCGCGGATGTTCTGCTCTTCGGCCAGCAGCATGACGATCCGGTCGATACCGGCGGCACAACCACCGTGGGGCGGGGCGCCGTATTGGAAGGCGTTGACCATGCCGCCAAAGCGCTTGCGCACCTCGTCTTCGCCATAGCCTGCGATCTCAAACGCCTTGAACATGATCTCGGGCTTGTGGTTTCGGATCGCACCCGAGACCAGCTCATAGCCGTTGCAGGCGAGGTCATATTGATAGCCCAGCACCTTGAGCGGATCACCCTGCAGCGCCTCCATCCCGCCCTGCGGCATGGAGAAGGGGTTGTGCTCAAAGTCGATCTTGCCGGTCTCTTCGTCACGCTCGTAGATCGGGAAATCGACGATCCATGCAAAGGCGAAACGTTCTTTGTCGGTGAGGTTCAACTCCTCGCCGATCACGTTCCGCGCGCGGCCTGCGACTGCTTCAAACGACTTCGGCTTGCCACCGAGGAAGAAGGCCGCGTCGCCGACACCCAGATCCAACTGCTGGCGGATCGCCTCGGTGCGCTCGGGGCCGATGTTTTTGGCCAGCGGGCCAGCCGCCTCCATCCCGTTGCCCTGATCGCGCCAGAAGATATAGCCCATGCCGGGCAGACCTTCTTTTTGGGCAAAGGCGTTCATACGGTCGCAGAACTTGCGGCTGCCGCCCTTGGGCGCGGGGATCGCGCGGATTTCGGTGCCGTCCTGCTCCAGCAACTTGGCGAAAATCGCGAAGCCGGAATCGCGGAAATGGTCCGAGACCACCTGCATCTTGATCGGGTTGCGCAGGTCGGGCTTGTCCGAGCCATACCACAGCGCCGCGTCTTTGTAGGAAATTTGTTCCCAGGTCTCATCGACCTTTTTGCCGCCGCCGAACTCTTCGAAGATGCCTGCGATCACCGGCTGGATCGTGTCGAAAACGTCCTGCTGGGTGACAAAGGACATCTCCATGTCGAGCTGGTAGAAATCGGTGGGCGAGCGGTCGGCGCGCGGGTCTTCATCGCGGAAGCAGGGCGCGATCTGGAAATACTTATCAAAGCCCGAGACCATCAGCAGCTGTTTGAACTGCTGCGGCGCCTGTGGCAGGGCGTAGAACTTGCCCGGGTGCAGACGGCTGGGCACGAGGAAGTCGCGCGCGCCTTCGGGGGAAGATGCGGTGATGATCGGCGTCTGGAACTCACGGAAGTTCTGATCCCACATGCGCTTGCGGATGGAGGTCACAACGTCGGAGCGCAGCGCCATGTTCTTTTGCATCTTCTCGCGACGCAGGTCGAGGTAACGATAGCGCAGGCGCGTCTCTTCGGGGTATTCCTGCTCGCCGAAGACCTGAAGCGGCAGTTCAGCGGCGGAGCCCAGCACTTCAATGTCGCGCGCATAGACCTCAATCTCGCCGGTGGGCAGCTTGGGGTTCACAAGGCTTACGTCCCGCGCCTTTACGGTGCCATCAATGCGCACGCACCATTCCGCGCGGACTTTTTCCATCTCGGCGAAAGCCGGGCTGTCAGGGTCGCAGATGACCTGAGTGATCCCGTAATGGTCGCGCAGGTCCAAAAACAGCACACCGCCGTGGTCCCGCACCCGGTGCACCCAGCCGGACAGGCGCACAGTGTCACCCTTGTTCTCAAGGCTCAGATCGGCACAGGTATGGCTGCGATAGGCGTGCATGATGGTCCCTTCCTAGGGCTATTTCAGGTTTCGCGCAGGTACACCGTTTGACGGTCGGGAAGTCAAGACTTTGCTGCCCCGCCGCTTCACAATAATAGAAGGGTTTTGTGCCTTACGGGCAAGCCGGGCCTGCGCGCAAGACGGGCAACAGCGATCACTTATAGCGCAAGCGCGTCCAAAAGTTGCGCGCGTTGGGCTTCGGATTTTGGGATCGATTGGGTGATTTTGCCGCGCTGCATGACGTGGAAATGATCGGCATTAAGGTAGGCAAATTCGAAATTCTGCTCCACCAGCACGATGGCCAATTCCCCCCGATCCCGCAGAAGGCGAATGGTATGGCCAATCATCTGGATGATATTGGGCTGAATTCCTTCGGTCGGTTCATCCAACAGCAGCACCTTGGGGCGGGCGATAAGCGCCCGGGCAATGGAAAGCTGCTGTTGTTGCCCACCAGACAAGTCCCCCCCGCGCCGGGCCTTCATCTCAGCGAGGACCGGAAAAAGCTCAAAAATGTCATCCGGGATCTTATGCTTGGATTTGGGAAGGCAGGCAAAGCCCGTTTCAAGGTTCTCTTGAACGGTCATCAGCGGAAATATCTCGCGCCCCTGTGGCACATATCCGACGCCCGCTTTGGCCGACAGGGCCGCACGGCCCGGGTGCAATTCCTCACCATCAAGCCTGATCCGCCCGCCCGAAAAAGGATGCCGCCCGGCGATGGCTTTCAGCAAGCTGGTTTTGCCGACCCCATTGGTGCCCGTCACACAGGTCACCTGCCCCACGGGCGCGTTCAACGTGACCTCATGAAGTATCTGAGATTGCCCGTATTTCAGGTTTAGGTTCTCAATCTCCAGCATCGCTGCGCCCCAAATAAACGTCGATAACAGTCTGGTTGTTGGTGACATGATCCAGCGACCCTTCGGCCAGCACCGATCCTTCGTGCAACACGGTCACCTTGCAATTCAGCCGCCGCACGAACTCCATATCGTGTTCCACCACGATAACGGCGCGGGTCTCGGCGGCCGTTTTCAGAATGTCTGTGGTGTGTTCGCGTTCATGCGCCGTCATGCCTGCGGCGGGCTCATCCACCAGCAGCAAGCGGGGCGATTGCGCAAGGAGCATCCCGATCTCCAGCCACTGCTTTTGCCCGTGGCTTAACTCTCCGGCGGGGCGGGAAAGATGGGCGGTCAGGTTGATCTCATCGGCGATCTTTTCAAGCCGCGCCGCCCCTTCCGAGGTCTTGCGGTGGAACAGCACCGAGAACGTGCCACGCGGGTTCTTTAACGCCATGGCAAGGTTTTCGCGCACGGTTTGCGCCTCAAACACTGTCGGCTTTTGAAACTTGCGCCCAATCCCAAGCATCGCGATCTGGCTTTCCGACATGCCAATAAGAGAGCGGCTGTCATCACCAAACAGAATATAGCCTTCATCCGGTTTTGTCTTGCCGGTGATGATGTCCATAAAGGTCGTCTTGCCCGCGCCATTGGGGCCGATCACCGCGCGCAATTCCGGTTCACCGATCTGTAGACTAAGGTTCTTGATCGCCTGAAACCCGTCAAAAGATTTCGAAATTCCGGACATTTCCAAAAGAGAACTCATGACTTGCGCACCAGTTTGTCAAAGAGGCCGCCGATGCCCTTGGGGGCAAACAGCGTGATAAGTACAAAGCTCAGGCCGAGCAGCACCAGCCACCAATCGACCCAATGGATCGTATAGACCCCCAGATTGATGCTGGGCGCGCCGCCGCCCGTAAACCAACTGGACAAAAGCGAGACCACTGCCGCACCGATCACCGCGCCGTAAAGCCGGCCCCGCCCGCCGATGGCGACCCATACCGCGAGATAGATCGACGCGATGGGGGCGATTTCAGCCGGGTTGATGATGCCCGCTTGCGGGTAATAAAGCGCACCGGCGATGCCTGCGACGATGGCGGTGATGGTGAAGACGAAGAGTTTATAGCTCTCTACATGGTAGCCCAGAAAACGAACGCGCGATTCATCGTCACGGATGGCTTGGATGACATTGCCCAGCTTGCTGTCGGTGATCCACGCGAAAAACAGATAGCCCAGAGCAAGCGCCAAGGCAGAGGCTAGGAAAAAGACGATGGAAACAGCGTCTTGGCCGCTTTCGGCGAAGCCGGGGATGTTTTGCAGGCCCGACAGGCCGTTGTTGCCACGTAAGCCGCTATCGTTCTGAAACAGGTAGAGCGCGAGCGCCAGTGTCATGGCTTGGGTCAGGATCGACAGGTAAACGCCGTTGACGCGGCTGCGGAATGCAAGCCAGCCAAAGACCAGCGCAAGAGCGCCGGGGATCAGCACGACGAAGGCCAATTGGATAAAAAGGTTGTCCGCGAAGGCCCAGATCAAAGGGAATTCCGATGAGCCGACGACACCGAAAATTTGGTTTCCGATGGCGTCTGAAATCTCTTGCGGGGTTGGCGGGATGACCTGACCTGCGAGGCTGTCCGCGACGATGTTTTCCGTACGCGCATACATGAGCCACATCCCGATGGCGTAGCCGCCGATCCCGAAAAAGGCGAAATGACCGAGGCTAAGGATGCCGCAATACCCCCAAACCACGTCCATCGCGATGGCCACGAGGCAAAGACACAGGGCCTTGCCCAATGTCTTGACGAAGGAGGTTGAGACAAGACCGGTACCGGCGGCTTCGGACATCACCGTCACAAGGACTGTAAAGAGACCCAGTGCGGCAAGGAAGTAGAGAACCGAAGGATTGCGGCCGATGAAAGACCGTCGTTGGCTGTGCGTCTGGGTCATGGCTCAATCCGCCGCTGCCCGGCCTTTGGGGGCAACGATGCCCTTGGGCCGGAATTGAATGAACAGGATGATGAAAAGGATCATGTAGGTCTGTGCCGCCAGTGTGTTGGACGGGTTCAACCACTCGATCCCCTTTTGCAGGAAGCCAATCAGCCCCGCTCCGGCCAGCGTGCCGAATACCGATCCAACACCGCCCACTACGACGGTCATGAAGCTTTGCACAATATAGTTCGCGCCCATTTCAGAGGTGACCTGCGCATAAAGGCCGATGCCGACGCCCGCGACCCCTGCGATTCCCGACCCCAGCCCAAAGGTCATCATATTGATCCGGTCAGGGTTGATGCCCATCGAGGCCGCCATGCCGGGGTTTTGCGTCACCGCGCGCACCTCCAAACCAAGGCGCGTGCGCTTGAGGATATACAG
Organism: Sulfitobacter sp. W002; assembly: GCF_025142135.1. NCBI lineage: Bacteria > Pseudomonadati > Pseudomonadota > Alphaproteobacteria > Rhodobacterales > Roseobacteraceae > Sulfitobacter > Sulfitobacter sp. W002. The sequence continues at coordinate 535,939 of NZ_CP081126.1, read as the reverse complement.
CAGCAAAAATAGAAAGATCAGCGCCAGCACGAATATGGCGATGCGGATGTAACTGATTTGAACCACATCCGAGATCACGAGCGCGCCCCGAAGCCACTCAGGCGAGGTCAACGGACGGGCCTGCGTGCCAAAGATATTCTTGGCGATTTGCTGCAAGGCGATCGAGATGCCGAAGGTCGCCAACAAGGTTTCGAGCGGGCGATGGTAGAGATGCCGGATCACCAGCCGCTCCATCGCGACACCCGCCCCAAAGGTAACGGCAAAGGCTAGCGGCAGCGCGATGAGCAGCGAGACCGTGTAGTCAGGAACGATGAGTTGCACGACATAGCCCGTATAGGCGCCCATCATGATAAACTCGCCATGGGCCATGTTGATGACTCCCATCTGCCCAAAGGTGATCGCCAGCCCAATCGCTGCGAGGAAATAAATCGAGGCCAGCGACAAACCGTCCAACGTCAAATCAAAGGTCTGCGCCCAGCCGACCTGCGTCTCAACCGCGTCAAGCGTGGTGCGGGCAGCGTCGGTGATCGCCCTGTCATCCTCTTCGTAGCGTTCATAGAAGACGGCATTCTGCAGGGCGGTGACGATATCATCCGGCGTTACCAACGGCGGGACGGTCCCCGCCTCGGCAAGCGCGCGATACGCATCCATCCGCCTGTCCGGGTCGTCCAATTGCGCCAAAGGGATGCCGCCGACGCGGCCATCGACGATATTGGCTTCAAGGGCAGCGCGAATATCACTGGGCGGCACGATTGCAGGGGCAAGTTCAGCTTCGACCAGCGTCTCATAGCTTGCCGAAGGGTCCGCCATGGGGTCAAGAATGCGGGCGATGTTACCCTCGGGCTGCTCTGCCGCAACGCCTGTCCTTACAGATAGAATTTGGTTCAGCACCGCGCGGGCTTCGAGAGAGGTGTCTGAAGACAGGCTTTCGATCGCACGAATGCGCGCCTCGGGGGCCGCTCCGAAGCGCGCGGTCAAGAAATTGCTCAGTTGCTCTTTGCGGGCGCGCAGGATGGGATCATTCTCTCCTTCGAGCGAGGCCAAGAGCGGGTCAAGCTGGCTGGCATCACTGCGTCGCGCGATGCTTTCAAGGGCGGCGCTGCGGCGTTCGGGGTCGGGATCAGACAGTTGGAACTGCACCAATGCCGTGCCGATGACACGCCGCACGCCGCCGTTGGGGCGCAGCTGGCTGAAACTGTCTGAAGAAGCCGTCGTCTCTTCGCCCGTATCAACGTCGCGCAGCGCGAGTGTATCGCCGGCTTCCTTCGCAAAGTAGAACAGGCCCGTTGCATCGTCTTGCCAGACGCTCCGCTCGGCCCATTGCTCAAGAAAAACAGGAACCTGCGGCAGGCCCGATGCTACCAGATTGTCCAGCAATACGCCGACCGACTTGCGCGATGGCTTGGCCACCTCTTCGGCGTGGGTCTGCAATACAGACTGAAGTTCCTGAGCGGGTGCAAGACTGGCGGATGTCAGCAAGCACATCAGGCTGAGCAGTATTCGAACCATGAGATATGGGGCTTTCGGACGGAAAGAGTGTTTAGAAAGAGTGTCGGGCGCGGCTGAGGACGCGCCCGACTGTTGGCGTTAGTAATTCGAGGTCAACTGGACGCAGGTCTTGGTTTCGGTATTGTACATGCCGCACTCAAGTTCTTTCCAATCGGAGACCAGAACAGCCGATTCAGGCAAGAAGTCCGTCCATGCATCGCCGGGCACTTCTTCGGTCTGGCTGATGATGTCGAACTGGCCGTCAGAGGTGATTTCACCGATCAAGACAGGCTTGGCGAGGTGGTGATTGGGCAGCATGACCGCCGTCCCGCCGGTGAGGTTCGGAAATTCCTGCCCATACATCGCCGCACGCACCGCATCCACATCCGTGGTGCCCGCTTCGGTGACCGCATTCACCCACATGTTGAAACCGATGTAATGGGCTTCCATCGGGTCGTTGGTCACGCGGTCTTCGCCCATTGCCTCTTTCCAAGCGGCAACCCATTCGTCGTTTGCGTCGGATTCTGCGGATTGAAAGTAGTTCCACGCCGCGAGGTGGCCGACAAGATCAGCGGTATCGAGGCCCGAAAGTTCTTCTTCCCCGACCGAGAATGCCACGACCGGAATGTCGTCAGCCGAGATACCGGCAGCCGCCAACTCCTTGTAAAAGCCGATATTCGCGTCGCCGTTGATGGTCGAGATCACGCCCACCTGAGAGCCATCCGCCCCCAGTTCGACCACATCCGCCACAATGGTGGACCAGTCCGAATGCCCGAAGGGTGTATAGTTAACGAAGATGTTTTCCTTGGGGATGCCCTTGCCCAAAAGGTACTGTTCAAGGATATTGTTGGTGGTTCTGGGATAGACATAGTCTGTGCCGAGCAGAGCAAATTTCTCGACGCCCAGTTCCTCCAGGAAATAATCGGTCGCAGGGATCGCCTGCTGATTCGGGGCCGCGCCCGTATAGAACACGTTGCGCGAGCTTTCCTCGCCCTCATACTGAACCGGGTAGAACATCAGGCCGTTCAACTCTTCCAGAACAGGCAATGCGGATTTGCGCGAAACAGATGTCCAAGAGCCGAAGATGACATCCACCTCGGACACGGTCAAAAGCTCACGCGCCTTTTCGGCGAACAAAGGCCAGTCCGAGGCGGGATCCACGACAACGGCTTCGATTTCGCAATCCAACAGGCCCCCCGCAGCGTTTTGTTGCGTAATCAAAAGCTCCATCGTGTCTTTCAACGTGGTCTCGGAAATGGCCATCGTGCCGGACAGAGAGTGCAGCACGCCAACCTTGATCGGGTCCTCGCATGCCGCGCTGGCAGCTGAACCTGCGATCAATAGGGCAGCGGTCGCAGTAAGTGTGCGTTTGGTGGAAAGTCTCATTACGGTATCCCCGTTTGGTGTGCGGAAGAGCGGAGACGCAAGCATGCCAAAGGCCAAATGCTTTTCCACACAGCGTTTATTATAGTTACGCGCGGATGGCCCCCTTGCCGGACTTCTCGTTCGCGACGCCCCGTAGCGGAGCCTCTACAGCCTCAGTTTAGAGGGCCGAGCCAGCAAGCCCTGACCCCGAGGAAGCTTCCGCACCGCAGAAAGGGTGCTGTATGATTGGGCAGCTGGAAGCCGAACTGTGAAATTTTGGGCACCTAGCGTATGGGGTGCGCGCTGTTCTGCGGCAGTTCGGTATTTGGGATGAAGGCGGCCCGTGTGTGGAAGGCGTGAGGGATACAGTCCGCTGGGTGGGAAGGACATGCCCACTCCAACGCCAGCGAGAGCGCGCCCTACAGGGCGTCAGAGGGCTAAATCTATTGGGTAGTCCGGTGGCGGGAGCGCGATTTGGGAGATGGCGTGAAGTGGAAAAACTGTGAGAAAGCGGTGGCAATCAGGCCGTTGTCATAAATTCGCTACCTGCTCATGAATTGAACTAATTCGACCAACTATGTCCGCCCCAAGGCAAGGCAGCGCACCTTGCCTTGACCTTCGCGGTCATCACAGTCTAAGTCAGCCAGAAAATTTTAGAAATTCATCTTGAAAAATTTAGGAAGCCACATAGTGAAAAAAGCTATTATCACGGGCATTACGGGCCAGGATGGGTCTTACTTGGCAGAGTTCCTGCTAGAGAAAGGCTACGAAGTTCACGGGATTAAGCGACGGGCTTCTCTCTTCAATACGAGCCGTATCGACCACATCTATGAGGATCCCCACAACGACAATTCCCGGTTTCACCTGCACTACGGAGACCTGACGGATTCCTCGAACCTTACCCGTATCATCAGCGAAGTGCAGCCTGACGAAATCTATAACCTTGGTGCCCAATCGCATGTGGCAGTGAGCTTTGAAGCTCCCGAGTACACCGCAGATGTCGACGCGATGGGCACCCTGCGCCTCTTGGAAGCCATCCGCTTTCTAGGCTTGGATAAAAAAACGCGCTTTTACCAAGCCTCGACATCAGAACTTTACGGGCTTGTACAAGAGATCCCCCAGACCGAGACGACACCCTTTCACCCGCGGTCTCCCTATGCGGTCGCAAAGATGTATGCCTATTGGATCTGTGTGAACTACCGTGAGGCCTACGACATGTTCGCCTGCAACGGCATCCTGTTCAACCACGAGAGCCCGCGCAGGGGTGAGACATTCGTAACTCGCAAGATCACCCGCGGCCTAGCCAATATCGCGATGGGATTGGAAGATTGCCTCTATATGGGGAACATCGATAGCCTCCGCGACTGGGGCCATGCGAAGGACTATGTCCGAATGCAGTGGATGATGTTGCAACAGGACAAGCCAGAGGACTTTGTCATTGCGACTGGCGTACAATATTCGGTACGCGAATTCATCCAGTGGACCGCATCAGAGCTAGGCGTCGATCTGGAATTCAGCGGCACTGGCGTCGATGAGATCGCGACTGTTGCGAACATCACCGGAGATAAGGCGCCAATGCTTAAGGTTGGCGATGTGATCATGAGGATCGACCCGCGCTACTTCCGCCCTGCTGAGGTCGAAACACTCTTGGGTAATCCCGCCAAGGCGAAGAAAGTTTTGGGCTGGGAGCCAGAGATTACGGCTCAGGAGATGTGCGCAGAAATGGTGGCCGATGATCTAAGAGCGGCTCATAGACACGCGCTCTTGAAGTCTCATGGCCTTCAGGTTCCAGTTAGCCTGGAAGGATAATCCGATGAAAGTCTTTCTTGCGGGTCATCGCGGAATGGTCGGGGGAGCAATTCTCCGAAAACTTGAAGCTCGCGGCAACGACGAGATCATCACGAGGACAAGCAGTGAACTTGACCTGTGTGATCAAGCTGCAGTGCGGGAGTTCATGGACTCAGAAAAGCCTGACGCCGTCATATTGGCTGCAGCGCGTGTCGGCGGCATCATGGCTAACAGCACCTACCCGGCTGATTTCATCTATGACAACCTGCTAATCCAAACCAACGTGATCGGGCAAGCGCATGCGGCGGGCGTACAAAAACTGCTCTTTCTTGGGTCATCCTGCATCTATCCACGTGACGTCGAACAGCCGATGTCCGAAAGCGCACTTCTGACAGGCATCCTCGAACCGACAAATGAACCTTATGCGATCGCCAAGATCGCTGGGATCAAGCTATGCGAAAGCTTCAACCGGCAGCATGGGCGGGACTACCGATCAGTCATGCCCACCAATCTTTATGGCCCGGGGGATAACTTTCACCCGGAGAAAAGCCATGTTCTGCCAGCGATGATCAGAAGGTTCCATGAGGCGAAGCTGGCGGGCCTCGAGAGTGTCGTAATTTGGGGAACGGGGACACCCCTCCGAGAATTTTTGCACGTCGATGATATGGCGGAGGCAAGCCTATTTGTCATGGACCTGCCAAATGACATCTACGAGCGGGAAACCAAGGAAATGCTGTCCCATATCAATGTGGGATATGGCACCGATGTATCGATCAGGGAACTGGCCGAGCTTGTGCGTGAAGTGGTTGGCTTTGAAGGTGGCATTGAGTTTGACGACAGCAAACCTGACGGGACACCCAGAAAGCTGATGAACAGCGAGCGCTTACACCGGCTGGGCTGGAAGGCAAGCACAGCGCTGCGAGAAGGGATCGAAAGCACCTACTTTTGGTACCAAGATCACATTGATGACTTTCGGTCGAAGTAGAGCCAATGAAAACCCAAGAGTATACCGCGCGACAAACCATCATGGTCCATGACTATGCTGGCCACCCGTTCACTGCTGAACTTTCAAGAGAGCTCGCTCGCAATGGATATATTGTACATCATGTCTTTTTTGCCGGCGACAAAGGGCCCAAAGGAAGGAATCTACGTGAGGCCGATGATCCTGATCTGCTGACCTTCCATGCTGTCGACATTGACCGAGACTATTCAAAGACAAACCTCTTCGCCAGAAGAAGCTGCGATATCGAATACGGCAACAAGATTGCCGCTTTGATTGGAAAATTGCGACCCGACATCGTTCTTTCCGGGAACACCCCCACAGAAACGCAAGAACCGATCCTAAAGGCCACAAAAAAACACGCGGCAAAGTTCATCTTTTGGTGTCAGGATTTTTACTCGATCGCCGCCAAAGAAATCCTTTCAAAGAAAATCCCGGTTCTAGGGGCCATGATAGGTAGCTACTACACTCATTTGGAAAAACGCCAAATGAGGAACTCCGACCACATCGTCCATATTACAGAAGCATTCCGACAACAGACGGATGAATGGGGAATACCAGCCGAGAATGTAAGCGTGATTCCAAATTGGGCCGCGATCTCTGCAATTTCGGTTAGAGATAGAGAAAACTCGTGGAGCGCGGCACAGCAACTTAGCAAGGGTCGACGCATTATCTACTCAGGCACTCTTGCGCTGAAACACAACCCGCGTCTTTTGTTGGCCCTAGCCGAGAGCATCGATCCCCCAGATGAGCTGATCGTCATAGCAAATGGCGTGGGTATGGACTGGCTGCGCGAACAGAAGCTCAACAAGCCAACTCTTCGATGTCTGCCTTTGCAACCCATTGAAGTGTTCGAAGAGGTCTTGGCTTCCAGTGACGTTCTCGTGGCGGTTATCGAAGAAGACGCCGGGCGCTTCTCGGTCCCGTCGAAAGTGTTGAGCTATCTATGTGCAGGTCGCCCAATAGTCCTCGCGGCGCCCGCGGACAACCTAGCGGCTCAAATCGTGGAAGAAACCAAGGCAGGATTGACTTCAGGACCTCAGGATATCGACGCTTTCGTGAAATCCGTCCATTCATTTTTGAACAGTCCGAAAGATCGACGATTGAGTGGCGCAGCCGGTCGATCTTATGCCGAACAAACGTTCCAAATTGACAAGGTTGCCGAAGCGTTTCGTCGCGTGTTTGTAGAAGTTTAGATGATGGCGATACATTACTTCATGTTAAAATAAACGAAGCAAAACAGTTTCGCAGAATTTCTTTTTACCGTCAGGTGCAATCTTATGGAAGATAAAGTTCAAGACTTGGCTAGCTTCCGCGTCCCGACGGGGTTTCGCGGGCGAAGCCAGCTAACCTGCCAACTATGGTGGATAGTTCAAGCAACACTCTTTCGTTTATCTCCACAACCGGCGTACCGATGGCGCGCAATGCTTCTGCGAGCTTTTGGCGCAGTGGTCGGAAGTAACACTCGCATACGACCGACAGCCCGGTTTACCTATCCTTGGAAAATAAAGATTGGCGATAATAGCTGGATTGGTGACCGAGCAGAACTCTATTGTCTTGTGCCGATCATTATCGGCGATGATGTCTGTATCTCTCAGGATAGTTATCTTTGCACAGGATCGCACGACATGACCAAAAGAAGCTTCGACTATGATTGTGCGGAAATCCTCGTGCAGGACCAAGTTTGGATCGCTACCGGTTGCTTTGTCTCACCTGGCGTTACGTTGAAGAAGGGCGCGGTCGTTGGTGCGCGTTCATTAGTGTTGTCGGATGTGGAGGAGGGCGCAGTCTACGCGGGGCAGCCTGCGAGACGCATACGAGATCGGCATCAGCAATGAAAATCGCTGTCATAGGGCCCTTCCCGCCTCCGCACCATGGCTTTTCAGCGATGATGAGCGCAATGGCTGAGCGATTTGAAAGGACCACGGAGGTGGTCCGGATTGATACCTCCTCCAATCAGAGGAAAGCCATTCTAAGACATACCGTTCAAGCTGCACTCTATCTCCTCGCCGCAGTAAGAATCCTTGCAATTAGAAAGCCCCAATCTTGGGTAATAGCGCTTGGATGCAACGGCGGCTTTGGTGCCTGGTACACCCTGCTTCTCGCGACCGCTGTCCGCACTAGAGGCATTGGCCTTACAGTTCACCACCACTCCTACCGCTATATATTGGAGCGACAAACTGCAATTAACCTCTTATCGCGTATAACCAAAAATAACTCGGTGCACGTATTCCTAAGCAGGAGTATGCGAGATGATTTCTCACAAACCTACTCCGCTCCTATAAGAGACTTAGTACTATCCAATGCCACATTTGTGAAATGGAATGCGACCGACAAGAGCCGGACAAACAGACAGGAACTGACTATAGGTTTCTTGAGCAACCTTTCGGAAGAGAAGGGGTTGCTCGATTTTTTACAACTCGCGCGAAAGGCCAAGGCCGCAGGGTCCGGCTGTATATTCCACCTAGCGGGACCAGTAAAGCTTGAGCGAGATCGGATTTTGATTGAAGCCGCAGTCGCTGCAGGAGACGTAGCTTACTATGGATCGCTATATGGAGAAGAGAAGGAGCGTTTTTATCAGGAACTCGACCTATTCGTGTTTCCAACTAAATATGCCTTTGAGGCTCAGCCTGTCGTAATTTACGAAGCCTTGGCCTCCGGTGTAACGGTCTTTTCCTATCGGCGTGGATGCATCGCTGATCAGGTCGGAGATGCTGGCAGCACCGCAAACTCTTTTGATGAGCTGTTAGATCACTTATTACGCACCGAAGAGAAATTTCGGCAGACACCAGAGCTCCGTTCAAGAGTATGGCCTGAAAGGGCAATAGAGAAATTCCGCCAAGATGTTCAGGAGGGGGACGAGGCTATCATACACCTTACCACAGCGCATAGGCTGGAAAAATAAACAGTCCTCAACCCAGCGAATGGCCGAGAGAGAACACATGACGACTCGCCTTGAGAATCGCGAAACTATGCGCGCGCTCCGCCGGAAAAGCGCTCAAACGGCCCAGAGCAACGCGCCTGGAGCAGCTAAACGTCGTGTCCTAAGCGTTATGGGGGCAATGTTTTTCAGCAACGGACTCACTGTCCTGCTGCAGCTCGCGATGGTCCCAGTGCTTATTTGGGCATGGGGGGCCACGCTCTACGGTGAATGGATAATACTTTATACTATTCCAGGGTACCTTGCTTTAACGGATTTTGGGATAATTGCATCCGCAAACAATAGGATCGAAGCGCAATGTGCGCGACGCTACTTCGGAGCGGCCAATCGAACCTATTTTAACTCTCTAATTGTTCTTACTGGCATGATTGCGATCGTGATCGGCGCTGGAACGTTGCTTTGGCTGACTATTGGTGAGAATTTTTCTTCCCTATTTGTATCGTTGACCCGCAATGAAGTACTAAAAGTTTCAGCACTTTTATTTCTCGATGCGATGCTGCTCCTAGCATTCAATCACCACACCGGCCTTTACCGCACGCTAGGCAGGTTTAATTGGACAGTTAATTGGCAAGCCATCGGGCGTACCCTCCCAATTTTCGGGCTATGCGCAGCAGCTGGCCTTGGAGCCTCTCTCATACTTGCTGCTTCCATTATGCTTTCTATGCGACTGGCGATCTTCGGCGTAATGATAATAGACCTCCGGAGGCGCATCATCTGGCTCCGTTTCAGTTGGCTCCGCGGAAGTCATAGTGAAGTCCGGCGACTTATACGGACTGCAGTCGGCTTTATGACGCTGCCACTTTCGAATATGATTTACCTCCATACGACAACGATTCTGGTGGCCGCTCTTACAACTCCCTCAATGGTCGCCGCCTTTTCTACTATGCGCACCTTCCTCCGAATGATTATTCAAATAGTTGCCATTGCCGGACGCTCGCATTGGTCCGAGATATCCACTGCTACTGCCCGTGGAGAGCACGAACGCGTACAGGCGATGCAAGGAAAGGTAATGCGGCAAACCCTTGGACTCAGCGCGGTCGCAGTTGTTGGCTATCTATCTTTGGGCAAACAGTTCTACGTGCTTTGGACTGGGGGAAAACTAGAGTTTGAATGGGTACTATTCTTAGCCTTACTTGCAAACTGCACCATGATTGCCTGCTATTACTCCTTAGAAGTATTTCTTTTGGCAACTAGTCGTGTGAAGGGTTACGCGAGCGTCTTCCTTCTTGCCACGCTCGCGCAGATTGCGGGAGGCTACCTCTTGGTTGACTTCTTCGGTATAGCCTCCTTCCCGATCACCGGAACGGTTGCCGCGACGTTCATTTTTGGATACCTGATTTGGAAGATAAAACGGTAATGCAGCTAGAGCTGCATCTACCAACGCGGACGAAACGAAAGCATCCAAGGGAAAGATAAGATGGATACATTTATCCTTGCGTATGCGGTTATATTCTTTTTCGGTTTGGCTATTATGCTCCGCTGCGGCATTCGGAACGCTAGGGGTGTTTTCATTATCTATTTCAGTGCTGGATGTGTCTACCCCTACATCGTATTTTCCACTGAGGGCGTGATACCTACATTTCTTCGTTCGTTTCTAGATCTATCAATTACCCCTTACGTTGGCTTTATTGCGACCCTCGCGTTTTTAATAACTGCAGCAAGTTCTGCTTTTTCTTTACGGCCGATTCATTACGATGTCTCACCTATGAGAATACGTGTTTCCCGACTAGAAACTCTTTGCTTTTTTGCACTTATCTTCTTCGCCATATACGTCGCTCTGTCGGTAGCTTATGCAGGGAGCGTGCAAAACGCTCTATTAGCAGCGTACGCTAGGGTGAGGACTAACAGCACACTCGCCAACATTCGATCTATTTTCTTTTGGGGAAATATTGTTTTCTCTACGTTCGCGTTCTACGGAATGAGGTTCTCAAAACCACGGTTTCGAACCCGAGCACTTGTACTGTTTAGCCTCTTGACCGCAGCCATACTATCTCTCGTGGATGGAGGTCGCGCAGTTTTCATCCTATTCTTGCTGTCACTTGCGGCCCCGGAGTTGTTAAGAGCAAGAACGATAAGTCTGTTCATTTTTGGACTAGTTGGAGGTGCAGTAGTGCTTGGCGTTTCTTATCTGATGCTGAGCTGGCGTTATGCAGCTCAAAGCGCGCAGATTCTCTCAGATGGCGGATTCTCGTTGGCCGGCGCACTTAACGGACTAGAGTTTATTGACCATATTCAGGTTTCGATCCAGTACGCTGAGAGGTTTGGCTATAATTTAGGTGAAACCTATTTGAACGCCGCTCTTTCCTTCCTTCCCCGTGCATTGTTCCCCAGTAAAGCAGTTCCACTGGCTGCCCAGGTTCGGGGATATCTCTTTGGCGATGAAACGGGGGGCATTCCTCCAGGCTTATTTGGTGAGGCTTACATTTCATTCGGCATTGTTGGGGTAATCCTTATTTCATTTATATTTGGACGAGCGCTACTGGCTAGCTCGACCCTTTGCAAACGTGCCGTCCACGCAAACTGTCCAGTTCGCTTCGCAATGGCTGGGATCATGGTACCCTTGATCGGGTTTACATTGGTGCGGGGTGGTCTGGACATCGGCGTCCTTCGGGTAGGTTTGCCGTTCTTTTGGATTTATATCTCAGTATTGATGGCGACGAATAAGTCGAACGGCTCGAGAAACAGGCTGGGTCTAAGGTCTAATCAAATTTCCATATACAGGTAATTGATAAATGAAAGTTATGATAACTAACGCCTTTGGGCGCTCTAACCGCGGCGATTCGGTGCTACTCGATGAATGCATTGCTGAAGTGCGTGCAGTACTACCTACAGCCGAAATCAGTTGTTCAGTTTTCGAGGGAATTGAAAGTTCCCGCGCCGTACACCCCAATGTCAGATGGTCTGAGAGGATCGGCAATTCGACTGGTCATGGCATTCGTGCAAAAATCGTAACTCTTTGGCTCATTTTTATAGCAATTATAGCGACAATACCTGGACTTGGGTGGGTCTCTAGTATTCTTCCGAAGACGCAGCATGAAAGCTGGAAGCGGATCCGGGAGGCCGACATAGTAATTAGCGCACCTGGCGGCTACATTCACGATACCAATTTTGCATATTACGTGGCTTTGCTTCACATCGCTTTGGCTCGTAGGTCTGCTCGCTCTATCCTAGCCCCTCAAAGTATTGGTCCAATCGATTCTCTTTTTGCCCGACTTGTAGCTCGCCGGATACTGATGGGCGCGGACGCGATTTGCGCGCGTGAATCCTACACTTTTGAGTTTCTCACGGATGAGCTCCGGCTACCCACGAAGATATTGAGACGTTCAGGAGATAGTGCCTTCTGGAATTACTCAGTTAGCGCCTCGAATGATGCACAGGTTAAATCGGCTTGGGACCAGATTGGCGTTGACCCAGAGGCGGGTGACCCCATTCTGGGCCTCACGGTAGTCGATTGGAATTTCCCGAAATCCGAAAATGCCACAGCGGCTCGAGAATTGTATGTAGACGGACTTGCGGCAGTCATTGATCACCTGTCTAGTGAGCATGGCATGCGTGCGGTGATCTTTAATCAGGTGTCGGAGGACCTTGGCATGGCAGCGCGCGTTGCCGCCACCTGCAAAAGCCGTGTTGCAGTAGATACAGCTTCGCGCGAGCCTGAAATTCTTCGATCACTGATTGGCAGTTCGACACTCTTCATTGGTACGCGGTTTCATTCATGTATCTTCGCCATGATGGCGAACTGCCCCACACTTGCGATCGCTTATCTGCCAAAAACTAGCTATATCTTAAAGGACTTGGACTTGGACCACAGACAAGTCTCAATTGACAATTTTGACGCAAAGAGAGCATTATTGACACTTGAAAAGGACCTTTCTGATTTAAGGGCTGCTTCTTGGGAAATTGAAGAAGCGGTGTCAGTGTATCGGAAATCACATGCTCAGTTGCGTGACGTTTTAGCTGAGGAAACATAGTCGCCGGACGTTGAATACGGGACCGGTAGGAGGTTCAGAGCGTTTTTGTTCTTCGTTAGAGTAGGACTACCGTTTTCCAAACCGTAGGAATTGATCACTGAGAAACTTTATAGCTTTCTGATGTGCTCCGTCCGTACGAGGCAGCTTCCCATACCGCAGCCAAGTTCCTAAACGATGTCACGAGCGCAGGATCATCTACTCTTTTCACTTCGAGGCCGTGCTTAATTAGCGGACCACGTAGAGCGTCTAATCCAGTTGAATCATCGACCCGCTGACATCCGGTTAAGAAAGCTATCCAGCCAATCGCGATCAGCATCCGGGTCGTCTTCGCTAACATCTGCATTCTGTATCCTCTTCAGTGTTTCCGTTTTGCCTTCCGCGTTCTCAACGCTCGATACTGTACGTCCGGCGATATATCCGCTGCCAATTAGAGCTATGATTGCTAGCAAACCAACGATGAGTGCAGCCGAACGCATTACGCGGGTGCCATTAGGCAGAAGTCTCGTTCCTCTGCTCTTCGGTTAACGAGGCCGCGTATGACCCTGCCGCCGCTTCTGTTCCACCATGTCAGCGCTTCGCAACCGCCCTCGATGTCGCTTGCATTAAGCCGGCGGGTTGCGGTGCTGGTGCCTGCGGCATGCCAGCCGACATTGAATGCGAGACTGGTGTAGGCGGCCTTTCGAGTCGGTGGCAGCCAGTAGGCCTTTGCCTCGTCACTGACATAGCCCATCCACTTGTCGCGATACTCTGCGATCTCCTCGACCAGCAGCGCTTTGCACTCAGCATCGCTTTTGTACTGTTCGGGCGCGGCAGTGCGGGTATGGCCGTAGCAGATCGTCCAGACACCGACGATGTCGCGATAGGCCTCGTTTCTCTTGCCCTCCCATTTGGCGATAAGCTGGAAGGCGATCTCATCGAATGGATCTTCGGCCGCCCGTGGCGCCGGGATCGATGGGGGCCGCGGTTTCGACGCCATGGCCGGAATGACCTGCGCCTCAAGGCTAGCCCGTTCTTCCGGCTCAGGTAGAACCGCATTCTCAACCAGCGCGCCGCCGATGGACTTTGCCAGCATGAGCCCCCCAAACAGGAAAGCTGTCCAAAAGACAAACCGGCGGCCCATCCGGGTTTCGGGGGCTTGCCGGACAAACCGGCCAGCGATGCCGAAGGCGAAGAACACCAGAGCCGCTGTGCCGAGCGGGTATGGGTCCGCCTCGATCTCTAACAAGCCATAGAGCGCATTCGGCGCGAGCAAGGCGACCAATCCAAGCACCATGCTGACAAAAGAATACGAGCGCAGGACCGCCCGCCAGTTTTCAATGAGATAACGGTTCATGGGCATTCTCCAATGCAAGAAGCCCCGCAGGCGGGGCGTGAGGTTGAAAGTGTGAAGGGCTGGTTATTCGGCCGAGGTTCGTCTTGTCCGGTCCTCAACCCGCGTCAGCAGTTCGGACATTCGATCGATGTCTCTTTGCAGGTTGGAAATGCTGAACATCAGCTCGTGGTGTTTGTGGCGCATCGCCAGCAGCTCCGTTTTCAGCTCAGGCGCGCCGCAGCTGATTTTGGCGATTGCTTGCGCCGTCTCATGAGCGACTGGCTTACCCTTTTTGAACCCTCGTAACCCAGTCGCGATACCCACGATCACTGCAGCCATCCCGGTACCGAGGATGGTGGCCGTTTCCTTATCGAGTTCGGCAAGAAAGCTGCTGGACCATTCGTACATCGGCACCGCTCCTGTAGGCTGACAAAGCGTCGAAGAACGCCAGTGTGAAATAGATACCTCCTGTTGAGAGAGCAGAAACACTGAGGCCGTTCTCGATAGCGGGCCACACAAAGGCCATGCCGATCATGGCAAAGATGCTCGCTCCCACGATGGAACCGACCATGCGCACGATCGGCGATCGCCGCCATGCGCCGTTGACATAAAGGGCCGTCATCCTCGACAGCGCCACCAATGCGATGGGTACAGACAATGCGGCATCGTCCAGCCCAAGCCGGACAAAAGTGCGGAAGCCTGCGGTTGATGTCGTGGTTTCTCCCGGCACGGCTAAGATCAGCGCGAATGTTAAGAGAAGGGCGGCAGATTGCCACTCGGCGGCCCTGCCCTCTTCCAGAACATTCGCCTTAAATGTCAGCACAGCATTCCCCTTGGTTTATATGATCATTCGATAAAAAACTTCGCTTATGGCTGCGGCGACTGTGATCTGCTGAGCCAAAGGCCGCAAATGACTGTATCGCGGAAGGGAAGCATTAAACCTGCGCTCCAACCACAACACCGTCCGTATCACTGGTTGGCGCTGAGGATTTAATCCGCAGGTCTCCGGTTGCATCTACCCAAAGGTGATAATCACCGACTATTGGATGCTCCCGCGCCCAGCTAGATTGAAGAGATCGCACGATTCCGGAGCTTGGCGCTCGCCCATGATAGGAGCGGAAGCGGCCAATATCCAAATACTCAGCAACGCCCGATGAATAACCATCAGTTACAAAACGCGCCAGAATATCGTCCGCATTCTGACGCGGCATCCACTTTAATGAAAACTTGTGCCACCCGGCTTGCGTAGGCACCTGCAGGCGACGGCGAAACGCCACCGAAGAGCCGCCCGTGATAATTTCAAATGTTACCTCTTTGAGCGGAAGAGACGCGGCACGTTGAAGTTCAAACTCAATATTCACCATGCGTCCTGCGGTCACAGAAGCCTTTGTAAGCGCTCCGCCAAAGCGTGCATCAGGACGGTTTGCCTGAAACCGCACCGCAGCCGCTTCGTTCACCCCGCCGAGGCTATTGTTCTTTGCTGCATGACTAGCCACCCCCGCAGAAGTAAAAGCTGCCGTGCTGGCGGGCGTCAGAAGCTGGACATAACCGCCCCAATCATCAGCCGCAGCGCAGATGCTTTCCTGCGCATAGCCAAAAGGATCATGTACAATAAAGCTTCCCGGCACATTGGAGGACAAAGGTGGCAGCGCATCGTTAGCCCAACCCGACAGGAGGCGGGCAAAACTGACGTAGTGGCTATCAGTGCCAGTCTGCTGACCGGACAGCAGACCGCCTGATACCACAGCCTCGTCATATTGAATGATATGCGTAGGCGCGCCCCCATGATACAGGTCGTCAAAGTAAAAGCCGCGCAGGTTCGGCGTGTAGCTGTAGCCGAAGGTCATTGTCGGACTGAACTTAAAGCCGATGTTATTGTCACGCCATGTGACGCCAGCTAACCATCCTGTGCTCGCGGTCGTCGCGTGATGTTTGTCCCAGACGCCCGTTCCTGCGCCTTCATCCGCAATAAGCAGGCGGCAGTCGCCGGACTTGATGCTTTCATTTCCGAACTTGTTCTGATTGACCACAAGCCCCCGCCCCGCGTTGGTCGGCCCTTCCGCATTCGGCACCAGCCAAATATCATAAGTGTTGGTGAATGGACTCTCCCAGCGGAAGAAGTCGTTGCGGGTGATGTTGCAAGTGGATAGCGGCCCCTGATCCACCCCCGCCAGTACAGCCGGAGCGCCTTTAATGTGGTAGCGGTTCCGCTGGAAAATGTTTTCCACAATATCGGTGCCAGCTGTCAGGCCAGTGATGGCAAGGCCAATAGTGTCGGCGTTAAGTTTCCCCCGGAACATATTGCGGCGGATTTTTAGGCCGGGGTTGTCCTGCGCTGAGTTGGCATAGACGCACTGGGAATATTCAGAGAAAACATTGTCCTCAATAACCGTCATGCGTCCTACGGAGGTAGAAATTGCGCTTACCCGCTGCATCCCCTTACCGCCGTAAAGATGGATGCCCCGAAACACGAACCCAACTGGCTCAACATCCCAATCAAAAAGGTAATTGTCTCCCGTAATTTCAATTTTGGTAGTCTGTGATCCCCCCCCGTCGAGGTGCAACATTTGAGAGGCCCCGATAGGATAGTCATACCCACCGGCAATCCTGTAATGGCCCGGTTCGATTAAGCCTTTGATTGTTTTATTAACGAGCCAAGACGGCTCAGCACCTTGAGCAGGCACCCGGTTGTCAACAGCAGAGAGCAAAGCGTTTAGAAGGCGAACGAATGCGGCTGTATCATCGGAACCATCCCCTCGCGCACCGAACTGCTTTAGTGTCCAGTACCCCTTGTCGGCTTTGGCTTTCAGTTTAACCCCCGCCGCGTTGGTCAAGTCTTCGCCTGCGGTAACCTCCTCGTACCGGAAGCCGTCTTTCGTCTCCCACAGCGCACCGGGGCCGCGCGAAACATCCGAACCCGCCTCGAACGCAGCAGCACTATCCAGTTTGGCAGGCACAACCTTGGAATAATCCCCGCGAAACCAGTTGCCCGCATATGTCCCGGTTACGGGGGCGTCCACCAGCGGAATAAGCCAGTCACCAATTGCGAACGCCGCACCATCCACCGTGCCAGCAACGTTGACCACGTAGTAGGTGCCGCGTTCCGCGCCGCTTGGGAATGAACCGCCCGACGCATCCCAATTGCCCGCAGGCTTAAGGCCGGTCGAAATAGCCCCGATCTGGTCAAAGAGCGCCTGCGATACCGCGTTGATGCCAGCTTCAAGCCCGTGGCGGGTCGCAATTTTGGGCGAAGTCCCGGTGGTGGGCAGCGTAAATTCAGGTGCGGGCATAATCGCCTCCAATAATTAAGGGTCTGTGGTTGCCGATACGCTGGCGGTGAATGCCGATGCGCTTGCGTAATCCCCGCGCGAGCGGGCGAAGTAGTAACGGGTCATAGATGCGCCAAGGCTGCTTTCCGTGATGCTGACGACTGTGTTCTGGCTGGTGTAGATGGCCGTGCCGATCAGGGAGGCCGCGCCGCTGTCGTCGCTATCGCTGCCCCAAATTTCCATTGCGCGGAAGTCGGGGTCATTCGGGGTGCGGAAGCTGGCTGTAATTTCCCCCGCGCCGCCAACCGCCTGCCCGTCTGTCGGAAGGTCAATCTCGATATCCACAACTGGCGTGACGCCTGTAATTTCCACCCAATCCGATTGACCGCTCGAGCCCGTAGCCCGCGCCCGAATGTCATAGGTCTGGCCCGGCGTTCCGACCAAGTAGCCGAACACCTTTCCATCACCGTTGCGCACATCCACGTCGATCACGCCGCCCGTGGTGTAATCCCCGCTTGTCTCGCGATACTGCCAGTCGTAGCCCGCCACCCCGCCGCTTGTGCTGGGGTCGAAGGCGAAGAGGATGCGCGGGATGATCGTGCCGCCCGTCGACTGATTGACCGCATCGCCCGTGGTGACCGAGATAGCGCCGGGGTTCGCCGTGCCTGTGCGCTCATCGTCGTAAGGCTCGTCAAATACGTCCTCTTCGTCCGTTGCCGCGTCCCAAGCGTAAATCGCCGGGTCGTGCTTCACCAAAGACGCAGGCAGGCGCATGGCAACCTCTCCGCTCTCCCCGAGAGGGTCTAGGCCGGGGTGGATGCTTTCCACCTCATACACGCCATCCAGCACGTCATAGGGCGCGGGCAGCGCAATGTTGACCGTAGAGCCACCCACAAGGTTAAGCGCTTCCGGGGGAAGCTCCCCGCCTTGGATACGCTCTTGCCGCCGCTGGCGAAGGCCAATGATCTTGCGCACCCGCATCGCTTGGGTGGCCGAGGCGCAAAATGGCAGGTCCAGCGTTTTGACCGCAGGCAGCCCCCCGTCAGCATCCCGCGCACCGGGAATCTCCCACGGCTCCAATTCCGCCGTCTCATAGCCGCGATTGGGCGACAGGTAAGAGACGCGAAGCGTGTTCATCACCTCATCCCCTGGCACCATATCGGGGAAGCTGAACCCCTGCCCCAGCATGTAGCCGAGCGTCATGTCGGGGGCGCGATACTCCCCTGCCGCATAGCCCAGCTTGCCACCGATCCGGATGGGATCAGCCGCGCCGGAAACGAACATCGGGTTCAACTGATCTTCGATCTCGCCATCGCTGAATACCAAGGTACCGCCGCAGATATACCGCTTTTCCGAGCCACCCGACTTAAGGGCCACGATCTCATCGCAAACGTCCGGCCCATATTCATTGAAGGATTCGTGGAGCTGATCTTCCTGATACTGCCGAATAGGGTTCTGCCGCAGCGCGTCGCGAATGCAGAGCGCATGGTTCTCGGACCATTCCCAAGTGTCGGGGTCGTCGGGGTCGTGGGAAGCCTCGCGCGGGTCATAAACCTTGGACCAGCGCCCCTCCACTTCAACCAGCGGGGGGCTAGAGGGCCAGCGCTCCTGCCGCTCACCCTGCCCGCCTGCGTCCAGCTTGAGCCAGATCACAGTCCAGCCCTGCCAAGCGTCGGTCGCCTTCCAAAGATGCTCCGCGTCAGTCTCAACCCAAGGCGCTTCATCGGTGAACACCGCAGGCGGCGCGGTGTGATCCCCACGCGATACCCACACGTTTACATGGTTCTCGAAGGGATGTTCTGTCGCAGACGCGCCCGGCCCGGACAGGTCAAAGGCATCGCCGGTCAACCCCACCTCGCGCTTGTCGAGGTACAGCGTGAAGGTCGACAGGTCAGACGCCCGTGAGTTAAGAAGCCAGCATCCGTAGATCTTCGGCCCCTTGATCGGCGTCCCGATTGGCGTCCCTGTGGCCCGTGTTTCGCCGTAGACAAAGCGATGCGCAGGTGCCGTGGTCGGCTGCGCAAGATCGCGCCCCACATCCTGCGCCGATGGCTTTTTACCGAAGAGCGCGCTGGCTGCGGCGTTGATGAGCTGCGAGAAACCAAAATTCACGACACTGGTCGCGATCGACCAAGCAGAAGCGCCGCTCAATCCAAGCCCGACCAGAGCATTGGCGCCTGCGGTGATGAGGGCCGTGCCGAGGTTGATGATTGCGGGCACTACGAATGGCAAGTCCAAGCTCCCAAGATTTCAGCCGGGGCGATGGCCAGGCCATGCTCCGTCTTTGCAGCGTATTCGCCGGGTTGAATGCAGATCGCCAAAGCCGCGCCCAAAGGGTCCGCGCTTCGGACTAGAGCCAGATCGCCCGGCTGAGGGTCAGCCGTCTCAGGCAAGTTAAAGGTGGCCCTGCTCCACGCCAGATAACCGCCGGCGCGGCGCAGGATGAGATGAGCCCCAAGGGCGCTGTGATAGGTCGCAGTGGCGTCCTTTAAGGGGTCGACGCCGTGCAGAGCCGCAAAGGCCATGCAGGCCGCCGTGCAGTCGCTCCTCAATCCCCAAGCGAACGGCCCGCTCATGTGATTGACAGCCGCGTGAAACGCAGCCGGGGGCGTCACTCTGGCCAATTTTGAGGGTTGTACCGTCGCTTGATGGCGTTCTGCACATGCCGCCCTGCCGTGTCGGTCGGGTATCTGCTGATTTGGTCTTCATAGCTGTGCGTGATCGAAGCTGAGAGGCGCGCCCCCGGCCCGGTCCCGATGCCTAAGACCATATCGTGTGAGAGGTCTTCACCCGCCCGCGTCATGGAGCCTGTGCGGCTGTCGAAGTAGCCCGAGAACAGCCAGACCGGATCGGCCACCAGCACATTGCCGCCCGCTGTCGTCGTCGCTCCGAACCAAACGCGGATAGAGCGGTTGCGGATGATCTTGCCCCGCTCTGCCAGCATATCCTCCACAGTAGCAGCGACTTTCACCGACGCCTCAGACGTCGCCAATCCGCCCGCTTCTTCCGGCGCCTGGAACTGGACCAGCCTGCCTGCGCCGAACCATGTTTGCCCATTCCATGTCATGGTTCCAACGCCGGAGTGAACCCGAACCATCTCTTCCGGCCAATCGGCCTCCGTCAGGATAACCGGATGAAAATGCCCTGACAGCGCCGACACCAGCGCCGCCGAGGCCCCGCGTGTCAGCCCCATGGATCAACCTCCGTCCAACCGTCCGCGTATTCGTCTTCGAACACCTCGCGGAAGTCCCACTGGAAGCCATAGTCGCTTGAAGCCGAACGTACTGAACGGGGAACCCCCAATGCTTCAAACACAATGTTCTCGCTGTGACCTATGCCGACCAATCCCGATACAGTGAATGCGCTAGCCTTATCGGTCCGAATAACCGCCGCGCCCATCGCGTCCGACCGCGTGAGTGTCAGCACATAAGCCGTTTCTGTTACTGTGCCATCTGTAACGCTCACCTGCTCGGAGGGCCGCGCGATGACCTGCGAAGGCGGAAGACCATCGACGGTCAGGCTATGCCATCCACTCTCTGTGGAAGGCGTCCCGCTGAGAGCATATTTGCCCTCATTCCAAAGCAGGGCATTGCCTCCTGCTGTCCACAACAGGTCTGCATCACCCTCCGTCCATTCCAGAATGTTGCTTCGCAGATCAGCTCCCTTTCGGCCAACAGGCCAGAGGGACGAACATGCCTGAACGCGCACCAACTGCGGCCGGCCTGCCCACAAACGGTTGAGCATCCGCACAAACCCAGCCCCTGACCGATCGCGACCAATGCCCGCAACATGTGCCGTTGCCACGCGCCGGGCCCGCTGCGCGGATGACGTGCGCGGCCGGCCCTCGATAAGCCCGACAGAGCGTGATTGAGGGTATACCTCGGCAAGCTCCCAGCCCGTAAGCTGGAAAGGAGGCCAAGCAATAACGTCCGTCATGGTGACCACGCCGATTTGCTTCTCTTGAAGGAGCGCTGCGCCGAGCCGACCGATTGCTTGACGATGCCACCCCGCGCTTGCCGTATACCCTCAGCCACCATCTCGCTGATTTCCGCGTTACCGCGGGCACCGCTGACATAGATGTTGAACGTCTCGCCTGCCGATTTCAGGTTCTGCCCATTCGGAATGACCCGCTCACCACGCTCGAGGATCGCCGGCACCTCATTGGGCCGCAGCCCCGCAATCCCGCCCTTGTGGTAGCGGGGCGCGCCATAGAACACCGCCGGCGAAACAGACCGCCCGTGGCCGTAGCCATCTTTGCCGGCCGTGCCGCCGCTGTGAAGAATGCCCGGGATGATTGCCCCGCCCAGCAAGCCGCCCTTGCCCCCGCCGCCAAGCCATCCCGTGCCGCTTCCGCTGGCAAATGGCCCTTCATTGAAAAGCATCGCCTGCAATGCGGCTTTTGCGAGTGACTTGGCAAGGTTTTCCAGCACGCCAGCGAGGCTCTCACCCTCGACGATCGCGTCGATAAACCCGTCCTTCAGGTCTTGCTGCGCCCCTTCGAAGAACGCCGCCCGTTCCCGCGCCTGCTCATACTTCTCGGTCAAATCGCCAATGCTTGCCGCCTGCCTGTCGATCTGCTCACGCAGGGTTTCGCCTGTGGCAGCTTGGCGGGCGTCGAGGTTTAGACCACGCTCCTTTGCCTCGTCCAGCAGTTTGTATTTGGCAGTAAGTTCGGCAATCTCGGCCTTTGTCTTGCCGATCATCTCAATTTGGCGCTGGATGTTTTGCAGCTCATCTTCGCTCGCTTGGAACAGCCCGGGCTTTTCGCTTTTCGACCGTCCTTTGCCTGCGCCGCTGCTGCTGCTCGATGACTTGCTGGCCTCCTGATTCAGTTCGGAGATTTCTTTCCGCGCGGCGGCGGTCGCAGCCTCAATGTCTCCAGCGTCCTTGATGAGTTTTTCCCGCGCCGCGACTGGCAGTGTCACGCCAGTTCCATCCAAGTCTTGGCGCTTGCGTATCTCAGCCAGCTTGCGCGCGACCTCAACCCGATCAGTGCCCGCCTTAACCAAATCGCGCTCAGCTTCAGCAAGCTCTCTCTGATCAGACGCTTTCATATTGGCCATCTGGGCCCGTCCCAGGACGCTAAGTAGCGTTTGCGCCTGGCCGATCATGCCGCCAATCTTGCCGGAAAGGGCATTCGCCCCGCTGATCGCATTGTCAAAAGAGATGCCTGCAATGCTTCTCGAAAGATCATCCGAAGCCGAGGCGGCATTGCTGCTTTCATTGGCCAAGTCGAGCGCGCCCAAAGCCGCCTCTGCCGTGGAGCGCGCGATTGAGACGAGGTTTTCATTTACCTCATCCGCGCCTCTTGCCGCCTCAGTAAGAAACGTCGACATCGCCTGAAGCGCTGCGGCCTGAGCATCGAGGGAATCCGCGCTTCGATAGTCGCTCATCAAAGCGACCAGCTGCCGTGCTTGTTCGAGTGTGAGGCCGTATTCCTCTTTAATCTTGCGTACCTGACGCACCGCTGCGGGTTCGCTTTCCGAATAGCCCTGCCGCAATACCTCATCAAAACGATCCAAGCGCCCTTGCAATTCATCGAAAGCCTCAAGAACCTGAGCACCGCCCTTGCGGATGCTTTCCATTGCATCAAGGCGGGCCAACTGGCTCAGAACACGCAGGAGGTTACGCGCCTTATCCGATGCCCTGCCGTACTTCTCAGCCAATTCTTCGGTCGGTGAATTGGCCCGCTCCACTGCGCTATTATATTCCGAAACCGCCGTTTTGAGATCGCTCACAGCGCCTTCGAGATCCCCGGCCGCATCGCCGGACTTCAAGAACGACGCTGCCAGTGGGACACCGATCGCGACCACCGCACCCAACACCGCGCCCAAGACCCCGAAGCCGCCTAGCAACTGCGGCAACTGCTGGCCAAGAGCGATCGAAGCCGAGGTGCCCGCGCCAACCTGCGTTGCGAAATCCCCGATCTGGAAGGCAGCGTTTTGGATTCCCCCGCCCATCCCGCGTGCAGTGCCCGCCGCACGTGCGTTCGCCCCCGCAAGTCGTTGAGCGCCCGCGGTCGCTCGCGTGTACTCGGCATTCAACTGTTCAAGGGCCGCGTCGTATTGCTTGGAGTTGACGGCCCCCACCTTCTGAGCCCGGTTCAATTCCTCCAGCTCGACCTCATACCGCTTGGACGCAGCAAAGAGCGGGTCATACTTGGCCCGCAACCGGTCCATTTCCTTGCCGATGGCCTCGGCGCTGGCTTCGGCATTCCTAGCCATTTTCCGATTGCTGGCAGCGAACTTTTGGTCCCATTCGGTTGTGAACTTGTTCACCACGCGTTGACCGCGTGCCATCTGCTTCTCGAACTTGGCAAGGGACGCCTCAAGGCGCAGCATCAAGGCGGTTTCGACGTCGGCCATTACTTCAGCGCCTCCGGCTCATACTTGGCGAGGATTTCATCAAACTCTTCCTCGGTCGGCGGTTCGGCTTTCTTGCTGCCAGCATTGAAGCCGCGCACCATGTTGATGAAATCCGCGTAGGTCATCTCGCGCAGATCGAGCGGTGACATATTGAACTCGCGACAAATCTGGCTGACCTCGGAAAACCGCATGGGTTCGGGCTCCTCTTCGTCGTTGGAGGCGTCGCCATCCTCAACACCCGACATAAGGGCGATCAGGATATCGCCTGCCAACGCCGCGTTGTCGTGCCACGGCTGGCGCTCGAAATGCGCCTCCAGGAGCTGCTTTGCTGCGACCTTGTTCTCACCGCCTCCGATCAGTGCGATCCGGAGCGTGTGCCAGATATCCTCTGCCCGAAACTTGCCCGATGAAACGCGCAAGAAGATCGCCCCGATGGCATCCTTCCCGCAGGCTTCCTCAAGCTCGAGAACCCCGCCAAAGGTGAGCCGGAAAAGACGCTCTTTCCCAGCCCATTCTGCAACCACATCAGCCATCAGACTGCGTCAGCCCAGACGCGCTGACCGGCGCCCGAAATGGTCGCGCTAAAGGTCACCTTGCCACTGGTTTCCTTGCCGAGTTCAAGACCGGCGAGGTAGGCGGGCAGAATCCAGTGACCGCCATTGCTGGCGGCGTCTTCATCCAGCAGGATCTTGATGTTCTTCTCGCTACCCTCATCCGCCCATTGCCGCCATGTCGGCCATGCTTCGATAGTCACCATACCGCTCAGCGTCACGCTGGTGTCTTGGCTCTCAAGGTGCCGCACGATCGTCACCGGCACATCGAGCGGAGCATCGCAATCCAGCACCATGTTCTCACCGAGGTTGTTGCTCAGCGTGATGCCAAAGGTGTTCGCCCCGCAGGTATGCGCGAAGGTCTCGGTTGGGGTTGCCCCGTCCCCCAGCTGCACGATCAGCCGCTTGGTCTGTTTACCGGTCGCCATGTTAATTCCCCTTTGCAGAAGATGGTTTCTTGTCGCCGATCACCTCGGCCACGCCCCGTTCCACAAGCGCCTCTGCTGTTGCTTGCGGAACCGATACCTCTGAGCCCGCCTTGAACCACTGGCTCTTGGCGGAGCTGATGCGGTGATGCGCATCCTGTTTGATCTTGATTTTCATCATGCTTCCTTGATTGCCTTGTTGATGTTTCGCGTCAGTCGCGACCTCACGCGCCGCTTTCGCGTGCGCCACACCGGGAAGAAGAACGGATTGGCCGGCATGTCCTTGGTCCCGAACTCTTGGAAGCGGGCGTAGAACGCATCCCCTGCGCCTGCGTAGATCGTGATGCGAAGGGTCGAGTATTCCTTGCCGCCCACGGTGCCGATCACCATCGCGCCCTCCGGCGCATCGCCCCAGGTCCAGCCGATCGAATTGACCAGATCGAGGCTTTCGCCTTTCGGGGCCACGCGCTTCATATCCGCCACGATCTCTTCGGCGTTTTGCTCCAAGGTGTCCCGCGCGGCCTGTCGGACCTTGGCGGGGATCGCTCCCCACCGGCGATTGAACTCTGCGAGGCCCTTAACCATTACGCTTCCTCTAGGTTGGCTGTGACCGTCACGATGCCATGGCCCGTGATCCCATCGCGGTCGCGCATGACGCGCACCGCCTCCACGGTCATCGTGATCAGGGCGCTGTCTCCGGCATCTGCTTCAAATTGATGAAGCGCCTTCTTGACCGCGTCTGCGATCTCCTTCGCGGGCCGAAGCCGCCCGTGATCCTCCGCCCAGCAATCCAGCTGGAGCGTCTCATCCCGGCCTTTGATGCAATCCATGTCCTCAGGGCTGTAGTCAGACGGCCCGAAGGTGATGCAGGGATAATCCGCATCCGCCGGCACCCGGTCGAAGATGCGATCCTCCACCAGCGCATGAACGCGCGCGTCTGCGACGAGGCGCTCGTAAATCAGCGTTTGCAGATCGATAGACGTGCTCACACCGCCACCCCGCTCTCGCAGGTCAATTCAATGAACAGCCGGTCATCGGATGGAACCGCCGTGCGGATGTTGTACGCCGTGCCGCGGCGGGTATCGCGCATCTGCCATTCCGGCGTGACTGCGCGCGTGCTGCTGTTCGCGCGGACAGTGACAACCACCGGCTGTTTGCCTTGCAGGCGCGCGGCGATCACCGCCTCACTGCCGCGCAGGTAGCGGAAATGCGCGCGGGTGGTGAACTGCTCGACCCAGTCTTGCTCCTCCCCGCCGGACCCATCCGGAACGCCAGCAAGAGCGTCGAATGCCACGGCTTCGATCAATCTCACAGCATCACCCAGCGGTGTTTGCCAAGCAGGACATCGACAGCGAAGGGCATAGGCCGCTGCTCTTTGTCCGATGCCGCTGAACGCTGTTCATACCAATGTGCCACCAGCATGCAGATCGCGGCTTTGATATCCCAAGGCACGTTTGCGGGCTCACCATAACCCGCCGTGAAGGTGACCTGTATCGGGGTCAGCGACCGCCCAAGAGCAGGTGCCGCAAAGCCGCTCAGGAACTGAACCCGCACGCCCCGCGGATCGGTGATAACCTGATAGTCCGCCTGATTGACCGTCTGAGTTACCCCGTCCCCGTCGATATATTCCACCTGAACCGCCGAGACGTTCGGGAACGGCAAGCGCAGGCAGGAAGTCCAGCCGGCATAGTCCTGCCGCCACTGCTGGTTGACGATGCAGCGGCCCAGGATACCGGTGAAGCCATCGAGATGGTCTGTCGCCGCCTCGATCAGCCGCTCGACCAGACCGTCATCATCGGCAAAGTCGATGATCGTGTGATCTTTGGCTTCCTGCACCGTGACGGGCAGCGCGAGTGGTGCTGTGACGCGGACGGGGGTCATTGCTTATTTCCCGCCGTAGGGGAACGGGTCGAGGCCGAGCTTCTTCGCCTGGGCGGCTGTCATGCTGACCTTGGGGCCCGGCTTTTTCGTGGCTTTCGGGGCTGGCAGCTTTTGGTTGGGCTGTGCAGCTGCCGCGTTACCGGACTGCTGATTATTGTCGCTCATCGTATCTCTCCAGATTGAAGGGGATGCCCCGGCCGCCATGGCCGGGACGAGTGCTTAGGCAGCCGCCATTTTGAGGATCCGCAGCGCTTGCGGATCGACCACAGCACCGCCCACGCGTTTGGTCGTGTAGAACAGCACCTTGGGCTTTGCGGTGAACGGGTCACGCAACACGCGAACGCCGGTACGATCGACGATCAGATAGCCGCGCGCGAAGTTGCCAAAGGCGATCGGCGTGGTGTTGGCGGCCATGTCTGGCATGTCCGGCATTTCCGTGACCGGATATGCCAGCAGCTGCGCGGGCTGACCTGCAACGCTGGAGGGCTGCCACAGCTGGCGGCCATCCGCGTCGCGCAGCTTGCGGATCTTGCCCTGGGTGGTCCGGTTCATGACAAAGCGCGCGCCATTGGTGTAGCTGGCCGGCGTGCCATAGATGAGATCGAGCAGCTCATCCTCAGTCACAGCGGCCGCCGCTGCGGCGGGCTCGACACCAATAGCCCCCAATGGGTTCGCCGCCGCATTCGCGGCCCCGGCCGCGTAGCTCAGGAAACCATTGGGCTTGTTGACGCCATTGCCCGCGACGAAGGCCAGACCTTCTTGCTTGGCGAACTCGGTCTGCACCTCATTCGCCAACCAGCTTTCCAGGTCGACCGCGGCATCATCCAGCATGCCCTGCGTAGCGCCTGGGTTGGCGTAGATTTCGCCGGGGGTGATCGTCATCGAGCCGAAGGTGGGTGTACCGGTTTCAGGACGCGCATCTTCTTCGCCGACCCAACCAGAGCCAGTGCCACGCAGGTTGAAGAGCTTGGTGAACCCGGCTGTCGAGATGTTCTGCACCGATGCGATCGAGCGCATCGCCGAGACTTCGACCAGCTTGTCGGTGATCGTGCGATCCCATTCCACAGGTGCCAGAAACCCGCCTTCAGGATCCGCTCCTTTGTTCAGGTTGGCCTGAACCTGGCCCTTGGCAAAATGCGCCTGGAAGGCCTCGGTGTATTCCGCATCTTTCACCGCGTCGGGGCCAGTACCACTCAGGGACATTGCCGCGATCTTCGTATTGGCCGCATCGATGGCCGCCTGAAGTTCGCCTACGCTCGTGTTGATCCGGTCAACCTGCTCAGACTGGACCACATCGCCCATGCCTTTTTTCAGGTCAGCCAGTTCCTTCTGGTGTGCTGCCTTGAACGCCTCGAAGGTTTTGCCCTGCTCCTCGATCAATGCCTTGATATCGGTGCTGGCATCAGCGCGCACACCGACAAGCCCGCGAACGGGTTGTTTGAAGTGTTTCATTTGAAACCCCTTTAGATTTTCAGTTTTTCGGTGTTGCCGCGAAGCGCGGCGATGATGTCAGCGCTCGGCATGACGTCAGGAGGCGATACGTCAGCCCCCCCTTGCAGTTCCGCGAGGAGGCTACGGCGCTCCCGGCGGGACAGTCCCTGTGCGGCCATGCTGGCCTCGATCTTGGCAATGGCCGAAGCACGTTTGCCGTTGTCCTTGTCCTGTTCGATCTCGGCGGCGGACAAATACCCATCCGCGAGCCCGGTTTTTACGGCATCTTCGCCAGTGAAGAACGTCTCAGCGTCCATCCATGCCTCGACGTCTTCGGCTTTCGATCCGGAGCGCTCGGCGTAGAGATCCCGCATCGCCCGATCGAAGGGCTCCATCATCGTGGCTGCGGCCTCCATATCGTGGCGGTTGCCGATCGTGATGCCCCAGGCGTTGTGGACCATAACGAATCCGGTCTTTGCGACTTTGATTTCGTCACCGGCCATGGCGATCACCGACGCAGCAGACGCGGCAAGGCCCAGCACATTCACTGTGACCTTGGCCTTGTGCTCGCGCAGCATGTTGTAAATCGCCACGCCTTCAAAGAAGTCGCCACCCGGGCTGTTGATATCGACCCGCACGTCGCGCTCGCCGATCGAGCGTAGCGCCCCGGCGATCCGCTTGGACGTGACACCGTCGCCATAATCGCCGCCGCCGATCTCACCGAGAATGGAGATTGATGCCTCATCGCTTGTGGCGGCATGGATGCCCGCATTCCAGCGGTCGACCACATCAGTGCGCGGCTGCCATTCCATATTGGAGAGGGCTTTGAACGCTTTGATCTCGGGAAGTTTACGCAGGCTCATTCTGCCCTCCTATCTTCTGTTGGCCCAATGCGGCCGGCAGATCATCCCGGCGCGGCAGGTCCATCCAATCGCGCGGCTCATCAGGATGCAGCCATGGCGTCTGACCTCCCGCACCAAGCCCCTTGGCGAAGAATTCCGCCTGGTCCTTCATGGATCCGCGCAGCAATGCGCCGGCGTTGAACTTAACCTCATATTCATCGGCCTCGCGCTCAGTCAGGAGCGAGCGTTCTATTGCCTGCTGCCAGGCCTCGAACCAAGGATTCAGGCCATAGCGGACAAAGAACTGACCCAGCACATCAATGCCGCTGCCCCATGACGTGTCGTCGACGCCCAAGAGCGGACGCGGGACGCCGAAGGGGCGTGCCGTTTCTTCGATCTGATGCTTTCGGTTCTCCAACCCCTGCCCGTCTCGGCCCGGGTGCTGGTTTGGAACGAGGTCCATGCCTTCTTCGAGGATCTTCCACTTGTGCGCATTCTCGGCCCCCGCATCATCGTTCATGCTGGCCTTGAGCCGCTCATAGGCTTCCGGCGAAAGCTTCTCTTTATGCTTCAGCGCGCCGCCGATGATCATGCCGTTGCGGAACATGCGTGCCGCTGACTTTTCGGCCTGTAGGGCCAAGCCGATGGCTTCGGCGGACTGTTTGACCAGCGACAGGCCAGTGATCCCGTCATCCGACAACCCATAGCGCAGATGGAACACTTCGGACTGCGGCAGCGTGATGGGCCCGCGGCCGCCCCGCGTCACCACATACTCCAACGCCCAATCGTCACGCTGCTTCACCGTCACCCGATCTCCGGCTATTGGCACGAGCTGCATCACGCGAGGGCCGCTGCGCACGATCATCGCGAAGGCATCGCCATCGGTGAGCGCGCGTTGCTGCATCAGGCTGCGGAACTCGAAAGCGGTCTGCCAGGCGTTCGGCTTGCGGTGCAGCACCCGAAACAGCGGGTGATCGCTGGCCTTCGACTTATCCGCTTTGCGCTGCATGTGCAGCGGCAGCATCCCGATGCTGAAGGCGATGAGCGAAACGCAGCGCAGGATAGTGGTGTTCTTCATCGCCGACCTGGCGTTGATGTGCGCCCCGGATTCCGTCATGCCGCCGCCGCCCGTGCGCATGAACTCCAAGAGCGCCGGATCATCCAGACCGCTGAACACAGCGCCGCCCTGAACGCTGGCCTGCACCTCCTTTTTGCTCTCCGCGGCGGGGCGCCGGAACAGATTTAGAATTCCCATATCACCGCCTTAAAACGTGAGAATGCCGCGCTCTTCGTAAACCGATGGCCCACCGTGCCCGACCGGGTTCCAGCTCATCAGCATCACGGCGTTGAACAGCGCCATGAGCGGGTCGATCTTTGCCGACCCGCTGCGCGCCTTGGTCACCAGCACGGCGTTGCCGCGGGTCTCTGTCTTCGCATTGCCCACACACCACCGCATGAGCCGCTGGTCACAATGGACCAGCGTCTTGTTCTTCAGCTTGACCGGCGTTCCCTTGATCGCCGCGTTCAGCTTGTAGCCCTGGCTGATCGCCCGGATGTCTTCGATCTCGAACCCGGCCTCGATCAGCGCATCTACGATCGAAGCCACACCTTCGGGATCCATGCCGATCCCGTCTTCCTCTGGCAACAGCCCCGCCTCTTGCAGCCGCTGGCAGATCGCCACGATCTCGGGGTTGGCCTCGGCGTCGAGGTTATCGACCAGCGTCAGATCACCGGCCTCGACCAGTTCATGCAGTTCGGGGGCGATGCTCTTGCGCAGCGTCAGCACACCCCGATCCGCCCAAGCCCGGCCCCAATGCATCCAGCGCTTGGTTTCCGCGTGACGCCCTAGCACCGAAACGCCCAGCAGATCGTCCAGCCCGCCGCCGTCGAGGCCGACCACGCAGACCTCGGAAGAGGCGATGATCTCATCCAGCGTCATTTCCGGCCGCCCGGCCCCGGCCCAGTGATCCGCGCCGATCCACCGCTCGGAATGCAGGCCCAAGCCGATCTCGATGTTGAGATGCTGGCTCATCCAAATCTGTTCGGCCTCGGGGCTGATCGCGCCGTTGTTCGTGTAGTCGTCTTCCAAGCGCTGCTGGCTGATTGAGCGGCCGAGGTTCGGCAGTACCATTGGCCAGTTCTCGCGGTTGCGCCAATACCGTTCCTTTTTCTGCAGCGCCTCCGGAAACTCGTAGAGCACCGGCAACATGATCGGCCGCGCGCCTGCCTTCCCGTCCCGGATCGCCCGGGCTTTGCCGATCTCGGCCTTCCAAATCCCCGCCGGCTCTTTGTCCGACTGGGTGGTGATCATCATCAGCTGACCACCGGTCATGGTGATCCCGCCGCCCCTGATCTGCTGCATCACCTGCTGCGCCCCGTTCTTTTTGCCGAGTTCGTGCAGCTCATCGATGATCGTCATGATCGGGATTTCCCCGGTCACGATCGAGGTGTCGAAGGTCTTCACCTCCAGTTCCGTGCCTGTCTTGTAGCGCGTGATCGTCTTTGTGTGATCCTGAACCCGAAAAACCTTCGCCAGTTTCTCATCAAGGCGGATCATGCCCTGCGCCTGATCGAAGAGCCGGTTCGAGATGTTCTGCGATGGCCCGATCAGCAGCATCTGACCGTTGGGTGACTCGTTCATGTAAAGCGCAGTCAGGGCGAGCCCCGCGCTATAGGTTGTCTTCGAGCTCTTCTTCGGAACCATGCAGAGCAGTTCCCAAACGAGCCTTTCCTTCGTCTCCGGATCCTCGCTGGCCAGAAAGGCGACCAGCACGTCACGGAACCAATCGCCGCAGGCCTCGCTCATCGGCGGGTTGCCGGCCACGTCGGGCAACCGGAGCCGGTTGAAGAAAGCCAGCGCCTTGCGCGCCTTGGCCTCATTCAGCGGCACATCCGCCATCGGCGTCTCGCGGCGGCGTAGCCGCTCCCACCAATCCGGACAGGCGAACCGCGGCAGCGGTTCAGTGCAGTCCATGGCTCGATTCTTGGCTCAGCTCGCGCTCAAGTTCATCATCGGCCTCATGGCCCATGAGCTCGCGGCGCTGTTTAACCCCCGGCGATTGCTGGCGCGGCTGCTCATTGCCCATCTCGCGCTCGGCGATCTCACGCTCTGCCTTTTCCAGCAGCGGCTCCAGTGCCCGCATGGCCGAGACGCTGCCCTTGTCCGCCTGGGCATCGAGCCTCAAGATGTTGCGGGCCCGCATTTCAGCGATCGCCATCTCGCGCGCCAGCTTCGCCTTGATTTTCCCACTTTGAAAATAATGCTTCCTCAGCGTCGGTACGCTGATGCCCAGTTCCCGCGCGATCTGCGAGTTATTCAAACCCGCAACCAGCAAGGCTCTGATCTTGCTTGCATTTTTCGAAGTGGCGATATGACCGGTTCGACCCGGACCACCGCGCCCCTCAGGGATAGGGTCACCCAATAAGTCAAATCTCTGATCCACCAGAAAAAAATCTCCGAATGATGGGGCTGCCGGTTTCCGCTCTGGCGGGGTGGCAGACTTTTACCCCCCCTCCCCTCGGCGCTCCTGCCGCTGCTTCTCGCTGTCGTGGCAGGCTTTGCAGAGGCACTGAAGATTGGCGCGATCCCAGAACAGGTCCGGGTCGCCACGATGTGCGCGCTTATGGTCAGCCACCAGCTTTGATGTGTTCGCTTCGATCCGTTTGCACCAAGCGCAGGTGAAGCGCGCCTCTTCGAGCACCGACCAACGCAACCGACGCCAGCGGGCCAGTGAGTACCAGCGATGCGACGCGTGGCGCGGACCTTCGGCTTTGACAGGCTTCTTTGCGTCCGCGTTCAACCGCGAGGCAGTCCGACCGATCCGTGAGCCCATGCCCCGACCAGCAAGCCTACCCATGCGACACCTCCGCCCACCCACAAACGCAACGCGCCCGGAGAGGGTGATCCTCTCCGGGCGCTATTGGGGTGCATGTCGGTTGTATAGCCCCCACCAAATTAGCGATCAACAACTTTTTCAAGCAGCCTGCCTCCACGGCTGGCTGGGAGGCATCTCATCACTGACAATCCAACGCGACAAAGATGAACAAATACTAAGGTTTACCCGTAGCTCTAGCAGTGCTGACCACCATTGAAGATAATCACGTCGAGCGCCCGCGATCATGCTCGCTTGGGGTTGATAGGTCACAGGACAGACCCGGCTTTCGAACCGCTTCACCTTGCGCGGACCAACTTCACTCAACCAGCAGACATGCTCGGTCGCGGCCTTCTGACCTTCAAACCGTTTCTGATGCCAGCCAACCGGCACGCATCGCGGGGTTACGCCAACATAGGCTTCCGGCACAGCACGCGCCCGCGCCAACTCTGCGATCTGCACTGCCATGCGCCGGCCACCGCAGCCCTCAGGCAGCACCGCCACCGCTGAAGCGACGATGTCAGCATCATGATCAGGGTACGAACGGCCACCGCCATCGATCTTGCAGCCCAGCAACCCGCGCTGCGCCATGCGGTAGGCGTTTCCCACATGGCCATAGCCCGGCGCGAGCGTGCCCTCATCCTCAAAGTCGATCGAGGCGCACTCATCGGCGAATGCCCATTCCAGCAGCCGCTGGATCGAGATCGGCTTGCGGACGCGGCCCATGGCCTCGGTCTTCAGTGGTGCCATCTGCATCATGCGCCCTTCTTATCCAGCCAGCCGCGGAGCATGGCTTCGGTTTCGTGATAGCGCCGCAGCCAGTTCCGCTCTTCGCCGGTGACCAGAACCCCACGCGCTTGGCGATCCTCGATCAGTTCGACCCGGCGCGCATAGTCCGCAGCCCGCTCGTTGATCCCGGTCCATTCGCGATCGGCGAGCGGCGGGCGCTTGTGGCTTTTCCAGAACGCATACTCAGCGATCAATCGCCCCGGCATGGCTGCCGCCTTGCGACCCGCTGCCGATACAAACCACGACCGCAGCCCCGGCACATCCTGCAACGGCATGCGCTCCCGAGCTTCAGCAAATCCCAGAAGGCTGACCCGGCTGGGCCAGAAGACCTTGTTTGTGCCTTCGCCCTTGGTGCGCATGCAGGCAGCCAGCACCCGCAGGGACTCGTCGGAGAGATACCCGAGGTCATCCGCCATCTGATCCAGCTTGCGCCGCTGATCGTCAGCCGAGGTGTGATGCTTGAACCGCATCCCGTCTTTCACCAAAGGATCGATGAAGAGCCTGCGCACCCGGGCCCGGTTGGTTTCCTGTGGCGCAGCGGCTTCCTGCGCGCTGTCGGTGGTTGTGATCTGATCCATTTGCCCCATTCCCCTTTTCTCAGCCCAGTCCCGCCGCTGCCTGTTCGGCATCGGTGAGAAGCTTCGCAGCGATGATGTGATCGATAACCCACGGCTGAAGATCGGCGAGCGCATCAGCCCGACCTTCCCGCCATCTGGCGACGGCGATTTGCGCCTCGCGCTGAACCATCGGATTTGGCGAAAACTTCGCGCCCTGCGCCCTTTGGTTCTTCTGTGGTTTATCTATATTATGCACGAAGGCAGATTTGCCCCCTTTTCCGTGCAAATCTGCCCCCTTTTGGGAGACAGGAAAGGGGGCATTCCTACCCCCTTTTAGAGGGGCATTTTTGCCCCCTTTTAGCTGCACGATCTTGGCCCGCGTGAGGAAGCCATATTGCGTGCTACGCCCCCGGCCGACACCTGCAAGAACGACGATCCATTCAGCGTCGACCAGTTCCTTAATTACCCGCTTGATCGTGTCTTCCGAACAGCCGTGAATGTCAGCCAGCTGACGCCGGGACGGGTCGCACCGGTGGGTTTCGCGGTTGGCGAACTCCAGCACCAACGTGTCGGCGACAAGCCGAGCCATAGGGCTCAGGCTGCTGTCGCGGCGGACGCTTTCCATCCAACCCCATCGCTGCTGGCGCCACTCTTCCGGCGCAATAACGCGCAGTTCCCCCTCGAAAGGAGACGGCTCGATGTCGTATTTGCGCCTTGGGTCCACGGCTTCCGTCCTCACATGCCTGTTGGCACGACGAAACGCCGTGCCTATGCCTTACTCGCTGGCCTGCGCTTCCGCCTGCCGAGCTATTCTGATTGATCCGCAGGATGACGCGCCCCTCTTACGGGGGCTGCGCCGCCTGATCCGCGCTGTCGGGTGAACCAGGCGGCTTGACGATCAGCGGCCATTGGGCGCGGAACTCAGCCTTGTCAGGCCGCCAGCGGATGTACTGGCCCCGGAAAGGCAATCCATAGAGGCGGTCGTAGTGGACCTGCAGCGAACCGAAGTCGCTGAACCCTTCATCGCGCGCGAGTGTCTCAAACCATTCCGGCGTGACCATCACAGTACTGCCGAGCATTACCTTGTCGACCTCGATGACGATTTCCTCAGAGCGGCTACAGGGCGCGACGATCAGGCGATGGCATTCCGGCGACTTCATCCAGAGTGGCGGCACAGCGCCGCAAAACGCATGGACCGTGCCGCCAACCGCGACATGGGGCCGTTTGCCATGGGGCTTGATCACGCTGGCCTTGATGCCGAAGATGATCGCGCGGGCGTCTTCTGGCGGGAAGTTATAGGCGACCATCAGGCGGCCTCCGCCAAGGAGGTGATACCTTTGCGCCTCCAAGCTGTTCCGACCCGTCGGCGGCCTAGGCCCAACCACAATAAGTAGAGAGAATCACCCCGTACGACAAAACATGTTGTATCGGGCAAGGCTTTTATTGCGCTTTTTGCCCTAGAAAAGCCTTGATGTAGGGTACGGGGCCTGCCGTAAAGTAAGGTCCCGAGTCGAAGATCACTACTCTTCGACTCGGGCAGTTCAACCGCAGCTGTAATTGCGGCAAACCAGGCCCGGCGGCATCTCCAAAAACGCCGGACCACATTGCCAAAGAAGGAGCTATCCCTATGGCAACCTACGAACACCATATGACTGGTGTAGCGCTCAATGACATTTCGATTAAGCGGAAGCAACTGACGCTTGATGTACTTGGAATTTAAGAAGGTACGCCGGGGCAGCGACTGCGAATCGCCACCCCGACTAGCGCTACCGCGCCGCTTAAATGCGCGGCACACTGCGATCACCGGCCAATTGAGGGAACGCCAGTTGATCGCCATAGTCAGGAAAAGGAACCTCCCATGACTATCTCTTACCGGTCCATCGGACCGGACGGCAGGCACCCGATGACGGGCATCCTCCTGAACCCTTACGCCATTCGACGCAAATCCTTCACTTTCGATGATGCTGTAACCATTTGGATCATGCGGTTGCAATGCGAAGATTACGTTGCCATCCAACATTACATGGGCGCTTGTTCTTACCGAATTGCAGAAGTTCTGTCTGGTGAGGTGCATCCTGACGCTAAAAACGAGGCAATCCGTCGCCTCACCTGCTGAACTGAGCAAAAGAGACGCGCAGCCTTTGCCAGCCGCGCGCCTTAGTTCAACAGGGAGTAGACCCCAACGTCGCACCACAGGCTGGCCCGGCGCCGGGCGGGGCTTTACGCGGCACCGCGCCCCATCGGTGAGGGAAAGCGCATGAAACGCCCTACCACGCAAATTGGACGGGGCGGCGCGCATCCCCAGACGCTGCGCACCACCCCGGAACCGCGGCTCGACAGAGGGCGGATCGCAACGATATCCCTCCGGTGCCTGCGGATAGACGCCGCCAATAGCTTTGCGGCAAAGGCGGATGACGGAAACGGAAAAAGCTTGCGAATGCGAAGTTCCCCCGTAAGTTGAATAAATGCGCGGCGAGAAGTCGGATTCCCGCCGCGCGCGCCCAACAGCACGAGAAAGGTTCGTGATGACAGACGATTCAGACACTGGAGGCTCCTCCAGCCATGCAATCCTTTGCGGCCTTTGCCGCGCGCCGATAGCCCACAGGGTCGAGGGTGACCCGAGCTCTCAGGCCGGATGCGCCGCTTGTGATAACTGGGCTGACCTTGATGAAGTCATCAGCATAGCTAAGGAATACACTGTGGATAGCGCTCAGCTGAGCCTGAACAGAAGCATGGCTGATACCGCGCGTCGCAGCAAATTCATGAAGTTCAGTGGTCAAACAAGCAGCGATAAGACCTATCGTTTCGTGGTTGATATCAATCTCTGACTGGACGAAGTTGCTCACGCCGCACCGCCATTCCGCACAATGGAGGGCTTCCCGCCTGCGATCGGCGCCAGCAACTCCATCAGCTCCACAGCGATCGGGCGTAACACGGCAGCTTCGCGATGATCGACGTGGCCATCAGTCAGTGCTTCCGCCAAAAGCGACGAAAAGGCGGTCGCAGCGCAAAGCGTTGGCATATGCTCCGGCTGACAGCCCTCCCCTTTTCGGGCCGACTGCCCCACCATGCCCAGAATGTCGGAAGTGAAGCCCGGCCCCAATGCGGCGAAAAGTGACATCAGGCCAGCAGCGGTCGGCGTCACCCCCTCTTCATAGCTGCGGAGAGTGCGGGCCTTGATGCCCGTGACCTCCTCCAAAGCTTCAAACGAGTAGGTCTTCCCGTGGCCGACCCGAAGACGAAGCGCGGCGTCGATTTTGTCTGAAAGGGCTTGGCTGGAAATCTTCATTTTTGTTTCCATGGTTTTGATGCGGTGGCCAAAGCAGGTTCAGCGCATGACAGGGAATTTCGACATGGAGGGGGGAAAGGGCGCGGCATTAGGCGGCACCCGTAAT
Source organism: Sulfitobacter sp. W002 (assembly GCF_025142135.1). Lineage (NCBI taxonomy): Bacteria > Pseudomonadati > Pseudomonadota > Alphaproteobacteria > Rhodobacterales > Roseobacteraceae > Sulfitobacter > Sulfitobacter sp. W002. The sequence goes on along the minus strand of NZ_CP081126.1, from coordinate 498,697 downwards.
GAGCGCGCATCCATCGGCTATGCGAAAATGGGGTCCCCGACCTCATGCCGCATGCTCACGACTTTGATCGCTACGAACGAACGTAAAGAGCTCATAGGGGCATTCCAGATTCGCCTCATCGCAGACTGCCTTTATGACGACGTACCATCTCGCTGGAAAAACACCTGCAACAGAGGCGTTGCTAATTGCCGTCACCCCTACCCCCAAGCGCTCAGCCAGTTCACGCCTTCCAATAGCATCACATATGTTCGGAACATTAGTCATGCCAGGCAAATTACTCCAGCTTATCTGGATCGTAAAGGACCAGATAAGAGAAATTCACATTTTCTGTAACTCAGATAAACCAAGCGCATGCAATTATTCGATAAAGAACGCCTTGCGCTGATCAACGATGATAGCCCGGAAGCCTGCGCAATGCGGCTCCGCGCGGCCCGCATGCTTACTGGTCTCAGCCAGAAAGACGCCGCAGCCGAAGCTGGCTGCGGCCAAACCGCATGGAACAACGCAGAGAAGGCCCGCAACTACCCACAACTAGGTATGATGCGATGGCTGTACCGCGCACATCGAATCGACTTTAACTTCTTACTGGCGGGCGAGTTCGCCCAACTACCTGCGGACGTACAGCTTTCTATTTTCCCGATCCTCGAAGAGTTATCTTTAGAGAATGAACCGGATCAAGAAGCCAGTTTACGTTCACCCCGATTCGAATAAGTGATGTCGCAAATTTGACAAAATATTTGTTCATATCCCCCCGCCTCAAATTGGAACATTAAGAGAACGGCAGGGACAGTTGTCAATAAGATTACCCGCGATCCAAGATTGAGCACAGCCCCCATAAACGAGAAAAAGTAGCCCGACCCAAAAACCACCAACCTCCAAGAAAAACCGCCCCACAAAGCCACCCAGCCACGAACTGGCCACCCCTCAAAACCATATAATCTGAATTTTATTGTTTACTATCCAGATTAACTGAACTATTGAGTGCCCCTATCCACTATGATTGGAGAGGCACTGATGAATAGATCGTCAAATACTGGCGCAACCGCCCACGCGGTCGTCACGAACCCTGAACACTTCCACACGCAACCTGCCATCCTTGCCTGCGCCTGGGACATCCTCATGGCCGGGCGCGGCAAGCGCGTAGACCTCGATCGCCTCGGTCCGCCTGCGCATATCGTTAAGGCTGAACCGTTCAATCCGGTACTGTCAGACTTCGACAGTCGCACCCCGCGTATCCTCGCCCGCATTCGTCACCATGTCGCACAGAGCACCAGCGGTGATGCCGCATGAAGCTCACATTCCCTGACCTCAACAGCGCCATCACCGCGGCGAAGGATGCTGGGTTCAGCATCGGCGCCCCCCATCGGAATGAGCCGATCGGCCTGATGCACGGCAGCTTCCATATCGCGAAATGGCGCAGCCTCCACCGGTGCGACCGTAAGCTCTGTCATGCCGTGATCCACCAAGGCTATCCCGGCGAGGTCACCGTGGTTTTGCAGGCCACCTGCCCCAAAGCGCCGGCTACCGCGCTCTGTACAGCTGCGGTTGCCGCATCACCGAAGGAGGTGGCGTGATGTCCGAGCTCCCCCAATTCGCGCGCTTCTGGATGATCTGCCGGAAACCCGCTGGCCCCGGCGCCCGGACCGAGCCGCGCCAACGCTACAGCACCTTCAACGATGCCGAACATGCTGCCAGCCAGTTGGCGGAAAGCACCGGCGCCCCGCACCTCATTCTTGAAAGCGTCGCCATCATCCGTCCCGGCGACAACACGCAGAAGGGTTTATTCCCATGATGTCCAAAGATGAAGCCGATCTCGCCCACGCCCGCGGCATTATCGCAGATTGCTGCCACTATTCCGATGCCGCCGTGATCGCTGCCTGCGACACGATCCTATTGCTGGATCGGAACGGCGATGACGCTCACCGCGCACGAACTTTGCGCGACACCCTCGAGAAGACAGCGGCATGAGCGCCCCGCTCAGCCGTAGTCGCCCCGACCTCACCAAAGCATTGGAGGAAATGATGGCAGTCCAGCGCGATGAACAGCGACAGCAAGACCAGCACACCAACACCCTTGCGAGGCTCCGAGCGATGGAAGGTAGCGGACCGTGGCTGCATGAACCCTCGCGCTGCGTTCAGTCCCGCCGGTGGCCTGCCTATCTCGGCGTCATTCTGTTTGCTCTGCTGCTCGCCGCACTGGTCGCCAGCATTGCGACCGCCGCAAGCACTGCGATCGCGCAAATCCAAATCACGCCGAACCTCGCGCTCTACTGCGGCGCTTGCTGAGGGCTGACGCATGAAATGGACCACCGAAACAGTACCGGGCTTTGGCTGCACCTACCGCGTAGAGCGACTGACCCTATTCGGGCTCACTCTGTATGTGCGCTGGACCAAATCCCCCCAATAATCGGAGCCTCTATGACCGACCAATCCCCCATGTCGACCACCCGCACCGTGCCGCTCGATGACCTCTCGCTGCATGCCTTCAATCCGCGTCAGGTTCACGACCCCGAAGACATCGCCGCGCTCGCGAAATCGCTATCCATCAACGGTCTGATGCAGAACCTCAATGCGCTGGACGAAGACGGGAAGCTGGGCATTGTCGCTGGCGGCAGGCGCCTGCGGGCACTGGAACACTTGCGCGCTCAGGGCAGCGATTTTGCCGACAGCGCAGACATCGACTTCGACGCGATCCCGGTGAACGTGACCACCGACCCCGCACTGGCCCGCAGTTGGGCGGGGTCCGAAGGTGCCACGCAGCGCCCCCTGCATCCAGCAGATGAAATCCGCGCCTATGCCGCCATGGCTGACCATGGCAGCGATGCCGATCAGATCGCAGCGGCATTCGGCCAGACCCGGGCTCATGTCCAGCGCCGCCTGAAACTGGCTGGCTTGTCGGCTTCCACATTGGATGCCCTACGATCCGGAGACATCACCCTCGACATCGCTCAGGTGCTCACCGTGACCGGCGGCGCAGAGCGCGAGGCACAGGCTTTGAAGCTGGCGACGGAGCACCGCTATTCTGCCGATCGCCTGCGTCACCAGTTGATGGAAGGCAACGTGCCCTCATCAGATCGCCGCGTACAGTATATCGGTCTTGACCTTTACCGGGCCGAGGGCGGCACGCTCGACGAAGACCTGTTCAGCGATCAATCCCGGCTCCACAACGCGGAACTGATCCATCAGCTGTTCGAGACTAAGCTGATCAAAGCGGCCGAGGACCTGCAAGCAAGCGAGGGTTTCGCCCGGGTCACTCCTGTTTTTGAATCGTGGGTTGGCTACCAGCACACCGAAGGCATGACGCGGATTTACCGTCAGGCCATCGACTTGCCCGAAGCGGATTCCCTCCGGCATGCAGAACTTTGCGAACTCGGCGAAACGCAGACCTTCACCGACGCCGAGAAGGCAGAGTTTGACGCGCTCGAACAGAGAATGCTCGGCGACTACAAGGACGAAGAGCGAGAGGCTGCCACCATCTTCGTGCTGGTGGACCGCGATGGTAAGCTAGAGGTCAGCTCCGCCTACCTGCCCGCTCAACAGCGCGCCGGCTCGAATTCCGGCGCTGAGGGCGATGAGGTAGAGAAGATCGCTCCAAAGCCACCGATCACCCAAGCCGGGATCGAGGACTTGCGCCGTATTGAGCGGCTCGCCCTGCAAGCACGGATGATCGCCCAGCCAGAACTGGCCCTCGATCTGTTGGCCTTCCAGCTTTGGACCGAGATGCCAAGTTTCACCGGCCACTTCAATATCCGCGCTGAAGAGCAGCTAAGCCTGCCCGAAGTTGCCAATAGCCTCACCGTCGACAAGCGTGTCACCGGCGAAGACGACGATCAAGCCGCTGACCCACGCGAAGACTTCGACGCGGCTTTCGATGCCTTCATCGCCAAAGGCAAAAAGCACCGCAATCAGATCCTCACAACGCTGTTGGCGCGGACGATGAACGCGCCCTTTGCTAGCGCCGCCAACCGCGCCCTGATGCAACGGCTAGACGTCACCCCGCGCAGTATCTGGACACCGACCGCAGAGAGCCTGTTCAACGCCTGTCGCTCAGAGGCACTTGATAGCATCTGGCGCGAACTGGTGGTGACCGAAGAGCGCGAAGATCAGATGGCGCGCTTCGCCAAGCTGAAAGTCGGCGAGAAGCGCAAGGAACTCGAAAGGCTGTTCAATGACGCCAGCACGCAAGAGGCCTTGGGGCTAAGCCGTGCCGAGGTAGCCGCGATCGACAGCTGGCTGCCGGAAGCCATGAAAGGAGAGGCAACGTGACCAACTTCACAACAACAGTGACAGAAATGGTTGACGATAGCGATCATGCCCTCCTGAAGGCGGCGCGAGAGCTTGGCTGCAATGATCCTTTGGTCCAGAGCCTCGCTGATCGCATCGAGGCGCTGCGAGGCGGCATGTCCGCTATCGGTATGAGCCCCTCGCTGAGTTCCTGCCACCTGATCGCAACGCAGTCCCTGAAAGGCCACTGACATGACGCAAGTGGTGACAGGCAGCCCGAGGGTCAAAATCGAGTTCCGGACGTCTCAGAAGAACCGCGTTCGGTTCCGGGACCCCAAAACGAAGGAATATCTACATCTCTCCGGCACAGGGCGGACGAATGGGGTGGACTATGCATGGATCGGGACCCGCGCCCAAGCCCGCGCGATCCGCGATCGGGCGCTGTCCGAGGACCAACCTTGGCCCTTTATCGCAGTGAGGCCCAAAGGTGCCTGAAGACCACACCACATCTCACCGCTTTGGAAAGGTCCGCTATGCGACCATCCGCCGGGACTTCCAGCGGCTGCGCGTAGCAATCCGCGCACACGACAGCTTCGCGACTGAGGAAGCTTGGGAGAAATGCGAGCGTTGGCTGGAAGCGATTTCACCTGCCGCCCTGCGCGCGCTCGACGCAGAAGAGAAAGACAGGAGGACACGTAATGCCGCTTATTAACAGGCTGCTTTGTATTGCGACCCCAGCTCTAGCGATAGGCCTTGCACTGATCGCACTGACAACGCTGGCTTTGAGGGCGTTGGTATGAACCAGATCACAACCACCCGCCCGACGCCGAGAAATGATCGCCAGCAAAAGACCGGCGATCCAGTCGCTGTCGATCCAGCCCCATCGGCCTGCGACATCGCGCTGGAGGGCATGATCGTTCTTCTCGCGCGCCATATTTCCCGCGAGATGACGTCTGTCGACGGGCCTCAGGATGGGACGGGCAACGCGAAGCGTCAGCGCATCAACAAGATCGGCAGATAAAGTCAAAGGAGAAACACATGGCCGGCGTAAAGAACACCGGGATTCAAGGCTTCTGGATGGGTAGCGTTTCTCGTGCGCAGGCTACCAGCGCCCCTTACGCGGGGAATGAGTTGACCGGTGGCCATGCTTAACAAAGGAGCAAGTGATGCATGTAGCTTTGATATGGGACGTGTGGGGGCTGCCGTTCGGCTTCTCGACCGGAGGTGACGCAAAAGATTGGCGATGGGCGGTATCTATGGGGCCGCTGCACCTAATCCGACACAGCTGATTGAGCATAGGAGAAGGGTTTGCAGTTATGTCGATGGCATAAGTCTGATGACGCTCAGGGCGGGCGGTTTCTTGTGCCGGGCTGCTGGAACCGCGCCATCTACGGTGACCATGCAGACTGCCATTGCCCGAAGCCGCCAAAACGAATGTCAAAAGAGACGCGGGCTTTGGTCGAGGCACTGGCGGCGCTAGACCTCGATGATGATCAATTTGATGACGCCTGGGATTATCTCCGGCGCGTAAGAGCTAGTTAGGAGCGGAATATGAGTTGGGAGTTAGGTGGAATGTTTGCCGTCGGATATTTGACGAGCCGGATCGTCCTTTATGCCCGTGGGAGTGCGACCCTAGTAGAATTGGTGGCAGCCGGTGTAACCGCGGTCATAGTGGGCATCGGGATCGCAGCTATCTTCAATAAGTAGATATCCGTATGGCAATTCGAGTTCGCAAAGATGGTCGCATGTTTTGCGCGGCTCTGCGCCCCGCCGAGCCGGGCGACACATACATCGACGATACCCTTCATTACAAAATGAGCGTCGATCATCGCGTCCTCGTCACTGAGCCAATAGAGCGCCATCGGGAGAACGCAGAATGGTGGTGGCGTGGCCAAGTCCCTGAGGGCGTAAAGATCGACCACTTCTATCAATTAAATTAGCCCTGGAGGCCGATATGGCGAATGCAGCATACGATTTTAAACCCGGGCGATTTTTTCTCGTGCAGATCACCTCCGAAGGGCCGAACCAGCTTCAGGGCCACACAACATATGACAGCCGAGACATCGCTGAGAAGGCAGCTCTCGAAATGATGAGGGCGAACATGTGCAGGGAACAGATCGTGGCCGTCGTAGAGGTCGCGGGGCTGCATAGGCTCGATATCAGGACATCGCTTATTGACGTGCGCCCTCCTCATTTGAACAAATCCAACTAGCGCGGAGACTTTATGCAGCCCTTAAGAATAACTAACGCCACGCGCGTACTGGCCGAGACACAAGACGAATATTATGCACTCGCCATTCTCGATGAGGTGATCAACGGCACCCCTCAAATGACCAGCGTTTGGGAACCCACGCCAAAGGAATTGGCGATGCTTCAAGAAGGCGGTGCAGTGCGTCTCTCAATCATCGGCACGTTGCATCCACCGGTAATGATCACAACGCAGCCGGCACCCAAAATCTAGCCCCCACTCAACCAGAACTTTAGCTTGTCGCACCGGCGGAATGCATGTCATCCATCCCGCCGCACGCTGTCCGTTTGCCTTTCCTCATTGCCAGGAACCTTTCTATGCCCACAAAACCCGCCTCAACCGCCCTCCGCGCATGGGTCTATGCCCGCTACTCCACCAACAAGCAGACGCAAAAATCCCTCGATGATCAGATTTCAGAATGTCAGCGGTTCGCCGATCGGCACGGTTGGCACATTGAACGCATCCTTACCGATGCGGAGCTGACCGGCTACAGCGATCACCGGCCCGGATATCAGGAGCTGCTGCGCGGGATTGAAGGCGGGCTCATCGATATCGTGGTGGCAGAGAACATCGAGCGTCTGACACGCGACGGTGAGCACAGCGCTCAACTGGAAAAGCTCTGCGCCTTTCACGACGTCAAGATCATGACGATCATTGATGGCGAGGCGAACGCGCTGAACATGGGGCTGAAGTCGCTGATGAGTGGCGCCCTGCTGAAATCCATCGCCCTACAGGCCCATCGCGGTCTCGCGGGCAATGTCGCCGCGGGGAAAAGCGCCGGCGGCCGTTCTTACGGCTATGTCATCCCCAGAGATGAACGAGGCGACAAGATCAAAGGCGCGCTGGTCATTGATGAGGGCGAAGCGCAAATCGTTCGTCGTATCTTGACGGAGTTTGCCGAGGGGATATCGCCCAAGAAGATCGTCGACCAGTTGAACCAAGACGGCATCCCGAGCCCGAGCGGAAGAGCCTGGCGCCAGAATACTGTCTTCGGCAACCGCAAGCGTGGCACCGGCATCCTGAACAACGAACTCTATATCGGGGTCAGGGTGTGGGATCGCCTTGAGTACCGTCGACACCCCCAAACACAAAAGCGGGTCTCCCGCCTGCGGCCTGAGGAAGAATGGGTGCGCGTGGAGGTTCCGGAACTGAGGATCATCGACGATGACCTCTGGGCGAAGGTCAAGGCGCGCCAGGACAGCTTTCAGGTCAAACCCCGGCGGGGCTCCAACTGCGGCGGCGTCGGCCCCCGCCCCAAGTTCCTTCTGTCGGGCTTCCTACGCTGCGCCAAATGCGGTGGGCCGTTGACGATCGCTGGCACGGTACACAAACGCTACTACTGCAAAACGGCCAAAGAACAGGGGCCCAGCCAATGCACCGGCATGACAGGGCTTTTGAAGGACGAGGCGGAACAGGCGGTCTTGGGCGGCGTGAAACGCGCACTGCTCGGGTCCGATGCTTTCACGCGGTTCCGTGAGGAGTATGCGAGAGCGCTCGCTGATGCGACACAGTCGCTTCAGGCCGACCGCGCTTCGGTCACCCGGCAGCTCCGCGCGGTAGAGACTGAAATCCGTAACGGAACCGACGCGATCCTCGCCGGCGTGAACAGCCCTGCCCTTATTGAAGCCCTGTCGAAAGCCGAAGCGCGGAAGCTCAAATTGCAGGCCCAACAGCGGCAGATAGAAGACGCCCGGCCGATGCTGCCGACAGACCTAGAGGAGGTCTACGCTGCGCATGTCAGAAAGCTGGAAACGATTCTCGCAGAACCCGAATTGGTTATCCATGCGCGCGATATTCTACGGGTCCTAGTGGAAACCATCAGCGTCGAGGAAGTGGAGGAAGGAAAACACCTCCTGGGCATCGAGGGAGATTTGACAAAGTTCCCAATGACATACGCAAAAGCCGCCCCGAAGGGCGGCTTTGCGAACAAAAGTTCGATAGGCTTGGTTGCGGGAGTAGGATTTGAACCTACGACCTTCAGGTTATGAGCCTGACGAGCTACCGGGCTGCTCCATCCCGCGCCAATGCCCTTCGTTTAGACTTATAGTGCGAGGGCTGCAAGGGCATTCGTACATAGAATTTCGATTTTTCTTGAGATTTTGCACAACGCCCTTAACTTTCGCTTCGCCAAAGTTCGTGCGTGAGTTTGGGGGCACAGAGACGTGCCGATAACGCTCCATTCGCCCGCCAAGCACAAAACCGCCGCAGCTTTATAGCTACGGCGGTTTTGTTATTCTGTTCATCGTCGAGAGATACTGAATATCAGGAACTTATTAGGTTTGGCGATGACCTACTCTCCCACGTCTTAAGACGCAGTACCATCGGCGCTACGGCACTTAACGGCTGGGTTCGGGATGGGACCAGGTGTTTTGCTCGCGCTATGATCACCAAACCAAATAAATTCCTGATACAGCGCTCTGCGCAGCAGAGCGACGGCGGGAGGCGGGGTATCCGAAGGATGCCCGTTCCCGCACCGTCTCCATTGGAGCGCAAAGCGTGTTTTTGTCCAAGTCAAGTACCACTGATTGTATGTGTATGCTTTTGCCCAGTTAAGCAGTCTTGCTTCTACTGGATCAAATCAAGCCTATCGAGCAATTAGTACCAGTCAACTGAACGTGTTACCACGCTTACATCTCTGGCCTATCGACGAGGTGGTCTACCTCGGCTCTCAGGGATACCTTGTTTTGAGGGGGGCTTCCCGCTTAGATGCCTTCAGCGGTTATCCTGTCCGATCATAGCTACCCAGCACTGCTATTGGCATAACAACTGGTCCACCAGTGGATCGTTCACCCCGGTCCTCTCGTACTAGGGGCAACTCCTCTCAAGTATCCTACACCCACGGAAGATAGGGACCGAACTGTCTCACGACGTTCTAAACCCAGCTCACGTACCTCTTTAAACGGCGAACAGCCGTACCCTTGGGACCTGCTCCAGCCCCAGGATGAGATGAGCCGACATCGAGGTGCCAAACACTGCCGTCGATATGGACTCTTGGGCAGTATCAGCCTGTTATCCCCGGCGTACCTTTTATCCGTTGAGCGATGGCCCTCCCACTTGGGACCACCGGATCACTATGGCCGTCTTTCGACTCTGCTCGACTTGTCAGTCTCGCAGTCAGGCTGGCTTCTGCCATTGCACTCAACGAGCGATTTCCGACCGCTCTGAGCCAACCTTCGCGCGCCTCCGTTACGATTTAGGAGGCGACCGCCCCAGTCAAACTACCCGCCACACAGGGTCCCGGAACCGGATAACGGTCCGCGGTTAGACATCAAGCAGAACAAGGGTGGTATCTCAAGGGAGGCTCCACCGAGACTGGCGTCTCGGTTTCAAAGCCCACCACCTATCCTGCACATGTTCGGCCTAATGCCAGTGTGAAGCTGTAGTAAAGGTGCACGGGGTCTTTCCGTCTAACCGCGGGTAACCGGCATCTTGACCGGTAATTCAATTTCGCTGAGTCTATGTTGGAGACAGCGGGGAAGTCGTTACGCCATTCGTGCAGGTCGGAACTTACCCGACAAGGAATTTCGCTACCTTAGGACCGTTATAGTTACGGCCGCCGTTTACCTGGGCTTCAATTCAGAGCTCTCACCCCTCCTTTTAACCTTCAGGCACCGGGCAGGCGTCAGACCCTATACGTCGTCTTACGACTTCGCAGAGCCCTGTGTTTTTAATAAACAGTCGCCACCCCCTGGTTTGTGCCCCCAGCCTCTAGTTGCCTAGAAACCGGGCCTCCTTCTCGCGAACTTACGGAGGTATTTTGCCGAGTTCCTTCAACATAGTTCTCTCAAGCGCCTTGGTATTCTCTACCTGTCCACCTGTGTCGGTTTAGGGTACGATCTAGCGATGGAGCTATTTCCAGGGACCTCTAAGCAGCCCATTCAATCCGATAAGGATGAACTACCCTCGAGATCCGTCACTTCCATCTGGCCCAGGAATATTAACCTGGTTCCCATCGACTACGCCTTTCGGCCTCGCCTTAGGGGTCGGCTTACCCTGCTCAGATTAGCTTTAAGCAGGAACCCTTGGACTTTCGGCGAGAGTGTCTCTCACACTCTTTGTCGCTACTCATGTCATCATTCTCACTAGTGATCTCTCCACCGGATCGCTCACGCGCCAGCTTCACAGAAAGCTCCTTGTGTCCAATACGTCCCGAGGGACGATAAGGACACATGGAACTATGTCACACTACGCTCTGCTACCATGCAATAAATGCATCCTCAGCTTCGGCTCATGGCTTGAGCCCCGTTACATCTTCGCCGCAAGACAACTTATTTAGACCAGTGAGCTGTTACGCTATCTTTAAAGGATGGCTGCTTCTAAGCCAACCTCCTGGTTGTTTTGGTCGTCTCACCTGCTTTCCCACTTAGCCATGAATTAGGGGCCTTAGCTGGAGGTTAGGGTTGTTTCCCTCTTCACGACGGACGTTAGCATTCGCCGTGTGTCTGCCGACTAGTACTCCTCGGTATTCGGAGTTTGGTTAGGATCAGTAAGCCTGTGGGGCCCCATTACCCATCCAGTGCTCTACCCCCGAGGGTATTCGGTCGACGCTCTACCTAAATAGATTTCGCAGAGAACCAGCTATCTCCGAGTTTGATTGGCCTTTCACCCCTAGGCACAGCTCATCCCGATCTTTTTCAACAGATGTGGGTTCGGTCCTCCAATAAGTGTTACCTTATCTTCAACCTGGCCATGCCTAGATCACTCGGTTTCGGGTCTGATCCCACGA
>NZ_CP081126.1:0-482500 GCF_025142135.1 Sulfitobacter sp. W002 | reverse complement strand
ACTGCCGGGCAGTGGATGCGCCTGAATGGCATATCTATTGCGCGAACACGTAAGCACAAGGTCAAAACCATTGCCCGGCAGGCGATTGCGGAGCAATCTGCCGAGAGGGGGGTAGCGATCACAAGTTCAACATCGCGCCCAATCTGTTGGATCGTGACTTCACGGCAGATGCGCCAAACCAGAAATAGGTTGGCGACATCAGTTATATTTGGACAAGCGAGGGTTGGTTGTATCTGGCTGTTATATTGGACCTGCATTCCCGAAGGGTCATCGGCTGGGCCCTCTCTCGTGACATTGCTGTGCTATGCACTGCCGGGCAATGTTGCAGCAATCGCATGAAACGGAACCTGGCAATCAGGGCGCTGAACATGGCCATCGCATTCAGGACACCGCCCAGGGGCTGCATTCACCAAACTGATCGTGGGTCGCAATATTGTTCACACGACTACCAGAAGATCCTGCGCCAACATGGGTTCAAGGTGTCGATGTCTGAGAAGGGCAATTGCTACGACAATGCGGCAGTCGAGACGTTCTTCAAGACGATCAAAGCCGAACTGATCTAGCGGCATCCTTGGGAGACACGGCGCAAAGCCGAGATTAGCGATCTTCGAATACATCAACGGGTTCTACAATCCGCGCCGCCGACACTCAGCATTAGGCTGGAAAAGCCCGGTCGCTTTTGAACGGAAGGTGGCTTAAACGAGCCCTTGGAGCGGCACAAAAGCGGGACAGGTCCACTCCCAATCCTAAGAAGGATAGAGCCGGATTCTCTATGAATCGAGGTGACACTGCGAGTCCCAGCTTGGGAATTCCGTTCGAGCGGCAGGGGAGCAATTCTAAATGTAAGAAATGCGGCATCTCAAGAGCCAGCTTGGTGTTTCGCTAAGACGGCGGGGGAGCAATTCTGAGATGGAGGCAATGCGGCGGATCACAACAGTCCTTCAATCGGCGTTCCACACGTAGATGGGACACCAAACAGCGAAAATGGACGATGGAGCCCCCCTCGCCGGTGGTGGCGCTCACGCGGTGAACGCCGACAACGTCGACGGTCCCGCCAAAGTTCGCGCGTGAGTTTGGGGGCACAGAGACGTGCCGATAACGCTCCATTCGCCCGCCAAGCACAAAACCGCCGCAGCTTTATAGCTGCGGCGGTTTTGTTATTCTGTTCATCGTCGAGAGATACTTAATATCAGGAACTTATTAGGTTTGGCGATGACCTACTCTCCCACGTCTTAAGACGCAGTACCATCGGCGCTACGGCACTTAACGGCTGGGTTCGGGATGGGACCAGGTGTTTTGCTCGCGCTATGATCACCAAACCAAATAAATTCCTGATACAGCGCTCTGCGCAGCAGAGCGACGGCGGGAGGCGGGGTATCCGAAGGATGCCCGTTCCCGCACCGTCTCCATTGGAGCGCAAAGCGTGTTTTTGTCCAAGTCAAGTACCACTGATTGTATGTGTATGCTTTTGCCCAGTTAAGCAGTCTTGCTTCTACTGGATCAAATCAAGCCTATCGAGCAATTAGTACCAGTCAACTGAACGTGTTACCACGCTTACATCTCTGGCCTATCGACGAGGTGGTCTACCTCGGCTCTCAGGGATACCTTGTTTTGAGGGGGGCTTCCCGCTTAGATGCCTTCAGCGGTTATCCTGTCCGATCATAGCTACCCAGCACTGCTATTGGCATAACAACTGGTCCACCAGTGGATCGTTCACCCCGGTCCTCTCGTACTAGGGGCAACTCCTCTCAAGTATCCTACACCCACGGAAGATAGGGACCGAACTGTCTCACGACGTTCTAAACCCAGCTCACGTACCTCTTTAAACGGCGAACAGCCGTACCCTTGGGACCTGCTCCAGCCCCAGGATGAGATGAGCCGACATCGAGGTGCCAAACACTGCCGTCGATATGGACTCTTGGGCAGTATCAGCCTGTTATCCCCGGCGTACCTTTTATCCGTTGAGCGATGGCCCTCCCACTTGGGACCACCGGATCACTATGGCCGTCTTTCGACTCTGCTCGACTTGTCAGTCTCGCAGTCAGGCTGGCTTCTGCCATTGCACTCAACGAGCGATTTCCGACCGCTCTGAGCCAACCTTCGCGCGCCTCCGTTACGATTTAGGAGGCGACCGCCCCAGTCAAACTACCCGCCACACAGGGTCCCGGAACCGGATAACGGTCCGCGGTTAGACATCAAGCAGAACAAGGGTGGTATCTCAAGGGAGGCTCCACCGAGACTGGCGTCTCGGTTTCAAAGCCCACCACCTATCCTGCACATGTTCGGCCTAATGCCAGTGTGAAGCTGTAGTAAAGGTGCACGGGGTCTTTCCGTCTAACCGCGGGTAACCGGCATCTTGACCGGTAATTCAATTTCGCTGAGTCTATGTTGGAGACAGCGGGGAAGTCGTTACGCCATTCGTGCAGGTCGGAACTTACCCGACAAGGAATTTCGCTACCTTAGGACCGTTATAGTTACGGCCGCCGTTTACCTGGGCTTCAATTCAGAGCTCTCACCCCTCCTTTTAACCTTCAGGCACCGGGCAGGCGTCAGACCCTATACGTCGTCTTGCGACTTCGCAGAGCCCTGTGTTTTTAATAAACAGTCGCCACCCCCTGGTTTGTGCCCCCAGCCTCTAGTTGCCTAGAAACCGGGCCTCCTTCTCGCGAACTTACGGAGGTATTTTGCCGAGTTCCTTCAACATAGTTCTCTCAAGCGCCTTGGTATTCTCTACCTGTCCACCTGTGTCGGTTTAGGGTACGATCTAGCGATGGAGCTATTTCCAGGGACCTCTAAGCAGCCCATTCAATCCGATAAGGATGAACTACCCTCGAGATCCGTCACTTCCATCTGGCCCAGGAATATTAACCTGGTTCCCATCGACTACGCCTTTCGGCCTCGCCTTAGGGGTCGGCTTACCCTGCTCAGATTAGCTTTAAGCAGGAACCCTTGGACTTTCGGCGAGAGTGTCTCTCACACTCTTTGTCGCTACTCATGTCATCATTCTCACTAGTGATCTCTCCACCGGATCGCTCACGCGCCAGCTTCACAGAAAGCTCCTTGTGTCCAATACGTCCCGAGGGACGATAAGGACACATGGAACTATGTCACACTACGCTCTGCTACCATGCAATAAATGCATCCTCAGCTTCGGCTCATGGCTTGAGCCCCGTTACATCTTCGCCGCAAGACAACTTATTTAGACCAGTGAGCTGTTACGCTATCTTTAAAGGATGGCTGCTTCTAAGCCAACCTCCTGGTTGTTTTGGTCGTCTCACCTGCTTTCCCACTTAGCCATGAATTAGGGGCCTTAGCTGGAGGTTAGGGTTGTTTCCCTCTTCACGACGGACGTTAGCATTCGCCGTGTGTCTGCCGACTAGTACTCCTCGGTATTCGGAGTTTGGTTAGGATCAGTAAGCCTGTGGGGCCCCATTACCCATCCAGTGCTCTACCCCCGAGGGTATTCGGTCGACGCTCTACCTAAATAGATTTCGCAGAGAACCAGCTATCTCCGAGTTTGATTGGCCTTTCACCCCTAGGCACAGCTCATCCCGATCTTTTTCAACAGATGTGGGTTCGGTCCTCCAATAAGTGTTACCTTATCTTCAACCTGGCCATGCCTAGATCACTCGGTTTCGGGTCTGATCCCACGAACTCAACGCCCTATTAAGACTCGCTTTCGCTACGCCTACACCTAACGGCTTAAGCTTGCTCGTGAGACCAAGTCGATGACCCATTATACAAAAGGTACGCTGTCAGGACGCAAGGTCCCTCCAACTGTTTGTAGGCGTTCGGTTTCAGGTACTGTTTCACTCCCCTCGTCGGGGTGCTTTTCACCTTTCCCTCACGGTACTGGTTCACTATCGGTCAGTAAGGAGTACTTAGCCTTCGAAGGTGGTCCTCCGATCTTCAGACAGAATTTCACGTGTTCCGCCCTACTTAATACGTCCAATCATGCTTCTTATACGGGACTATCACCCACTCTGGTTGCGCATTCCAACGCATTCTAACCACACTCATGGCTCGGCTGGTCCCCGTTCGCTCGCCGCTACTAGGGGAGTATCATATTGATTTCCTTTCCTCCGGGTACTTAGATGTTTCAGTTCCCCGGGTTTGCCTTTTTAAGCCTATATATTCAGCCTAAAAATACCTGGTTTACCAAGTTATTAGCTGCACCGAAGTGCAGTAATAACAAAGTATCAGGTGGGTTGCCCCATTCAGAAATCCATGGATCAAAGCTTATTCTCAGCTCCCCATGGCTTATCGCAGAGTATCACGTCTTTCATCGCCTCTTACTGCCAAGGCATTCACCAAACGCCCTTTTCGCGCTTGATTTGATCCAGAAAAAGCAAGACTTAGCGTCTCGCGCGAAGATCAGAAGCTGGTAAGAAACTGATCCTCTTTATCCTGTATCAAAAGCATACTTTTACCCGCCCAGACATTCGTCTGGACAATGAGCGATGCAGATAGCGAACCGTCCGTGCAGGAGGTCCGCGTCATCGCTCTGGTTAGTGTACTTGACTTGGACAACATATTCGTTTCGGTCGCGATATGTCTGAAAGGCCGAGGAAACAGCCCGTCAAACACCGGCCCCGAGGGGCAGCAACCGAGATCATCCCCTAACGCGGGGCGATCAAACATGTTGTTAGTATCTCTCTTTACGATGTCAATTCGTCTGAAGGACGAAGCGATGCTTCATCCGGGAACAGACGTTCAAACACACTGTATGTGCTTGAAGGTATGTTCCGTGTACCACCTTAGGGAAGATGGTGGGTCGAGGAGGACTTGAACCTCCGACCTCACGCTTATCAGGCGTGCGCTCTAACCACCTGAGCTACCGACCCAGTGTGCGCCGGAGGCGCGCACGTCGCACAAACAGCATATTGCGAAGCAATGTGCGAGTTGTGCCAGCGTGTGATAGTAAGACCTGGTTTGTGGCTGGCCTGCCCTTCTCATCGTTGCTGCGCAACGACTGCCAGGGCGACGCCTTTTGCTCTGCAAAAGGCTTGGTGGAGCCTAGGAGGATCGAACTCCTGACCTCCTGAATGCAAATCAGGCGCTCTCCCAGCTGAGCTAAGGCCCCAAACTTTTGAGACCTACGCGTTCAGCGCAGGACCTATTTTCTGAAGAGATATGAGGACGGCTCGGTTCTAAATATGGCCGGCTTTGTATGCCGACCTGCTAAGTGTTCCATGAGATGAGCAAGCTCATCTGGCTAGGAACATCCTTAGAAAGGAGGTGATCCAGCCGCAGGTTCCCCTACGGCTACCTTGTTACGACTTCACCCCAGTCGCTGATCCTACCGTGGTCCGCTGCCTCCTCGAAAGGTTGGCGCACGGCCGTCGGGTAGAACCAACTCCCATGGTGTGACGGGCGGTGTGTACAAGGCCCGGGAACGTATTCACCGTGGCATGCTGTTCCACGATTACTAGCGATTCCGACTTCATGGGGTCGAGTTGCAGACCCCAATCCGAACTGAGACAGCTTTTGGGGATTAACCCATTGTCACTGCCATTGTAGCACGTGTGTAGCCCAACCCGTAAGGGCCATGAGGACTTGACGTCATCCACACCTTCCTCCCGCTTATCACGGGCAGTTTCCTTAGAGTGCCCAGCCGAACTGCTGGCAACTAAGGATGTGGGTTGCGCTCGTTGCCGGACTTAACCGAACATCTCACGACACGAGCTGACGACAGCCATGCAGCACCTGTCACTGCGCCACCGAAGTGGACGCCCGATCTCTCGGGTTAGCACAGGATGTCAAGGGTTGGTAAGGTTCTGCGCGTTGCTTCGAATTAAACCACATGCTCCACCGCTTGTGCGGGCCCCCGTCAATTCCTTTGAGTTTTAATCTTGCGACCGTACTCCCCAGGCGGAATGCTTAATCCGTTAGGTGTGTCACCGAACAGTATACTGCCCGACGACTGGCATTCATCGTTTACGGTGTGGACTACCAGGGTATCTAATCCTGTTTGCTCCCCACACTTTCGTACCTCAGCGTCAGTATCGAGCCAGTGAGCCGCCTTCGCCACTGGTGTTCCTCCAAATATCTACGAATTTCACCTCTACACTTGGAATTCCACTCACCTCTCTCGAACTCAAGACCAGGAGTTTAAGAGGCAGTTCCAGGGTTGAGCCCTGGGATTTCACCCCTTACTTTCTGATCCGCCTACGTACGCTTTACGCCCAGTAATTCCGAACAACGCTAACCCCCTCCGTATTACCGCGGCTGCTGGCACGGAGTTAGCCGGGGTTTCTTTACCAGGTACTGTCATTATCATCCCTGGCGAAAGTGCTTTACGATCCTAAGACCTTCATCACACACGCGGCATGGCTAGATCAGGCTTGCGCCCATTGTCTAAGATTCCCCACTGCTGCCTCCCGTAGGAGTCTGGGCCGTGTCTCAGTCCCAGTGTTGCTGATCATCCTCTAAAACCAGCTATAGATCGTAGACTTGGTAGGCCATTACCCCACCAACTATCTAATCTAACGCGGGCCGATCCTTCTCCGATAAATCTTTCCCCCGAAGGGCGTATGCGGTATTACTCACCGTTTCCAGTGGCTATTCCGCAGAGAAGGGCACGTTCCCACGCGTTACTAACCCGTCCGCCGCTAGACCCGAAGGTCTCGCTCGACTTGCATGTGTTAGGCCTGCCGCCAGCGTTCGTTCTGAGCCAGGATCAAACTCTCAAGTTGAAAAGCTATTGCTAGCTTATCCTTGACGTCGAACCTCTGCACATCGACCTGTATCCCTTACTGAAAGATACAAGCCATTCTCTGTTTGTTGTGCTTGAGACTACAAAGTAGTCGAAAGCCGTCCAAACAGTGAAGCTGACACTCTATCATCGGGCCTAAACCCTAAGAGCGCGATATACAGACGTAGATCCATCGAATGAACCAAACCGCCCACATATCTCTTCAGATATCAAATTTTCAAACAGCGTTGAGACAAAAGAAACTGAGATGCGCCCTATAACCTTGGCGCGCCCCGCCTCTAGTACCTCGAATTTTTATCCACCTTCCGAACCGAACCCAGCGTCTCCGCTTCCGTCCGCCCCGTCTAGCGCCCCGTCGCTGCATCTCTGCGCCGCCGGTAGAGGGGGTTCTAAGGCGAGTGACAGAAACCCGCAACCCATTTTTTGAGGTTTTGTGGAGTTTTTGTGAAACGACTTAAAAACCATGTTAAAACAGCGACTTAGCACCTGACATCATTTGCGAAATCCTGCCCACCTCCTCCTTGCGCAGCCCCATTATGTTAACGCCACCAGTTATCCACAGGCCATAGAGCCGATAGGTGCGATTCAGGGGCGTGAATCACGGCTTCTAACTGCGAATCCAATTCACCCCGCCCTGCGAAAGCCTCTGCCGGATGCGCTTGAACGGGAGGCGGTAGATTAAAAGCGCCAAGATCACTCCGGCGTAGATCAGCGGCTCCAATTGAAGACCCTTTGCCAGCCACATAAAATGAAGCGCCGCCAGCAGCGCCGCGGCATAGGTAAGACGGTGGAGTTTGCGCCAGCGGGCGCCAAGCTTGCGCAGGGACCAGTTGTTGGAGGTTGCCGCCAAGGGGATCAGACAGAGGAACCCCGCCATACCGATGGTGATATAAGGCCGCTTTAGAATATCCGCCCAGACTCGCGAGAGCGTCTGTACATCCAACACGGCCCAGACTGTGAGATGCGCAAGCGCATAGACAAATGTCATAACGCCAATGGCCCGGCGAAAGCGCAGCAAGTTCAGCCCAAGTGTCCGGCGTAGGGGAGTGACAATCAGCCCAGCAATCAAAAGGCGCAGCGCCCATAGGCCATAGAGATGCTCCAGCCCTTTCACCGGGTCACGACCCAGCCCACCGTTGAGCCCCTGATAGAAGAACCACGGGATCGGCAGGGCCAGAAGCAGATAGACGGACCAGATCGGAACGCGCCGGGCGAGACTGTTCAGAGTATCAATCGCCCCCGCCATCAGCCGGCCAGCCCGGGCAACGCGCGTCCGCCGAGGCGGTCAAAATTTCTGTGCATATATAGTGTGTCGCGCATCAGAAGTTCGCGGTCAGGTCCATGCCCTCGTAGAGCCCTGCCACCTCTTCTTCGTAGCCGTTGAACATCAGCGTCGGCTGACGCCGCGCAAACAGCCCGCCACCGATGGGGCGCTCATCGGCCTGCGACCAGCGTGGATGGCTCACTTCGGGGTTTACGTTACTGTAGAAGCCGTATTCCCGCGGCGCGGCCTTGTTCCAGCTGGTGGGCGGCTGTTTGTCGGTCAGGGTGATCCGCACGACGGATTTGATCGACTTGTAGCCATATTTCCATGGCACCACCAAACGCAGGGGCGCGCCGTTCTGGTTTGGGATGTCTTTGCCATAGATGCCGGTGGCCATGATTGTCAGCGGGTGCATCGCCTCATCCAGACGCAGCCCTTCGACATAGGGCCAGTCGAGCACGGGGAAGCGGACGCCGGGCATTTCCTCAGGCCGGTAGGCGGTCTCGAACGCGACGTATTTCGCACCGGATTGCACCCCGGCCATATTCAGGAGATCGGCCAACTCGAACCCGTTCCACGGCACCACCATCGACCAAGCTTCGACGCAGCGCAGGCGGTAGATGCGCTCTTCGACTGTCATGGCCTTCATGATGTCCTCAAAAGCGTAATCGCCCGGCTTGTCGACCATCCCTTCGATGGCCACTGACCACGGCTTGGTCGTCAGGCTCCCTGCGTATTTCGCGGGGTCACCCTTGCCGGTGCCGAATTCGTAGTAATTGTTGTATTGGGTGATGTCCTCATAGTCATTCGGGGTCAGCCCCTCTTGGGCCATGGCCCCCTGCCCCAAGCTGGCAAGACCCAGCCCTGCCATCGCGCCGCCCATGATCTGACGCCGGTTAAAGTACTGCGCCTCGTCGGTTACGTCTCGGTCTGTCAGTCGATTGATCCAACGATTGGCCATTTCAGCACTCCCTACTATACTCAATAGAAGTTAGCGCCCGCCGCGGGTGGCACCAAATCCTTTCGCCCGGATTTCAGCCAGCACACCGAAATGTCAGGCGCCGTTATTAAAGGAGTGCTGCCATGATCCGTTTCCTTTTTGCCGCCGGTCTGATGCTGGCCAGCGCCGCGCAGGCGGATGAGATGGTGACCTATACCACGGATCAGAGCTACGGCGATGTGACCTTTGGGGTGGAGAATGCGATCCTGAACCAAGGGCTGATCCCCGAAAACGTCAGCCATGTGGGTGAGATGCTGGACCGCACCCGCGCGGATGTCGGCTCTGACGTGGTGCTGTTCGAGGCGGCGGAGGTGTTCAGCTTTTGCTCCGCCGCGCTGTCGCGCAAAGTGATGGAGGCGGATGTGATGAACATCGGCTTTTGCCCCTACGACATTTTCGTCATGCAATTGCCTGAGAGTGACGAAGTGACCGTCGGCTACCGCGCCTTTCCCGAAGGAGCCATGCAAGAGGTGCAGAGCCTGCTAGACGCAATCGTGAAAGAAGCGATTGGCGAATAATGGGCGCCTTTCGCGGGTTTTAGTCCAAGCGAAAAGGCCGGGATAACCCCGGCCTTTCTTAATGTCTTGGGCGTTTAATGCACCGTGGCATCATCCGGTTTGGGCCGGTTCGACGCGGCCACCTGATCGCCAATGATCAAACCATCGGTCCCGGCGCGGACGGTGACGGTATCGCCGTCCTTCACGTCTCCGGCCAGCAGCATCTCGGCCAGCGGATCCTGCACGGTGCGCTGGATCACCCGCTTGAGGGGCCGCGCCCCAAAGACCGGATCATAGCCTTCGTCAGCCAACCACTTGCGCGCGGCGTCATCCAGATCAAGCGTGATCTTCCGCCCCGCAAGCCGCTTGAGCAGGCGTGCCATCTGGATATCGACGATCCCGTCCATATCCGCACGGCCCAGACGGTCAAAGATGATTGTCTCGTCCAGACGGTTCAGGAACTCAGGCCGGAAATGCGCCCGGACCGCGTCCATCACGTCGCGCTTGGCCCCGGCCATGTCGCCGCCTTCGGGTAGTTGGCTCAGCGCCTGCGCCCCGAGGTTTGAGGTCAGAATGATCAGCGTCTGCTTGAAGTCGACCGTGCGGCCCTGACCATCGGTCAGCACACCATCGTCGAGCACCTGCAGCAGCACGTTGAAGACATCCGGATGCGCCTTTTCGACCTCATCAAAAAGCACGACCTGATAAGGACGCCGCCGCACCGCTTCGGTCAGCACACCGCCCTCGTCATAGCCGACATAGCCCGGAGGGGCACCGATCAGACGGGCCACCGAATGCTTCTCCATGAACTCGGACATGTCGATGCGAACCATCGCATTGTCGTCGTCAAAGAGAAACTCGGCCACGGCCTTGGTCAATTCGGTCTTACCCACGCCAGTCGGCCCGAGGAAGAGGAAGCTGCCAAGCGGGCGGTTTTCGTCATTCAGCCCAGCCCGCGCGCGGCGCACGGCATTGGCGACCGCTTTGACAGCCGCGCTCTGACCGATCACCCGATCATGCAACTGCTCTTCCATCCGCAACAGCTTGTCCCGCTCCCCTTCAAGCATTTTGCCCGCAGGGATACCGGTCCAACGCTCGACGACGCTGGCAATCTGATCCGGGCGCACGGCCTCTTCGACCATCATGTCGTCTTCGCGGCCCTCGGCGGCCTCAAGGTCGCGCTCCAACTGCGGGATCACGCCGTAAGATAGCTCGCCCGCGCGCGCGAGGTTGCCTTCGCGTTTGGCAATGTCGAGGTCGGCCCGCGCATGATCCAGCTTTTCCTTGATGTCGCGCGCACCGGCCAGCTTGTCCCGCTCGGCCTGCCACTGCGCTGTCATCTCGGCGCTGCGGTCCTGCAGATCGCTCAGGTCTTTCTGCAAAGCTTCCAGCCGATCCTTGGACGCGGTATCATCTTCTTTCTTCAGCGCTTCGGCCTCGATCTGAAGCTGCAGGATCTGACGGTCCA
This sequence comes from Sulfitobacter sp. W002, assembly GCF_025142135.1. NCBI lineage: Bacteria > Pseudomonadati > Pseudomonadota > Alphaproteobacteria > Rhodobacterales > Roseobacteraceae > Sulfitobacter > Sulfitobacter sp. W002. The sequence goes on along the minus strand of NZ_CP081126.1, from coordinate 471,556 downwards.
GCGCGTCCAGTTCTTCAGGCTTGCTGTCGACTTCCATCCGCAGACGGCTCGCGGCCTCGTCCATCAGGTCGATCGCCTTGTCGGGCAGGAAACGGTCGGTGATGTAGCGATGGCTCAGCGTCGCCGCCGCGACCAGCGCAGTGTCGGAAATGCGCACACCGTGGTGCAACTCATACTTCTCTTTGATGCCACGCAGGATCGAAACGGTGTCCTCCACCGTCGGCTCCTGCACGATTACTGGCTGGAACCGCCGCGCAAGTGCTGCGTCTTTCTCGACATATTTGCGGTATTCTTCGAGCGTGGTGGCACCCACACAGTGCAGCTCCCCCCGCGCCAGCGCAGGTTTCAGCAGGTTCGACGCATCCATCGCGCCGTCGGCCTTACCGGCACCGACCAGCGTGTGCATCTCGTCAATGAACAAGATCACCTCGCCCGCGGCTTCGGTCACCTCGGTCAGAACCGCCTTCAGCCGCTCCTCGAACTCGCCACGGTATTTCGCCCCGGCGATCAACGCGCCCATGTCGAGCGCGAGCAGGCGTTTGTTGCGCAGCGATTCAGGCACGTCACCGTGCACGATCCGCAGGGCCAAGCCTTCGGCAATGGCGGTCTTACCCACACCCGGCTCACCGATCAGCACCGGGTTGTTCTTGGTCCGGCGGCTCAGCACCTGCATCGCGCGGCGGATTTCCTCATCCCGGCCAATGATAGGGTCAATCTTGCCCTCTTCGGCCCGCGCGGTCAGGTCGAGGCTGTATTTCTCCAAAGCCTCATAGCTGTCTTCGGCGGTGGCGCTGTCGGCCTTGCGTCCCTTGCGCACATCATTGATCGCGGTGTTCAGGGCTTGGGCCGTTACTTTGCCCGCTTCCAACGCCGTCTTCGCGCCGGACTTCACCATGCAAAGCGCGGTCAGAATGCGTTCGACAGTGACAAAACTATCGCCCGCTTTCTTGGCCATGGTTTCGGCCTCAGCCAACACTTTGGCGGTGGTGCCGTCCAAATAGACCTGCCCCGCATCGCCGGTGACTTTCGGGATTTTGCCAAGCGCGAGGTCAAGCGCCTGCATCACGCGCGCACCATCGCCGCCCGAGGCCGCGATCAGGTTGCGCGCCAGCCCTTGGTCGTCGTCCAGCAGTGCTTTGAGTACATGTTCAGGGGACAGCCGCTGATGGCTTTCCCGTGTCGCAATGGTTTGCGCCGCTTGAATAAAGCCGCGCGATCTTTCCGTGAACTTGCTCAAGTCCATGGGTCTCTCCTTTTCTACAAGCGCTCCAAAATGCCGCGCCCGATATGTGGCACGCAGCGGTCTGAGCCTCGGTATCAATTTGGGAAGCGGTGCTGCGGGTTCAAGACCGTACGGGCGCAAAATACCGCCGCCGAAAAAGCCGCCAATAGGAAGAATTCAGCCAATAAGGCGAAAATACGGCAACTTTGCGTCAAAAAATACCATCCTATGCCATTGATATAAATACATTGTTAACCTTTATCCACAGAAAGTGTAACCATAATGAAACCATTTGGCTGCCTCTCGCGTTTATTCCTCAGACGAGAGCAGGACGACAAAGCCTGCCAAGGTTCAGAAGAACACAAGAGGTGAAACGATGCAGACGCGCCCTATCCAGTTGACAGATGTCACCTACAATGCGGCCACTCAGTGTTTCGAAGCGCTGGTGACCGTCCAAGACGGGGAGCAGCTGCGCCGCTACGCTTGTGCCATCGATGCCCCGATTACCATGTCATACCGCGATGCCGCTGACGGCCTGTCCCGTCAAGCGCTCCGCCGCCACGCCCAGAAGCGTGGTTTGAGTTCCGAAGTCCTGCGCCACGTCCCCGCTCAGCGGGCCGGACGCCGCAGCTTCGATCCGCTGCGTTGGTTGGAAGAGGTCATGGACCTCCCCGGCCGCGACGCAGCCTAACCCTCTTCCGTGCGGCACCTGCCTGCCGCGCGGCTGCCCGCGGACCTGCTGCCACCTCATCTGTCCCGATGTGGCGTTCCGCATACCAGAGACCAGTGCCTGCCTGCTAAGTCTCTGATCACTTGGCCCGGACCCCGCAACGCGGTGTTCGGGCCTCTTTTTTGCGCCCCTATTTTTTTGCGCCCCTATTGCATGAATGATGGACTTGCCCCGCGCCGCGGCGTAGGTCAAAGCCGTTTGAAAATTGGCAGGAGCCCTCGCATGTCTGATGACCGTCTGATTGTCGCCCTTGATGTTCCACATGCGGTCGCGGGGCTGGAACTGGCCGAAAAGCTCGGAAATGCGGTGGGCTTTTACAAAATCGGCCTCGGCATGCTGACGGGCGGCGGCTTGGCCTTGGCCAATGAACTGAAACAGGAACATGGCAAGCGCATCTTCCTTGATATGAAGCTATTTGACATCGGTGCCACCGTAGAGGCGGCGGTGCGCGGGCTGGCCCAGTTCGATCTGGATTTCCTGACCGTCCACGGCGACCCGCATGTGGTGGCGGCGGCCAAGCAAGGTGCCGCCGGCACCGACATGAAGATCCTCGCCGTCACGATCCTCACCTCACTTGACCGCGCCGACCTTGACGCCGCGCTGATCCAACCGGGCGATCTGGGCGATCTGGTGCTGACCCGTGCGGGCCGCGCGTTGGACGCAGGCGCGGATGGCGTCATCGCCTCTCCTCAAGAGGCCGCCGCGATCCGCGCCCTCCCCGAAGCAAACGGCAAGCTTATCGTCACCCCCGGCGTGCGCCCCCAAGGTGCCGCATTGGGCGATCAGAAACGGGTCGCCACCCCCGGTCAGGCCATCGCGGATGGCGCCGATCACATCGTGGTGGGCCGCCCGATCTGGCAGGCCGAAAACCCCGCTGCCGCTGCACGCGCCGTGCTTCAGGAAATTTCTGAACGTTAACAAGAACCTCCCTCGCCCTGTAGCAAATCGACCACAGCGCGCCGGGATGCGCCGCGGGGGCGGCCATCAATGTTAGGCGAAAACCGCGTAACATGTTATGTTGAACTCAGGTGATACTCCCCGACGAACTGGTTCTTCCTGATGTTCGTCACCTCCCCCCGCTCACGCAGGCGGGGGGCCTTTATTTCCCCCTCTAGTGCTGGTCTTTTTCTGTCGCGCTTTGCGCCAGATAGACCCGCAAGCGGTCCTGAAATGCGGGCACCGCGCGGGGGTGGGTCAGAAACTCATCCTGCGTCATCAAACGCCAGCGCTGCCCCTCGTCGCCAAAGACGATCTGGGCCTCGGCTTCGGCGGGCAAGCGTGCAACGAAGAACCATTTGATCCGTCCCGCCTCATCAAAACTGCCTTGCCAGATCACCGCGTCTTCAGGCACCACGATCCCCAACTCTTCGCGGCATTCGCGCAGCGCGCAGGCCAGCGGTGTCTCATCCCCCTCGCGGCCCCCGCCGGGCAAATCCCAGTGATCAGCAAAGAGCAGCCCCGGCAGATCATCGCGCAGGATCACGGCCAGCTTCTCCCCAAGGTAGAGCGCGAGCTTTGCGCCATCAAAGACCATGTTCAATCCCTCGCGATCTGTTTAGAATCGTCGCCCGAACCCTGCCCTCCCGGTGTACCCATGGCTACCCTCTGTCGCGATTGTCTGACTGAAATCCCGCCGGCGCGGCGCTGTCCGCGCTGCGGCAGCCCGCGCGTGCTGTCCCACCCGGAACTCTTTGACCTCTCCATCGCCCATATGGATTGCGACGCCTTCTATGCCTCGGTCGAAAAACGCGACAATCCCGAACTGGCTGGCAAACCCGTCATCATCGGCGGCGGGCGGCGCGGGGTCGTGTCGACCGCCTGCTATGTCGCGCGGATCCGCGGCGTGCGCTCGGCCATGCCGATGTTTCAGGCGCTCAAGCTGTGCCCCGAGGCGGTGATCATTAAGCCACGAATGGAGGTCTATGTCGAAGCCTCCCGCGCGATTCGCGCGATGATGGAAGAGATGACCCCGGCGATTGAGCCCTTGTCGCTGGACGAAGCCTTTCTCGATATGACCGGCACCGCGCGGCTGCACGGCCAGCCCCCGGCGGTGATGCTGGCGCGGCTGGTGCGGCGGATGAAGGTGGAACTGGGGCTGACAGGTTCCATCGGGCTGAGCCATAACAAGTTTCTGGCCAAGGTCGCCTCGGACCTCGACAAGCCGCATGGGTTCTCTGTCATCGGCGCGGGCGAAACGGCGGCGTTTTTGCGCGACAAACCGGTGGGCATGATCTGGGGCGTCGGTGCCGCCACGCAGACCGCGCTGGAAAAGGCCGGCATCCGCAGTTTCTCCGATCTCTTGCGGTGGGACCAGACCGATCTCATCGCCCGCTTTGGCAGCATGGGCGACCGGCTGTGGCATCTCGCGCGCGGGCAAGACAAACGGCGCGTGTCGCGGCACCGTCCGGTGAAGTCGATCAGCAATGAGACGACATTCTCTGACGATACCGGCGATGCAGAGATTCTCGATGCCCACATCTGGCGCTTGGCGGAAAAGGTGGCAGACCGTGCCAAGGCGAAAGAGATGGCAGGCCGAGTGGTGACGCTAAAACTGAAACGCGCCGATCACTCTTTGCTGTCTCGCCGCCTGTCGCTGCACGATCCAACGCAACTGGCCGACCGCATTTATCGCACCGCCCGCGCCCTGTTCGATCAGGTCGACCACAATAGCGCTTATCGGCTGATCGGCGTGGGGCTATCGGATCTTTCGGGCGCAGAGGGGGCGGACATGGCCGGCGATCTACTTGACCCCGGAGCCGCACAGCGCAGCCGCGCCGAACGCGCCGCCGACAGCATCCGCAGCCGTTTCGGCGATAAAGCAATCGTGAAAGGCCGCGCCCTGCGCTGACCTACTCCGCAGCGAGGGGAAGCCGCTGCTGTCCGATCTGCGCCACTTCGGCCACCACACGTTGCAACGCTGCCTGCACCGCCTCGAAAGCACCGTTGGGCCGAATCAACCGCTCGTTCATATAGAGCGCCCGGTCGATCTCGACCTGCACGGCATGCTGCCCGCGCGAGGGACGGCCATAGGCTTGGGTAATATAGGCCCCGGCGAAGGGCGAATTCCGCGTCACCACGAACCCCGCCTCGACAAAGGCCGCTTCGATCCGGTCGACCACCTCGCCCCCCGCCGCCGCGCCAAAGCGGTCGCCCAACACGACATCGGGCCGCCGCATCCCGCCGCGTGCCACACCGTCCATCGCCTCATGCGGCATGGAGTGGCAATCGACCAGCACCGCCTGCCCGTGACGGCGATGCGCCCCGCTCAGCAACTCTTGCAGTTTCGCGTGATAGGGCCGCCAGTAGCTGTCGATGCGCAGCTGCGCCTCTTCTTGGGAAAGCTTGCCGCGATAAATCGCCCGACCATTGGCCACCACGCGGGGAATCACCCCAAGCCCCGAGGCCACGCGCGGGTTATGACCCTGCCGCGGGATCCCTTCGATGACCGATGGGTCCAATTCCTCTGGCGCGCGGTTGAGGTCGATATAGGCCCGCGGCGCGCCAGCTTTGATGAAAGAGGCCCCATGCAGCGGCGCGCAATCGAACAACAGATCGACAAAAGCATCCTCGGACGAGCGGATCGCATGTTCGTCCAAAACCGACCGCCGCAGGAAAGACGCCGCATAATCCCGACCCGAATGGGGCGAGGCAAAGACCACGCAAGAGCGGTTTCGGTCGGGATGCAGTACTTCGTAGGCGGTCATCGGCATAATATTTCCCTCTAAGTCGAACATAGCGTGTTTATTCCGCTCCAAAAGCCCTTGATCCCGTCGCCGACTCCTTTTATAGGACCCCAACGGCGCGAAATTTCGCGCCCCATTTAGTTTTGGGGCCGGCATGGAAACGCTTAAAAGTGGGTGATTAGCTCAGCGGTAGAGCACTTCGTTGACATCGAAGGGGTCACTGGTTCGATCCCAGTATCGCCCACCATTATTCATCGACCTGCCTTTGGCAGGTTGCCCGCAACCCAGGCGCTGGCCCGCGCCACGACATGAGGAGACGACCATGAAGGTTCGCAATTCGCTCCGCTCGCTCAAGAATCGGCATCGCGATTGCCGTGTTGTGCGTCGCAAAGGCCGCGTTTACGTCATCAACAAGACGCAGCGCCGGTTCAAAGCCCGTCAGGGCTGAGCTTCGCAGCTTTTTAGAACTAAAGGCCGCTCCTTCGGGGGCGGCCTTTTTCGTTGCGGATAACGGCTTGCAACCCCGGCGGAAAACCCCACCTTCAAAGCAGACTTGAATAACAAGGAAGACCATCATGTCGGACATGCCCGAATATACGCCCCCAAAGGTTTGGAAATGGGAATCAGAAAGCGGCGGCAAATTCGCCAGCACCAACCGGCCCATCGCCGGTGCGACCCATGACAAGGACCTCCCCGTCGGCGAGCATCCCTTTCAGCTTTATTCCCTCGCCACGCCCAATGGCGTCAAAGTCACGGTGATGTTCGAAGAGCTGCTAGAGGCGGGCCATAAGGCGGCTGAATACGACGCTTGGCTGATTGATATTTCCGAGGGCGATCAGTTCGGTTCGGGCTTTGTCGAGGTGAACCCCAATTCCAAAATTCCCGCGCTGATGGACCACTCTGGCGATGCGCCCCAGCGGGTCTTCGAATCGGGGGCGATCCTGCTCTATCTCGCTGAGAAGTTTGGCGCCTTCCTGCCCCAAGACCCCGCCCGCCGGACCGAGGCGCTGTCGTGGCTCTTTTGGCAGATGGGCAGCGCGCCCTACCTTGGCGGCGGCTTCGGCCATTTCTACGCCTACGCCCCAGAGAAGTTCGAATACCCCATCAACCGTTTCGCGATGGAAACCAAGCGTCAGCTTGATGTGATGGACAAGCATTTGGCCGATCATGAGTATTTCGCCGATGAATACTCCATCGCCGATATGGCGATCTGGAGCTGGTATGGTCAATTGGTGCTCGGGCGGCTCTATTCGGCGGCTGAGTTCCTTGACGTGACGTCCTACAAAAACGTCAAGCGTTGGGCCGAAGCGATTGACGCACGCCCTGCCGTGACCCGGGGCCGTATGGTCAACCGCGCCTTCGGCGATGACCTGTCGATGCAACTGCATGAGCGGCACGACGCCAGCGATTTCGACACCAAGACCCAAGACAAGATCGGCGGCAAAGACTGACCGCATAGCCCTCGGCCTCATGCGGCCGGGGGCTTTCCGACAAAATTTATCGGAATTGGTTGCAGGGCCGGATAAAATCTGTTTCTTACTGTTTCAGTCAAGTTATCCCAAATGGAACAGGACCCTGATATGACCTTCTGCAAAACATCGACTGCCGCCGCCGCGCTGATGGCGCTGGCCCTTCCTGCGCTGGCCGATGGCGAGTTGAATCTCTACTCTTCGCGTCACTACGACACTGACGAGCGGCTCTACTCCGACTTTACCGAAGCGACCGGCATCACCATCAACCGCATCGAAGGCAAAGCCGACGAACTGCTGGCCCGTATGGAAGCCGAAGGCGCGAACTCTCCCGCCGACGTCCTGCTGACCGTGGACACCAGCCGCCTCAAACGCGCCAAAGACATGGACCTGCTGCAAGCGGTCGAGAGCGACACGCTCGAAGAGCGCATCCCCGGCAACCTGCAGGACGACGACAACCAGTGGTTCGGTCTGTCCCAACGCGCGCGGATCATCTTCTACAACAAAGAGACGATGGACAATCCGCCAGCGACCTACATGGATCTTGCCGATCCGGCCTACAAAGGTCAGGTCTGCATCCGGTCTTCGACCAACACCTACAACCAGACACTGCTGGCCTCCATCGTGACCCATGAGGGCGAAGAAGCCGCAACCGAATGGGCGCAGGGCGTGGTCGACAACATGGCGCGCGCACCCCAAGGCGGCGACACCGACCAGCTGCGCGGCATCGTTTCGGGTGAGTGCGACATCGCGGTCTCCAACAGCTACTATTTCGCGCGCGCGATCCGCACCGACGTCGACGGCGTGAGCGCCGATATTGGCAAGATCGGCCTGATCTGGCCGGACCAAGAAGGCAACGGCGCGCATATGAACCTCTCGGGCGGCGGCGTGGCCAAGAACGCCCCGAACCGTGAGAACGCGGTGAAGTTCCTTGAGTATCTCGCCTCCGATCAGGCGCAGGTCTATTTCTCGGCGGGCAACGATGAATTCCCCACCGTGGAAGGCGTGGAACTGGCCGACAGCGTCAAGCAGTTGGGTGAGTTCAAAGCCGACGAGGTGAACCTGTCGGACGTGGCCGAGAACATCGGCACCGCGCAGAAGATCTTCAACTCGGTCGGCTGGGAATAATTCAACCTAGCGAGTAGTGCAGAAGGCGGGCTTTCGGGCCCGCCTTTTTTATGCGCGCGGCGTGCAGCAAACGCTTCGCCCGGGGCACCCCGGCCCGGAATCAAGCCGCAGGCGCCGGGCCATCGTCTGCCCGTCCCGGCGGGGAGGCGATTTGGTAAGGCTGGGTGCAACCTCGCGAACGCACATCACGGTTGCGCCATAAAGTGGCACGAAGGCACGTTGTGATCGCCACCCCACGGGCAGGCGGTGGCCCTTCCGCGTTACCGCTGCCGCCCCACCTGCCGACAGATCAGGATCACCGGCAGCAGCCCCATCGCGACGATCACAAGGCTCGGCACCGCCGCCCCATTGAGCCGCTCGTCACTCGCCAAACGGTACGCCTGCACCGCCAGCGTGTCATAGTTGAAAGGCCGCATGATCAGCGTGGCGGGCAGTTCCTTCATCACATCGACAAAGACGATCAGCAGCGCGGTCAGCAGGCTCGGCGCAAGGATCGGCAGATGCACCCGGCGCAGCGTCCCCAAGGGCGTCTGCCCCAGTGACCGCGCGGCGGCGTCCATATTGGCATGCACCATCGACTGCCCGCCCTCATAGGCCCCAAGCGCCGCCGCGAGGAAACGCACCAGATAGGCCAGCACCAAGAGCCAGATCGAGCCGGTAATCAAAAGCCCGGTGGAAACATCAAAGGTCTCGCGCATCCAGGCGTCGAGCGCGTTGTCGAAAGCCGCAAAGGGCACCAGCAGCCCCACGGCGATCACCCCGCCCGGCACCGCATAGCCCAACCGCGCGACATAAGCCGCCCCCTGCGAGACGCGGCCCGGGCGCAGCCGCCGGTAAAACCCCACGCTGATCGCCGCCAGCACCGTCAGCGCAGCCGCGACCCCCGCCAGCGTCACCGAATTGCGCATGAAACCGAGGTAGCGCGGGCTGAAAAGGCTCTGCTCGCTATCAAGCCCCATGGTCACGAGGATGACCACCGGCAGCACCGCGCCAAAGAGCACCGGCACACCACAAAGCACGATCGCCGCTGCGGCCTGCCAGCCTTTCAGCTCGGCTGGCGGTGCGGATTGGGTCCGACGCGCGGGGTCGTGATACTTGGCCTTGCCGCGCTGCGCCCGCTCCAGCATCGCCAGCAATAGCGCGAAACTCAGCAGGCAAAGCGCCAGTTGCGCGGCGGCGGCCCGGTCGAACATGGAGAACCAGCTGGTGTAGATGCCGGTGGCAAAGGTCTGGACGCCGAAATAGGCCACGGTGCCGAAATCGGCGATGGTCTCCATCACCGCCAGCAACACGCCGCCTGCAATGGCGGGTCGGGCCAGCGGCAGGCTGACCTTGAAAAACGCCGCCCAAGCGCTGGAGCCGAGCGCGCGGGCGGCTAGGAATGTCGTCCCGCTTTGCTGCAGAAAAGCGGCGCGGGCCAGCAGGTAGACGTAAGGATAAAGCACCAACACCAGCATCGCCGCCGCCCCGCCAAGCGAGCGAATCTCGGGGAACCAGTAGTCCCGCGGGCCCCAGCCCGTTACGTCGCGCAGCATGGTCTGCACAATGCCGGGATGGTCGAGCACATGGGTATAGGCGTAGGCCAGCACATAGGCCGGGAAGGCCAGCGGCAACACCAGTGCAATCTCCAACAGCTTGGCGCCGGGGAAACGTGTCATCGTTACCAGCCATGCCGCCCCCACACCGATGGCAAAGGTGCCGAAAGATACCAGCAGCACCAAGAGCAGCGTCGTCACCGTGTAGCGGCCCAGCACCGTGTCGATCAAGTGTTGCACCGTTTCCGTCCCGCCGCTCAGCGCGGCGATCAGCACCGCCAGCATCGGCAGCGCACAGATGGTGGCGACGGTCAGGGCGACAGCCGACAGCGCGCGCAGCCCGTCGCGGGCGCGGCGCAGATTGGGCGTCTCAGAGGAGGCGGTGTTCAGCGTCATGCGCCCTATTTCGACGATTTCACTCGGAAATGCCAGAGGGCGCGACGCCGCGCCTCAATCGTAGCTGCGGGTATCTTCGATCACCAGCCCGTCGCGCGGCAGACTGCCGGGGGCAACCAGCTCGACCCGGCCCTTGAGCTTGAGGAGATCGGCCACGGATCGGGCATAGGCGTCCTTGTCCACTCCGACGGTTTCGATCTGCACGGTCATCACATCTGCCTCGCCTTCCCGGCTGGCGATGACGCGGGCCTTTTCGATCTCCTCGTGTTGGGCAACCAGCGCCGCCACCTGCTCGGGCCGGACGAACATGCCTTTGATCTTAGTGGTCTGATCGGCGCGGCCCATCCAGCCCTTGATGCGCATGTTGGTCCGCCCACAGGGGCTTTCGCCCTCCAAAACGGCGCTAAGGTCTCCGGTGGCGAAGCGAATGAGCGGGTAATCGGGGTTCAGCGTGGTGACCACCACCTCACCGACCTCACCGGGCGCGACCGGGATTCCGGTGCCGGGGGTGACGATCTCGACGACGACCTGCTCGTCGACGATCAGCCCCTCCATTGCCGGGCTTTCATAGGCGATATTCCCCAGATCGGCGGTGGCATAGGATTGCAGACAGGTGATACCGCGCTCTTGATAGAAGGCCCGCAGGCTGGGGAAAAGCGCGCCGCCGCCGACCGCCGCCTTGGTGATCTTCAGATCAACCCCCATGGCATCGGCCTTTTCCAAGATCACCTTGAGGTAGTCCGGCGTGCCCGCATAGGCGGTCGAGCCCACATCACGGGCGGCGGTGACCTGTAGCTCGGTCTGGCCGGTGCCAGCGGGCAAGACGGTCGCCCCCACCGCGCGCGCACCGGATTCGAAGATCATGCCGGCAGGGGTCAGGTGGTAGCCAAAGCAGTTGTGCACCACATCGCCCGCGCCGATCCCCGCGGCATGGAGGAAGCGCCCCATCCGCCACCAGTCAGGATCGTTGCTGGAGGGCTCGTAAATCGGACCGGGCGACTGGAAGACATGGCTGAACTCCGTCACCGGCTTGGTCGTGAACCCGCCGAAGGGCGTCTGCCCCGCCTGCGCCTTGCCAAGCTCAGATTTGCGCAGCACCGGGAGGTCGGCCAGCGCTTCGGCAGAGGTGATTTGCGCCGCATCCACCCCCTTCAGCGTCTCGCCATAACCCGGCAAGCCCTGTGCGCGGGCGATCTGCTGCGGCAACGCCTGCGCCAGATCGGCCGCCCGTTGGTCGGCGCTGCGGGTTTCCAGATCGTCGAAATGGGGCTTGGTCAGCATCCCTGTCACTTTCCTGCTATGGCATCACTGGAGAGGGCACAGGCCCGCTCTGGTCTTGTCTTGGGTCTTACTGGTCCGGTCGTGTACCGGCTTAACTCAGCCAGCGTTTGCGGCGGCGGTAGCTGCGCACGTCGCGAAAGCTTTTGCGGCCTTCGTCGGACATGCCGAGGTAGAATTCCTTCACGTCTTGGTTCTCGCGCAGGTCTTTGGCTGGGCCGTCCATCACCACGCGACCGGATTCGAGGATGTAGCCGTAATGCGCAAAGCGCAGCGCGACGTTGGTGTTTTGCTCGGCCAGCAAGAAGGTCACGCCCTCCTGTTCGTTCACCGATTTCACGATCTCGAAAATCTGCTCAACCAGTTGCGGGGCAAGGCCCATCGACGGCTCGTCCAAAAGGATCGTCTCAGGCCGTGACATCAGAGCGCGGCCAATGGCGCACATCTGCTGCTCACCGCCCGAGGTATAGCCAGCCTGCGAGCGGCGGCGCTCTTTCAGACGGGGGAAATAGTTATAGACCATCTCAAGGTCCTGCTGGATCGCGGCATTGCCATCGGTGCGGGTATAGGCCCCAGTCAGGAGGTTTTCTTCAATGGTCAGGTGCTCAAAACAGTGGCGGCCTTCCATGACCTGCACGACACCTTTCTTCACGGTCTCGGCAGGATCCTGATGCTGGATCGCACCGCCGCGGTATTTGATCGAGCCTTTGGTGACCTCGCCCCGCTCCGAGGCCAGCAGCCCCGAGATCGCCTTGAGCGTCGTCGTCTTGCCCGCGCCATTGCCGCCCAGCAGCGCGGTGATGCCGCCCTTGGGCACGTTCAGGCTGACGCCCTTCAGCACGAGGATAACGTGGTTGTAGATCACCTCGATATTGTTGACCTCAAGCAGGTTGTCGACTGCGACGTCATTGGTGTTGGCGGCATCCAGCATGGGAAGGACCTTTCTTGGCGCTTGGGTAGGTTCCCGGCCACCCAGAGGGCAGCCGGGAGCGGTGTCTTAGCAGTTGCCTTCGATGGCGTTTTCGTCGGCATAGGCCGAGCTATCCTCATCGATCAGCGGCTGGATCACGTCTTGATCCGACTGCATGAAGTCCGACACGAGGTTCCATTCCTTGGCTTCCGCATCCCACTGGGTCACGGCGACAAAGCCCTCACCACCGTGGTTTTCGCAGGAGACCGAGAACTCAGGCCCGAAGTCCGGCAGGCCAAGCGCCGCCATCTTCTCTTCGGTGATCTCAAGCTGCTCCATCCCGTCGCGCATCTGGCCGCCGGTGATGTCGGTCACACCGTGGATTTCCTGCGCCGTACGGGCCGCCTCTGACACCAGCATGGCGGCATAGACGCCACGGTTATAAAGCACCGAGCCGACCTGATCGCCTGCACCGGCAGCTTTGCCCGCATCGACAACGTATTTCTGCAGATCGTCATAAAGCGGATAGTCGGAGCCCACGTTGTGGAAGGTCAGGGCCTTGTAGCCATCGGCCTTGGCACCCGCCGCCAGAACGTCGTTTTCCGAACCGGACCACCAGATGCCAATGAACTTATCCATCGGGAAGCGGATGTTGGCGGCTTCTTGAACCGCAACTTGGTTCATCACGCCCCAACCATACATGATCACATAGTCAGGCTTGTCGCGGCGGATTTGCAGCCACTGCGATTTCTGCTCCTGACCGGGGTGATCGACGGGCACTTCTTTCAGCTCGAAACCATGCTTCTCGCTCAGTTCTTGCAGCGTGCGGATCGGCTCCTTGCCATAGGCAGAGTTGTGGTACACGAGCGCGATCTTCTTGCCCTCAAGGCTGCCACCTTCCTGCTCCATGATGTGCTTGATCGCAACCGACGCGCCATCCCAGTAGTTCGCAGGGAAGTTAAAGACGTGGCTGAAAGTGTTGCCGTTCTTGGCCGAGGTACGGCCCAGACCCGATGTCAGCATCGGGATGTCGTCGGCGGTGACTTTGGGGATCAGCTGGTAGGTGATGCCGGTCGAGAGCGGCTGATACACCAGCGCGCCTTCGCCCTTGGTCGACTCGTAGCACTCCACGCCTTTTTCGGTGTTATAGGCGGTTTCGCATTCCGGCACGCGGATGGTTTCGCCACCGATGCCGCCGTCACGCTCGTTCAGCAGCGTAAAGTAATCGGCGTAACCGTCGGCGAAGGGGATGCCGCCCGCCGCGTAGGGCCCGGTACGATAGCTCAGCGATGGAAAGACAAGGTCCGCCATCACGGGGCTTGCGGCCATCAGGCCAGCTACGGCCAGTGTTCCCAGTTTATATTTCATCGGTGTTTCCTCCCTTGGATTGTCCGACTTGGGTGTTTGGGCCGGGTTTCCTCCCCCCGGCCTCGCTTTTCATGGCCGTCCCTTAGTGCGGGAAGGGCCACAATCTCAGTTTTTCCTTGGCCACGCGCCACAGCTGCGCCAGCCCGTGCGGCTCTGCGATCAGGAAGATCACGATCAGCCCGCCGACAATCACCAGCTGCAAATGCGCCACGATATCGGTGGGCCAGCCCAGCCAGTCGACGCCGACGATTTTCAAAAGCACCGGCAAGAGCACAAGGAACGCGGCCCCCGCAAAGCTGCCAAAGATGCTGCCCAATCCTCCGATGATGATCATGAAGAGCACAAGGAACGATTTGTTGATGCCGAAGGCTTCGCCCACTTCGACCGCGCCGAGATAGATCGAGAAAAACAGCGCGCCGGAGATGCCGATGAAGAAAGAGCTCACCGCAAAGGCCGTCAGTTTCGCACGCAGCGGGTTCACCCCGATGATCTCGGCCGCGATGTCCATGTCGCGAATCGCCATCCATTTACGACCGACCGAGCCGCGCGTCAGGTTGCGCGCCACCAGCGCCGAGAAGACGGTGAAGATCAGGCAGAACATATAGGTGGCCCAAGCCTCGGTGTTGGGGCCGGTGATCAGAATGCCGAAAGTATCCCGCTCAGGCGCGCTGATCTGGCCAGAGGCAGAGTAGTTGTAGAACCACGGCACCCGGTTGAAGAGCCAGACAAGGAAGAACTGCGCCGCCAGCGTCGCCACGGCAAGGTAGAAGCCCTTAATCCGCAAGCTTGGCAGACCAAAGAGCGCCCCAACGGCCGCGGTGATCAACCCGGCGAGCAGAATATGGATGAACATGCTGACATCTGGCATCGCCGTCATCAGCTTGTAGCAGGCATAGGCCCCCACCGCCATGAAACCGCCGGTGCCAAGGCTCACCTGCCCGCAATAGCCCACAAGGATGTTCAGCCCAATCGCTGCGATGGCGTAGATCAGGAAGGGCAGGAACAGCGAGTTTACCCAGTAGTCATTGACCATAAAGGGGATGACAAAGATCGCAACGAACAGCACCACATAGTAGCGGTAGCGGTCGAATTTGATCGGAAAGGTCTGCTGGTCTTCGGCGTAAGTTGTGCTGAAATCGCCTGCTTCACGATAGAACATTAGATGGCTCCACTTTTCGGTGCGCCGCGAGAGATCCAGGTGCGGATGCTATCTACGCGTAGGCGTTCAATTTCGAGTTTCTCCAACGCTTCTGAAAGCGCTTCCCTAAGCGAAGCAATCTCTTGTTTCCGCTTAGAGTTCTCATACAGGGCTCCGATAATAAGGAGTGTGATGGGAGCAAGCGTAGCCCATGACCAATCAAACCCGTTCAATGATCTTCTCCCCAAACAGGCCCTGCGGGCGGAAGACGAGGAACACGAGCGCCAGCATATAAGCGAACCAGTTCTCGGTCGCGCCGCCAAGGAAGGGGGCACCGATCAGGAACTCAAAGAGTTTCTCACCCACACCGATGATCAGCCCGCCAACAATCGCGCCGGGGATCGAGGTGAAGCCGCCCAGCATCAGCACCGGCAGAGCCTTGAGTGCAATCAGCGACAGCGAGAACTGCACGCCCGACTTGGCGCCCCACATGATGCCCGCCACCAGCGCCACGAACCCCGCCAGCGACCAGACCAAGATCCAGATGAAGTTGAGCGAGACCCCCACCGACAGCGCGGCCTGATGGTCGTCCGCCACGGCCCGCATCGCGCGGCCCTGTTTGGTGTATTGCGCGAACATCACCAGCCCAATCACGAGGATTGCGGCCACGATGGAAGCCACGATATCGAGGTTGTCGATAAAAAAGCCGTAGCCCGTCGCGTCGAAGGTAAATTCATCAATCCAGATGTTAATGCCCTGCGGCAGACCGACATCAAGCGTCTTGATCTCGGACCCCCACATCAGGTCGCCGACGCCTTCGAGGAAATAGGCCAGACCGATGGTCGCCATGAACAGAATGATCGGCTCTTGGCCCACGAGGTAGCGGAACACGAAACGCTGCACGCAATAGGCCAGCACGATCATCACGATCATTGTTAATACGATGGCAAGGAAGGCAGGCACATGCCAACCAAAGTGATGCACTTCGGTGCCCAAGATCGCGTTGATCAGATGGCTAAAGGGCACCTGCCCGTCCATGATCCCGACCAGTGTCAACGCGGCGAAAAGCGCCATAACACCTTGGGCATAGTTGAAAATGCCCGAAGCCTTGTAGATCAGCACAAAGCCAAGTGCCACGAGCGCATAAAGCACCCCGGCCATCAGCCCGTTGAGAAAGACCTCAATTGTAAACGCCAGTTGCTCAGGCATCATTGGCCCTCCCCAAAGTCAGAACGGCTGTGTCGTTGCGGGTGATCGTGCGGCGCTCAGTCATGGGCCACCCCCAGATAGGCGTCGATCACCTCTTGATTGTTGCGCACTTCGTCGGGCGATCCGTCGCCGATCTTGCGGCCATAATCCATCACCACAACGCGGTCGCTAAGGTCCATGACCACGCCCATATCGTGCTCGATAAGCGCGATGGTGGTGCCGAACTCGTCGTTCACGTCGAGGATGAAACGGGACATGTCCTCTTTCTCTTCGACGTTCATGCCAGCCATCGGCTCATCCAGCAGCAGGATCGTCGGCTCCGCCGCCAAGGCGCGGGCCAGTTCGACGCGCTTTTTCAGACCGTAAGGCAGACGCGCGACCGGGGTTTTACGGATCGCCTGAATCTCCAGAAAGTCGATGACCTTCTCGGCGATCTCGCGGTTCTCCACTTCCTCGCGCTCGGCCTTGCCCTTCCAAAGGGACTGCGCCAGCAGGCCCGATTTCATCTGGGTCAGGCGGCCCGTCATCACGTTGTCGAGCACCGACATGCCCTCAAACAGCGCGATGTTCTGAAAGGTACGGGCGATGCCCTGCTGCGCCACCTGATAGGGTTTCATCGGCGGACGCTGCGCGCCCTTGTACCAAACCTCACCCTCCTGCGGGACGTAGAAGCCGCTGATCACATTGAGCATCGAGGACTTGCCCGCCCCGTTCGGCCCGATGATCGCGCGGATTTCACCCTCGCGGATGTCGAATGAGATGTCCTTGATCGCTTCCACACCGCCGAAACGCAGGGTGATGTTTTTCATCTCCATCACCGTGGGGCCGATGGTGCGGCCGTCGTCGGTGACATAGCTGTCAGCCTGATCTTTCACGCTGTCCCTTTCCATAGTTCCCGCCTGCCCGGCGCTGGCCCCGGCCGCGCTCATTCCGCTGCCATCTTGTGGCTGGTCGGCTGCACCGCGGCGTCGCGAATTTCGAGCGTCGCCTTGATCGAGCCCTTGCGGCCGTCCTCATAGGTCACTTCCGTCTCGGTGCTGACCTGTTTGGAGCCGTCATAAAGCGCGGTGATGATATCGGCGTATTTCTCTTCGATGATCTTGCGGCGCACTTTGCGGGTGCGGGTCAATTCACCATCGTCGGCGTCGAGCTCTTTGTGCAGCACGACAAAACGGTGCACCTGACAGCCCGAAAGCATCTCATCCTCGGCGACCGAGCGGTTCACCTCTTCCACATGGCTTTGGATCGTGTCCATCACCTGCGGATGCCGCGCCAGTTCTTGATAGGACGCGTAGCCGATGTTGTTGCGCTCGGCCCAGTTGCCCACCGCCGTGAGGTCGATGTTGATGAAAGCGGTGCATTCGCTGCGCTGGTTGCCAAAAACCACAGTCTCAAGGATGTTGGGGAAGAACTTGAGCTTGTTCTCCACATATTTCGGCGCAAAGAGCCGCCCATCGGCCATTTGGCCCACATCCTTGGCGCGGTCGATGATGCGCAGGTGGCCCGAACCTTCCTCAATAAAGCCCGCGTCGCCCGTGGCGACCCAGCCTTCGGCATCTTTGGTGTCTGCGGTGCTTTCGGGGTTCTTGTAGTATTCCACGAAGACACCCGGCGAGCGGTAAAAGACCTCGCCATTGTCCGCGATTTTCAACTCAACGCCGGGGCAGGTCACGCCCACGGTATCGCTGCGCACTTCGCCGTCGGGTTGGGCGGTGATGAACACCGTCGCCTCGGTCTGGCCGTAGAGTTGTTTGAGGTTGATGCCGAGCGAGCGGTAGAAGTCGAAAATCTCCGGGCCGATCGCCTCGCCGGCGGTATAGCCGACGCGGACGCGGCTGAACCCCAGCGTGTTCTTCAGCGGGCCATAAATCATCAACTCGCCCAAGGCGTATTTCGCACGGTCCATGAACGACACCTTCTTGCCGTCCAGAATCGCGGGGCCAACCTTGCGGGCATGAGCCATGAAGGTATCGAACAGCCATTTCTTGAAGCGGCTCGCGTCCTCCATGCGGATCATAACGCTGGTCAGCTGCGTCTCGAACACCCGCGGCGGGGCGAAATAATAGGTCGGCCCGATCTCGCGCAGGTCGACATGCATCGTGTCGGCGCTTTCGGGGCAGTTGGTGCAGAACCCGGTCCAAAGCGCTTGGCCCACGGAGAAGATGAAATCCCCAACCCATGCCATCGGCAGATAGGCGAGGATCTCGTCATTGCGTTTGAGGTTGTCGAATTCCGAAGACGACTTCGCCGTCTCGATCACGTTACGGTTGCTCAGCACCACGCCCTTGGGCTTGCCTGTGGTGCCCGAGGTGTAAAGCATCACACCGGTCGAGTCGTAATTCAGCTTGGCCTGACGCGCCTCCAACTCGGCGATGTGCTTTTCGCGGTTGGCCCGGCCCAGTTCCTGCACGGCGCTGTATTGGTCCAGCTTGGAGTGGTCGTATTTCCGCAGGCCCCGCGGATCGAGATAGACCATCCGCTCAAAGTCGGGCAGCTGCGCCTGCACTTCGATTATCTTGTCGACCTGCTCCTGATCGCCCACCACGGCGATGCGCGCGCCGCAGTGGCCCATGACATAGGCCATCTCTTCGGCGTTGGCGTCTTGGTAAAGCGGGACGGGGATGGCGCCAGCCATCTGTGCCGCCATCATCGCCCAATAGAGGTATGGTCGGTTGCGCCCGATAACGGCGACGAAATCGCCCTCATCCAGTCCCAGCTCCAGAAATCCGAGCGCCAGCGCCTCGACCTCGTCGCGGGTCTGCGACCAGGTCCAGCTTTGCCAGATCCCGTATTCCTTCTCCCGATAAGCGGGGGCGTTTGCGAATTCACTTGCGTTGCGATGCAACAGCGCCGGCACGGACTGAGGTCCGTCGGCACGCGTCAGCGGCTTGGCCAAATTGTCTTCCTCCCATGCCCGCCCTCCCCGGCGGGTTCGATCGCTTGTGCGATTCTATGATCTCACAAGTGACGTTCTCTTTTTTGTGGAGGTCAACTTTTTCCTGATCTTTTCCGAATCCTAACGAATTGTTACAGCGCGATTTAGCCGCCTTTTGCGCCTACTTTCTTTTGCGCCTAATCAATGCCATTTGCGCGCTGCACCTCGCGCACATAGGTCACGATGGATTTAACCTCGGCCTGGGTGATCCCTTCGACCGGGGGCATATTGCCGAAAGACCAGTGATGCTGGCGCACGCCATTGGTTGCCGCGACCAGAAAGGCGCCATCGCCGTGGTGGCTGGGTTCATAGATTTTATGGATCAGCGGCGGGCCTGCGCCTTCGCGCCCGGCGACATTGACGCCGTGGCAGGCCGCGCATTTCGCTTCAAATGCACGCGCGCCGATCTGCGCCTGCTCGCTCAGGCTTTCCGGCAGGGTGACGGCTGCCATCGCCGCGCCGCTTGCTGTGGGGGCAGGGGCCTCTCCGGCACGCCACCACATATATCCGCCAATCGCGACCACCGCAGCCACCGCCGCCATTCCAAAGTTCTTGTCCATGCTCTGCCTTTCGGGTTTCATTTGCCGCGCTTCTCCGGGCCTCCAGCGCAAGAAGGTCAAGCGCCATTTGGCCTTTCCTCTGCGCGGTGCTGGCCCTACCGTCGACGGATGCCAATGCAGATCACCGATGACCAAACCAAAGCCCTGACCCAAGCCGGTCTGAACCTGATCGCTCAGGCGCTGACGATCTATGACAGCGACCTGCGCCTTGCGGTCTGCAACGGGCCGTTTCAATCCATGTTCGACCTGCCCGATGAACTGGTCACCCCCGGTGCGCCCTTTGAGGATACGATCCGCCATCTTGCCGGAACCGGCGAATATGGTGAGGTCACGGATGTCGATGCTTTCGTGGCCGAGCGTGTCGAACAAGCGCAGGCCTTTGTGCCGCATTACATGGAACGCACCCGCGCGAACGGGCGCACCATCAGCGTCGAAGGTTCTCCGCTGCCGCAGGGCGGCTGGGTCACCGTCTATACCGACATCACCAACACCAAACGGCAAGAGGCGCTGTTGCGCGCGCGGTCCGATGCGCTGAGCGATCAACTGCTCTCCCATGCCGAACAACTCGCCGCCAGCAACCGCAAACTCGAAGCGACGATCACGGCGCTGGAAGAAGCCAAACGGCAGGTCACCGAAAGCGAAGCCCGCACCCGCCTGACAACCGAGATGATGCCCGCCCATATCGCCCATGTCGACGAGAATAGCCGCTATATCTATTCCAACCGCCGTCTGAGCAGTGTCATGCCAGGACGGCCCAGCAATATCTACGGTCTGCACATCAGCGACGCGCTTGGGGCCTCTGCCTATGCGCGGATCAAACCCGCGCTGACCCAAGCCTATGCAGGCAGTCCGGCGGTGATCGAGTTCACTCATGACGCCTCTGCCCGCCGGATACGCGGTGCCTTTACCCCCGATGGGCGCGGCGGGGTCTATATCCTGTCGATGGACATCACCGAAGAAACCCAGACCCGCGTCGCCCTGCAACAGACGCTGAAACGCGAACTCGCCTCACGGATGATCTCTGGGCTGGCGCATGATTTCTCAAACCTTTTGACGATCATTCTGGGGATGCAGTCGAAACTCGCCCGCCTGCCCGACATGCCGCGCCAAGCGGGCGAATTGGTCGAAGGCACCTTGGCCGCTGCGCGGCGGGGCGGCACGCTGCTAAGTTCCATCGCCGATGTGACCGAACCCCGCGCCCTGCGCCCCGCGGCCACCGATCTCGCCGACCTGCTGAACGAGCTTTCGACCCTCGCCGCCCCCACTCTGCCGCCGAAATGCGCGCTGGTGGTGCGCAATGACGCACCAGAGGGGTCTGTCCTGCTCGATAAAGGGCGGGTGCAGGACGCGCTTTTGAACCTCATCCTTAATGCCCGCGATGCCTGCGGCGCGCAGGGCACGATCACGCTGACCCAACGGCTGGTGCATGACACATGGATCGAATGGGTGATCCACGACACCGGGCCGGGCTTTTCGCCCTCTGCGCTGGAGCGTGGGGTCGAGCCGTTTTTCACCACCAAGGGCAGCGAAGGGTCGGGGCTGGGCCTGTCGATGGTCTACGACATGACCAAATCCGCAGGCGGCGATTTGCGGCTGAGCAATGCCCCCGAGGGCGGCGCGCAGATCAGCCTGCGTCTGCCCTACCGTGCCGCCGTGCCTGCCACGACGGGGCTGGTGCTGCTGGTCGAAGACACCAGTGATATCCGCGCCGTGGTGCGCGACATGTTGATGGATCAGGGCCATTCGGTGATCGAGGCCACCAGCGCCGATGAGGCCACGGCCCTGATCGCCGATCTGCCCGAAATCACCCTTGTCCTCTCGGACATCCAACTCACCGGCGAAGGCACCGGCATCGACCTTGCCCGGCGCGTCGGCAGCAGCCTGCCACTGTTGCTGATGACCTCTCTGCCCGCCGATCACCCGCTGTTTGTCGAGGCGCAAACCCTCGCGCCGGTGCTGCGCAAACCCTTTGAAAAAGACGATCTGCAAGCGTTGATCGCCCCATTGAAAGCCACCGCCCCATGAGCCGTGATACCGCCCCGCGCCCGCTGGTTACCATTCTGGATGACGAACCCGAGATCCGTCAAATGCTGTCGGACACGCTTGAGGAAGCCGGATTCGACACCCTCAGCTTTGGCCGTGCACGGGCTTTTGAGGCCGCCTTGGCCAGCCATACGCCCGATGTCTGTCTTGTCGATCTCAGCCTGCCCGACACTGACGGGCTGACGCTGGTACATCGGCTGGCGCTGGAACAAGGCGCGATCGTCATCATCATCTCGGGCCGCGCGCAGGTGCAGGACCGGGTGACAGGGCTGGAGCTTGGGGCCGACGATTACATCATCAAACCCTTCGACCCGGCGGAAGTGGTCGCCCGAATCCGCGCCCGCTTGCGCAGCGCCAAGCCCACCCCGCAGGCCAGCACCACCGCGCGCTTCAACGGCTGGACCGCGCATTTCGACCGCTATGTTTTGCAGGATTCGACAGGCGCCGAGGTGACATTTTCCCACGCCGAAGGCGAGGTGCTGCGGCTGTTCCTAGACGCGCCGAAACGCCTGATCAGCCGCGCGCAGATGCAAGAAAGCCTTGGTGGCGTCGCCTCGGAGAGCTTTGACCGGGCCATGGACGTGCGCATCTCGCGGTTGCGCACGAAACTTGGCGAAGACCCGAAGAACCCGCAGTTGATCAAGACGATCTATGGCGCGGGCTATATCTTCCTTGGCGATGTGGATTGGGACTGACGGCGCTCAAAGCGCCGCGACAGCCCGGCCCAGCACCTCGACCGCCGCGACCAGATCGGCTTCGGCTGTGTCCTCTTCAAAAGCATGGCTGATCCCGTTGATCGATGGTGCGAACAACATCGCCACGGGCATCAGCCGGGCCACATTGGTCGCGTCGTGCAAAGCACCCGAGGGCATCTTGCGCCACTTGCCCGGCGCCACCGTTTCCGCCGCCTCGGCCAGCGCGTCGCGCAGCCGGGCATCCATCGCCACCGGCTCCAACCCCAGCATCGGACCAAAAGACAGCTCCATCCCGCGTGTCTGGGCGACCTCTTCGGCAGTCTCGCGGATGATCGCCTCCATCCGTGCCAGACGGTCGCTGTCGCCGTCCCGCCACTGCATGGAAAACACCGCCTTGCCCGGCACGATGGACGAGGCATTGGGATGCAGGCTGACATGGCCGATCGTCCAGACAGTGCTGGGCGTTACCACATTGCGCAGCCGGTCATTAAGCAGGCTGTTGAAGGCAGATACCGCTTGAAAGGCATCCTTGCGCACCGCCATCGGCGTGGTGCCCGCGTGGTTTTGCTGGCCTTCAAAGGTCACCTTCATATCGCGAATGCCGACGATATCAGTGACGACACCGATCTGCTCGTCACTGTCATCCAGCGTCGGCCCCTGTTCGATGTGTAGCTCAATATAGCCGGTGAACTGCGCCGGATCGACCGGGCCGGTCACCATGCCCGTCATCGCCTTGCGCGCCTCCGCCAAGCTGACCCCAGCATGATCGGTGAGACCGTCAGCATCCGCCTGATCCAGAGCGCCGGACCAGACAGTCGAACCAGTGGTCACGCCAAAGCGCCCCTCTTCATCCTGAAAGGACACGACCGAGACCGCAGGCCCCCCGGCCTCCTGTGCCGCGCGGGCCACTTCAAGGGCGGCGATCACGCCCAAGGCACCATCAAGCCAGCCGCCTTCGGGCTGGCTGTCGGAGTGCGACCCCAGCAGGATCGACGGCCCTTCGGCACGCCCAAAGAGGTTGCCCATCGCGTCGACCTCAACGGTCAGCCCTGCGTCGCGCATCCGCCCAGCAAGCCATTCCCGCGCCTCAACATCGGCGGCGGAATAGGCCGGGCGCACCACGCCCTTGCCCACACCCGCAGCACCGATGGCACGCAGGTCGTGCAGGTCTTTCAAAAATCGGGCGGCATCAATCTTCATTCTTCAAAACCTTCCTTACTCGGCGGCGACGGCCCCTTTTGCCGCCTCCACCCTAACGGCAGAGAACTTAAACTCCGGGATCTTGCCGTAGGGGTCAACCGCTGGATTTGTCAGAATATTCGCCGCCGCTTCAACATAGGCGAAGGGCAGGAAGACCATATCGGGTGCCACCGCGCGATCCTCGCGGGCCATGATTTCGATACTGCCGCGTTTGGTCGAAAGCCGCACATGCTCCCCCGGTGCCACGCCGAGGCGGCGCAGGGTCGACGGGTGCAGCGAGCAATTCGCCTCCGGCTCCAGCCCGTCGAGCACCTTGGACCGCCGCGTCATCGATCCGGTATGCCAATGCTCCAACTGTCGCCCGGTGGTCAGGATCATCGGATACTCCGCATCGGGCGCATCATCGGGTGGCACGATCGCGGCGGGGGTGAATTTGGCACGGCCTTCAGGACGCGGGAAACCCTCACTAAAGACAATTGCCTGCCCCGGATCGCTTTCGCTGAGCGACGGGTAGGTCACTGCATTCTCACGCGCCAAACGGTCCCATGTGATGTTGTCAAAGGACTTCATGTTCAGCTTCATCTCGGCAAAGACATCCGCCGGGCTTTCGTAGGACCAGTCCAGCCCCAGCCGCTTGGCCAGTTCCACCTCAATCCACCAATCCTCGCGCGCCTCGCCGGGGGGTGTCACCGCGGGGCGGCCCATTTGGACCTGTCGGTTGGTGTTGGTCACAGTGCCCGCCTTTTCGGCAAAGGCACTGGCGGGGAGGATCACATCGGCGTAATTCGCCGTTTCGGTCAGGAAAATGTCCTGCACCACCAGATGATCAAGCTTGGCAAGGGCCGCGCGGGCGTGGTCGACATCCGGGTCCGACATCGCCGGGTTTTCCCCCAACACATACATCGCCTTGATGTCCCCATCATGCACCGCGTCCATGATCTCGGTCACGGTCAGCCCCTTTTCGGCGCTGAAATCGCCCGAGCCCCAGACCTCGATAAAGGCCGAGCGCACGCCGTCGTCGCCGACAGGTTGGTAATCTGGCAGGAACATCGGGATCAGCCCAGCATCAGAGGCACCCTGCACGTTGTTCTGCCCCCTCAGCGGGTGCAGCCCAGCGCCGGGACGGCCAATCTGACCGGTCATCAGCGCGAGGCTGATCAAACAGCGCGCATTGTCGGTGCCGTGGATGTGCTGGCTGACCCCCATGCCCCAAAAGATCATGCCTGCCTTGGCACGGGCAAAGGTCCGCGCCACATCGCGCAGCACCTCGGCCTCGATCCCGCAGATGGGGGCCATCTTCTCGGGGCTGAAGTCCTTCAGATGTGCCTTTTCGGCCTCCCAATTCTCGGTATAGGCCGCGATATATTGTGCGTCATAGAGCCCCTCTTCGACGATCACATGCATGATCGCGTTGAGCATCGACACATCGGTGCCGGGGCGGAATTGCAGCATATGGCTGGCGAAGCGACGCAACCCCACGCCGCGCGGGTCCATCACGATCAGCTTGCCGCCACGTTTGGTGAACTGCTTGAAATAGGTCGCGGCAACGGGGTGGTTCTCAACCGGGTTGGCCCCGATCACGATCGCCACATCGGCGTTTTCGATCTCGTTGAAGGTCGCCGTCACTGCACCCGAACCCACATTCTCCATCAGCGCGGCGACGGATGAGGCATGGCACAGCCGCGTGCAGTGATCGACGTTGTTATGGCCAAAGCCCTGACGGATCATCTTTTGGAACAGATAGGCTTCTTCATTGGTGCATTTGGCGCTGCCGAACCCCGCCACTTCGCGGCCACGGCCCTTGAGCCCCTGCGCTGCGAAATCTAGCGCCTCGTCCCATGTGGCCTCGCGGAAAACCTCGCTCCAGTTGCCGGGATCGACGTTCAGCCCCTTGGCGGGCGCATCCTCGCGGCGGATCAGCGGTTTGGTCAGACGGTGATCGTGATGGATATAGTCAAAGCCAAAGCGCCCCTTGACGCAGAGCCGCCCTTCGTTGGCCGGGCCATTGATGCCTTCGACGTATTTGACCTTATTGTCCTTCACTTTAAGCGAAATCTGACAGCCGACGCCGCAGAAGGGGCAGACGCTGGCGACCTCATCGTCGTAATCCGCCGAGTCGCCCACCTGCGCTTCATCTACCACCGTGGCGGGCATCAACGCGCCCGTTGGGCAAGCCTGCACGCATTCGCCGCAAGCCACACAGGTCGATGCGCCCATCGGATCGTCGATGTCGAAAACCGGATAGGCATCATGCCCGCGCCCGGCCATACCGATCACGTCGTTGACCTGCACCTCGCGGCAGGCGCGGACGCAGAGGTTGCACTGGATACAGGCATCAAGGTTCACGCGCATCGCGACATGGCTGTCGTCCAACAGCGGAATGCGGTCCCGCTCAAGCTTGGGAAAACGGCTGCTTTCCACCCCGCTCAGCGTCGCCATCTCGCGCATATGGCTCGACTTGTCGTGGGCCAGGTCCTGCGAGGGTTGGTCGGCCAGCAACAGCTCCATCACCATCTTGCGCGCATTTTCGGCCCGCGCGTTGTTGGTCGTGACAACCATCCCCTCGGCTGGTTCGCGGATGCACGAAGCCGCCAGCACGCGCTCGCCCTCGATCTCGACCATACAGGCGCGGCAGTTTCCGTCGGGGCGGTAACCGGGGGCAGGTTTGTGGCAGAGATGCGGGATCTTCAGACCCCGGCCATTGGCCACTTCCCAGATGGTCATGCCGGTCTCGGCCTCGACGGTCTGACCATCAAGCGTGAATGTGATCCTCTCGGACATGGCTACCCCTCCCGCTGGCTATTGACCAAACTATAGGCAAAACCCGGCCCGTGTCAGGGGCCAATCCCGACACCCCGTCACGGATAAACGCCGCCGCAGCGCATTGGATTGTATGGCCCGACAAGCTGCCCTATCACTTGGGCGAACAGTGAAAGCCTTTTGATGTCCCACATTACCCTGATCCGCCACGGCCAAGCCAATTCCACCGCCAAGGACGAGCTAAGCTATGACCAACTTAGCCCGCTTGGCCATGAGCAAGCCGCATGGTTGGGCGAGCATTTGCGTCACAGCGAAAGCCACCACACGCGGCTCTATACCGGCACCTTGACCCGCCATATCGAAACCGCCGAGGCGATGAAGACCGGGCTGGAACCCATCCGCGACGCGCGGTTGAATGAGCTGGAATATTTCACCCTCGCCAATCTGATGGAGCAACAGCACAAGGTGCCCTTCCCCCGCGCGGGCGAATTCGTGCACCACTTGCCGCAGGTCTTTGACTATTGGAAAGCGGGCAAGCTGGACGACACGCCCGAAACCTACGAGAGCTTTGAGACCCGCGTTCAATCCGCGCTGGCCGAGATTGCCGAGGGCGAAGGCCCGGCGCTGGTGGTGACCTCGGGCGGGCTGATTTCTTTGGCGATGGCGCAGGCCATGGGCGTGGGCATCCCGGCCATGGCGCGCTTGGCGCTGGCGATCATGCATACTTCGATGCACCGGCTCTTTCCCATCGGCGGGCATTGGTCGCCCGTGCTGTTCAATGCCGTGCCGCATCTTGACCGGCCCGACCGCCGCCTTGCACAAACGCATATCTGATCCCTCGCCCGCGAAAGGCTGCCCCCATGCTGAAACTCCACTACGCCCCCGGCACAATCTCAGTCGCCGTTGCTATTGCACTTGAAGAAGCGGGGCTGGCCTATGAGCCGGTAAAGGTCGATTTCGCCGCCGCCGAACAGACCGGCGCGCCCTATCTGGCGTTGAACCCAAAAGGCCGCGTGCCGACCCTCGTGACCGAAGCGGGCAGCGCCCTGACCGAGACCGGCGCGCTTTTGGACTATGTCGCCGCCCGCGCGCCCAAGGCGGGGCTGGTCCCTGCCGACCCTGAACGCGCGGCGCATATGCGCGGGGTGATGTACTACCTCGCCTCGACCATGCATGTGGCCCATGCCCATAAGATGCGCGGCCACCGCTGGGCCGATCAGCAATCGAGCTTTGACGACATGAAAGCCAAGGTGCCGCAGACCATGGCCGATTGCGCGGCCTATGCCGAAAACCATGCTTTCCGGGGTGATTACGTCGCGGGCGACAGGCTCTCGCTGGCCGATCCCTATCTCTTTGTCGTGTCGGGCTGGCTCGAAGGGGACGGGGTCGACCGCGCCAATTTCCCCCGGCTAAAGGCTTTCGCCGCCCGCATGGAGGACCGCGCCAGCGTGAAAGCCATTCGGGAGAAAGGAATGTTGGCATGACCCATCTGTGGCTGCGCGCCGAACAGCGCGACAATGAGACCCGCACCGGGCTGACGCCCGAAGGGGCCGCCGCGCTGATCGCGACAGGCATGAAGGTGAGCGTCGAAGACAGCGACAGCCGCGTGATCCCCACCGCCGCCTATGCGCAGGCGGGCTGCGAGATCGTCCCCGCGCATAGCTGGCCCGACGCCCCGCACGATGCCGTGATCTTTGGTCTGAAGGAACTGCCCGAAGACGGCACGCCCCTGCCCCATGTCCACATCATGTTCGGCCACGCCTACAAGGGCCAATCCTCGGGCCGCAAACTGTTAGAACGGTTCAAGGCCGGTGGCGGCACCTTGCTGGATTTGGAATATCTGACCGATGACAATGGCCGCCGCGTTGCCGCCTTTGGCTATTGGGCCGGATTTGCCGGGGCTGCGGTGTCTGTCAAATGCCGCATCGCGCAACTGCGCGGTGAGCCCTGCGGCCCGGTGCAGCCCTACCCCGACGCCGACGCCTTAAAATCTGCGCTGTCCGCGGACCTTGCGGAGGTCGACGCAAGCGGCGACCGCGCGCTGGTGATCGGCGCGTTGGGCCGCGTGGGGCGCGGGGCGAGCGATCTTTGCGCGGCTTTGGGCATCCCCGTCACCGGCTGGGATATGCCTGAGACCGCCCACGGGGGGCCGTTCCCTGAGATCCTTGAACATGCCTATTTCTTCAATTGCATCCTCGCGGGGCCAGACACCCCTGCCTTCGTCCGCCCCGATACCCCCAAGGCAGAGCGTGCGCTGCGGGTGATCGGCGACATCGCCTGCGACCCGGACAGCGCCTTTAACCCTGTGCAGGTCTACGACCGCGCCACAACTTGGGAGACGCCCGCCCTGCGTGTGCATGATGCCCCGCCGCTGGATGTCATGGCCATCGATAACCTGCCTTCCATGCTGCCGCGCGAAAGCTCTGAGGATTTTGCAGCCCAGTTGCTACCGACCCTGCGGGCCTTGCCAGAGGCGGGAAATCCCGTCTGGCAACGCGCGCGTGATCTCTTTGGCAATCATATCGCCGAGGTCTGACCTTCAGGAAAAGAACCGGTAGTAAAGCCAGTCTGGCAAGAACCGCCCCAAACGGAACAGCAGCGAAAACCCGTAAGGGAAATCCAGTTTGAAACTGTCGCCGTTCATATGCTCATAGACCCGCCGCGCAGCGTCTTTCGGCTCCATCAAGAAGGGCATTTTGAAATCGTTCTTGTCGGTCAACTGGGTCTTGATGAAACCGGGGTTGATCACCTGAACCTGTACGCCGGTCTTGCGCAGATCGGCGTGCATCGATTCCGCCAAAGACAGGGTCGCGGCCTTGGAGGCCGTATAGCCGATTGAGCCGGGCAAACCGCGATAGGCGGTCAGGCTGGAGGTGATGACGATATGCCCGTGGTCGCGCGCGACCATCTCTGGCACGACTTGCCCCAAGACACGCATCAACCCGGTGAAGTTCACATCGGCCATGGTCACCCCATGCGGGGCCTGCCACTCCTGCGCACCAAAGGGCCAATAGGCCCCCGCCAGATAGACCAACCCGTCGATTGGCCCCACATCCTTTGCCGCCTGCGCCACATCCGCATCATCGGTCACATCCAAGCCCCGCACCCGCGCCCGGCCCGGCAGCGCCTGCGCCAGCTCGGTCAGCTTGTCCTCGGAACGGGCCGAGAGGATCACCTCGACCCCGGTGCGGCTAAGCTGATGTGCCAGTGCCGCCCCAAGCCCGTCGCTTGCGCCTACCAGCCAATAGGTCTTGCCTTGCCAGTCTTTCATCTTTCCTCCGCCGGTCGCAACGTGGCGACCAATTCTGCTACTTTGATCCCGAATTTCCGAAACTGGCTGCGGTTCACGATGGTGCCATCGGGGGTGAGATACATCCAATCGACAGTTTTCAGCACATGACTGCCCAGTTCTTCGGGCAGTCGGATACGATAGCGCAACTGCAAGGTCGGTCCAGCCTGAACGCCCTGCCCCACGCCGATCACATCCGGGGCGGTGCTGGTGAAATTGCCGTTCTCGCCCAATGTGACGGTCCACTCGCGCTCCTGACGCGAACCGTCGTTATATCGAAAGGTTTCGGCCACGGTGGCCACATTCCCCTCCCAAGACACGTCGAACTTGGCCGTGAAGCTGCTGGTGACCCGGCCTAGGGGGCCGAAAATCACACCTTCGCAAATCATCTCATCGCGCAGATGCAACCGCAGGTCGAAGACGGGGAAAGAATCGACATAGTCGCTTGGCGACTGGCCATGAAACTCCCCTAAACGGCGTCGCAAAAAAGTGAGCAATAGACCAAGGCCAAGCCCGACAGCGATAAAGATCAACGGCTCTGTCACGATGTCTCCACGTCTTTTGCACTGGCGAGCAGAGCGATCGCCAGCAATTTCAAGGCGCAAGGTACACCGGCATAGAACCAGATCAACAGGGATATGGATGTGTCGGAACTGGTTCCCGCTGCGGTCTGCAGCCCTGCGCGTTCTAAAGCTGGAAGTAGAGCAACGGCCGCGAAAGCCAAGGTCAATTTGGAGACGAAGGACCAGAGGCCAAAACCTTCGGCAGCCGAGGGGGAAATCTGCGCCATGCGGCTGGCGAACATGGCAGGCAAAAGGGTCAAATCCGCGCCCAATACCGCGCCTGAGGCCAGACAGACCAAGGCGAAAAGCGCAACATCCCCCGGCCCCAGCAACAGCGCCCCGCCGAAGGAGGCGATGCCCAAAGCCATTGCGGCCAGCAGCACCCGACGCGGGCCGTGCCGCTCTGCCAAGATCCCCCAAAGCGGTGCCGCCGCTGCCGCGGCAAGGAAAAACAGCAGCAAAAGCGGCCCCTCCCACCCCGGCGCCTCAAGCGCCAGTTCGACGTAGAAAAGAAACAGGGTCGAGGTGACGGCAACCGGGGCGGCATTGACCAGCGCGATCAACAGTAGCCGCCGCGCCTGCGCATCGCGCAACACGGTGCCGAAGCCACTTTCCATCGGCAGCACCGCCGCCCGCCACTCGCCCCGCATGGCGACCGTGGCACAAAGCGCCAAGATCGCAAAGCCAACAGCGAACCCGGCAAAGGGACGATCCAGCCCCACGCCCAGAACCAAAGGCGCGACAGAGGCCAGACAAACCCCCAAAAGCGCGCCCGTCTCGCGCCAGCGCGCAAGGGTCAAATGCCCCGCGCCCGGCAGACTGTCGGCCTTGGCAACCCCTTGGGCATAGAAACAGATGGTCAGAAAGCTGAAGGCGGAAAACACCAGCGTCAGCATCAGCGCGAACCACAGCACCGGCGCCACCGGGGCGGGCATGGCAAAAAGCCCCAGCATCGCCAGCGCCATCACCGCGCCCGCCACCGTCACTGCAGTGCCGCGCCTGTCGCGCAGTTTTTGGGCCAACCAACCAAGGGCGGGGTCTTGCACCACATCTAACAGCCGCAAACCAAAAAGCACCGACCCAAGTGCCGTCAGCGAGACCCCGTATTCATCGACATAGAACTTCGGCGCGTGAATGTAGATTGGCAGCCCCGCCGACGCGAGCAATGCCGCGAAAAGCGCATAGGCGGGCAGCCGGGCCGCGCGGCCCGTCATCGGCCCTCCGCGCCATGGGCCGCATCACGAGACACCTCGACATTGGGCGCCTCGGGGCGGGCGCGAAACCCCGCTCGCTTCAGCCAAAGCTTCAGCGCCTGCCAATGGATCAGCGCCAGCACCCGCCGCGCACCGAAAGGGCGGCGCAGCAGCGACCAAAGGATACCGCGATTGGTCAGCGGCGCACGCGGCCCGGTCAATGTGGCAATCAACCCGTTCTCCCCGTCCGAGAAATCGATCCAGATGCCGATCCGCTCAGAGGTGATATCAAAACGAAAGACATAGCTACCCGAGACATCTTGGAAGGGGGAGACATGCATGAGCTTTGCGGCCTTCAGCCTGTCGTCGGGCGCGATCGGGCGTAGGTCTGCATGATGACACAGATAGGAATGCCGGTCGCCATAGGTGTTCGTCACCTCGGCGATCACCGCGATCAGCGCATCATCCGCCCGACGGCACAGCCAAAAGCTGACCGGGTTGAAGACATGGCCCAGCACCCGCGGCTGCGCCACAAGCTCAATCCGAGCGACCCCCACGATGTCATGCGCGGCCAATACCTCGCGCACCCAAAGGGCTCCACGCCCCTGCCCCGGCGCGCCGCCGTGGTCACTGTCTTGCAGGCTGGTCAGGCCCGCCCCGTTGCGGGCGAAAAGCGCGGGCGTCCTCAGCGCCGTGGCCTCGGCATCGCAGATCACATAGTCGACCGAATAGCGGAAACGGTTCTCTACCGTGCCTTTGCGGCCATGAAAGGTCTGGCCCCGGATATGATCGACGCCCGCCGTCACTCCGCCGCCAAGGGAGCCGCCCGCGCGGCCTGCATCCGCTCGACCACATCCACCGCGCTGGCCAGCCCGTCTTCGTGAAAGCCATGCCGCATCCAAGCGCCGCAGAACCATGTATTCTGGCTGCCGTTGAAGGCGCGCACCTCGTCTTGTGCTGCCAAGGCGGCAAGGTCATAGACCGGATGGCGCAGAGTGACTTGATCGTAAATCAGATCTTCGCGGATGCTACGTTTGGTGTTGAGCGTCACGAAATGCAGATCGTCCTGCGGGATCGGCTGCAGCGAGTTCATCCAATAGGTCAGGTCGATCCGGTCTGATTTCTGCTCTCGATCCTCGGTATAGACCCAAGACGCCCAAGTAGAACGCCGCTTTGGCATGATGCTGGCATCGGCGTGCAAAACGATGTCGTTGGGCTGATAGCGGATTGCGCCCAGGGTGCGTTTCTCGGCCTCAGTCGGATCGGAAAGCATAGCCAGCGTGTCATCGGAATGGGTGGCAAAGATCACCTCGTCGAACGCCTCCCACTCGCCGCCCCATGCGCGGACCTCTGCGCCTTGCGTAGTGCGGCGCACGGCCTGCACCGGGCAGTCGGTGCGCAGGTCAACGCCATTGGCGCGCAGAGCATTCTCCAACCGGTCGACATACTGCCGTGAGCCGCCCTTCACCGTGTACCACTGATGCTGGCCGGAATAGTTCAGCAGCGCGTGGTTCTCGAAAAAGTTGACCATGGCATGGGCCGGGAAGTCCATGATTTTCTCGGTTGGGGTGGACCAGATCGCGCCGGAAAGCGGCGAGAGATAGAAGTCGCGGAAATAGCGCCCGGTGCCAAGCCGGTCGAGGAACTCGGCAATGGTCATCGACGGGTCACGCGACACCGCCAGCGCGTTCTTGTTGAAATGCACGATATCGCGCAGCATCCGCAGGAAAGGCGGGCTGAACATATTGCGTTTCTGGGCAAAGACCGCGTTGAAATTGGTCAGCGCATATTCCAGCCGCCCGCCATCAATCGACGCGCCGAAGCTCATGTTCGACGGCACCACCGGCACGTCCAATTCGGCAAACAGCGCTGCCAGATGCGGATAGTTGGCATAGTTGAACACGATAAACCCGGTATCGACCGGCTGATCGCCGTTCTTTCCGGCCATCACCGTCCGCGCATGGCCGCCGATCTTGGCTCCCGCCTCAAACAGGGTCACGCGGTCCGTTGGCGCCAGCATATGCGCCGCCCCCATGCCGGAAATACCGCCACCAATCACGGCGACGCGCCGGCCGCGCGGATGCTGGGGGTCGGTGCTGTCGTTCAGAGCTTCAAAAGGCATAAGGGTCCTGCTTTAGTCCGGGACTTTGGATATGGGGCACACACGGGTAAAAAGGAGTTAAAGTTGCACTGCCCGATACATTTTCTTGGAGAGGGTCACGCCGCCGCAAGACGGCCTGCACACGCGCAAAAGGGGGCGCTATGACAGGAGGCCTTCAAGCGCCGCTTGGCCGCGGCTCAACTGTCCCAGATAGGTTTCGGTGTCGATATTGGCCCCACAGACGATCACCCCCACACGCCGCCCCGCCAGTTGCGCGCGCAGGGGCCCGAGCGCCCCGGCCATCGCGGCCCCGGCGGCAGGCTCCACCGCCAATTTCGCGGCCTGTTGCAGTACCACCATCCCGGCGCAGATCGCATCGTCGCTGACCGTCACCACATCATCGACATAGACCGCACAAAGCGCATGGCCAAAGGGCAGCGCCATCGGCGGGCCAAGACTGTCGGCGATGGTATTGACCTGAGGGATGGTCACAGGCGCGCCAGAGGCGAGGCTTCGCGACATGCTGTCGGCGCCTGTCGGCTCAACGCCGTACACCCGACAAGCGGGGTTAACCGCCTTGACCGCGGCGGCCACACCGCTGATCAGCCCGCCACCGCCAACAGAGACGACGACCGCATCTAAATCCGCCACCTGCGCCATCAGTTCCAGCCCCACCCCCGCGGTGCCGAGCGACGTGTGCAGCCCCTCGAAAGGGTGGATAAAAAACCGCCCCTCTTCGCGCACGAGCCGCTCCGCCTCGGCAAAGGTCTCTTGCCCGGCAGGTTTCATCACGACCTCGGCCCCGGTGGCACGGGCAAGGGCGACGCGAAAGGGGTTGGCGTTGTCCTGCATCACCACCTTGGCGCTGATCCCCAGCTTTGCAGCGGCCCAACCGGCAGCGATGGCATGGTTGCCCGCGCTGGCCGCAGTGATCCCGCGTCCGCGGGTGTCATCGTCAAGCTGTCGTGCCACCGAAAGCGCGCCGCGGGCCTTGAAGGTGCCGGTATGCTGAAAACACTCCAGCTTGAGCGCAACCTGTGCGCCGCCCAGCACATCGTCGACCATGGGAGAAGAGAGCGTCATCACCGGTGTTTGCACGATATCGCCCCGCAACGCGGCGGCCCGCGTCTGCATCGCCTCCAGCGTCATCCCGGTAATGTCCACGTCGTTCATTCAGCCGTTCCCTTCGGGTGTCCTCAGGGGAACAATAGCCTCGGTTTTGTCTTCTGCCAGTTCTTCGAAGTCGAAATTATGCAAGCGGCCCGCGCGTTTGGCGGCTTTTTCGCTGCTGACTTTGATCTCTTCGACATCGCGCCGCGCTTGGCTGAAATGCCGATCAAGGTTGCCGACACGCATTGCCAGACGCTCGACATCCTTGTTAAGATTGCCCAACTCCTTGCGGATCGCGCCTGCCTGTTCGCGCATCCGCGCATCTTTCAGGATCGCGCGCATGGTGTTGAGCGTGGCCATGCAGGTCGTCGGGCTGACGATCCAGACCCGCTTTTCAAACCCCTCGCGGACGAGTTCGGGAAAGTTGGCGTGCAACTCGGCGTAGACCGCTTCGGAGGGCAGGAACATCAAAGCGCCCTCGGCCGTCTCGCCCTCCAGAATATATTTGTCGGCGATGGCGTTGAGGTGCACCCGCACGGCGGTTTTCATCTGCTGGGCGGCGGCGCGGGTCTCGGCTTCGGTCTTGGCACGGCGCAGGGCCTCATAGGCCTCCAGCGGGAATTTACTGTCGATCACGATCGGGCCCGGTGGGTTGGGCAGATGGATCAGGCAATCGGGCCGCTTGCCGTTGCTGAGTGTGGCTTGCAAAGAATAGCTGTCGCTCGGCAGGGCTTTCGACACGATATCGCGCAGTTGGATTTCACCAAAGGATCCGCGCGTTTGTTTGTTGCTGAGGATGTCTTGCAGCGACAACACGTCGCCCGACAGTTTCGTGATATTATCCTGCGCCTTGTCGATTGAGGCCAGACGCTCCTGCAACTGCGCAAGACTGGTGGTGGTGCGTTTCGACGAGCCGTGCAGCGTCTCGGTCATGCGCTGCTGCATCTCGGCCAAGGACCGGGCCGAGCGGGCGGCGTTGTCGGCCAGCCGGTCCTGCATCTGCTGCTGCACATAGGCGAGCCGCGCCTCCATGCTCTGCATCATTTGCGCTTGGGTATTGCTTTGTGTGTCCGAGACCATCTGCAACCCGCCGCGCAGCTGCTCCTGTCCCTGCCCCAACTGCTGCACATGCCCCCCAAGCACCCGCATCTGCTGCGCCAAGGGGGCGGCCACACGGGCCGAGCGGCCAGCGGCGCGCACCGCCATGATCAGCAAGATAACGATGAGCAACAGCAGCCCGGCCCCGGCAAGGGCGGCCAGCGTCACAGGGTCAGACAGGTTCAACGTCGTGCCGCCAAGCTCCATCAAGTGCGCCCGAAAAGCCGTTCGATGTCGGCGAGTTTGAGTTCGACATAGGTGGGCCGCCCGTGGTTGCACTGGCCGGAATGCGGGGTCGCCTCCATCTCGCGCAAGAGCGCGTTCATCTCTTCGGCGCGCATCCAGCGGCCCGAACGGATCGACCCATGACAGGCGACACGGCTCAGGATCGCTTCGATCTCGGCCTGCACGATGTTGCTGCTGTCGCCTTCGTCCAATTCGTCGAGCACATCAAGGATCAGCGCGCGGGCGTTCACGGTGCCAAGGATCGCGGGCGTTTCGCGCACGGCGATAGCGCTGCCGCCGAAGGCTTCGATGCCAAGGCCGAGTTTGGCAAGCTCGTCCGCCAGTTCCAGCAGCCGCGCGCAGTCATTGGCGGAAAGCTCGACAATTTCGGGGATCAGCAGCGCTTGGGCGGCGACGCCGTTGGTTTCCATCTGGCGCTTCAGCTTCTCGTAAACCAACCGCTCATGCGCGGCGTGTTGGTCTACGATGACCATGCCACTGGCGGTTTGCGCGATGATGTAATTCTCATGCACCTGCCCCCGCGCGGTGCCGAGCGGGTAGTCCGGGGCGGGGGCCGCCTCTTCGCCCTCGGGCGCGGCAGTGAACGGCGCGGGCGCTTCGGGCATCGGCGTGCCCTCCACCCGGCCCCAGACGCCTGCAGTTTCGGCAAAGCCCGGCGCCTGCGCGTTATAGGCCGCTTGCCGCGCGGCGGGGCTGGGGCGGTCCATGCCCGCGCGGTCCATCTGGTAGACCCGCGCGCCCTGCGGTTCGGGCTGCATCGCGCCCAAAGTCGCCTGAGCCACGGTGGTCGAAGCGCGGTGCCCCGCCTCGGCCAGCGCATGGCGCAGGGCCGAGACGATCAGCCCCCGTGCCAGACCGGGATCGCGGAAACGCACCTCGGATTTCGCCGGGTGCACGTTCACATCGACCAGCGTTGGCGGGCATTCCACGAACAGCGCCGCCGCCGGGTGGCGGTCCCGGCTGAGGAAATCGAAGTACGCGCCGCGCAATGCGCCTGTCAGCAGTTTGTCCCGCACCGGGCGGCCATTCACGAAGAGATACTGCGCCACCGCAGAGCCACGCGAGTAGGTCGGCAGTGCTGCGAACCCCGTCAGATGCAGCCCTTCGCGCATGGCGTCGATGGGCAGGGAGTTTTCCGCGAACTCTCGGCCCAGCACCTGCGCCAAGCGGCCATGCAGCGCCTCAAACAGATCGCCCTGCTCAGCCTCGGCGCGGAATACATCGCGGCCCTTACCGTCACCCGAGACATCGCGCAGCACAAAACGCACGAAAGGCTCGGCCATGGCCAACCGCTTGATGACATCGCCGATGGCCTGCGCCTCTGCCCGGTCGGTGCGCAGGAACTTGAGCCGCGCAGGTGTGGCGAAAAACAGATCGCGCAGGGTGACGATGGTGCCGCTGTTCAGCGCCGCCGGGCGTACCTCGCCCATGCGGCCACCGTCGACGGTGATCTCGGCCCCGTCAAACCCCGACGCTCGGCTGGTGATGGTCAGCCGCCCGACAGCACCGAGGGACGGCAGGGCCTCCCCCCGAAACCCGAAAGTGTGGATATCAAGCAGGTCAGAGCCATCGATTTTGGAGGTCGCGTGGCGCGACAAGGCCAGCGCCAAATCCTCGGGCGCGATGCCGCAGCCATCGTCGGTCACGCGGATCATCGTCTTGCCGCCGTCGGCATATTCCACGGTGATGCGCCGCGCGCCCGCGTCGATGGCATTTTCGACCAGTTCCTTCACGGCAGAGGCGGGGCGCTCGACCACCTCGCCCGCAGCGATGCGGTTGATCGCGGAATCGTCCAACTGGCGGATGACGGGGCGGTTTTCGCTTATATTGGGGGTCGGGCTTGGCATACCGCAAGACCTAGCATGGGCCATTCCGATTCTGCCAGATCGGATTGCGTCTATCAGAGGGGGAAGACAGAGTCAGCGGACCGCCGCCAAGACTGGGGCGATCCGCTTCTGGGTCGGCTACTCGGCGCACTGGTGCTTTTGTTATTCCGGTCTTATCAGAGCGGCGGGCGACCCGGGTACAAGTCGTCTCCGGCGGAGCTTGCACCCTGTATAGACGCAGGACGAATCACAGGTCAAAGCAAAATCGAATCGGTTGCCCAGAAAACGAATCGTTGCGATTCGATTAAGCGGCGGGGGCAGCGGCGCCTCTTTGCCGATGCGGCCCCATAAGTGCCGCAAACCCAAGGATAACACCCGAAACCGTGGCGATCATCCCCGCCGCTGACACCGAATCCCGCATGCCGATCCACAGCGGCCCGTATCCGGCCAGCACATAGCCCAGCACAGCGGCCAAAGTGGCAAAGAGCACCGACCACGCAATCTGGTACTCCAATCGGTTGGTCATCATCCGCGCGGCGGCGGGGGGGCAGATGAACATGGCGATGACGATGATACTGCCCACCGCGTCAAAGGCAGCCACAGCGGCAATCGCCGCAACGATGACCAGACCAAGACCCAGTGGCCCGGTCTTCATGCCGATGGTACGGGCGAAGCCCTCGTCGAAGGTGCTGATCTTGAGCGGCCGCCAGAAGATCGCGGTAAAAAGCGTAACAAAAACCAGCGTCACCGCCATGCGCGGCAGCTCCACCGGGAGGGTCGCTAGCGCCTCGGGGTCGAACAGCGACCCCCAGCCGGTCGCATCCAGCCAGATCAGGCTTTCAAGGTTGCCGTAAAGCGCATGTTCCACGTCGAGATGCACATTGCTGGTGTCCGATTGCTCAAGCAGCAGCACGCCGCCCGCGAACATAGCGGTAAAGACCACGCCCATCGCCGCACCGGATTCGATTTTGCCCAGACGGCGCACGCCCTCGATGGCCAAAACAGAGACAAGCGCCGCCCCCGCGGCCCCCAGCAGCATCGGCCAGGTGCTGACCACGCCGGTCAGCAAAAACGCCACCACGATCCCCGGCAACACCACATGGCTGATCGCATCGCCGATTAGCGCTTGGCGGCGCAGGACGAGGAAGTTCCCCGGCAAGGCACAGGCCACGGCGACGAAGATGCCCGTCAGCATCGGCACCAACGACAGGGGCACAAATTCAGAACCGTTCATGCCATCACCCCGCCGCGCATGTCGATGCGGCTGTCAATTTCGCGGATTTGGTCGGCGGTCAGCACCGTCTCGATGGGGGTCAGACCGTCATATTGCTGGGCCGCCGCCTCGTAAGCTGGATCGCGGCGGATCAACTGCCAGCGGGTTTCGTCCCGCAGCGCCTTGGCGGCGCGGCCCCGGCCCGCTTTGGTGGCGACCCCATCGGGCAGCGCATAGCCTTCGGCACGCAGCAGGCGCAGGGTCAGTTGTTCGTAGATCGGTTGTCCATGGGCAAGCGCCAGCAGCCCCTGTCGCAGATGCACCCGGCGCTGATACCGGCGGTGGCGCAGCAGAGCCGAAAGCGCGCCGCGCCCCGGTGCCAACAGCAGCGACAGCGCAAAGAGCGCAAAGCCCACCAGCACAATGATCGGCCCCGTCGGCAGGTTCGGCTGGGCCGCAGACAGCGCTGCGCCGACATAGGCCGCGATACCGCCAAGCGCACCGGAGATCAGCACCACGTGATCGGTGCGCTCGCTCCAAAACCGGGCGGTGACGGGCGGGATGATCAAGAGCGCGACAATCAGGATCAGCCCAACGATTTTAAGGCCCACCACGGTCACCGCCAGCACCAGCCCCATCATCGCAAGATCGGTGCGCGGAACGTTCTGGCCGATGGCGGTGCCATATTCAGGATCGAACGAGGCGAGCGTCAGCGGACGCCGAAGCAACAGCACCAGCGCCAGCGTCAGCGCCGCGGCCACCGCAATGATCAGGGCGTCGTTGCGCAGCATCCCGGCGGTGGACCCCAGAAGGAAATCCTCCAGCCCTGCTTGTCGTCCGGCGCTCATGGTCTGGATCACCGTCAGTAAAACGATGCCAAGCCCAAAGAAAACCGACAGGACCGAGCCAATCGCCGCATCTTCGGCCAGCCGCGTGCGGTTGCTGAGCCATGAGACCAAAAGCAGCCCCGCCGCCGCAGACAAGGCCGCGCCCAGCAGCAGGCCGATCAGGTTGCGGCCGTCCCCGCCAAGCGCGACCATCACCATAAAGGCCAGCGCCACACCCGGCAGCGTCGCATGCGAGATCGCATCGCTCACCAACGCCCGTTTGCGCAGGAATAGAAAGGTGCCGCCAACGCCCGCGGCCATGCCCAGCAGCGTCGCCCCAAGTGTTACCAGCGTGGCGTTATAGCCCAGTTGCAGCGTCAGCGCGTCCCAGATCATGACAGCTGCAACGCATCCATTTGTGCGCCAGCCAAGCGACCGCCATAGGCGTCTTGCAGGTGGTTGGCTTGGAATACCTCTTCGACGCTGCCTTCGGCGACGCGGTGGGTGTTGATCAGGAAGACGTTGTCGAAATACTCGGCCACGGTCGATAGGTCATGGTGAACCGCCACAACCGTTTTGCCTGCGTCGCGCAGGGATTTCAGCACGGCGATGATCGCCTTTTCAGTTGCCGCATCGACCCCGGCGAAGGGTTCGTCCAGCAGATAGAGGTCCGCCTCCTGCGCCAAGGCGCGGGCGAGAAAGACCCGCTGTTGCTGGCCCCCAGACAGTTGGCCGATCTGGCGGGTGGCGAAATCTTCCATGCCGACGCGGGCCAGACAATCGGTGGCGCGGGCGCGGTGCACAGGGCGGATGCGGCCCAGCAGGCCCAGTTGCGGATAGAGCCCCATCAGCACCACGTCGATCACGCGGGTCGGGAAATCCCAATCCACGCTGGCGCGCTGCGGTACATAGGCGATACGGTGGCGTTGTTCGGCGACCGGCTTGCCATAGACGGTGGCGGTGCCCGCCAGCGGGGTCAGAATGCCCAAAGCAGCCTTGAGCAAAGTCGACTTGCCCGCGCCATTCGGGCCGATGATCGCGGTCATCTTGCCCGGCTGCACCGTCATATCAACAGAAAACACCGCAGGTTTCTGCCCATAGGAGACTGTCATGCCGCGCACGGCAAGCGGGCTATCGGCGCGGGAGGTGGGCGCGGTTTCGCGACTGCTGGCGAGTTCAAGTGTCATGGATCAGCTTCCCTGTACCAGCTTGCCGTTCATCCCGCCCGCATCCACCGGCGCGCCAAGCGCGCGGGCGATGGTGGTGACATTGTGATCGATCATACCGATATAAGTGCCCTCATAGCTGCCCGGTTCCCCCATGGCGTCACTATAGAGTGATCCGCCGATCACGACCTCATGACCGCGCGCCGCAGCCCCTTCGACCAGCGCACGCATGTTGCGGTCGGAAACCGAGGTCTCGACAAAGACCGCCCCGATTTCGCGGTCGACCAGTTCATCGACCAACGCAGAGATGCGGTTCAGCCCCGCTTCGCTGTTGGTTGAGATGCCCTGAATGCCGATCACCTCGAACCCAAAGGCGCGCCCGAAATAGCTGAAAGCGTCATGGGCCGTGACCAGCACGCGCTGGCTTTCTGGCACCTGTGCCACGGTCTCGGCGGCATAGGTGGCCAATTGTTCCAGCTCGGCGCGGTAGGTGGCCGCGTTCTGGGCGAAAGTCTCGGCCCCTACGGGATGCGCCTCGGTCAGGGCGCGGGTTACCTCATCGACCACGGCGATCCAAGTTTTCGGGTCCATCCAGACGTGGGGGTCATAGCGGCCCTCGTAGTCTGGGTGGCTGAGCAGATCGTCCTTGGGCAGCGCATCGGCCACGGCAACCACGGCGCGCTTGCGGCCCAGATCTTCGAAAAACCGCTCCATCTGCGCCTCAAGGTAGAGGCCGTGCCAAAGCACCAGATCGGCCCGGGTCAGCGCCACGATATCGCTGCGCGTCTGGCGGTAGCTGTGCGGATCGACGCCCGAGCCCATGAGCGAGCGGACCTCGACCAGATCGCCACCAATCCGCCGGGCGGCGTCGGCGATCATACCTGTCGTGGCGACAACGTTAAGCTTTTGCGCAGCGAAGGCGGCAGGCGCAGCCCCCAGCAGGGCAAAGGCGCTCATACCACCGATTAAAGCAGAGCGGCGGGACGGGCGAAAAGGGTCAGATGCATGTTTCATGGGTTATTAATGAGAACGATTCTCATGTAAGTCAACAGTTGCGAATGGTTCTCATTAACAATTACGGCATTTTGGCTGTTTTTCAGGCATTCCCCTCGTGACGCGGGGTTAGCGTCGCTTGCCTTGCCCCGGGCCCCATGTCATTTTGCGCGCCTGACCAAACCGGAGAGACCCGATGGCCACCCAGACGACCCCGCAGGAAAGCACGACGGAAACCGGCGCGACCGGGCATCTGCCGCAGGTGACCGAACAGCGTGTCGAGCCTATGCCGCTTGATATGGATTGGCTGCGCTCTGTGCAGGCGAACACCTCGGCGATCGAGCGCCGCGCCGCCGCCCTGCCCGCCCGCCGTTCGCTGAAAAAAGCACATCAGGCCGCGTGGCTGCTCCGCGCCGTGACCTGTATCGACCTGACGACCCTCTCGGGCGACGACACCGCGCGCCGGGTTGAGCGGCTCTGCGCCAAGGCGCGCCAACCGATTGCGCCGGATCTGCTTGATGCCCTTGGCATGGCCCCGATCACCACCGGTGCGGTTTGTGTGTACCACGAGATGATCCCCGCCGCGCGCAAGGCGCTGGAAGGGACCAATATCCCGATTGCTGCCGTCTCCACCGGTTTCCCGGCGGGCCTGTCGCCGCTGGAACTGCGCATTCGTGAGATCGAGATGAGCGTTGAAGCAGGGGCGACAGAGATCGACATCGTGATCTCGCGCCGCCACGTGCTCTCGGGCGACTGGCAGGCGCTTTATGATGAGATGCGCGCCTTCCGTGAGGCCTGTGGCGAGGCCCATGTGAAAGCGATCCTTGCGACGGGCGAATTGGGATCGCTGCGCAATGTGGCGCGTGCGTCGCTGGTCTGCATGATGGCCGGGGCCGATTTCATCAAGACCTCGACCGGCAAGGAAAGCGTCAACGCCACCCTGCCCGTCAGCCTCGTGATGATCCGGGCGATCCGTGAGTATTATGAACGCACCGGGGTGCGTGTGGGCTACAAGCCCGCGGGGGGCATTTCGAAAGCCAAGGATGCGATCACCTATTTGGCGCTGATGAAGGAAGAGCTGGGCGACCGTTGGTTACAGCCTGATCTGTTCCGCTTTGGGGCGTCTTCGCTTCTGGGCGATATCGAGCGGCAGTTGGAGCATCATGTGACCGGCAACTATTCGGCGGCTTACCGCCACGCGACCTCCTGAGCCTGTTGCAGGCTGCAGGATGGTATTTGGAAAAGGATGAAGGCATGAGCGTGTCCGAGATTTTTGAGAGCATGGAATACGGGCCAGCCCCGGAATCGGCGGCAGATGCGCTGGCGTGGATCGTGGATCAAGGCGGGCGTTTTGGTCATTTCATTGATGGCGCTTTCACCGCGCCGGGCGCGGGTTTCGACAGCACCAACCCGGCGACGGGAGAGGTTTTGGCGAGCCTGACGCAGGCGACGCAGGGCGATGTGGATAGTGCGGTAAAAGCCGCGCGCAAGGCGCAGCCGAAGTGGGAGAAGCTGGGCGGCCATGGCCGAGCGCGGCATATCTATGCGCTGGCGCGGTTGTTGCAGAAACACGCGCGGTTGTTTGCCGTGCTGGAGGTATTGGATAACGGCAAGCCGATCCGCGAGGCGCGCGACATTGATGTGCCTTTGGCGCAGCGGCATTTCTATTATCACGCGGGCATGGCGCAGCTGATGGAGAGCGAGTTGCCTGATGCGCAGCCGCTCGGGGTTTGCGGTCAGATCATTCCGTGGAACTTCCCGCTGCTGATGTTGGCGTGGAAAATCGCGCCTGCGCTGGCGATGGGCAACACGGTGGTGTTGAAGCCTGCGGAGTATACTTCGCTGACGGCGCTGCTTTTTGCTGACATTTGCCGTCAGGCTGGATTGCCGAAGGGTGTGGTTAACATTGTCACCGGTGATGGCGCTGTGGGCGAGATGATTGTTACCCATGAGGATATCGACAAAATCGCCTTTACCGGCTCCACCGCCGTGGGCCGCCGCATTCGTGAGGCGACGGCAGGCTCGGGCAAGGCGCTGACTTTGGAGTTGGGCGGCAAGTCGCCTTACATCGTGTTTGATGACGCCGATCTGGACAGCGCGGTCGAAGGGCTGGTTGACGCGATTTGGTTCAATCAGGGGCAGGTCTGCTGTGCGGGCTCGCGGTTGTTGGTGCATGAGCCTGTTGCGGATCGCTTCTATGCCAAGCTGCGCACCCGGATGGAGAAGCTGCGTATCGGTGATCCGCTGGACAAGAGCATTGACGTGGGCGCGCTGGTGGACCCGGTGCAATACAAGCGCGTGAGCGAGATGGTGGAGGCGAATACTGCAGGCGAGCGGTTTGTCACCCCGGGCGACATGCCTGAGCATGGGTGTTTCTATCCGCCGACGTTGATCACCGGGCTGAACCCGGCCGATACGCTGATGCAGGAAGAGATCTTTGGGCCGGTTCTGGTCTCGACCACTTTCCGCACGCCCGGCGAAGCTGTGCAGCTGGCCAATAACACGCGCTATGGGCTGGCGGCGACGGTCTGGACCGAGAATGTGAACCTCGCCCTTGATATTGCGCCGCAGTTGGAGACCGGGATTGTTTGGGTCAACGGGACCAATATGATGGATGCGGCGGCCGGGTTTGGCGGCAAGCGCGAGAGCGGCTTTGGCCGTGAAGGCGGCTGGGAAGGTCTGGCGGGCTATACCAAGCCCAAGACCGCTCAGAAGCCGTTGAAAGAGATCGAAACCTTCAGCGGTGAAGGTGGCCCGGAAGACGGGATCGACCGCACAGCGAAGCTTTATATCGGGGGCAAGCAAGCGCGGCCCGATGGCGGCTATTCCGCGCCGGTCTGGGGTAAGTCCGGTGGGCTATTGGGCCATGTGAGCCTCGCCAACCGCAAGGATGTGCGCAACGCCGTTGAGGCGGCGCATGCGGCAAAGGGGTGGTCGAAAACCACCGGCCATCTGCGGGCGCAGATCCTTTATTATATTGCCGAAAACCTCTCGGCGCGGAGCGATGAGTTTGCCGCGCGGCTGGATGCGATGCAGGGGACGAAGGCGGGTCGCAAAGAGGTTGATGCCGCTATTGACCGGCTGTTCACCTATGCCGCTTGGGCCGACAAA
The DNA here is from genome assembly GCF_025142135.1 of Sulfitobacter sp. W002. Classification (NCBI taxonomy): domain Bacteria; kingdom Pseudomonadati; phylum Pseudomonadota; class Alphaproteobacteria; order Rhodobacterales; family Roseobacteraceae; genus Sulfitobacter; species Sulfitobacter sp. W002. The sequence continues at coordinate 426,561 of NZ_CP081126.1, read as the reverse complement.
TACGACGGTCAGGTGCACGGCGTGCCGATCCGGGGCGTGGCCTTGGCGATGAAGGAGCCTGTGGGCGTGATCGGGGCGCTTTGCCCGGCAGAGGCACCGCTTTTGGGGCTGATCTCTTGCATGGCGCCTGCGATTGCCATGGGCAACCGCGTGATCCTTTCGGCGAGCGAACCCTTCCCGCTGGCGGCGACCGATTTCGTGCAGGTTTTGGAGACTTCCGACGTGCCTGCGGGTGTGGTGAATATCCTGACCGGGTCGCAGGCCGATCTGGCCGAGCCGATGGCGCGGCATATGGACATTGATGCCGTCTGGAGCTTTGGCGCGGCGGAACTCTCGGCCGTGGTCGAAAAAGGGGCGGCGAGCAACATCAAGCGCACTTGGGTCAACCACGGTATGGCGCGCGATTGGTTCGGGGCCGAGGGCGCGGGGCGTGAATTCCTGCAAGCCGCGACAGAGGTCAAGAATATCTGGGTGCCCTACGGCGAATAAGCCCTATCGCCGTGATGCATTGAAAGCACCGCCCCCGTCGGGAGCGGCGCTTTTTTCATTCCTGCGGCGAGGTTGAAGCCTCAAGCCCTTCGGGCTGGCCGACGACGACGAAATGCAGGTTTTCGGGGTCCAGCAAATCCGCCGCGACGCGCTTGACGTCGTCCAGCGTGACCGCTTCGACCTTGTCGTTGCGGGTCGCGATATAGTCGGTCGGCAGGCCAAGCATCTGCATGCCGACGAGGATGTTGGCGATCGGGCTGTTGCCGTCAAACCGCAGCGGATAGGCGCCGGTGATATAGGTCTTGGCGGCCTCCAGTTCCTCTTGGGTGATGCCTTCGGTCGCGGCTTTGGCCCATTCGGCGCGGATCACCTCAATAGCCTCACCGATACGGTCGTTGGCTGAACTGACGGAGCCGAGGTAGGTCTCAGCCAGATCGCGCGGGGCGAGGTAGGAATAGACGCCATAGGTCAGACCACGCTTCTCACGCACCTCGGTCATCAGGCGGGATTCGAAACCGCCACCGCCGAGGACGTGGTTCAGCACCGTGGCGGTGAACCAATCGGGATCGTCCTGCGCGAGGCCCGCCTGGCCAAAGATTGCAACGGATTGCGGCGTGGCGAAATCGACCACTGTCGTGCCCGCGGGGATATCCACATCTGCAGTCGGGGGCATCGGCGCGCCCTTGGCGGGCAGATCGCCCAGCAGCGTATCGAGCAACTCGCCCAGTTCTTCGGGGGTGATGTCGCCCACCGCGCCGACATAGATGCGGTCACGGGCCAGCACGGCCTTATGCGCCCCAATCAGGTCGTCGCGGGTCAACCCGGCCACCGTCTCAAGCGTGCCGTTCAGCGAACTTCCGTAGGGGTGGTCGCCAAAGGCGATCTTGTCGAAGGTCTGGCGGGCGATGTCGTTCGGGTCTTTCTGGTTCGACTGGATGTTTGAGATCACCTGACCGCGCACCCGCTCTACCGCGTCTTCGTCAAAACGCGGCTCTAACAATGCGGCGCGCAGAAGCTCGATGGAGGCTTCGCGATTTTCGGTCAGGAAACGGGCCGAGACGGAAAGCGAATCGTCCGACACGTCAAAGCTGAGGTTGGTTGCCAGCGCTTCGGTCTCGCGGCTAAATGCACGCGCGTCCATGTCGCCTGCGCCCTCTTCCAAGAGGCCGGTCATCAGGTTGATCGCGCCGCGTTTGCCGGGGGCGTCCAGTGACGCGCCGCCCCGGAAACGGATTTCCAAGGCAACGAAGGGGATCGAATGTTCTTCGACCAGCCAAGCGTCGATGCCGCCGGGGCTGGTGACGGGCTGAATGTCGACTTCAGCACGGGCGGGAAGTGCGGCGAAAACCGTCAGGATCAGGGCGTAGAACAGTTTCATTGCGCGTCCTCCTTCATCAGCCAACCGGTGACCGATGCGCGTTTGTCGAACAGGGTGCGGGCCGCCTGCATGATGTCTTCAGCGGTGACGGCTTGCAGCACACCGGGCCAGTCCTGCACGTCTTCGACGGTCAGACCGATAGCAAGGGCCGAGCCATAGCGGTTTGCCACGCGGTCGGCATCGTCGCGGGCGTAAATCTGATCGGCGCGCAATTGCGCCTTGAGGCGCTCAAGATGCTCGGGGTCCACTCCGGCTTCCATGAACTGCACGAGCACCTCGTCCAGCGCCTCTTCGGCCTGCTGGAGGCTGACACCGGGCACGGGCAGCACCACGACATCAAAGGTCGTGTCGTCGAGCGTATCAGCCTTGTAGAAGGCGCCGGTGTAATTGGCGATCTGTTCGTCGAATTGCAGCTTTTCAGCGAGGTAGGAGGTGGTGCCGCCGCCCAGCAATTCGCTGAGAAGAAAGAGCGCCGCCGCCTCTTCCTGCGCACCGCTGTCCCGCTCTTGAGCAAGGTAGGAGCGGCGCACATAGGGCTGGGCCACGCGGGCGTCTTTGTAGATCAACCGGCGTTCGGCAAACTGCGGTGGCTCTTCGGTGCGCAGGCGCTCGGGCAGGTCAGGGTTGGCGGGAATCTGGCCATAGGTGGCTTCGGCCAGTTCGCGCACGTCCTCTGGCGTGACATCGCCGGAGACGACGAGGATGGCGTTGTTGGGCGAATAGTAGAGCTCATAGAACGACAGCGCATCTTCGAGGTCCAACTCCTCCATCTCATGTTTCCACCCGATGATCGGCACGCCGTAGCGGTGGTTGAGAAATTGCGCGGCGTTGAGTTGCTCGCTGAACAGCGCGGCGGGGTTGTTCTCGGTCCGCTGGTTGCGCTCTTCCAAGATCACATCGCGTTCGGTTTCGATGTTTTCGGGGGTGAGGCGGATGTTCTTCATCCGGTCGGCCTCCATCTCCATCATCAGGCCGAGACGGTCGGCGGCGACGCGCTGGAAATAGGCGGTGTAATCGTAGCTGGTGAAGGCATTGTCGCGCCCGCCGTTGGCCGCGACGGTGGCCGAAAACTCGCCCGACTCCAGTTTGTCGGTGGCCTTGAACAGCAGGTGTTCAAGAAAATGCGCCACGCCGGATGAACCCTTAGGCTCATCGGCTGAGCCCGCGCGGTACCAGACCATCTGCTGCACGACCGGGGCGCGGTGGTCTTCGACGACCACGACCTCCATGCCGTTATCGAGGGTGAAATGGGTTACCGCCTCATTCTCATTATCGCGCGCCTGCGCGGAGGGGGCTGTGAAGAGCGTCGCCACCAGGGCCGCCATCATCGGCAGTCGGATCATTGCTTACCTCGAAATATATCGCCTCCCGCATTACCTACGCGGTCTGGCGCTACTTTCAAGAAGCCTAGCGAAAACGTGTGTCTTGTGGGGGGTAAGACGGCGTGCGCCCACCCGCGTTGCGCCAACGCTCTGCCTCGTTATGGGCGTCGAGGATTTGGTTCTTGTAGGCTTGGCTGTAGCGGTCGACCGGCACGATGCGAAACTGGGTAAAGCGGCCTTTGCGCTTGCGGAATTCCGCGTCAGACTGCGCCAAGCTGGCCCGGATGCCGGGTTGCACGCCCATCCGGCCCGCATGTTGCACCAGCGCCGCATCCCCCGCCGGGATGCCGGTAGAGGTATCCAGACGCCCGCCAAATGCCGCCACCCCTTCTGCCACCGCCGACCGGTCGGTCAGGTTCGCCTGTCCCGGTACGGGGGCAGGCAGAGCGTTCAGATTGTCGGGGCGTTCCAGCGGCTTGACTGGCTGGATCAGGAATTCGTCAGGTCCGTCAGAAGTCGGCTGCAAATCGCGAAGGCCCTGATTGCTGCAGGCGGCGAGGGCCAGCGGGATCAAGCTGATGAGGGCAATGCGACGCATGGTGTCTCCTTTCGGGGTCTGCTTGTTCAATATCGCAGGCAAGCGGGCAATGTCACTGACCTTTTTTGCCCCGGCGCTTGGGCGCGCTTTTTGGCTCTCCGGTAAAGAGGATCAGCCCCAAGGCACCTGCGAAGATAAAGACATCCGCCAAGTTGTAGACGAAAGGGTTGTTGATGCCACAGCAAGAGTTGTTCAGGAAATCCAGCACATAGCCATAGATCAGCCGGTCCGCCACATTCGCCAGCGCCCCGCCGACCAACAGGCCGCCGCTCAGCTGTGCCCACCGCCCATGCGGGCTGCGCCAGAGCCACAGGGTGACGCCCGCGCAGATCACCAACGCCACCACGATCAGAACCCATTGGCTCATGTCACCGCCGAGGCCAAAGTTGATGCCCCGGTTTTCTCCATAGCGGAAATTCAGCACCGGGGGCAGCACGTCGATGGAGCGGATACGTGCCAGTTCCATCATGTGAATGACCACATATTTGCTGATCTGATCGACCAGAAAGGCCACAAAGGCCGCGATGCCGAATGTCCGCATGGTGCTGCCCTTCGCTTAGTGCCGGAAGTGGCGCATGTTGGTGAAGACCATGGCAAGGCCCGCTTCATCCGCTGCGGCGATCACCTCGTCGTCGCGCATGGAGCCGCCGGGCTGGATCAGCGCCGTGGCACCGGCTTCTGCCGCCGTGATCAGACCGTCGGCAAAGGGGAAGAACGCATCGGAGGCCACGACCGACCCTTGGGTCAGGGGTGCGCCGATATCCATCACCTCGGCCATGTCTTGGGCCTTGCGCGCGGCGATGCGGGTGCTGTCCACCCGGCTCATCTGGCCTGCGCCAACGCCGACTGTGGCACCGTCTTTGACATAGATGATGGCGTTGGATTTAACGTGTTTTGCCACGGTCCAAGCGAACAGCATGTCGTCGAGTTCTTGATCCGACGGCTTGCGCTTGGTCACCACTTTCAGATCATCGCGGCTAACCCGGCCCACGTCTTTGTCTTGCACCAGAAACCCGCCGGAGACTTGGCGCACGGCCAGTGCCGCGCTTGCCGGGTCGGCCAGACCTTCGGTGGTCAGCAGACGCAGGTTCTTCTTGGCGGCAAAGATGCGCTTGGCATCCTCATCCGCGCCGGGGGCGATGACGACCTCAGTAAAGATCGCAGCAATGGCTTCGGCAGTCGGGCCGTCGAGGGGCTGGTTCAGCGCGATGATGCCACCAAAGGCCGAGGTGCGGTCACAGTCAAAGGCGCGTTTGTAGGCGTCGAGCATCGTCTCGCCCCGCGCCACGCCGCAGGGGTTGGCGTGTTTGATGATCGCGCAGGCGGGGCCGTCTTTAGGGTCAAACTCGCTGACCAGCGCGAAGGCTGCGTCGGTGTCGTTGATGTTGTTGTAGGAGAGCTCCTTGCCCTGATGCTGCACGGCGTTCGCCAGACCGGGTGCGGTGGAGCCGTCGGTGTAGAAAGCCGCCTGCTGGTGCGGGTTCTCGCCATAGCGCAGGGTTTGCGCAAGCGTGCCGCCAAAGGTGCGGCGGCGCGGGGTGCCTGCGACCTGCTCGGCCATCCAAGTGCTGACGGCAGTGTCATAGGCCGCGGTGCGGGCATAGGCGGTTTGGGCCAAACGCTGGCGCAGGGCATAGGTGGTTTGGCCGTCGTTGGCCTCAAGCTCCGCGATCACTTCGGCGTAGTCTTCGACATCGACCACGACATTGACGAACCCGTGGTTCTTGGCCGCCGAACGGATCATCGCCGGGCCGCCGATGTCGATGTTCTCGATCACCTCGCCGTATTCCGCGCCCTTGGCGACGGTTTCCTCAAACGGATAAAGGTTCACCACCACCAGATCGATCGCGCCGATGTTATGTTCGTTCATCGCGCCGACGTGCTCATCGTTGTCGCGCAGAGCTAGCAGACCGCCGTGGACCACCGGATGCAGCGTTTTCACGCGCCCGTCCATCATCTCGGGAAAGCCCGTCACATCGGCCACATCCAACACCTCAAGCCCCGCCTCGCGCAGCGCTTTCGCGGTGCCGCCGGTGCTGAGCAACTCAACGCCCCGCGCCGCCAAAGCTTTGCCAAGGTCCAAAAGACCGGTCTTGTCAGATACGGAAAGAAGCGCGCGTTTGATGGGATAGAGGTCGGGCATGGGGCTGGTTCCTTGGTCAGTCTTCATCAGCATAGGGATCGTCGATCGACAAATCTCGCACGCCAATCGCAGTTTCCTGCGCTTTTGACAACGACCAGCGCACCCGCGTGGCATAGTTCATGGCATAACCCGAGAGCACGATCTGCTGCGCCGCACGTGGTTTCAGCCGGGTCGTCTCAAGGTAAACCCCCGGTTCCAAAGACAGATTATGCGTACCGTCATGGCGAAACACCCAAATCTCACCGCTTTTCAGTGCCATGGATATTGCAGCCCCGCCAAGGTCGACCGTGGCATCCACATCCGGGTGCAGGTGAAAACGGATGTCGAAAGGCACGCCCTTCAGTTGCGTGGCGCTCAACACTTTATCAAAGCGCCGCTTCTCTGCCCCCTCTATCGCCAGCAGCATATCCTCCCCCGTCAGCCCGCGCCCGTCCGAGGTGAGTTCGAGCCGCCGCGCATGGGTCAGCCCGTGACTGCGCAGATAGGCGTCATGGCCGCCCTCAAAACGCAGCCCATCCGCCGCCTCTCCGATCTCCACTGGCACTTGGCGCGGACCAGCGATGAGCGCCTCTGTCCCGCTGTGGGGGTCGGGCTCGGCCAGTCGGGCGCTGGAATGGCCGACGAGCGACAGGGCCGAATGCGACGGCGTGGCCCGCCCCGCCCGCCGCCATTCCAGCCCGAAAGACGCGCCTGAGCCGCAGTTCACCACCAAGGGCCGCCGCCCTGAGGTCAGCTCGAACGCCAGTGTCGAGGCATGGGCATTGCCCGATGCCGCGCCGCCCGGCGGGGGTGCGGCATCGACGATCACGCTGGTGCGCCCCGCCGACAGCCTTGCATAGCCCATGGCCAGCCCATCAGGCTGCCGCGTCTTGACCTTGGCCGCCGCCAGCGCGTGATCCAGCCAGCCCTCCATACCGCGCCCGCCGCCATGAAACCGCGCCAAGGCGCCATCGGCATGACGCAGGCTGCGCAGGGTCGGCGCGATACGCTCAATCGCGGTGAGGTGCTCTTTGGGCGTGCTGCGACCTGCATCGCTGAGCGCCGCTGCGGCCCATGTGAGCAGGGTAAAAACGGCGAGCAGTTCTTCGGGGTTTCGGGTCGGCAGACCACCCTCGGCGTCGATCTGGCTGGCACATTCGCGTGCTAATGCCTTGATGGCGGGATCGGCCAGTTCCTCTAGCCCCTCCAGCGACAGGCCCGCGTAAATCAACCCGGTCAGCGCTTCGAAGCGCGGCAGGCCCGGCGCAGAGGCGCGCCAGCGTTTTGACAGGAAACGGGTCTGCTGTTCGAGGGATCGGTAGAAGGCATCGCTCTGCGCGGTCTCCGTCCCGCGCAGCATGAAAAGTGCGTGGTTGATCCAGCGGATCAGTCGCCGACCGGTCAGCGCCGGGGTCCAGCCCGGCCCCTGCCCGCGCCCGAAACGGTCGATCCAGCCCCAAAGCCAATCCTGCGCTGACGCCCGCGCCCGTGCATCCCCCACGGCGGCAAGATCATCCAGCCATGCAAAACCGTGCAGTTCCGCCGCAAAGGCAGGGTCAGGCGGGGTCAGATCCCACATCGCGGTCTGCGGCGCGGTCAGCAGGCTGCCGGCAAAAAGGTAATTGCCCGCCATCAACTGCCGCCCCCGCGCGAAAGAGCCGATGGTGCGCGGCTCGGGCGACGCGGTGAAACCCGCCACCCGCCCCCGGCCCCGGGTCGCACGCCAAGCGTGCCAGCGGTTCAAAAACCGCACCCTTCGGGCCATGACGCTGGAAAGATTAATCATATCAAGCTGCCCCTGACGCTCTGATGGCGTTTGGCGGCAGCATAGCCGCGGCCCTGCAATGAGTCACCGGATTTTCCCCGCGCGCCGGGGGATCGGCGGGGAACGGACGGTTGCCAGCCCGCAGGGGTGCCGCCTAAACAAGGGCACCGCAACCGGAGCGCACCGATGATCGCCAGCCTGATGATGTACCTGCGGCCAGAAACCGCCGCGGCCACGGCCCGCTACTGGGCGCTGATCCGCGATGGGCTGCGTGCGCGGGGCGTTGTGGCCCCGGAAGGGTTGGACAATGCGCGAGAGGAATTCGCGGTCTGGAAAGCCCGCGACCTGACCCTTTCGCAAACCTGCGGGATGCCCTACCGCCTGTGGCTGCACGACCAAGTTGCGCTGATCGGGACACCTGACTTTGCCGTCGAGGGCTGCCCGCCGGGCTATTACCACAGCGTCTTCGTGGTCCGCGCCAATGATCCCCGTGAAACAATTTCCGACTTTCGCGCGGCGCGGTTCACCTACAACCAGTCGTTTTCGCAGTCAGGCTACGCCGCCGCCTATGCGCATTGCAGCGCAAAGGGTTTCTGGTTTGCAGATCGCAGTCAAAGCCACGGGCACCGGAACTCTGCCAAAACCGTGGCCGAGGGGCGGGCGGATATTGCGGCGCTGGACGAGGTGTCGTGGCGGCTGATCCAGCGGTATGACGCTTTCGCGGGTGGCTTGCGGGTGCTGGAAACCACGACGCCGACGCCCGGCCTGCCCTATATCGCGGCGGCAGATACCGATCGCGAAGCCACATGTGCGGCGGTCCGCGATGCCATCGCAGGGCTTACGCCCGAGGATGCCGCGACGCTGGGCCTGCGCGGCTTGGTCGAGATACCGAAATCAGCATATCTCGCCGTGCCCTCCCCACCCGATGGGGCGTGAGGGTCAGCCCTTCCGCAGGCACGCGATATAGAACCCGTCCATCCCGCCCTTATCGGCCCAAAAGTCAGGACGCAGACGCAACCCGCCCTCTTCGGTGACCCACTCAGCCTCGACCCCCGGCAGGTCCAGCGCGCCGCGGTCGACCGTCATGTCACCATGCCGTTCTAAGGCTTCGTCGACCTGCACTTCGCCCTCGTCGGGCAGCAGGCTACAGGTACAGAACACCAGCCGCCCGCCGGGTTTCAGCAGAGTCCATGCGTGGTCGATCAACTCGGATTGCAGTTCAATCAGGTCCCCGAATTCCGAGCCATCCTTGGCATGGGGCAGATCGGGGTGGCGACGGATGGTGCCGGTGGCGGAACAGGGCGCGTCAAGCAGGATCGCGTCGAACGCGCCCTCTACGGCACGGGCGTCCTTAGTGAGCGTCTTGGCCTTGAGTCCCACGCGGGCAAGGTTTTCCTTCACCCGCTGCATCCGTGGATGCGACTGGTCAACGGCGGTCACGACAGCCCCCGCAGCGGCAAGCTGCATGGTCTTGCCCCCCGGCGCGGCGCAGAGGTCGAGCACGATTTCGCCTTCCGTCGGGGCCAGCACCCGCACCGGGATCGCGGCGGCGGCATCCTGCACCCACCAGTCACCTTCGGCAAATCCCGGCATGGTGGAGACCTGCCCGGCCCCCGTCACCCGAACGGACCCTGTCGGCAACAGCGCGCCGCCCACGGCCTCGGCCAAGGCTGCGGGATCCCCCTTGGCGGTCAGATCCAGCGGTGCGCCCGCAAAATGCGCCTCTTCCATCTTAGCGATGGCGTCGGTGCCCCAAGCTTCGGCCAGCGGGCCGCGCAGCCATTTCGGCAGGCGCGGCGCACGCAGAGCGTCCCAAGCCTCAGGCCCCTGTGCGGCGATCTTGCGCAGCACGGCGTTGGTCAGCCCCTTGAGATGGCTCAGCGTGCGATGCTGCGACACAAGATTGACCATCGTGTTCACGACCCCATGCGCCGCGCCGCCCTGACACAGCTCAATCGTGCCGACGCGCAGCACGTTGCGCACGGTCAGCGGGGGGGCCTTTTGCAGGTGTTTTTGCAACAGCCTGTCGGCACGTTCCAACCCGCGCAGCGTGTCTTGCGCCAGACGTTGGGCACGGGCGCGGTCATCGGGGGGCAGCTTGTCCAGCGCACCCGAGGCCAGAAGCTCGGACATCAGCCGCGGCTCTTCGCCCAAAATCTGATCCAGCAGATATACCGCGCTTCTGCGGGCCTGAACGCCTGTGTCTGCCATGGTCATGTCCTATCTGGGTCTCGCTTAAGGGGTTGCCGGGTTGTCTGGGCCAGCGCGCGACGTATATCAAGGGAGAACTTGGCTCAAGAGGACCATGATGCCCGATCAACGCCCCATTCCCGACAGCAAACCCGGCCCTGACCCAACGCCCAGCCCCGCGCCGGACCTGCCACCGCAACCCAAACCGGGGCCAAAGCCGATCCCCGACACGCCGCATGACCCGACGCCGCAGCCCGGCCCCGATCTACCAGCCGCCGCACAGCGCGCGCTGGCCGAGGCCGCCGCGCGCCGCAAGGCCGCAGCCGCGCTGGACCTGCCCGCTGAACTGGGAGGGCGCGATGGGCCAGAGCCGGTGCGCTATGGCGATTGGGAGAAAAAAGGCATCGCCGTCGATTTCTAAGCGGCCTTAGCGCAGGGTCAGCACCGCCGACTCGCCCGCACCCTTGTCAGAGGTGAAGCGGATTTTCGCGCCATCGCGCATGACGACCTGGCAATTATAGCCCAAATCCTTGCCGCCCCAGACCAGCGTGCGGCAGAAATAGCCGCCTTTCCACGACCAACTGCCGGTGATCTGCCAAGCGGCCCCCTTGCCAGCGATGGCCCCGCCGGGGGTCACCTGCAGATTAACGAGCGGACGGGTCAGCCTTTTGCCATTCACCGCCGCGACAAAGTCTGATTTGCTCTGAATACGGGCATACTCCGCCGCCGCGGGCAGGCCGCTTAGCGCCAGCACCGCAGTCGCGGCGAGTGCAAAGGTAATCCTCATCGAAACCTCCCTTGGTGAATTGCCTTTGGCATTCACGTAAGCAAAAGAGGTAAAGTTTCAGATAATCTGCATCTGGTTCAGCGTTTCAGGCCCAGCACATCAAGCATGTCATATTCGCCCGGCCCCTGCCCCTGCCCCCAAAGCGCGGCCTTCAGCGCGCCGCGCGCGAAAAGCGCGCGGTCAGACGCGATGTGGCGCAGGATGATCCGCTCCCCGGCGGCGGCGAACATTACGTCATGCTCCCCCACGATGTCACCGCCCCGGATCGCGGTGAAACCGATGTCGCCCTGCTGTCGCACGCCGGTGATCCCATCGCGGCCCCGGTCTGCCACATCAGCCAGCTTTACGCCGCGCCCTTCGGCGGCGGCTTCGCCCAGCATCAGAGCCGTGCCAGAGGGGGCATCGACTTTCTGGTTGTGGTGCGATTCGATGATCTCAATGTCGTAATCCACGTCCAGTGCAGCCGCGACCTGACGGGTGAGCTGTGTCAGCAGGTTCACGCCAAGGCTCATATTGCCCGCACGGATGATGATGGCCCCCTGTTCGGCGGCTGGGGCAAGCTGCGCGATTTCCTCATCGGTCATCCCGGTGGTGCCGATGACATGCACGATCCCGGCCTTCGCAGCCGCAGCGGCAAAGGCGATCGTGGCTTGGGGCGCGGTGAAGTCGATCACGGCCTGCACCTTGGCAAAGGCCGCAGCGGCATCATCGGTCACGGTGACGCCCAGCGCCGCACCGCCCATCGCCTCTCCCACATCGCGGCCAACCCAATCATGACCCGTCCGCTCTACCGCTGCGGCCAGATGCATCTTGTCCCTGGCGGTGATCTCACGGATCAACATTTGGCCCATGCGGCCAGAGGCGCCTGTAACGGCGATGCCGGGGGTCTGTGTCATGAGGTAACTCCTGCGGTTCGGGGGCATGAATGGCTCGGCTGGTTTAGCCCGTCGGCGAGCGCTTGGCAAAGTGCAACCGAAGCCTTAGATGGGGTTCATGGCAAAGAACAAGTTTCATGAGGGCGCAGGCCCGTCGCAACGACAACTCCGCGTGGGCGAAACCGTCCGCCGCGCCTTGTCTGATGTTCTCGCACGTGGGGACGTGCATGACACCGATCTCAACCGGCTGTCGATCACCGTGGGCGAGGTGCGCATCTCTCCTGATCTCAAGATCGCAACGGCCTATGTGCTGCCACTGGGTGGTGAAGGTCAGGATGAGGTGCTCAAGCTGCTGGCGCGCAATAAGAACGAATTGCGCCGACAGGTGGCTAAGAAACTCACGCTCAAGTTCTCTCCTGATCTGCGCTTTCAATTGGACCGGACATTCGACCGGATGGACGACACGCGCCGGATGTTGAACCAAGATGTGGTGCGCCGCGATGCGGACGCGCCAGACGATGACGCTGCAGACAGCGCGCCGGATCAGTGATCCGCGCCGGTCTGATCGCAATGGCGCTGATCGCGCTGAAAGGCACGCCTTCGGACGCTGCTGAATGCCGCAACATCACGTTCGACGGCAGCTCCTACACCGTTTGCGAGGTCGATCTGGAGCGTGACGATCTGCGGCTCTTTCTCAACGATGACGCAGGCGCGCCCTATGGGTTCTTCGGCTCGCTTGATGAGGCATTGAAGGCGCAGGGCTTGCGGCTGGGCTTTGCCATGAACGCGGGCATGTACCACGAGGATCGCTCTCCGGTCGGGCATTACGTCGAAGAGGGTGTCGAGGCGCGCGGCGTGATCGACAGCGCGGGGCCCGGCAACTTTGGCCTGCTGCCCAATGGCGTCTTCTGCCTACGCGATGGCCGCGCCGATGTGATTGAGACCAAGCGCTATCTTAGGAACAGGCCCGCTTGCCGCTTTGCCACGCAATCCGGCCCGATGCTGGTAATCGATGGCGCTTTGCATCCGCGGTTTTTGCCCGACAGCACCTCGCGCTATATCCGCAATGGGGTTGGCACCAGCACCGATGGCAAACGTGCGGTCTTTGCGATTTCCAATGACGTGGTAACCTTTCATGAGTTTGCCCGACTCTATCGGGATGAACTGGACCTGCCTAACGCACTGTATTTCGACGGCAATATCTCGCGCCTGCGCGCGCCGGGATTGCGCCGCACCGGGGCGGGGTTCACCACGCTGGGGCCGATCGTCGGCATTGTCACGCCTGCAAAGTGACCTTTTCCCCGCTTGGGGGCTGGGCAGCGCGGCATGGCTCCGTTAGAGGGCAGCACCACAAAGGCGAAGGGGCAAGACATGGCACGCAAACGCAAGGGTCGCGATATTTCAGGTTGGCTGGTAGTGGACAAACCCGCCGGGCCGACATCGACCGCCGTGGTCAACAAGGTCCGCTGGGCGCTGGAGGCCAAGAAGGCGGGCCACGCAGGCACGCTTGACCCCGAAGCGACCGGTGTTCTGGCCATTGCCTTGGGCGAAGCGACCAAGACCGTGCCCTATATCACCGACGCGCTGAAAGCCTATGAGTTCACCGTGCGTCTTGGCATTGCCACCAACACCGACGATGCCGAAGGCGAGGTCATCGGCACCTCTGATCTGCGCCCCGACGATGCAGCCATCAAGGACGCGCTGAGCGACTTCATCGGGGACATCCAGCAGGTGCCGCCGCAGTTCTCTGCCGTGAAGATCGACGGCCAGCGCGCCTATAAACGCGCCCGCGATGGCGAAGAGATGGAGATCGCCGCCCGCCCGCTTTGGGTGGAAAGCCTGCTGCTGCTCGACCGGCCCGACGCCGATCACGTTACGCTTGAAATGGTCTGCGGCAAAGGCGGCTATGTCCGCTCCATCGCGCGCGATTTGGGGCAGAAACTCGGTTGCTTGGGTCACGTCCGCGAGTTGCGCCGCACGTGGTCCGGCCCGTTTGAGGCGGCAAATGCCTTGACGCTGGCACAGATCGACGAAATCGCCCGCACACCGGAACTGGACACGCATCTGTTGCCGCTCGCCGAAGGGCTGGCGGAGTTGCCCGAGGTCAAAGCCACGCCCGAAGGCGCCACCCGTCTGCGCAATGGCAACCCCGGCATGGTAATCGCTCATGACGTGGAATACGGCGATGAATGCTGGGCCTCGCTCGATGGCCAGCCCGTCGCCGTGGGCCGCTTCAAGGCGGGCGAATTGCACCCCAGCCGGGTGTTCAACCTATCCCCGGACACGAACGAGGGCTGAATGGCCCTGATCACCCGCAGCCATACCAAGGGCGATGCGCCCTCGACCGCTGTCTATTCCCCCTGTGAGCAGTATCGCTACAGCCTCACGCGGATCTGGGACAGCGCTGCGCCGCGGGTGATGTTTGTCATGCTGAATCCCTCCACCGCGACGGAGGTGCAGAACGACCCCACCGTCGAGCGTTGCGAGCGTCGGGCGCGGGTGCTGGGCTTCGGCGGTTTCCGGGTGACCAATATCTTTGCCTTCCGCGCCACCGATCCGCGCGACATGCGGGCCGCCCCCGATCCGATCGGCCCCGACAACGACGCCACGCTGATCGACGGAGCAGATTGGGCCGACCTCATCATCGCCGCTTGGGGCGTGCATGGTGCCCATCTGGACCGGGGTATTAGCGTTGCCGCACAGCTGGCGGCGGGGGCCAAACCGCTCTACCATCTTGGTCTCTCCAAGGCCGGACATCCGCGCCACCCCCTCTACCTGCCCTACACACAAGAGCCGGTTTTGTGGCAGCCCTAGCGTCGCGCGCTGGCAGGCATTCGTTAACCACTTCCCCGCTATTCCTTTGATTTTACGGCCACAGCATGCCCTTTTAAGGGCGGGATGATGTGTGGGGCATCAAGCAATGAACGGGTGGAACTGCGCATGTTGTGGCTGGCTGGTGTAATGGGTCTGATGGCGGTCGGCGCTGTCACTCTCGTAGAAATCGAAACCCCACCTGAGGAGGAGATGCCGGAGGGAGATATCCCCCACGGCGGTCCCGGCACGGTCGGAGATATCCTTTCAGGCAGCGATGACAGCGAGACGGTGCAGGGCGGCACGGGCGATGATCAGCTTGGCGGCTACGGCGGGAATGATCTGTTGCAGGGCGGTGGCGGCGCTGATGACCTGCACGGCCACGACGGTAATGATACGCTGCGCGGCGGCGATGGCGGCGACAATCTGCATGGCAACGACGGGGATGATGACCTTTTTGGCGGCGCGGGGAACGACAGCGTCTTTGGCCATAATGGCGATGACTTCCTCTTTGGCGGCGCAGGCAATGATGCGCTGCAAGGCTCCGCGGGGGATGACCTGCTGAATGGCGAAGCCGGAAATGACGCGCTGCAAGGCGGGCTTGGCGATGATGCGCTGCGCGGCGGCGCGGGCGAAGATACGCTTTTTGGCGGCTGGGGCGATGATACGCTTTTTGGCGGCTGGGGCGATGATACGCTGACCGGAGCGGATGACCTGCAAAGCCGCGATTACCTTAACGGCGGCGGCGGGGATGACCTGATCGTTGCGGGCGCCGGGGACGTGGTGACATCCGGCGAGGGCACGGATCAAATCGCCTTGGGGGACTGGATCGGCCAAGGCGGAGCGGCGCAAATCATGGATTATCACGCCGATGACGATTCGCTGCTTTTTGTGTGGGACGACAGCAGCGCCAACGGGGCAGAGCCGCCGCTGTCCATCCTGCCCGACCCCGAAGACGCGGGACAAACACTTGTCCTGCTGGACGATATCATCGTCGCGCGGGTGGTGGGCGACAGCGTCACGACGGACGATATCGCGCTGATCCCGCTGTCTGCGGCCTTTGACCTTGGCCTTGCGGCGTGACACGGCGCGCTATCGGCGCATAAATCACCCTTTGCCAAAGGCGCGAATTCCTCCTATACGCCCCCATCGCCTGCTGATTCCGTCAGCGGGTGATATCTCCATGGGCCTGAGCTGGACGACATCCCGGCCTGCGCCATCCATTTAAACTCTTTTCGAAAGGAGACCCCGATGTCGATTACTGCTGAAGAAAAAGCAAAAGTCATGAAAGATTTCGGCACCAAAGAAGGCGACACCGGTTCGCCCGAAGTACAGGTTGCCATTCTGACCTCGCGCATCGTCACGCTGACCGAGCACTTCAAGACCCACAAAAAAGACAACCACGGCCGCCGTGGTCTTTTGAAAATGGTCGCGACGCGCCGCAAGCTGCTGGATTACGTTAAGGCCAAAGATGAGTCCCGTTATCAGGACCTCATCAAGCGTCTGGGCCTGCGCCGCTAAGCGCACGCCACCGGGTTACCCGGTGACAGAACTGATAAAACCTCCCGGCCCGCGCCGGGAGGTTTTTTTGTACGCGCAGCCTGCACGATAGCGCAGCGGAAAGAACCCGCCGCTTATAGCTCTGCCACGATAGAACGCTTCCCATTTGCCTTGAAAACCTGTATGTCCGCGCAATCTGAAATCCGGCGCGCGGACTCCTGCGCCTGAAAAAGAAGATACCGGAGTCAGGGGCAATACGGCCCCTATGCAATGGCCAATGGGCCAAAAAGGAAACGTAGATGTTTAATGTAACGAAAAAATCGATCCAGTGGGGCGAAGAGACGCTCACACTGGAAACCGGTAAGGTTGCCCGTCAGGCGGACGGGTCGGTGATTGCCACGCTGGGGGAAACCAGCGTTATGGCCAACGTGACGTATGCACGTCAGCAAAAGCCGGGCCAGGATTTCTTCCCCCTGACCGTGCACTACCAAGAAAAATACTATGCCGCCGGTAAAGTACCGGGTGGCTTCTTCAAGCGTGAGGCCCGCCCCACCGAGAAAGAAACACTGACCGCGCGTCTGATCGACCGTCCGATCCGCCCGCTCTTTGTCCCCGGCTTCAAAAACGAAGTTCTGGTGATGTGCACCGTGCTGAGCCACGATCTGGTCAACGACCCCGATATGGTCGCGATGATCGCCGCTTCCGCCGCGCTGACGATCTCCGGCGCGCCGTTCCGTGGCCCGATCGCTGGCTGCCGCGTGGGCTATGAGGATGGCGATTACATCCTGAACCCAACAATCGACGACATGCAGGACCTGCGCCTGAACCCTGAGCAGCGCCTCGATCTGGTTGTCGCCGGCACCAAAGACGCCGTGATGATGGTCGAATCCGAAGCCTATGAACTGTCGGAAGAGGAAATGCTGGGTGCGGTGAAATTCGCCCACGACCAGATCCAGCCGGTCATCGACCTGATCATCGATCTGGCCGAAGACGCCGCGAAAGAGCCGTTTGACTTCCAGCCCGACGATTACTCTGAGCTGTCAGCTGCCGTTAAAGCCGCTGGCGAAGACGAAATGCGCGCTGCATTCGCCATCGCCGATAAGCAAGAGCGCACCGCCGCTGTTGCCGCCGCCCGCGAGACGATCAAAGGCAAGCTCACCGAAGAGCAGCTTGAGGACAAGAACCTCGGCTCCGCGATGAAGGGCCTTGAGGCCAGCATCCTGCGCGGCGACGTGGTGAAAACCGGCAAGCGTATCGACGGTCGTCGCACCGACGAAATCCGCGATATCGTGGCAGAAACCGGCATCCTGCCGCGGACCCACGGCTCGGCACTGTTCACCCGTGGTGAAACGCAAGGCCTCGTCGTGACCACACTGGGTACCGGCGACGATGAGCAATTCATCGACGCGCTGCACGGCAACTTCAAATCGAACTTCCTGCTGCACTATAACTTCCCCCCCTACTCGGTTGGTGAAGTTGGTCGCGTGGGCCCTCCCGGCCGTCGTGAAGTTGGCCACGGTAAGCTCGCTTGGCGTGCTCTGCAGGCGGTTCTGCCCGCAGCGACAGACTTCCCCTACACCATCCGTCTCGTGTCCGAGATCACCGAATCCAACGGCTCCTCGTCGATGGCATCGGTCTGCGGTGGCTCGCTCTCGATGATGGACGCAGGCGTGCCGCTGAAATCGGCTGTGGCCGGTGTGGCGATGGGTCTGATCCTCGAAGATGACGGCTCCTACGCGATCCTGTCGGACATCCTGGGTGACGAAGATCACCTCGGCGACATGGACTTCAAAGTGGCCGGGACCGAAGCGGGCATCACGTCGCTGCAGATGGACATCAAGGTTGCAGGCATCACGCCCGAGATCATGGAAAAAGCTCTGGCTCAGGCCAAAGAAGGCCGTATCCACATCCTTGGCGAGATGAACAAAGCGATCTCCGGCGCGGCGGACTTCTCCGTGCACGCACCACGCATCGAGACCATGCAGATCCCCACCGACAAGATCCGTGAAGTGATCGGGTCCGGCGGCAAGGTGATCCGCGAGATCGTCGAAGTCTCTGGTGCCAAGGTCGACATCAACGACGAAGGCATCATCAAGATCGCAAGCCCCAACGGCGAAGCCATCAAAAAGGCCTATGACATGATCTATTCGATCGTGGCAGAGCCCGAAGAAGGCGCGGTTTACACCGGCACCGTCGTGAAGATCGTCGATTTCGGCGCCTTCGTGAACTTCTTTGGCAAGCGCGACGGTCTGGTCCACGTGTCCCAGATCGAAAACCGCCGCCTGAACCACCCTTCGGACGTTCTGAAGGAAGGTCAGGAAGTGAAAGTGAAGCTGCTGGGCTTTGACGATCGCGGCAAGGTGCGCCTGTCGATGAAAGTTGTCGATCAGGAGACTGGTGAAGAAGTCGCTGCCGAGAAGAAAGAACCGGCAGAAGGTTGATTAGAACCTGCTGCGGACCCTCACCGGGGTCCGCAGTTTTTCCCGCAGGGCAGTACAAGACATGAGCGCAGAGAATCTGGTCACGATTTGCATCACCATGGGGCTGCGCCCCGATGTCCTGCAACAAACGCTCGAAAGCCTCGGCCCGGAACTGCGTAAGCTCCCCATCATTGGCATCAACGACTTTGGCGATGCCGAAACAAGTGCGGTCTTCGACCGTCTCTGCCCCCACGGCACACGCATTGATCTTGGCAAACAGGTCGGACACCACCCCGCCGTTGACGCCATGTATGCCAAGGTGCGCACGCCTTATGTCTTTCACATGGAAGACGACTGGGAATTCGCCCGCCACGATTTTTTAGATGACGCCCTGCGCCTGCTAGAGGCACATCCCGATGTTTCCTCGGTCTGTTTCCGCGACACCGATAACTTCTTCATCGAAGACGCGGCCCGCGCCCAGATCGTCACCGAAGAATGCGCCGGCATCCTCTATGCGCGGATGGATGCGCTCAGCCCTAAATGGTACGGCTATACCTTTAATCCGCATCTGGCCCCGCTTTCCCTTTGGAAAGAGGTCGGCGGCTTCAGCGGTTTCAAACGCGAAAGCCACATCTCGCGCCAATTGCGCAAACAGGGTAAATTCACCGCTTTCCTGAAACCCGGCGCTTGCCAGCACATCGGGTTTGTCAGCGTCGCCCACAAACCGCCCTCCGCCTTCAAACGATTCAAGAACTGGCTGCGCGGGCGGCCCACCCCCAAAGTTTAACCCGTAAGAACCTGTCGCAGCCCCTCTGGGCCGACAGGGATGAGGTCAAATCCATGCCGCAGCGCCCCAAAGGATTCGTCATCAATCTCGCCGCCTCCCCCCAGCGGCTGGACAGCGCGAAGGCCGAACTGGACGGGGCGCAAATCGACCCGATCCGCGTCGACGCATTTGACGGGCGAGAAATCGACCTTGCGCAGTTCGCGCTCTATGATGATAGCAAAGCCCGTCGGTTCATGGGCCGCTCGATGACCCAAGGTGAGGTCGGATGCTTCGTCTCCCACCAACGCGCCGCCACAGCCTTCCTAGAAAGCGGCGATGAGATCGGCTTCGTTTTCGAAGATGATATCGCCCTGCAGCCTGAGTTCAAAACCGCCGTGCCGCAACTGATAGAATGGCTCCGCGCCCGCGACGATTGGCACTGCGTCAACTTGGGCGCAACGCGCTTGAAAATCACCAGCCCCATGGCCCAGGTCGCAGGCATTGAGGTGCTCCGCGCCCACTATTTCCCCATGCTCGCCCATGCGCTGATCTGGAACCGCGCCGGAGCCAATGCTTTCCTTGCCGCCTCCGAGCCAATTTTCTGCCCCGCAGACAACATGTTAAGACAAGTCCTCACACGTTCCGACATGGGGCTGGCAACCGCCCAAAGCCTCGTGACCGCTGGCCGGTTCGACAGTGACATTTCCGCCCGTTCAGGCGGAAACCGAGGTCAGTTCCGCCGGTCGCCGCTCTATGGTCTGCGCAAACAGCGCCGCTTGCTGCATGAAAAAGCGATGGCCTTCGCGCATAAGCTGGGCCATCGCTAACAGCGCATCAACCCGGCAGCTTGGCCTTACGCAGATAGGGCAACACAGTATCGAACGCCCCGAACTTCGCCTTGGCGTCCTCGTCTGACACGGTCGCGGGAATGATCACATCCTCGCCCACCTGCCAATCCGCAGGCGTGGCCACGCCATTCTTACCAGCAGTCTGCAACCCATCCAGCGCCCGCAGAACCTCGGCAAAGTTGCGGCCCACGTTCATCGGGTAGGTCATGCTCAGCTTTAACTGCTTATCCGGCCCAATGATAAAGACCGACCGCACAGTGGCGCTGTCATTCGGCGTGCGCCCATCAGGCATATAGGCTTCGGCAGGCAGCATATCAAAAGCCTTCGACACCTCCAGCCCTGCGTCAGCGATAATCGGGAAACCGGCCTTTGTGCCCGCAACCTTCTCAATATCGCCCTTCCACTTTTTATGCTCTTCAACCCCGTCAACGCTGACGCCGATCACCTTGGTGCCGCGCTTTTCCCACTCATCGGAGAGCCGCGCCACGGCGCCGAATTCGGTCGTGCAAACGGGGGTGAAATCCTTCGGATGCGAGAACAGGATCGCCCAGCTGTCACCGACAAACTCATGCAGCGAAAAACTGCCCTGATCGGTTTCGACGGTAAGGTCGGGAATAGTGTCGTTGATACGCAAGCCCATGATATCCTCCGGGTCAATCTGTGAACAGATAGGCTAGAGGTAATCGCAAACCCCGCCATTTTCACCCCCCGATTGCCACAAAGCAAAACTTCACCGCAGCGCCACGGCCCCTTCCCCTTCATCCTTTCTTAAATACCGATCCCGCGCCCGCCTCACATCGAAAGGCTGGGCACGAAGCGCCCTTCAGAACGGCGCCTTCGCCCGGACCTTGGTCGATGCCCCGCCCTGCGGATGGTTAAACCGCAACTCTTCACTGTGCAGCATCAACCGCGGAAAATCTCGCGCAGGCCCGGTGGCATAGAACGGATCGCCCAGAATAGGATGCCCAAGCGCCAGCATATGCACGCGCAGCTGGTGGCTGCGTCCTGTTTTGGGGAACAGGCGCATGCGCGCGGTCTCGCCATCGGACTTGATCCTCTTCCAGTCGGTCTGCGCGGGCTTGCCGGTCTCATGGCACACCATCTGTAGCGGACGATTGGGCCAATCAACGATCAGCGGCAGATCGACCGTGCCGGACTTCTCTTCCGGCACCCCCCAGACCCGGGCAACATAGGTTTTTCGCGTCATGCGCTTTTCAAACTGCAGCCCAAGATGGCGCTGTGCATGGGCCGTCATCGCAAAGATCATCACGCCCGAGGTGTCCCGATCCAACCGATGCACCAGCAACGCCTCGGGAAAGACCGCCTGCACCCGCGCGATCAGGCAATCGGCCAGATGCTCGCCTTTGCCGGGCACGCTCAGCAAACCAGAAGGTTTATCGACCAGCAAAACTTCGGCGTCTTCGTGCAGAATGACCAGCGGGTCCTGCGGCGGGTTATATTCGCTATCCATGGCTCCCCCTCGCAGATGCCGCCCCGCGGATCAAGCGGCGCGTGGCCGTCAGGCGACCGCGGCAAAACTGTCTTTGAGGATCGCGGCCAATGCATCGGCATCCGCTTGGGTGAATGCATTGGGCTGGTCGCTGTCGATGTCAAAGACCCCCAGCAAGTCCCCCGCGCCGTTCCAGACCGGCAGCACCAATTCCGACCGCGTCGACGAGGCGCAGGCGATATGCCCCGGGAAGGCATCGACATCTTCCACCAATTGCACTTCGCCCGTGCGGGCCGCAGCCCCGCAGACCCCGCGCGAAAACGGGATCACCAAACAGCCGTGTCCGCCTTGATAGGGCCCGATCTTAAGCAACTCAGGCGCGGTGACACGGTAGAACCCGGTCCAGTCGAACCGGTCATCTGCGTGATGTACCTCGCAGGCGATGGTGGCCATCAGCGCCACGGCATCGTCTTCGCCCTCCGTCAAAGCGGCAATGGTTTTCGATAGGGTTTGGTAGTCGACTGTCATGGAAAAACTCATATTGCAGATAGAGAAAGGGAGGCAGCATGCCCCCCTTTCGGATACGTCAAAAAGCCGTGGGATCAGGGGCGTTCAATCGCGATGGCCGTGCCTTCGCCGCCGCCGATGCAGATCGCCGCGATACCGCGCTTCAACCCGCGTTTCTCCAGCGCGTTCAACAGGGTCACCATGATCCGCGCCCCCGAGGCACCGATGGGGTGGCCAAGCGCACAGGCGCCGCCGTTGACGTTCACGATGTCATGCGACAGGTCCATCTCATGCATGAAGGCCAGCGGCACCACGGCGAAGGCTTCATTGACCTCCCACAGGTCCACGTCTTCTTTCTTCCAGCCGATCCGCTCCAGCAGTTTCTGCGCTGCGGGCACGGGTGCGGTGGTGAAAAGCCCCGGCGCTTGGGCGTGGCTGGCATGGCCGACGATCCGAGCGCGGATGGTCTGGCCGCGGGTCTTGGCAGTCTCCTCATCCGCCAGCAACAGCGCCGCCGCCCCGTCTGAGATCGACGAGGAATTCGCCGCCGTCACCGTACCCCCCTCACGGAAGGCCGGTTTCAACTGAGGGATCTTCTCGGGCCGGGCGCTGGCAGGCTGCTCATCCGCGCCGACCGTGGTGCTGCCCTTGCGCGATGTCACCTCAACCGGGGCGATTTCATCGGCAAAGGCACCGCTCTCTTGGGCTTCAATCGCCCGCGACAGCGACGCGAGTGCATAGTTGTCCTGCGTCTCACGGGTAAACTGAAACCGCTCGGCGCAATCTTCGGCAAAGGTGCCCATCAGGCGGCCTTTGTCATAGGCGTCTTCCAAGCCATCAAGGAACATATGGTCGATCACCTGCCCATGGCCCAACCGCGCGCCGCCGCGCATTTTCGGCAGCACATAGGGCGCGTTGGTCATGCTCTCCATGCCGCCCGCGACCATCACATCGGTATGGCCAAGCGCGATCTGGTCAAAGGCCATCATCGCCGCTTTCATGCCAGAGCCGCACATTTTGTTGAGCGTAGTGGCGGGCACTTCTTCGCCCAGCCCGGCCTTGAACCCGGCCTGACGCGCGGGCGCTTGGCCCTGCCCTGCGGGCAAAACGCAGCCCATCAGCAGCTCCTGCACCTCGGCGGGGTCCGTCGTTCCCAACGCCGCCTTGATCGCACTGCCGCCCAATTCCGCGGCCGTCAGCCCTTGGAAAGCCCCTTGAAAACCGCCCATCGGGGTTCTGGCTGCACCGGTTATCACGACATTGCGCATCACGTTCTCCTAGAGTTGCACCGCACACCAGTTGGTAAGGTTTTACGGTTAATCACGTCTCGAACTTCAAAGTCTCGAGGCATGTTTATGGAAGTTTCCGCCAAAACAGAAGACCGCTTTTGCGTGGTCAGCGTGCTGCACGAACGGATCGACGCCGCCGCCGCGCTGGAGTTCAAGGACGCGGTGCGCCGCGCCACGACCCAAGCGCCATCGGTGGTGATCCTAGACCTCCACCGGGTCAACTTCATCGATTCCAGCGGGCTGGGCGCGATCGTGGCGGCAATGAAACACTTGGCACCGCAGAGGGCCTTGGTGCTGGCCGGGCTAACTCCGGCGGTGGAAAAGGTCTTTACCCTTACCCGGATGGATACGGTCTTTGGCATTTTTCACACGCTGGACGCCGCCCTCAGCGCGCACCGGGGATAGCGCCATGCGGCAGCCCGCCGCGCGCTCTGCGCTTTGCCCGTTTGAGATCACCGTTCACAGCGGCCCCCACGCCGCGCGGGAGGCACTGACGCTCTTGCTGGACGGGCTCACCTGCCTTGCGCTTGAGGCCGAAGAGGTCTGCGTGGTGCGATTGGTCGTCGCCGAAATGCTCAACAATATCGTCGAACATGCCTATTCGGATGCCGACCTTCCCGGCCCCATCCATATTGCCTGTCATCATGCGCCCGATGGCCTGCACCTTGCCGTGTCGGACGAGGGGCTGCCGATGCCCGATCTGCAAGCGCCCTTGGGCCTGCCGCAGGAGATCGACCGCCCCGTCTGCGATCTTCCCGAAGGGGGCTTTGGCTGGTTTCTGATCCGCGATCTGGCAAAAGACCTGAGCTATCGCCGTTTGGCCCAAGAGAACCGGATCGACCTGCGGCTCCCGGTCGGGTTGCCGCCGCGTTAACCCCTGCGGCAGTGGAGCAAGCAGATTTCGCAAAACGGCCCCGCTCGGATCACAATTGCGCCTTTGTTGTAGGGCAAAAGAGTGCCTGTAGCTGCAAATAGCTTCCCTCGGCACCGTGTTTAATAGCCCCCACCCAGTACGCGGTGCCGAGGATCTTTCCCCGCATTGGCAGAACCGAAATGACCGTCTAGGGTCACGCTGATATATCAGCGAGGGACAGCACATGCGCGATTTTCACTTTCCCGGCCGGTCACCGGTCTTGGCCACCAATGGCATCTGCGCCACGTCGCACCCGCTCGCCGCGCGGGCGGCGGTCGATATCCTTGCGCGTGGGGGCAACGCCATGGACGCGGCCATTGCCGGGGCGGTCCTGCTGGGCATTTGCGAGCCACAGATGACCGGGATCGGCGGCGATTGCTTCGTGCTCTACTCTCCGGCAGGGAGCGAAGAAGTCCATGCGCTCAACGGCTCAGGCCGTGCACCCGCGGCGCTGGACGCCGCCAAGCTGCGCGAAAAGGGCGAGAAGACGGTGCCGCTGCGCTCCGCCGATGCGGTGACCATTCCCACCGCCATAGATGCCTTTTGCCACCTGTCAGACAGCCTCGGCAAGCTGGGGCTGGACGCGTTGCTGGCCCCTGCGATCCACTATGCCGACGCCGGGGTACCCATCGCCCCGCGCGTGGCTTTTGATTGGGCCACGGACGGCGGCACCCTTCAGGGGCGCGCGCGGGACCACTTCCTCATCAACGGCAAAACGCCCCGCGTCGGTGATATTTTCCGCGCGCCGGGACAGGCCGAAGTGCTGCGCCGCGTGGCCGCGAAAGGGCGCGATGCCTTCTACACCGGAGAGATCGCCGAAGACATGATCGCCACCCTGCAAGCCGCAGGTGGCAGCCATAGCGCCGAGGATTTCGCCAGCGCCCGCGCCGAGGTCTCGACGCCCGTGTCGGGCCACTACAAAGACCTCGAAGTGGTCGAACATCCGCCCAATGGCCAAGGGGCGACCGCCCTGCTGCTGATGAATATCCTAGATCACTTCGACATCGCCGGAATGGACCCACTGGGAGCCGAACGTCTTCACATCGAGGCCGAGGCCACCAAGCTTGCCTATGACGCGCGCAACCGGTTTCTGGCGGACCCGGATCACACCACGCGGTTGGAGCATATGTTAGCGCCTGAGACCGCCCGCGCCCTAGCAGCGCTGATCGATCCCAAACACGCCATGGCCGCCGCCGCGCCGATCAGCGAGGCGGTGCACAAAGACACGATCTATATCACCGTGGTGGATGGGGACGGGATGTCGGTCTCGCTGATCTATTCGATCTTCCATGGCTTCGGCTCTGGCATCGCGTCGGACAAGTTCGGCATCTTGCTGCAAAACCGTGGCGCGGGCTTTACGCTGGAACAAGGCCATCCGAATGAGCTGAAAGGCGGCAAACGCCCGATGCATACGATCATCCCCGGCATGATCCGCGAAAACGGTCGCGTGACCATGCCCTTTGGCGTGATGGGCGGCGCCTATCAGCCCTGCGGCCACGCGCGCTTTGCCTCGAACCTCACCGATTTCGGCATGGACGTTCAAAGCGCCATCGACGCGCCGCGCGCCTTTGCCGATGGGCAAGTGATGAAGGTCGAACGCGGCTTTGGCGACGAGGTCCGCCAAACCTTGAGCGATCTGGGCCATAAGGTTGAGGTGCCTGAAACGGCAATCGGCGGCGCACAGGCGATCCGCATCCGCGAAGATGGCGTGCTGGAAGGCGCGAGCGACCCGCGTAAGGACGGCTGTGCCTTGGGGTATTGATGAAACGTCTGGCGGGCTGGCAACGGCCCGCCGGGCTCAGTTCATCTGGAAATGCAGCGGATAGGCACCGTCGGTGAAGGGGCCGAAAAGATCGGGGATATCGGGGTGGTCCACAGGCTCCCCCGAATAATCAGCCACGAGGTTCTGCTCGGACACATAGGCCACATAGTAGCTCTGATCATTCTCGGCCAAGAGATGATAGAACGGCTGGTCTTTCACCGGACGGTTCTCTTCGGGAATCGCCTCATACCATTCTTCGGTATTGGCGAATTCCGGGTCGACGTCAAAAATCACACCCCGAAAGGGATGCTTCTTGTGACGGACGATTTGCCCGAGGTGATATTTTGCGCGCGTACGTATCATAACATGCTGCCCCTACCCCTCGACGGTAGCCCTTTCAAGGGGCTTTTGTCCAATCAAGGCGGCGCTGCGCGGGGAAACAGACTGTGAACGCAGCACCGACAGTGGGTTTCCGGCAGCACGTTGCGCGGGCGATCAACAGGTTTGTCGGAATTTCGCGGAATACCGCCTGCGCAGGGCTGCGCGGTCAGCGCAATATCGCGCAACGCGGCGCGTAATTTCCCAATTTAGTGATGTGATGAAGGGGGTGAATCGGTTAAAGTCCTTTGAAAAAACGTCCCCTAACAAAAAACGAGAGGCGAGAGGCAGATGAGCAAGCATTTTTGCGCAATGATGATCGTACTGCTGGTGGCATCCTGCGGCGGCGGACCTCAAACGGCCCCGCGTGATCTGGATAACGCCTGCACGATCCTGAAAGAGCACCCCGACTATCTGAGGGCATTCCGCGCGACCGAGCGCAAATGGGGTGTACCGATCCACGTGCAGATGGCCACCATCCATCAAGAAAGCAAATTCGTGGCCGACGCGCGGACGCCGTTCAAATACGTGCTGGGCGTGATCCCGATGGGCCGCCAGTCTAGCGCCTTTGGCTATTCACAGGCCTTGGACGCGACATGGGATGAATATCTGGAATCCGAAGGCCGCTGGCGTGCGAAGCGCGATGAGATCCGCGACGCGAGCGATTTCATGGGCTGGTACATGAACCTGACGCGCGACCGGAACGGCATTTCCCTGCACGACGCCCGGAACCAATACCTCGCCTATCACGAGGGGCACACGGGTTTTTCCCGGCAGAGCTACAACAGCAAGGCTTGGCTGGTCGGGGTCGCGGGCAAGGTCGATTCCCGCGCCAAACTGTATGAAAGACAGATCGCCGGCTGCCGTTTGGGCCGCTGGTAAAAACGATCTAATCCAATGCAAAACGCCCCGGCTGGATCAGCCGGGGCGTTTTTTTTGTTCAGCAGGGCCGCTTAGCGTTTGCTGCCTGCCCGTGCGCCTGCGGTGTCAAACAGGCTGTTGGAGATATTGCCCCCCACCTGCATGTCACCCAGCACAACGGTCGTGGCGCTGCCATTGCCGTCGTTGATGATCCACTGACGCAGCTGCACCGGGTTGCCGGTGAACTTCATCTGGATGTTGCCATATTGCGGGTTGGCGGGGTCTTGGGCCGTGACCGTAGTGGCGGTGCCGTCATAGCTGTGACCCGTCACCATTTTGGCGCGGCCCAGATTGACGTTTTCCGCCAAGATGATCGACAGCGGGGTGCGCGCCAACGGGTAAGTCTCTGCCGGTTGGTTGGATTTCTTGTCATAGATCACAACCGTATTGGCACCCGCGACGACCAGACCGGAATCGGGGGCGTTATATTCGAAACGTACCTTACCGGGGCGTTTGATATAGATCGTGCCCGAGCTGATCGACCCATCGTCGTTGATCTGGGTAAAGTCGCCCTTGGCGGTGCGAAGCTGGTTCAGATAGCCCGAGATCTCGTTCAGCGACAGTTGCTGCGCCGCCGCCGCGAGGGGGGCCGATACGGCCAGACCAACCGCCAGAATAGCAGAAGTAAGTTTACGCATGTTGTTCGTCCTGTGTTGCCTCACGTTCTGACATAGGGCGGGTGGGCGTGATATTCGATATCAGGGGGCGGTTTTTCGCTATCGCGGCCTCTGCCCCTAAAAAAAACACCGCCGGGAGGAAGGCCCGGCGGTGTTTTTTATGATCGCCCCTTGAGAGGGGAGGGGGCGCGTAGCCTTATGCCTGTTCCGGCACCAGAATCTCGCGTTTGCCGACATGGTTGGCCGGAGACACGAGCCCCTCTTCCTCCATCTGCTCCACCAAACGCGCGGCCTTGTTATAGCCGATCGCCAGTTTGCGCTGGATGTAAGAGGTCGAGCATTTGCGGTCTTTGATGACCACCTGAACAGCGGTGTCATAAAGCGCGTCTTCGCCATCGGTATTACCGCCAAGGCCCAGCACCGCGTCGATGTTGCTTTCCTTATCCTCAGATGGGCCTTCGACCACGCCACCGACATAGTCCGGCTCACCGAACTGCTTGAGGTGGTTGACGATCTCTTCGACCTCTTCGTCGCTGACGAAGGGGCCGTGGCAGCGGGTGATCTTGGCCCCGCCCGCCATATAAAGCATGTCGCCCATGCCCAGCAGCTGCTCGGCACCCATCTCACCCAGGATCGTGCGGCTGTCGATTTTCGAGGTCACTTGGAAGGAAATCCGCGTCGGGAAGTTCGCCTTGATCGTGCCGGTGATAACATCGACCGAGGGCCGCTGCGTCGCCATGATCAGGTGGATACCCGATGCCCGCGCCATCTGCGCCAGACGCTGAATGCAGGCCTCGATCTCTTTGCCCGCGACCATCATCAGGTCTGCCATCTCGTCGACGATAACGACGATATAGGGCAGCGCCTCGGGGGTGTTTTCCTCGGTCTCAAAGATCGGCTCGCCGGTATCTTCGTCAAAGCCGGTTTGCACAGTGCGAGAGAACTTCTCGCCCTTGGCCAGCGCTTCGCGGACGCGACCGTTGTAACCTTCGATGTTGCGCACGCCCATCTTGGACATCTTGCGATAGCGCTCTTCCATCTCGCCCACGGTCCATTTCAGCGCGACGACGGCCTTTTTCGGGTCGGTCACGACCGGGGACAGCAGGTGTGGGATGCCGTCATAGACCGACAGTTCCAGCATCTTGGGGTCGATCATGATCATCCGGCATTCCTGCGGTGTCAGCTTGTACAGCAGCGACAGGATCATCGTGTTGATCGCCACGGATTTACCCGAGCCGGTGGTCCCCGCGATCAGCAGGTGGGGCATTTTCGCAAGGTTTGCGACAACCGGATCACCGCCGATGTCCTTACCAAGCGCCAGCGGCAGGCGCTGATTGCCGTCCCCAAAATCACGGCTCGACAGGATCTCGCGCAGGATCACCTTCTCGCGGTTCTCGTTGGGCAGTTCGATGCCGATCACGCTGCGGCCCGGCACGGTGGAAACACGCGCCGACAGCGCGGCCATGGAGCGCGCGATATCATCTGCCAGACCGATGACGCGGCTGGCCTTAAGACCCGGCGCAGGCTCAAGCTCATACATGGTGACCACGGGGCCGGGGCGCACGGCGACGATCTCGCCCTTGACGCCGTAATCATCGAGCACGGTTTCCAGCATCCGCGCGTTTTCTTCCAGCGCCTCGTCGCTCAGGTGCAGACGCTGCACGCTCTCGGGGCTTTCCAAAAGGCTCAGCGGCGGCAATTCGAAACCGGGGTGCGTGTCGTCGAAGGTCAAGGTGGGCTGCGCTTCGACCTGCGCCTGTTTCGAGGGTTGGACGGCCTTGCGGACCGGCTGCTGCACCACTTTGCGCGGCTCGGCCACGGGGATTTTCATCGCCTCCGGCGCAGGCGCTTGCTGCAAAGGCAGGGTTTCAGAGGCCACTGTATCCTCGTAGCCCTGAACCATCGGCTCTTGCATCATCGGCTCTTGCATCACCCGCTCTTCGTGCATCGGTGCCGGTGCCGGCTCGGGCTGAACCTGCGGTTTGCGCAGCAGCGGCTCAGGGCGCAGGGTGGCCGCGCCTGCGGTCAGCGGCGGCTCGGCGCGCAGGGTGGCAGGCTGACTGGTGTTCAGCAACAGCGGGTCCGGTCCACGGCCCCGGCCTTTGGTCAGCGGGGCGGTTGTGGGCGTGTGGATCGCATTGGCATTGCGGACGCGGTTCTTGATGACATCGGCGATCTTGCTCTTGATGCGTTCCTCGCCCGGAGTCTCATCCACGATGGCGTCGCTGTAGGTCTCGATCAGTTCCGGCTCGGGCATGTCGTCCGCTTCGGGCCGTTTGATAAGACCGGGCATGCGGCCAAACAGGCTGCGCGGCTCTGCTTCCGGCTCGGCCATGGGGGCTTGCTGCGCGTAATAATCCTGACCAGCATCCTGTGCGGCCCAAGTCTCGGCTTCCTCAGCCTCCTGACGGCGACGCTCACGGCGTTCGGCCTGACGGGCCGACAGGTTCTGCGCGGCAACGACGGCACCGCTGGCCCCCCGGCCCAACAAGGTCATCAACCCGGCATAGGCCATAATCAGACCGACCAGCAGGAACCGCGTGATGCGCATCAACTCAGCCTTGGTAAAGCCCAGTACAAAGGCACCCAGAGCCAGAATCGCCACGCCCATCAAAAGCGACATCAGCTTGACCGTCAGGGTCGAGCCAATGGGCAAGATCGTCAGCAGCGCGCCCATGACGGTATCGCCAAAAAGCCCGCCCAGACCGAAGCTATGGGTGAGCAGCCATTCCTGACCGGGGGCAAGCGTGGCGGCATAGATGGCCCCAAGCGCCACGGCGATGGGGGCAAAGATCAGACGCCCAAGGGCGCGGTCATCGCCCTGATGCAGCGCGAAACGCCCGCCCCAGAACAGCAGAACAATGGCAATGCCCCAAGCGCCCCAGCCAACGATCATGAACAACGGTGCAGCAATGGAGGCACCGATCCGGCCCATCCAGTTTTGCACCGGCGCATCGGTCGAGACCATCCAGTTGGGATCGTCGGGCGTGTAGCTGCCGATCATCATGGCAGCCATAATGCCCAGCATGATCAGCGCCAGCCCCAGCAGTTCACGACCGCGCTTTTCGATTGCCTCGGCCATGTTGCTGTCTAGCAATGGATCGCGTCCCCGTGTCTGATATGCCATGTCGTCCCTCGCTTATGTCGAATACAGACAGTCGCGGATGGCTTCCAACCCGCGCGTCGTTTCGTCTTTTGGGGCCACCAAGGCGACCCGAATGTAATTCTGACCGGGATTAACCCCGTCTACGTTCTGCGCCAGATAGCTGCCGGGCAGCACCCGCACGCCTGTCTCGCGCCACAGTTTCAGCGCTGCGGCCTCGTCATCCTCGACCGGGAGCCACAAGAAGAACCCTGCCTCGGGGCTCGCATAGCCCGGCACATTGCCGAAAATACGGTCGGCGATGGCGTATTTCTCTTGGTAGAGCGCGCGGTTCTCTTCCACATGCGCCTCATCCGCCCAAACAGCGGCAGCGGCCTGTTGCAAGGGCAGCGGCAATGGCGCACCCGCGTAGTTGCGCAACTGCTTGATCTCGCGCATCGTCTCTGCCCCGCTGGCGGCAAAGCCCGAGCGCAGCCCCGGCAGGTTGGAGCGTTTCGACAGCGAGTGAAAGATCACCACCCGGTTGCGGTCGGTGCCGAGTTCCTTAACCACCTCCAGCGCGCCGGTGGGCGGCGTGTCGCGGTAGATCTCGGAATAGCATTCGTCGGCGAAGATCAAAAAGTCATACTTCTCGGCCAGTGCGATCAGATCGGCCCAGTAATCGCGCGAGGCGACAACGCCCTGCGGATTGGCGGGGGAGCAGAGATAGGCCGCCGTGGTGCGGCGCAGCACTTCTTCGGGCAGGCTCGCGAAATCTGGCAGATGCCCGGTCTCGGCAGTGGCGGGCACCATGATCGGGTCCGCCTCACCGGAGATCGCGCCGATCATATAGACTTGGTAGAAGGGGTTCGGCATCAGGATGGCCGATTTCTCCCCATTCTTGGTGGGCGGGCAAAGCGCGATGACGGCGTTATAGAGCCCCTCGCGCGTGCCGTTCAGGGCCATCACCTCGCTCTCGGGGTCCATTTCGACCCCGTAGCGCCGCGCGATCCATGAAGCGATGGCCGCGCGCAATTCGGGCGAGCCGTCGTTCGGCGGGTATTTGTTGAACCCTGCGGCGTGTTTCGTGATCTCATCGGTCACCCAAGCCGGAAACGCATGTTTCGGCTCGCCGATGGTCATATGGATCGGCGTGCCGCCGCCCTCATGCCCGTCAAGCAATGCGCGCAGGCGCGGCCACACGTGGGCCGGAAGGTTCGAAAACCGCTCGGTATACATCATCAAAACTGCCTCGGATCGGGATCATTCGCGCCCCGTTTGCCCCAAGGTACCCAAGGGCGCCTCTCCCGTCCAGAAAAACCGGGGAGTTTTGCCGCCCTTGTGGCTTTTCGGTCGTGCAGTCTTAGGCCTCGCGCAGGGCCGCTTCAGCCGCTGCACCAAGGCGCAAAAGCTGTTCTTCGGCCCCCGGTGCGCACATCAGAGAAATGCCGCAAGAGGGCGTATCGGTCGGCAAGGTAAGCGCGCAAAGCCCCATGAGATTCGCGACTCGCGTGTTGCGCAGGGATAGGAGATTCTGCGCAAGGTAGTAGTCGTGATCGCTGTTCAGCCGCTCGATGTTCGGCGGCAGCATGGGTGCTGTCGGCACGAGCACCGCGTCATAGCCCGCCACGGCCCGGTCATAGCCTGCCCGCGCCAGATCAAGCTTGGCCCAAGCAGCGACATAATCGGGGCCGGAGAAACCCTTACCCAGGCGGAAACGCTCAAGAATTTCGCTGAACATCGCTTCCGGGTCGGCTTCGATCACATCGCGCCACAGCCCATAGGCTTCGGTGGTGTAGAGACAGGAACTCAGCGGCATCGCCTCTTCGACTTCGGGCACGGCGATTTCATCTACCGTGGCACCGGCCTCTCGCAACCGCGCCACCGCCGCGTCAAAAGCAGCCTTGGGCTCATCGGAAAGCTCATCCATGACAACATTGGTCAGCACCGCGAAACGGCTGCCCTCCAACTCGCTCTCTTGCAGATCGGCAGGCTTGCCCCCCTCCAAGGCGGCAAGCAGCAGCGCCGCGTCTTCGACCGAACGGCAAAGCGGGCCAACCGTGTCGAACTTCGCCGCCAGCGGCACGGTCCCGGCAAGGGACACACGGCCGGCGGTGGTCTTGAGCCCCACCAGATCGTTCCAGGCTGCCGGAATGCGCACCGAGCCGCCGGTATCCGACCCGATCGCCGCCGCCGCCAAGCCAAAGGCAACCGAGGCCGCCGCGCCTGAGGACGACCCGCCCGAGACGCTGTCCGGCTCGTTCACGCAGGGCGGTGTGGCGGTGCTGGGGTTGTGGCCAAGGCCCGAGAAGGCCAATTCACTCATATGCGTCTTGCCCAAGCAGACCAGCCCCAAGGCCGTCGCGCTGGCGAGCACTTCGGCGTCGCGCTCAGGAACGCGACCTTCCAGCAGTTTAGAGCCCGCCTCGGTGGCCGTTCCGGCGGTATCGAAGAGGTCTTTCCAAGAGATCGGCACCCCATCGAGCGGCGACAGGCGCTGGCCGTCGCGGGCCCGCTCAGCCGCTGCGGCGGCTTCGGCGCGGGCGCGGTCAGGGGTGACGCGGGCATAGATGCGGTCGCGCATCGGGTGCGCGTCGATGGCATCAAGAAAGGTATCGCAAAGCGCCACAGGGTCGATATCGCCCGCCGCGATTCCGCGCCCCAGATCCGCTGCCGTCATTTCCAACCATTCGCGCATGTCGTACCCCTTGCCGATGTTCTTGGCGAACCTAGCGACCGTTCGGCGCATGGACAATCCCCGCGCGCAGGTCATATCTAGGGCCATGGATTTTGACCACGATATCGCGATCATCGGCGGCGGGCTGAACGGCCCTGCCCTTGCTCTGGCCCTCAGCCGCGCTGGATTGCGCGTGGCGGTGGTTGACGCCCTGCCCGCGCAGACCTTTGAGAACGCCGACTTCGATGGCCGCGCCTATGCGCTGGCGCTGACCTCGGTCAGGTTGATGGAAGGCATCGGCATCTGGCCCGAGATCGCCGGCGACGCCCAGCCGATGCTTGAGATCAAGGTCACCGATGGGCGCGCCGGAACCGGCCCCTCGCCCATGTTCATGCATTTCGACCATGCCGAGATCGAAGAAGGCCCGATGGGACATATGGTCGAAGACCGCCACCTGCGGCGCGCCTTGCTAAAGGCCGTCGCGGCTGATCCGGCGATCACCATGTTGAACGACACCCGCGTCACCGATCAAACGGTCGAGCCGACCGGCATCACCCTGACCCTCGATGGCGGCAAGACCCTGCGCGCGCGGCTGGCCGTGGGGGCCGATGGGCGCGGCAGCGGCACGGCTGAACGCGCGGGCATCAAGCGCATCGCATGGTCCTATGGTCAGACGGCGCTGGTCTGTGTGGTCGATCACGAGAAACCGCATCACGGCATCGCGCATCAGTTCTTTATGCCCCCCGGCCCGCTGGCGATCTTGCCGCTGACCGGCAACCGCTCGCTGATCGTTTGGAGCGAAGCCAGCGCCAATGCCGCCGCCATCAATGCCCTGCCCGAGGCGCAATACCTCGACGTGCTGCGCCCGCGCTTTGGCAGCTTTCTGGGTGAGATTTCTCTGACCGGCCCGCGCTACAGCTATCCGCTGGGCCTGTCGCTGGCGCATTCCATGACCGCGCCGCGCGTGGCGCTTCTGGGCGACGCGGCCCATGGCGTGCACCCCATCGCGGGTCAGGGGCTGAACGCGGGCCTGCGCGATGTGGCGGCCTTGGCCGAGGTGATTGCCGATGCGGTGCGCCGGGGCGAAGACCCCGGAAACGACGCGGTACTGGCGCGTTATCAGGAATGGCGACGGTTCGACAATGCCAGCCTTGCGCTGGCGACCGACAGC
Source organism: Sulfitobacter sp. W002 (assembly GCF_025142135.1). NCBI lineage: Bacteria > Pseudomonadati > Pseudomonadota > Alphaproteobacteria > Rhodobacterales > Roseobacteraceae > Sulfitobacter > Sulfitobacter sp. W002. The sequence goes on along the minus strand of NZ_CP081126.1, from coordinate 391,923 downwards.
TTCAACCGGCTGTTTTCGAACGACAATGCACTTTTGCGCTTGGCCCGCGACATGGGCATGGCCGCGATCAACGCCCTGCCCGGCCTGCGCCGGACCTTCATCCGCGAAGCGGCGGGGCTGACGGGTGAGCTGCCCAGATTGATGCGTGGAAAGCCCCTGTAGCGGGGGCCCGTTACAGCGTCCGCGCTTCGTCCGGCAGCATCACCGGAATGCCATTGCGGATCGGATAGACCAGCCCGGCAGCTTTCGACACCAGTTCTTGCTTTTCCGCGTCATAGGTCAGCGTGGTTTGGGTGCGCGGGCAGATCAATGCCTCCAACATCCGGCGGTCGAATTGAACGGTCGCATCCGTCATTGCATCAAGCCCTCTTCCTGACCGCCGCGCATCGCGAATTCGATCAATGTCACCAATGTCTCGCGCCGGGTTTCCAGCGAAGGCGCCTCTAGCAACGCCTGTTTGTCCTCGGCTTCAAACTCCAACATCATCGACAGGGAGTTTATCAGCAGCTCATCCTCGGCATCTTTCAACGTGTCCCAATCAGCCGAGAGGCCGCGGGTGTCGAAATACCGCCCCAAGAGATTAAGAAACCGCGCCCGGTCGAAACTGTCGTCGACCTCATCCTCGCCCAAGTCACGGTCAAAGCCCGCCCAGTTCACATCGCAGCGGCGATAGGGGGAAAAGCCTTCGATCTCTTCCACCACGCGAAAGCGCGAGACGCCGCCAAGGGTCACCATATAGCGGCCATCCTCGGTCTCGGAAAACTGGGTGATGCGGCCCGCGCAGCCGATCTGGTGCAGCCCGTTGCCGTCGCGGCCGGGCATCTCGTTGGGCTGGACCATGCCAATCAACCGCGTATCGGTCTTGAGCGCGTCTTCGATCATTTGAAGGTAACGCGGCTCGAAGATATGCAGCGGCAGGCGCGAGCGGGGCAGCAGCAGCGCCCCTGCCAACGGAAAGATCGCAATAGTCTTGGGCAGTTCTGCTGGCTTGATCATGACAAGGGACTTAGCGCGCCCGTCTCCTCAGGCAAATATCATTGACGACAGTTTGCGACGCCCGTTCAGCACCACCGGATCATTGGGTTTCAGCGCCTCGAAGATAGTGAAAAGCTGCGTCTTGGCGGCGCCTTCGTTCCACTCTCTGTCGCGGCGGAAAAGCTCCAGCAGGTGATCGACAGCGGCCTCGGCATCGTCATGGGCGTAAAGCGCTTGGGCCAGATCGAACCGCGCCTGATGATCGTCGGGGTTCGCCTCTACCTTCTCGGTCAACTCGGCCACGGGGCCGGCATCGGCGGCCTGATGCGCCAGTTGCAGCTGAGCATGAGCGGCTTCAAGCTCGGGGGCCTTAGAGATCTCGATCGGCGCACCGTTGAGCAGGGCTTCGGCCTGATCCAATGCGCCCATGGCGATATGGGACCGGACCATGCCGCCATAGGCGGGCGCGTTCATCGGGTCTTCTTCCAGAATTGCGGCAAAGGTCTGCGCCGCATCCGTGGCGGCACCCTCGGCCAGCATTTCTTCGGCTGCGGCGACGGCATCGGCCAGCGTATCACCGGGGGCTTCGCCGCCCCCCGCCTTTACCACGCGGTCGACGAAAGCCTTGATCTCGGACTGCGGCAGCGCGCCTTGGAAACCGTCGACCGGCTGGCCTTTGAAAAAGGCATAGACCGTGGGGATCGATTGGATCTGCAATTGGCCCGCGATGTTCTGGGCCTCATCGACATTGACCTTCACCATCTTCACCGCGCCCTTGGCCGCGCGCACGGCGTCCTCCAACATCGGGCCAAGCGTCTTGCAGGGGCCGCACCACGGCGCCCAGAAATCGACGATGACCGGCACCGTTTGCGAGGCATCGACCACATCAGCCATGAAGGTCGCCTCGGTCGTGTCCTTGATCAGATCGGCATCCGCAGGGGCGGCGGTGGAAAGGTTCAGGTCGGTCATGCTGTTATCCTCGCTAATCGCGTTTGGCCTTATATGGACGTGCGGGGACGCGATTCAAAGGTCAAAACTGGCAAAAACCGGCGCGTGGTCGCTGGGTTTCTCCCAACCGCGCGCATCGCGGACGATATGGCTGGAGTGCCCGGCCTGCGCGATATCCGATGTGGCCCAGATATGATCGAGCCTGCGACCCCTGTCGGCGGCATCCCAATCGGCAGCGCGGTAGGACCACCAGCTATAGAGGTTGCCAGCCGGCACATCCTGCCGGGTGATATCGACCCAATTGCCCGCATCCTGCACCGCGCCAAGCGCTTCGACCTCGACAGGCGTGTGGCTGACGATCTTCAACAGCTTTTTGTGGTCCCAGACATCATCCTCACGCGGGGCGATGTTCAGGTCGCCCACAAGGATCGACTTCTCGGGTTTGTCGCCGTGGAACCAGTCGCGCATTTCCGAGAGGTAATCGAGTTTCTGGCCAAACTTCTCATTGATCTCGCGGTTGGGTTTGTCGCCGCCTGCGGGGACGTAGAAATTGTGGATCGTGGTGCCGTTTTCCAGCTTGGCCGCCACATGGCGGGCGTGGCCCAACATGGCGAAATCCTGATCGCCCGCATCCACCAAGGGCAGCTTTGACAGGATCGCCACACCGTTGTAGCCCTTCTGCCCACGCGCAACCATATGCGTGTATCCCGCCGCCTTGAACGCCTCGACCGGGATCTTGTCGACCGGGCTTTTGCATTCTTGAAGGCAGAGCACATCTGGCCCGTGTTCGGCCAGCAGCTTCAACACCAAAGGCTCGCGCAGACGGACAGAGTTGATGTTCCAAGTGGCGAGAGAAAAGGACATGGGGGCAGGCTCCGGTCTGGGGGTAGGCTGGCACAATAACGCGGGTGGCGCGGCGGTGCCATGGCGAAATCCGGAAAGCTCAAGCAGACAAAAAAAGGCCGGGCACTATGGCCCGGCCAGTCCAACAGGGAGGTATGTACCTTTACCCGGGTACAAAAGTCGGGCTTCAAACCGAGCGGCGGGTCATGAAAACCCCGCCTCTCAGGGTTTCCAACCAAACGAGGTTGGAAATGGTTCCCGGTTTTTATGCCATCAGGCGATAACCACCGGATTCAGTCACCAGCAAGCGGGCATTCGAAGGGTCAGGCTCGATCTTCTGCCGCAGGCGGTAAATATGGGTTTCAAGCGTGTGGGTCGTGACGCCCGCGTTGTAGCCCCAGACCTCATGCAGCAACACATCGCGCGGCACCACACCATCGTTGGAGCGGTAAAGGAACTTGAGGATATTGGTCTCTTTCTCGGTCAGACGCACCTTGCGGTCGTCCTCCGTGGTCAGAACCTTCATCGCGGGTTTGAACGTATAGGGTCCAAGCTGGAACACCGCATCTTCGGACTGTTCATGCTGGCGCAACTGCGCGCGGATACGGGCCAGAAGGACGGGGAATTTGAACGGTTTGGTGACATAGTCATTCGCCCCGGCATCAAGGCCGAGGATGGTATCGGCATCCGTGTCATGCCCCGTCAGCATCAGGATCGGGCTTTTCACCCCCTGTTTGCGCATCAGACGGCAAAGCTCACGGCCATCGGTATCGGGCAGGCCGACGTCGAGGATGATGAGATCATAGAGCGCCTCTTTCGCCTTGGTCATCGCCTCGGTGCCGTTGGCGGCCTCGAACACATCGAAATCCTCGGTCATGATAAGCTGTTCGCTCAGCGCTTCGCGCAGGTCATCGTCATCGTCAACGAGCAGGATTTTCTTAAGCTGGGCCATCTATCTCTCCGTCATTTGCCTTATACATGCGCTTCGGCGCGGGCTCCGACAAGGTATGTGACCTCTGCCTCACAGCCTCGTGTCAACAAAGCGTGAAATGTTTCAATTCCTTGGGAAATAACTTAGATAAACGCTGAAGCCTTTGCGGAGTTGCAACAAACCATGAGTTTCGCCCCGGACATCACCGAACAACTGGCGCGTGCGCGGGCCGATTTACGCATGGGCGTGCCCGTGGTTTTGGCCGGTGGGGCGCAGGCCGCGCTTGTTCTGGCGGCGGAAACGCTGACCGCGCAGCGCCTTGCGGATGTGCTGGCCTTGGGCGGTGCGCCGGTGTTGGCGATCACGGCGCGGCGGGCGGAAACGCTTAAGGCGCGCGCCTATGATGGCAATCTCGCGCGCGTGCTGCTGCCCCCCGGTGCAACGCCCGCTTGGGTGCAAAGCATCGCCGATCCGGCGGATGACCTGCGCGCGCCGATGAAAGGGCCCCTGCAGACCGCGCGGGGCGGGGATACGGTCGCCCATAGCGCCGCGATTGATCTGGTGAAAGCCGCCCGGATGCTGCCCGCCGCACTGGTGCTTGATCTGCCGCAGGGGGCCGATTTCGCGCGGACGCATGGTCTGACCTTGATCGACCTTACCGCCGCCGCCCCGATCCTTGCCGAGCGCAGCGCGCTGCACCCGGTGGTCAACGCCCGCTTGCCGATGGAGGTATCCGAGGCCGGGCGCCTGCATATCTTCCGCCCCGAGGACGGTGGCGAAGAACACTACGCCATCGAGATTGGCCGCCCTGCCCGCAACACGCCCGTCCTCTGCCGGCTGCATTCGGCCTGTTTTACTGGCGATCTGATGGGCAGCCTAAAATGCGACTGCGGCCCGCAGCTTCGGGCTGCATTGGCGCAGATGGGCGGTGAGGGCAATGGCGTGCTGCTTTATCTCAACCAAGAGGGGCGCGGCATCGGCCTTGCCAATAAGATGCGCGCCTATTCCTTGCAGGATCAGGGTTTCGACACTGTTGAGGCCAATCACCGGCTGGGGTTTGAGGATGATGAGCGCGACTTCCGCCTCGGGGCCGACATCCTGCGGTCGATGGGTTTTTCCGCCGTGCGTCTGCTGACCAACAACCCCCGCAAGGTCGGCATGATGGAGCAGAGCGGCATTGCGGTGACCGAGCGCGTCCCGCTGGCCGTGGGCGAGAACCGCCATAACAGCGCCTATCTGGCCACCAAAGCCGCGAAATCGGGGCATCTGCTGTGACCCCGAACGATATGGTTTTGACCCCGACGGGGCTGCGGTTTCAGGGGCGGCGCTATGCCTGCAGCATCGGCAAGGGCGGTCTGACCCATGACAAGCGCGAAGGCGATGGTGCCACGCCGCGCGGGGTCCATCGCTTGGTCGGCATGCTCTACCGGCCTGACCGCATCCCGGCCCCAAGCGCTTGGGCGCAGCCGATCGGGCCCGGTGATCTGTGGTCGGACGCCAGCGGCCAGCCTGACTACAACCACCGCGTCCATGCCCCCTACCCCCATAGCCACGAGGCGCTGCGCCGCGCTGATCCGCTCTATGACTTGGTGATCCTGACCGATTGGAACTGGCCAGAGGCCGAGGCCGGGCGCGGCTCCGCGATCTTTATTCACCAGTGGCGGCGGCCCGGCTACCCGACCGAGGGCTGCATCGCCTTTGCGCGGGACGATCTTCATGAGATCGCGGCCCGTGTCGGCCCGGCGACGCGGCTGATTATTCGCTAACCCGATCGCCAAAGATGGCGGAGCCGACGCGCACATGGGTGGCACCAAGCGCGATGGCCTGCTCAAAGTCACCGCTCATGCCCATCGACAGGCCGCTTAGATCGTTGCGCGCGGCAATCTTGGCCAGCAAGGCAAAATGCAGTGATGGGGCCTCATCCACCGGGGGGATGCACATCAGCCCCTTGATCGGCAGGTCCAGCGCACGGCATTCAGCGATGAAATCATCCGCCTCACGGGGCATCACCCCGGCCTTCTGATCTTCTTCGCCGGTGTTGACCTGAATGAACAGATCGGGACAGCGGCCCATTTCCTGCGCCAGACGCGCGATGGTCTTGGCCAGTTTGGGGCGATCAACGGTGTGGATCGCCTCGGCCAGTTCCATCGCCTGACGGACCTTGTTGCTTTGCAAGGGGCCGATGATGTGCAGGTCGATCCCGTCGAAATCCTCGCGGAAGTCGGGCCACTTGCCCGCCGCCTCTTGCACGCGGTTCTCGCCGAAAGAGCGGTGCCCCTCTTCCAAGACCGCACGCACACGCGCGTCGGGCTGAACCTTGCTGACGGCGATCAAGGTGACCGACCCCGCCGCGCGGCCTGCATCGGCTTCGGCTTTCGTGATGCGGTTTTGGATGTCGCTCAGACTCATTTTCGGCCCTCCATTTCAGGCGCGCAGAAAACAACAGGCCCGCGCAAAAGAAAAGGGGCAGACCAAAAGGCCTGCCCCAATATTCAGAGTATGTCGTTCAACTTAGAAGTTGAAGCGAACACCCATGTCGGCGCGGTCGTCGCCGTTGAAGCGGTGAGCAACACCACCACGCAGGGAGACACCGCCGCCCAGGTCGTGGTTGAAGTCAACACCGTAGCCGGTGTCGTTGCCTGCGCCGTCTTGGTCAGCAACATAGACTTCTACGTCTGTCGCTGCGCCAACGTCGAAACGACCGGCCAGAACAACGCGGTCACCGTTGGTGCCGTTGTCAGCAAACGCCAGTGTCACGTCGGCGATGCCGAAGGAACCGCCAGCTGTTGCTGTGAACTCGGTGTCGCCTGCGTCGTCGGAGTCTTGACCACCAACTGCGAAGGTCCAGCCGCTCCATGTGTAAGCAACGTAACCAGCAACGCGGTCGTTGACGTCCGAAGCCGACACGTGAACCGACAGATCGCCAGCGGAGTACATGACTTCAACGCCGTTGGAGCCAGCTGCGCCGTTACCACCGGAGGAGTATGCGTCGCCGTTGCCGTCGAACGCGGTGTAGTCATAGCCCAGGCCGGTCAGGCCGAGGTCGATCGGGTACTGACCCGGCATGGATTCCAGAGCGCCGAAGATGTTGCCAACGCCGACTTCAAAACCACCGGTGCGAGCGAAGAAACGCACACCGTTGATGCCTGTACCGGCTGGGCCAGCATTTTCTGCGAAGTCATCAGCTGTACCGAGAACGTTGTCGGGACCTTCGTTGATCGACTGCTGCTCATCCGAGTTGTTCTGCTGGATGCGTGCACGGGCACCAAAGACAACGCCAGCGTCGGACTCAGCTGTCGCGTCGATCTGCAGACGGAAACGGCTGGTGACGTCTGTGGAGTCGCCTGCTGCTGTGTCGTTGTACAGGATACCAAAACGGCCGTAGCCGCCGAATGTTACGTCTGCTGCTGCTACACCGGCGGTCGCAACCAGGGCTGTTGTAGCGAAGAGAACTTTTTTCATGAGTTTTCCCTCGGTTTGAATTCATATGCCCAGACCGGGGAATCCGGTAAGGGTATGAAGGGTGTTTGCCCCCAATGCCCCGCACTTGGCAAGGTTCACGCGCCCCCCGCCCTCAATGTCGCTGACGCTGGTGCAGCTATGCCACAGTTTCGCCGCCCGGGCTTGCCCCGCCTGCCCGTTACTGCCTTTGGCGCAGGGGCAGAGCGCCCGAACAGGCACCTATGACATAGACCTTGCCGATAAGGGCCTGCTTGGATAGACCGGAGCGCAAACAGGCAAAGGAAAGCTGCAATGGCCCTTCGTACCGCTTGCAAGATGGCGATCTCCGTTCTGGCGCTCAGCGCGCTTGCCGCCTGTGGTGGGGGCTTTGGCAGCCCAGCCACGGAACGGCCGGATCAATACACCAACCCGAACAATCCCAATAACATTGAGACCAATCCAGACAATACGATCTGGTCGATCTTCAATCGCAAGAACACGGATTCCAGCGTTTCGGTGAACAAGTACCTCTGGTCGGCCTCGCTGGAAGTGCTGAACTTCCTGCCGGTGCAATCGGTCGATCCTTTCACCGGGGTTATCGTCACAGGCTACGGCACCCCTCCGGGCGGTGGCCGTGCGTATCGCGCGACCGTGCTGATCGACGACCCGGCACTGGACGCCCGCTCGCTCAACGTGGCGCTGCAATCCTCAGGCGGCCAGCCGGTGGCACGGGCGACAACCCGTGCGGTAGAGGATGCGATCCTCAGCCGGGCGCGGGAGATGCGCGTGTCCGACAGCAAATTCTGAGCCCGCTTAACTCAACACGTTTCCAACGCCGGGCCTTGTGAAAGCAGCAGCCCGGCGTTTTTCATGTCACGAAGGTCCCCGTCATGCCCCGCTATACCCCCGCCGAGATCGAAGCCCGCTGGCAGCAAGCCTGGGAAAAGGATGGCGTCTTTCAGGCCGTCCGTAACGCTGACAAGCCGAAATACTATGTGCTTGAGATGTTCCCCTACCCGTCGGGCCGCATCCACATGGGCCATGTGCGAAACTACACGATGGGCGACGTAATCGCGCGTTACAAGATCGCGACGGGGCATAACGTGCTGCACCCGATGGGCTGGGACGCCTTTGGCATGCCCGCCGAAAACGCAGCCATGGCCATCGGCGGGCACCCGGCGGATTGGACCTACGACAACATCGCCGAGATGAAAAAGCAGATGAAGCCGCTCGGCCTCTCGATCGACTGGTCGCGCGAGATCGCCACCTGTCACCCCGGCTACTACGGCCAGCAGCAGGCGCTGTTTTTGGACTTCCTCAAAGAGGGTCTGGTCTACCGCAAAAACGCCGTGGTGAACTGGGACCCGGTCGATATGACCGTGCTGGCCAACGAGCAGGTCGAAAACGGCTGCGGCTGGCGCTCTGGCGCGCCGGTGGAACGTCGCGAGTTGACGCAGTGGTTCTTCAAGATCTCGGACCACTCCGAGGAACTGCTCTCGGCGCTCGACAGCCTCGACAACTGGCCCGCCAAGGTGAAACTGATGCAGGCCAATTGGATCGGCAAATCGCGCGGCTTGCAGTTTGCCTTCTCCACCATCGAAGCGCCCGAAGGTTTCGACCGCATCGAAGTCTACACCACCCGCCCCGATACGCTGCTGGGCGCGTCTTTTGTCGGCATTTCGCCCGACCACCCGCTGGCCAAAACGCTGGAGCGGGACGACGAAGCCGTCGCCGCCTTCTGTGCTGAATGCCGCAAGGGCGGCACCACCGAAGAGGCGATCGAGACCGCCGAGAAGCTGGGCTATGACACTGGCATCCGCGTGCGCCATCCCTTTGACACGGCCCATGAACTGCCCGTCTATATCGCCAACTTCATTCTGATGGACTACGGCACCGGCGCGATCTTTGGCTGCCCGGGCCACGACCAGCGCGATTTCGACTTTGCCAGCAAATACGATCTGCCGATCATCTCGACCTTCCTGCCCTCGGAAGATGCCTCGCCCAAGCTCGACGAAGCTTTCGTGCCGCAGAAATCGGAAAAGGTGTTCTACAACCGTGGCTTTGCGGGCGACCAATGGCAGACCGGCGAAGACGCCGTCGATGCCGCCATCGCCTTTTGTGAAGAAAACGGCATCGGCCAAGGCGTCACCAAATACCGCTTGCGCGACTGGGGCCTGAGCCGCCAGCGCTACTGGGGCTGTCCGATCCCGGTTGTCCATTGTGACGACTGCGGCGTGGTGCCCGAAAAGAAAGAGAACCTGCCGGTTGAGCTGCCCTATGACGTCAGCTTTGACACCCCCGGCAACCCGCTCGACCGTCACCCGACATGGCGCAACTGCGCCTGTCCTGCCTGTGGCAAGGACGCCCTGCGCGAGACCGACACGATGGACACTTTCGTGGATAGCTCGTGGTACTACGCCCGCTTCACCGCGCCGCGCGCGGACACGCCGACCGTCATGGAAGACGCGCAATATTGGATGAACGTCGATCAATATATCGGCGGCATCGAGCACGCGATTCTGCACCTGCTTTATGCCCGCTTCTTTGCGCGCGCCATGCAGATCACCGGCCACCTGCCCGAAGGGGCGGCCGAGCCTTTCGACGCGCTCTTCACCCAAGGCATGGTCACGCATGAGATCTACCAGACCCGCGACGGTAATGGCCGCCCAGTCTATCACCTCCCCGAAGAGGTGACCGACGGCAAACTCAGCGACGGCACCGAGGTTGAAATCATCCCTTCCGCCAAGATGTCGAAGTCCAAGAAAAACGTCGTCGACCCGCTGCACATCATCTCGAACTACGGCGCCGACACCGCGCGTTGGTTCGTGCTCAGCGATTCGCCCCCCGAACGCGACGTGGAATGGACCGCCAGCGGTGCCGAGGCGTCTTACAAGCACCTGTCGCGCGTGTGGAACATCTGCGACCGCGTGAGCGAAATGGACCGCGAAGCGCCCGGCACCGGCGATGATGATCTGCTGCGCGCCCTGCACAAAACGATCCATGACGTGACAATGGGCGTGGAATCCTTCGGCTTCAACGCGGCGATCGCCAAGCTTTACGCCTTCACGGCCACTTTGCAGAAATCCAAGGCAGGCTATGCCGCGCAACGCGAAGCGATCATGACACTGGCGCAGTTGATGTCGCCGATGACCCCGCACCTGTCGGAAGACATCTGGGCGCATCAAGGCGGCGAAGGGCTGATCACCAAGGCCCCATGGCCCAAGGCCGACGAGAAGATGCTGGTCGATGACACCGTGACCCTGCCGATCCAGATCAACGGCAAACGTCGGGCGGAAATTCAGGTGCCCGCCGACATGCCCAAGGAAGAGGTTGAAAAAATCGCGCTGGCGCATGAAGCTGTCATTCGAACGCTGGACGGGACCACACCGAAAAAGGTCATCGTCGTGCCCGGACGGATTGTGAATGTCGTTGCCTAAGCCCGCCCATATGCGCCGCCGCTTCCTGCTGGCCCTGCCCCTGCTGGCGCTCGCCGCCTGCGGGTTCGAGCCGGTTTATGGCCCCGGCGGCGCGGGCACGGCCCTGCAAAACCGCGTGCTGGTCGACGCGCCCGAAGATCGCTTTGGCTATTTTCTGGTGCGCGAGGTGGAAACCCGCTTGGGCCGTGCCGCCACCCCCCGCTGGGGGCTGGCGCTGACCACCACCACAACCGAAGACGGGCTTGCCATCGACAGCGAAGGCAACACCCGGCGCTATAACCTGCTTGGCACCACCGCCTACGCGCTGCGCGATCTCGACAGCGGACAGATCGTGACCTCGGGCAGGGTCGAAAGCTTCACCGGCTATTCCGCCACCGGCACCACCGTCGCCACCCGCGCCGCCGAGTTGGACGCGCAGGAGCGCCTGATGGTGATTCTGGCTGACCTCGTCGTGAGCCGTCTTTACGCAGCTGACCTGCCGCAATGAAGCTCACCCCGCGCGACGCCAAGCCCTATTTCGCGCGGCCTGATCCCGCGCGGACAGGGCTTTTGATCTACGGCAGCGATGCCATGCGCGTGGCCTTGAAACGGCAGGAATTCCTGAAAAACCTGCTCGGCCCCAATGCCGAAGAGGAAATGCGCCTCAGCCGGATGCCAGCAGGTGAATTGCGCCGCGATCCGGCGATGCTGCTCGATGCAATCAAAGCAGTGGGCTTTTTCCCCGGACCACGCGCCGCGCTGGTGGAAGAGGCGAACGACAACATTGCCAAAATCCTGCTCGACGCGCTGAAAGACTGGCAGCCCGGCGACGCGCAGATCATCGTCACGGCGGGCGATCTGAAGAAGACCTCCAAGGTGCTCAAAGCCTTTGAGGCACACCCAAACGCCTACGCCACCCCGATCTACGACAACCCGCCCGACCGGGCCGAGATCGAGCAGATGCTAAAGGATGCGGGCCTCACGCCTGAGGCCGATGCGATGGCCGCACTCAGCGATCTGGCCCGCACGCTTGATCCGGGTGATTTTCGCCAAACGCTAGAGAAGATCACGCTCTACAAACTGGGCGACAGCACCCCCATTGGACTGGATGACATCGCCGCCTGCGCCCCCACCTCGACCGAGGCCGAAGTCGACGACATCCTGCATGTGGTGGCCGAGACCCGCGCCGCCGAAATCGGCCCAGTGATGAGCAAGCTGCAAGGCCAAGGCGTGAACCCGGTAACGCTGACGATCATGGCGACCCGGCATTTCCGCACCCTCTACCGCATCGCCGCCAACCCCGGCGCGCCGATCTATGGCGTGCGCGACCGCGACCGCGCGATGCGGCAGGCGCGCAACTGGGGCGCGGTGAAGCTGGAAACCGCGCTTGCGGTGCTGACCGAAACCGACCTCAAGCTGCGCTCTGCCGGGCAGCACGCCCCGGCGCTGGCTTTGGTCGAGCGGGCCTTTATCCGTCTGGCGATGCTGGGCGCACAACGTTGATTTTGGGAGAGGAAATTCAATGTATACAGTCATCGGCGGCACCAAATCGCGGGCGTTTCGCGTCATGTGGATGCTCGAAGAATTGGGCCAGCCCTACACGTTGAACCCCGCCGCGCCCCGCTCGGAAGAGGCGCGCAAATACAACCCTTCGGGCAAGATCCCCGCGCTTGTGGACGGCGATGAGGTACTGACCGATTCCCTCGCGATCATGACCTATCTGGCCGACAAGCACGGCGCGCTGACCGCCCCTGCAGGCACGCCCGAACGCGCGCGGCAGGACGCATTGACCTTTTGGCTGATCGACGAGTTCGACGCGATCCTCTGGGCGGCGGCAAAACACAGTTTCATTTTCCCCGAAGAAGCGCGCGTGCCCGCAATCAAAGACAGCCTCAAGGCCGAGTTCGAACGTGCGGCCAAAAACCTGTCTGACCGCCTGGAGGGGCCGTTTCTGATGGGCGATCAGATCACCGTCCCCGACCTGCTGGCGGTGCATTGCATCAACTGGTCCATCGGCGCGAAATTCCCGCGTGTGGATGACAAACTGAACCTCTGGGCGAAATCCCTGCGCGAACGCCCCGCTTTCGTCGCGGCGATGGCCAAAGAAAACGGTTAACGCCGCGCCCATTCCACGGCATGGCGGCCCGCCCAATGGCCGGTCGCCAGACAACCGTTGATCAGATAGCCGCCCGTAGGCGCTTCCCAATCCAGCATTTCCCCGGCGGCATAGACGCCCGGCACCTCGCGCAGCATCAGCCCCGCATCCAGCGCGTCGAGCGCTATCCCCCCCGCCGTCGAAATCGCCTCAACCATCGGGCGCAGCCCGGCGTGGGCGATGGGCAGGTCTTTCAGCAAGGCGGCCAGCGCCTCGGTCTCCTGCGGCAGCGGGCGCGCCATCTCTTGCAGCAGCGCGATCTGAGCGGGGGTCAGCTTCAGCCGCTTGCGCAGATGGTTGGCCTGACTGTCCTTGCCGCGTGGCTTCGCCAAACGTGCCGCGACATCGCGGGCCTGCAAGTCCGGCAGCAGATCAAGCGACAGCCCCTGCCCTTCGCGCAGCCCGCGAGAGACGCTGTAAATGCCCCCGCCCTCCAGCCCACGGGCCGAGATCACCGCCTCCCCACGTGAGGTGTAGGGGCCAGCGCGCCATGCCACACCCTTGAGCGCCGCGCCGAAATGTCGTGTCATATGTGGCGACCAATCGACCAGCAGGCCGACATTGGCCGGGGCGAAATCGCGCAGGGCCACGCCGCGCTCGGCCAGCAGGGGCGCCCATGCCCCGGTCGCGCCAAGCCGCCGCCAACTTGCACCGCCAAGGGCCAGCACCGTCACATCGGCCTCGACCACTTCCCGCCCCCCCGGCGTATCGAAAGCGAATGCATCCCCGTCCCACCCCTGCCACTGCCAGCGGGTGTTGATCGTCACCCCGCAGTCCGCCAGCCGCGCAAGCCAAGCCCGCAGCAGCGGAGAGGCCTTCATCGCACGGGGGAAAACCCGTCCGGTGGAGCCGGTAAAGACCTCTTGCCCCAATCCTTCGGCCCAGTCCTGCACCGCTTGGGCATCGAAGGCTTCCAGCATCGGGCGCAAGGCGGTCTGCGCCTCTTCATAGGCGGCGAGAAAGGGCGCGAACGGTTCGGACTTGGTCAGGTTCAACCCGGATTTGCCCGCCATCAAGAACTTGCGCCCGACCGAGGGCTTCGCCTCGCAAAGCGTGACCGACAGCCCCGCCTGCGCCATGACTTCGGCCGCCATCAGCCCTGCGGGGCCGCCCCCGATGACCAAGGCCCGGGTCACGCGGCGCGCCCTTCGGTCTGATTTTCTGACGGGGAAGCCATTGGCCTGTCCTTGCCTTGGGGAGGATTTGACACATCCTCTTGCCTGCCGTGGCCCTGCAATGCAAGCGAAAGGGAGGACCGTGACCGAAGGCGAGGACTTGCCAGATTGCCCGCTCTGCCACCGGCCTATTCCTCGGGATGTGCCACAGAGCCTGCATCATCTGATCCCCAAGCTGCGCGGCGGCAAGGGGGGCCCGACGGTGCTGATGCACCACATTTGCCACCGCGAGGTACACGCCGCCCTGACCGAGACCGAACTGGCGCGGCACTACAACACGCCCGAAGCGCTGCGCAGCCATCCGAGGCTGGCCAAATTCGCCGCATGGGTGGCGAAACGCCCGCCCGGTTTTCGCTCTAAAGTCCCGGGCGGCACGCGCAAACGTTAGCGGTCAGACCCCGCCAGAGCCGCACATCTGCTTGATGCTACTGGCGATTTCGGGCCGCGCAGCCAGCGTATCGGCGGCCAGCGCCAGCACGTGTTCCTGCAGTTCTTCCGCCTCGACAAGGCGGTCGATCAAGCCAAAGGTCAGCGCCTCCTCCGCCGTGATCTTCTGCCCGCCCATCAGCAAAAGCTTGGTCCGCGCAGGGCCAATCAGCGCCGCCATCCGCGCCGGGTCCGAGGGCTGCGGCAGAAATCCGAGCTTCATCACCGGATAGAAGAACTTTGCCCCCGGCACGGCGATGCGCAGATCACAGGCCAGCGCCATGCCCATCGCACCGCCCGCCAGCGTGCCGTTGAGCGCGGCAATGCTCAGCCCCGGCAGGGCAGCCACTGCGCCCGACAGACGCTCCCAAACATCCGATTTCGCCAGTCCCGCGCGGGCTTCGTCAAGATCGGCCCCCGCGCTGAACACCTTGCCGCGACCGGTCAGGATCACCGCGCGGGCGGCCTGTGCGTCCTCCATGATATCGGCCAGTTCGACCAGCATGGCATGCGTCAGGGAATTGGCCTTGTCGGGGCGGTTGATCCTGACGGTCCAGATGTCGCCCGCGCGGTCAAGCTCGATCATATCAGGCCCACCGCCTTGCGGATGCCTTCGTCGCGCAGGGAAATCTCATCACCCAAGAAACGATCCGCCTCCGGGCCGCACATCCACAGCAGCGCGCGGGCGGGCCAATCGGCGGGGATATGCACGTCCCAATCCAACTGGCTAACCGGGTTCACGCCGCTGTCCTTGATGTCGCGCTGCATGTCGGTGGCCACGGTGCCGGGAGACAGGCCGATGGCGCGGATGCCGTTGCCGCCCTCTTCGTGGTGCAAACACTGGGTCAGCATATTCGCCGCCGCCTTGGACGCGCAGTAGTGGCTCCATGCCTCGACCGGGCTATGCGCCGCGCCCGAAGAGATCGTCAGCACCGAGCCGCCGCCGTTTTCCTTCATCAGTGGCAGAGCCGCGCGCATGCCGTGAAAGACGCCCGTCACGTTGATGTTGATCGCCTTGGCCCAATCCGTCGGATCGGCCTCCGCCATGAGCGAGATCGGATCGATCACGCCTGCATTGTTGATCAGCACGTCCAGCCCGCCAAACGCCCGGCGCGTGGTCTCAACCGCCGAGGTCATTTCGTTATAGCGGGTCACATCGCAGGGGATGGCGATGGCGCGATTGCCCAACTCTCCGGCCAATTCGGCGATGGCATCCTGACTGCGCGCCAACAGGGCGACATTGGCGCCTGCCTCGGCGAAAACCCGCGCGGCGGCGGCGCCGATGCCCCGGCTGGCACCGGTAATCATGATCGTCTTGCCTGTCATGTCCATGGGGTGATCCTTCCGCTAATTTTGTACATTGCTTGGAGGCTGTGGTAATCTGCCGATCAACCCGGGTCCAGCCTCGCGTCGCTTGACCCTGCGCGGGGATTGGCAGACCCTATGCACAACTCATTGCCGAAAAGGATTTTCCGATGTCTCGCATCCCCACAGCGTCGCTGCTTCTCGCCCTGCCGGTCACGCTGGCCTCGACGCCCCTCTGGGCCGACCTAACCCCTGCCGAAGTCTGGGGCGATTGGCGCCAGTATATGCAGAGCATGGGCTATCAGGTTGAAGCGAGCGAAGCCTTTGACGGCGCGGACCTAACCGTCAGCGATGTGACCCTGAAGATGGACATGGCCGAAGAGGGTGGCGATTTTTCCCTGTCGCTCGGCACGCTGCGTTTCGAGCCGGAAGGTGACGGCGCGGTCAATATCCGCATGCCCAATGTCATGCCGATGACGATCAACGTCGCGCCCGAAACACCCGAGGATGAACCGGTGTCGATGGTGTTGAACTACGCCCAGACCGCCCCGGTGATGCGCGCCAGCGGCAGCGCGGAGGCGCTGCAGTATGACTATGCCGCCGACAGCATCTCGCTCACGCTTGCGGGGCTCAAGGTTGGCGAAGAAAGCTATACCGAAGAAGAAGCCAAATTCACCCTGACCGGCAGCGGCGTCAGCAGCCGGACCGAAATGACCGGGACCGATACGCGCCGCTACGACCAGTCGGGCCGCATCGACAACCTGCAATATGACGTGGTGATGAAAACCCCCGAGGACCCTGCCCGTGTTGCCGTGAAGGGCGGCGTGGATCAAGTGGTCTTTGATGGCAGCGGCACGCTGCCGATGATCGACGCAGGCGCCGACGTGGCTGCGATGATGCGCGAAGGTCTGACCTTTGGCGGCAGTTTTACCGCTGGCGCAGGCCGCACCGACATGCAAGTCTCTGACCCCGAAAATGGGGAATTTCAGCTGGCCTCAAGCTCAACCGGGGCGAAGCTGGGCGTTGCCATGGGCCCAGAGGGGCTTTCCTATGACGGTGGCCAGCAGAACATCGAAGTCAGCGTCACCGCCGCCGACATGCCCTTCCCGATCCAGTTCAGCATGGCGGAAAGTGCGTTTAATCTGAAAATGCCGGTGATGAAGTCCGAGGAGCCGCAGGACTTTGCCTTTGGCGTCAAGCTCGACAGCTTCAAGATGTCGGACATGATCTGGGGCATCTTTGACCCCACCGGCCAATTGCCTCGCGACCCGGCAACTTTGGTCGTGGACCTGTCGGGCAAGGCCAAGCTGCTGTTTGAACTGATGGACCCCGAAGTCACCGCCACCATGGGCGATGAGGCACCGGGCGAAATTCACGAATTGAACGTGAATGAAGTGTCACTTGACGTGGCGGGGGCAGAGTTCGATGCCACAGGCGCGATCACCTTTGACAACGACGATATGCAAACCGTGCCCGGCATGCCAAAGCCCGTCGGCGCGCTGGACCTGTCGTTGGTTGGCGGCGTGGCCTTGCTCGACAAATTGGTGACCATGGGGCTGATCCCACAGGAGCAGGCACTGGGCGCGCGGATGATGATGGGGCTCTTTACCGTCCCGGGCGAGGGCGAAGACTCCCTGACCTCCAGAATCGAGTTCACCGAAGAGGGCGGCATCCTCGCCAACGGTCAGCAGATCAAATAACAACCGGCGCGGTCTTGGTCCGCGCCCTTTCCGCGTGGGAAAATACAGCGCGGCCCTTGCCCCTCTTGGGGCGGGGGATTACCCCTTTTCCAACCCCAAAAGGAGCCAGACCATGCCAGACGCCCTTGATGCATTGACCAAGTCCCTCCTTCAGGCGGCCACCAAGGCCGGTGCGGATGCGGCCGATGCCATGGCGATCACGGCAAGCTCCGTCTCGATCGAAGTGCGTGGCGGGGCACTGGAACAGGCCGAACGTTCGGAAGGGACCGACATCGGGTTGCGGGTCTTTGTCGGGCAACGCTCGGCCAATGTCTCGGCCTCAGACACCTCCGCGCGCACGATTGAGGAAATGGCCGAACGCGCCGTCGCCATGGCCCGCGAAGCACCCGAAGACCCCTATGCGGGGCTGGCCGATCCCGCTCAACTCTCTGCCCGCCGCGATGCGGAAGGGCTAGAGCTTTGCGACCCCGCGCCAGAGCCTTCCCCCGAAGCCCTGCAAGATGACGCTGCCCGCGCCGAAGCCGCCGCGCTGGCCGTCAAAGGGGTGAGCCAAGTGCAATCCGCAGGCGCTGGCTATGGCGCACAGGAAATCTACCTCGCCGCGACCAATGGGTTTGAGGGCGGCTATGCCCGCAGTGAACGCGGGCTGTCCTGCGTCGCCATCGCGGGCAGCGGCACGGGGATGGAGCGGGACTACGACGGCGACAGCCGCATCTTTCAGGCCGACCTGCGCGACGCGCAAGAGATCGGCACCCGCGCGGGCGAACGCGCGCTGGCGCGGCTCGATGCCCGCAAGCCGCCCACCGGCAGCTATCCGGTGCTGTTTGACGAACGCATCGCCGCCTCGCTGATCGGGCATCTGCTGGGCGCGATCAACGGTCAGGCGATTTCGCGCGGGGCGTCCTTCCTGCGCGATGCGATGGATGAGCAGGTGCTGCCCGAAGATCTGTCCCTGATCGAAGACCCGTCCCGCATCCGTGCCACCGGCTCACGTCCTTTCGATGCCGAAGGGTTGCCGACCCAGCAACGCGCCATCGTTGAAAAAGGCATCCTGCAAGGCTGGACGCTCGACCTTGCCACGGCCCGCAAGCTGGAGCTTACCCCCACCGGCAACGCCGCGCGGGGCCCCGGCTCGGGCCCGCAGCCGTCGAACTGGAACATCGCGCTGACCCAAGGGCAGGCCAGCCGCGACGATCTGATCGCTGAGATGGGCACCGGGCTTTTGGTGACCTCGATGATCGGCAGCACGATCAACCCCAATACGGGCGACTATTCGCGCGGAGCTTCGGGCTTTTGGGTCGAGAATGGTGAGATCACCCATGCAATCAACGAATGCACCATCGCGGGCAATCTGCGCGACATGCTGCGGGCGATGATCCCCGCCAATGATGCCCGCAGACATCTCAGCCGTGTTGTGCCCTCTCTGCTGGTACCGGGAATGACCCTTGCCGGTGCCTGAGGACGACCTCTCCCTTTTGATCGACGCCGCCCTTAAGGCAGGTGCGGTCGCGCGCGGCTTTGTCGGGGCCACGGCAAAACGCTGGGACAAGCCCGACAACGCAGGCCCGGTGACCGAGGCCGATCTGGCGGTGAATGACCTGCTGCTGGCGGAACTGCGCGGCGCACGGCCCGGCTATGGCTGGCTCTCGGAGGAGACTGAGGACAATACCGACCGACTGGGGCATGAACGGGTCTTTATCATCGATCCGATCGACGGCACCCGCAGCTTTGTCGAAGGCTCTGACACATGGGCGCATTCACTGGCGGTGGCCGAGGCGGGCGAGGTTACGGCGGCAGTGGTCTACCTGCCGATGCGCGACATGCTCTACGCTGCCAGCCGGGGCGGTGGGGCCACGCTGAACGGCACGCCGATCCGCACCTCCGAGGTCGGCGATCTGGCCGAGGCGACCGTCCTCGCCGCGCGGCCCGCGCTGGTGGCAGAACGCTGGCACGGCGGCGCACCGCCTGTGTTCAAACGCAGCTACCGTCCCTCGCTCGCATACCGGATGGCTTTGGTGGCCGATGCGTCGTTTGACGCGATGATCACCCTGCGCCGCACGTGGGAATGGGACATCGCCGCAGGCACGTTGATCGTGGCCGAGGCGGGCGGCACCTGTACAACCGCCACCGGCGCGCCGCTCAGGTTCAACAACCCCGACCCGCGCGTGGATGGCATCGTCGCGGGCGGCCCAATGGTGCAGCGCGCGCTGATCGACGCCCTTGCGTGACCGGCCCCATCTGCTAGGCACTATGCGCAGCACCGCAGCTTTGACAGATCAAAGGACAGCTCCATGACCCAACGCCTGCACCTTGTTTTCGGTGGCGAACTTGTCGATCCGACCAAGAACGCTTTCAAGAACGTCGACGACATCCATATCGTCGGGATCTTCCCCAACTACGCCAGCGCCTATGACGCATGGAAATCCGAAGCGCACCGGACCGTGGATAACGCGCATATGCGCTATTTCATCGCGCATCTGCACCGCCTGCGCGACGAAGAGACCTCGGCCTCGCCCACCGAAGAGCTGGAATAAACCACCATGGCGGCGCGGTCGCTGGGGCTTGCAGCCTATCGCGCCCTTGTGCGCCGGGGCGGGGCCGAAGACGCAGCGCCCTATGCCGCGCGCCCCGAGGGTGAGCTGGTTTGGATGCATGCCGCCGAGGCGGGCAATGTCTTGGCCGTGCTCGACCTTGCCAAACGTCTGATGGCGATGCGCGACCGCGTCGCGGTGCTGGTGACCCTTTCGGAGAGCGCGGCCACCCAAGACCTCCCGCCGACCGACACCCGCGATCTTTTCATCCTTCCCGCCCCCAGCGAACATCCCGAAAATATCGCGCGGTTCCTTGACCATTGGCGCCCCGGCTTTTGCCTATGGACATGGGGTGGGCTGAGGCCCAATCTGGTGTTGGAAACCGCGGCACGCGGCTGCCCGATGATGATGATCGACGCCGACAGCGCTGGCTTCGATGGCCGCCGGGACCGCTGGATGCCCGATGTGACCCGACAGCTGTTGTCCGCCTTCGATCAGGTGCTCACCCGCTCTCCGGCAGTGCTGCGCCGTCTGGTGCAACTGGGCCTGCCGCGCAGCAAGGGAGAGGTGACTTCGCCGCTGCTGACGGGCGGCCAAGCGCTGCGCTGCGCGGATTCGGACCTGGCGGATATGTCGGCTTGCCTTGTCGGTCGCCCGGTCTGGTATGCCACGCAGATCCTGCCCGAAGAGATACCCGTCGTGCTGACCGCTCACCGCCAAGCGCTGCGCCTGTCGCACCGCTTGCTGCTGATCCTGCACACCCATGACTACCCTACCGCCGACATTGCTTATGAACGTGCCCGCGCGCGTGGGTTCACCGCGATGCGGTGGGGAGATGATCCCTACCCCGATGAGACGACGCAGGTCATGGTGGCCGATGATCCCGGCGACCGGGGGCTGTTTTTCCGTGTGGCCCCGGTGTCGTTCCTCGGGTCTTCGCTGGTGTCTGGCCATGGCGGTTGCGACCCGTTCGAGGCGTCGGCGCTTGGGTCCGCGGTGCTCTATGGTCCCAAAGTGCGTAACTATCTGCCCTCCTACGGGCGGCTTGCCACGGCAGGCGCGGCGCGGATCGTCAATGACGCAGGTGCGCTTGGCAATGCGGTCTCGCGGTTGATTGCGCCGGATCAGGCGGCGACCATGGCTCATGCGGGCTGGGATGTGATCAGCGAAGGGGCCGAACTGGCCGATAGGGTGATCGAATTGATCCAAGACAGCCTCGACGACCATGCGGGAGCCTCAAATGCGCGCGCCTGATTTCTGGCATCAGCCCCGACCCGATTGGCGTGCACGGTTGCTGCAACCACTGGGCGTGCTT
Source organism: Sulfitobacter sp. W002 (assembly GCF_025142135.1). NCBI lineage: Bacteria > Pseudomonadati > Pseudomonadota > Alphaproteobacteria > Rhodobacterales > Roseobacteraceae > Sulfitobacter > Sulfitobacter sp. W002. The sequence continues at coordinate 370,762 of NZ_CP081126.1, read as the reverse complement.
TACGCCAATGCCACCGCGCGGCGGCTGGCCAGCGGCACACCACTGCGCATGGGTATTCCGGTGATCTGCGTCGGCAACATCAATGCAGGCGGCACCGGCAAGACGCCCACGGTGATGGCGGTGCTGCAATATCTGCTAGAGCGCGGCCACCGCCCCCATGTCGTCTCACGCGGCTATGGCGGCACGCTGGAAGGCCCGGTGCGGGTGGATCCTGCGCAGCACAGCGCGGGCGAGGTGGGCGACGAGCCGCTGCTACTGGCCGCATTCGCGGATGTCTGGGTCGCCCGTGATCGTGCCGCGGGGGCGCAGGCGGCAGAGGCTTCGGGCGCCACTGTCGTGGTGCTGGATGACGGCTTTCAGAACCCCGCTTTGGCGCAGGATCTGAGCATCGTCGTGGTGGACGCGGTCAAAGGTTTCGGTAACGGCCTGTGCCTGCCCGCCGGGCCGCTGCGCGAGCCTGTCGCGGCGGGGCTGGCGCGGGCTGACCTGCTGCTCTCCATCGGGGATGAAGCGGCGCAAACCCGTTTTGCGGCAGGGCTACCGAACACCGATCTGCCCCATGCACGCGCCGAACTCGCGCCCCTGCAAACCGGGATGGATTGGTCGGATTCCCAAGTGCTCGCCTTTGCAGGCATCGGCCACCCTGAGAAGTTCTTCGCCACGCTGCGCGGGCTGGGGGCGACGATCCTCCACGCCGAGGCGTTGGAGGATCACCAGCCGCTGACGCCACGGCTGATGCTGCGACTAGAGACCGAGGCCGCGATGCGCGACGCGCAGCTTGTCACTACCGAGAAAGACGCCGTGCGCCTGCCGATGGAGTTCCGCGCAAAGGTGCTGACCCTGCCGGTGCGCCTGTCCCTGCCCGAAGGCAACGCGCTGCATGCAGCGTTGGACAGGCTGCCACCGCCCTAGTCTTTGTTGTCTTCGCCCAGTTTCGGTGCCGGGCGGTGCAGTGAAAGCTCGGCCCCCGAAAAGGTGAAGGGCGACCGCAGCCCCGGCACGCCATCAAGCTCGATCTGCATGCCCCGCGCGACGACCTGCGGATCGGCCATGACATCGGACATATCGTTGATCGGCCCGGCAGGCACGCCATGCGCCTCACAGGCGGCCAGCAGATCATCACGGCTGCGCAGACGGGTTGCCCCGGTCAGGCGGCGGATCATCTCGGGCCGGTTGGCGACCCGGTCGGCGTTCTTGAGGTACTCCGGCGCGGTGGCCATGTCATCGAGGCCCAGCAATTGACACAGGCGCTGATATTGCCCGTCATTGCCCGTGGCGATGATGAGATGCCCGTCGGAACACTCAAACACCTCATAGGGCGTCAGGTTCGGATGCGCGTTGCCCATCCGTGTCGGCGCCTTGCCGGTGGTCAAATAGTTCATCGCCTGATTGCCGGTGATCGCCACGGCACAATCCAAAAGCGCCATGTCGATATGTTGCCCCACGCCCGTCTGATGACGCTGATGCACGGCGGCCAAAATCGCGGTGCTGGCATAGACCCCGGTGAAGATATCGGTGATCGCCATGCCGGATTTCTGCGGCTGGCCGTCCGGTTCGCCAGTGATCGACATCAGGCCCGACATGCCTTGGATGATGAAATCATAGCCCGCGCGATGGGCATAAGGCCCGGTATGGCCGAAACCCGTGATCGAACAATAGATCAGCTTGGGGAACTGCGCAGACAGGCTGGCATAGTCCAACCCGTATTTCGCCAATCCGCCAGTCTTGAAATTCTCGATCAGAATATCCGCGTCGGCCAAGAGTTCCTTGACCTGCGCCTGACCTTCCTCGGTCCGGAAATCCACGATGACAGAGGCTTTGCCCCGGTTCGTCGAGTGGAAATAGGAAGCGGTCACATCCTCGTCACGGGTCACAAAGGGCGGGCCCCATTGGCGGGTATCATCCCCCGCCGGGCTTTCCACCTTGATCACCTCACATCCGAGGTCCGACAGTGTCTGACCGGCCCAAGGGCCGGCCAGAACACGCGCCAATTCGACGACTTTCAGTCCTGCAAGCGGTGCGGTCATTAGCCAGCCAGCGCGTCGTCGAGGATTTCCTTCATGTCGGCATAGGACATGTTCGAATGTTTCTTGCCGTCGATGACAAAGCTCGGCGTGCTAGAGATGTCATCCTCTTTGGAGTTCTCGGTGTACCATGCCACCAGCGCCTCGGCTTTGGCACCGTCTTTCAGGCATTCGTCCAACGTCTCGTTATCAAGGCCAGCCAGACGGCCAATCTTGCGCAGCTCGTCGACGATGGCCGCAGGCTCGCCCGCGCGGGTCCACTCGCTTTGCGATTTGTAGATCAGGTCAGCGATGCCAAAAAATTTCTCTTGCCCACCGCAGCGCGCCACCATGGAGGCCCAGAGGCCATAGCGGTCGAAAAAGACTTCACGGTAGATAAACTTCACTTTGCCGCTGTCGATGTAATCAGCCTTCAGCTTTTTGAAGGTGTCGTTGTGGAAGGTCGCGCAGTGCGGGCAGGTGAAAGACGCGTATTCGATCATCGTGACCGGCGCGTTTTCGTCACCCATGACCATCTCGGTGATGCCTGAGGTATCCACATCGCCTTCAGTCGTCTGGGCATTCGCGGCACCAACAAAAGGTGTCAGCGCAGTGCTGCCGAGGGGAGAGGAGCCGAAGCTGCTCGCGGCAAACCAGCCACCGACGCCGAGTGTGGCGAGACCGCCAAGGATTACGTTTCTGCGATTCATGAGATGTTCCTTTGTCTGTTACGTCAGCTTTAGGTGGTCAGCTTTGGTTCTTGTTCAATATGTTCTCGCCCAGACGTGCAAGGGCTTCGCGCAGCCCCTCGTCGGTCACAGGCTGAGCGGCTTCGGCTGCTTTGCGTTGCAGCGCGGGGGTCGGGCTGGGTTTTTCGGCCTTGGGTTTATGGTCAAACGCCACCTGCCCTTCGGCAAAACCGGTCGCCGCCGTCTGGGTGATCCGCACCCGCGCGATGGCGTTATAGCCATAGACCGCGTTGACCCGCGCGCGCAGTTGCTCTTTCTGCATCTCCAGCATGGGCGCATTGGCCCCGGTGGTCAGCAAGGTCAGCGTGGCGCCGATACCCTCCTTGCGGCCATAGCTTACCTCAACCGGGCGTGAGATGGCGGCGGTCGCCTCGCCCACGATTTCGGTCCAATGGGTCAACAGACGCGATTGGGCAAAGCCACGGGTCTCGCTCGCCTTGCGAATCTGCTGCGAGAGCAGGCTATCGGTGCGTTTAAACCCTTTTGTAGTCGTACGACGTGGCGGCATGGCTTTGTTTCCCGAATGTACTGACATACATAACCATTTGCCCCAGCGTCACCAGCCCCTGCCCCGTGGAAAGGCCTAAACATTGCGTGAGAAGACATCCGTCAGCAAGCTGCCGCCGATCCTGCTGGAATGGTACGACACCCACGCCCGCGCCCTGCCGTGGCGGGTGCCGCCGCATGAGCGGATGGCCGGGGTAACGCCCGACCCCTACCGCATCTGGCTGAGCGAGGTCATGTTGCAGCAGACCACCGTGGCCACGGTAAAGGACTATTTCGCGCGGTTCACCGCCCGCTGGCCGGATGTGGCGGCCCTTGCCGCGGCGGAAGACGCGGATGTGATGGCTGAATGGGCGGGGCTCGGCTATTATGCCCGCGCCCGCAACCTGTTGAAATGCGCGCGTGCGGTGGTGGCAGAGCATGGCGGCAGCTTCCCGGCGGATCATGATGCGCTGCTGAAACTGCCGGGGATCGGGCCCTATACGGCGGCGGCGATCTCCTCCATCGCGTTCGATCTGCCCCATGCGGTGCTTGATGGCAATGTCGAGCGGGTGATGGCGCGGGTTTATGACATCCACACCCCCCTCCCCGCCGCCAAGCCCGAATTGATGGCGCGGGCCGTCACGCTGACCCCGCATGACCGGCCCGGAGACTATGCCCAAGCCGTGATGGATCTGGGCGCTACAATCTGCACGCCGAAGTCCCCTGCCTGTGGCATCTGCCCGTGGCGCGAACCCTGCGTCGCGCGGGCAGAAGGCACGGCGGCGCTTTTGCCAAAGAAGACCCCGAAAAAGCCGAAACCCATCCGCCACGGCACCGTCTATCTGGCGCAACGCGAGGATGGCGCGTGGCTGCTTGAAACACGGCCCGACAAAGGGCTGCTTGGCGGGATGCTTGGTTGGCCCGGTTCTGACTGGATCGATACGGCAGAGCCGCGCCCCGAAGGGACGCCGCCGCTAACGGCCGATTGGCAGCCCCTGCCCGGCGAGGTACGCCATACCTTTACCCATTTTCACCTGATGTTGACCGTGCAGCACGCGCGTGTCAGCCATGATGCCGCGCCTGAATACGGTGAATTCATCGGCCAGAACCAGTTCAGCCCCAGCGATCTGCCCACCGTGATGCGCAAGGCTTTTGATCTGGCCCGCTAGCGCCGCGTCAGGCTTTGTACCCCCGGCGATCTGCGGTATATCTGGCGCGCAACAATGAGGTGCCCCATGCCGAACCGCATCATCGCCCCACAAGACCTTGCCCGCATCAGCCGCGCCTTGCCGTTTTGGCTGTCGCTGCTGCTGATCCCGCTGGCGTGGTTTTGTGCGGCGCAGGGCGGCTGGACCATCGCGCTCCTGCCGCTGGTGACGTGGTATCTGTTTTCGATGCTCGACGCGGTGCTGGGGCTGAACCTCGACAACGCTGATCTGGAAGCAACCGAGGACGATCTCTATTGGTATCGCCTTGTCACACTGATCTGGGCACCGCTGCAATTCCTGACCGTCTTTGGTCTGATCTATTACGCCACGCGGGCCGCGCATCTGGACACGGCAGAGCGTATTTTCCTGTTCTTCGGCGTGGGCGTCATCACCGGCACCATCGGGATTAACTACAGCCATGAATTGATGCACCAGCGGAACAGGACCGAACGGCGGCTGGCGGATATCCTGCTGGCCATGGTGCTCTATTCGCATTTCCGATCCGAGCACTTGCTGGTGCACCACCGCCATGTCGGCACCCCGCGCGACACGGTGACCGCGCGCTATAACGAAGGGTTCCACCGCTTCTATCCCCGCGTGCTGCGGGAGTCGCTCACCTCGGCCTTTCATGCGGAAAAGAACATGCTGGCGCGCAAGGGGCTGCCGTGGACCGATCCGGGCAATCCCTTCTTCAAATACTGGGCGCTACAGGCCGGTTTTTTGCTGCTGGCGCTGGTCTTGGGCGGGTGGAGCGGTCTGGGCCTCTTCCTCGTGCAGGCCGGGGTCGCGATCTGGCAGTTGGAGCTGGTCAATTACATCGAACACTACGGGCTGACGCGCAAACATCTGGGTGGGGCCAAATACGAACATGTCCAGCCGCGCCATTCTTGGAACGCGGCGCATAAAGCGTCGAACTGGCTGTTGATCAACCTGCAACGCCATTCCGATCACCACTACAAACCCGACCGGCGCTTCCCGGTCTTGCAGACCTATGGCCCGGGCGACGCGCCGCAGCTGCCCTATGGCTATCCGGTGATGACGATGGCCGCGATGGTCCCCCCGCTGTGGCGGCGCATCATGAACCCCCGCGTGCGCAAATGGCGCGAGATGTACTACCCCGAGATCACCGACTGGAAAGCCTACAACAAAGCCAGCAATCCCCTGCCCCGTCTCTGAGCGCGGCAACGCAAATTTAAACTTTGCCTGTCACATAGGCTGAGATTGTTACCAGTGGAGTGGTATTGATGCAGCAACAGCAAGCGCCCTCGGGGGTGGCCTATGATGGCACCTGTCTGATCGTCGAGGACAGTGAGTTTGACAGAGAGAGGCTGCGCCGCGTTCTGGCCCGCGCCTATGGCGGGATGCGGGTGGAGTTCGCCCCCAGCATCGACGCCGCGCGCAAGGCGCTGAGCGCGGGGGACAAGGCGCTCATTTTGCTCGACAACAACCTGCCCGACGGGTTGGGCGCGAATTTCGCGTTGGAGCTGGCCTGCGACGACCGCCATGCGCAGACGCCGGTGATTATGGTCAGCGATTGGCCCTCCCCCGGCATGTGGGAAAAAGCCGCCTCTGCCGGGGTGCTCTACGTGGTGAATAAATCCGATTTCGATGCCCGCTATATTGATGCCGTGCTGCGTGAGTTTCAGGCCCGCAAACGGTGGGTGAATTAGGCCGATCCGACAAAAAAACCCCGCCATGGGGCGGGGTCAAGGTAGGCACCCGTGTGGCTGCCCCCACGCATGGGGGCCACGGGTGCCGGCGGTGTTCGAATGTCTGTGGGTCGATCAGTTCGCCATTTCGGCTCTGATCTGCTGACGCAGAATGTCGATGGGGACATTCTTGCCATCTTTTTTGTAGCACCAATAGGTCCAGCCATTGCAGCTTGGCGCTTTCTCATAGGCCGCGCCCACCTGATGGATCGACCCTTTGACATCGCTGCCAATCAGGGTGCCATCGGCACGGACCTTGGCCTTGTGGCGGCCATTCATGGAATAGAGGTTCTCGCCCGGGCGCAGCATGCCGCGCTCGACCAACTGGCCGAAGGGCACGCGCGGCTCGGCACGTTTGGAGGTGGTGGTTTGCAGCGCTTCGTTGTCGAACTTCCGCACCATCGAGATGCGTTTCTCGGCAACCTTGCGATAGGCTGCCTCACGCTCGATGCCGATAAAATCGCGGCCCAGCATCTTGGCGACAGCGCCGGTGGTGCCGGTGCCAAAGAACGGGTCGAGGATCACATCGCCGGGGTTGGTCGAACCAACGAGGATGCGGTGCAGCAGGCTTTCGGGCTTTTGCGTCGGATGCGCCTTGTCGCCTGCTTCGTCCTTCAGACGCTCATGGCCGGTGCAAATCGGCAGCACCCAATCGCTGCGCATCTGGATGCCTTCGTTCAGCGCCTTCAGCGCTTCGTAGTTAAAGGTGTATTTGCTGTTCTCGCTCTTGCCGGCCCAAATCATTGTCTCATGAGCGTTGGTAAAGCGCTTGCCGCGGAAGTTCGGCATCGGGTTGGACTTGCGCCAAACCACGTCATTAAGGATCCAGAAACCTTGGTCCTGTAGCGCCGCGCCGACGCGGAAGATGTTGTGATAGCTGCCGATCACCCAGATCGCGCCATCGGGTTTCAGCAAACGCCGTGCGGCTTTAAGCCAAGCGCGGGTGAATTCGTCATAGGCTTTGAAGCTGGCGAATTGGTCCCATTCGTCATCAACTGCATCGACCTTGGAGTTGTCCGGGCGATGCAAATCACTCCGCAACTGCAAGTTGTAGGGCGGATCCGCGAAGATCAGATCCACCGACTCTGCTGGAAGGGCGTTCATTGCCTCTATGCAATCGCCCGCAACAATAGTGTTCAAGGGAAGCGCCGCAGCGCCCTTTGTCATCGTTTTCATATCTCTGCCTCATTACCCGGCGCTTAAGCGCTCATTGGTTGTGGATAAAATGGGCCATCAACGATTCGTGGTCAATTTCTTTTTTGAATCAATCGGTTAACAAATTGGCTTGATACAAGATATTGTGTACCGGCTTGAACAAACGTCTATGGTGTGGGGTCACACCAAGATCCTGCAGCGCGGCCATGTGGCTTTTCGATCCGTAGCCCATATTGGTTTCCCAGCCATAGCCGGGATGCTGTTGCGCCAAATCCACCATGAGGTTATCGCGCACGGTTTTGGCTACGATGGAAGCCGCCGAAATGGACAGGCAGCGCGCGTCCCCCTTCACCACAGGTTGCGCCGGAAGGCTCAGATCGCGCGGGAGCATATTGCCATCGATTAATGCGTAATCCGCCGCACAGGCCAGCCCGGCCAGCGCGCGTGTCATCGCCAGATGGCTGGCACGCAAGATGTTGTGTTCTTCGATCTCTTCGACGGTGGCATGGGCCACGCAAACCACGGCTACCGACATGATCTCTTCATAGAGCCGTTCACGAGCGCGGGCGGTCAGCTTTTTGGAATCGTTCAGCCCTTCGGGGATTTGCCCTTCGGTAAAGACCACGGCGGCGGCGGTGACCGGCCCGGCCAGCGGGCCACGGCCCACTTCATCCACCCCGGCAATGGTGCGAAAGCCGCGGGCAGCCGCGCCGCGTTCAAATTCAAAGTCAGGTATCATAGGGCGAGGTGAAACCGCATGCGCCGAAAAGGTGCAACAAAAAAGAGAAAGGGGAGGCGCCCGAACACCCCCCCTTTCAACACCCGAGCGACAGGGACGTGCCGCTCGGTCAAGGCACGCCGGTGTTACCGACGGGCCAAGCTGTAACCCGAGTCGCGCAGGCAGCGGGCATCATAGCCGTAGCGTGCGCCGTCCGCCGTCTTCACGCGCTTGGCGCAGTAGTTGGGCAGTCGGTCGACTTGGGAATAATTCTTTTCAAGGCAGGGCTCGCCAAACATCATCACCTTGCCGTCTTCGCCGTCATAGCTGCGGAAGCACTGCTGCGGCAGCAGCTTGCGGTCCACCCGCTCTGGCAGGGGGCGCACTTCGCGCTCAGGGTAGGTGGCACGGTCGCGCTCAGGATAGCTCCGGGCGCTGCGGCGCGGTTCGGGGCGCGGATCGATGTAGGGGCGCTGGTGCGGCCGCTTGGAAACCGTGGGGTAATAGCGCGGCGCCTCATAGACGGGGGCGGCACGGCGCCGGGTGACGGTTTCGCGCTCGTTGCGCTCTTTGTTGTTGTCGTAGATCATCTTGCCCACGATCGCGACGCCCGCAATCGCGGCGAGGGTGCGCAACACTTCCTTTTCATCGGCGGCGGCAGGGCGGGCACCAAAAGCGGTGATGGCAACCGCTGCGGCGGCGATGGTAGCAATGAACTTGCGGTACATGGGTCTGGTCCCTTCTCGTTTATCGGCGCGTTGCTGCGCCCTTGATCGTATGCGGTCATAACTCGGGGACCGCGTATCGGTTCGTGTGTCTGTTGGTGCCACCAAATTGGGGTGAGGGCCAAAGACAGGCAATAACAGGGGGGCGTTATCCAATAACAAGGCGTCCAAAACGCCTTGGTTATTGAATAACAGCGGGCGAAAGCGCATTAAAAACATATGAAAAATCCATGTCTCTCCTTACTGACCGCGCTGGCGGTCATACTGGCCCTGCCCGCTGCGGCAACGGCTGGATGCTTTGCCGATTACAAGGCAAAGCAAGACAATCCGCTGCGCCTCCATTACGGGGTGGCGCAGATTTCCGGGGCCTGCGAGCCAGCCTCCGCCGAAACCGAACTCACGCCGCGTCTTGCAGCGGAGGGCTGGACATTGTTGAATGTGCTGTCTGTCTTCGGTGACGAAGGCTTGGATCAAAGGAAAGACAGTGCAGGAACATTCTACCTCCGCTTCTGACATGCGCAGATTTGGCGGGCGTTTCGTGATCGGTGGCATCGCCGCCGTGGTCGCCGTGCTTTTGGTCGGGGCGCTTGTCCTGCTTTGGGCGCTGCCGGATGCGAACGTCTTTAACGCTCGGGTTGAGCGGATCTTTATCGAGAATGACGATCTGACCACCCAAGCCGAGATCAAACTGCTCGAAATCCTCGCCCAGTCCGGCACTGCATTCTCTGAGACTTTGGCCAGCTACCGCATCGTGATCGTCGTGCTGCTGGTCTTTGCCAGCGCCATGCTGGTCGCGGCAATGGTGTTTTTGTTCATGCTGGTCGGCTTTAACCGCCGCATGGCCCAGATTGAGCGGACCGGCATTCAGGTGAATTCCCTGCTGATCAGCCGCGAAGAGAATACCGTTTACCTCAACAATCTTGGTTTCAAACTCACCGCCGCCGCGATGGAGACGATGTCGGTTCTCGCCGAAGCGCGGATGGACGATGACGTGCTGTCAGGGTCCGAGATCGAAGGCATGATATCGGGCCGCAACGCGGCCGACTGTGATGAGGCCGCAGGGGCCACGCGGATCAAGCGCTTGCGCGACACCCTGGGCAACCAACTGGTGTCGGAACTGCTGGTCAAGAACATCGCCCGGCGTGGCTATATGCTGGCGATCAACAAGGACGTCATCAAGGTTCTTTAACCCCGGCAGAACGACGCTCTGCCCTGCCCGCGCGCGGCTGGCCCTAGCCAATGCCCCGCAGGCACGTTAAATGGCGTCAAATTTAATTGGACAGACTGGAGTAATCAGATGGGTTATCGCGTCGCCGTCGTCGGTGCCACAGGCAATGTGGGCCGTGAAATGTTGAACATCCTCGCGGAGCGTCAGTTCCCCGTGGACGAGATCGTGGCTCTGGCCAGCCGCCGTTCGCTGGGTTCGGAAATCAGCTTTGGGGACAAGACCCTCAAGACCAAAGACCTCGACACTTTCGACTTCACTGGCTGGGACATGGCGCTTTTTGCCGTGGGTTCGGAAGCGACTAAGAAATACGCCCCTGCCGCTGCCAAAGCGGGCTGCGTGGTGATCGATAACTCCTCGCTTTACCGCTATGACCAAGACGTGCCGCTGATCGTGCCCGAGGTGAACCCGCAGGACGTGCACGGCTATTCCAAGAAAAACATCATCGCCAACCCCAACTGCTCGACCGCGCAGATGGTCGTGGCGCTGAAGCCGCTGCATGACCGCGCCAAGATCAAGCGCGTCGTCGTCTCGACTTACCAGTCGGTTTCCGGCGCGGGCAAAGAGGGCATTGATGAGCTTTGGGATCAGACCAAAAGCATCTACAACCCGACCGATGACAAGCCCGCCAGCAAGTTCACCAAACAGATCGCCTTCAACGTGATTCCGCATATCGACGTCTTCCTCGAAGACGGTTCGACCAAGGAAGAATGGAAGATGGTCGCCGAGACCAAAAAGATCGTCGACCCGTCGATCAAAGTCACCGCGACCTGCGTGCGCGTGCCGGTCTTCGTGGGCCATGCGGAATCGATCAACATCGAATTCGAAGACCACCTCGACGAAGCCGAAGCCCGCGACATCCTGCGCGAAGCGCCGGGTCTTATGGTGATCGACAAGCGCGAAGACGGCGGCTACGTCACGCCGGTGGAATGTGTGGGTGACTTCGCCACCTTCATCAGCCGCATCCGTCAGGACAGCACCATCGACAACGGCATCAACCTGTGGTGCGTCAGCGACAACCTGCGCAAGGGTGCCGCCCTGAACGCCGTTCAGATCGCCGAACTGCTGGGCCGAGAAGTGCTGAAAAAGGGCTGAGGTTCAGCCCCAGTCTATGAATAAAAAAGGGGGCCAATCGGCCCCCTTTTTCGTCTCTGTCTCATGCGCCTGCGATGGGCTCAAACCGGCTCGAAGGTCTGCGCCTTGGCGTCGTAATATTCCAAGCTTCCCTCGCCGATGTCGGTCCACAGGCCGTGCAAGCTCAGCGTGCCATCTTCGACCTTTTCTTTGATCCACGGGAAGGTCATCAGGTTTTCAAGCGAGGTCATCACCGCCTGACGCTCCAGCAAAAGCTGCTGCTCTGCCGGGTCTTCGACCTTTTCAACCGTCTCGTATTTCGGGCGCAGCAGGTCCATCCAGCGGCCCACGAAACTGTCTTGGTTCTCAAGCTCGGGCGCGTTGCCTTTGCACATCTGGATGCAGCCCGCGACGCCGCCGCAGCTGGAATGGCCCAGCACGATCAGATGCGCGACCTTCAGCGCGTTGACGGCATACTCCACCGCCGCCGAAGTACCGTGCTGTTTGCCATCCGGCTCATAGGGCGGGACGAGGTTGGCGATATTGCGGTGGATGAAGAACTCGCCCTGATCGGCCCCGAAGATCGAGGTCACATGCACGCGGCTGTCGCAGCAAGAGATCACCATCGCGCGCGGGCGCTGCCCCTCGGCGGCCAACCGGCGGTACCATGTCTGGTTCTCGGCATAGCCGGTCGCCTTCCACCCTTGATAGCGTTGCAACAGATACGACGGCAGAGCCTTGGCCTTGTCCATGTGTAAACGTCCCTTAATGCGTGATGTGGTTTTAGCGCAGATAGCGCAAATACCATACGAATTCGAGAGAAAAGACACTGCCATCGCAACCCTTTGCACACCTTCCCGCGCCATATTGTCTCAAGGCCGTGGGGGCTGATTGAAGGATGATACCAATGCAACTTATGCAAATACGCCCGACTGAGCAGGTCTATGTCGATCAAGAGCGGCTTGGCCTGCTCTACACGCAACTTGGGGAGGTGGGCGCCGAAGATGTCGTCTGCCGCGCGATGGAGGAATTGGCCCTGCGCCTGTCGCATTGCAAAAAGCTGCACAAGGACCAAGACCGCGCCGGGCTGCGCAAAAGCGTGCACCGCCTGATCGCCATTGCAGAGCAGGTCGGCATGGCGCTGGTCGCACGGGTGGCGGCGGATGTGGTGATCTGTATCGACGCGGGGGATGACATCGCGACCGCCGCCACTCTGTCGCGGTTGATCCGCAGCGGAGAGCGGTCGCTCACCGCGATATGGGACTTGCCCGACATCACGATCTGACCGCTTGCGGGTGGCGATGGAAAAGGTAGGCTGCGCGCAAATCCAGATTTGCAAAGGTTTGTCATGTCCGCCGAATTCGCCGCCCCCTCCGCCGCCGCCCTGCCGCTTCATGTCTTGAGCGAGGCCGCGCTTGAAGGCTGGCTTGCCGATCAGCCCGGCCCGGTGCAGGCATGGGTCAAAGCCAGCGGTTTTGCGGGTGCTCTTGGTCAGGCGCTTGTGGTGCCGGGGGAGGAAGGCACCCCCGCGCTGGCATTGGCGGGCTACGGCACCGAAGCCGCGCGCCGCAGGGGCCGCTTTCACCTTGCCGCCGCAGCCGCCCGCCTGCCTGCGGGGGACTACCGGATCGAAAGCGGCCTGCCAGAGGACCAAGCCGCGAACGAGGCGCTTGGCTGGCTGCTGGCGGGCTACCGTTTCGACCGCTACCGCGACCAAACCGCGCTGGCCGCCCGCCTTGTCGCGCCCGAAGGGATCGACGCCGATCAGATCGCGGCGCTGGCCACGGGTGAAATGCTGACCCGCGACCTGATCAACACCCCCGCCTCAGATATGGGGCCGCCCGATCTGGAAGCCGCCGCGCGCAAATTGGCCGAGCAGCATGGCGCGAAGATCGAAGTCACAACCGGTGATGCGCTGCTAGAGAACAACCTGCCAATGATCCACACCGTTGGCCGCGCCGCCGACCGCGCGCCGCGCCTGATCGACATGGCATGGGGCGACACGGGGCCAAAGCTGACGCTGGTGGGCAAAGGCGTCTGCTTTGATACCGGCGGGCTGAACCTGAAACCCGGTGCGTCCATGGCGCTGATGAAAAAGGACATGGGCGGCGCCGCCGCAGTGCTGGGTCTGGCGCATATGATCATGGCCACCGGCATGGCCGTGCAACTGCGCGTGCTGATCCCGGCGGTGGAGAATTCGGTCTCCGGCAACGCCTTCCGCCCCGGTGACATCCTGACCTCGCGCAAGGGGCTGACGGTTGAGATTAACAACACAGATGCCGAAGGGCGTCTGGTATTGGCCGACGCGCTGGCGCTGGCGGATGAGGACAAACCGGATCAGATCATCTCAATGGCGACGCTCACCGGGGCCGCACGTGTCGCCGTGGGGCCGGACCTTGCACCCTATTACAGCGACGATGCCGCTTTCGTCTCGGCCCTAGAAAGCGCCGCGGCGGGCTCTGCCGATCCGGTCTGGCGGATGCCTTTCCATGACGCTTACGAGGCGCTGATCGAGCCCGGTATTGCCGATCTCGACAACGCGCCCAAGGGCGGCTTTGCCGGGTCGATCACCGCAGCGCTTTTTCTGCGCCGTTTTGTGACCGAGAGCAAATATGCGCATTTTGACATCTACGGCTGGCAGCCCGCCGATGCCCCCGCCCGCCCCAAAGGCGGCGCGGGCCAAGGCACCCGCGCGCTCTATGCCGCGCTGCCAGCCCTGCTAAAGCCATGAGCGATCCACGCCTCGCCGCTGATCCGGCGCTGATGACCCTAAACCGCCCCGCGCAGGTGGCGGTGCCGGTGGCAGACCTCTGCCGCCGCCCCGACGGGCCGCGCGACCGGCAGGTGTTGTTCGGCGAAGAGGTGACCGTCCTGCATGAGGCGTCGGGCTGGGCCTATGTACAGGCCGAGAAGGATGGCTATTGCGGCTACGTCCTGCAACGCGCGCTGAGCACAACGCGCAGGGTCACTCATCGCGTCCGCGTGCCTGCCACCCATGCCTATTCCAACGCCGATCTGAAATCTCCCGACCTCCTGAGCCTCAGCTACGGCTCACCCGTCACGGTCATTGCTGAGACCAGGGATTTTGCCGAGACCCCGCAGGGCCATATCCCGCGTGGCCACCTTGCCCCCATCGATCGCCGAGAGTCCGACCCCGCGCAGATCGCGGCGCTGTTCCTCGGCACGCCCTACCTCTGGGGTGGCAACAGCCGCTGGGGGATTGATTGTTCCGGCCTCGTGCAGGCGGCGCTGCTGGCCTGCGGCATCCCCTGCCCCGGTGACAGCGACCAGCAGGAGCGCACTCTGGGCGCGCCGGTCGACGGTGACTACCAACGCAACGACCTGCTCTTCTGGAAAGGCCATGTCGCGTTGGTGGTCGATGCCGAAACGATGATCCACGCCAATGCGCATGCGATGGCCGTGAGCTACGAAAACATCACCGATGCCATCGCCCGGATCGAAGCCGCTGGCGACGGGCCGGTCACCGCACATCGCCGCCCCGGCGTTTAATCCACCGACCGGATCAGCTTGCGTTCCAACACGCGCAGCACGGCTTTAAGGTCATGCCCCCGGCGAAGCACCTGCCCGCCGGTGCCCACCACCGCATACATCCCTTGGCGGTTGCGCAGCTTGGGCCGCTTTTCGATCCGGTAAAGCGGTATCTCTGCCGTGCGTCGGAAAACCGAAAAGACAGCCACGTCCTTGAGATGAGAAATCCCGTAATCGCGCCACTCTCCGGCGGCGACCATCCGGCCATAAAGCGATAGAATCAGCGACAGTTCCGTGCGGTGGAATGCGACCTGTTCGGCGGGGCGCTCGAAAGCCGTGATCGGCGATGGGGGCTCTATGCTCATGGCTTTACAGTTGACCCTGACGGGGGCCAAATCAAGCCCTGACATGGCCGAATGCGCCGCTCAAAATTTCTTGAAAGCGTTACAGAATTGTGCAACCAATCGAAAAAATGAAACACAAAGGCCCGATGGAATGACCCCAAAAGCCCGCGCCCGCAAATGTGCCGAGGTGATGTTCGCCCAAGATTCCGCCTCTGCCGGATTGGGCATGACCATCGACGATGTCACCCCCGGCGGCGCGGTTTTGTCGATGTCGGTGCGCCCGGACATGCTGAACGGTCACGGGATTTGCCACGGTGGTTTCATCTTTACCCTTGCCGACAGCGCCTTTGCCTTTGCCTGCAACAGCTACAACCAGACCACCGTCGCCCAGCAGAACCAGATCACATATCTCAGCCCCGGTCAGCCAGAGGAGCGGCTGACCGCCACCGCACGCGAAGTGTCGCGCAGCGGGCGGTCGGGCATCTATGATGTGACCGTCACGGGTGAGGATGACCGTGTCGTGGCCCTGTTTCGCGGGCTCTCCCGCAGCATCAAGGGCCAGCTATTTACCGAGGAGGAGCCGACCTGATGAAAGACCTGACCCCCGCGAAGGATACGCTCGACCCAATTGAGATCGCCAGCCGGGACGAGATCAGCGCCCTGCAATTGGACCGTCTGAAATGGTCCCTGCGCCACGCCTATGACAACGTGCCCTTCTATAAGCAGAGCTTTGACGATGCAGGCGTGCACCCCGACGATCTGAAACAGCTTTCCGATCTCTCGCGCTTTCCCTTCACCGTCAAAACCGATCTGCGCGACAATTACCCCTTTGGCATGTTCGCCGTGCCGCGCGATCAGGTGGCGCGCATTCACGCATCATCTGGCACCACCGGGCAGCCGACGGTGGTGGGCTACACCAAGGATGATCTGGCGAACTGGGGCCAAGTCGTCGCCCGTTCCCTGCGCGCGGCGGGGATGCGTCCCGGCGATATGCTGCACAACGCCTATGGCTATGGGCTGTTCACTGGCGGCTTGGGCATTCACCTTGGGGCCGATGCGCTTGGCCTGTCGACCGTGCCAATCTCGGGCGGGATGACCCCGCGCCAAGTGCGGCTGATCGAAGATTTCCAGCCCAAAGGCATCACGGTGACGCCCTCCTACGCCCTGTCGATTTTGGATGAATTCGCCAACCAATGCATCGACCCGCGCCAATCTTCGCTTGAGGTGGGCATCTTCGGGGCCGAGCCTTGGACCAACGCCATGCGTCTGGAAATCGAACAGGCCTTCGACATGCATGCGGTCGATATCTATGGCCTCAGCGAAGTCATGGGGCCGGGCGTTTCGATGGAATGTGTGGAGACCAAGGACGGGCTGCACATCTGGGAGGATCACTTCTACCCCGAGATCATCAACCCCGAAACGGGTGCTCCGGTCCAAGATGGCGAGATGGGCGAGCTGGTCTTTACCTCGCTGACCAAAGAGGCCTTCCCGATCATCCGCTACCGCACCCGCGACCTGACCCGGCTGCTGGCCGGAACCGCACGGTCTATGCGCCGGATGGAGAAGGTGACGGGCCGCAGCGACGACATGATCATCCTGCGCGGCGTCAACGTCTTCCCCACCCAGATCGAAGAAGCGCTGATGGCCACGCCGGGGCTTGCCCCGCATTTCCAGATCGAACTGTCGCGGCCCGACCGAATGGATCAGATGCGCGTGTTCTGCGAATGCGCCGATGCCAGCGTGACCCCCGACGCCCGCGCCACCGCGATCAAAGCGCTCTCGGCGCAGATCAAGCAAACCGTCGGCATCTCGGTCAAGGTCGAGGTCATGGACGTAGGCGGCGTTGCCCGGTCAGAGGGCAAAGCCGTGCGCATTCTCGACAAGCGTCCGAAGGGCTAGACCGAAAACCTAGCCTAGCCGCAGGTGACCTTGGCGATTTTCCCTTCCGCGTCCAACACGATGTTGGTGCGGTTGGGGTTGGCATCCATCGTCACCGGGTCGCCCTCGGTATAGACGCGCTTGGGCTCGGACACGATGTTTGCCGCCGCGCGGGGACGGCCAATCAGACCCCACCAGCTGCCTTCTTTGCAGGTTTCCGCCAGTGGCTTGGCAGGCGTGGGCGCGGTAGGCGTGCTGGAACTGCTCGAACTGCTAGAGTTACTAGACGGCTCATTCACCGCGTCGATCACCGAATTGGGCAGGGGTTTGGGCTTGGTCGTGGAGGCGCGCGCTTCTGTCCGTGCGGGGCGTGGCGCGGTCTGTGCGGGCGGTGTTGTTGTGGCCGTCGGTGGCGTAATCTGCCCCGTCGGCGCAGCTGGGGCCGGAATGGGGTTTTGCACCGGCGCTGTCGCAACTTCGGCGCAGCCCGCCACCAATAGGGGTGCCAAGAAAACTAATCTCATGTTCCAAACCTCGTTATTCGCGTGGCGTCGGAGCAAGGGCCGACCATCCCGCAACAGGTAGGTCCATCACGCGCGCCGCCAAGGGCAAGGCGCTTTGCATTTGCTGGAACCCGCCGATGGCCCTACTGTGAGGGCCAGACCACGGAGCCTTCTCGATGCGATTTTCTCTCAGCCGCAAACGTTTCAAAGACCTGAGCGAACAAGAGGTGCTGGCGCTGGCCATCTCCTCCGAAGAGGATGACGCGCGCATCTACCGCGACTATGCCGAAAGGCTGCGCGAGGCCTACCCCGACAGCGCCGCCGTCTTTGACGGGATGGCCGAGGAGGAAAACGAACACCGCCGCCGCTTGATCGACCTGCACCGCGCCCGTTTCGGGGATGTCATCCCGCTGATCCGGCGCGAACATGTCTCGGGCTACTACGCGCGCCGCCCGGTCTGGCTGATCGAGAACCTGTCGCTAGAGCGTATTCGACAAGAGGCCGCCGCGATGGAACAGGACGCCGAGCGGTTCTACCTTGCCGCCGCCGCGCGCACGTCAGACGCGGCGACACGGCAGTTGTTAGGCGATCTGGCCGCTGCCGAGGCTGGCCACCACAACAGCGCGCAGGATTTGACCGAGAAACACCTTAACAGCGACAGCCGCAGCGACGAAGACAGCCGCGCGCATCGGCAGTTTCTCCTGACATGGGTCCAGCCCGGGCTGGCGGGTCTGATGGACGGGTCGGTCTCGACCCTCGCGCCAATCTTTGCCACCGCATTTGCCACCCATAACACTTGGACGACCTTCCTCGTCGGCCTTGCGGCGAGCGTCGGGGCGGGCATCTCAATGGGCTTCACCGAGGCGGCATCGGACGATGGGGAACTGTCGGGCCGCGGCTCTCCGATCAAACGCGGGGTAGCCTCGGGCGTGATGACCACGGTGGGCGGGCTGGGCCACGCGCTGCCCTACCTGATCACCGACTTCTGGACCGCAACTGTCGTGGCGATCATCGTCGTCTTTGTAGAGCTTTGGGCCATTGCGTGGATCCAGAATAAGTTCATGGAAACACCCTTCTTTCGCGCCGCGTTCCAAGTGGTGCTGGGCGGCGCATTGGTCTTTGCCGCCGGGGTGCTGATCGGCTCAGGGTAAGGCAAAGGGCCATGCCCCATTGCACCCCAAGGGCGGGCTGGCTAATGCTTTACCCATGGTCGCGATCTTCCTGAAAACCCTGCCGTTCTTTGCGCTGATCGGCCTTGGCTACTGGGCCGGGCGCACGCGGTTCTTCTCAGCCGAAGCGACGGCCTATCTCACCAAATTCGTGTTCTATTTCGCCCTTTCGGCAATGCTGTTTCGCTTTTCCGCCAATCTGTCACTGGCCGAGGTGTGGGACAGCCGCCTTGTCGCCGCCTATCTTTGGGGCACGGCTTTCGTTTATGCCATTGCCAGCCTCGTCGGTTTCCTGCGCAGGCTCGACGTAGCGACCAACGGGATCGAGGCGCAATGCGCCGTGATCGGCAACACCGGGTTTCTGGGCGTGCCGATGCTGACACTGCTTCTGGGGCCCGAGGCGATCGGCCCCGTGCTGCTGGCGCTGACCGTCGACATGATCATCTTTTCCAGCCTCATCGTGATCCTGATCACCGGGTCGCGCGAGGGGCAGTTGCGGCTGGCGACGCTCAAGATCGTCGGACTGGGGCTGCTGAAAAACCCGATGATCGTCGCCATCACCTTGGGGTTCCTCTGGTCCGGCTTCGGCATCCCGATCCCAGTACCGCTGAACGAATTCCTCGCCATCCTCGGCGGGGCTGCCACCCCCGGGGCGCTCTTTGCCATCGGCGCGTCGCTGGCTTCCAAATCCGCCGAGCGGATTGAGATCGCGGGCTGGCTGACCTTTTGCAAACTCGTGCTGCACCCGCTTTTCGTGGCCTTTGGTGCGCTGTTTCTTTTCGGGGTCGATCCCTACAAAGCCGGGGTCATCATCGCCGCCGCAGCACTGCCGGTGGCGGGCAATGTCTATATGCTCGCCCAACATTATGGCGTCGCCCCTCAGCGGGTCTCTGCCGCCATTCTCGTCTCAACCACAGTTAGTATCGTGACCGTCAGCCTTGTCGTAGGCTGGGTTTCGGCCCTGTGACACATTCAAGTTCGAAAGGAACGCTGCCATGAAAACCATCTCGGAAAACGCCTGTTTCGGTGGCACGCAGGGGGTTTACTCCCACAACTCCGACGCCTGCGGCTGCGACATGACCTTTGGCCTCTTCCTCCCCGCCGAGGCGCAGGACGGCCCGGTGCCGGTGCTGTGGTATCTGTCGGGCCTGACCTGCACTCATGAGAACGCGATGACCAAGGCGGGCGCGCAGCTTTGGGCGGCGGAACATGGCATCGCTGTCGTCTTCCCCGATACCTCCCCGCGGGGCGAGGATGTGGCGGATGATGACGCTTACGACCTCGGCAAAGGCGCGGGGTTCTATGTGAATGCCACGCAGGAGCCTTGGGCCAAACACTACCAGATGTGGGACTATCTGGCCGAGGAACTGCCCGGCTTGATCAGCGAGAACTTCGCCCTCGATATGGAGCGGCAGGGCATCACCGGGCACTCCATGGGCGGCCACGGCGCACTGACGCTGGCGATGAACCTGCCGGGGCGGTTCCTCTCGGTCTCGGCCTTCGCGCCGATCACCAACCCTACGTCGAGCGACTGGGGCAAGAAGCAACTCAGCGCCTATCTAGGCACGGATGAAACCACATGGGCTAGGCATGACAGCACGCTGCTGATGCGCGAAAAGGGCTTTGATGGCCCCATCCTGATCGACCAAGGCAGCAGCGATCAGTTCCTTGACCTGCTAAAACCCGAAGCATTGGCCGAGGCCATGGCGGCGAAACGCCAGCAAGGCAGCTTCCGCATGCAGCCGGGCTATGACCACAGCTATTTCTTCGTGGCGAGCTTTATGGAAGATCACGTCGCCTTCCACGCCGACGCGCTCTATGCGGGTTAAGCCATGACCGCGCTCTACATCGACGCCGACGCCTGCCCCGTCAAAGCCGAAGCCGAGCGGGTGGCGACCCGCCATAAGGTCAAGATGTTCCTCGTCTCGAACGGGGGCTTGCGCATGTCGCAGAACCCGCTGGTCGAGGTGGTGATCGTGCCTGACGGGCCCGACATCGCCGACATGTGGATCGCCGACCGCTGCGGGTCCGGCGATGTGGTGGTCACGGGGGATATCCCGCTGGCCGCGAAATGCGTGGAAGCCGGGGCAAGGGTGCTGAAACACAACGGCGAGGCCCTCACGCAGGCCAACATCGGCAACGTGCTGGCGACCCGCGATCTGATGACCGACCTGCGCGCCGCAGACCCCTTTCGCCAAGGCGGCGGCAAGGGGTTTACAAAGGCCGACCGCTCCCGCTTCCTAGAGGCATTGGAGCGGGAATTGCGCGCGGCAGCGCGGGGTTAGCCCCGCGTTTAGGAATTGATAGGGCAAGTGATATGACACCTCAGGCGGTCGTTTTCGACATCGGCAACGTATTGATCGAATGGCAACCCGAACGCTTTTACGACAGCGTCATCGGCGCAGACCGCCGCCGCGCGATGTTCGCTGCCGTCGATCTGCACGGCATGAACGACCGCGTCGACAGCGGCGAAAACTTCCGCGACACGATCTATGCCATGGCCGAAGCGACGCCCGAGTGGGGCGACGAAATCCGCCTCTGGCATGACCGCTGGATCGACATGGCCGCGCCAGTGATCGACCACTCCCTGCGGCTGATGAAGGCGCTTCAGGCGCGCGGCGTGCCGGTCTTCTCGCTCACCAACTTTGGCATCCAAAGCTATGATCTTGCCGCCACGCACTACCCCTTTCTGCGCGAGTTCGACCGCGATTTCATTTCCGGCCACCTGGGCATGATCAAACCCGCGCCATCGATTTACGAAGCCGTGGAGCAAGGCAGCGGCCTGCCGCCTGAAGCGCTGCTCTTTACCGATGACCGCGCCGACAATATCGCCGCCGCCGCCGCGCGCGGCTGGCAGACGCATCACTTCACCGGGCCGCAGGGCTGGGCCGACCGTCTTGTCGCCGCCGGAGTGCTAAACCGGGAGGAGGCCGCATGACCGACATCCCCAACATCTCCTTCGACGAAGGCGAAGCGCTGCTGGATTGGATTGCGCTCACCGATGCGCTGGCCACGGGCCATGACCTCCCCAAGGCCGAGATTGGTGACACTTTCCTCTATCGCGGCAAGGACACGCTGCTCAGCCGCGCGGCATGGATCGACGGGCTGGGCATTGCGGTGAAATCCGCCACGATCTTCCCCGGCAATCCCGACCGCGAGGTCCCGATGGTCAACGGCGGCGTGTCTCTGTTTGATGACGAAACCGGCACGCTCGCCGCGATCGTGGATTTCCACCTCGTCACCAAATGGAAGACCGCTGGCGATAGCCTGCTCGCCGCGCGCCGGCTGGCGCGACCCGACAGCGAGAACATCCTGATCGTTGGCGCGGGCACCCAAGGCCGCGCGCTGCACGCCGCCTACTCCGCCGCCTTCCCGCAGGCGCGTTTCACCGTTTGGAACCGCACCGCCAAAAACGCCGAGGCGATGGCGGCCGAGCTTAAGATCAACGTGGCCACCGATCTGGAACAGGCCGTGCGCGCCGCCGATATCGTCACCTCCGCCACCATGTCGACCGACCCGCTGATCATGGGCGACTGGTTGCAACCCGGCCAGCACGTCGATCTGATCGGCGCCTACCGCCCCGACATGCGCGAGGTCGACGACACGGCGCTCCTGCGCGCGCGGGTCTTTGTCGACAGTTTCGACACCACCATCGGCCATATCGGCGAAATCAACATCCCGCTTGAGGCAGGCACCATTACCCGCGCACATCTGATCGCGGATTACTACGATCTCGGAGCCTTCACCCGCCAAAGCGACGATGAAATTACCCTGTTCAAGAACGGCGGCGGCGCGCATCTGGACCTGATGACCGCGCGCCACATCCTTGAGCGTTGGCGCGCGCGTTAAGCGGTCACCAGCCCCTCCAACCGTTTCTCGCGGATCGGCAGATGGACCACGGCGCTGAACGCCCCCACGGCCACGCCGACCCACCAAACGCCGGTATAGCTGCCATAGATGTCATACATCCGCCCACCCAGCCAAACGCCAAGGAAGCTGCCCAACTGGTGGCTGAAAAAGACGATCCCATAAAGCGTGCCCATATAGCGCAGCCCGTAGATATGCGCGACAAGGCCCGAGGTCAGCGGCACCGTCGCCAGCCACAGCGCGCCCATACCGACGGAGAATAGGATCACCGTCACCGGGGTGATCGGGAACATGATAAAGGCCGCTGCGATCACCGTGCGCCCAACGTAAATCCCCGCCAGCAGATACTTTTTGGAATAGCGTTTGCCCGCCCAGCCCGCCAGCAAGGTGCCCGCGATATTGGCGAGGCCGATGAGCGAGATCGCCACAGCGCCAAGCGCCGAGGTGGTGGTAATGCCGATGTTGTGCAGCACACCTCCGGCCAAGATTGGGCCGCACATCTCGGTCACAAAGGCCGGGAAATGCGCGGTGATGAAGGCAAGCTGATACCCGCAGGAGAAGAAGCCCAGAAAGATCAGCGTATAGGACGGATCGCGGAAGGCTTTGCCGAGAATCTGGCCCATCGACTCCTCAAGCTCGGCCCGGCTCGCCATCGTGGGCGCGCGCATCATCGGCAGGGTCAGCAGCATCGCAAGGATCACGCCCGCGAAGCTGACAAAGGTCATCTGCCACGACATGAAGCTCAGCATCCACTCTGCCACCGGCGCGCCAAAGACCTGCCCCGCACTGCCCGCCGCGGTGGCGATGGCCAGCGACATGGAGCGGTTGTCATCCGACGCGGCGCGGCCCACCACGGCCAAGATCACGCCAAAGCCCGTGCCCGCGATGCCAAACCCCACCAGCCAAGCATAGGTTTGATGCTCTATCGGAGTGGCGGAATTGGCCGACAAAAGCAGCCCCACCGCATAGACTACCGCGCCGATGATGATCGCCTTTCGGTCGCCGATCTTTTCGGCCAACGCGCCGAAGATCGGCTGGCCGATGCCCCAGGCGAGGTTCTGGATCGCGATGGCGAGGGAGAATTCGCTGCGCGCCCATGCGAATTCCTCGGCAATCGGTATCTGGAAGACACCGAAAGAGGCCCGCACGGCGAAGCTGACCATGATGATGATACAACCGACCATCAGGACCGGGGTGAACAGGGGCGCGCGGCTTTGCATGGAGGAAATCCTTTCCGCGGCAGATTATGGGTTTCCCCGCCGCCGTCAATTGCGCATCCCCAAAGACTGGCCAGCCTGCCCGCGCTGCCGTAAACCCTATTCAACAAAGCAAACGGGATCCCCCATGGACGAGATCGACAACAAGATCATCGCAGAACTGCGCCGCGACGCGCGCATGTCCTATTCCGCGCTGGCGGCCACCACCGGTCTGTCGCGGGTGACGGTCCGCGCGCGGGTGGAACGGCTGGTCAGTTCCGGCGCGATCTTGGGCTTTACACTGATCCTGAAAGAAGACATGCGCCACAGCCCGATCCGGGGCCATACGCTCTTGGCCATCGAAGGGGCGGGCACCGACCGGATCAAGCGTATCCTTGCGGGCATGCCCGCCGTGCAGGCGATCCATGCGACCAATGGCAAATGGGATTTGATCGTCGAAACGGGGACCGAGACCGTCGAAGAGTTGGACAGCGTGCTGGGCCAAATCCGCCGCATTCAGGGGGTGAGCTCCAGCGAGACGAACCTGCTGCTGGCCACCCAGATGACGGTCACGAAATAGCCTACTCGGCAGAGAGCACAACCACCTCAACCCGGCGGTTCTGCTCGCGGCCCGCTTCGGTCAGGTTGCTGGCCCGCGGCGCGAGATAGCCGGCACCCTGCGCCTCGACCCGGCTGGGGGCCACGTCATAGCTCTGCACCAAACGGTCCCGTACCGCCTCGGCCCGTCTGCGCGACAGGGCGGTGTTGGCGTCTAGACTGCCCACCGCATCGGTATGGCCCACCAGTGCCACGCGCAGATCCGGCTCGGCCTTGAGCAACTCGGCTAGCCGCTCAAGGGTGGCAAAGGGGCCGGGTCCAAGCGCGGAGGTGCCGGTCTCGAACTCCAGCCGGTTGAGCACCAGATGGCCGTCGACCTTCAGGGTTTCTGCGAAATCGCCCGTCGCAGTGGCAAGCGGCACCTCGGCAGTCGCCTCTGGCGTGATGGGGGTGCTTTCCCCTTCGGGCGCGTCGCCGCTGCGGGCTTGGATGATCTGCACATAGGCCGAGGTCGCCGCCGTGCTGGCAAGGATGCTGATCGCCTCGGTCGGCGTTCCGTCCTCGCCCCGTCGCAGGGCGGTGATGAAGTGGAAAGCCCGCAGGTTCACATACATGTTCGGCCCCGGCAGCACCTCCACCGCAAAGCGAAAATCAAAGCCGCCGCATTCCCGCGCGGCACAGTCGAGCACGATGTCAAATCCCGCTTCGCCCAGCTGTCGCCGCAGCGGGCGCATCACCTGCAAGGCGGTCAGCCCCGGCGTGTCCATCCGCCACGCGGCGCGGCGCACGCTGCCATCCACATTGACCCGCGCCACCTGCCCTTCGGCATAGACACCCACGGGCGCGGCATAGCGGTCCGGCGCGGTGTTACGCTCTGCCGTCAGGCGCGCGGTGCTGGGCAGCGCCAATTCAAGCGCCGCCGCGGGAGCCGCCAGCAGCACCCCGAGCAGAACCGCAGCAACCCCCGCCCGGCTCATCGCGCCTGCGCGTGGTAATCGTCGTTCGGGCGCATGTCGGTGGCACTGGCCATCCGGTTGGTCATGTTGAAGAACCCGGCCACACTGGCGATGTCAAAGATATCCCGGTCAGCGAAACCCGCATCGCGCAGCGCCTGACGGTCGGCCTCCTCGACCTTGGCGCTGGCCTCGGTCAGCTTTACCGCGAAATCCAGCATGGCCCGTTGTTTGGCCGTAATCTTGGCCACGCGGTAGTTCATCACCAGCGCCTCGCCCAATTGCGGATCGCCCGACATTTCGCGCACCGCTGCCCCATGGGCCACAAGGCAGTAGTAGCATTTGTTGACCGAGGACACCGCCACCGCGATCATCTCACGCTCAAGCTTGCTGAGCGCGCTATCGCCCAGCATCAGATCGTTATACATGCCCGCAAAAGCGTTCAGCTTGTCGATGTCAAAGGCATAGGCCCGCAGAACATTCGGCACCATCCCGAGCTTTTCCTGACAGATGTCGAAATACTTCTGCGTCGCTTCGGGCAGCGGATCGACCATCGGCAGATCAAGGGCGGTGGGCATGTCGTTGGCCATGGTCTTATCCTTCACTCGGTGTTTTGACGGTAATGATAGTGCCCGACCGGGGCAAAGCCCAGCTTGGCATAGAGCGCCTGCGCGCGGGTATTGGTATCGACGCAGAGCACCGAAAGCCGCGTGGCCCCCTGCGCCTGCCCCCAATGGGCGGCGGCGCGCATGATCCAAGTGGCCACACCTTGGCGCTGTTGATGCGGCAGCACTTCGACGGCGTGCACCATGCAGATGTCCTCGTGCACCCCGGCAAAGGCCACGCCCGCCGGTTTCTCGTTCCAGCGCGCAAGGATGCCTGTTTTGGTCGCGGCGCGGTCCATCACGGCAAGACGCGCAGGGCCGACCCCTCCGGCGGCCCAGACCTCGGCCATGATCGCCAGCGGCTCCCAGATGCAAAAGGCGGTGACCGGGGGCATCGGCACATCCGTAAGCCGGGTAATCGGCGCGCTCAGCACCTTGACCGGATCGACCACGTCGTAGCCCCGTGCGGCCAGCAGCGCGTCGAGGTCATCTTCCCCCGCGCGGACCATAAACAGCGGGCGCTGGTCCATCTCGCGCATCGCCGCTTCGGCGGTCGGAATGTCGGCGTCGGTTATCGCCCCGCGTGTCGTCGCCGCCGAGACGCGTTTGCCGCCGCCCTGCCCTTCGCGCAAGGTCCATGGCCCGTGATCAAACCGCCGCGCGGCGGGCCATGTCGCGTCGCCCGCATCAAAAAACGCCTGCGCCTCGCTCATGCGAAGGCGGCCTTGAGCTTGACCATCGCCGCTTCGACCATCCCCGGATCGCTGCCCCGGATCACCACATGCGCGCCAAAAATGCCGTCTTTCTGAAACGGGTAGCTGCCCATCGACAGATGCGGGTATTCCTCGGCCAGCGCGCCCAAAGGCCCGGCAATATCACCCTCGCCCCGGTCGATGCGCAGCGTCTCACTGATCAGGGGTTGGCCGCCTGTGAGCCCCGGCAGGACGCTGGCAACCATCGCCTGAAAGACCGTCGGCACCCCGGCCATGACATGCACATTCTCAACCACGAACCCCGGCGCGGCAGAGACCGGGTTTTCGATCAGCGCGGCACCATCCGGAATGCGCGCCATGCGCAGGCGGGCCTCGTTCATCTGGGTGCCCGCGCGGGCGTAGTGTTCGGCCAGTATCTCGCGCGCGTCGTCGCGCACGTCGATATCACGGTTAAAGGCGGCGGCGATGCAATCGGCGGTAATGTCATCATGCGTGGGCCCGATGCCGCCCGAGGTAAACACATGGGCATAGGCACCTGAGAGTGCCTGCACGGCGGCGATGATCGCGCCATGATCATCCGACACCACGCGCACCTCCTTGAGGTCGATCCCCACTTTCGTCAACTCTCCCGCAAGGTGATGCATATTGCTGTCGCGGGTCCGGCCCGAGAGAATTTCGTCGCCGATCACGATCATCGCGGCGGTGGGGTTTGACATGGAGGTGGCTCCTTGAGGATGGCGTCCCTTCGGTATAGGCCGCGCCTCATGCGCTTTCAAACCCAACTTGTCCCCGCCCGGCTGATCCGCCGCTACAAACGCTTTCTGGCCGATTGCAGGCTGGAGGATACGGGCGAGGAAGTGATCGCCCATTGCGCCAACCCCGGCTCGATGATGGGGCTGGCGGAACCGGGCAGCCGGATTTGGCTGGAGCCGAACGACGATCCGAAGAAAAAGCTGAACTACGGCTGGCGGCTGGTCGACCATGAGAACGGCCATTTCACCGGGGTCGACACCGCCCTGCCCAACCGCGCGATGAAGGCGGCGCTGATCGCGGGCGAAGTGGCTCCGCTCGCGGCTTACACCGAGGTGCGGCCCGAGGTGAAATACGGCGAAAACTCCCGCATCGACTTCCTGCTGCGCGGTGATGGCCTGCCCGATGCCTATGTCGAAGTGAAATCGGTCACCCTCTCACGCGGAACGGGTCTGGCCGAATTCCCCGACAGCGTCACCGCACGCGGGGCGAAGCATTTGGGCGAACTGGCGCGGATGGCGCAGGCCGGGCACCGCGCCGTGCTGCTGTATCTGGTGCAGCGCACCGATTGCACGCAGATGACCCTCGCCGCCGATATCGACCCGACCTACGCCGCCGCGTCCCAAGCCGCGCGGGCGGCGGGGCTGGAAATCTACGCCATCGGCACCCATATCACGCCCCAAGCCGTCACACTGGCGCAACCGATCCCCTTTGCGGGCTGAGCTGCACTGGCCCTTGCCGGAAAGCCACGCTAAATAGGAGCGAACACAAAGATGGAGAGAGCGGTGAACAACGCACACCGAGGCCGCCAGACGCGCGACGGCATTCGCATTTACGAGCCTTCGGATCACGCGGGGATGCAAGCGGCGGGCCGTCTGGCCGCCACGATCCTCGACGAGATCGCAGAGCATGTCTTCCCCGGTCAAACCACCGGAGAGCTTGACCGCCTGATCGAAGAGAAGGTCAACGCCGCCGGCGCGAAATCCGCGACGATTGGCTACAAGGGCTATCAGCATGCCAGCTGCATCTCGGTGAACCATGTGGTTTGCCACGGGATCCCCAGCGACAAGAAGCTGAAAGACGGCGACATCCTGAACATCGACGTGACCGTGATCGTCGATGGCTGGTTCGGCGACACCAGCCGCATGTATGTGGCGGGCAAGCTTTCGCGCAAGGCCGAGCGGTTGATCAACGTGACCCACGACAGCCTGATGCACGGGATCGAGGCGGTGAAGCCGGGCAATACCTTTGGCGACATCGGCCATGCAATTCAGACATTTGTCGAAGGCCACCGCATGTCGGTCGTGACCGACTTCTGCGGTCATGGGTTGGGGCAGGTCTTTCACGCGCCGCCCAACGTGCTGCACTATGGCCGCCCCGGAACCGGTGCTGTGCTTGAGCCGGGCATGTTCTTTACCATTGAGCCGATGGTGAACCTTGGCCGGGCCGAGACCAAGACCCTCGCCGACGACTGGACCGCCGTCACCCGCGACAAATCCCTCTCGGCGCAGTTTGAGCATTCGGTCGGCGTGACCGAAGATGGTGTGGAGATTTTCACCCTCTCGCCCGGCGGGCTGTTCCACCCGACGTATAAGACCGACTGAAACCCGGTGGGGGCAGTGCCCCCGCCCGCCTATCCGTCGATAGCAACCAGATGGTTGTCCCACGCCCGCGCGGCTGTAGTGAGCCGCGACAGCGCTGCCTCTTGCAGCGACAGGATACCGCCCAGCCCATCCGTGGCGACGAAACCGCCCCGGCCCGGCGCCAGCCCGCAGACATCGGCACGGCGGTGGCTGGCAAGGAAACCACCTTTGCTGTCAAACAGATGCAGCCGCCCGCCCCGGGGGGAGGTGATACCGACCGCCCCGCCATCTGCCGCGAATGCCACGCTCCCCGCGTAGCCCTGCATCGCGATTTGCTCGGCCAGATCGGCCTCGGCCAATACCGGGTTTTGCCCGCGCCGGTGGAGGCCCAACAACGGCACGGCGTCGTTCGGCTCTCCCTGCCATTGCATCGCAAAAGCCACCTGCCCGTCGGGCGCCAAGGCCAGATGGCGGATCGAGTTCCTGCGCAGATCGTCGGGCAATGTGACCTGCTCCAGCATCTCGCCCGAGAGGTTGACATAGGACAGGTTGGGCCGCATCACGTCGATGTTCAGCTTCTCCCGGCCGCTGTCGGGATGGGTGCGGATGCCGCCATTGGCCACGACCAGCACATCCTCAGACCAGCGGCGGATTTCATGCGGGCCGATCCCGCCCGAGGCGATCTCTCCGATCCGGGCATAGCCCTCGGCGCGGGACCACAGCCCGATGCGCCCTTCGCCCGTGTCGATCTCATTCTCGCTGGTGGCAAGGATGGCCCCGCCCTGCAAAAACGCCCCATGCCCGTAGAAATGCCGCCCCTCCGGCGCGTCGAGGCGATGGGCGACGCGGCCCTCCACGCAATCGATCACCAGTGCAAACCGCCCCGGACGGCGGGCAAAGGCCACGGCCTCGGGCGCCGTGGGATGCGCGGCGGCGGCATGGCCCCGATCGGGCAGCGGAATGCGGAAAATGTCGTGGCCCGTCCCGTCCAGCCCGAAAAGCGCATAGGCCCCGGATGGGTCGCGCGCTGCGGCAAGGTAGGCAGGGCTGCCGGCGGCGGCCCAGCCAATCGCTGGTAAGCTCGTCGCGGCGGCGAGACCCGCAAGGAAATGGCGACGCGAGGGCATCAATCGCCATCCGCCGAGTTGAACCCGACCGAAACGCCAAGTGCCGGGGCGATCTCAGCGCTCACGGCTTCGGAAACGGCCCGCACATCGTTTTGCAGCGCCTCGACCCGGATGCGGCTTATCGGGTCGGCCACCCCGGCAAAGACCGGGTCTTCCAACACGCGCGCGGCGCTCAAGGCGCGGTCGAATGCGGCGTCGGTTTTGGGGGTGGCGGCGTCCGACAGCGTGTCGGCTAGACCCTGCAATGCTTCGAGTGACAACACCACATTGCGCAGGCTGCGGCCCGAACGGCGCGCCTCGGCCACCTGCGGTTTCGGCGTATCAAAACTGCCCATCGGGCGGCCTAGACGTTGGTCCACGAGAAATTCGAGCCCGGTCGCCAAAGCCGTGTAAAGCGCCTGCGATGCCTCGCGCGGGCTGAGGAAACGGCCATTGCCCGCCTCCCCGGCGCTGCGGAGCGCGGCGGCAAAATCCTCACGCCATGCGGTGTCGACTTCGCGCCCCAGCACGGCCAAATCGGCGGCCATCGCACGAGCCAACGCGCAGGGATAGCTTTCGGCCCCGTAGCCTGCGAAGTCATCGTCATAAAGCAGCCGTTCCAGCGCAAAGAGCCCGCGCGCGGCGATGGAGACTTCGGCGTACTCCCCGCTTGTCGCAATTGGGTCTTCCTCAGCCACCAGTCGCGCCACGCTACGCCCGATCATGCCGCGCGTGTCGGGCCAAAAGGCGATGGCCAGCCCGCGCCCGTCTTCCTCCAACGGTCCAAGGGTCAGATGCGCGATGCCGAGCCATGCGTCGAAAGCCTCTTGATAGGCCGGGCGCAGGGCCGTGTCGGTGCAATTGGCCTGCGCTGCAGCGTCGAGCGCCGCAGTGGCAGAGGCGAAACGGGCGGTGCCGGGCAGCACGTGATCTTGGATCACCTCCTCCACCCCGGCGAGGGCGGGGGCGGCGGTCAGAAGGAAGGTGGCGGTCAGCAGGCTGCGCATCAGAGGCTCTCCAGATAGCGGATCAGGGCGTCACGGTCGGCTTTGGGCATGTCGACCACGGCATCACGGGCGGGCTGGGCTTCGCCGCCGTGCCAGAGCACCGCTTCGAGCAGCGACCGCGCGCGCCCGTCGTGCAGGAATTGGGTATGGCCGTTGACCTGCTCGGTCAAGCCGATGCCCCAGAGCGGCGCGGTGCGCCATTCGCGCCCATTCGCGCGGCCCTCGGGGCGATTGTCAGCCAGCCCTTCGCCCATGTCATGGAGCAAAAGATCGGTCATCGGCCAGATCAGTTGAAAGCTCTGCTCGGGCTGATCCTCCAGTCGTGCGGTCACGAATTTCGGCTGGTGACAGGAGGTGCAGCCGACCTCATGGAACACCGCCTTGCCGCGCAGCACCTCAGGTGCGCCAACATCGCGGCGGGCGGGCACGGCAAGGTTGCGGCTGTAGAAGGTCACCAGATCCAGCCCTTCGGCGTCGATCTCGGTGCCACGGTCGTCACCATCCCCATGGGGTGCCGCGCGGCAGGCGGTCTGCTCTGTCGTGCAATCGCCCCATGCCGCGTCGAAAATGGGGGAGGAAATGCCAATGTCGCCTGCAAAGGCGCTGGCGGACTGCTCGCGGATCGTCGGCGCCCCGGCTTTCCAGCCGAAACGGCCCAGCATCGGACGCGCATGTTCAAAGGACCAGACAATCTGCGCCCGGCCCGAGATGCCATCGCCATCGGCGTCCTCCGGGTCGGCCAGCGCCAAGATATCTGCCGCTGGAATCGCCTCCAACAGGCCCAAGCCGATCATCGGCGGGGCGACGCGGGGGCTGAGCATCGCACCCTCGGCCAAGGGGCCATAGCCGAGGTCTTCGGCACTGTAGGTCGGGCGGCGAAGGCTGGCGGTCTCCCCCTCCGACAGGGCGACCTCCACCTCTTCATAACGCACGCCGAGACGGTATTCCGCTGGATGGCCCGCCACCCCGAAATCCTGCAATTGCCCACCATAGACAGGATCGGGCCGCGTGCGCGGGGTCTTGTCGCCGACCGAGAGCAGGAAGGCCTCGATCTCGCTCATCGCCTCTTCGGGGGGCGTGGGGACCGAGATGCGCAGGAACATCGACACCGCGTCATCCTGAGGCCCCTCGGGCGGATGGCCGCGCCCGTCTTTCAGGTGGCAGCGCTGGCAGGAACGCGCGTTGAAGAGCGGCCCCAGCCCGTCAGAGGCCAGCGTCGACGAGGGCGAAGAGACCCAGAGTTTTTTGAACAGCCCATTGCCGACCTTAAAGTCCAACTCACGCTCGAAAGGAATGTTACCGGAGGGCAGCGAAAACGCATCGGCATTGCCGCGCGGGCTGACCGTGGCGGCGCCTGCCGGGTTCGTCTCAAAGGGTTCGGGTCTGTCGAATTCGGTCGCGGGGGCGGTGACCTTGGCGATCCGGGCGGTCTCTTCCGCGGTGCGGGGGATCACCTTAAGATGCGGTTCCTCCAAAGCTTGCGGGGCGGCGGCGGCCATGCTCGCGGCGGCCACCGTGAGCATCGGAATGAGGAATCGCATGGGGAATGCCTTGGATAAGCGGCAGGCCCAGAGCCGGGCCTGCCATTCGAAGTTACTTGCTGTCGTCTGTCGGCTTGGCCTGAAGCTGGCCATAGACCGCCGCGCCCAGTTCCGCCTGCAGCGCCAATTGGGTTTCGAGAAAGTCGATATGCCCTTCCTCATCGGCGATCAATTCTTCGAACAGGTTCTTTGAGACGTAATCGCCCACCTGATCGCAGTGATTGCGCGCCTCAATGTACAGGGTGCGGGCCTCATGTTCAGCAGCCAGATCGGACTCAAGACATTCCTTCACCGTTTCACCGATGCGCAGCGCGTCCAGCTTTTGCAGGTTGGGGTGCCCTTCAAGGAAGATGATCCGCTCGATCAGCTTATCGGCGTGGTTCATCTCTTCGATGCTTTCCTCGCGCGATTTATCGGCAAGCCGACCATAGCCCCAGTCTTCTTGCAGCCGGTAATGCAGCCAGTACTGGCTCACGGCTGTCAATTCGCTGCGCAATGCCGCGTTGAGATATTCGATGACCTTGTCGTCGCCCTTCATGAACCTGTCTCCTTGTTTGGTTTTGCCTGACGTAGAGTGGTTGTCAGCACAGGCACGGAAAAGTTGCCATTTCCGCGCATGGTAGACAAGAACAGAGGCATGCAACCGCCACAATCGGCTGCTTTGCCCAAGGCACGGTAGATTTTGCCCGCAGTAATGACCGTGCGCGCATCAGAGGCGCGCATCCAGTCGATGGCATTGTTGATGTCGCGATCGGTGATGTTCTGACAGTGACAAACAATCATGGTGTTGCGTATTCCTTGGCTGGCCCCGGGCCGCCGCAGCGGCCCAGAGGAAGGGGTAGGATTACTGGAAGACCGCCTCCGGCGCGTCGAGGCTATCGGAGCCTTCAAAGGCGATTTCGTCACCGCCCAGAACCGTCACGGCACGCTCGATGGCGCGGGTCTGGTTTACCAGCGCGTCGACCGCGCCCATGATCAGCGCCTCGCCTTCGGCATTGCCGCGCTCAAGCATCATGTCATAGCTGAAACCCGCTTCGGCGGCGGTTTTGATCTGGCCCAGTTCCACCATGGAGGCGTTCAGTTTGGCGCGCAGGTCTTCGTCGACGGTGGCATCGGCGCTGGCCACGAGGTCAGACAGCGATGCGCCGGAAACCACGCGGCCATCGACGCGCAGGTATTCGCCCAGATACACGTTCCGCACGCCCAAACCGTCGTAGTAGTGGCTGTTGTGGGTGTTGTCAGAGAAGCAGTCGTGCTCTTCTTCGGGGTCGTTGAGCATGACGCCCAGCTTCATCCGCTCACCCGCCTGCTCACCGTAGGAGAGCGAGCCCATGCCGGTCAGGATCGCGTCGATCCCGGCGTCTTCGTCTGCCAGCACGGCGGCGCGTGCCTCACCGCCATCGGCCCATTGACCGGCCATCCATTCCAGATCGCTGACCAGCAAATCGGTCGCGGCTTTCAGGTATTGCCCACGGCGGTCGCAGTTGTCGCCGGTGCAGTCTTCGCCGGTTGCGTAGTCGGTCCAAGGACGGTTGCCCGCGCCATGCTCAGTCCCGTTCAGGTCTTGGCCCCAGAGCAGGAATTCGATGGCGTGGTAGCCGGTGGCGACATTGGCTTCGACCGCGCCCGCCTCATGCAACTGCCCTTCGAGGAGCGCAGGCGTGATCTCGGTGGCGTCCACCTCTTCCCCGCCCAGCGTGAAGGTCGGGTTGGCGATGACGTTCAGAACCGCCAGTTGGTTCTCATCCGTCTCACCGCCATAGGAGGCATCGACATAGTCGATCAGACCTTCGTCCAGCGGCCAAGCGTTTACCTTGCCTTCCCAGTCATCGACGATGGCGTTGCCAAAGCGGAAGACCTCGGTCTGCTGGTAGGGCACGCGGGCGGCCAGCCATGCGGTTTTCGCAGCCTGAAGCGCTTCGGCCGAGGGGGTGGCGATCAGCGTCTCGACGGCGGCTTGCAGCGTTTGCGCGGTGGTCAGGCTGTCTTCGTAGCCCGCCTGCGCGATGTCGGCATAGGTGCCAAGCACCTCGGCCTTGTCTTGTGCAAATGCCGGAGCGGCGGCGCATGTGATCAGCGCAATGGCCGTGGTCGCTTTGAGGCGCATCGAATGTCCTTCCTTGAAAATCACCTTGGTCCCGACGCAGGGCGCGCCGGGCCTTCGGGCAATAGGTGACTTATTCTGTCGGAAAAGACAAGGATCAACCTGAGAAGGGATAGCGCTCGGCAAAAAGCCGTTAGCTTACAGCCCTTTGCAGCAGCGTCACATGGGTATCGCCGTATTTGCGCTTGTCGATACGCGCGAATCCCTCGGGTGCATGCATGGGCGCGCTTTCCTCCCAAACGATCATCGCGCCGGGTGCAAGCCAGCCGCCTTCGGCAGCCGCAACAAGCGCCTTTTGCCCCATGGATTTGCCGTAGGGCGGGTCAAGGAAGGCCAGATCGAAAGGGTCCTGCGCGCAGGACCCCAGCCGCGTCGCGTCATTGCGCAGCAGCCGCGTTTCCGCCTCAGCCTCTAGTTTGCGCATGTTCTCCCCGATCAACTGCTGGCCTGTCCGGCCATTCTCAACGAAGCAGACAGACACAGCACCGCGCGACAGGGCCTCGAACCCAAGCGCGCCGGTGCCTGCGAACAGGTCCAACACCCGCGCGCCCTCGATCACATCGTGATGGGTCAACATCGAAAAAAGGCTCTCGCGCACCCGGTCGGAGGTCGGTCGCAGATGCGCCTCGGCGTCGCCCTTGCCAAGCGCGGCAAGCGGTCGGCCACGGTATTTCCCGGCGATGATCCTCATGGTTTCAGCAATGCCTTTAGGTCCGTCTGAGGGTCCGCGACCCGTGCCGGGTCTGGCGATTTTCCCGCTTCGATCAGCCGTTTGCCCACCATATAGCCGCGCGGATCGTTCGCGGCATCGACGGCCAGCAATGTTTCGCCAAGGTAGTACCAGAACGACGCGCTGCCTTCGCCAAGGCGGCTGACCACGCGGTCATAGCCTGCGTTCAGCCCGGCGATTTGCAGTTTCACGTCATATTGGTCCGACCAGAACCACGGCTTGGCGATGTATTCCTTGCCCCCGCCGAGGATATTTTCAGCGACCACCTCGGCCTGATCGATGGCATTGGGCACGCTTTCCAACCGGATACGCCCGCCGCGATAGGGGAAAGAGGTGCAATCCCCCGCCGCCCAGACGCCCGGCACAGTTGTGCGGCCCTGCGCGTCGACCTTGATGCCGTTGTCGATCTCGATCGCTGCTGCCTTGGCCAGCGCGATGTCGGGCTCGATGCCCACGCCGGTGATGACGAAATCGGCGGCAATCTCTGTCCCATCGCTTAGCCGTGCGCCGGTAACGTGGCCTTCGCCCAACAGCCGCTCCAGCCCCACGCCTTCGCGCAGGGTCACGCCGTGGCCTTCATGCAGGGCGCGGAAATAATCACTGGTCTCGGGCGCTGCGACGCGCTGCAGAATGCGGTCGGCCATTTCCACCAGCGTGACCTCAAGCCCCAGCTTGGCCGCGACCGCCGCGGCTTCCAGCCCGATGTAACCACCACCGACGATCAGAACCTTCGCGCCCTTCACAAAACGCGGCGCCATGGCATCCACATCAGCCAGATCGCGCACGGTAAAGACGCCCTCCAGATCCCCGCCAATCGCCGCCGGTAGCCGACGCGGGAGGGAGCCGGTCGCGAGCACCAGTTCGTCATAGGCGACCTCGCCCTCGGTCGTGCTCAGAACACGCGCCTCGGGGTCAATCGCGGTCACGCGGCAATCGGTTTTCAGCGTGATCCCTTGGTCGGCATAGAAAGCCTCGGGCCGTAGAAACAGCCGCTCCAGTGTCATATCGCCAAGCAGATACCCTTTAGACAGAGGCGGGCGTTGGTAGGGCGGGCAAGGCTCGGCCCCGATCAGGATGATCTTGCCCTCAAACCCGCCATTGCGCAGTTTGGCCACGCAAGAGGCCCCCGCCTGCCCGGCTCCGATCACCACAACATGCTGCATCTGCCACCCCCCGATTGATCTGGTCTCAGTCGCGGTCAAAGCCTATATCTGGCCCCAAGACAACCGCAATGACAGGAGAGGCTATCCCATGACGATTTCTCAAGGTTCGACGCTGCCGGACGCGAAACTGGTTCAGATGGGCGCGGATGGGCCCGAGCCGGTGCAGATGGCTGACAAGCTCAAGGGCCGCAAAGTGGTGATCTTTGCCGTGCCGGGTGCGTTCACGCCCACCTGCCACTCTGCCCATGTGCCGAGCTTCGTGCGCACCAAAGATCAGTTCGACGCCAAAGGCGTGGATGAGGTGATCTGCGTCTCCTGCAACGACCCGTTCGTGATGAAAGCTTGGGGCGAAGCGACCGGCGCGAGTGAGGCCGGGATCACCATGCTGGCCGACGCCAGCAGCGAATTTACCCGCGCCATCGGCATGGAGTTCGACGCCGAAGGTGCCGGGCTGGTCGGCCGGTCCAAACGCTATGCGATGCTCGTCGAAGACGGCAAGGTAACACTGTGGCAGCCCGAGGAAAGCCCC
The DNA here is from genome assembly GCF_025142135.1 of Sulfitobacter sp. W002. NCBI lineage: Bacteria > Pseudomonadati > Pseudomonadota > Alphaproteobacteria > Rhodobacterales > Roseobacteraceae > Sulfitobacter > Sulfitobacter sp. W002. Next base: position 333,922 of record NZ_CP081126.1, on the reverse strand, counting down.
GGCACCTGCGAGATTTCCGGCGGCGAAGCACTGCTGGACAATATGTAAAACACGAACGCCCGGCCAGATTGGCCGGGCGTTTTACTGATAGGGGTGCCCCGCGAAGGGCCGCAGACGCGAAAGCCTATTCCGCAGCCTGCACGATGGTGCGTGTGGGGAACGGAATATCCACCCCGCCTTCATCCAACGCCTCTTTGACCTTGCGGGTCATATCGGCCTTGAAGGCAAAATAATCCCCCGCGCTGCACCAGACCCGCACAAGGAAATCGACCGAACTGTCGTTGAGATTGTTCACCTGAATGAAGGGCTCAGGATCGGCATGGGCGCGTTCATCCGCCATGATCGTGCTGCGAATGATCTCTTCGGCGGTCTTGAGGTTCGCGCCATAGCCCACGCCAAAGGTCCATTCCGCGCGGCGGGTCGGGTTGACGGAATAGTTGGTGATGACATTGCCCCAAACTTCAGAGTTCGGCACGATGACCTGCACATTGCTGAGGTCGGCCAGCACCGTATAGTTCAGGTTGATCTGTTTGACCGTGCCCATCTCGCCCGCGATCACCACGAAATCGCCGATCTTGATCGGACGAAAGAGGATAAGCATGACCCCGGCGGCCACGTTCGACAGGGTGCCCTGCAGGGCCAGACCAATCGCCAGACCCGCCGCACCGATGACTGCCACGACCGAGGTCGTCTTGACCCCGAAAGTGTTGAGCACGAACAAAACGGTAAAGCCCAGCACCACATAGCGCACGATGGAAGCCAGAAATTCGAACAGCATCTCGTCGAGGTGCTTGTTCCGCTTGCCAAGGTTTTCGACACGGTGTTGCAGCCAACTTGAGATGACCCACCCCAGCAACAGGATCACAATCGCGCCGATCACCGACCCTGCCGCGCTGGCAAGGAACTCCAGTGTCAGCAGATCGGCAATCGTCTTGCCCTGCCACAGTTCCGTTTCAAACAAATCTTGCATCCGGTCTCTCCGTCAGTCTTTCCCGGCCCCAAAGAGACCATCCATCTTGCGCGCCAATTTCGCGTCGAGCGAGCTTAGCCCATCCACGTCATGGGTGATCAACGTCACCTCCACGCGGTTGTAAACATTGCTCCATTCGGGATGGTGATTCCACTTTTCCGCCCAAATAGCCACCCTTGTCATCCAGCCAAAGGCGTCGGCGAAATCCTTGAACTTGAACGTCTTGTGGATCGCATCCCGGCTTTCGACCATTTCCCAGCCGGTATTGAACAGCGGTTGCAGCAGCGTCTTGCGGGTTTCGATGCTTAATCTCTCGGTCATTCTTGTTCCTCGATCGTCGCTTTTTTGAAGGGGCCGTAATCGGTCAGCACGCTGATCTCTTCGTCCACGGCGTCGCGTTCGGCCTGCAGATACTCCCCCACGGCAGAGGCAAAGCCCGGATCCCGCATCCAATGCAGCGACCATGTGGGGGACGGCAGATAGCCCCGCGCGAGCTTGTGTTCGCCCTGCGCGCCCGCTTCGACACGGGAAAGCCCATGGGCAATGGCGAAATCCATGGCGCGATAATAGCACAGTTCGAAATGCAAAAAGGGATGATGTTCGGTACAGCCCCAGTAGCGGCCAAAGAGCGTTTCTGCCCCGATGAAGTTCAGCGCCCCGGCAACCCAACGCCCGTCACGTTCGGCCAGCACCAGCGCGATATCGTCGCGCAGGCTTTCTTGCGCGTGGTCAAAGAATTCCCGCGTGAGGTAGGGCGAACCCCATTTCCGCGCGCCGGTGTCTTGGTAGAACTGCCAAAAGGCATCCCAATGCTCGGGCGCGATCTGGTCGCCGGTGAAGGTGTGGATCGTGCCGCCAAAATCCTGCGCCTGTGCGCGTTCTTTGCGGATGTTCTTGCGCTTGCGCGAAGACAGGCTGGCGAGGAAACCGTCGAAATCCGCATAGTCGCGGTTGTGCCAGTGAAACTGCTGACTTTTGCGGCTCATCAGGCCCAGTGCTTCGGCCCGGGCGACCTCCTGCTCGGTGCAAAAGGTCACATGGAGCGACGACAGCGCGTTATTATCGGTCAGCTGTACCGCGCCTTGAACCAGCGCGGCGGTGCCCGCCTCTTCAAACTCGGGCCGCACCAAAAAGCGCCGCCCGGTGGCGGGGGTGTGGGGCACGGCGATCTGCAGTTTGGGGTAATACCGCCCGCCCGCGCGCTCATAGGCATGGGCCCAGTTGTGGTCGAAGATATATTCGCCTTGGCTGTGCGATTTGGCATACATCGGCGCCACGGCGATCACTTGGCCTGTAATCCGCGCCACCAGATACTGCGGCTGCCAGCCTGTGCCGGGGCCGACCGATCCGCTCTGCTCTAGCGCCGACAGGAAACGATAGGTTGTGAACGGGTCGCGCGGACGGCCCCCGCCCGCGGCCTCGGGACAGGCGCAGGCGTCCCAGTCCTTTTGGCCGATCTGTGCCAGTTCTGGCACCACGGTAATCTCGATTTCCTGCGCGTTCATCTGAGCCTTGCCTGCCTTGCGTCCTATGTGTGGCCTCGGCCTCGCAGATCAAGAGCGCGGGCGCGGCAGATACCCTTCAAAGGTCACGTTCTGCGCCACCTGACGCGCGATGTCTTCCTCAGCTTGGCTGCGGATCGTCCAACAGAGCACCGCCGCCCCGTCGGCCTTTAGCTCAGCCACACGCGGGCGGTTCAGGTCATCGGCCTCATGGCTGATGAAACAAGAGCCGGTGTCGGCATAATCGGGTATGCCGCGCAGCCGATCGCAGGTGGCTGCGGGCAGCGGCCATTCATCGGGGCGGTAGGCGCTGGTGGTCAGCCCGCGCGGCACGTCGGGTAAAAGACGGGCAAGTGCGCGGACCGAATGCGGATTGAACGACATGACCGCCAAATCGCCCCGGTAGCGGCCAAGCAGTTCGGCGGCGGCGGTCTCAAGCGGGCCCACGTCCGGCCCCATGGCGCCGTCTTGATCCTTGAACTCCACCAAAAGCGGCACGCGCCCGGCGATGAGGTCGAGGATTTCCTCAAGCGTTGGAATCCCCTCGTCGCCCCCCTTTAGCGGGATGGCCGCAAGGGCGCTTGCCTCACGCAGCCGGACCGCGCCGCGCTCTGGTGTCAGCCGTTCCAAGGCATAGTCATGGAACACCATCGCCTTGTTATCGGCGCTGAGTTGCAGATCAATCTCGATCCCGACACCCGCATCGACAGCCGCCCGCACGGCGGCGCGGCTGTTCTCGGGCCGCCCGGCAGAGAGGTCATGCAGCGCGCGATGCGCCAGCGGAATGTCCAGAAAGGCGGCGGGAAGGGTCATTCGATCTCGAAAATGCCTTCGATTTCGACGGCGACACCCAGTGGCAGCGATGCGGCAGAGACCGCCGAGCGGGCGTGATGGCCCGCCTCGCCCAAAGCCTCGACCATGAAGTCAGAGGCCCCGTTGATGACCTTGGGCTGGTCGGGGAAATCGGCGGTGGAGTTCACGAAGCCCGTCAGTTTCACAACCCGTTTGAGACGGTCCAGATCGCCTCCGCAAGCAGCGCGGACCTGCGCCAAAAGGCTCAGCGCACAGCTGCGCGCGGCGGCGGCCCCGGCGTCGACATCCATACCGTCGCCCAAACGCCCGGTGATCAACCCATCCGGCCCGTTAGAGATTTGGCCCGACACATAGACGGTATTGCCGGTGACCACGAAGGGCACATAGTTCGCGGCCGGTGCGGGCGCGTCGGGCAGGGTGATGCCGAGATCGGCGAGACGGGCGGTCAGGGACATGACGGGCTTCCTTTGATTGCGGGTTCAAGCGGACGCTAACCGCCCTCCGCCCCGAGGAAAAGCCCCTTTGCCGCCCGCCCGGCGCGGCGCGTCAACTTTCGCGGAAAGCGCGCGCAAAATAGTCGGCCATCGGTTTCAGAAGATAGGCCATGGGAGAGCGTTCGCCGGTGCGGATAAACGCCTCAACCGGCATGCCGGGCAGCAGGATCGTGCCCTCTTCCAGCTTGTCGATCTCGCCGGGGTTAAGCGCGATCTCGGCCCGGTAATAGGTTTGCCCGGTCGTGTCGTCGTCAATGGAATCGGCAGAGACCTGCAAGACCTTCCCCACCAGTTCCGGCGTGGTGCGCTGGTTCAATGACGAAAGACGCAGATTGACCTCTTGGCCCACGGCGACCTGATCGATGTGGATGGTCTGGACCCGCGCGGCGATGATCAGCGGACGATCTTGCGGGACGAGGTACATCAAAGGCTCCGCCGCGCGCACGACCGATCGCGGGGTTTGGATCTGCATCCCATAGATCACCCCCGAGACCGGCGCGCGAATATCAAGCCGGTCAATCTCGGCCCTGAGCGCGCGGCGCTGTTCGGCCATCTCCAACTCGCGGTAGCGCAGGTCGCGCAACTGGGTGATCGCCTCCTCCCGCCCGGCGGAGCGCAGCTTGAGCCGCTCGATGTCAATCTCTGTCACCCGCTCTTGGGATTGCGCCTTTTGTGCCGACAACTCTCCGATCTGGCCACGCAGGCGGGCCTGTTCGCGCATCAGGGTCAGCACGGCAGAGGCCTGCGTGAGGCCACGGTCCAGCAGTGACTGCTGATTGCCCAACTCCTCCTCGATCAACTCCAGCTGGCGCGAAAGCGCGGCCTCTTGCGCATCGACCCCGCGGATTTGCGCGTTGATCTGCGCCCGGCGTTTGCCCAATTGCTCAAGCTCTTGGGCCACGCTGACGCGGCGCGCGTCAAACAGGTTGCGCTGGCCGTCTACCAGTTCCTGCACATCGGGATTTTCGGAGGCGGCGGTTCGCAACTCTTCGTCAAAGGTGACCGCCTCCACCTCATCGCGCTGCGCTTCCAGACGGCTGCGGCGGGCCATAAGCTCATAAAGCTGGCCCTCGACGATGGCCAATTGCGAGGTCAGCTGCTCTGCATCCAGTCGCAGCAAAGCGTCCCCGGCGGCGACACTGTCGCCCTCATCCACAAGGATTTCGGCCACCACACCACCGGTTTCATGCTGGACGATCTGCCGGTTGCGGTCGACTTCGATCCGGCCCGAAGCCACCACCGCCCCGGCGATTTGGCTGGTCACGGCCCAAGTCCCAAAACCGCCGAACAGCAAGATCAGCCCGAAGAACCCAAGGATCAGGGGCCGGGTTGCCGACCAGCGTTTGTCGTTGTGATTGCTCATACCACGCCCCCCGACCGCGGGGGGGCTTGCTGAATCTCGCGGTGATTTTGCACCATTCCGGCAAGCACCTCATCCTTGGGACCAAAGGCTTTGCGGATGCCGTTATCGAGCACCAGCAGCGTGTCACATTCCTGAATGGCCGCAGGACGATGCGCCATGATCAGCACCGACCGCCCGCTGGCCTTCATCTGCCGGATTGCGTGGTTCAGCGCCTGGGAACCGGTATTGTCGAGGTTCGAATTCGGCTCATCCAGGACCACAATCACCGGGTCATCATACAGCGCCCGCGCCAATCCGATGCGCTGCATCTGCCCCCCCGAAAGCCGCACCTGCCCCGCGCGAATGGGCGTGTCATAGCCTTGGGGGAATTCGAGGATCATCTCATGCGCCGCCGCCAATTTGGCGGCCTTGATCACTTTGGCATCGTCGGGGTCGGGGGACAGCCGGGCGATATTCTCGGCGATGGTGCCATCGAACAATTGGACGCGCTGCGGCAGGTATCCGATATGCCGCCCCAAGGTTTCGCTCCCGTAATGCTCAAGCGCGGCCCCATCCAGCCGGATCGACCCGCCCGCAGGCGGCCAGACCCCGGTGAGCGTGCGTGCCAGTGTCGACTTCCCCGCCCCCGACGGGCCGATCACCCCCACCGCCTGCCCCGGCTCGACGGTAAAATTGATCGACTTAAGCGCCGCCTGTTTCTCGCCCGGTGCCACCACGGTCAGCGCCTTGGCGACCAGCCGCGCTTTGGGCTGCGGCAGCGCGGTGCGCGGGGGTTCTTCGCTCACGGCGCCGAGAAGCTGCGCCAGATTGGCCCAACCGGACCGCCCCCGCTGCACCACCGGCCATTGGTTCAATGCCAGTTCGACCGGCGCCAGCGCCCGGCCCAGCAGGATCGAGCCTGCGATCATCGCGCCCGGCGTCATCTGGTTTTTCAAGACCAACCATGCGCCGAGCCCAAGCATGGCGGACTGCAGAAACAACCGCAGCGTCTTGGTCATCGCGGTGAACGTGCCGCCCACGTCGGTCGATTTGACCTGCTGTTCCAACGCCTGACCCCGGGCCTGTTGCCAGCGCGAGAATGCCGCGTCACGCATCCCCATCGCCTGCACCATCTCAGCCTCGACCCTGATCTGGTCCGACATTGCATTTGCCGCCTGCCCCGAGAGGTTTGCACGCGCTTGGCTTTCGCGCGACAGCAACTGGTTGGCAATGGTGATCACCACCAGCACCGCCGCGCCGCTCACCGCCAGCCACCCCAGCATCGGGTGGAACAGAAAGATCGCCGCGAAAAAGATCGGCGTCCAAGGGGCATCGAAGCCGGCCATCAGAACCGGCGATGTAATCAGCCGTTGCACGGCTTCAAGATCGGCAAGACCCGCGTTGGTCTTCACATCCGGGGCCACGGCGGATTTGCGCACCACCGCGTCGAACACCCGCCGGTCGAGATCGGATTGAAACCGCGCGCCCACCCGCGCCATGATCCGGCCGCGCGTGTAATCCAAGAGCCCCATCACCGCATAGAGAAAGACCACAAGAACCGAGAGGGCGATCAGCGTCTCTTCGGAGCCGGAGCCGAGCACCCGGTCATAGACCTGCAACATATACAGCGGACCGGTAAGCATGAGCATATTGGCGAATAGGCTGAACAAGGCCACAGCCCAATAAAGCCCACGGCTGCGCCCGCGCACGCGACGCAGTTCAGACAGCCCCCTGTTCACCACATCGCTTTGCATCAATCCCTTTCGAAGCTGCCCACACAAAACCCGGCGCGCTTCCCGCTTACGGGGAATTGATAATGATTTTGATAACCTAGTGCCATTTTTTTCTCGGGCCGGCGCCCCGACCGCCTTAGCGGTCGAGGAAACTGGGTGCAGGTGCGCTGGCGCCACTGCCGCTGCTGCCGCCGCCAAAGATGTCACGCAGAACGCGGTCGATCACATTGTCCGCGCCGCCACCCCCCTGATTGCCTCCGCCCTGCGGTTGCTGCGGCTGTGGTTGCGGTTCGGGCTGCGCTTCGCTCAGGTTGCTGGGCGGGGCGGGCGCCTGCATCGGCAACTCCTTGAGGGGCAGCCCGTCATGCACACGGCTCATGGTTTCGCGCCAAATCTCTGCAGGCAGGCCACCGCCTGTGACCCCGGTGAGCGGCGTGTTGTCATCATAGCCCATCCAGACCCCGGCCACATAATCCGCCGAAAAGCCGACGAACCAAGCGTCTTTGTTGGCCGAGGTCGTGCCGGTCTTGCCCGCCAGCTGACGGTCGCCAAACTGGGCGCGCTGGCCGGTCCCCTCCGAAATCACCTTCTCCATCATATAGACCAACTGGCGCGCGGCATCTTCTTGGATGACCCGTTCGTTGATACCGCCGCCGGTGCCCATCAGCGGCTCCGTTTCGCCCAAGAGGCGCAGATCGACCAGCCCGTAGGGGGTCACCGAAGAGCCGCCGTTCAGGATGCCCGCGTAGGCGCCCGTCATTTCAAGCAGGGTGCTTTCCGATGCGCCAAGTGCCAGCGCCGGGCCTGCGGCCAGATCGCTTTTGATGCCGAACTGCGTGGCGACCGCACTCACCGTCTCGCGGCCTACGCTTTCCGAAACTTTGACCGCCGGGATATTCAACGAGTCTTTCAGCGCGTCTGTCAGGGAGACCGGGCCTTTGAAGTTCTTGGTGTAGTTCTTGGGGCACCATTCACCCGAACCGGGGATATTAAGACAGTAGGGTTCGTCCACGATGATGTCTTCGGGCGAATAGCCCAGATCAAGCGCCGCGGCATAGATGAAGGGTTTGAACGCCGAACCGGTCTGGCGCATCGCCTGCGTGGCACGGTTGAAGGCGCCCGCGACCTTGGTCTTGCGCCCGCCGACCAGCGCCCGCACCGCCCCATCAGAAGACATCACCACGATGGCCGCCTGCGCTTTGGAGGTGTCGCGCACCTTGTTTTCAAAGACCCATTTCAGCCCCTCCTCTGCCGCGCGCTGAATGCGCTGATCGAGGGTGGTCTTGATGATGACATCTTCGGTGGTGTTGCGGGTAAAGAACTCCGGCCCCGAGGACATGACCCAATCGGCGAAATAGCCGCCAGCCTCGGCTTCTGCCGCCTCGGACAGTTGCGCGGGGTTGGCGATGGCCTCATCGGCCTCGGCTGCGGTCAGATAGCCTTGGTCTTCCATCAGGCGGATCACCGTGGCGGCACGGCTTTGCGAGCGATCCAGATTGTTGGTGGGCGATAGGGTTGTGGGCGCGGTCAAAAGACCGGCCAGCATCGCGCCCTCAGACGGCGAAAGCGCCGCGGCGGGCTTGCCGAAGAATCGCTGCGCCGCGGCCTCTGCGCCAAAGGCACCGCCGCCCATGTAGGCACGGTTCAGATAGATCGAAAGGATATCGCTCTTGGTGTATTTCAGCTCCATCGCGACGGCAAAAAGCGCTTCTTTGGCTTTGCGGCCCAAGGAAGAACGACGGCATTCCGCCTCATATTCCTTTTCCGTCATGCCGCTGCTGGGGTCATAGGGCTCGCCCAGACAAAGCAGTTTGGCCGTCTGCTGGGTGATGGTCGACCCGCCATGGCCTGAAAGCGGGCCACGCCCCTCGCTCAAGTTGATCCGCACCGCCGAGGCGATGCCCCGCGGGCTGACGCCGAGATGGTTGTAGAATCGCTTGTCTTCGGTGGCGATGACCGCGTTTCGCAGATGTTTGGACACCGAGTCTGCCGAGACCACGCCGCCAAACTGGTCGCCGCGCCAGGCAAAGACCTCTCCCTCCCGGTCGAGCATGGTGACAGAGCCGCGCGCGCGGCCATCTAACAGCGCTTCGAGCGGCGGAATGGTGGTATAGATATAGCCGACAGCCAAGGCGAGAACGAGGAAGGCCACAAGGCTCACGCGCCACGTGATCGTCCAGATCAAACGCCAAATCCAACGGGCCAAGCCCGCAAAGAAGCCAATGATTCCCCCGCGCCGGGGGCGTTTGGTGCGCGCCGCCTTGCGGCGGGCCGGTGCGGCCTTGCGCGTGGCCAGTTTGGCCCGCGCAGAGGTCTTAGGCTTGGGTTTGGCCTTGCCCGGATACCGCCTGTCGGCGACCAGAGGGCGTTTGCGCTTGTTCTTGTCAGTCATAAAATCGCCTGCTCGGCCCTATTTTTCGCCACTTTAGCCTGACTGCAGCGGTTTGTTTAGCGCTGCAAGGTCCAATCGGCGTCAAATGTCTGATTAATTTATAGGCAGATTCCAGCCAGCGCCCGCTTTTTAGGCAGCACTGCCAAGCAATGGCGCAAATATGGCAAGCAAACCTGTCCAAGAGCGCCCGATATCCGGTTTTCTCATGCTGCACGGGCAGCCGCCCGCTTCGGTAAGCACGCATTCGGACCCGCAGACAGGAAACGACCATATGAAACCCACCTTAATACTTCCCCTCGCAGCGGCGGTCATCGCCCTGCCCGGGCTGGCGCTGGCACAGGACGCGGAATACGCGACGCTGGCGGATACGACCTTCATCTTCAACACCCTGCTTTTCCTGATCGGCGGTTTCCTCGTCTTTTGGATGGCGGCGGGTTTCGCCATGCTGGAAGCCGGACTTGTCCGCTCCAAGAACGTCACAACGCAGTTGACCAAGAACATGGGCCTCTTTGCCATTGCGGCGGTCATGTATTGGCTGGTGGGCTACAACATCATGTACCCCGGTGACGGCAATTGGATCGTCGAAGGCATCTTTGGCACCTTCGCCACTAAAGACATCAAGACCGAGATTGACGCAGGCGGCTATTCCAACGCTTCCGACTTCTTCTTTCAGTTGATGTTCTGCGCCACCACCGCCTCCATCGTGTCCGGCGCGCTGGCCGAGCGGATCAAACTCTGGCCCTTCCTGATCTTCGTGGTCGTGCTAACCGGCTTCATCTACCCGATCGAAGCATCTTGGCAGTGGGGCGGCGGTTTCCTTTCCGCCATGGGCTTTAGCGACTTTGCCGGGTCGACCCTTGTGCACGCCGCTGGTGGCTTTGCCGCCCTCGCTGGTGCCATCGTACTGGGGCCACGTTTGGGCAAATACGGCAAGGATGGCCGCGTTGTGCCAATGCCGGGTTCCAACCTTGCGCTCGCCACTTTGGGCACGTTCATCCTGTGGATGGGCTGGTTCGGCTTTAACGGTGCGTCGCAGCTTGCCATGGGCACCATCGAAGATGTCGACGCCGTGGCGCAGATCTTTGCCAACACCAATATGGCCGCTGCCGCCGGTGCTGTTGCTGCGCTGATCCTGACACAGGTGATGTACAAAAAGGTCGACCTGACTATGGTGCTGAACGGCGCGCTGGCGGGCCTCGTCTCGATCACTGCCGGGCCGCTTGACCCGACATTGTTCGGCGCGCTTTGGATCGGTGCCGTGGGTGGTGTCATCGTGGTCTTCACCGTGCCCCTGCTCGACAAGTTCAAGATCGATGACGTGGTCGGCGCGATCCCGGTTCACCTGATCGCTGGCTTCTGGGGCACGCTGGTTGTGCCGGTCTATACCGAAGGCACATCCTTCGTCACACAGATCATCGGCTTTGCTGCGGTTGGCCTCTTCGTCTTCGTCGTCAGCTTCGTTGTCTGGCTGATCCTGAAAGCTGCCGGTGGCATCCGCGTCAGCGAAGAAGCCGAGATCACCGGTCTGGACATGTCCGAACTGGGGATGGAAGCCTATCCTGAATTCGCCAAGGGCTAAGCCCTAGCCACATCGCCAAGCAATTGACCGCCCGGCCAGCAATGGCCGGGCGGTTTACGTTAGGCCACCAAGGGTAAAGAAATCGTAAAGGTCGTGCCGAAACCCGGCGCGCTGACATAGCGGATGCTGCCGCCGTGCCGGTCCAGAATTTGCCGCGTGATATGCATCCCCAGACCGCTGCCATAAGCAGTTTTCGTGTCGGAGCCGTCAAGCTGCGAGAAAGGGGCAAAGACCTGCTCCTCCGCCCCCGGAGGAATGCCGCAGCCGCTGTCGCTTACCTGCACCAACGCCATGCCTTCGGCTTGCGCAAGACTGACTTCCACCAGTCCGCCGGGCAAAGAGAACTTCACCGCGTTCGAGAGCACATTGCCAAAGACCTGACCCAACCGCTCTGCATCCGCCTGCACGGTCAGGGGGGCATCAGACAACGCGCAGGTGAAACGGATATCCTTGTCGGGTTGCAGGCTTTCCGCGCGCGCCACAGCGCCCTGCACCAGCGGGCCAAGTGCCACAGATTGAAGGTCAATGCTGAACGCCGCGCTGCTCAAACTTTGCGTGTCGATCAAATCGTTAACCAGCGTCGTCAGCGTCTCGGAACTGTCTGTGGCCTTTCCAAGCAAACGGGCCTTTTGCGCATCGCTCAGCTTTGCGCCGCCCGTTGACAACAGACCTAGCGCGCCGTTGATCACCGTCAGCGGGGTCCGCAACTCATGGCTCACCGTGGCAAGGAACTGCGTCTGCATCTGCTCGGCGACGATCGCTTTTTGCGCCGCGATCTTTTGCACGGTCACATCCAAGAGCGCCACCGCCCAACCAACCTGCTTTTGCCCGACACCCAAGGAAATGGCATGGGCGCGCACGGCGAAATGGCGGTGGCCCAACTGGATATCGGTCACGTCCGGCAGGCTACCGTGGGCCGCGAGATGGCGAATGACCGGCCCCAGCTCTCCGAACTCGCTCAGCGGTGCTTCGGGCTCTGCGCCGCAGTGCAACAGATCGGCCGCAGCCGGGTTCGTCTCAATCGCAACCCCTGATGGGTCGACCACGAAAACCGGGTCAGTGCTGTTGTAGAACAACAGCTCCCGCGCGATCGCGTTGACATCGATCCAGCGGTTGTCAGCCACCAGCCAAACCACCAGCGTCAGCGAAAGCGCAAAGGAAAAGGGCGTCGGATCGGTGTGAAACAGCGTGATCCCGCCCAGAATATAGCCCAGATTGGCCACCATGGGGATCAGCGTCGCGGCGAAGAGCTTTAGGAAAAAGCTGCGTACCGCGGGGTTGGCCGTCCGTACGGCACGGCCCGCCACCACCGCCGCAGCCACGATGACCATGTAAAGATAGGCAATCGCGATGAAAAAGAGCGGGCCATGGTCAGATTGGACATAGGCCCCCTCTTCGCTCAAAAGCCACTTGGTTTCCGGCCCGTAGAATTTCTCATGCCAGCCGCTTGTCACCGCCGCGAGGGTGATCAGCGCAGGCGCAACCCCGGCGCAGAGCGGCACCAGATACCGCGGCACCTTGGCCCCGAGCGCATATTCGTAAAGGAAAAAGGCCCAGAAGGTCGGCAGCAGCACAAAGCCGATCCATGCCCAACGACTAACCCCAAAGGCACAGGCCGCCGTGGTGGCCGAAAGCTCGACCCCGACTGAAAGAAGCCACATGTCCATGGCCAAGATCGCCAGCAAGAACCAATGTTTGCCGGGCAGACTGCTGTGGCCACGCACCCAATAGCCCAAGACGGTGACAACCGATGCCGTCACAATCACGAGCTGTACGGCTGGCATGCCAACATCCAACCGAATGCATTGAAAAATTGATTCTAAAATTTGCCTGACCTTAAGTTTTCGCTCAAGGTACTCAATCCGGGCAATCCGACCAAGTTCTGTTTTAATGTAGACATTACGGGGGCATAGCGCCCAGTTATGTTATCAACGCTTGGGTCGGCAGGGTGTTCGGGCCGCGGCAGGCGCGGCCCGAAATAGCGTTAGATGCCTACGTCGATGATCGCGCGGGCCAGAATTGGCACGCTGTTTTGGTTCAACCCTGCGATGTTCATACGGCTGTCACCAACCATGTAGATGCCATGCTTTTCGCGCAGCGCTTCGACCTTGTCCGGGGTGGTGCCAAGGCGCGAGAACATGCCCCGGTGCTGAGCGAGGAACCCAAAGCGGTCCGACCCGGACAGGCGCTGCAATTCACCGGCGAGCTGCTCACGCAGGGCAAGCATGGCGTTGCGCACCTCTTCCAACTCGGCCTGCCAGTCGGCCTTGAGTGCGTCATCGGTCAGGATTGTCGAAACGATCCGCGCGCCGTGGTCGGGCGGGAAGCTGTAGTTCTGACGGTTGAGAAAGGCCAAGGTGGCTTGGTTCAGCCCTTGGGCCGCCTCGGAGGCCACCACCATCAGGATGCCGGTCCGTTCACGGTAGATGCCGAAATTCTTGGAGCAGCTTGCCGCGATCAGGCATTCGGGCACCGAAGACGCCACTTTGCGGGTCGCGGCGGCATCGGCTTCCAGCCCGTCGCCAAAGCCCTGATAGGCGATGTCGATCATCGGCACGGCACCGGTGCTTTGCAGCACTTCGATCACCGCGTCCCATTCGGCGCTGTTCAGGTTCGCGCCGGTTGGGTTGTGGCAGCAGCCGTGGAGCAGCACCACATCGCCCTTTTTGGCGGTCTTGAGGTCTTCGATCATCCCGTCGAAGTTCACGCCGCCGGTCGCGCTGTCGAAATAGCGGTAGTTGACCACTTCCATGCCCAGATAGGACAGGATCGACAGGTGGTTCGGCCATGTCGGGTCAGAGACGAAAACGCGCGCTTCGGGGTTGGCCATGCGCACCAGTTCAAACGCCTGACGCACCGCGCCGGTCCCGCCGGGGGTGGCGGCGGCGGCAATCGCACCGCGCGGCACGGCATCGCCCAGCACAAGCGCGGCCATCGCGTTGGTATAGGCCGGATCACCAGCCAAACCGGTGTAGACCTTGGTGTCTTGGTTTTCCCAGATGCGCTGCTCGGCGGCTTTGACGGCGCGCATCACCGGGGTGTTGCCGCTGGCGTCTTTGTAAACGCCGACGCCGAGGTCGATCTTCGTGTCACGCGGGTCTTCGCGGTAGGCCTGTACAAGGGCGAGGATCTTGTCAGCGGGTTGCGCCTTGAGCGTCTCGAACATGGGGTTCTCCGGTTGGAAGCTAACTAAAAAGGGTTAAGCCGCGCCGGTGGCGACGGGCACGGTGGGGAACATGCCCCACTCCGCCCAAGAGCCATCGTAGAGCGACCATTTGCGGTGGCCCACCCGCTCCAACGCCAGCGCCAGCACGGCGGCGGTGATGCCCGACCCGCAAGAGGTGATGACGGGTTTGGCAAGGTCCACGCCCGCCGCCTCGAAAATGGCGCGGGTTTGTTCGGGGGTTTTCATCGTCTTGTCGTCGTTCAGCAGCTCGGTAAAGGGCACATTGCGTGCGCCGGGGATATGGCCCGCGCGCAGCCCTTCGCGTGGCTCTGGCGCATCGCCGCGGAAGCGGGCGGCGGCGCGGGCGTCCACGATCTGCGGATCGCCGAGCTTGGAGGCATGGGCCACTTGGGTCACATCGCGCACCATCTGGTTCTGAAAGCGCACGGTCATGTGGCGGTCGCGCGGCACGGGCGGCATATCTTCGGTCTCGCGCCCCTCGGCCTGCCATTTGGGCAAACCACCATCGAGCACGGCGACATTCTCCTGCCCCATCAGGCGGAACAGCCACCAGACACGCGCCGCTGACATCAGCCCGGCGCCGTCATAGACCACCACCTGATGCCCATCACCCACGCCCATCGCGCGCAGGCGCGACATGAATTTTTCGATCGGCGGCGCCATATGCGGCAGGTCCGACCGCGCGTCCGAGATATCGTCAATGTCGAAAAAGCGCGCGCCGGGGATGTGGGCGGCGTCATACTCGGCCTTCGGATCGCGTCCGACGTCGGGCAGATACCACGAGGCATCAAGGATGCGCAGGTCCGGGTCTTTCAGGTGCTGAGCCAACCAGTCGGTTGAAACCAATGTCTTGGGATCGTCGGCCATCGGGGCCTCCTTCGTCGCGGGCGTTGCCCTTGACTATAACCGGTAGGGGATGCTGGCAAGTGGAAGGGGGCGGTGAGAGGTGTAAGGAGGGCCATCGCCTGCCCGTGGGGTGGCGATGCTACGGGCTGTTGGCACCACTTTATGGTTCAGCTTTGATGTGTGCCGTCAAGGAGGCGCCCGCCTCACCAAATCGCCAGCCCGCCGGTACGGGCAGGCGATGGCCCGGCGCCTGCGGCTTGATTCCGGGCCTGCCGTGCGTATCAGCCGTGATCCTTCAACAACCGCTGCTTCTGCCGCGACCAATCACGTTTCGCCGCCGTCTCGCGCTTGTCATGCAGTTTCTTACCCTTGGCCACACCGATCTTGATCTTGGCCATGCCGCGATGGTTGAAATACATCACCAGCGGCACCAGCGTCATGCCCTTGCGCTGCGTCGCGTTCCACAGGTCCGCCAATTGCTTGCGGCTGACCAGCAGCTTACGGCGGCGGCGTTCCTCATGCTGGAAGGTCTTGGCCTGCTTGTAGGGCGCCACATAGGAATTCACCAACCACAGCTCGCCATCCTCCACGGCGGCGTAACTCTCGGCGATATTCGCCCCGCCTTCGCGCAGAGATTTGACCTCGGACCCTTCAAGGATGATGCCGCATTCGATGTCTTCTTCGATAGCATAATCAAACCGCGCGCGGCGGTTTTCGGCGATCACCTTGTAGTTCGGATCGGATTTGGAGCTGGATTTGACCTGTGACATGCCAAAGCATGTAGAGCGCGACCCGCCCCGGTGCAAGATGCTGCCGCTCAGTCACCCAGTTTGGCGTGCACCTCATCAAGATCGATCTCACCCACAGGCAGCTTGTTCCCCGGATTGTCGAAGTCATATTTGAACAGATCAAAGTCGCGTTTGTAGATCTCGCGCATCAGATGCATCGACAGATCGTCAAAGTAATCCTCAACCGGATGCGCCCGCTTGGGCCCGTGGCCCTCGCTTTCGTTGAAACGCGGGATCGCCGCCAGATCAACCTTATGCGGCGTGTCCACGGCATCGAGCACCTTTTGCATGCCGCCGTTAAACTGCTCGGTCCAAAAGATATTGTCGTAGGTGCCGCCATTGATGATGAAGGTGCTGACATGACCCGACACCGCAGACCAGTGAATGTCTGGGTCCATCGGCCGCCGCCAACGGATGGTATCGCGCGCAAACAACAAGAAGCGCCGGAAGCTGGCGATCTGATCGAATTCCTGCTTGCCGTCATCGCCCCCCACGTCGATCCCGTATTTCTGCACCAGCAGCGGCACCAGATTGCCGCGATACCGTCGTCCATTGCGCTGGATGCCGCAAATCTTGTCAAAGAAGGACGACAGGATCCGCGTGTATGGGTTGCGCACGCAGGTAAAGGCATAGGACTTGCGCGCTGTTACATTATCGGTGATCGGCCCCTGCGATGCATCCAAGGCCCATTTGTGGATGCCTGCCTTGGCATCATGGATGTCTCCGTCAAAGAATTCGCCATGATCGGAATAAAACATGATCTGCCCGATGGTCGAACAGGCGCATTTGGGCACCACCCGGTACACCATGCTCTCGCTCTCCGTCATCCATGTTCCGGGAAAACCCATGCTCACTCGCCTCCTGCTGGCGCTGACTGTTTTAAGCAACAATCTGGCCTTCGCGCAAAAAAGCAAAGAAATGCTGTTTATTCAATCGGTCTTCACGATTAACTAGGTAAGTGATCCACGACAAAAGGCCGATGCAAGCGGGCCGCGACAAGGACATTCGGTATCCTGCATGGCGAAAATTGCCTATATCCTGCTGTGCCACAAGGATCCGGAGGCCGTTATCCGGCAGGCCGAGCGGCTGACCGCCGTGGGCGACTATATGGCGATCCACTTTGACGCTTCCGCCAGTGCCGAGGATTACGCCCAGATCACCGCCGCCCTTGGCGACAACCCCAGCGTCACCTTCCCGCGCAAACGCACCCGCTGCGGCTGGGGTGAATGGTCTTTGGTGCAGGCCACGCTGGATACGCTCACCGCCGCGCTGCAAAGCTTCCCCCGCGCCACGCATTTCTACCTGATGTCCGGCGATTGCATGGCGATCAAATCGGCAGAATACGCGCATCAGTTTCTTGATGAGAATGACACCGACTTCATCGAAAGCGTGGATTATTTCGACAGCGATTGGATCAAGACCGGCTGGAAAGAAGAGCGGCTGATCTATCGCCACTGGTTCAACGAACGCACACAGCGCAAGCGGTTCTACGCGATGTTCGAGGTTCAGAAACGCCTTGGCCTCACCCGCAAAATCCCCGCCGACCTTCAGGTGCAAATCGGCAGCCAATGGTGGTGCCTGCGCCGCCGCACCATCGAGGCGCTGATGGCATTCACCCATCGCCGACGCGACGTGATGCGCTTTTTCCGTAGCACATGGATCCCGGATGAGACCTTCTTTCAAACCCTCGTGCGCCACCTCGTCCCCGAGGCCGAAATCTCCAACCGCAGCCTGACCTTCCTGCTGTTCTCCGACTACGGCATGCCGGTCACATTCTACAACGATCACTACGATCTGCTGCTCGGTCAAAACCACCTCTTCGCGCGCAAAATCAGTCCCGAAGCGCTGGACCTCAAACGCCGCCTCGGCCTGCTCTATGCCGCCCAAGGGGTGCAATTTCAGATCAGCGACGAAGGCCGCAACCTATTCGACTTCCTCACCGCAAGGGGCCGCATCGGCCGCCGCTTCGCCCCCCGCTTTTGGGAGACCGAAGCCAGCCTTGGCCGCGAACGCGAACTGCTGATTATCCTCGCCAAGAAATGGCATGTCGCCAAACGGCTCGTCGGTCGGATACGTCAGGAAACCGGCCTCCCGGCGGTGGACTTCCTCTTCAACGAAGAAGACACCCCCCTACCCGATCTCGGCGGCATTCAAACCACGCTGGAAAAACGCACCCGCCACCGGCGCGCCTTGATGCGGATGCTCTATGACTACTACGACAGCAGGCGGCTGATCGTCTGCATTGATACGTCCAACCTCGACCTGCTGCGCGATTTCGCCTCAGATCGCGCACAGGTGCGCATGCTCGAAGTCGAATGCAAGCTGACAGATGCCTATCTCACCGGCCACGCCCTGCGCATCGGCCTGACCGGGGAACAGACCTCGCAGGAAAACCTCTCGCGCCTGCTGCCTACAATCCGGGGGAACATGCTGCATGAGGTCGACCAGATCCGTGACGCACAGTTTGAAAATTATACGCGCCTCTCTGAATACGCCGACACCGAAACGAACACGTCTGCCCTCGCGCGCTTTCTCAACGTGAGCGAGGACAAGGCCCGCGCAATCGCCCAGAGCGACAACCTCTTCGCGGATTAACGCGGGCCTCCCTGCCCCATGGAACACCCCGCTTTGCCAAGCGTTGAACCGAGAACGCCGTCGCCCAATAGGGGGCCGGCAAACCGCAACACATTTCATGAGGTTTCCTATGCCACATAAGTTCACCGCCCTTGCCGCATCTCTCCTGATCGCCCCCACTGCGCTCTTCGCCCAAGAGATCGCCCCAGAGGCCGAGCGCGTCAGCATGTCCCAAGCCATCAAAGCCGCACAAAGCAGCATCGACGGCGGCGTGCTGGAAGCCGAGATCGAAATCGAAGGCGACGCGCTGGTTTATGAAATTGACCTCGTCCGCGGCGAGGCTGTCTACGAAGTCACCGTCAACGCCGCCACCGGCGAGGTGATCTCGCAATCCGAAGAACAACTCACCAGCTTCCTCAGCGGCCTCTTCCAAGAAGATGAACTGCGCACCGCTGGCACCTCCCGCGATGTGCTGATGAAAGCGCTGGCCGAACTCGAAGGCCAAGACGGCACAAGGATCGAAGAACTCTCGCTCGACGATGAAGACGACCGCATGGTCTATGAGGTCGAACTGACCGACGCGACAGGCGAACGCGAGGTGCTGATTGATGCCTCCACCGGCGAAATCACCCAAGACGACTAACCTCACCCCAAGGTGCGGCCGCCCCTACCGGCCGCCCCCCCTATCTTCATCCTTTTTCAAATACCGCTGCGCAACACCGGCCCCAAACACCCCGTCCGCGATTGCCAAGCAGCCTATCCAGCCCCGCCCCCCGAAATCAAATCCACCGGATCGATGCCGCGCTTTTCTGCGCTGGCCCGCACCGCGTCGCGCAGCGCCGCACTCCGCTCCAGCAGGCGGCGAAAACGGTCTTCGTCCAACACCAAAAGCGTGGTCGGTGCGATGGCGCGAACGTCCACCCGGCGCACACGGTTCGTCAGGATCGCCATCTGGCCGAACATCTCCCCCCGACCCAATCGCCAAGTCTGACCTGCGCTTTCCAACTCGACCGCGCCCGAGGCGATGAAAAACACGCTGCGTGCAGGGCTTTCCTTGTGCAAAACCACATCGCCGATATCCACATAGCGGGTTTTGAGCACCCGACTGAGCCGTTTAAGCGCGCCCTCACCCAGATCCGTAAACAGCGGAAACTGTTCGATAAAAGCGCCGCGCCGCACGGCAAGGTCAAGGCCCGGACGCCCCTCTGCCGCCGTGCGCCGCGTGGCCAATTCCTGCATCAGCGCGGTATAGACCTCAGCCCCGAACAGCCCGTCTTCGCGCATCAACGTGTATTCGCGTTCTTCCAGCCGCAGCGCCGTGCGGCGGATGAAACGCCGCTCAAGTTCCTCGGCATAGCCCGGATACTGCAGCCGCAGCCCCTCTAACGCGGTTTCGATCCCTTCGATGCGGCGCGCCAGCAGATCGTGCAGCAATTCGGCCACCCGCCGCCCGTGAATCCGGCGAATACGCCCATCGATAAAGGTGCCCAGATCGCGCAGGATCAGCCGCTGCGACAGCAGCATTTCAAAGCGGTCCGCCGTCATCCGCGCCAAGGGCCCCGAAACGCCGTAACGCCCGTGCAGCACCGCCGCCGCGCGAAAGGTGCGCCCATAGGCCACGCTGCGCCGCGCCGCGCGCTGGTACCCGCTGCGGCCTTGGGTCCGCGCCCCTTCGATCAGCCGGTCCGCATCCGAGAGCACCAGATCCGCCATCCGGGCCGAGATCGTCCGCTCCCGCACCCGCGCGAGGATCGTGTCGCGCTCGTGCCCTGCCAGCGCGATGAGGCCAAGCGCGATGCGATCCCGGTCGAGGATATCGGTCGCTTCCTCCGCGGTCTTGACCGCTGTCTCAAGCCGTTCGCCAAACCGTTTCGCCTCGGAGCGCACGATGTCGCGGTTCAGATCGTAATTCTCGGTCGTTTGTGCCACGTCTTCGCGCACGGTCTGCAGGGCCACGGCGATGACCTGACGCGACAGCGCGTGATCGATGGGCGAGAGTTGATCGAGCCCCAACCGTCCGATGATCCAACGCAGCGTCGTACCCTGGGCCAGCAGGGTGAAAAGCGTGAAGCCGGTGGCCAAGATACCCACGATCCGCTGGATATCATCCGGCACCCGCACGCTTTCCGTCACCGCCAGCGCCAGCGCCAGAGTGACCGCCCCGCGCAAGCCCCCCCAAAGGATCGCCACCCGGTAGGGCCGCTCGACCGAGGGCGAAAGCTTGGCCGCGGTCAGCAGGGGCAGCAGCCCGAAAAGGATCACCGCGCGGGCGAAAATGGCGGCCACGACGACCACGGCAATGAGAACGAAATCCTCCAGCCGGACTTCCTCTAACAGCCGGGGGATCAGCAGTGCTGCAAGGATAAAGATGAGCGCTCCGGCCCAATGGGCCAGAACGTCCCAAAGTTCGCGCAGGTTGATCAGCGCCTGCGGTGGCAACCGCCCCGGTGCCGTGAGGTTCAGCGTCAGCCCCGCGGCCACCACGGCGATTACTCCCGAGGCGCCGACGCTTTGTTCGGCCACGATATAGGCCAGATAGGGCAGCGCGACCGAGATCGATTGCTGCGCCAGTTCATGCCGCGCGAACAGCGCCATGACCCAAACTGCGATCCGTGCGCCCAGCCAGCCCACCAGCGCCCCGCCCGCGATCAACATCGGAAATTGCGCAAGTGCGCTGCCCAGCTCCGGGTCAGGAATGCCCAGCATGACATAGCCCATGAACAGACCGAAAAGCGCGATGGCGGCGGCGTCGTTCAGCAGGCTTTCACCCTCAATGATCCGCGCCAGCCGCCGCGGGGCCGAGATCGAGCGAAAGATCGAGACCACCGCCGAGGGGTCCGTGGTCGAAACGATTGCCCCGATCAGCAGACAGGCCGCCAGCGGAATGGCACTGACCCAAAACAGCGCGTAGCCAATGCTAACGGTCGCCACCACCACGGCCACCACAGCCAGCACGAGAATGGGCACCCAGTCATCCACCATGCGCCGCAGGTTCATCCCCAGCGTCGCCTGAAACAAAAGCGTCGGCAGGAAGACATAGAGGAAGACGTTAGACCGGATCGGCAGCCCCAGAATGGCCGCCGCCATTGGATTCAGCGCATCCGTCAGATCGGTGCGCAGAAAAAAGATCGCCGACGCCCCGATGAGGATCCCCACGACCGCAAGGATCACGCTGAACGGCAGTTGCAACCGCGCGGCAAAGGGTTCGGCCAAGCCGATAACGACAAAGAGCGACGCAATGATTGTGGTGACGAGGATGATGTCCATATAGGATGGAATACCAGAATTCAGCTGAATGCGGGGCGCTACCTGCCCCGCTCAGCGTTTACAGTTCTTGGTGAGGTTACTTCCGCGCGCGGCGTTCGGCACGCCAGCGGGCAAAGCGCCCTCGGCGCGCGGCGAAGTCATCCTCGATCGCCTCAATCCTTGGGTCCAACCGCGCGCGGCGGAACCGCCGCCACCGCACCCAGATGGCATAGAACAGGGCCGCTACGAGGGTCAGCACGATGATGGTCACAAAGGGGATACCCTTGCTCGCCTCCGGCCCCTCGACCGCGCGGAGCGAGATGGCATTGGGGTAGATCGACAAAAGCTCACTGCGCCAACCGTAATGTTTCAGCGCATAATACTGCGGCGCGCCGGTGGTGCTGCGGGCATCCGCCGCCTCGGCCTGAAGGTTGGCAGTGTCGAATTTGAAATAGGGCGGCCAGCCCCAGCCGGTGTCTTCGTTGCGGTAAACCATGACATCGCCTTTGGCGCGGCGGGTCTGGATGAAAAAGACATCGCGGTTGACCGCCTGCCCGGCACTATCAGTCGAAGAGCCGGCCCAGAAGATCGAACTGTTGCCAAAGTCGATCCGCTTTTCATAGGTGTCTGTGACACGGACGATATCGGTCTGCGGCAGGGTATAATGGAAGAACGCCGCCACCAGCGCCCAGACAGTCACCCAAAACACCCATTTAACGATTCTCATCTTCGGCCCTTTCAATTGCATCGCGTGGCCGAACAGGGGCCTTTGCCCCTCTGACATAGTGTTTCTGCGGCACTGCGGCAAATGCCTTACGTGCATTAACGCAGGGCATCTGCCGTAAAATGTGGGGCTTAGCTACCCAATAGCGCTTTGGTCAGGTCGCTGTCCGGCTCGGCCAGCGGGTCGATCACGTCGAAATGGTGCTTGCCCTCGGCCACGACCTGTTTCGCACCCCAACTGCGGGCGAAATTCTCGGCCTGTTCAAGGAAGGCGGGCCGCTCCTGAGCGCCCACCCAGACGGTGACATCAACGCCGTGCGGCGGGGTCATGTTCATCGGGCTTTCGGCCTCGGCCTCGGCCTCGTCCAGCCGCAGGGTGTCGTTCATCTGGGTCTGAAGCAGCGGCGCAAGGTCAGCCACGGGCGAGATTGGCACGATCCGCGTGATCCGGTCGCGCACCTCGGCCCCGAGCAGCAGGGGGTCGGTCATCCGGGCCACCAGATGACCGCCCGCCGAATGGCCCGACAGCACGATTGTGCCCTGCGTGCGGTTCGCCACTTCGGTCAGCGCGGCGGCGATCTGCGTGGAGATCTCAGAGATACGCACATCAGGGCAAAGGTCATAAGACGGCATCGCCACGGCATAGCCCCGCGCCAGTGGACCGGCGGTCAGATGCGACCAATAGCTCTTGTCGAAGGCCTTCCAATAGCCGCCATGCACGAAAACCACCGTGCCGCGCGAGACGCCCTCGGGCTGGAAGAAATCGAACTTCTGACGGTCCGAGGGGCCGTAGCGCACATTCAACTGCGCCCGCGCCCCCAATGATGCGCGGAATGCCTCCGCCTCCTTTTCCCAGCGGGGCGGAAAGCCGTCGGCCCCGTCGATATAGGCAGCATTTGCATAGGCGTCATCTAGCATCATTTGGGTCTCCCACCCCGGATTTGATCAAACTGAACTGGACAATCATACTCGTTGTTGCTTTGGAGGCTATAGAGAATAGCGGAGAGATGACATGACTGATGCTAAGACGGATCTGAAATCACTGCTGAAAGACCCCAGCCTGCTTGAAACCCGCGCCTATATCGGTGGCCAATGGGTCGACGGTGAAGACGGCACCTTTGACGTGACCAATCCCGCGCGGGGCGATGTCATTGCACAGGTCGCCGATCTGAGCCGCGCACAGGTCGCGGGTGCTATTGCCCAAGCCGAAAAGGCCCAGAAGGACTGGGCCAGCTGGACCGGTAAGGAACGCGCGGCGGTGATGCGCAAATGGTTCGACCTGATGATGGAGAACCAAGACGATCTGGGCACCATCCTCACCGCCGAACAGGGCAAACCGCTGGCCGAAGCCAAGGGCGAGATCGCCTATGGCGCGTCCTTCATCGAGTTCTTCGGCGAAGAAGCCAAGCGCGTCTACGGCGAGATGATCCCCGGCCACCAGCGCGACAAGCGCATCATGGTGATGAAGCAGCCCATCGGCGTTGCCGCTTCGATCACGCCGTGGAACTTCCCCAATGCGATGATCACCCGTAAGGCGGCTCCGGCGCTGGCGGCGGGCTGTTCCTTCGTGGCGCGCCCTGCGGCGGAGACACCACTCTCCGCCATCGTCATGGGCGTGCTGGCCGAACGCGCGGGCATCCCGGCGGGCGTGTTCAACGTAGTGCCGTCCTCCTCGTCGTCGGCTGTGGGCAAGGAATTCTGCGAGAACCCCGCCGTGCGCAAGCTGACCTTCACCGGCTCCACCGAAGTTGGGCGCATCCTGCTGAAGCAGGCTGCCGATCAGGTGATGAAATGCTCCATGGAGCTGGGCGGCAACGCGCCTTTCATCGTCTTTGACGACGCCGATCTTGATGCCGCCGTCGAAGGCGCGATCATGTGCAAGTTCCGCAACAACGGCCAGACCTGCGTCTGCGCGAACCGGCTCTATGTGCAGGCGGGCGTCTATGACGCCTTCGCGGCCAAGCTGAAGGACCGCGTGAGCCAGATGAAGGTCGGCGACGGCCTCGAAGAAGGCACCGATCTGGGCCCGCTCATCAACCCCGAGGCGTCGGATAAGGTGCAAGAGCACATCAAGGATGCGGTCGACAACGGCGCGGAAATCATTCTGGGCAACGCCAAGGACGACATGGGCGGCAACTTCTTCGGACCCACCATCGTGACCGGCGTGACGCAGGACATGAAGGTCGCCAAGGAAGAGACCTTCGGCCCCCTCGCGCCGCTCTTCAAGTTCGAGGATGTGGATGACGTGATCGCCATGGCCAACGACACGATCTTTGGCCTTGCCTCCTATTTCTACGCCAAGGACCTCAGCCGCGTCTACAAAGTGGCCGAGGCGCTGGAATATGGCATCGTCGGCGTCAACACCGGCATCATCTCGACTGAGCTTGCGCCCTTTGGCGGCGTCAAGCAATCCGGCCTCGGGCGCGAAGGATCGCACCACGGGATCGAAGACTATCTTGAGATGAAATACGTCTGCCTGTCGGTCTAAGCACCTGAGACGATTGATAGAACGGGGCGTGCCTAGGGCGCGCCCCGTTTATTATTGCTCAGTTCTGCAACCGGTCCTGCGCCAGCATCCGGTGCTCTGCGCGGCTTAGGTGGAGGGCGGCCCCCACCGCATCGCCTTCGCACCGCTGCAAGGCCCGACACCACAGCCGATGGGCCGACTGCGGCGACCACGGCAGTGCCGCCTGCGCCAGCCATGCCCTAAGCGGGGGCGGCAACTGGTCATAGGCCGCCATCGGATCCCCCTGACGCCGCCGCTGTTTCAGCCCGCTTCGCAGGTTTCGCTTTTTGCCAGACATGCTGGATGGCCGCCCTTAATGCGCTTGCATATCCGCCGCGATCTCAGACGCGCTCAGCTCGGCGGGGAAATAGGTCGGCCAATTTGTCAGTTCCTTCAGCACTTCGGCGCGATCGTCACCCCAATAGAGGTGGTAGTGATCGGCCTTTTGCGGTGCGATGATGTGGTCGCTGAACTGGATAAAGCCCGGCGCTTCGGCATCGCCATCCTCTTTGGCAAAGACATAGCGCACGCCGCGGTTGCCCTTTTCGTAGGTCAGCACTTCGTAGCCATCACTGGCATAGCGCCCCTGCACCGGATCACCGTCCCGAAAGAAGGTCACGGCGTTGCCCTCGATGGTGATGCGGTCCACATCCGTGGCATAGCCGACATCGTAATAGGCTTTGTACTCCGCCGCTGTTTTGTCGCTGTCTTCGGCCTTGTACTGCATCACCTCGTCCAGCGCGCCCTGCTGCAAGAGCGGGTAGACCGATTGCCATTCACCCGCCCAATTCGACAGGGGCCGGTCCTTGATCTGTGCGTCATCGAAATAGCCTTTGTAGATGTCGTCTTGGCCGTGGGCGTGGTCATGCGCATGGGAATGATCGTGGTCATGCGACGCCTCTTTCGTATCGGCGAAGGCGGGGGCCGAGAGGGCAATGCCCGCGCTGAGTGTCAGAAAGAAAAGCGGGGATGCGGATGTTTGGGGCATGTCGTTCTCCGTGATGTAACGTAGATTGTGATTCGATATGTTATATCATAACTATTGCGCAGTACCCTCCGCCCAAGACATTTGCAAGCCGTCAAACCCCCGACCCCCGACCCCCGAACGCAAAAAGGCCGACAGCACTTTCGTGCTGCCGGCTTCCGGGCGGGGGAGAGAAACGCCCTGGGAGTGACCCGTCTTAGTTGGTCCGGGTCTGCGCCGCGCTGCCCGCATTCACTTGCTGGGACAGGGCTGCGGCGAATTCTTCGCCTGTCATGCCAATGAGCAACTGGCCTTCGGCGTCGACATCTTGGTCGATCTGCACGACTGCGCGGTCGCTATCGGCGGCGAAATCATTGGCCAGATCGATGGAATAGCGCACAGAGCCATCGGCCTGTGGTTCCGCATTGGAAATCGTGCCAATGACAGTGTCGTCCGACGCGACGGCCACGGTGCTGCCATCCAGCGCGATATCGACATCCGTGTCGCTCTCGCTCGGCATGGTCTCAGCGACCCGGTCTTCGACGTTCAGATCGGTGTCGGCCGAGATGGCGCTATCGGCGCCCGCCGCGACATCAGCACCGGTCGCAGTGTCGGCCATATCGGCGCCTACACCGGCGTTTGCTTCGGCATTCACATCAGCGCCAACGCCGACATCGGCGGTCTGAGCCTGTGCAGCAATCGGGGCGGCCAAAAGCGCCGTGACAGCCGTGGTCAGGGTCAGCTTGCGTAGGGAATTTGCATAGTTAGTCATGGTTCTTCCTTTCATTGCGCGTGCGGTACTCTGCACGCTGTTGCCCGAGCACGCCTGCCCGGTCCCCCACTCAACCCGACAGCTTTCGCATGGTTTCCCCCGCCCTGCTGCGCAGCAGAAAGCCGCCGTTTTCGCGCCCCACCTTCGGCAGATATTCTCCCACGAAGGGGCCCCCTCAAGCGCCACCGCCAACAAAAAAAGGCCCGCTGGATAGCGGGCCTTCATAAAGCTCGGCATGGAACCGTGCTTAGTTCACGGATTTGGCGTCAACCACGTCTTTGTCGATCGACTTCACCTCGGAAGAGATAGCGATCTGGCGTGGTTTCAGGGCCTCAGGCACCTGACGCTCAAGCTCGATATGCAACATGCCATTGGCATGGGCCGCGCCGATCACCTGAACATGGTCCGCCAAATGGAAGCGGCGTTCAAAGGCGCGGGTGGCGATGCCACGGTGCAGGTAGGACTTGGCCTCATCCTCATCAGCCTTGCGAGCCGAAACGATCAGCGCCTTCTCACGGACTTCGACGCTCAGGTCGCTGTCGGAGAAACCAGCCACGGCGATCGAGATGCGGTAGGCATCGTTGTCGAGCTTTTCGATGTTGTAGGGGGGATAGCTGGGGGTGGCCCCATCATTTGTCAGAACCCGGTCCATCATATTGGCGATCTGGTCAAAACCAACGCTGGAGCGGTAAAGGGGTGCGAAATCAAAACTACGCATGTGTTCATCCTCATCAGTGAGCGATTGACATATCGGGCCTTCCACCATTGGACAGACCCGGTTTTTCAAGCGCCGAAGCCCTATTGAGGCACCTCGGCAAAGCTCATGTGGGATGGGTTCTGCGCGCTTTCAAGTCTTGGGCCACAGATTTACGGACGGATGAATTTCGCCCCGGTGCCGCGCTCTTCTCCGACCCGGATGCGTTTGCCTGCGGGGTTGGAATCGAGAAACACACCCTTGCCCGCCACCAGTTCCGCTTGCAGCAACGCCAAGGGTGCGCCCAGAGCGGTGCCAAGGGATACCTGCGTGCCCTCGACCTCGGCCTTGGCCGAAACGACTGAGACGATATGCGCCTCACCTGCGACGATGCTAAAGATCGGCGCGCCGCTGGAGCCGAAATCGACCGCGCAGGAGGTCACCAGTACCCCCTCCTGCTGGGCCAGCACCTTGCAGACCTCTTGCAAGGACGGCGCCTCGGCCCGGTCGCGGGCATAGCTGACCACGCCCACGCTGTCGCCGGGACGGGGACGCGCGGCGGTGCCAAAGGGGCGGATCGTCGTGTTGCGGATGGGGCGGGAGAGTTCCAAGAGCGCCAGATCGTTGCGCACCCGGCCCGAGGAGACCTCGCCGTCATAGACGTAGTCGGGATGCACCACGGCGCGCCGGATATCGCGGTAAGCCCCGGCCCGGCCATTGCGCCAACCGGCAAGGAATTGCACCTCACCATGGTCGATCCGGGCCTTGGTTGCGCGATCAAACAGGCAATGCGCGGCGGTCAGCACCAGACGCGGAGCGATCAGGGTGCCGGTGCAAAACCCGGTGCCGCCGATGTCGAGCCGACCCACGGCCTCCCAAGCGGCGGCGTCCACACCGTTGTCGAGCGCCCTGAGCGCACTGTCTTGGGCCAGCGCCGCCGTGGCGAAGGTAAATACGCCGAGAATAGCCGCCAACAATTGTCGCAAAATGCACCTCAAAACCATGTCCACTTTGGCGGATATAGGGGAGTTGCGGCGAAAATACGGCGCAGGCTTAACGCAAACGCGGCACCTGCGCGGGCGCATCGGGATCACGGCTGAGCGCGGGTGGTTTCGGCCCGCCGCAGGCCCAATCCAGCAGTTCGACGCTATGCACCACAGGTACCCCGGTGCCCGATCCGATCTGCATCATGCAGCCGATGTTGCCCGCCGCGATGACGTCTGGGGATTTCGCCTCTAGCGTTTTGATCTTGCGCTTTTTCAGCTTTGCCGAAATCTCGGGCTGCATCAGGTTATAGGTGCCCGCCGAGCCGCAGCAGAGGTGACTGTCCGCCGGTTCTACCACCGTAAATCCCGCCTGTTTTAGCAGCGTCTTCGGCGTGGCCTTGATCTGTTGCCCATGTTGCAGCGAGCAGGCCGCGTGATAGGCGACGACCATGCCCTGCTCAGCCGGTTCGACAAAGGGCAGGTCCAACTCCGCGAGCAGCTCCGTTACATCCTTTGCCAAGGCCGAAACCCGCGCGGCATCCTCTGCCAGCGGGTCATTGCGGAACATATGGCCGTAGTCCTTGACCGTGGTGCCGCAGCCCGAGGTGTTGATCACGATGGCATCCAGCCCACCGCCATCCATCTCGGCCCGCCATGCCCGGATATTGCGCGCGGCATGGGCGTGGCTTTCATCGGTCTTACCCATGTGATGCGTCAAAGCGCCGCAACAGCCCGCGTCTTCGGCCACCACCACCTCGCAACCCGCGCGGGTCAGCAACCGGATCGTGGCGTCATTAATATCGGTGTTCAGCGCCTTCTGCGCGCAGCCGGTCATCAGGGCCACCCGCCGCAGCGGTTTGCCCTGAGCCGGGAAGCTTTGCGGATCGTCATTGCGGCTGACCGGAGGGATCGTTTTTGGCGCCATCTTAAGCATGGCGCGCAGCCGGGCGTCCGGCATCAGCCGCGCGAAGGGCCGCCCGATCTTGGCCCCCAATAGCGCCAGTCGAAAGCGTGTCGGATAGGGGAGGATCCGCGCCAGCATCCAGCGCAGCGCGCGTTCGCCTAGGGGCCGTTTATACCGTTCCTCGATATAGCTGCGGGCGTGATCGACCAGATGCATGTAATGCACGCCCGAGGGGCAGGTCGTCATACAGGCAAGGCAGGACAGGCAGCGGTCGATGTGCTGGACCGTCTTTGGGTCAGGATCACGGTCATTCTCAAGCATGTCCTTGATCAGGTAAATACGCCCGCGCGGGCTGTCCAACTCATCGCCCAAGACCTGATAGGTCGGGCAGGTCGCCGTGCAGAAACCGCAGTGCACACAGGCGCGCAGAATGTCGTTGCTGCGCTGCGTGTCAGGATCCTGCAGTTGCTCGGGGGTAAAGGTGGTTTGCATAGATGCTCCGTTACGATGTGCTGCGCATCAGATTGGCGAGGACAAGGCCGAACCACGGCACCGTTGTGCCTATGGCCCCCAAAACCCCGCTCCACCGGCGCATGGCGGGGCGCGGATCGGCGCGGCGCAGCGCTTGGACCACCAGCGCGATCACCCCGATCCAAGCGGCCCAGAGGGTGAGGGCGATGACCCCCAGCAACCACGGGCTGTCGCTCCAATAGCGCAGCAGTCCATAGCGCAGGCCGGTGGCGAATAAAAAGGCGGCCAAGACCATCGCCCCCAAGGTGCGGACGGCCCGCAGGGAAGGCGGCACGGCGATCAGCGCCTTGAACAGAAACGGGCCGATCAGAAAAACGATGAGAAAGACCAGCACCAATGTCATGGGGTCAGCGCCAAGGCTTCGGCGTTGAAGATGCCGCGCGGGTCGAACTTGGCCCTCAGCCCCGCCGTCAACCGCGCCACGCCCGGCGCTTCGGGTTCCTGCCGGGGCAGCGTCTGCGCCGCGCTTTCAGCCCGCAATAGGGTCGCGTGACCGTCATACCGCCCCAACCGCGCGCGCAGGTCGGTGCCGGGCGCCATGCGCAGCCAGATCAGCCCCCCGGCCCAGTCATAAAGATGCGCCTCGGCCCCGGCCTTTGCCGCCAGCGCGGGGGCCTCGGTCGGGCGGCAGTGCACCCGCCAGACATCCCCCGCCGCCCCATGAAAGGCCGCAACATCGCGCAACTCGCGCCAGAGGGTCGCGGAGGGCTCTGCGCCCAGCACCTCAAGCTCGGCCCCCGTTGCGGCCAGCAAATCCTTCAGCCGCCCCGTCCGGTAGGAGACCGAGGTCTCAAACCCCTCCAACCGCAGAAATGACAGCCCCTGCGC
Organism: Sulfitobacter sp. W002; assembly: GCF_025142135.1. NCBI lineage: Bacteria > Pseudomonadati > Pseudomonadota > Alphaproteobacteria > Rhodobacterales > Roseobacteraceae > Sulfitobacter > Sulfitobacter sp. W002. The sequence continues at coordinate 303,548 of NZ_CP081126.1, read as the reverse complement.
CGGATCATGTGCCGCGCCGGTAACCTCAAAGGGGCTGCGCATGGCCAGCGCCATGGCGGCGATGGCAGCGGCGTCGTCCAGCCCCGAAAGCACGAGCGTTGCGCTGGTTTCCGGGATGGGTAGCACCTTTAGCGACACCTCGGTCAGCGCGCCCAATGTCCCACGCGACCCGGCCATCAGCTTGACCAGATCATAGCCGGTGACGTTCTTCATCACCCGGCCTCCGTTTTTGATAACGTTCCCCTGCCCATCGACAAAGCGCACGCCCAAAAGAAAGTCCCGCGCCGCCCCGATGGCAAGCCGCCGCGGGCCGCTAACGTTCGCCGCAAAAACCCCGCCGATGGTCGGCGTGCCGCTGCGGCCCATAAGCGCGCGGTGGTCCATCGGCTCAAAGGCCAGCCGCTGCCCTTCGGCGGCCAATGTCGTCTCAATCTCGGAGACCGGCGTGCCCGCCTGTGCCACCAGCGTCAGCGCGCCCGGCTCATAGAGGCTGATGCCCCGCAATCCGGCAAGCGACAGGTCCGATCCCGGCCCGGCCATGCCGCGTGTATTGCCGCCCCGCAGGGACAAGGGCGCCTGCGCGGCTCGGATCGCCTCGACCACTTCTGCTTCAGTCGTTACCGTCACGCGGCCACCGATGCGCCGCTGCCGCGCCGCCCTTCCGTGACATCCAAAGGAAAGACCTTGGCCGGGTTCAACAGCCACGCCGGATCAAACACGTCTTTCACCGCCAACTGCGCCTCAAGATCTGCCGGGGCATATTGCACATGCATCAGATCGCGCTTTTCGATGCCCACGCCATGCTCCCCGGTCAGACAGCCGCCCGCCTCGACACAAAGCCGCAGGATATCCGCGCCGAAGGCTTCGCACTTTTCCAGATCGCCGGGTTTGTTGGCATCAAAAAGGATCAGCGGGTGCATATTGCCGTCGCCTGCGTGAAAGACATTGCCGACTTTAAGGCCATAGCTGTCCGACATCTCGCCAATGCGCCGCAGCACCATCGGCAGTTCGTTCACCGGGATCGTGCCATCCAGACACATGTAGTCGTTGATCTGCCCCATCGCACCGAAGGCCGATTTGCGGCCCAGCCAGATCGCCGCGCTTTCTTCGGCGCTGGTGCTTTCGCGCAGTTCCACCGGGTTGTGGCGGCGGGCGATCTCGGTGATCAGGGCAAGCTGGTGGTCGATCTCGGCGTCGGAGCCTTCGACCTCGACGATCAGCAGCGCCTCGCACATCGGGTAGCCTGCATGGGCGAAAGCCTCCGTCGCCTCGATACAGGGGCGGTCCATGAATTCGATCGCCACCGGCAGCACCCCGGCCTTGATGATGTCGCTGACACAGGCTCCCGCCACGGCGTTGTCGTCAAAGCCCATCAGCACGGGCCGCGCGCCTTCGGGCTTGGGCAGAATCCGCAGCGTCGCCTCTGTCACCACGCCCAGCTGACCTTCGGAGCCACAGACCAGCCCCAGAAGGTCCAGCCCGCCTGCATCCATATAGCCGCCGCCGATCTCTACCACTTCGCCATCCATCATCACCATCGTGACGCCCAGCAGGTTGTTCGTGGTGACCCCATATTTCAGGCAATGCGCCCCGCCCGAGTTCATCGCGATATTGCCCGCGATGGCGCAGGCCAGCTGGCTGGACGGATCAGGCGCATAGAAAAACCCATCCTCTTCTACTGCGCCGGTCACGCTGAGGTTGGTACGCCCGGTTTGCACCCGCATCAGGCGGTTGTCATAGTCGACCTCAAGCACCTCGGCCATCCGCGCCACGCCCAGCACCACACTATCGGCGGTCGGCAAAGCCCCACCAGCAAGCGACGTGCCCGACCCGCGCGGCACGACAGGCACGCCTTCCTCATGACATATCCGCAGCACGGCGGAGACTTCTTGGGTGCTGGCCGGAAGGGTCACGGCCAAAGGGGGGCATTTATAGGCCGTGAGCGCGTCGCATTCATAGGCGCGGGTCTCATGCTCGTCGTCGATGACGGCATTGCGGGGCAGCGCCGCACGCAGCCGCGCCACGACTCGCGCCTTGCGCGCAATGATCCCGGCATCCGGTGTTGGCATCTGCATCGCGGTCCCTCCTCTTGACCCGCAGCATAAAGACTATGCCGCCGGTTTGACCAGACTGCCGCGCGCTTGGTGCAATTGCACCACTAATTTGCAGCCTCACGGTGAATTGCGCGGCGCCGCGCTGTGCTTACCTTGGAACCCCTCCGAAATGCGCTATATTCAGTTTGTTGTTTTATTGGTGCCACATGTTCAAACGCAGCCTCATTCTCTCCCTATTGGCATTTGCCATGCCGGCCTTGGCCGATCCGCCCGACATTTTGAATGTCACGGTCGATCGTCAGGGGGATCTGTGGAGATTTGACGTTACCATCCGCCACAACGACAGCGGTTGGGATCACTATGCCGATGCTTGGCGCATTCTGGACCCCGAGGGGGAGCCTCTGGGCACGCGCAATCTGGCGCATCCGCATACCAAAGAACAGCCCTTCACCCGCTCGCTGTCGGGCGTGCGCATCCCGGATGGGATGACTGAAGTCAGCATTCAGGCGCGCGACAGTGTGAGTGGCTGGTCGCCGGAATTGGTGACGATCCCGCTACCCTGATCCCGCTGTCCTGCCCCCTAAGCCTCAGACCCGGTGATAAGGCCCGCCCGATAGGATCGCGGCGGCGCGGTAAAGCTGTTCGGCCAGCATGACCCGCACCAGCATATGCGGCCAGACCATCTTGCCAAAAGACAGCGCGTGATCCGCCTCGGCGCGGAGACTGGGATCAATGCCATCCGCCCCGCCGATGACAAAGGCCAGATCGCCCCGCCCGGCATCACGCCATGTGCCAAGACGTTCGGCGAAAGCGGGGGAGGTTTCGACCTTACCGCGCTCATCCAACACGCAGATCGCCGCCCCTTGGGGGATGGCGCGCCGCAGCAGAACGGCCTCGGCAGCCATGCCGCCGTTTTTCTTATCTTCCATCTCGACCACACGCGCAGGACCAAGGCCCAGACCGCGCCCGGTCCGGTCGAACCGGGTGAGATAATCATCGACAAGTGATTTTTCGGGACCGGCGCGAAGCCGGCCCATGGCGCAGATATGTACCCGCATGGCTTAGTCCCGCAAAAGCAGGATCAGTGCGGCATGACCGCAGCCGCGTCTTCGCCGCCCAGCCACATCTTTTCGAGCTGGTAGAACTCACGCACTTCGGGACGGAAGACATGCACAACAACGTCGCCGGTGTCGATCAAGACCCAGTCGCCGGTTTCGCGGCCTTCCATCTTGGACGTACGTCCGGTGGCGTCTTTGACGGCCTGCGCCAGCTTTTCCGAGATCGCCGAGACCTGCCGCGTGGAGCGGCCCGAGCAGATCACCATATAGTCGCCGATGGCCGTTTTGCCGCGCAGATCGATCTGCACGATGTCTTCGGCCTTGTCGTCATTCAGCGAGGAAAGGATAAGCGCCAGCAGGTCGTCGCTGGTTGCGATTTGCGAGGCGGCAGTCATTGCGGCCCCATGGTCAGCAGCCTGCGCTGCGTCAACGTTAAGAGACAGGACATTGTCCTCCTTCGTAATGCACCGCCAATGCTGAACGCTTGCCCCGGTGCCGAGCCCCCCCTAATTTAGCGATATAGGCCAGATTTTTCAATGGACCCTATGCGCTCCGCGTGAACCGGGGCGCAAATCCCCGCCTAGTCAGACAAATTCTCTGCCGCCGCCACCCTTGAGAGCGCCAATTGACTGTCTTCGATGACTTTCACCTCGCGCTGCGGGAAGGGGATCGAGATGTCGTTTTCCTTGAACGCATCCCAAAGCGCCAGATAGACATTGCCGCGAATGTTGGTCAGCCCGCCGGTCGGATCCTTGATCCAGAAGCGCAGGATATAGTCCACCGACGAATCGCCAAAGCCGACGATATGACAGACGGGCGCCTTGTAGCTCAGCACCCGGTCGACCCCCTTGGCCGCATCGACCGCCAGCTTGCGCACCACATGCGGATCATCCGAATAGGCCGTGCCAAAATAGATATCGAGGCGCACAAAGTCATTGGAATGCGACCAGTTCACCACTTGGCCAGTGATCAGGTCTTCGTTCGGGATCAGGTATTCTTTGCCGTCCCGCGTGACCACAGAGGCATAGCGCGCGCCGAGCGTTTGGATCCAGCCAAAGGTCTCGCCCAGACTGATCACGTCGCCCGGTTTGATCGACTTATCGAGCAGAATGATCACGCCCGAGACGAGGTTCGACACGACCTTTTGCAGACCAAAACCAAGGCCCACACCAATCGCACCCGAGAGCACCGCCAGCCCCGTCAGATCAATCCCCACGGCCCGCACGCCGATAAAGAACGCCAAACCATAAAGCAGGATCTGCACGCCCTTCACCGCCAGCACCTGCATCGACGGGCTGATGTCTTCGTTTTTGCGGATCGTCGCGGCGGTTGTCGTGCTGGCCAGCCGTGCTATGGTCAGCAACGCGCCGACCACCACCAAAGCCGTCAGGACGGTCAATACCGACAGCCGGAACTCCCCAATTGTCAGCGCCACGTCATCCAGAAACACCGCCACATCATCGGCGACATTCAGCATGTAGAGCGTGGCATAGATCCACAGCCCCCATGTCACCATGCGCCGCAGCGGGCGGTTGCGCACCAGACGCGCGGCAAAGGCGATGCCGACATAGATCGCCGCCAAAGTCGCCGCCAAGCCGATAAGATAAGACCGCGATGGCCAAGTGACGTTCTGCATCACCTGATACAAAAGCACCGCCAGCAGCGCGAACCACATCAGCCCCAGCCGCCGCTTGACCTGCACCACCACCCGCAACTGCCACTTGGACCACCCTTCGCGCGAGCGGACCCAGTTTTGCAGCATCACGCCGGTGACCCGATGCAGGATCCACGCCAGCGCAACTAAGGCCAGCAAGATCAAAATCTGGTTCTGCCGCCAACCGGGGCTTAGGACGCTCTCACCAAAGCCGAGCACCCCATCGAACAAAGCCTGAAGCGATAGAAGGAAGTTCGAGAAAGGGTGGGACTCAGGGATCATGTACGGCCTTTGCAACTCAGGAAGATCACGGTTGCACAGGCTCTTCGTCAGAGCAAGAACCGCCGCGCGACCGGCCCCGCACACCGCCCCACGATGCCACCTTGCGAGACTCGCTCAGGGTCTATATCCAAGGCCCCATGATACTGGTGTTTGATCTTTGCGACCGTGCGCGTCTGCGCGAACGCTTTTTCGGCGCGACGCATAGCGTTCTGGCCCGACTATAAGCCAGCCCTCTCAGCCACACCCATAGCCATTCCAAACCACGGGAGAGGACCATCATGTCCCCCAAGACGCTTTACGATAAAATCTGGGACGCACATGTCGTCCACGAAGCCGATGACGGCACTTGCTTGCTTTATATCGACCGTCACCTCGTCCACGAAGTGACCAGCCCGCAGGCCTTTGAAGGGCTGCGCATGTCAGGGCGTACCGTGCGCGCGCCGGACAAAACCATCGCCGTGCCGGATCACAACGTGCCAACCACCGAAGGCCGCGAAGACCCCGAGGCGATGACCGAGGACAGCCGCATTCAGGTTTCCGCGCTCGACAAAAACGCGCGCGAGTTCGGCGTGCATTATTACCCCGTCTCGGATGTGCGCCAAGGCATCGTGCATATCGTCGGCCCCGAGCAGGGCTGGACCCTGCCCGGCATGACCGTCGTCTGCGGCGACAGCCACACCGCGACCCACGGCGCTTTTGGCGCGCTGGCGCATGGCATCGGCACCTCCGAGGTTGAACACGTTCTTGCAACCCAGACGTTGATCCAGCGCAAAGGCAAGAACATGAAGGTCGAGATCACCGGCAAGCTGCGCCCCGGCGTCACGGCCAAGGACATCACCCTTTCCGTCATCGGCGCCACCGGCACCGCGGGCGGCACCGGCTATGTCATCGAATATTGCGGCGAAGCGATCCGCGACCTGTCGATGGAAGGCCGCATGACCGTCTGCAACATGGCGATCGAGGGCGGCGCGCGCGCGGGGCTGATCGCGCCGGACGAAAAGACCTTTGAGTATTGCAAAGGCCGCCCCCACGCCCCGAAAGGCGCACAATGGGAAGCGGCGATGGACTGGTGGAAAACGCTCTTCTCTGACGAAGACGCCCATTGGGACAAGGTCGTGACGCTGAAAGGCGAAGACATCGCGCCGGTCGTCACGTGGGGCACCTCGCCCGAGGACGTGCTGCCGATCACTTCGGTCGTTCCTGCGCCCGAGGATTTTAAAGGCGGCAAGGTCGACGCGGTGAAACGCGCGCTGGAGTATATGGACCTGACACCGGGCCAGAAGCTGACCGATATCCAGATCGACACCGTCTTCATCGGCTCCTGCACCAATGGCCGCATCGAAGACCTGCGCGCCGCTGCCGCCGTGCTGAAAGGCAAGAAGATCAAAGACGGTTTGCGGGCCATGGTCGTACCCGGCTCGGGCCTCGTGCGTGCGCAGGCCGAAGAAGAAGGTCTGGCGGATATCTTCCGCGAGGCCGGTTTCGAATGGCGTCTTGCGGGCTGTTCGATGTGTCTGGCGATGAACCCAGACCAGCTCGCCCCCGGCGAACGCTGCGCGGCCACATCGAACCGGAACTTTGAGGGGCGTCAGGGTTATAAAGGGCGCACGCATCTCGTGTCGCCCGGCATGGCCGCGGCGGCTGCTCTCACTGGTCACCTGACCGACGTGCGCGAATTGGCGTGACCGACCGGGGCGTGGATACCGGGCGCGTTGCGCGGGGCTCAGTTGGCCTTGCGCAACTCGCTGCCAGACTTCAGCACTTCGCTGCCGTCGTCCTGCTCGATCTTATAGGCCGGTTCGTCATCACTCGCTTTGCGGGTCACCTCGCTGCCCTGCAGCTTCAACGTGATCTTTTGCGTGTATTTCTTGACGATCTTGCCGGTCCCGGTGCCATTGCCCCAGTCCCATTCCACTTTCGTGCCGGTTTGGTACGACATGCCATGCCCTCCTAATACCCCATTTGCTTAGAACGCGCCGCTCAGCAGCGCGGTTCCCGCAATCTCCGAAGGATAACCCGATGGAAAAGTTTACAGAAATCACCGGCACCGCGGCTCCTATGCCGCTGGTGAACATCGACACCGACATGATCATCCCCAAGGTCTTTCTCAAAACGATCAAACGCTCCGGCCTTGGCGTGAACCTGTTCGACGAAATGCGCTATGACCGCGAAGGCAACGAAATCCCCGATTTCGTGCTGAACCAACCGCAATACCGCGACGCGCAGATCCTCGTCGCGGGCGACAACTTTGGCTGCGGCTCTTCGCGCGAACACGCGCCTTGGGCGATCAAGGATTTCGGCATCCGCTGCGTCATCGCGCCCAGCTTTGCGGACATCTTTCACAACAACTGCTTCAAGAACGGCATCCTGCCCATCGTCTTGCCGCAAGAGCAGGTCGATGTGCTGATGAAGGACGCCGAAAAAGGCTCAAACGCGCGGATGACCATCGACCTCGAAGGTCAAACCGTCACAACCTCCGACGGTGAGAAATTCCCCTTCGAAGTGGACGCTTTCAAAAAGCATTGCCTGCTCAACGGTCTGGACGACATTGGCCTGACGCTTGAAAAGGGCACGGCGATCGACACCTATGAGGATTCGCTCAACCAGAGCCGTCCTTGGGTCTAAGGGCTATTTCTAAACTCAACTTGTGGGCGTAAATCCAGCGCCCACAAGATGTTGCGGCCTGCCATCAACCTGCCACGGAATTGATGCAAGAACGCACCACCCTTTCCCTCAAAATACCCCAGAACCCTGCTCTTCTCCACGCGGAGCCTTGAGGCGCGCGCGGAAAGAAGGCAAAAATTGGACAATAATGAGGCGAGCCCCAGCAACCGGGGCCATCAAGTTGGAACAAGCACGCGGCAATGTATCGCGTCTGGCCAGTTTGGAAGGGCAGAGCAGTGATCGGACGAATGACAGGCGCGGCGACGCGTGGCCTATTGGTGGCGCTATTGATAGCCACACCCGCGCTCCTTTTGCCGGGTGCCGATGCGGAATCGAGCCAGATCACCGTGCTCCTTGCCTGTATCGCGTCGATCCTGACCTTCATGGAATACAACTCGCGCCAACCGAGCATCGTCGAATTTCGCGATGCGCCGCCCTTCAATCGGCTGCGGTTCATCAGCCTGCTGTTCACCATCGTCGTTCTGTCGCTGATCGCACGGGGCCAAGCGGCCCCCACCCTGCTGACAGGCGCACTGACCTCGCTCGGCGTGATCTTGGGCAACGCGCTTGATTTCCCCTATTCCCCGGTGCGGCTGGTCGTGCTGATGATGCCCGCCGATGCCCCCTATGAGGCGGTCAATCTGATCCGCACGGCAGCGGGGCTGGCCTACCTCGTTTCGCTCATCGCATTGGCGACATTCGTGGTGCTGGTGCGGGTCATGGGCTGGCCCGCCCGCCAAGGCGCCTTTAACGTCTGGGTGAATCTGCCGCTCTTTGACCCAACCGCCGGAGGCGACGTGCTTTACCGTCTGCAACGCGATGCACGGATCAACATCGCGCTTGGGTTCTTGTTGCCCTTCATCATCCCCGCAGTGGTCAAAGCCACCGCCGATCTGCTAGATCCGATCTCACTGAGCAATCCGCAAACCATGATCTGGACAATAAGCGCATGGGCATTCCTTCCGGCCAGTATGATCATGCGGGGCATCGCCATGGGGCGCGTGGCCGAGATGATCCACGACAAACGCCGCCGCGCCTACGCCGAAGCGCATATGCAGGCCGCCTGATCCGCCTGCTGCTGGCGTTTTTCCTGCTGACTGGTTTCGCACAGGCCGAACCGCTGCGCATCGCCACCTTCAACACCGAATTGTCACGCAAAGGGCCGGGCATTCTGCTGCGCGACATCCTGCGCGGCGATGACCCAAGCATCGCTTCGGTGGTGCAAACCATCGCCGCCGCCAATCCCGATATCATCGCCCTCCAAGGCATCGACTACGATCTCGAACGCAGCGCCCTCAACGCTCTTGCCGACGCCCTCACCGCCGCAGGCGCGCCCTACCCCCACCGTTTCGCCGCGCCCCCCAATGCAGGCCGTCAAAGCGGCGCGGACCTCGACGCAGACGGCAAACGCGGTAGCCCCCGCGACGCCCAGGGCTACGGCCGTTTCTTCGGACAAGGCGCCATGGCGATCCTCTCACGCCATCCCCTCCAGACAGAAGACCTTCAGGACTTCAGCACCCTCCTCTGGCGCGACCTCCCCGGCACGCTCTACCCGATGATCGACGGCACCCCCTTCGGCGGAGCCGAAGCCCATGCCACGCAACGCCTGTCGTCCAACAGCCACTGGTCCCTGCCCGTCCAGCTGCCCGACGGCCCAGTCACCCTGCTGACCTACCACGCCACCCCGCCCGTTTTCGACGGCCCCGAAGACCGCAACGGCCGGCGCAACCACGATGAAACAGCCTTCTGGTCTCACCACCTTGCCGGAAACATCGGCACCCCGCCTACACATCCCTTCATCCTACTGGGCGATGCCAACCTAGACCCCAAACGCGGCGACGGACGCAGCGACGCCATTACCGCCCTGCTGTCCCACCCCACCTTGCAAGACCCGCTGCCCGACCAACCCACAGTCAACTGGTTGCAAACCGGCCCGATGCGCGTCGACTACATCCTGCCCTCCCGCGACTGGCAGGTGCTCGACGCTGGCCTCATTTGGCCCGAGGGAAAAGACGCCAGCCGCCATGCACTGATCTGGGTCGACCTCACCCGCTGACGCGCCGCTATCTTGACCCTCCGGAACCCGCAGGCTACCCAATCTCTAACCGTATTTTCAGGAGTTTCCCATGGCCAACCCATCCTTGCTCATCCTCCCCGGCGACGGCATCGGCCCCGAGGTTATGGCGCAGGTCACGCGCATCATCGATTGGTTCGGCGAAAAGCGCGATCTGGCCTTCGACGTAGAGCATGATCTGGTCGGCGGTGCCGCCTATGACAAACACGGCACGCCGCTGCACGACGACACGATGGCCCGCGCTCTCGAAGTCGACGCGGTGCTCTTAGGCGCGGTGGGCGGCCCGAAATACGATGACCTCGACTTCTCCGTGAAACCCGAACGCGGCCTTTTGCGCCTGCGCAAGGAAATGGACCTCTTCTCCAACCTGCGCCCGGCACAATGCTTTGACGCGCTGGCCGATTTCTCCTCGCTCAAGAAAGACATCGTCGCGGGCCTCGACATCATGATCGTGCGCGAACTGACCTCCGGCGTCTACTTCGGCGAACCGCGCGGCATCTTCGAGGAAGGCAACGAACGCGTCGGCATCAACACGCAGCGCTACACCGAAAGCGAGATTGAGCGCGTCGCCCGCTCCGCCTTTGAACTCGCCCGCCGCCGGGGCAACAAAGTCTGCTCCATGGAAAAAGCCAATGTCATGGAAAGCGGCATCCTGTGGCGCGAAGTCACCCAACGGGTCCGCGATGCCGAATACCCCGATGTCGAACTCAGCCATATGTACGCCGACAACGGCGCCATGCAACTGGTCCGAGCCCCCAAACAATTCGACGTCATCGTCACCGATAACCTTTTCGGCGACATCCTCAGCGACTGCGCCGCCATGCTCACGGGCAGCCTCGGCATGCTGCCCTCCGCCAGCCTCGGCGCGCCCAATGCCGAAGGCCGTCCCAAAGCCCTCTACGAGCCCGTCCACGGCTCCGCGCCCGACATTGCAGGCCAAGGCAAAGCCAACCCGATCGCCTGTATCCTCAGCTTCGCCATGGCGCTGCGCTACTCCTTCGATCAAGGCGAAGAAGCGGCCCGTTTGGAAAAAGCCGTCGAACAGGCACTAGCCGATGGTGCCCGCACCCCCGATCTGATGGGCCCCGAAGGCGGCACCCCCATCACGACCGAGGAAATGGGCGACGCGATCCTCAAAGCGCTCGACGCGAGCCTCTAAAGAAACGCGGCGGGGTTCACGCCCCGCCCCTTCCCCCTTCATCCTTTCTTAAATACCCGCGGGGGAGCAGCCAAAGGCTGCGGGGGCAGCGCCCCCAACTGCGCCCGATATCCCCATCCGCACCGCAAAATCCCTACAACTGACCAATTGCCAATTACGCCACGCTGCGCTATGCGCTGCACATCGGTCGGGCTGTAGCGCAGCCTGGTAGCGCACCTGCTTCGGGAGCAGGGGGTCGGAGGTTCGAATCCTCTCAGCCCGACCAGATAATCCCCAGATACCTGCCTACGCCCAAACCTCGGCGCGCCCCGATCCGCTTAGCCGTAGACCTTGATCAACATCCAAATCCCCATGCCCAGCATCATGACGTTTTCGGTGAGCGAGACGAACCCGAGCGGCACATTGCTTGAGCCGCCCACACAGGCGCATTTCAGCTCGCGCTTGTCGACATAGACCGCCTTGATCACCGACACCGCGCCGATCGCGCCGATGACAATCGCGACGGGGGCCGACAGCCATGTCAGCGCACCGGCTGTCATCAGGATACCAGCCAGCGCCTCGCCAAATGGGTAGACCTTGCCATAGGGCACCCAACGCTGCGCCAGCAGGTCGTAGTTCAAAAACATCGTCGAAAAGCTCTCGATGTCCTGCAACTTCTGTACGGCGAGGAAACACATCGAGATCGAGATGAACCATTCAAATGCCCGCAGGGTGAAGATGCTGCCAAAGGCGTACCAAGAAAGGCCCAATGCCATCAGGAAGGCCACGCCGAAAATGGCGATGACGGGCTGATAGCTGGTGTCCGACTGCTCTTCTTTGGGCTTGTCCAGACCGAAATGCACACGCAGATCGTCGTAGCCGCCTATCCGCTCACCGTCGATGAAGGTCTGCGGCGTGGTTTCCACACCCTCTTTTGCCATGAAGGCGTCGGTCTCTTCGCGCGTCGTCAGGTGGTGATCTTCGACGTGATAGCCCCGCCGTTCCAGCAGGTCTTTAGACTTCAACCCAAAGGGACAGAGGTGCTGCTCCATCACCATGCGGTAAAGCTTTGCGGTCTTTTCCTGTCCTTCGGCCATCCTAGCCTCCTATTGCTTCTCCAAACGACGTGTCTGGGGAAGGAACAAGTTTCCAGCGCAGGAGAGTTCCGCAAAAGCGCCATTTAGCGCCACCGGGAACGGTCCTTGCGGGCATCCATCCCCCGAGGCGCAAAGTCGCGTGAGCTTCAGGCCACCTTGCCAAGATGCGCGGCGGGGATCGTCAAGGTCCAAGTCAGCGCGTCTTCACTGGTCACCGTATCCGCCGAGCCATTGACCATGGCGGGGGCCAATACGGAAAGCACCTTGCTGCCAAAGCCAGACGCTTTTTTGGCGGAAGAATCAAATGTGATGCCGGTCTCGACCCACTGGAAACGGAGACCGCCCTTTTCGGTGTGCGACCAATGGCACCGGATATCGCCGCGCCCGCCGCTCATCACACCGTATTTGGTGGAATTCGTCGCCAGTTCATGCAGCGCCATGCCGATCAATTGCAAAGCCTGCGGCCCCAATGCGACGGTGGGGCCTGCCACATCCACCCCCTTGCCTTGCAAATGCAAGAAGGGGTCCAATTGCGCCCGGACCAGTTGTGCAAGGTCCACAGAGGACCATCCACCATCGACCAGCAAATCGGTTGAACGGGCCAGCGCCTGAATACGGTCCCCGAAGGATTTGTTGAACTCCGCCAGCGAGGCGGCCGAACTCGCCGTCTGTCGCTGCATCGCCGTCACCAAAGACAGCATGTTCTTGGCGCGGTGGATGACCTCACGCGAGACGAGATCGCGCACCTCTTCGGCTTTGCGCGTCGCGGTCACATCGTGGTGGATATTCGAGATCGAGACGATATCCCCCGACAGCGTCCGAATGGGCGTGCAGGCGATTGTGACATGCCGCTCGGTGCCGTCCTTGGCGACCCGCACCGCATCGAACTGGCGCAGCTTACCCGCCATAATCTGATCGCGATATTCAAGCACCCGTGTCGGCCAATCCGGCGGATACAAAAGTTCGACCGACCGGCCCAATGCCTCCTCTTCGGTATAGCCATAAAGCCGCTCGGCGGCGGGGTTCCAACTGATGATACGGCCATCCATATCATAGGTCAGGATCGCTTCGCCCGTAGTGGCCACGAGGGCGGCAAAGGTTTCCGCCTGCACATGGGCACGCTCGATATCGTCATGGGCCATGCGGCGCGTGGTGACATTGCGGTGCTGCAACAGCAGGCAGGGCGCGCCTTGGATTGTCATGCGGTTGGCGTTCAGCTGAAACCAGCGCCGCACGCCCGGCCCATCACAGGGGTATTCCCCCTCGAATGAGGCACCGGTTCTCAATGCCTGTCGCAGCCCGTCCAAAACGGTTTCCGCCTGCACCACGGAATCCATCACCGCCGCTTTGCAGATGTCAAAGTAATTGGCCCCGACATAATGCGACCCGGCGTCCCCGCCGTTCTCTTCGCAAAAGAGCTTCCACGCCATATTTACCGCGACAATCTCGCCGGTGGCGTCAAGGATGACCACTTCGTCGGTCATCGCCTCGATCAATTCATAATGGCTGGCGTCAAGCGTGACGCTTTGGCTGCTTTTCAACATATCCTCACCTTAGCGCGGATTCGGACCTGGCTAAAGTTAACTTAGGTTTAATCGTTAAGGCCAAATCCCTTATTTTAACGGGCTCTGACAGGGCCCTCCCGGCTCCCATGCCTGCGACCCCGCGCCGCTGCCCGGAAGGCTTGCAATCCCTGAAGATTCTGAAATAAGCCCCGCCATCCGGTCGCAGCCTACCCGGACATCAAAACAAGGGCCCCAGAATGAAAACACTTGTCATCTGCTCAGGCGGACTCGATTCCGTGTCGCTTGCGCATATCACCGCCGCTGAACATCACCTCACCCGGCTTGTCTCTTTCGACTATGGTCAGCGCCACCGCAAGGAGGTCGACTTCGCCGAAGCCGCCGCCAAACGGCTTGGCGTGCCGTTCCACCTGATCGACATGCGCGGCATCGGTGCTGCGCTGTCAGGCTCCGCCCTGACCGACGATATCGACGTGCCCGATGGGCATTACGCCGAAGACACGATGAAGATCACCGTCGTGCCGAACCGCAATGCGATCATGCTGTCGATCGGCTTTGGCATCGCGGCAGCGCAAGGCGATGAGGCCGTGGCGACCGCCGTGCATGGTGGCGACCACTTCATTTATCCTGACTGCCGCCCCGGCTTCACCCGCGCCTTCGACGCAATGCAGCAGGCCGCACTCGACGGCTATGCCGATGTGCGCCTGCACACGCCCTTCGTCGAGCAAAGCAAGGCCGAGATCGTCCGCCAAGGCGCGCGCCATGCCACGCCTTTCGCCGAGACGTGGTCTTGCTACAAAGGCGGCGCGGTCCATTGCGGGCGCTGCGGCACCTGTGTCGAGCGGCGCGAAGCCTTTCATTTGGCCGATGTCACCGACCCGACGGTCTATGCCGACCCGGACTATTGGACCACGGCACTCGCCGCACGAGGGGAAGGCTGATGTTCCGTATTCGCAAAGAATTCCACTTCTCCGCCAGCCACCAGTTGACCCACCTGCCCGACGACCACCAATGCGCGCGGCTGCATGGGCACAACTATATCGTCGTGGTCGAACTGGCCGCCGAGACGCTCAATGCCGACGGTTTCGTGCGCGATTATCACGACCTGAAGCCGCTGAAGTCCTATATCGACGATCACTTTGACCACCGGCATCTGAACGATGTGATGGACGGCCTCTCCACGGCCGAGAATATGGCAAAGCATTTCCACGATTGGTGCGCCGCGCGTTGGCCCGAAACCTGCGCGGTGCTGGTCAGCGAGACCCCCAAGACATGGGCGGAATACCGGCCATGAGCCTGCGCATAGCCGAGATTTTCGGCCCCACCATTCAGGGCGAAGGCGCGCTGATCGGGGAACCGACGGTATTCGTTCGCGCGGGCGGCTGTGACTATCGGTGTAGCTGGTGCGACAGCCTGCACGCCGTCGACAGCCAATACCGCCATAGCTGGGCCCCCATGTCGACCGAGGATATCTGGCGCCAGATCTGCAAACTCTCCAAGGATCAACCGCTGACCGTCTCCCTTTCCGGTGGCAACCCGGCAATTCAGGATTTCGGCCCGCTGATCCAGATGGGGCAGGCCGCGGGCTACCGTTTCGCCTGCGAGACCCAAGGCTCCATCGCGCGACCATGGTTTGCCGATCTTGATACGCTGGTGCTCTCTCCCAAACCGCCCTCAAGCGGTGAGACTGTCGATTGGGATGCCTTCGATGCCTGCCGGGCCTTCGGCGCTCAGGCGCGCCAACAGGTGATGAAGATCGTGATCTTCGATGAGATCGACTACCACTGGGCCCGCGAAGTGCATGCGCATCACCCCGATATCCCGCTCTACCTCCAGCCCGGCAATCCCGAGGTCGACCCCGCCACGCCGGTTGACCCGCAGGCGCTGGCCGACCGTCTGGGTTGGCTGACCGACCTTGCCATGACCGATCACTGGTTCGCCCCCCGTATCCTGCCGCAGCTTCACGTCCTGATCTGGGGCAACAAGCGCGGCGTCTGACCGATGGAGACACCTATGTCCGAAGACATCTACAGCAATCTCAAACAACTCGGTGGTGAGACCCGCATTCCCGCCAGCCCCGACGAGGCCGAGTTGGAGCGGGTGCCGAACCCGCAGGCCGATGTGGCCTATAACGTGCGCTTCACCGCGCCCGAGTTCACCTCGCTCTGTCCGATGACTGGCCAGCCGGACTTTGCCCATCTGGTGATCGACTATGTGCCCGGCCCGTGGCTGGTGGAATCGAAATCGCTCAAACTGTTCCTGACATCGTTCCGCAACCACGGCGCGTTTCATGAGGACTGTACGATCTCAATCGCACGTCGTTTGGCCGATTTCCTTGATCCACAATGGCTTCGGATTGGTGGTTATTGGTATCCGCGCGGTGGCATCCCGATTGATGTGTTCTGGCAGACCGGCCCCCTGCCCGAAGGCGTCTGGATCCCCGATCAGGGCGTGCCGCCCTACCGGGGCCGTGGCTGAGCGAGCACCGCCAACCCCACCCTCACCCCCAGTGCCTTCGGGGCGCGCAGCCCCCTGCGCGCCCCTGTTTTCGTGAAAACCGTGTGTTTTAGATCACATTCTCTTTAGCAACGGCCTTCTTCCTTGAACCTCCGGCGGGGGAAGGCCGTTAGTCTTTCATACACGCATACGACCCTGCCCTGCGCAGAGAGGTCAACCACGGAGCGACCACATGCTGACAAGACGTCATTTTATTCAGACCACCACAGCGCTTTTTTCTGGCGCGATTGCCACGCCTTTGATGGCACGCACCCGCCCCAGTGAAGCGGAGAAAGCCGCTTGGGACGCGCGGATCACCCCGGCGGGGTTTGACCCGGCGACCAGCAACCCTTGGGGCGTCCACCCGCGTTTCCTGCCGCAGCGGGTTGTGGCGAACGACAATTTGCGCGTCGGTGACGTTCACGTCGATGCCGTTGCGCGCTATGTCTACCATATCGAAGAAGGCGGCACCGCGATGCGCTACGGCGTGGCGATTGCGCGCGGCAATCTTTATGAGCCCGGCACCTACACAATCAAACGCAAAGCCGAATGGCCGCACTGGACGCCCACCCAGAACATGATCAAGCGCGATCCCGAGCTTTACGCGGGTCTCGAAGACGGCGTGCCCCCCGGCCCTGAGAACCCCCTCGGGTCGCGGGCGCTTTATCTGTTCGAAGGCAACCGCGATACCTATCTGCGCATCCACGGCACTCCCGAGCCGCGCAGCATTGGTGGCCGGGCCAGCTCTGGCTGTGTGCGGATGATCATGGCGCATATTAACCAACTCTACCCGAATGTGCGAACCGGCTCGACGGCCTATCTCTATTCAGCAGAAGAAAGCGTCGTCGCGCGCAGCTAAGCCGCGACGCGGGAGGGGGACCGCCAACAAGCGGCCCCCGTTCTCATTAGGCTTGGCGTTTGGTGCAGATCGGATTGCCGCCCACCGCCCGCAGCGGCACCATTGTCGTCTCAACCGGACCGCTGTGCTGATACCAATAGCAGCCATCCTCGGGCAGCAGATGCGCCGTCGACAGGTCTTGGTTCGGCGCGGCAAGGCGCACCACCGACTCTGGCAGATTGCCCACCCGTGTCGACCCGCCATCTGGCGCGGTCGCGGGCACCGTACATCCGGCAACAGCCAGCAAGGCCGCCCCGATCACAAAAGTTCCTGTTTTCATCAAAGCCTCTGCCATTCCTGATTATATCCCGCGCAATCTGACAGACCGGATGGGGATTTCAAGCAACAAGGGGGTGAATGGGGCAGAAGTTGGCAGTCGCGCAAGACGCATGGCGACCCCGGCAGGATTCGAACCTGCAACCTGCCCCTTAGGAGGGGGCTGCTCTATCCAGTTGAGCCACGGGGCCGACAGGGGCGGTTTAGCGCAAGCACGGGGCGATGTCATCGGCAGAATGGCAACCGATTGGTGCGGTGTCCCGGCCCGACTGCACGACCTGACTGCACGGCCTGACTGCGGCAGTGCTTGATCGCGCGTCCCGCTTCGCGCTACCTATGGGTGAGGCAAACAGGAAAACCAAATTGAGCACCCCCCCCAAACGCCCGTTGACCCTGCGTGATGTATCCGATGCTTGCGGCGTTTCCGAGATGACGGTCAGCCGTGTCCTGCGCAAGCGGGGCGACGTGTCGGAAGCCACCCGTAACCGCGTTCTCGCCGCCGCCAAGGCGCTTGGCTATGTGCCCAACCAGATCGCCGGATCGCTGGCCAGCCAGCGCGTGAACCTTGTGGCGGTGGTGATCCCGTCCCTGGGCAATATGGTGTTTCCCGAAGTCCTGAACGGCATCAATCAGGTGCTTGAAGACACGCCGCTGCAGCCGGTCGTGGGGGTGACGGATTACCTCCCCGAAAAGGAAGAGCGGGTGCTCTATGAGATGCTCTCGTGGCGGCCCTCGGGGGTGATCATCGCGGGGCTGGAACATTCCGACGCCACCCGCGCCATGCTGCGCAACGCCGGCATTCCCGTGGTCGAGATTATGGACACCGACGGCAAACCCGTCGACGCGATGGTGGGTATTTCGCACCGCCGCGCGGGGCGCGAGATGGCGCAGGCGATCCTGCGCGAAGGCTATGAGCGGATCGGTTTCATGGGCACGAAAATGCCGCTGGATCACCGCGCCCGCAAACGGTTCGAAGGTTTCACCGAGGGGCTCGCCAAGGCAGGGGTAGAGATCGAAGACCGCGCCTTTTACTCCGGCGGCTCCGCGCTGGCCAAAGGGCGCGAGATGACGCAAGAGATGCTGGAACGCTCGCCCGACCTTGATTTCCTCTATTATTCCAATGACATGATCGGCGCGGGCGGGCTACTGCATCTGATCGACCAAGGCATCAACATTCCCGGCCAGATCGGCCTTGCCGGGTTCAACAACGTCGAACTGCTGCAAGGTCTGCCGCGTCAATTGGCGACGATGGACGCTTGCCGGAACGAGATCGGTCAGGCCGCGGCGCGGATCATCCTCAACCAGACCCAGCCTGAGCCGGACCCGGAGATGCAGACCCAGATCACCCTGACGCCAACACTGTCGCTGGGAGATACCCTGCGCCGCCGCCGTCAGGGGTGAGCCGCCCAAGGCTCGCCAGTGCCGCCGCGCGGCGGTTGTTTTTGGCGCGTCACTTGCTGTCCGACCCGCCGCAGGGCCCGGCCAATGGCGCGGCACTGCTCAAGCTGATCCATGACTTGGGGTTTGTGCAGCTCGACAGCATCAATACCGTGGCGCGGGCGCATGATCTGATCCTCTTTGCACGGCGTCCTCGGTATCGCCCCGCTGCCCTGAAACGGCTCTATGAAAAAGACCGCGCCCTGTTTGAGCATTGGACCCATGACGCCGCCGTCATCCCAATGGAATTCTACCCCCAGTGGCACCTGCGCCGCACCCGCGATGCGGCAAAGCTGCTGGGCCGTTGGAAGGACTGGCAGCGCCATGATTTCGAAGCGCAGATGCAAAGCGTGCTGGCGCAGGTCCGCGCGGAGGGCAGCGTCACCTCATCAGATGTGGGCCGGGACGAGCCGCGCAGCAGCGGAGGCTGGTGGCAGTGGCATCCGTCGAAAACCGCGCTGGAGTATCTGTGGCGCAGCGGCGCGCTGGCGGTGACCGGGCGCGAGGGGTTTCGCAAACGCTATGATCTGACCGAACGGGTGGTGCCCGCCGTGCTGCACGATCCGGCCAATGCTCCCGGCACGGGGCAGACGATCGACTGGTGCTGCGATCAGGCG
The DNA here is from genome assembly GCF_025142135.1 of Sulfitobacter sp. W002. NCBI lineage: Bacteria > Pseudomonadati > Pseudomonadota > Alphaproteobacteria > Rhodobacterales > Roseobacteraceae > Sulfitobacter > Sulfitobacter sp. W002. Next base: position 284,280 of record NZ_CP081126.1, on the reverse strand, counting down.
CTGGCGCGTTTGGGCTTTGCCACGGCGGGGGAATTGGCCGCCTTTTGGGCCCATATCTCCCCCGCCGAGGCGCGCGGATGGTGCGCGGCCGAACAGGCCGCCGGGCGGTTGGAGGAGATCGATATCAAGGCCGCCGATGGCAGCCTCCGCCCTGCCTTTGTCCGCCCCGGTTGGGCCGAAGACCCCGCCCTCACCCGCGACCCGCCCAAACGTCTGCGCGTGCTCAGCCCCTTCGACCCGGCCCTGCGCGACCGCAAACGCGCGGAACGGCTTTTCGGGTTTGACTACCGGATCGAGGTCTTCGTGCCCGAGGCGCAGCGTAGATACGGCTACTATGTCTTTCCGCTGCTACAGGGCGACAGGCTGGTGGGCCGCGTTGATATGAAAGCGCATCGCGATGTGGATGAGCTGCGCATCACTGCGCTGTGGCCCGAGCGTGGCATCCGCTGGGGCAAGGGGCGGCAGGTGGCGTTTGAGGCGGAAGTGCACCGGCTCCTGCCCCTCGCCGGGGTGAGCAAAGTTCGCTTTGTCGACGGCTGGCTGCGCGCGCCGCTTTAGGCGAAACGGGGCGGCAGCAACCCTGCGTGAAACCAGTTGAGATAACTGTGGATAGAATGCACGGGCCGCCCGGTCGCCGCCGCGATGTCGGGGGCATATGGCACCATATTGGTGCATTCCAACAGGATCGCCCCGACATCCGAGTTGGCCCCCACCAAGCGCTGTGCCGCCTGCACCATCTCGGTCCGCGCCTGCGGCACGTCGAGGTCGGGCAAATTGCCAAGGATCGTCCGGGCGAAACTGCTGCCTTCCAACCCCATCACCGGACTGCCTTCGGGCACGCCCGCCGCGCGCAGATGGGCGGGCGAAAGGGTGCTGGCCGAGATCGTTAAAATCCCCACCCTGCGCCCGGGCGGCAGGCAAGCCGCGATCTGCCCGGCCTGCTCCAACGCCGAGGCAGCAACAGGCACGCCCAACGCCTCGGCCAGACGGGGCCGGATCAGGGCCAAGAACCCGCAGGTGGTGGCGATGCCGGTGCAGCCTTCGGCGACCAAGCCCCGCCCCACCGCGATGAATGCCTGCACAAAGGGTTCGAATTCATCGCAAACGATGGCTTCGGGCGTGGCCCCCGGCACAACGGCATAGCGCACCGGAAAGGGCCAACTCCCCGCATTGCCGACATCGCCCAGAATGCGGGGGAACCGCGTGTCGAGCATCAGTATCCCCAGCCGCGCGCCTGTCTCGTTTGCCATATGCCCTCCGTTTGGGCGCAGGGTGCCTTTGCGGGCAGCGCGAGACAAGTGAAACTCGAACGATGACATTTTATCAGCATTTTGTTGACGTGGTGATTTTTTGAGTAAAAGATGCCCCAAAGGAACCCAGCCATGACCCAACGCGAAATCGAAAGCCGCCACCCATGAGCCAGCATGTCGTCGTTATCGGCGCCGGGATTGTGGGCGTCTCTGCCGCAATCTGGCTGCGCCGCGCCGGAGCGGAGGTGACGCTGCTGGACCGGTCTGAGCCGGGGCGCGGCACCTCGCATGGCAATGGTGGCGTGCTGGCGGCGGCGGGCGTTGCGCCGGTGACCGGGCCGGGCCTGATGCGGAAATCGCCCGGCATGCTGCGCGACCCCGAGTTCCCGCTGTTCCTGCGCTGGCCTTATCTGCCCCGCCTGCTGCCGTGGCTGCGCCGCTACATGGCCCACGCCAATGATGCCGACACCCGCCGCATCTCTGCCGGGTTGGCGCCCATCGTCGGTGACAGCGTGGCGCAACACAAGGCACTCTGTGCCGATCTGGGGCTGGCCGATTGGGTCCACGACAGCGACTATTGCTTTGCCTATACCAGCCGCGCGGCGTTTGAGGCCGAAGCCTACACATGGGCGTTGCGCCGCGATGCGGGCTTCGTGCCAGAGATCATCGAAGGCGGCGCGGTTCAGGAATTCGACCCGGCCTATGGCCCGCAAATCACCTGCGTCGCCCGGTTGGCCGACCACGGTTTCATCGCCGACCCCGGCGGCTATGTCCGGGCGCTGGCCAAGGCGTTTGAGGGGATGGGCGGCACTATTAAACGGGCCGAGGTTGAGGACATCACGATCCTTGATGAAGAGGTCACTTCGGTCCTAACCGACCAAGGCCCGCTGCCCTGCGACGACGTGCTGCTGGCCACCGGCGTCTGGTCGAAACCGCTGATGCGCAAGCTTGGGATCAATGTGCCGCTGGAGTCCGAACGCGGCTACCACATCGTCTTCAAGGATGCTGAGGGCGGCCCGTCGCGCCCCACCATGATGGCAGCGGGCAAATTCGTGGCCACGCCGATGGCCGAGGGGCTGCGCTGCGCCGGGATCGTCGAATTCGGCGGGCTGAAGGCGGGCGCATCCAAAGCGCCACTGGCGCTGCTGCGCCGTCAGGCCAAGGCCGCCTTTCCCAACCTCACCGCCGAGGAAGAGATCGAATGGCTGGGGCACCGACCCGCCCCCAGCGACTCGCTGCCCCTGATCGGGCAGATCGGGACGAGCCGGGTCTATACCGCCTTCGGGCATCACCACATCGGGTTGACGGGCGGGCCGAAAACGGGCCGACTGATCGCCGGATTGATCACGGGGCAGCCGCCAAACACGGATCTAACCCCGTATAACCTCCAGCGCTTTGACAGATAACGCCAAGCGCGCACGCAAATAAACAAGGGAGAAACCAAATGACACTGACAGCAAGACTGATGGCCGGCGCGGCGATGACCGCCCTGACACTGGGCACCGCCATGCCCGCCTTCGCGGCCGAGAAATGGGATATGCCTATGGCCTATTCGGCCTCGAACTTCCATTCCGAGAACGGCGTGCAATTCGCCGAATGCGTGACCGAAGCCACCGGCGGCGAGATCGAAATCACCGTACATCCGGGCGGCGCGCTTTTCGCTGGGGCCGACATCAAACGCGCGATCCAGACCGGTCAGGTTCAGATCGGGGAGCGTCTGCTCTCTGGCCACCAGAACGAGAACGCGGTCTTCGGCTTTGACTCCATCCCCTTCCTCGCGCCTTCTTTCGAGGCGAGCGCGCAGCTCTGGGAAGCCGCCAAGCCCAAAGTCGAAGCCGTGCTGGAAGAGCAGAACCTCGTCCTGCTTTATAACGTGCCATGGCCACCCCAAGGGCTCTATTTCAAGAAAGAAGTCGGCTCGGTCGAGGACATGAAGGGCGTGAAGTTCCGCTCCTACAACAACACCACCGCGCGTTTGGCCGAGCTGACCGGCATGTCGCCCGTCACCATCGAGGCCGCCGAAGTCAGCCAAGCCTTCGCCACGGGCGTGGCGGAATCGATGATCTCTTCGGGGGCCACTGGCTATGACCAGAAGGTCTGGGAAAGCCTGACGCATTTCTACGAGGTCGACGCTTGGCTGCCGCGCAACTACGTGATGGTGAACGCCGATGTCTGGGCCGAAGTCACGGACGCTAACAAAGAGGCGATCACCACCTGCGCCACCGAGGCCGAAGAACGTGGCCTGCAAGCCTCCAAGGACTACACCCAGTTCACCTATGACGGGCTGCGCGAAGGCGGCATGAACGTGGAGCCTGCCAGCGAAGAGCTGATGTCCGGCCTGCGTGAAGTGGGTGAGACCATGACGCAAGAATGGCTCGAAGCCGCGGGCGAAGACGGTCAGGCGATCGTCGACGACTACAAGGCGATGCAATAATCACGAAACCTGCGGCGGCCCGTTATTCGGGCCGCCGTTCTCATGCCGGGGCATGACTTGACTGAGGGAGAGCCAGATGAAGGCGCTGCGCAGACTATTGGACGGGCTTTACATCGGGGCGGGGGCGCTGGCGGCGCTCTGTCTGGTGGCCATCCTCACCTTGATCGTGGCCCAGATGGTCGCCCGTTGGACCGGCAATGTCTTTCCGGGCGCGGCCAGCTATGCGGGCTATGCCATGGCCGGGGCAAGTTTCCTCGCCTTTGCAAATGCGCTGAACCGCGGCTCGCATATTCGCGTGTCGATCCTGCTCAATGCGCTGAGCACGGGCGGGAAGCGGCTGCTTGATATCTGGTGCTTCGCCGTGGCGGCGGCGGTCGCGTGGTACTTCACCTATTACGCCTATTGGTTCGTCTACTGGTCGTGGAAGTTCAACGAGGTCAGCCAAGACCAAGATGCCACCGCGCTGTGGATACCGCAATCTGTCATGATCATCGGCGGCGGCATCCTCGCCATCGCGCTGACGGACAACCTTTTGCATCTCATCTTCAAGGGCGACCACCGCGTCACCCGTGACCTAGTCGATCAAAGCTTCGGGGAATGACGCCATGACCGAGATTTACGCCATTGCCCTGTTCCTGATCGTCCTGTTCTTCCTCCTCGGCACCGGTGTCTGGGTCGGGCTCGCCCTGATGGGCGTGGCCTGGGTCGGGATGGAGCTTTTCACCACCCGCCCCGTCGGCGACGCGATGATCACCACCATCTGGGCCAGCTCTTCTAGCTGGACGCTGACGGCCCTGCCGCTTTTCGTCTGGATGGGCGAAATCCTTTACCGCACACGATTGTCACAAGACATGTTTCGCGGGCTGTCGCCTTGGCTCGCGAAACTGCCGGGCGGGCTGGTGCATACCAATATCGTCGGCTGCACGGTCTTCGCCGCCGTCTCCGGCTCCTCCGCTGCGACGCTGACGACCGTGGGCAAAATGTCGATCCCCGAACTGCGGGCGCGCAACTATCCTGAGAAGATGATCATCGGCACATTGGCGGGCGCCGCGACACTGGGCCTGATGATCCCGCCTTCGCTGGCGCTGATTGTCTACGGGGTGACGGTGAACGAAAGCATCACCAAGCTCTTCTTTGCCGGCGTCATGCCCGGCCTGCTGCTGGCGCTGATGTTCATGGGCTATGTCGCGATCACCAGCAAGCTGTCGAAAGACTGGAACCCCGATGTCGAGACCGACATGAGCTTTGCCGACAAGCTGCGCAACTCGCGTTTCCTGCTGCCGGTCTTTGCGCTGATCTCGGTCGTGATTGGCTCCATGTACCTCGGCTTTGCCACCGCGACCGAGGCTGCCGCTATCGGCGTCATCGGCTCCCTGACGCTGGCGCTGTTCCAAGGCTCGCTGAACTGGCACAGCTTCCGCGAGAGCCTGATGGGCGCGATGCGCACCTCCGCCATGATCGCGCTGATCCTTGCGGGGGCGGCGTTCCTGAAACTGTCGATGGGGTTTACCGGCCTGCCCCGCGCCTTGGCCGACGGGATCGCGGCGATGGAACTGTCCCGCTTCGAGCTGCTGATGGCGCTTCTGGTCTTCTACATCGTGCTGGGCATGTTCCTCGATGGCATCTCCTCGGTCGTGCTGACCATGGCCGTGGTCGAGCCGATGGTGCGCGGTGCGGGCATAGACCTGATCTGGTTCGGCATCTTCGTCGTGGTCGTGGTTGAGATGGCGCAGATCACCCCGCCGATTGGCTTCAACCTCTTCGTGCTGCAAGGCATGACCAATCACGAGATGGGCTATATCACCAAGGCCGCGCTGCCGATGTTTGCGATCATGGTTTTCATGGTTTTCGTGCTGATCTGGTTCCCCGAAGTGGCCACATGGTTGCCTGAAAACCTGCGCAGCGGCCCGGCCAGCGGGTGATCCAACATGCTGCATATCCTCAGACTGGCCTCGCGCCATGCGCGGGCCTGCCTGATCGTCGGACTGCTGGCAGGGTTGGCTCTGCCCAGCCTTGCGGCGGCGCTGGCCGACTGGCTGCCGCAGATGGTGGCTGCGCTGCTGACGATCACCGCACTCAGGATCGGGCATCGCGCGGCACTTGGGGCTGTACGGGATCTCATCTGGGGGCTGGCCTCGGTGCTGGTCTTGCAGACGCTGCTGCCCCTGCTGCTGCTGGGGGGCTTCGTGCTGGCCGGGCTGGGGCAGACCCCTGCGGCACTGGCGGTGACGCTTGCCGCCGCCGCCCCGGCGCTCACGGGCAGCGTGAACCTCGCCCTGTTGATGCGGCTCGATGCGGGGCGGATGATGCAGCTGATGGTGCTGGGCACCGCCGCCTTTCCGCTGACCGTTCTGCCGGTGCTGGCGGCCCTGCCGCAACTCGGACCAGCCTCGGACGTGGCCCAAGCCGCGCTGCGTCTGTTGGCGGTGATCCTTGGGGCGACGGGCTTGGGCTTTGCCCTGCGCCATGTCTTCCTGCCGCGCCCCTCAGCGCGTCAGATCGAAGCGCTCGACGGCGCGTCAGTGCTGGCCTTCTCGGTCATCGTCGTCGGGCTTATGGCGGCACTCAACCCCGCGCTGCGCAGCGATCCTTGGGCGGTGGCGGGCTGGACGGTGCTGGCCTTCGCCCTAAGCTATCTGTTGCAGGCGGGCACATTGCTTCTGACGCGCCGTGGCCCCCTGCATGCCGTGGCCGGCCCGCTGGCGATCGGCGCGGGCAACCGCAATATCGCGCTGTTCCTCGTCGCACTCCCGCCCGAGGTTCTGGCGCCCTTGATGATCTTTATCGGCTGCTGGCAACTGCCGATGTATCTGACCCCGGTGCTGCTGCCGCGCCTTTACGAAAGGATGCTCTTCAATGACTGACTGGCCCCGCATCCGCAGCGTCGGTCTCTCTGGCCTGTTGATCACCTTTGCCGAAAAGATGTCCGAACCGGCCAACCGCGCCGCGCTGGCATTTCGCGCGGCGGTCGAGGAACAGGGCTGGCCCGAGGTGCGCGAGACCAGCACCTCGCTCGTGTCGACTTTCGTGCAATTCGAAGTCTCCCAAGACGCCATCGCCACCATGACCGACCGGCTGCGCGATCTGCTGCAAACACGCGATTGGTTCGCCGAAGCCCTGCCCGCCGGGCGCAGCCTGTGGCATGTGCCGACCGTCTATGGCACCGACCTCGCCCCGCAGTTGGAGGAGGCCTCCGAGGCCGCGGGCCTTGACCCCGACGCGGCCATAGCCGAGCTGTCACAGTCCCGCGTGCGAGTGCTGACCATCGGCTTTGCCCCCGGCCAGCCCTATATGGGCGAACTGCCATCGCATTGGGACATCCCGCGCCAGCAGGGGCTGACAAAATCCGTGCCCCCGGGCGCGCTGGTCGTGGCGATCCGGCAGTTGATCATCTTCACCAATGCCTCCCCCACCGGCTGGCGGCACATCGGCCAGACCGCCTTTCGCACCTTCCGCCCCGGCAGCGACATGCCCTTCCCCCTGTCGCCGGGCGATGAGCTGATATTTCCATCCATCACCCGGCAAGAGTTTGACCGTATCGCCGATGATCCCACCGGCGGTGCCGAGCGGGAGGCGCTGACATGAGCGGCACGCTGACCATCCATCAAGCCGGTCCGGCCATGACCATCCAAGACCTTGGCCGTCCCGGCTACCGCGCCTTGGGCCTGACCCATGGCGGCGCTGCGGACCCGACCGCCCTGCACGAAGGGGCGGCCCTGCTGGGGCAAGATCCGAACAGCGCCGCGCTTGAGATGGCGGGCAGCGGCGGCAGTTTCGAGGTCGATCAGGACACCCGCATCGCCCTGACCGGGGCGCAGATGCAGGTGAGCATCGACGGCGAGCCGGTCGCGTGGAACGCCAGCCACCTCCTACCCGCCGGGGCGAAGCTGACCATCGGCGGCGCGCGGGACGGGGCCTATGGCTACCTCCATGTCGGCGGCGGGTTTGACGTAGCACCAGTGATGAATGCGCGTGCCAGCCATCTGGCCGCTGGGATTGGCGCGCTGCTGCAAAGTGGTGAGACCCTGCCACTGGGGGCCGATAAGGGCGGCGAGACGAACCTCACTCTCCCGCGCGACAGCCGGTTCGGGGCCGAGCGGGTGCGCATCGTCGCCTCCATGCAGACCGATGCCTTCGACGAGGCAACCCGCCAGCGGTTCACCGAAACCACCTTTCGCCGTGATCCGCGCGCCAACCGCATGGGCGCACGGATGGATCATGACGGCGAAGGTTTCGCCACCGGCGGGCAGTTGACCATCGTGTCCGAAGTCATCACCCCCGGCGACATCCAGATCACCGGCGACGGAGCGCCCTTCGTGCTGATGTGCGAATGCCAGACCACCGGCGGCTACCCCCGCATCGGCACGGTGATCCCCTGTGACCTGCCCATCGTGGCGCAGGCGCAGCCCGGCGCTGCGCTGCGGTTCGAGTTCATTGACCTCGACGAAGCGCTGGCCGCCGAGACACGCCACCGCGCCGACCTCGCCGCCCTGCCCAAACACCGCCAGCCCCTGTTGCGCGATCCCGCGCGCATCCGTGATTTGGTGGGCTATCAACTGATCTCTGGCGTGGTTTCGGCCACCGCCGATCCATTCGAAAAGGACACGCCATGACATCCGTCGATCTGAACGCCGACATGGGCGAAAGCTTTGGCCCATGGACGATGGGCGACGACGCGGCGCTTTTGCGCATCGTGACCTCGGCCAATATCGCCTGCGGCGGCCATGCCGGGGATGCGGATGTGATGGCGGCAACCATGCGGATGGCGCATGAAAACGGCGTCGGCATCGGGGCGCATCCGGGTTTCATGGATCTCGCGGGCTTCGGGCGCAACCGCATGGCGGTGCCGCGCGGCACGCTGCAAAACCAGATCCGCTATCAGGTCGCGGCAAGTGTCGGCATGGCCCGCAGCGTCGGCGCGGAGGTGCGGCACCTGAAGCTGCACGGCGCGCTGGCGAATATGGCGTCTGAGGATGAGGAACTGGCCCGCGATCTTTATGAGGCGGCGCTAAGCGTGGCGCCCGACCTTATCGTTATGGTGCTGGCCGCCACGGCGCAGGAACAGGCGGTGAAATCACTGGGCTGCAAATGGGCAGGAGAAATCTTTGCCGACCGCGCCTATAACGACGACGCGACGCTGGTCGATCGCAGCAAGCCGGGTGCTGTGATCCATGACGCCGACACCGCCGCGGCGCGGATGGTCGACATGGTCAAAGCGGGCGCAATCATCACCGAGAGCGGCAAACATATCCCCACGCGGATCGACACGATCTGCCTGCATGGCGACACCGCAGAGGCCGTTCAAATCGCAACCGCCGTCCGCAAGGGTTTGCAGGACGGCGGGGTAACTTTGGCAAAATTCGGCGGCAGCGTTTAGCTGCGCACCAGCTTTTCATAGTCCAAGGCAATCTCACGGGTCAGCGCGCCGACCTCAAATTTCCAGCCGCCGATCTGCCCCACCGGGGTCACTTCGGCGGCGGTGCCGGTCAGCCAGCACTGCTCGAAGCCGTCAAGTTCCTCGGGCATGATGTGGCGCTCGTGGACCGTGATGCCTTTGTCTTTCAACATGCCAATGACCGTCTGGCGGGTGATGCCATTGAGGAAGCAATCAGGCGTCGGCGTGTGCACTTCGCCATCCTTGACGAAGAAGATATTCGCGCCCGTCGCCTCGGCCACATAGCCGCGGTAGTCATACATCATCGCGTCCGAACAGCCCTTTGCCTCAGCCGCATGTTTGGACATGGTGCAGATCATATAGAGACCCGCCGCTTTGGCATGGCTCGGGATCGTCTCGGGCGAGGGGCGCTTCCATTTGGAGATGTCGAGCTTGGCGCCCTTCATCTTGGCGTCACCGTAATAGGCCCCCCATTCCCAAGCCGCGATGGCCATGCGGACCGGGTTGCGGGCCGAGGCGACACCCATGTCTTCGCCCACACCGCGCCAGGCAACTGCGCGCACATAGGCGTCTTGCAGGCCAGAGGCGGCCAGCACTTCGGCCTTGGCGGCTTCGATCTCGTCAATGGTGTAGGGGATTTCAAAGTCGATCATTTCAGCCGACCGCTTCAGACGCTCAGAATGCTCACGGCTTTTGAAGATCTTGCCGTTATAGGCGCGCTCGCCCTCGAACACCGAAGACGCATAGTGCATCGCATGAGTCAGGATATGGACATTGGCATCGCGCCAATCCACCATTTTGCCATCTATCCAGATGTGCCCGTCTCGATCGTCATATCCGCCTGCCATGGTATTTACCTCCCAAAATGACCCGCTATCTTTTCAAAAATTGCGCAAAAATCGGCAGATGCAGACATTTAATTGCGCAAAACACGGGATTCGATAGCCTTTCACTATTGGAATGTCAATAACGCTGACGTAAACTGATCCCCAACAGGCCCGAGAGAGATTGAGACATACTATGGCTGACGGGCGCATGATGGCCCCTAGCAGCGGCGACAGCCTGCTGTTTTTGACCGACGAACAACTGCGGCAGGGGATCGAGGCGATGTTCTTTGCCTATCGCGGTTTCACTGCCGATCCCGACCGGATTCTGGCCGATATGGCCTATGGCCGCGCGCATCACCGCGCCATCCACTTTATCAACCGCGCGCCGGGCACGACCGTGAACAACCTGCTCAACATCCTTGGGGTCACGAAACAATCGCTCAACCGTGTCTTGCGCACGCTGATCGCCGATGGTCTGGTGCAAAGCAAGGTTGGCCGCAATGACAAGCGCGAGCGGCATCTGTTTCTGACCGACGAGGGTCGCAAGCTGGAACAGGAGCTTTCCGATGCGCAGCGTGCGCGCATGCGGCTGGCCTTCCGCACCGCCGGGCCCGAAGCCGTGGCCGGTTTTAGAACGGTATTGGAGGCCATGATGGACCCCGAAATGCGCCAGAGCTTTGACCGGCTGCGCGAAAGCGCCCCATGAACGAGCTTTACGCGCACCTGCTGGTTGTCGACGACGATGAGCGCATCCGCAGCCTGTTGAAAAAATTCCTGATGCGGCACGGCTTTCTGGTCAGCACCGCACGCGGCGCCGCCCATGCGCGGCGGGTCTTGGCGGGGCTTGAGTTTGACCTGATCGTGCTCGACGTGATGATGCCCGGCGAAGATGGCATGGCGCTAACCCGATCGTTGCGCGAAACCCTGCAAACGCCGATCCTGCTGCTGACCGCCAAGGGCGAGACCGATAACCGCATCGAAGGGCTTGAGGCCGGGGCGGATGACTATCTGCCCAAACCCTTTGAGCCAAAAGAACTGCTGCTGCGCATTAATGCCATCCTGCGGCGGATGCCCGACACCTCCGCCGCCGACACCGCGCCGAAAGTGCTGTCGCTCGGCGTGATCCGCTATGACATGGAGCGGGGCGAGATGTGGCAGGGCGACGATCTGGTGCGCCTCACCGCGACCGAGGTGCAGCTGATGAAGATCTTCGCCGCCCAGCCCGGTGTCGCGCTCAGCCGTGCCAAATTGGTCGAGGAATTGGGCCGCGACAGGGGCCAAGCGCAGGAACGCGCGGTCGATGTTCAAATCACCCGCCTGCGCCGCAAGATCGAGAGCGATCCGAAACAGCCGCAATACCTGCAAACCGTGCGCGGCGCGGGCTATATGCTGGCCCCGGACTGACCCCGCCCCGCCTGCCGAAACGGGCCGGTAAAATTCATCGCGCAAGCCCGCTGGCAATGCGCGGCGCGAAGTTCTATTGTCGCGCGAAATTCCGAAAACGAGGCGCGCAATGTCCGACACACCCGTAGAAGAGATGAACTTTGAGACCGCCATGGCCGAGCTTGAGAAAGTCTTGGGCCAGCTTGAAAACGGCAATGTCGCATTGGACGAAAGCATCGCGCTTTACGAACGCGGGGCCAAGCTTAAGGCGCGCTGCGAGACCAAGCTGAAAGAAGCTGAAGAGAAGGTCGCCGCGATCACGCTCGATGGCGACGGCAACCCGAATGGGCTGAAACCCGTCGAAGGGCTTTGACCGCCCACATGCAAGAGACCACCCCCCGTCCCTTGGCAGAGGCGCTCGCCCATGCCCGCGATCTGGCGCAAGCGCAGATCGACACAGCGCTCGAAGCGCACGACGGCCCCGTGGCCGAGGCGATGCGCTATGCCTGCGGCGGCGGCAAGGGGCTGCGCGGCTTTCTGGTGATCGAATCCGCCCGGCTGCACGGCATCGCCCCCGGCATGGCCGCCCCTGCGGCGGCGGCCATCGAGGCGCTGCACGCCTATTCGCTGGTGCATGACGACCTGCCCTGCATGGATGACGACGATCTGCGCCGGGGCCAGCCCACGGTGCACCGCAAATGGGATGAGGCCACCGCCGTTCTGGCGGGTGACGCGCTGCAAACGCTGGCCTTTGAACTGCTCGGGCAAGCACCCTGCCCGGCGGAGGCACGTCTGACCCTGATGACCAGCCTTGCCCAAGCGGCAGGTGTGGGCGGCATGGTCGGCGGCCAAGCGCTGGACATCGCCGCCGAAACCGCCTCCGCGCCGCTCTCGCTGGCCGAGATCACGGCGCTTCAGGCCGGTAAGACCGGCGCATTGATCGAATGGTCTGCCATGGCCGGGCCACGGATGGCGGATGCCGATGCCACCGCCCTTGGCGCTTATGCCAAACACCTCGGCCTTGCCTTTCAAATCGCTGATGACATCCTTGATGTCGAAGGCGATGCTGAAACGGTCGGAAAGGCCGTCGGCAAGGACGACGCAGCGGGCAAAGCCACGTTTGTGTCTCACCTCGGGCTGGCCGGGGCCAAGAGCCGCGCCGCCGAATTGGTGGACATGGCCTGTGACGCCCTATCTCAATATGGACCAGAGGCGCAGAGCTTGCGAGCCGCTGCCGCCTTCGTTATTGCCCGCGACAGCTAGCCGGGCGGCACATGCGCCAATGCGGCACCAGAGAGGCCCCGATGAGTGACAAACCCGCCACCCCCCTGCTTGATCAGGTCACCCGCCCTGCGGACCTGAAACGCCTGTCCGATGCCGAACTGACCCAAGTCGCGCGCGAGTTGCGGGCCGAGACGATCTCGGCCGTGTCGGAAACCGGCGGGCATCTCGGCGCGGGCCTTGGCGTGGTGGAGCTGACCGTCGCGTTGCACGCGGTCTTTGACACACCGCGCGACAAGATCATCTGGGACGTCAGCCACCAGTGCTACCCCCACAAAATCCTCACCGAACGCCGCGACCGTATTCGCAGCCTGCGGATGAAGGACGGGCTGTCGGGCTTCACGAAACGCAGCGAATCCCCCTATGACCCTTTCGGCGCGGCGCATAGCTCGACCTCGATCTCGGCCGCGCTCGGCTTTGCCGTGGGCCGCGATCTGGGTGGCGTGATCCCCGAAGGACTGGGCGACGCGATTGCCGTGATCGGCGACGGCGCGATGAGCGCGGGCATGGCCTATGAGGCGCTCAACAACGCGGGCGACCTGAAAAAACGGTTGATCGTCATCCTCAACGACAACGAGATGTCCATCGCCCCGCCCGTCGGCGCGATGTCGAGCTACCTCAGCCGTCTCTACGCCGAAGCGCCGTTTCAGGACTTCAAAGCCGCCGCCAAAGGCGCGGTGAGCCTGTTGCCCGAACCGTTCCGCGAAGGCGCGAAACGCGCCAAGGATATGCTCAAGGGCATGGCGGTCGGCGGCACCCTGTTCGAGAACCTCGGCTTTTCCTACCTTGGCCCGATCAACGGGCACGACATGGACCAGTTGCTGCCCGTGCTGCGCACCGTTCATCAACGCGCGACGGGGCCGATCCTGATCCACATCCAGACGCAAAAGGGCAAGGGCTATGGCCCTGCCGAAGCCGCGCGCGACCGGGGCCATGCCACGGCCAAGTTCAACGTGGTGACGGGCGAGCAAAAGAAGGCCCCCTCCAACGCACCCAGCTACACCCGCGTTTTTGCCGACAGCCTGCTGACTGAGGCCGCCGAGGACGACAAGATCTGCGCCGTGACAGCCGCCATGCCCGACGGCACCGGCCTTGATCTTTTCGCCGAACGCTACCCCAGCCGCTGCTTCGACGTGGGCATTGCCGAGCAACATGGCGTGACCTTCTGCGCGGGACTTGCGGCGGCGGGGATGAAACCCTTCTGCGCCATGTATTCGACATTCTTGCAGCGCGGCTACGATCAGGTCGTGCATGACGTCGCGATCCAGCGTCTGCCCGTGCGCTTCGCCATCGACCGCGCCGGATTGGTCGGCGCTGACGGGCCAACCCACGCAGGCGCATTTGATGTGGCTTTCCTTGCCAATCTGCCGGGTTTCGTGGTGATGGCCGCCGCCGATGAGGCCGAGTTGCGCCATATGGTCGCCACCGCCGCTGCACATAACGATGGGCCTATCGCCTTCCGCTATCCGCGTGGCGAAGGTCGGGGCGTTGAGATGCCAGAGCGCGGCACGCCACTGGAAATCGGCAAGGGCCGGATGATCCGGGAGGGCAGCAAGGTTGCGCTCTTGTCCTTTGGCACGCGGCTCGAAGAAGTCGAGAAAGCCGCAGAGCAGCTTGCGGCCAAGGGCATCACCCCCACCATCGCCGATGCGCGTTTTGCCAAGCCGCTGGACCGCGACATGATCCTGAAACTGGCAGCAGAGCACGAAGCGCTCATCACCATCGAAGAGGGTGCCGTGGGCGGCTTTGGCAGCCATGTGGCGCAACTGCTGGCGGATGAGGCTGTCTTTGATAAGGGGCTAAAATTCCGTTCTATGGTGCTGCCCGATACTTTCATCGATCAGGCCAGCCCGGCGGATATGTATGCGGTGGCCGGGATGAACGCGGAACAGATCATCGCCAAAGTGCTTGAGGTGCTCGGTATCGGCGATCTGGACGCGCAGCGCGCCTAGCTGCTGGCGGCGGTCAGCACCAGCAGGGCGCCCGCGGTCAGCGTGATCGCCACGCAGAGATAGCCCAAAAGCACGAACAGCCCGTCGCGAGTGAAAAGGCCGAAAACCAGCAACGCCACGGTGCCAGCGCCGAGCGACGACATCATCGGCAAGACCTCCATAAAGGGCCAGCCGAGCGGGATGATCGTGACCACGACAAGCGTGATGAACCGCATCGGGCCGGTGGTGAGGAACTGAAGACGCGGCTTGCAGCGCCCGTCGACAAAGGCGCAGGGACGGCGCAAAAAGCGCACGCAGCCGCTTAACCGATGGCCCGCCACTTCGCGCCGCAACAGAAACTGCGGCATCCAAAGCCTGCGCCGCCCGGTAACGGCTTGCACCGCCAAAAGGATGATCGTCACCGCCGCAAGTGTCGAGACGCCGGGGATTCCCGACAGGGGCGAGACCAGCAGCAAGGCGACAATCAGGATCAGCGGTGTGATGGAACGGTCGCCGATCTCATGCAGCACATCGTTGATCGACACCGTCTCCTTCTCTGCCGCGCGCTCCATACTGTCGAGCAGATAGGCCAACGTGTGTTCGTCTTGACGCATTCGGTGCCTCGGGCGGTGCCACGGGTTCAGTCATCCGCCCCCAGCAGCGCGGCCAAACCCGAGCGATAATCAGGGTAGATCGGTTGCCAGCCCAACGCCGCCTTGGCGTGATCGTTCCGGACCTTCTTGCTCTCCGCATAAAAGCTGCGGGCCATGGGGGTCATCTCGGCCTCGTCGAAGTTCACCGCCGGGGGTAAGGGCAGGCCCAAAAGCGCGGCGGCATGGCCGATCACATCTTGGGGCGGAGCGGGGTCGTCGTCGCACAGGTTGTAGATCGCCCCCGGTTGCGGTTTTGCCAACGACAATTCCAGCGCTTGGGCGATATCCTCCACATGGATCCGCGAAAAGACTTGGCCCTGCTTGATGATGCGCCGCGCCGTGCCCATGCGCACCTTGGCAAATGGCCCGCGTCCGGGGCCGTAGATGCCCGCCAGCCGAAAGATATGCAGCGGCAGGTCGGGGATCGCGCCCCATGCCGCCTCGGCCTGCACCCGCGCCGCGCCGCGTCGGGTAGAGGGGGCAAGCGGCGTGGTTTCATCCACCCAATCGCCGCCGTGGTCGCCGTAGACGCCCGTAGTCGACAGATAGCCCACCCACCGCAGTTGCGGGGCGGCGGCGGTGATCTGATCCTGCAACTCCAGCAGGACCGGATCGCCCTCCGGCCCCGGCCCGGCAGAAACCAGCAGGTTCGGCACCTCTTGCAAAAGCGCGCTCAGATCGTCGCCGGGCCAGAGCATCGGCTCCACCCCCGTCGCGGCAATCTCTTTAAGCTTTTCGGGGCTGCGCGTGGTACCGATGATCCGCCAGCCCTGCGGGAGCAACCGGGCGGCCAATGCGCGCGCGCTATAGCCATGCCCAAGGGAAAGAAGCGTTTTATCCATCTCGCTAAAGTGGCCCGCGCGGGCTGCGATCACAAGCGCCAAGCGGGGATTTAATCTTTCAGAAGGTCAATCGCCATATAGCCGAATTGCGGCCCGGCCCATTGCCGCGAACGGCGGAGTTTGCCGGTACCGACCTCGGCCCAATAGTCATTGCTGAAGGTCGTTGCGCCATAAACGCAATCTTCACGGAAATGACGCACGGACAGGCGACGGTCCACGATCTGGATCGTTTCCGGCCCCAGATGGGTTACATCGCAGGCAAAGGGCACCGTCTGTGCCGTGCCATCCAGCCGCGCCAGCGTGATCAGCCTTTCGCCGCCGCCGCCCTGCCCGTCCAGCGCCGCAATCACCGTTTGCGCTTGGGCCGAGCGCATATCGCCACCAAGCCCCTTGGTGCCAACCAGCACGCCTTCGCGCAGGACGATCTGAGCCTGATCCGTGGATTGCCAGACCTCAACCATCCCCGGCGTGCCATCAGACCGCCGAGCGACACGTTTCAGAAAGTCCTGCAGCCCGGTGTTTTCCGGCACCACCTGCATGACCGCGCCGGGCGTCTGATCCAGCAGCGTGCGGGTCACTGTCACCCGCCCCTTGGCTGGCGCTTCGGGCCCGGTGCGGTCTTTGAGAATGCTAAACAACGTGCTGCCCGCGCTGAGCAGCGGGCTGCGTTCCTCTTCGCGCCCTCCGCCCGCACAGGCGCTCAAGGTAAGGCTGGCGATCAACAAAAGACCGGTTGCAAAATGCTTCATTCCCAGACCCTCGACCATTGATCTTCCAGTGAATTGCGATGGCCACTGCGCACCTGTTCATAAAGCCGGCCCGGCACCTGAAGCCGCGCCCCGCCATCCCGCTGGATCGGTCGGATCGTGGTAGACAGGCTGCGTTTGTCCGGCTCGCCCAAGAACCAACCGATGGGGATCGTCAGGTTGATGCCCTTGTCAAAAGACCCCTCGCCAAACTCTTCGGCCGAGACATCCGTGATGGTGAAAAAGCCGCCGACCTTCCAGCCGTTGGTAAATTCGCGCGTCAGGGTCACGGTCGCACCGACATCACCGGCCAGATAGCGGCCCACGTCCAATTGGCCATGATAGCCGCCGCCAAAGGCGTAATAGGCCGAGACATGGCCCGTCGCCACGCTGTAATCGAGAAAGCCCAGAGCACCGTCATAATCGCGCTGCTTCACGTAATTCGCCTCGACCCCAAGAGCGAGATTGCTGTTCACGGGTTTCCACAGCAATTCGGCGGAGACGCCCCCGAACATCCGCTCAAGATAGCCTGCTGTGACCCGCGCATAGAGGTCATTGCCGGGCTTCCATTGCTTGCTCACATAGGCATTGTCGATGATCGTCTCGCCTTCGCGGGCATAGCGCGGCCCCTCGGTGCGGACGGTCGGAAGCCTTGAATTGCTCGGCGTCGTCTTATCGCCCACTGAGCCAAAAAGACGGTGCTTCAGACCGCCTGCGACGGTCCAGCCCGGCGCGGGGCGATAGCTGGCCGTGACCTCCACGCCGCCATCCAGTCGGACCGGCTCTTCCGGGTCGAAATAGCTGGGTGACAGATAGGGGCCGATGGACCAGGCGAAATCCGGGTAGAGGTCGTCATTTTCCATCGCGCCGGGCAGCCGGGGAGTGGCCTCACCGATGCCCGCCACCGCCAGCAGCGCGTCGGCGGCCTGCGGGTCAAACTCCAAAGCCTCAAGGTCAGAGCGGCGCAGGGTCACGGCGGATTGCGCCAAACCCTCTTCGACCAAGACGATGCGGAAGGTCTCAACCGAGGCGGGCAGCACCCAAGCCAGTGCGCGCGCACCACGCCCCACAGCAACCGCCGGGGCCTGATACCGGTCATTGCGCAACCGCAACTCGGCCTTCGCGGAATCAAGCGTCAGCGCCACGAGGGAAAGACCGCTGGCATCCAGCACCTCTTTCACCTGATCACGCAGGTTGCGCTGCTGGTTGGTGCTGGCGGCCCATTGCGTATCCCAAGCCGCCGGAGAGGTGGCGCGGCTGGGGCGCACCTTGAGCGGCGCGACCGGGGTAATCTTGACCGGCGTCAGCGGCTTGCGGGGGTTCAACTGGTATTGCAGGTTCACCCCGATCTCGGACCCATAGAGATAATAGGCCCCCAACCGCAGCCCGTCGGAATATTGGTATTCGGTGCCGAAGTTGAACTGCGATTTACGGGTAAAGATCTCGCGCAAGCCGTCTTCGGTCTCATAGGCGTCGGAACTGTATTCCGCCTTGAGGGTCCAACGGTCATTCACCGCCCACTCTACCCCGGCGAAGGGCGCAGCCGACCCGCGAAACCATTGATCAAACGAAGGTTTGCCCCCCGTGCTGCCCCCGACAAAAGAGCCGCGGTTGCCACCAAATGGCGCACCGATGCTGCCGTAGCTGCCCAGACGCCCCCAGCCCAGACCACCGGTCACCTTGACGCGCCCGGGCAGCAGCGTGTTGTCGAAAGTCTTGGTCGCGACGACATATTCGCCCGCGTAGATCCCAGTGCCTGCGAAATCCTGCAAACCTACGGTGATCGCAGGCCAGAAAGCGTCTTCCTTTTTCAGCATATAGCGCAGGTCAAAGCTTCGGTCGCGATAGGTATCGAAATTGCCGGGAACGACATCGGTCCAATCCCGAATTCCAACGTAGCGAAAGCTGGCCGACAGGCGCGGTGTGGCCTGAAAGGTCAAGGTAGTGCGCGTCATACCTGCAAAGTTTGAGACCCCGATGGCAAGCTGCCCATCCGGCAGCGCATGAGCGGTTGGCATATCGACCAGACCCGGAGAGCCGTAAAAGTTGAGCGAAGGACGCTCGGGGGTTTCAAAGGTGTCGTAGGTCGGATCAGCCAGCGCAACACCGGGCAGCGCCACCCCCGCCAAGAGCATCGACACCAGCGGCCCACGGTTCAGCCTACGCATTCCTGTTTTCGTCCGCTGATCCACAAAGCGCCCCTTACCTGCGATATTGTTGGCTAGATTTGGCACGGACAGCCCCTGCAAATCAATCTCTGTCCCGCCACCGTTTTGCCGCGCGCCGCGACCGCGGCAATATCGCGACATGTAACGGTCCGGTCAGGAGGATTTTCTCAGTGCCTCGGACGGGGCGAAGCCTTCGACCCAGCGGTAGACAACCTGACGGGCCAGATCTTCGTCATTGGCGACAAGTGCTTCGCGCAAGTCCCGCAGGACCGAGGCGATTTCCAGTTCGTTCAATCCGTTTTCCCGCGCGGAATAGATCTTGGGATGCGCCGTGTTGATAAGCAAACCGCTCAGCGTCAGCTCCTCTGTCATCTTCTCGCCGGGGCGCAAGCCGGTGATCTCGATCTCGATATCGCCATCGGGGTTGTCTTCGTCTCGAACGGTGTATCCGGCCGTTTCAATCACTTGCCGCGCAAGTTTCAAGATGGGCACGGGCTTGCCCATGTCCAGAACAAAAACCTCGCCCCCTTGGGCCAACGATCCGGCCTGCAAGACCAGACGCACGGCCTCTTCCACCGTCATAAAGTAGCGCGCCACACCCCGATCCGTCACCGTCAACGGGCCACCGCGGCTAACCTGCTCTTGAAACAGCGGCACGACAGACCCGGACGACCCCAACACATTGCCAAAGCGGACCATGGAATAGATGACACCGCCCTCGCCGCCATATTTGCGCGCCATATCCTGAATGACGAGTTCGGCAAGCCGCTTGGACCCGCCCATGATATTGGTCGGGCGCACGGCCTTGTCGGTCGATACCAGAATGAAACGCTCCACGCCCGCGCGGGCGGCCTGCTCGGCCAACGCCTGTGTGCCCAGAACATTGTTCACCAGCCCCGAAAGCGGGTTCGCCTCGACCAGCGGGACATGTTTATAGGCGGCGGCATGAAGGATCACATTGACCCCGTGCTGCGACAGTACTTTGCGCAGCTGCCGGGTATCCGTGACCGTACCCAAGACCGAGATGATTTCGATGTCGCTGCCCTCGGCCAACTGCCGGATCTCCATGTCGGCGTTGTAGAGGGCCAGTTCGCTCAGTTCGAAAAGCACCAGTTTGGTGGGCCGACAAAGCAGAACCTGACGGCAAAGCTCCGACCCGATGGAGCCGCCCGCACCAGAGACGAAAACCACCTTTCCGGCATAGCTCTCTCCGCCTTCGTTGATCAAAGGGGTGATTTCATCGCGGTTCAGGAATCGACGCGGAGAAACGGGGGAAAGCTTGTCGACCAAAGCCTCTTCGCCGATCAGCTGCGCGAAGGACGGAAGGGTCTGCACCTCCAGACCCAGCTTCTCCAACCGTCGGGCGATCTGCGCCTGCTTGGGGGTGCTGAGCGAAGGCACGGCCAGCAACACGCGGTCAATCTGCTTTTCGACGACAAGTTCAGCGATGCCGCGCGAGGAATAGACCGGCAGTTTTGAGACGTTGAGCCCTTGCAGCGCAATGTTGTCATCGACAAAGGCGATAGGCTCAATCGTTTCATGGCCGCGCAGCGCCGAGACCAGCTGTGTCCCCGTGGTGCCCGCGCCATAGATCAGGACACGGCAGCGCGCGTCGCCGGTTCGGTAGATTTGCAGCACGATATGCAACAAGATTACCCGCGACAGCACCACCAAAGAGAAAAAGATCGCTCCGAACATGACATGCACGCCCAGCGGGAAATCCAGCCCCAGAAGGGACGCACCTAGCAAGGATACGCCCGCAAGGGTGGTCCCTAAAATTGCGGTGCTACCGACCGCTGCGGTCTCATAGGCGTTCAGCTGTGTGCTACAGACCCCTAAGCGGATCGATACGAGCACACCGACAATCAGAGTAAGGGGTAAAACCGGGGCATAGTTAGCGAGTGTTTCGAGAAGGTGCTCAGGCAGCCCGCGCACAGCCAAGGCGGCAATTGTGGAAACAACGATCAAAAGGGAGTCGAGCGCCAGCATGATCACGCGCTTTTGCCGTTTGGTCAGCGACTTGATGATGCTCAGCATGCGCCGTCTCCTGTCTACGTGTATATTAGCGACCGCGATGCGCCCGATACGTATTAGTAGCTCTCTTCCGTCCATGGAGCTCTTTCTGAGCACCAACAAGCGTAAAAACAGTAAATAGCGCTCAAGGTGTCACCAATCGAACCCGGATTCGCTTAAATTTTCAGCAGACAATGCCATGATTTTGTAAAAAACACCAATTCTTAACTAATTTGCCCCCGGTCACGCTGCGGGCCACCGCCACCTTCATCTGCGTCTAAAAAGGTTGCTGATAGTTTGAAACACCAAATCAAAGTCGTAACATGTGCTTTGATGGCGCTGATAAATCAGATCTAGTTGGGCTTTGCGCGGAACGCAGATACGACAATAGACACGGTCGGTCTCTTCCGGGGTCTCGCAGCGCGACAGCAGCCGCTCTTCATGTTTGTGAAACCGGATCGTGGCCAACCCGGTCACGCCGGGCCGGGATTTCAGAACCTCGGCATAGACCTTGGGAAAACGCTCCACATATTCGCGCAGCGGCGGACGCGGGCCGACAAAGCTTAGATCGCCGCGCAGGATATTCCAAAGCTGGGGAAACTCATCCAAGCGCCGCGCCCTGAGCCATGCGCCAGTGGGGGTGATCCGCGCGGCTTTGTTCCCGCCCGATACGCCCTGATCCTTCTCTGCCACGGTCATCGTACGCAGTTTCCAAAGGTTGAAACTTTGATCAGGCGCTTTCATCCGCTCGGCCACATGAAAAAGCGGCCGCCCCTCTTTCAGCAGCAGCCAGACCAGCAACCCCAGCAGGATCGGCCCCAAGATGATGACAAGCAGGCTGGCGAAGAACAGATCGAAGATGCGCTTGCGCCACGTCATTGAAGGGTCTTCATCGTTTGTTCATATCCTGCTGCCATTCACGTACCATACCGGCGGGCGTTTGAGTTTCTGGCGTGAAATCGACGTGGCATTCAAGCGCATTCGTATCCAGCCGCACCTCAGGAATGGCGGTGGCCGGGGCCGGTTTGGGCTGCCACGCCAGCCCCGCCGCATCGAGCAGCGCCCCCATTTGCACCGCGCCGGGGGCCGCGATATTCAAAACAGGCGGCAGGTCGTCCGCATGGCAGAGCGCGCAGAGCACCCGCGCCAAGGTCACCGGCCCGATATAGCTGCGGCTAGGCGTGGCGCCATCGGGGAAGCGATCAATCTGCATTGCCGGTTGCCAGCCGCCAAGGATCGCATCCGCGCCGACCACATTGCCGATCCGCAGCGCGGTGACGGCAGTCTTGCCTTGCGCTTCTCGCACCGCCTGCTCCATCGCCAGCTTCTGCCTGCCGTACTCCGAAAGCGGAGCGCAGGGCACATCCTCTCGCAGGGGACCGTCTTGCGCGCCATAGACCGCTGCCGAAGAGGCGACAAAAAACCGAGGGACCGCCGCCGCCTCTGCCAGCTTCAGCGCGGCGAGGGCGAGGGTGACGTTATCCTCCAGCGCTGCGCCGCAGGCCCCCGCCCGGGCCGGGGTCACCCCGGCCAAAGCGATCACCGCCCGCGCGCCACGCGCGGCGGAAATCGCCGCATTGCTTGGCCCCTCTCCCGCCGCTGGCAGATCGAAATTGTAAAATCCGGGTCGTGGCTGCCGCGACTGGCTGCGCAGAGCTTGCGGTTCAGGCCAATGACGGCGCAGCATGCTGCCCAAACGCCCCGTCGCGCCCAGCAAGAGAACCCCGTCAAAATCCGCCGGGCCGCTTGAAACCGCGCTGTCTTTTGTAGTCATTGACGCCATAGGTTCAGCCTCTATCCTGAGGGACTAGAATTTCGGATGGGGGCCGGGTTTACAACATCCTTTGCAAGCCGCCAATTAACACTGCATACAGGCACAAGTACCCCGGTTTACCGGTGAAACACCAGAAAGCGACTGCGCATCTCATGAAGCACCTGAGCAAACTGTTCCTCTTGGCCCTGATGACCTTCTCGCTGGCGGCATGCAGCAACCTTCCACGTGGTGCAGCCATCCAAAAAGAAGTCACCGAGGAAGCGGCCGCGCCGGATGCCGATATCGCCGTTTATCCCGTCACCCGTGCCTTCCTGCCCAGTGTTGCTCAGTGGCCCCGCACCGGCGAAAGACGCCATGGCTGGATCGGTGCCAGCCGAGGGTCGAACGCCCAAGTCATCCGCCCCGGTGATCGGCTGGACATTCTGGTTTGGGACAGCAGCGACAACTCGCTGCTGACTTCACCAAGCCAACAGGTTGCCACCCTGTCCGGCATTCGCGTTTCGGAAAGCGGGACGATCTTCATGCCCTATATCGGCAAGGTTCAGGTCTCGGGCCGGACCCCGGATTCAGCGCGGCAATTGCTTCAGCGTCGGCTTGAGACGATCGTGCCCTCGGCACAGGTGCAATTGGCCATGACCGAAGGGCGCAGCAACTCCGTCGATCTGGTGAGCGGCGTGAGCAGCCCCGGCAACATCCTGATGCCCGACAATAACTTTACCGTGCTGGCGGCGATCTCGGCTGGTGGCGGGGTGCAAAGCGGCATCGAAAACCCGCAGGTCAAACTGCTGCGCGGCCCAAACATCTATACCACGTCGATCGACCGGCTTTACGAAAACCCCAGCCTTGATACCCGGCTGATCGGGGGCGACAAACTGATCATCGAGGATGACCGCCGTTACTTCCTGTCGCTGGGTGCCGCCGGAAGGGAAGCACAGTTTCCCTTTAACCGCGATGAGGTCTCTGCTCTGGATGCGCTGGCGATCATCGGTGGGGTAAACGAATCCCGCGCCGACCCCGAGGGCATTTTGATCCTGCGCGAATACCCCGCCAGCGCGGTCAGCGCCGGGGTGCGCGGCCCGCGTCGCACGCGGGTGGTGTTCACACTGGATTTGACCACATCTGACGGGCTGTTCTCGGCGCGGAATTTCCACATTCAATCCGGCGATCTGGTGCTTGCGACCGAAAGCCCACTGTCGGACACGCGCACCATTCTGGGCCTCGTCGGATCGGTCTTTGGGCTGGTGAACACCGCTGGAAACCTTGGCAACTGATCCCGGCTAGCTGATCCGTTTACTGTCGAGCACCAATGCGTTGATCCGCGCGAGCTGTTCGGGCAGGCAGCGGGTAAGGAAATCGTAATGCTCAACCACATGCGCCCGCGCCGCCGGGCCGAGATGGGCGTGATCCTGCGGATTGGCAAGCACCTCCACGACCTGCGCCGCCAGCGCATCGGGGTCAAAGAAATCCACCAGCAGCCCGGTCTTGCCATGGCTCACCGCCTCGCGCACCGGGGCCACATCCGAGGCCACGATCGTCGCTTGCATCGACATGGCTTCGAGCAGAGACCAAGACAGCACAAAGGGCATCGTCAGATAGATGTGACAGCGGCTGATCTGCACAAGCTTCTTGAAATCGGGGTATGGCACTTTGCCGACGAAATGCACCCGCTCCCAATCGATCTTGCCCTGCAGTTCTGCCGCCATCTCTCCGCGCAACCCGCCGGGATGGTCGCTTTGCTTGCCGTAGGACACCTCATTGCCGCCGACGATCACCACCCGCGCAGCGGGCCGCTCGGCCAAGATACGCGGCAGAGCGCGCATCATCGTGTGAAAGCCCCGCGTCTTTTCCAGATTGCGCGCGACATAGGTGATGATCTCATCCTTGCGCGTCACGGGCTCGGCCATACGCCCCAACCGCAGGCTAACATCCGGGTCGGGCAATAGCTGATCGGTGCGGATGCCATCGTGGCAGACATAAAGCTTGCGGTGAAAGCTTTCGGGGAAACGGTCGCGTTGCCAATGGGTCGGACAGTGGCCCAGATCGACGGTTTCGATATTGGCCAGCGGCACGATATTGCGCGCATGGTTAAGATAGGGCGCATGGGCCGAGATTTTCTCGGCTGGATCAAAGCCGACCATCCCGCCGGTCATGTTATAGTAATACTCGAAATAACCGATGATCGGCACATCGGGCCAAAGCTCTTTGAAAAAGCTCAACTCCCCCCAACCGACGTGGCCGATGATGATGTCGGGGCGAAAGCCCTCTTGCGTTTCGATCTGCCGGGCCGCGTTGACGGCCCCGAAACCATTGCCCGACGCTTCTTCCCAAACGCGCGAGAGGCCATAGGCTTTGTCGTCGGGCCGATGATGGGGGCGGTAGACCCGGGTTTCGACGCCGGGCAGTTTTGGGGCGTTCTGACGCTGGGTCAGAAAATAAATCCGATGCCCGCCCGCCTGCGCCAGCCATTGCACCAACTCCCGGTATTGGCCGGGCATGTTCTGGTGCACAAAGAGAAAATTCATCAGATGGTTCCGTAAATGCCTTGAGCCCCAGTTAGCCGCAAGCGGCGCGTTCTGGCAACATCCCGCGCCCTTTCATATCGCGGGCCCGCTTGAACCTCCCCCGGCCCTATGGCACCTTTGGACATGACAGATAAAACGTTCCCCACTTGGCCCGATGTGGCCGCACAATTGGTCGAGGTCGCCGCCGGGCGGCGCGCGGCCGATACGATCATCACCGGCGGCATCTGGGTGAATGTGCACACCCGCGAATGCCTGCCCGATCACGACATCGCCATCGCCGCCGGGCGCATCGCCTTTGTCGGGCCGGATGCCAGCCACTGCGGCGGCGATGATACCCACATTATCGAGGCCAATGGCCGCTATATGGTCCCCGGTCTTTGCGACGGGCATATGCATATTGAATCGACCATGCTCACCCCGGCGGAGTTCGCCCGCGCCGTGATCCCACATGGCACGACATCGGCCTTCACCGACCCGCATGAGATCGCCAATGTGCTGGGGCTGAACGGCGTGCGCATGATGCATGACGAAGCGCTGATGCAGCCGATTAACATCTTCACGCAAATGCCCTCCTGCGCGCCTTCGGCCCCCGGGCTGGAAACGACGGGTTTCGAGATCAGCGCCGAGGATGTGGCCGAGGCAATGGCATGGCCCGGCATTATTGGCTTGGGCGAGATGATGAACTTTCCGGGCGTCAGCAACGCCGACCCGCAGATGCTGGCCGAGATCGCGGCGACCCAACGGGCGGGCAAGACCGTGGGCGGGCATTACGCTTCCCCCGACCTTGGGCCCGCCTTTGCCGCCTATGTGGCGGGCGGCCCTGCAGATGACCACGAGGGCACCTGCGAAGCCGACGCCGTGGCGCGGATGCGGCAGGGCATGCGCTCGATGATCCGGCTCGGCTCGGCGTGGTATGACGTGAAGACACAGATCACCGCGATCACCGAAAAGGGGCTCGATCCGCGCAACATGATCCTGTGCACCGATGACAGCCACTCGGGCACCATCACCAACGAAGGGCATATGAACCGGGTGGTGCGTCATGCCATCGACTGCGGCTGCGATCCGTTAATTGCCTTGCAAATGGCGACGATCAACACCGCGACGCATTTCGGGTTGGAGCGGGAGATCGGCTCACTGACGCCGGGCCGCCGAGCTGATGTGATCCTGACATCGGACCTTGCGAGCTTCCCGGTAGAGACGGTGATCGCACGCGGCGACGTGGTGGCGGAAGATGGCAAGTGCCTTGTCGATTGCCCGCATTTCGACTGGCCTAACACTGCTCGTCAGACCGTAAACATGGCCCGAGACTTGAGCGCCGATGACTTCGACATCGCCGCACCCGAAGGCGCGAACGCCGTCACCGCCAATGTCATCGGCGTGGTCGAAAACCAAGCGCCCACACGCGCGCTGAAGTTTGAACTACCTGTCACCGAAGGCCGCGTGCAGGGCACTGGCGAGGTTTGCCAGATCGCACTGGTCGAACGCCACCGCGCCACCGGGAGGGTGACCAACGCTTTCGTCTCGGGATTCGGCTATGAGGGGCGCATGGCCATGGCCTCGACCGTGGCGCATGACAGCCACCACATGATCGTCGTGGGCACCGATGCCGAGCAGATGGCGCTGGCCGCCAACCGGCTGCGCGAAGTCGGCGGGGGCATCACGATCTTCCGTGAGGGCGAGGAACTGGCGCTTGTCGCCCTGCCCATCGCCGGGCTGATGTCAGACCGCCCCGCCGCAGAGGTCGCCGCCGATGCCGAAGCCCTTGTGCAGGCGATGATCGACTGTGGCTGCAAGCTGAACAACGCCTATATGCAGCATTCGCTTTTGGCCCTTGTGGTGATCCCTGAGTTGCGGATCTCCGACCTTGGGCTGGTCGATGTGCAGAAATTTGAAATCATCCCATTGTTAGAGCCGCAAACATGACAACGATCCTAACCCCGGACACCCCGAACCCGGAAAGCTTCCGCGATGCGACAGCTGCTGTCGACCGCCTGACCGAACTTTATCAGCAGGCCACGACCTTCCTGCATGATGCCTTTGCCAAGGCGATGGAGACCTCGGCCCCCGATGCCCGCGTGCGTGCCTTTTATCCCGAACTGCGGTTTCGCACCTCGTCTTACGCCCACGTCGATACGCGGCTGTCTTTCGGACATGTGTCGTCGCCCGGCACCTTCGCCGCGACGATCACCCGGCCTGATCTGTTTCGGAACTACCTGATCCAGCAAATCGGCCTGTTGATCGAAAACCACGATCAGCCGGTGATCGTCGGCCCCTCGACAACGCCGATCCCGGTGCATTTTGCCATGTCCGGCGATAATGCGCTGAACGTGCCGCAAGAAGGGGCTGCCGATTTCACCCTGCGCGATGTCTTTGACGTGCCGGACCTGTCGACCACCAATGACGATATCGTCAACGGCACCTATGTGCCCGAGGACGACGTGCGCCCGCTCGCGCCCTTTACCGCGCAGCGGGTCGATTACTCCCTCGCCCGGCTGGCGCATTACACCGCCACGGACCCCGAGCATTTCCAGACCCATGTGCTGTTCACCAACTACCAGTTCTATGTGACGGAGTTCGAGCAATACGCCCGCGAGATGCTGCGCGACCCGGAAAGCGGCTATACCGCCTTCGTCTCGACCGGCAATGCCGAGATCACCGATCCCGATGCGCCTTTGGCAGAGACGCTGAAGACCCCGCAGATGCCGACCTATCACCTGAAACGCGCCGACGGTTCGGGCATCACACTGGTCAATATCGGCGTCGGGCCCTCCAACGCCAAAACGGCGACGGATCACATCGCCGTGCTGCGCCCCCATGCTTGGCTGATGGTCGGCCACTGTGCCGGGCTGCGCAATACGCAGGCTTTGGGCGACTTCGTGCTGGCGCATGGCTATCTGCGCGAGGATCACGTTCTGGACGACGACCTGCCGGTCTGGGTGCCAATCCCGGCGCTGGCCGAGATCCAGATCGCGTTGGAGCAGTCGGTGGCGCAGGTCACGCAGTTGGAGGGCTATGAGCTCAAGCGCATCATGCGCACCGGCACCGTCGCCACCATCGACAACCGCAACTGGGAATTGCGCGACCAGTCCGGCCCGGTGCAGCGGCTGAGCCAGTCCCGTGCCGTGGCGCTGGATATGGAAAGTGCCACCATCGCGGCCAACGGCTATCGCTTCCGGGTGCCCTATGGCACGCTGCTGTGTGTGTCGGACAAACCGCTGCATGGTGAATTGAAACTGCCCGGCATGGCCTCGGACTTCTACAAGACCCAAGTCGCGCGCCATCTGATGATCGGTATTCGCGCCATGGAGCTGCTGCGCCGCATGCCGTTGGAGCGGATCCACAGCCGGAAACTTCGATCCTTCGACGAAACGGCGTTCCTATAGGGGTTAAAACAGCGGAAAATCGCATGTTTTCACGTTTAGAGCGCCACAATTCGTTGTGTTATCCCACAACATACCGTTACATTCCGGCCATGAGGCCCTAAAAAGCGGGCAGTCTAAGGAGAATAAAATGGCAAAACCGATGACCAAGACCCAGCTCGTTGCTGCTCTGGCAGAAGAGATGGACACCGACAAGAAATCCGCAGGCGCAGCGCTCGACGCCGTTTGCAACCTGATCACCCGTGAAGTGTCCGCCGGCGGTGCCGTGACCCTGCCGGGCGTTGGCAAAATCTATTGCCGTGAGCGCCCCGAGCGGATGGTCCGTAACCCCGCCACTGGCGAGCAGTTCAAGAAAGACGCCGACAAAGTGGTTAAAATGACCATCGCGAAGGCGCTGAAGGACAGCGTGAACGAGTAAGCCCTGGGCTGAATGTTTGCGAAAGGGTCGCCCTCGGGCGGCCCTTTTTTGTTGGCCACGAGGGCCATCGCCTGCCCGCGGGTCGGCGATCCAACCTTCTGACGTTGCCACTTTATGGCTCAGCCGTGATGTGCGCTCTCAATGTCGCGTCCAGCCTCACCAAATCGCCTACCCGGTCGCACCAGCGGTGCGCCCAAACTTCCACGGCACGCCTCTGGCGTGGCGGGCGGGCAGGCGATGGCCCGGCGCCTGCGGCTTGATTCCGGGCGGGCTGGCGAACTCCCCCGTTTCCGCACCTTGCCCTCCCCCTTCAAACCCGCCATTGCTTAGCAAGTTCAGCACAGGGGGCATTTCATGGACATCCGCGCAATTCTCATGGGACTGGCCTTTGCCGTGATGTGGTCCTCGGCCTTCACCTCTGCCCGTATCATCGTGATGGATGCCTCGCCCCTGCTGGCCCTCTCTCTGCGCTACCTGATTTCCGGCCTGATCGGCGTCGGCATCGCGCTGGCCTTGGGGCAAAGCTGGCGGCTCACCCCCGCGCAATGGCGGGCGACGATCATCTTCGGCGTGCTGCAAAACGCGGTCTACCTCGGCCTGAACTTCATCGCCATGCAAACGATCGAAGCTTCCCTCGCCGCAATCATCGCCTCCACCATGCCGCTTCTCGTGGGCTTCGCCGCATGGGCGTTTTTGGGCGAAAAGCTGCGCCCTTTGGGCATCGCGGGACTGTTTGCCGGTGTCATTGGCGTCGCCATCATCATGGGCGCGCGCCTCGGCGGCCAAGTCGACCTCTATGGCCTCATCCTCTGCGCCATCGGCGTGGTGGCCCTCACCGCGGCCACCCTGCTTGTGCGCGGCGCGACATCGGGTGGCAACTTCCTCATGGTCGTCGGCCTGCAAATGCTTGTCGGCTGCGTGGCCCTCTCCATCGCCACCCTGCTGTTTGAGACACCCCGCATCGACCCCAGCCTGCGCCTGACGCTCGCCTTCGCCTATACCTGCCTTGTCCCCGGCCTTGCCGCCACCGTGGTCTGGTTCTGGCTCGTGAACCGCATCGGCGCCACGCGGGCGGCGACCTTCCACTTCCTCAACCCGTTCTTCGGCGTGGCCATCGCGGCCCTGCTGCTGGGCGAAACGCTGGGACCGCGCGACATCCTTGGCGTTGCCATCATCGCAGGCGGTATCCTTGCCGTGCAGATCTCGCGGCAACGCAAAGCGTAACGCCAGTGTGAGCCGCAAACCCTTTGAATTTCACCGCCACACCCCATCTAATAGGCCAAGCCCATGAATGGAGGACGCCATGCCCCAATACGAGAAAACCAACGCCGCGATTGATGCGCTGAGCCCCGAAGAATTCCATGTCACCCAACGCAGCGGCACCGAACGCCCCGGCACCGGTAAATACCTGAACAACAAAGAGCCGGGCATCTACGTCGACATCGTCTCGGGCGAGCCTTTGTTCGCCAGCGGTGACAAATACGAAAGCGGCTGTGGCTGGCCGAGCTTTACCAAACCGATTGTGCCTGCCTATGTCGAAGAGTTGGAAGACGCCTCGCTCGGCATGATCCGCACCGAGGTGCGCAGCAAACACGGCGACAGCCACCTTGGCCACGTCTTTCCCGATGGCCCACCGGATCGCGGCGGGCTGCGTTATTGCATCAACTCCGCCTCTTTGCGCTTCGTCCACCGTGACGACATGGAAGCCGAAGGCTATGGCGAGTATCTCAACCAAGTGGAGAATGTGACATGACAACCGAACGCGCAGTATTGGCCGGTGGCTGTTTCTGGGGGATGCAAGATCTGATCCGCCGCCGCCCCGGTGTGGTCTCGACCCGCGTCGGCTATACCGGCGGCGACGTGCCCAATGCGACCTACCGCAACCACGGCACCCATGCCGAAGGGATCGAGATCAACTTCGACCCCGAGAAGACCTCCTACCGCGAGTTGCTGGAGTTCTTCTTTCAGATCCACGACCCCACCACGATGAACCGTCAGGGCAACGACCGCGGGATGAGCTACCGTTCCGCGATCTACTATGTCGACGATGAACAAAAAGCGGTCGCCGAAGATACCATCGCCGATGTCGAAGCCTCTGGCCTGTGGCCGGGCAAAGTCGTGACCGAGATCGAACCCGTTGGCGATTTCTGGGAAGCAGAGCCAGAGCATCAAGACTATCTGGAACGGCTGCCCAATGGCTACACCTGCCATTTCCCGCGCGCCGATTGGGTGCTGCCCAAACGCGCAGCGGCTGAGTAACAATGCTACCCCCGGCACCGCGCCGGGGGCTAGCCCGCCGCCACGCGCGGTCGCCCCGAGGCTTCGACAGTAAGCGCGGCCTCAACAAAAACCTCCCGCCCCTCAATCTCCGCCATACGAATATCGCGCGTCACGTGGCACTCGATCTGTGCGGCCCCGGCTGACTGGGCCCGCCCGCGGGCGGTTTCGGTCAAAACAGTCTCTGCTTCGGCCAGAGCGCGTTCGGCATTCGGGAAATCCTGTGGACCATTGGCCAGATGAACGCGAAATACCCCTTCGTGCGGGACGGTGACGGTGCCGCTTTCACGCATGATCACCCGCCCCACCACCGCACCGATGGCATTGGCGACATGGGCGTGGTCAGGCAGGATCATCTCGCTCCCCAGCCTCTCTCCTACCGCCGGGTAATAGGTCGCCGCCGAAGCGCCCAAGCCCACGACAGGCAAGTTCAGACCCGCGTCAATCCGCAGCACGCCGCGATGCCCCGATAGGCCACGCTGCATCAAAACATGCCGTGCCAAGATCTCGGGCGGCAGGTCAAAGGCGGGGGATTCTTCGGCAAAAGCAGTCTCTAACAGGGCCAAGGCGGTCTGATCGGTCAGCTGGTCGATGATGATTTTGGCAAGGCTCTCAGGCTCGGGGCAGAACCGCAGCCCCGAGCCGCCGCGCTTGCGTCCGAACAACGCCAATGCCTTGTGAGCAGCCGCGCTGTCCCATGCCGAAAGATGCCCGGCCACATGGCTCGCATCGCTGGGCGTAACCCCCGCCACCTGCACCAGCCCCCGCGCCACCAGCCGGGCCAAAGCGCCCTGTTCGACCCGGTTCCGAAGCACGTCGCCCAAGGGCCAGACATCGGTGCCGATCCGCTCTAGCAGTACCAAGTCGCGCGGGGCCAGACCTTCGACCGCCTGACCGGGCACGGCCCGCAGAAAGCGGCCATCATGCTCCCCCACCACGCTCCGCCGCAGTTGGGCGTCCAAGGCTCTATGCACCACCTCGCCCGCCTCCACCGCAAGGAGAGAGACCGGCAGCAGCCGCTTCGGCCCAAGTGTCACGCCCGCGGTCAGACCTTGGGACGTGAAATGCACTTCGCTGTCACCACCCAAGCCATGGGTCCGCATCGCCACCGCCTCGACCATGGTTCGATAGGGGCCAACCTGCGCACCCGCCGGATCAATCGCCGGGCGACCGTCGCGCAACAGCGCTACATCGGTCGTCGTCCCGCCGATATCCGACACCAGCGCCGTCTCTGCCCCGGTCAACCAGCGCGCGCCCACGAGCGACGCGGCGGGGCCGCTAAGGATCGTCTCGATCGGGCGCTCGCGGGCCTGCGCACTCGACATCAAGGCACCATCGCCGCGCACCACCATCATCGGGGCGTTGATGCCCAAGCTGCGCAACTGATCCTCGGCCCGGCCAATCAGCCGATCGATCATGCCAATCAGCCGCGCGTTCAGCAAAGCCGTCAGCGCCCGCTTCGGCCCGTTCAGCTTGGCTGAAAGACTGTGAGACGCCGACACCGGACGCCCTGTGACCTCTGCCACCAGTTCCGCGACCCTCTGCTCATGGGCCGGATTGCGCGTGGCGAATTGGCTGGCCACGGCAAAGCCGCTTACATCGACCCTATGCGTCTCTAAAAAGGCGATTAGGGCTGTCTCGTCCAGCGGCGCAACCTCGGCCCCCGCATGGTCGTGCCCACCAGTCAGCAGCAGGCAAGGGTCACCCCGCAGCGCCTCTGACAGCCCATGCGCCTCAAGATCAGGAGCGCGGAATCCGACATAGATCAGCGCCACGCGGCCGCCCTGCCCTTCGACCAGCGCGTTGGTCGCCAGCGTGGTGGAGAGCGAAGCCATAGCGATCTGATCCGCCGCCACGCCGGACTGCGCCAGCACCGCGCTGACCGCATTGCCCACGCCAACAGCCAGATCGGCGCGGGTCGTCAGCGCTTTGGCCGAAGCGATCACCTCTGTCTCATTGCGGATCAGCACCGCGTCGGTATAGGTGCCGCCCGTGTCCACCCCCAATAACACCGCCATGGGCGTGCCTCCTATGCCAAACGCTCTGCCGCCCAACGCGCGGCATCGGCCACGGTGGGGTCAGCATCTTCGGTCAGAGATTGCGCCGCCGGGCGCAGCCGCGCCAGCCCGGAATTGCCGATGGCATAGAGCACGTTACGCACAAAGCGATCCCGCCCGATCCGTTTGATCGGAGAGCCGGAATAGCGCGCGCGGAACGCGGTATCATCCAGCGCCGCCAACTCTGCCAAATCCGCCGGCTGCACAGCGGGGCCGTGATAGCGCATATCACTGGCCGCCACGGCGAATTTGTTCCACGGGCAAGCCGCAAGGCAATCGTCGCAGCCATAGATCCGGTTGCCCATCTTCTCGCGTAGGTCCAGATCGACAGGCCCTTTGTGTTCGATCGTCAGATAGGAAATGCAGCGCCGCGCGTCGAGTTGATAGGGCGCGGGGAAGGCATCTGTCGGACAGGCCTCTAGGCAGGCGCGGCATGACCCGCAGTGGTCGACCTCCCGCGCATCGGGGGCGAGATCAAGCGTGGTAAAAACAGAGCCTAAAAAGGCCCAATTGCCGAATTTTCGGCTGAGAAGATTGGTATGTTTGCCCTGCCAGCCGAGCCCCGCCGCCTGCGCCAGCGCCTTTTCCGGCACCGGGGCGGTATCGACGAAAACCTTCACCTCAGGGTCAGCCGCGCGGGCTTCCTCCATCAGCCAACGCGCCAGCCGCTTCAGCCGTTTCTTGACGATATCGTGGTAGTCACGCCCCTGCGCATAGACCGAGATCGCCCCCTTGTCGGGATGCTCCAACACCGCGCGGGGGTCATGGTCGGGGGTGTAGCTTTCGGCCAGCATGATGACCGACCGCGCCTCGGGCCAGAGTGCTGCGGGATTGCCGCGCCAATGCATCCGCTCTTCCATCCAGCCCATCTGCCCGTGAAACCCCGCCTCGACAAAGCGGGCGAGCCGTTCGGGCATTTCGGGCACGTCTTCGGGGCGGCAAATACGGCAGGCGACAAAGCCTTCCTCAAGCGCCCGAGCCACCACCCGCGCCTTGAGAGCCTCCGGCCCGGGGTCGGCGCGGGGGGCGGCGGGCATCAGAAGTCGAGGTTGTTGTAATGCACCGGCGGCGGGAAGCCCGGCAACTGGTCGGCGAGGATCGACCGAAAGGCGGGACGCGATTTGATTTTGGCGTACCAGTCCTTAACCACGTCAGAGCGGTTCCAATCCACGTCCGAGATATAGTCGAGCGACGACAGATGCGCGGCGGCGGCGAAATCGGCCAGCGTCATCACGTCACCCGCCAGCCAGCGGCGGTGATCCAGCAGCCAAGCCATATAGTCGAGGTGATATTTGATCGCCTTGGCCCCGGCCTTCACGTTCTTGCTGTCCGGGTAGCCCTGTTTGGTGACCTTCTTGTTGACCCGCTCGTACAGCAGTTTCGAGGTCACCTCGTCGTGGAATTTGTCGTCGAACCAGCTGACCAGACGGCGCACTTCCAAGCGCTGCACCGGGTCGCTGGGCAGCAATGACGCCTCTGGGCGGGTCTCTTCGATATACTCACAGATCGCGGCGCTTTCCGCCATCATGATCCCGTCAAGCCGCAGCACAGGCACCTTGCCCGCCGGATTGCGGCGCAGGAAATCGGGGTCTTGCTCCCAATAGCGTTCCTCGACCAGTTCCACCTCGATCTTCTTCTCCCCAAGGCTAAGCCGCACCTTGCGACAGAAGGGGGACAAGGGAACGTGAAACAAGCGAGCCGTCATATAAAGTCCGTGTGGTTAAAGGGATTGCACTCTTCCATGCCTGCTGGCGGGAGGATTTTCAACTCTCGAAACAAGCGGCACGACCGTCCGCGCGGATGGTCGCCGCCCCGTCCATGATCTGGGCCGTACGCTTGCGGGTAAAGTCACCGGGCCGGGAGGCGGAACGCTCTTTCGGGTCGGGCAGGATCGCGGCAAGCCGGGCGGCCTGCGTCGGGCTGAGGTCCGCCGCCGCGACGCCAAAGTAATGCGGAGCTGCTGCGCCGACGCCAAAGACGCCTTCGTCAAACTCGGCCACATTCAAATAGACCTCAATGATCCGGCGCTTGGGCCATAGGGTTTCGACCAGTGGAGTCATCCCGGCCTCAAGTGCTTTGCGCAGCCACGAGCGGCCATGCCAAAGATAGACGTTCTTGACCGTCTGCTGGCTGATCGTGGACGCCCCGCGGGCAGAGCCATTTTCAATCGCGGTGCGGATCGCCTGCATGTCAAAGCCCCAGTGATTGCAGAAATTCGCATCCTCTGCTGCCACGGCCGCGCGGGCCATCACGGGGGCGATCTGCTCAAGCGGCACCCAGTCGCGCTGCACCCCACCCAGACGGCGCGATTCCGAAAGCATGTAGACCCCGGTGGGCGGGTTGACGAAGCGGAACAGCAGCACCAGCAGCACAGCCAAGACAAAGGCCAGCGCCAAGGCGCGCACCACCCAGCGGCCCGCGCGTTTCTTCAACGGGGGGCTTGCCTTGCTCGATTTCTTGCCCTTGGGGGCGGTCTTTTTCCGTGTCGCCATGGATCAGCTATAGGCCGTCTGCGGGTTTTTGTGAACGGTTCTCGCGCGCTGTGATTTCTTGGGCGAGGTAGGCACCGATCCGGGCAGAGCCACGGGCGGAGGGATGCACGTTGTCTCCGGCGAAAAGACCGCGGTCCCCCCGGTCGATCACGTCTTCGGAATCAACGAAATGGATCCCCGGGCGGCCTGCGGCGAAAGTGGCGATGCGGGATTCGATTTCGACCAGATCATCGCGGCATCCGGCAAAGGACCCTGAGCCGGAGCCTGCGTAATAGCCCATCCACATGACCTGCGCCCCGGTCTGGGCACGGAGGCGTTGCAAGAAGGCGGGGATGCTGCCGCTTTGACCGTCCGGTGCGATCAGCGCATTCACCGAGGCCCCGCAGGCCCCGCAGCCGCAATCGGCGCTCAGATCGTTGGCACCGCCATTCACCACCACCCAGTTCCAGCGCCCGCCGGGGAACTGCTGCTGGATGTCAAAGCCAACGGCAGAGGCGATGGTCGAGCCATTGTCGAACTGCGCGCCGGGCACGGCACGGCTGGTAACGCTGCGGCGCGTTTGGTTGGCAATGACATCGGGGATCGAGCGGCCTCCATTCCACGCCATGATGGAATCGCCCAGCACGAGGATATCGCCCCCGCCACGCGGTGCGGTGTCGGTGCAGGCGCTGAGGCCTGTGACTATCAGCAATACCGCTAGAATTTTTCGCATGATCCGCCTCCTGTGGAGAGGCAGAGGTAGCGCAGAGGTTTTTCAAAACCACCCTTGCCTGGAAACAAGCCGAAGACGATGGCCCGCCCGCGCGACCGGAGCCGCGCGGGGCAAAGGTTACTCCGCTGGAACTGCCGTCTCTTCCACCGACAGCGGCGCGGGCAGATGCACCAGCATTTCCTTCGGGCAGACCTGCAGGAAGTTGTGCTTCTCAGTCTCCCAATGCTGAAGAATATCGGCGGCCTTGCGGCTGTTGGTCTCGGCGACATGACGCTCCAGCAGCCCGTGCAACTGGTCCAACCAATGCTCGACGCTGACCGGGCAGGTCACGATCGTCTCGGCGTTCATCAGCTTCGGCGCCAGCCCTTCAGGGTCATAGAGATAGGCCATCCCCCCGGTCATCCCGGCGGCGAAGTTTGCCCCGATCTCACCAAGGATCACCGCCACACCGCCGGTCATATATTCACAACCGTTGCTGCCGCAGCCTTCAATCACCACATGCGCGCCCGAGTTGCGCACCGCAAAACGCTCGCCCGCCCGGCCCGCGGCAAATAGATAGCCCGCCGTCGCACCATAAAGCACCGTGTTGCCGATGATCGTATTCTCCGACGCCACCACTGGGCTCGCCATCGAAGGCCGCACCACAATCGTACCGCCCGACAGACCCTTGCCGACATAGTCGTTGGCATCGCCCGAGACTTCGAGCTTCAGCCCCGGTGCTGCGAAGGCACCCAGTGATTGGCCCGCAGAGCCGGTTAGCTTCACCGTCAGGTGGTCCGGCTGCAGGGAATTGCGCATACCGAAGCGCTTCACGATATGGCTCGAAACCCGCGTGCCGACCGTCCGGTGCGTGTTCTGCACGGCGTAGGACAGCTGCATCTTCTCACCATCCTCAAGGAAACGCGCGGCATCCCGGACGATCTGCGCATCAAGCGTATCAAGCACCACCTGACGCGGTTTGTCGCGGTCATAGACGTTCTCATGTGCGCCATCGACGGTGATCAACAGCGGGTTGAGGTCCAGATCATCCAAATGCGCCGAACCTCGGCTGACCTGCGTCAACAGGTCCGCGCGCCCGATCACTTCATCAAGGCTGCGTGCCCCGATGCCGGCCAGAATCTCGCGCACTTCGGTGGCGTAGAAGGTGATGAGGTTCACCACTTTGTCCGCATTGCCGGTGAACTTGCCACGCAGAGCTTCGTCCTGTGTGCAAACACCCACGGGGCAAGTATTCGACTGGCACTGGCGGACCATGATGCAGCCCATGGCGATCAGCGCGGCGGTGCCGATGCCATATTCCTCGGCCCCCATCATCGCCGCCATAACGATGTCGCGTCCGGTGCGCAGGCCACCATCGGTGCGCAATGTCACCCGGTCGCGCAGGTTGTTCATCGACAGGACCTGATGCGCCTCGGTCAGGCCCATCTCCCACGGCAGACCCGCATATTTGATTGAGGTCGCAGGCGATGCCCCGGTGCCGCCGTTGTGGCCCGAAATCAGGATGATATCGGCCTTGGCCTTGGCCACCCCGGCGGCAATCGTGCCGACACCGCTCGACGCCACCAGCTTGACCGTCACCTTGCAGCGCGGGTTGATCTGCTTGAGGTCATAGATCAGCTGCGCAAGGTCTTCGATCGAGTAGATGTCGTGGTGCGGCGGGGGCGAGATCAGCGTCACGCCCTTGGTCGAATGCCGCAGCCGCGCGATCAGATCGGTGACCTTCATACCGGGAAGCTGCCCACCCTCACCGGGCTTGGCACCCTGTGCGACCTTGATCTCCAACTCTTCGCACTGGTTCAGATACTCCGCCGTCACGCCAAAGCGGCCCGAGGCGACCTGTTTGATCTTGGCCGACGGGTTGTCGCCGTTGCTTTCTGGCACGAAATGCGCCGGATCTTCGCCGCCCTCGCCGCTGTCAGACTTCGCCCCGATGCGGTTCATCGCCACGTTCAGCGTCTTATGCGCCTCTGGGGAAAGCGCCCCCAGCGACATGCCCGGCGTCACGAAACGCTTGCGGATCGAGGTGATGCTCTCCACCTCCTCCAATGGCACCGGCGTGCCCTTGGGCTTGATGTCGAGCAGGTCACGCAGATGGATCGGCGGGTTGCTCTGCATCTTTTTCGAATACTGCTGCCACATCTGATAAGACGCCTTGTTGCAGGCCATCTGCAGCATATGCATGCTACTCGCCTCCCAAGCGTGTTTTTCGCCGGTCTTGCGCTGCTTGTAGAAACCGCCAATCGGCATCACGACCCCGTCGCCCTGCCAGCCTTTGGCGTGAACCTCTTCGGCCTTGCGCTGAATGCCGACGACACCGATGCCGGAGATGCGGCTGGTCATGCCGGGGAAATACTCGGCGCACATGGCGCGCGAAAGGCCCACGGCCTCGAAGTTCAGGCCGCCGCGATAAGACGAGATCACGGAAATCCCCATCTTCGCCATGATCTTGAGCAAACCTTGGTCAATCGCCTCACGGTATTTCTGCACCGCCTGCGTCAGGGTCATGTCCAAGAGCCCGCGCTCGATCCGGTCGGCCAAGGAATCTTCGGCCAGATAGGCGTTCACCACGGTCGCGCCGCAGCCGACCAGCACCGCAAAGTAATGCGGATCGACACATTCCGCCGAGCGCACGTTGAGCGAGGTAAAGGTCCGCAGACCCTTGCGCACGAGGTGACTGTGCACCGCGCTGGTCGCAAGGATCATCGGCATCGCGACCCGGTCGGCCCCGCTGTGCTGATCGGTCAGCACCAGATGGCCCGCGCCAGAGCGCACGGCGTCTTCCGCCTCGGCCCGAATCCGCGCCAGCCCGGCGCTGAGATTGCCGTTGCCCGCCTCAAAGGTGCAGTCGATGGAGACGGTATGCACCTTGAACTGCGCCATCAGTTCTTCGAACTGCGCATTGCCGACAAAGGGGCTGTCGAGCACAAGGATCTCGGTCTGGGAGCTGTCTTCGTCGAGCACGTTCTTGAGGTTGCCGAAGCGCGTCTTGAGGCTCATCACCCGGAATTCGCGCAAGCTATCAATCGGCGGGTTGGTGACCTGGCTAAAGTTCTGGCGGAAGAAATGGCTCAGCGGGCGGTACTGGCCGCTCAGGACCGCCGAGGGCGTGTCATCGCCCATCGAGGCCAGCGTCTCTTTCCCGTCCTCGGCCATGGGCGCGAGGATCTGTTCCAGCTCTTCGATGGTATAGCCCGCAGCCACCTGACGGCGGCGCAGTTCGGCCCCGTCAAACAGCGGCTTTTCGGTGACGCGACCGAGGACATCATCCATCTCGGTGATCTTGCCGACCCATTCGCCGAAGGGCTGGTTCGACGCGAGCTTGTTTTTGATCTCGGTATCGTTGAAGAGTTTGCCCTCTTCCATATCGACCGCGATGATCTGCCCGGGGCCAAGCGCGCCTTTGCGCACGACCCGCGCCTCGTCCAGCGGCACCATCCCGGCTTCGGACCCGGCGATCAACATGCCGTCGGAGGTTTCCACATAGCGCATCGGGCGCAGGCCGTTCCGGTCAAGCCCGGCGCAAACCCAGCGGCCATCGGTCATCGCCAATGCGGCGGGGCCGTCCCACGGCTCCATCACGGAGTTGCAGTAGGAATACATGTCGCGCCATGCTTGGGGCAGTTCCACCGCCTGTTTCGACCACGATTCTGGCACCAGCATCGTCTTGGCCATCGGCGCGGAGCGGCCCGCGCGGACCAGCACCTCGAACACGGAATCCAGTGCGGCAGAGTCGCTGGACCCCGAGGCCACGATCGGTTTGATGTCCTCGGCCATGTCACCAAAGGTGGCAGAGGCCATGCGAATCTCGTGGCTCTTCATCCAGTTCATGTTGCCCTTGAGGGTGTTGATCTCACCGTTGTGGGCCAACATGCGGAAGGGCTGCGCCAGCCACCACTGCGGGAAAGTGTTGGTGGAGTAGCGCTGGTGATAGATCGCGAAGGCGCTGATGAACTTGTCATCTTTCAGATCGGGATAGAATTCGGCCACCTGTTCGGCCAGCATCATGCCCTTGTAGATGATGCTGCGGCAGGACATCGAGGCGATGTACATCTGCGGCACCTGCGCGGCGATGGCGGCTTTTTCGATGCGTCGGCGGATGACATAAAGCTCACGCTCAAAGGTCTCTTCGTCGACACCTTTGGCGTTGGAAATGAGGATCTGCTCAATCTCGGGCCGGGTCGCGTTGGCCTTTTCGCCCAACACGGAGATGTCCACCGGCACATGCCGCCAGCCGTAGATGTAATAGCCCATGCGGAGCACTTCGGTCTCCACGATGGTCCGGCAGGTTTCTTGCGCGGCGAAATTGGTGCGCGGCAGGAAGACTTGGCCCACGGCGATCAACTCGTTCTCGCGCGGGGTGTGGCCGGTGCGGCGGACCTGCTCATAGAAGAAGGGCACAGGGATCTGCACGTGGATGCCCGCGCCATCGCCGGTCATCCCATCTGCGTCAACCGCGCCGCGGTGCCAGATGGCTTTAAGCGCGTTGATCCCGTTGAGCACGACCTCACGGGTCTTCTCGCCGTTGATGTTGACCACAAGGCCCACGCCGCAGGAAGAATGCTCTTCCTCGAAACTATACATGCCCTTATCGGCCATCATCGCGCGTTTGGCTTCTTCGCGGGCCACCCAGGCGTCATCATATTTGGTCATGGCTTGGTTCCTTCCACAAACGCCGCAAATCCTGCTTCGACTTCGGCCTTGGTTTTGATCTCGTGGTCCCCGGCAAAGGCATAGCCGTCGGGCTTCACATCTATGTAAATCTCGGTCTTGAGCGGCAGGCCGCCCGCATTCTCCACCAATCCGGCAGAGAGTGAGTAATAGTCATGCCCCGGCAGCGTGAGGTGATACCAAAGCGTGCTGCCGCAACTGTCGCACCATGCCCGCTCAGCCCAGTCCGAAGAGGCATAGGATTTCACCGGGCCGTCATAGGTCAGGCTGCCCGGTTTCGCGTCAATCTCAAGAAACGCACTGCCGGTCCAACGGCGGCACATCTCGCAGTGGCACGCGCCAAGCCCGTCTTTCAACGGTTCAAAGCTGACCGTGACCGCCCCGCAGAGGCAATGACCATTCAAAAGGCTCATCGCTCGTCCTCCACATGCTGGGTGCGGGCCTCGTAGTCGGCTTTGCTCACGCGCTCCAGTTCCCCGGCCAAGGCAAAGTTGCTTGGGGCGCGGTCGGCATAGACCACGCGCGCCAGCTTTGCGCCGCCGAAGCCATCGAAGAGCCCCGGAGCCAGCTCCAGCAGACCCGCATTCTCGCCTTCGGTATCGGCAAACCAAACCGCCGTGCCGCAGGTCTCGCACCACGCCCGCTCAGCAAAGGAGGATGAGGCATAGGTCCGGATCGGACCGTCATAGGAAACCCGCGCGCGGGGCACTTCGATCCCCATTTGGACAGAGCCGCTCCACCGGGTGCAGAGGTCACAATGACAGGCCGAAATCGCAGCCAACGGCCCGGTCACATCCACCGTGACCGCGCCGCACAGACAGTGGCCGTGGTGAGCTTCACCCCCCATGGCGTTGTCCGCTTTGATGGCTGCACCAGCACTCATCTCATTCCGCAGCGATGCGCTGCGCCCCGTTGAAATCATCAAGGATCGCCTGCGCGCAGTCGCGGCCATCCTTGATCGCCCAGACCACAAGGCTCGCCCCGCGCACGATGTCGCCCACGGCATAGACGCCATCAAGCGCCGTTGCCCCGGTGACGTAATCGGCTTTGATCGTGCCCCAGCGGTTCACCGGCAACTCCGGTTCATTCCAAAGGGTCGGCAGGTCTTCTGGCTCGAACCCAAGCGCCATAATGACGAGGTCGGCGTCTTCGACGTAGTCCGCGCCTTCGATCACCTCAGGGGCCTGACGGCCAGTGACATCCGGCGCGCCGAGGCGCATCTTTTGCACCATGACCCCGGTCACCGGGTCACCGACAAAGCCTTTAGGCGCGCTGAGCCATTCAAAGATCACGCCTTCTTCCTCGGCGTTTTGCACTTCACGCTGGCTGCCCGGCATATTGGCCCGGTCCCGACGGTAGAGGCATTTGACGCTCTCCGCGCCTTGGCGGATCGAGGTGCGCACGCAGTCCATCGCGGTGTCGCCACCGCCGATCACGACGACTTTCTTGCCCGCGGCGTTCAGGCGACCGCTTTCGAATTCATCGACCGAGTCGCCAAAGCTTTTGCGGTTGGAGGCGGTGAGGAAGTCGATCGCCCGCTCCACGCCGAAACCACCCACGCCGGGGGCTTCGATCTCGCGCGTTTTGTAAACGCCGGTGGCAATGATCACCGCGTCATGTTTGCCCCGGATCGCGCCAAAGCTAAGGTCGACGCCCACATCGCAGTTCAATTCAAAGGTCACGCCACCTTCGGCAAGCTGCGCATTGCGGCGCTCGACCACGTCTTTCTCAAGCTTGAAGCCGGGGATGCCATAGGTCAGCAGGCCGCCCGCACGGTCGTAGCGGTCATAGATGGTGACCTGCACGCCCGCGCGGCGCAGCATGTCCGCCGCTGCCAGACCGCCGGGGCCGGCACCGATGATGCCAACGCTTTCAGCGCGCTCTTCGCGCGGGGCGGCGGGTTTGACCCAGCCCTGCTCCCATGCGGTGTCGGTGATGTATTTCTCGATCGAGCCGATGGTGACGGTGCCATGGCCCGACTGCTCGATCACGCAGTTGCCTTCGCACAGGCGGTCCTGCGGGCAGATGCGGCCACAGATCTCGGGGAAGGTATTGGTCGCCTGACTGATCTCATAGGCCTCTTGCAGACGCCCTTCGGCGGTCAGGCGCAGCCAGTCGGGGATGTTGTTGTGCAAAGGGCAATGGGTCTGGCAGTAGGGCACGCCGCATTGGCTGCACCGGCTGGACTGTTCAGCCGCTTTTGCATCCGCATATTCGGCATAAATCTCGTCGAAATCCGTCCGGCGCAAATCGGGCGGGCGTTTTTCGGGCATATCCCGCGCAACGTCTGTAAATTTCAGCATGACCTGCTTCGCCATATACCCGTTCCTTCGACAAATTCCGTCAGAAGGCTCGTATACGAGAGCGCCCAAGTAAATAAAAGACAGCAGTGCTGACCTATTTACCTCTTTCCGGGCAAATGGAACGCCCGGAGGTCATTTTTATGCGTCACTTAAGGTCCGATGCGGACCTAACTATCAAAACCCCGCCCAAAGCGCGATGATCACGACACCACCCACAAGGATTCGCCACCACCCAAAAAGCGCGTAGCCATAGCGGCTGATGTAATCGAGCACCCAACGCACCACGAAGACGGCAGAGATAAAGGCCATGACAAAGCCCACGGCGATCTCGCCCATGGCAGAGGCATCCAGCACGTCGCGGTTCTTGTAGATGTCATAGGCAAAGGCGCCCGCCATCGTCGGCATCGACAAAAAGAACGAGAATTCCGCCGCGGCACGTTTGCTGGCCCCAAGCAACAGGGCGCCAACGATCGTCGCCCCCGACCGCGAGGTGCCCGGCACCATGGCAAGACACTGGATCACGCCGATCTTGAACGCCATGGAAAGCGGAAATTTGGTCGCGTCGGAATAGGTCGGCGCAGGTGCGAT
Organism: Sulfitobacter sp. W002; assembly: GCF_025142135.1. Classification (NCBI taxonomy): domain Bacteria; kingdom Pseudomonadati; phylum Pseudomonadota; class Alphaproteobacteria; order Rhodobacterales; family Roseobacteraceae; genus Sulfitobacter; species Sulfitobacter sp. W002. Next base: position 240,163 of record NZ_CP081126.1, on the reverse strand, counting down.
GCGATCCACGATCAACAGCACCACCCCGCCCAGCACCAACATGATGGCGATCAGCAGAGGTGTCTCGAATAGGACCGTCTTGATGAAGTCATGGGCCAAAACGCCGATGAACACCGCAGGCAGAAAGGCCAAAAGCACCGACCAGATGAACCGCCGCGCCTGCGGATCATGCGGCGCGGCCGAGAATACCGCCCAAAGCCGTGCGGAATAAACCGTCAGGATCGCGAGCACCGCGCCCAATTGGATCACGACCTCAAAGGTCCGTCCGGCGCTTTCAAAGCCCAAGAAGTGACCGGCCAACAGAAGATGCCCAGTCGAAGATACGGGGATGAACTCTGTCAGCCCCTCCAGCAAACCCAGAAAGGCGGCGATCAGAGTGGTCGACTGTTCCATTATCCCTGCCGCAGGTTACGTGCCGATGCTTTGATGGCGTCATACTGCCCCGAGGGTCGGAACCGCCAGAGATAGTCGGGCAGCACCGCGTCCATCGCGGTGGGGGTGATGCCAAGCTCGGTAAAGCCGCGCGCCCCTTCTGCCACAACGTTGTCATTGCGTAGGTTTTTGACCTGATCGCGGGTCAGCACCTTGTTGGTGAAAAGACCAAAGGTTGCGGCCTGCACCATGTCGAACCCAAAGGCGACGATCTTGGCTAAGAACCACGGCATGTTGAGCACCAAACGCCGACGGTGAATCACCTCAAGCATACGCTGCATCAGGCCGCGGAAAGTATCCACATCAGGGCCACCAAGCTCATAGACACCCGCGGGGGCCTGCCCCTCCAGAGCCTTTTCGGCCGCTTTGGCAACGTCATCGACAAAGACCGGCTGGAACCGGGTAGAGGCACCGGCGACCGGTAGGATCGGGCCGGTGCGGGTCATGCCCGCAAAGCGGTTAAAGAACTCATCCTCGGGGCCAAACATGATCGAGGGGCGCAGAATCACGGCCTCAGGCATATGCTTGAGAATGGCAGCTTCGCCCTCGCCCTTGGTGCGGGCATAGTCGCTCTCGGCCTCCATATCCGCGCCGATGGCAGAGACATGCACGAAACGCGCAACTCCTTCGGTTGCGGCCATATGGGCGATACGCTCCGCCCCTTCGGACTGCACCGCGTCAAAGCTGTTCTTGCCGGTTTCGACCAGAATGCCGACGCAGTTCACGACCGCGTCCGCCCCACGCAGGGCGTCGCGCACGGAGCCATCGTTGCGAATGTTGCACAAAACAGGTTCGACTTGGCCAACCACACCATAGGTCCGCACAAAGAGCGCTTCGTTGGGGTGGCGCACCGCCACCCGCACCCGCCAACCAGCTCTGGCCATGCGATACGCGATATAGCGTCCGACAAACCCCGAACCGCCATAAATCGTGACCAGCTTAGACATTCTGCCGCTCCTGTAGATAAATTCTCTGACAGGATGTACCCGTGCGCCGCCGCTGTCACAAGGCCAAACCCCCGGTTGTAGCGATCCTCGCGCAGGATTTTCTAGATTTCGCTCAATTTGCGATTGACAGTCACCCGGCTGAGCCTTAGAGCACCCCACACGATACGTGCCCAGGTGGCGGAATGGTAGACGCGCTAGCTTCAGGTGCTAGTACTGGCAACGGTGTGGAGGTTCGAGTCCTCTCCTGGGCACCAATATTCCGCAGCAAGTTATTGAACTTGTTTGAAGAATTAAATGCAATGCATTTTCTATCCCCCTCTCTATCCACCTCAGAGTTTCCTTTGAGAAGAACATCTTTCTCCCTCCTGAAACGACCTAATCTGTCGCTTTAGAAGATTTAGTTCGTGAGCAACTGGCACGCGCTTCGTGCTTACCGCCTCTGCTCCCTGCCACTTGATAGCATCCTAGTACTTTGAAATAGAGCGCTCTAACCGCTTTTAGCCGCTCAGCTACTAGGCTCTCAGGCTATATGGATCAAATTCAGTATTTACGGTTCCACGAAGGTCATAGGGCTGAAAACTGAGGATGCTTGCTAGCGGATAGCGTGATCCGCTTTGATAGTCGCGAAGTAGGAAGCGCCTGGTGATTTTATTCCATGACACTGAATTAACAGGTGCGTAGCCCAGTGGCTGATTTCGATCAGCAATTCGCCCACGGAACATTTCAGTATGCTGTGGAACAAACTGCCATCCCGTTTCATCGACAAAAAAGTGAAGCTTTAAGTCTCCAATGCCTTCATCAAACCTCTGGGGCGCACTTAGTAGCGAAAGCCCTGCATCAATGAACCCACTAAAAGCCCAGGCCGCCTGTTCGTCAGTGAACTTTTCTAGCCCGGCTCTGGCAATCGTGTGACGGCATGAATCACGCTCGGCCTCACCGGAACCAATCACACTATAAGCCCCAGCTTTACGCATTATCTGCACACGCGGAGCACTCCCTCCACTAACGCCCACGGTCGCCAAATAGGGCGCAGCTCCTACGTAGCCCGCAATGATATATGAACAGTCAGCTCCCTGCCTTCCTGCCTCCCACAGGTGTTGAGCCTTCCTCTCTGTAATGCGAAGGAGCCGTCGAGTTATGACGTCAAGCTTAATTTTTCTCGTTCTAGCTTTGGATGTAGCCATTTCGCGAAGCGCTGAGGACGCCAACTGTACGCTCCCCGCGAATGCTACAATAGCGTTAGGTCCAAGCGGATAGACTTTTTGCAAAGCGTCGTGCCGAGTACCATCTGCAAATGTGACACGACAATCGGCTACGAGTAATATTCTCTTAGCCTCAATTGAAGCAGCAACTATGGTCATAATCATTAACCTTTTATGTTTGGTGGGGCCATGTGGGGGACGGTCGGCGGTTTTTCTTAGCCGCATCCTTTTGGATGATCCCAGCGAGAATCATCGTTGCGAGCCATGCACAGCACGGGGCGGGTAGGGGCAAACGAATTCAGACCCACACGGCATCCGGTGCAGTCGGGCAGTTCCTCAGCGCCTAGCCTTGAACGATTCCCGGCAAATACCCTAGCTAACTTCTTGAGACATCGGACAGTCAGACAGTGGCAACGAATCAGCGTCGACCTTGGTCAAAAATTCGGCCCAAGTCTCATCAGCCAGCAGGGCCATGATTTCAGCATCTTCGGCCTGCACACCATAAAGGCCAGCATGAGCGAGGTTATCATCCGTTGGGTGGTAGACAGCTTTTGCGGCCTTACCTGCGCCCGCAATCACAGCGCAAATCTCAGCAACTTTTGCCACACAGAAACACGCCTTGGGCTTCACATCCATTTCACTATTGCGAAGCGCCTCAATCGCGCAGCGAAGCTGTTGCTCTGCCTCTCCGCCAAAGTATTCGCACCAAGTTACTGATAAGTATTCTTCAGCTGGCCGACATGCAAATGCCGATGGAGCAGGACCTATAAAATTGTCATCCTCATCTCGCCGCATTCTACCGTAAGGAACATATCTTACGACTCGACTCTGCTCCGGAAGCTCTTCACTTTCAGCCGTCAAACCAAACCTCTTGTGCGAATGGTGCAAGCAAAGATGGGATGCGATGCGGCCGAACAGAGCCAAAAGCTGCCCGCTCAATTTCACCGCTTCTTCCCTCCCGAGAAAGCACAATCGATGTGCGTCCAGACGAAAGACACTCGATGGTCAACCGATTGCGGTCGACGGTCCACGCAGCGGTAATTGATCCTTCACCGTTAGTTCCAATGCCCGGCCTCCGACGTGTTCTTGTGCAAAGCAAAACAATCAAGAAAGCATTCAACGCTTTAAGGCTTATCAGCTCGTCTTCATCCTCCCATGCATCTTCGTCCATCAGGTTGGCGAACTGGCGGTTAAGTCCCGCAGCAAAACCCCGTGGCAAATGCATCGAGATATCGGAAATTTTACCTTGAATCTGCCGAAGACGCTCCTCAGTTGGGCTCCGAAGGGAAGCAGCGCTAAGTCCTGCTACATTGGTGGCTACTTGGGTTAATCCACCGAAGAAGCGATTGACCCCATCATAAGAAGGGACGATTGACGTGCCTCCATGAAAAGTGACAGCACAGGTCATTCTTCGAAACCTCCAAATAAATTACGCGCCTGATCGGTCAAGCATTCCTCAAATATATCGTTCTTTTCTTGCCGCATCTCAGTCAACGCCGAATGCAACTTGCTCCCAGAAGCAGGGAGGGAAAGTTTCGTAAACACATCAATATCGAGCAGAATACCCACATGTTCAGGTAGAGGGGACTCAGTCGTCGCTACGACAAGAGCATAGTGAACCCCCTTCTTGCTGGTCGGCTTCACTACTCGCATCTGGAACTCTTCGATCACACCAACATCTTCGCGAGGGCCATCAAAACTTATCGTGATATAATCATCGGTATCTATGCCTTTGGTGCCTGCGAGGGGCACATCAATCCGGTTGACAAATCTCACCCCAACACGAGAGAACTCGCTAAGACTAAGGACTTCAACTGCAGGCTCAAGAAGCGACAAGGCGCGCTCCAGAAAATACTCCCAACGATCATAGGGAGCGCGCTGAATGTAAACGAATTTTTGGTGCTCAAGAAAAAGTATCTGTGATCCATCACGCAGCGCAATTTCAAAGCCAATATGCTTCCGTTCATGAGACATCTCGCCCGCATCGAAGTTCATTGATGCATTGAACACTTCACGCGACTTAGGTTCGTCGAACTCTTTGAAGGCGTCCCCTGCCAAAACCTCCCTAAGCTCATCGAGCGTTTTGGCTGAAGACCACCTAAACTCAAGAACTGCCTCTAAAATAGGGGCATTGTTGTAGCGCCGCACTTGCATCCTCCTCAAGCTCGGATCACCGAACCGAACATCACCTCTAATCATTGAATCGAAAAGCGGAACTTCATTCAACAAGATAAAACGACTCGAACTCAACGAGTTGCGAGTTTAGTTCATTAGATATGCTGGATCGCATGCGAAACAATGGCGGTAAGTTGGCTGCAACAAGGAGCGCGATATTAGGGCCAGCTGTTTTTAAAGTGACTTGTGGTTAAGGCCCAGGGGCATAAATGAAATACCAGCGAAAGCAAGCTTATCTGGCTACACACGTACGCAGCAAGGGTCCTTAGGTCGATGCGCCATTCTATTCGCTAGGAGATTGGATGGTGGGGGGGGGGGCTGAAGTCAATCTAAACATACTTTGACGGCCGCTCTCTGATAGGCGCGATGCATCATGTAACTATCCTTACCGTTCTCGGCTAAAAGGCTCTACATTTGCGTGGAACCGGCTACCACCAATGGCGGATCACTAGGAAACGACCGCAGGTCAAACCACTTAAACCGCTTCTCGTCTGCGCTGTGCTGGTCGCCCATGACAATCTGAGGAGAGTTCACCCGGTTGCGGATGAGTGCAGCGCGGAACGCCCTCAGGTCGATCAGCGCTGATGGCCGACAGCATCGCTAGGATGGATGTAGAAAGCCACCGCGAAAGCGATCAACCAGAGCATGCAAACAGCCGCCGCAAACGCAATGCGCTCGGGCGTCCATCTACGCTTCTGCCGCTTCGTTTTCACGTCATCATCAGCCATGAAGAGTAAGTGGACTGCTTCAATGCGATGGCAAGCAAGCTGACCGAATAATTTAGCTAGCTCACTTTGGGACGGCGCTAGCTGCGCACTACATAGCCGACCACCTCATAGACGGCATAGCACCAGAGAACGACTAAGGTCGCGACAGCCAACCAGTATGACCACCGCCAGCGGCGAACTTTGCGAATGAAGCTAACTTCATCCTCGTTATTTTTGGAAGACATCCGACTTTAACGTACTTTCATTCTATGGGTACGGTTCGGGCCGCTTTCGCTAGCCTTCTACCAGAAATCGGGAGGGGTGCTATAATCTATATTAACTCGAAACCACTAAATCTCAGAAATGTTGAGACAAAACGGCTCAATTTTGCCCCGTCCTTGAGCACGCCACTACCAGCGGCGGGTCATCAGGGAACGAACGCAAGTCAAACCACTTGAACCGCGTACCATCTGCATTGCGCTGGTCACCCATTACAATTTGCGGAGCGTTCACCCTGTTGCGGATGAGCGCGGCACGGAAGGCCCGTAGGTCGATTAACCACCATGCCTCTAAGCACGTCTGGTCGGCGTTAGAGTGCCCGTAGAACATCCAATCACCGTTACCGTTCACAATCTTGGAAAGCTCGGTCTGCGCGCCAGATGCCACCGCTGAGCGTATAGTGAACTGGTAGGGATAGCGCTGCGCATAGCCGGGACGCCTTACCCGTGCAGCCACCCGCATATCACGTGCATCCAGCATCATGAGGTCGGTGGCTTGAATGTGGTCGAATGGGTCGGCAGCGGTTTCCAAAAGATAACCGCCGATGAGTTGCTTAATCTCAGGCAAGAACCTGTCGGACCAGTTTCGGTTGTTGGTGTAGAAGTTCATTTGCTGACAGTCTCCAATGCGGCCCCCACCGCGTTGCCCACGCCCCGGCAGAAGGGCGCAGGCGGGTTCGTTAGGCCTTGGCCCGCAGGTATTCGATCACAGCCTTCTGAGCGCGGGGATACTGCTCACACAGCAATTCACCGGCGCAGTCCTCGACACACCATTCCAGCATGGCGGCGGCATCTGGGTCTGACTTCGGCTCAAAGCAGGCAATGCGTTCAGCAAGCCATTCGATATTCTGATCAAGCTCTGACAGTTCCGCAGGTTCAGCTGCCTGTTCGGCGGGTAGCGCCTGCATCAGCGCGTCTCTGGTGCGTTTTGCAGCCTTCCATTTATCCAGCAGCTGCACGGCATTTGTTCTTTGGCTGGCATCCTGTTCCGAGCGCTCCCCTCTAAGCTCAACCAGTTCAAGGGTGCTAATCAGGTCGCCCACCATGTTCCCTGCAAGCTTGACCGTGTGCGCTGTTGCCTCGCCGTCTCCCGGTTGCTCGGGAGCATCCCCTTCAAGGGAGCGGACACAGACCCGGAGAACGCTGCTGAGGTCGTATGCACTGGAAATTGCGGTTGCGAGGTTCGTGTTCATTGGCTCGCCTTCCGTGCGTTAGGGGTGGTATCCACCAGACTGGACAAGTCAGCGGCCAAGCGCTCACTCTTGACGATCACTTCCTGTGCCAATGCATGAGCGGCGTTAGATGCAGGGGATGACTTGCTCTCTGCTTCACTGATTAGTAGGTCCAGCCCTTGCAGCAGGCCATGCAGGAAGATGGCGTCGAATTCGACATCGGCCAGCAAGGGCGCTTTGGGCCTGCGATGGGTTGGACCATTCCCCAAGAGCGCCCAGTCGAGCGTCAAGTTGTGCTTGTCGCAGTAATCTATGATCTCGCGGCTTGGTGCGCCGTCTGCGCTGAGGATTGTCGAGGGGGCGGCATCCCCTGCGCTCTCTGCGAAATAGTTGAGCCGGAAGCGGATGGTTTCAAGGTCGTTCATGGTAGTCTCCTTTGATTTCAACTGACGAGGCACCAGCCCTACCAAGCTTGCGTGTTCAGGCGCGGTATTCGTGGACAACCCCGTCAACCGCGATGCGTGAGATGGTCGCCAGATTCACGGAGCGGGGCGCGTGAGCCTTCGCATCCCAGACCGGCAGCAGTTGAGGGTGGCGGGCCTTGCGCGTCTGTACGGCCCGTTTCCCGGCATCTGTGGCAACATCGCCTTTGACATGGCGCTGCAAGGTCGCGGGCTGGACCTGCATGGTGCGCTCTGTGCCGTCAGCCTTGGTGAATGTGACAGCGCAGAAGCGGCCACCGGCGGAGGCGATCAGGTCTCGCTTGGCGGCATAGTCTTGCGCTGCGGCGTCGTGCTCCTGTGCTGCCCTCAAAGCGGCGCGAAGGACGCCAATGCGGGCATAGTCGGGTTGTTCCCAGTGGGACTTGCTTTCGAGGGTGGCGATTTCGCTTTGGATGCGGATCACTTCAGGTGATGCCAGCGCCTGCTTTTCCTGTCGTGCCTCCATCGCCCGTTCGTGCTTCGTATTGGACCATGCGACTTTCAGTGCGCGGCGCATTATCACCCGGAACCCGTACAGGGCCACGTTGGCTTTGCGGACGATTTCCCAAGCTGCGGTCATAATGGCTTTGCGGTTGTAGCGGGCTGCGGTGTTCATAGCTTTACTCCGTTCGCATAAATACATATCCTGTATGCAATATGGGCGAACCTTTCGCCTGTGTCAATACTGTGTATGCAGAAATGATAACGGAGTAATCAAATGACGCCAGAACAGGTCAGAATGGCCCGAGGAGCCCTACGAATAGGCGTCCGGGAACTAGCAACTTTGGCGAATGTCTCGTTTACTACCATCAGTCGGTTTGAAACTGGTAAGGGCGGCTTGCAGCATTCCAGCGCCGAGGCCATCAGGGCCGCTCTTGAAGGGCAAGGCATCCAGTTTCTACGGACCGGCGAAGTTGCGAACGGGTCAGGCATCGCCTTGAACGAGAGTTCTGAGGAAACGAAATGTAGCACCTAGCAGTCTCGCTTTGTTTGGCCAGCACGCCACTGACTGCACAGACGGCAACAGGCAACGAGATTGCAGCAGCTTGTGAATATCTCAACGAAGCAGACGTCCGAACCGGCTACTGCATCGGGTACATTATCGGGGCGTGGGAAGGTCTAAAGCTCGGTGCGTTCCAAATGCTGTTGGCAAGTGGTGCCGACGGCACGGCACAAGAACTCGACAACGCGATCAATAATCTGTTGGGAATATGCGTGCCAGCGACCGTAGAAAGGGGCCAAATCATCGATATCGCTATGAAGTATTTTGATGAAAACCCCGAAGAGCGCCATCTCCCTGCGCGTGGCCTAATCCGCGATGCTTTAAGGATTTCATTCCCTGCGGTTGAGCTTGGAACCGTATCGCCAATCTAAGCGCACAGGGCACTTGGTTGCCTCCCCCCGTTACTTCCGAGTTTGAGTACGACCACACCGGAGAAATGTAACACTACATTGGAAGCCGGATTTCTCCAATGTTGCGATACTTTTCTGCGGTGTTTCCGTAACCAAATTTCAGAAAAGCGTTGCACTGTTAGGCGCGCAGTACCGGTCGGTTCGCCCTTGGGTTGCTTGTGGTCGCCTAAATACAGACTACATACCAATTACTTCGTGGGAGGGTGATATGAAATCTTTGTGGGAGGACGATATGAAATTCGTACGTTTGTATTGCGCCGGAGTAGCCGCTTTGATGTCTATCCTACTCTTGCTCAACTATGCAGGATGATCGCGGTTAAAGGTCAATCGATGCATACATGGCCGCAACACTGGCCGATTCTGGATAAGCCGCACAGTGCGCCATCATCGCTGCATTGCTGCTTTGACCTGAGCGCCAAGTATAGTGGGTTTAAACGGTTTATTGGAAGCAGGGCTTCTCGAATGTTGCGATACTTTTCTCCGGTGTTTCCCTAACCAGCTTCCGGAAATGTGTTACTTTCAAGTCGACGGAGCAGCATTCATAGGAAGGCGCACTACCTCAATTGCTGACTGCCCCCACCTTCAATCATTCGTTCTCTAGCAGTTTCGGGGAGAGACGGTTGATAGCAAGCTGGGCGACTGAGGGCGGAATTTCTCTCTTCCCTTGCAGGTATCCGGCGAACTTGCCGCCATTAAAATATTCGTCCTGTAACCAGCGGCGGTACTCACCCAGTGCGTCAAGAGGATAGCAGTTCGCAATCTGTGGGTTGGATTTTGCTTGAGGGTGATCCTTGGGGTAGCGATGCGGAAACTTTTCTCGGTCCCCAAACCGGCTCCCTAGGTCCTGAGCGTCCCAATGCTTTGCCCAATGCAGCCCAATAGAAATATCCGGAACCATTTTTTCGCCAATTTGCGCGCCAGCCATGATAAGCTCATAGATAACAGTATGCGCCTCATTGAATATACTGAAGTAGCCAGAGGGAGCACTTTGATGGTTAAGTTCAATTCTTTCGTGCCATTTTCGGAGTGGTTCATCAATGCTACCAGTCGGATCATACCCGACTTGGCTGTATATCATTTCTCGTAACTTTGAACCGGCCAAAACCCGGAAATTCTTGCGAGCTTCAGGCTGAACATTAGCGCCAGCATCAAAGGCGTAATATTCCAGCACTGCGAGGCAGATTTCGGCAGGATAACAATAGTGCACTACCCCGTTATGGGGCACTTCGATGTGGGCATTTTCTACCGTAGCGCCAGCGGTCTTAAGGATCTGCTTGATCGACCTTATCCTCGGCTTTTCAACTTCATCAGCCCATTGACTGCTTATCGTCCCGATATGAGCATTCTGGACACCACACAGCGCGGCAAGCCCCCGCTGGTTGAGATATGGGGTGCCATCTGACAGGACACCCATTCCGATACCTTCGATATCGCGTTCGCGTTCGATCCCAAGATCAAGACTATCTTGGCCGGAGGTGATTTTCTCTTTGCCGCCAATCGCGGCTAACCGCTTAATATGCTTAGCCAAAGTGGTGATTTCCTTATTCAGGAGAGAAAGGGTGGTTGCGAGCAGCTCACAATCACAACTACATTAGAATGCTAGCATGGGACGGATTTTGGAGGGCATGAGTCAACCCCTTCCATAGGAAAAGCACTACCCACATTCGCCTGATTAAGAGGAAAAACCTGCGCTATTACTCGCTTAAGTTGTGGTCTATTTTTTTGCACTAGCCGTGGAAAAGCGCTGCATTCAGACTGAATCAGCGATGTTCTCGCTTGTGTGGCTAAATGAAGTTTGGTCCTCTGGCGCTACAAACTAGCGTTAGCGAGGTTCGTCATGACAAAAATCAGCGCCGCCATTAAGCCTGAAAGGTCGATCCTAGGATGGGCGAAGCCCCAAATCTTCGCTGGCGTTTTGCTGGCAGGAGCCTCGACCGGCCATGCAGGACCAGACGCTACCACAAATTACCTGATGAATACCCCTGCTACGCTGATGGACTTTGGCCTATACAAGCTGACCTCGCATATCCGGTCGCTTCTTGGAAAAGGGTTTGCGGTCTATGACTGGGACACCAATGAAATAAGGATATTGACGTTCGAACTCTTAACTCCCGAAGATCAGGCGAAGCAGGTTTGTGAAGACGTAATTTCCGACATTCGGATAGCGGCGAACGTGAGGGATGGGACAACAGTAAATGAGACGAGCAGCTTCTCAGATTTGTTCTCTCACGAGGGCTTCGTCAAAGGGGGAAAAGAACAGCACACCGAACGAATGATGGACTTGGATAAGAAATTTAGAATTGTCTGCATTACGCCTCTGGAAACATATGAGGCCCCCGTCGTGGGGACAGGATATAGCCTGCGAGTACGGTCAGATTGAAATAAGCAACGGGGGCGAGCTTGTTTCTTAACCGGCCCAATATTCCTCTAAGCGCCCACGGGGCAAACTGCCCTCGCCTCAATCTTGATTCACCGCAACCCCGGCACCAATGAGATAGGGTGCAAGCCTGCTTCTCTTCGACCCTGACAGTCGAATGTTTTCGGGCGTCCGCAGAAGCTCCTTGAACAATTCAGGGTCTTCTACCGCATCTAGCAGTAGCTGCCTCGCCCTATCGTTGGTCAAGTTGCGCAGTGCCTTGCGGGCGCGCTCTGTGAAGATATTGGCCGTCTGGATGCTACCCCCCATAGACCCGCCGCCCATGCTCCCGCCATGCCGCGCTGCGGCAATCCTGACGACCATTTCGACCATTTTGTTTGCTGGACTATCCATCACATTGCCCACGTCTGGTGCGGACTTTGCGTCTACTTTGGCTAGCTGAACGGCGATCCGACGCAGGCGCGCGACTTCTCCGCTATTGAACACCTGTGCCATTGCAGAGTGCATTTGCTTGTCTTGCATCAGCGCCAGCAGGCCCTTGCCGGACAACACACCATCCTTCGAGGTCGCACCAGCAATCAGGTGATCAGAAAAAGCAGCTTTAACGCCTGCCAGAGCCTTCCCAGTCGGGTCTTTGCGGGCGGTGGATACGACCGCTCGGGCCTGCTTCGCCGGGTTGTCCGCACCGATGATTGATAGGACCGCTTTGCCATCTTTAGTCCCCGCAAATTGAGACGCTGCGCTCTTGTCAGCCAGCTTGATCCGGGCTTCGGCCCGCGCCGCAAACGCAGATGCACTATCGCTGCTCTGCAAAGCTTTCGCAAACTCGCCCCGCAATTCGGGATAGCGCGCCATAAGTTCGCTGTTGTTGCGCATCCACTCACGCGCCCGCTTCGGCGTATAGGTGCTGCTGGCGTCTCGCATGGTAGCCGCAAACCGCCCCTTGAGGAAGTCACCGATAGCTGCACCGCCTTTTGGGGCTGCCTTTTCCAAGTCCTCTGCAGCGACCTTCCCGACAGCGCCGCCACGTCCCACTGTGCGCCCCAAAGCTGTTTCAGGTGCTATGGTGCCGTCGCCATCAATCGTGCGGTTCAAGACCTTGCCGACTGTCCCTTGGTCAAAGGTTTCATGAAGAGCACGGCTGTAGGCGCGAGCCGCGTTGATTTTGCGGCCAATATCCTTTGCCCCGTCGACTGCGCCTAGGTCTTTCAAGATGGCCTCTGCAACTTCATTGGCGATGCGCGCGCGGTTCTTGTTCTGATCGGTCCCCGCCATTGCTGAACGGGCCACCTGACGCAGCTTAGAATAGGCCCCGTGCATGTCGTTGACAGTCGCCCCCTCGGCATAGACATCGGCGCTCAGAATATCGCTGACGGCTTTGGGGATATCCTCCCGCTGTGCATAGGGAATGTTGTCGATTGCATTTTGAGCGGCAGAACGCGCGTTGTCAGTGCCAACTTTCGCCCCTCTGGGTACAGCGCTCCACAGAACACCCTCACGCTTCAATGCGGTATCAAGCTGCCCTTGAATAGCATCCGCTACCTGCACGGAGTTTTCTGTCTCAGTGGCATTGGGCCTCGTGCCCGCCTCAGTCGCCCCAGCTTTCGCCTTTGCCCATACGGCCTGCGCGTTTAGGCTTTTCCGGAACCCATCCAGCCTCCGCTCAAAGTAGCCTGTCGCGTCCTGCACATTTCCTGTGGTGGCATCGATAGCGGTTGCCGCCCTTTGCCGTGACGCGGCTTTGTTGGCTTCCAAGGCCTCGCGCAGAAGCGGGTTCTCACGCATCGCCTGCGCTTCAAGCCCCAGAAGGTTAGGATCGCCCGTCTGCTGCGCTGGCGTAAGCCCTAGGTCGTTGTCAGCCTCAATCCGGCGCCCTAGCTCTGCTGCGCGCTCTTCGCCCCCTACAAGGCCTCTCAGGCGCTCTGCGGCCACTTCCTCGGCTCCCTGCTGGGTCATAGGCAACACGCCCCGCTTGACCTCCTGAGCCGTTCTACGAGCGAGCGCTGCGCCGGGGGCTTCGGAAGCGACACGACCAGCGCCACGCGCGGTGGCCCCAAGTGCAGGCAAGGCAACAGCAGGGGCGGCTATTTCCGCAGTCTGCTGCGCCCATTCAGGCGCGCCCGCCTGTTCAAGCAGCTCGCCAGAGCCTCGACCCGTGCCTGCGGCCAGCATTTCGGTTGCTGCACCGCTTGTCGTCGCTGCCTGAGGTGCAAGCCGTTGGGCAATGGCTCCGACCATGCCGGGAGCGCGTTGGGCCAGTTGCAGACCCTTGGCAGCAGGAACCATCCCGGCTGCACCCGCTCCGGCACCCCGCCAGAAGTTGTCGGCAAACCCTTCCGCTTCGCCTTGAGCCACCTCAACGCCACCCGCCTGCATAGCGTTCTGCAAGCCATCCTTGGCTGACCCGGTGGAAAAGCCAAATTCGTCGCCATCAAACGGGTTGATCAGGTCCACTAGCCCGCCCACGCCGTCTGCGATACCACGGTTCACTTGAGACATGATCGGATGCTGTTCGCCCTTCACGCCAAGGCTGGACGCAATCTCTTCAATCGTTGCCTCTTGCTGCTCCGGCGACATGCTTAGAAAGCTATCGTCTACTTTGACCTTGCGGCCTTCAATGTTCAGAGTTGCCATTATTCAACGCTCCATTTGATGCCGCTTTTCGTTTGACCTTCGCCCGTGCCAGCTTGTCCGCCGAGTGCGCTGCCGAGGTCGATGTAGTCTTGGTAAAGCGGCAACAGGTCGTTCAAGGCCGCTTGCGCTTCGGCTATCTGTGTTCTGCTGTACTTACCTTGGCTGCTAGCAACTTCGTGGGCAGAGGCAATCGCCCGCTCGATTTCGCGTTTCATGTCGGCAACTTTGTTCGCCGCCCTGCCGGGGCCAGTGGTGAAGTCACCGGGCCGCACGGTCATGTTGTCAATCATTTCGCGGGTGAGGTTGGACGGACGCCCCGGCCACTGCGCAGAGAGGCCCTGCACGGTCCGTGTTGCGAGGCTGTCCATTGCTGTCTGCGCGCGGTCGATATCCGGTGCAGCCTGACCAAGCCCTACGCTGTCGAGAATGGTATTTGCGAGGGATGCCGCCACGCCGGGTACACCAACTGCGCCACGGGGGTTCGTGCCTTCGAAAGAATTGGTACGCTCAGGCAGGCTACCCGGCGGTGGCGTCGGTTCTGCCTGCTGTGGGGTGACTACCTGATTTGTTGCAAGGTCTGTGACGACAACTGAGCCGTCGAGCGGGTGGCGTGAGACGTTCAAGACGCCATCGACAATCCCCACTGCGGTGCGCCGGTCAACGCCGTATTCAGAGATGATACGCTCAATCTTCTGCTCTGCGGCGGACGTCTTTGGATTCGCCTCAAAGTTCGGAATATCCTGCGCCCCGGCCAGCGGGTCGAGTTCATTGATAGCCTGCCCGCTGTCGGTGACTTTCCACTTCGGCGCGGGCGGTTTGCCAAACTGGCTTGCGGCGGAAAGCCCCTCAAGCGCTCCCTCCACTTGCGCGGCAAGATAGGGGAACTCCGCCAGCGGCACAGGCTCAACGCCATACCCCTGCAAGATACGTTAAGTCCCTCTTGGTCTCCCGCTTCAAACGCAGAACCCGCAGCCATAAGGCCCTGACGCATTTTTTGGGCCTGCTCTGCCTTGGTGCGGTCGTCTTGCGTCTGTGCCCACTTCGCCGACTCTCGTGCGGCAGACTGTTTGCGGAGACTTAGCTCTTCCTCGTTGATGCGCATGTTCTGACGGGCGGACTGTACGCCAAGGGCGGCTTTGGGATCGAACCCGGCTAGAGCGTTGAGCGCATTCTGATCGCCTGCTGCAATCTGTGGGCCTTGCTCCTGATAGAGGCTGTTAAGCGCGTTGGTGCGCTGAAACTCATTTTTCTGCTGCGCAGCCTGATCGGAGCGCGCAAGCACGTTCACAAAGTCGGGCTGAGTTCCTGCGAGGATGATACGGGGGTCCAGTGACATGCTTGTTTCCTACTGCTTGCGCTCGGGGGCGTTGTGGGTTGGGCGCGGCAAGGCTGGGAGAGGCCAAGCCATGATCTCGCGCATGATGTCGCCCATCGTCTTTTCCGTGTTCAGGGCGGGTTCTTTTTCGGGGTTGTTCATGGCGCGCGTTCCTTTGGTTGATGGTATCATATTACCTCACTACGGTCACGTGTTTAACTGTCCCGTGTGGACCAAATCCGGTCGGCGCGGGCTTCAAATTCCTCTCGGGTTTCGCCCTCATCCCGCCAAATTTGGGGAATGCCTGTGCCGAGAAACGTTGCATAGCCTTTGCCATAGTCCTCGCCCTCAACAGGGCTGACGAAATGCACAACAACTGGTCCTATTTCTTCAGCGCCGGGGTGATGCCCCTCAAGACGGGCGATACGGTTCTTAATTCCCATTGCGGCGTATCCTTTCCAGATGCAGGGGCCATTCGTTGGCAAGCCAATCTTTCGCAGCCTGCTGTTCTTCGAGGGTGGGCGGCGCGCGTCGATCAGCAATGGTTTGAAGATGCTGCTCAAGCCTCAGCTTCGCATTCCCCGTTGCGGCCTTCGGTCTCTTGATTTCCAGATGTTGAAGTCTCGATGAGAGGTTCACGCCCGACCCTCCCGCTCTGAAACGCCGATCCTGCCGCTGTGCTTGGCAGCGTGCTTGAACAAGGCATCTAGGCTGCCCGCGAACAGAAGGCGTTCAGCGGTGATATTCTGATCCCGTGTTAGACTGACCTCCCATGTGGAGGGCAGCGCGGACGTTTGCCGAAGTCTGGCAATGCCTGCCTGTACCTCGCTCTTATCCCAAGCCTCCGGGATAACAGCTATGATGGTCTTGCGCGGCGCTCCGAAGGCCGTTTCAAGACGCTGCACTCTGCTTTCTCGTGTCATGCTCAAAGGTCCTCTGTGCCGGGGGCCAATATAATGGCCTTGGGATATTCAGCCCGCGCCAGCGCTATGCCTTCGGCCTCTGCTCTGCGCGCAAATGCGTCTGCGTCTTCGTCGTGGTTGCGGGCGATTTCAAAGACAGAGTCATCGCAGAGGAAAGCGGCTGCCTGACTGCCCTTCTGAGCGGTGTCATCGCCATTGTCGAAGGTCAGTGAGGTCAGTCGCACCTCTAGGCGCTGATTGCCGCGCTCAAGTTCCCGAAGTCTGTGTTTCGTGCTGCTCATTTGCTTGCCTCCAGTGCCGTGATCCGGCGTTCAATCTCGGTGGTTTCCAAGGTGCGGCGGAACTGCTCGACCACGGCCATGACCGTCGCAGCCTCCAGCGGAGTCACGTCGCCCTCTGCGATTGCTTTGAGAATGGCCCGAGCGGCCTTGGCTGCGTCCTCAGCCGTTTCAACCTCCGGCAGGGCAAAGGATACTGGCGCATCCTTCCGGGCAGGCGCTATGCGGTCGAGACACAGGCGCAGAGCGGTGACATCGCCTTCAAGCGCCTTGTGTATGGCTGCCTGCGTCAATGCCTCCTGCTGGCCCTTTAGCATCGCCTCAATGGCCTGTGTGGCCCTGTGGCGTGATCCTTTGGGCTTGCCGGGATTACCGGGGGCAAATGTGCCGTCCGGATTCCGGTCATCCGTTTTCTGCCCGTTGTTACGGTTCTTCATGGGATCGCTCCTATGCGTCTTGCTGCTTCGATAGTTTCTGAGTGAGGCCCTTGAGCCTTTCTCCCTTTCTCAGCACCTTCGACCTCTGCCGAACTCGGTGCCGTGAATGGTTGGACATTTTCCGCCGAAAATTGGTCCGTGTAGTTTTCGTCTTTTCTCGTTTTAGTCTCGTCTAAGTGTCGTCTCGTCTTAGTGTCGTGTGCCCCCACGGTGTGGGCAGGGTGGCGGCAGGGTGCCTCAAGATGATGCTGCAAGGAGGGGATGAGTGCGCAAAGTTCGACTTTCACCGCACGGTTTTGCCCATTGAGTTGCCCGGCTAGCGCCTCGTGCAAGTCGTCTTCGTAGTTGTGGCGCATCCCTGCCAAGAAGGGCTTGAACACGTCGCGGAGCTTCGACCACTCCACACTGTCGGGCTTCCACCTCTGCGCGCGTTTGATTGCGCCGACTGTGAACTCTGCCGCCGATTCCAGTATCATCGCATCCGGCGCATCGAGGTCCGCATAGTCAGCCGCAATAGATGCCATGCGGCTGGCGTTCTCAGGCGCGTTCTTCTTGAGAAACCAGCTATGAATCCGAACGAAGTCTTCATCTTCATCGAATGTCAGCAGGCCAGCTTCCGCCATCTTGTGGATAGCCGCATCAAGTTCTGTTACTGAAAGGTCAGCATCATCAGCCCAGACGGCCTTGGGATACCGGAACAGGCCGATGTATCCGCCAAGTGGCGTGAGGTGGGCGCATAGATACGCCCACCTTTCCTTATGGTTAAGCTGCCGCAGCTTCCGAGAGTGCGGCAGTGTGGTTTCAATTTGGGCGAAGGTCTTTGCCATTAGACATTCCCCCCCATGAACTGGTTCAACGCATCCAGCACATCGGGCAGCAGGGCCGCGCGAAACGCGACCCCTTGTTTGCCGGGTTTCATCTCGCCTTCACCCGCGTCAAAGAAGACGCGGACGTTAACCATATCGTGACCTTTGAACTCGCCACGGGTGACGCGGATAACCTCGCGACTGTTCTTGATGATATCTGCCACTACACGCCCTCCCCATAGTGCAGACCAGCGACGAGGCGGGCTTGGGTTGCGGTCAGGCCATAAAGGCGTTGCAAGCGGGCAATCTGGATTTTGAGGGCCATTAGCATGCGCCCTCCTTGCTGACCGGCCCCAAGAATTGGACCTTGCCTTGCAGGGTGTAGTACTTCCGCCCGTTCGCGAGGGCTTTCGTCTCGGCGTGAAGGCCGTTGTCCTCTTTCAGTCGAAAGACGATATCGCCAATCCGTACGGTAGAGGCGCAGTACAGTTCGCCAGTCAGTAGCGCATCCACAACTTGGCGCTTGCGCTTGTCCAGAATGACTTCTGTGGCCTGCCCATCGACGCCAATCACCTGATAGCGGGCGGGACTGCGTTCTTCGGGCAGGTCGCGCACCGAGAGAATCCAGCGAGGCTTCGGTTCGAAGTTAAATTCGATGTTCATTGCCGTGTTCCTTTCTTGTTGAAAGGACTGGCCAAACGCGTTACTTTCGGATTGCTTACGCCCTTCAAGATTACGCCCCGGCTCGTCCTCGTACGGCTGGGGTTTTTCTTAGGCGGCATGCTGTTGAGCAGAGGCAATGGCGTCATCCACTGCGCTTTCCACCCAGTACAGACGGCTCCCAATTTTGATCGGCGCGGGAATGCGTTTCTCGTCAACATCTCGATAGATGCTGCTGCGGGAACGCCCGCCCATCTTGTCGGAAAGTTGGTTCAGGTTGAGGTATTTCATGCTTCACCATCCACTTGCTTGGTTGCGGTAAAGCTAAAATGGCCTCAGTGGCTCAGCCTGTCATACGGGGGGTGATCAAGCATCCCCCTTACGAAGGGCGACACCGTATAACTCCGAGACTCTGTAGGTAACGGTCCTTAAGAAAGTTCGACAGCCTGTCAGCACGCGCACGGAATCCGGCGTAATCCGAGTGCGTACACCAATCCCTTAAGGTATTGTATTTTATAGAATACCCATGAATTTCTGACGAGTTAACCAAGACATCGCACGCACTGTTTGCGTTCGAAGCATCATTCCGTGTGAGATGAAGGTTAAATGCGTCCGCGATGAAGTGAGCTTCTTGATACAGAAGCCAGCGCCTTGCAAAATCGCCCTTCGGCTTCGGACCAACTCGCTTCACCCGCTTATAGCTCCCTTGAAGCTCCCCGATCATTAGCTGCCTCAATCCCACCGGCAACGGGGCTCCATTGTGTAAGTTTCGAGTGCAAATCTCTATCGCAGTATCATAGGCGTCTGGGTTTCGCTTGCCCTCGAAATACAATTCATATGCGGCAGCATCAGAAACGCGATGCCAAACTGTGTTCGGGTCAGGGTTGATGGTTTCGATACCGGGTATCAGAGCGATTGCAAGATCAGTGAGGCTTAATTCACGCATTTCAGGTAGGGTCATTCCAACCAGTTTCGGAAGGCCTTCAATTACTTCATCTGCGTAATCCAAAGCCCGCTGATAATCGCTTTCAAGTAAGGCGGCATCGTCGAAAGGATCTTCATTTAGCGACGGCTTCTCGCTAGAGAACTTAGCACACATCACAGCGCCCCTCGATCCAGCTACGCACAGCGCTCTGCCGCCAGCCAATGGCGCGAACGCCCAGCTTGGTCGCCTTCGGAAAGTCGTCCCGGTCCATCATCCTATAAATCGTAGACCTGCTAAGACCAGTCACCTCCTGTACGTCCCGGCAGCGTAGAATTTTATCAGTCATCGTTATCTCTTTGTTAAATGAATGATGCCATTCGTAGCAGGTTGTGGTTAAGGCAAAATTTAAGGAACGGGGCTTACGCAATTCTAATCACCTCGCTGGCGTTCTTGCCTGTGACGTGATCAGCCCAGCGCGCCATGAGCGGGCGGCGGCGCTCCAGTAGGTCTGTTCGACGGTAAGACCGCTCGACCTTGTTGCCGACCACATGAGCTAATGACGTTTCGACAACCACTTCAGGCACATCGGTCGTCTCCACGCACCACGTCTTAAAGCTCGACCGGAAGCCGTGAGGGCGGGCCAGAAGTCCCCTCCGCTCCATGTGACGGCTCATCGTTGCGTCCGAGATTACACCCTTACGAACGCTTGGGAACAGGTAGCCCTCTCGTGCCAACGGCTTTGCCAACTCAATGACTGCTAAGGCTTCATCAGACAAAGGCACTCGGAAGTCAGTCATGGCCCCTACCTGACCTTTCATGTTCTCTTCGGGCACAGTCCATACATTGCCTTCGATTTGATCTAGGTGGCAAAAGCGAACGCCATTTGACCGGACGGCTGTCAGGATCAGTAATCGCAGGGCGAGATGCGTGGGCGTCTGCTCTGTCAAGCTTGAGTAGAAGGCGGGGACCTCTGGCCACGGCATGTAGGGAATGTTCTTTGCCTTGTGGCGCGTCTTTCCCAGAAGCGCTTTCGCTTTCATGATTGCCTGAAGATCCACATTAAGGCCCATTGCCGCTGCATGTTCCAGGGTGATGTTCAGGCGGTTCATTGCTTTGCGGGCCGTGTCAGCCTTCTCATGCCAGATAGGTTCTAATGCGTTCCTAATATCTTGCTGATCGATTTCCTCGACAGGAACCTTACCAATTTTCGGTAGCACATGCAGTTCAAGCGGGGAGAACCAGCGCCCAGCCTTACCATCACCCTTAAGCTGCGACTTCCGAGATTCGAACGCCTCACGAGCAACCGATGCCAGCGTGTGATCTTGCCGTTCCGCTAGCCGCCGCTGCCGCTCACGCTCTTTGATGGGATCTTTGCCCTCTCGGACCACCGCCCGCCACCTCTCTGCCGCCGCTCTCGCTTCTTTCAAGGAAACAGCCTGAAGGTTGCCAATACCCATCTCACGCCGTCGCCCATGAACAGTAACGCGCAGCACCCACTGAGCGCCGCCATCTTCGCGCTTTACTAGCCAAAGCCCTCCCCCGTCTGAGTACTTGCCGGGAGGGGCGGTTCTGACCTTGGCCGAGGAAAGCTTGTTCAATGCCGCCAAATTCCTATCCCCCTCTCAATCCACCCCTATATATAGCATGACATGGGACCGGATGAAACAGGATGACACAACCGAACACAACAAAAACAGATGGTTGGATACTTACTGAAACAGGCTGACACTAGATGATACGTCAGTTCAATGCCTCTCCTGGGCACCAATATTCCCCGACAGATGATTGACTGTAGATCAGGTCTTAACCGACCCCGGTGCTACGCGCCCCGCGAGGGGGCGTTATGCCGCCCAGTCTGCGTGCAGACGCACCCCCTATTGAACGGCAACGCCTGCGTTTTTCAGACATAACTGCAGCCGCCTTCCAAGCTCTGACAGGCTAAAAGGCTTTTTCAAACAGTCGCTTGCCCCTGCCGCCAAAGCGCGGCGCAGCAGATCCGCGTCTTTTCGGGTTGAGATCATGACGACCGGAACGCCGTGGTAGAATGGCAGACCTCTGACATGGCTACAGAACTCAAGCCCGTCCATCGCAGGCATCATGAAATCCGTGATGATCACGTCTGTCGCGATCCGCTCCTTCGCCAGCGCGTCCAAGGCTTGGGCGGGGCATCCATAATCCGCCACGCATGAAAATCCGACTTCGGCGAGGGACGCCTGAATGAACTGCCGCGCAATCTCTGAATCGTCGATAACGATAGCATTCCAGTTCATTTCACCGCACCTTGCATCCTGAATCACGCCCCGAGGGCCACCGTAGCGGTGCGGCACTTAATATCGCGTGAATGCTTAAATGCGTTTGCCGACAAACAGCGCCGTGTCGGAGCGGATGCAGGCGATCTCACCCTTTTGCCAGACAAGCTCCCCCTGCGCGGTCGCGTATTTGCCCATGCTGACGCAGGCGGTGATCGGGGTGATCTCTGTGACGCTTTGGGCGGCATCGAAACTGTGGCTGAACTGAATGGACATGGCTTGTGCTCCTGAGTTGACGTTAATCAACCTTCACACATGTCGCCGCTCAATGCCTGCTGGCGTCAGGATAACGGCCCTATTCTTAGGTATATGCCAAGTCACTTTCAGACCACGAAAAGCGCCCCGTCAGCGCCGGTTCAGCAGCTTTTGGTATTTTGGCACGAACAGATCCGCGCCTTTTACCTTTTTCGTTATCCAATCGCCTGCGGTGAACAGCATCAAAAAGCTATTGCCGCGTTCCGGCCCCAAGGGCAGCACGATCGGCGCCTCCGTACCCCACGGGCGATAGGTTTTCATATCCGCCAGTTTGCGGCCCGTGATCAGCCCGGTGAGGGTCTTTTTCAACCAAGGCAATTGCCGGCTGACCGCGACGATGGTCATGGTGTCACCGGGGTCCGCCACGTCCCCGGCGGCAAAGACGTTGGGCAAGGACGAGGGGCGCAGGTGGCCATCGGTCTTGATCCGCTCTGCGGCGGTAACCTCTGCGCCGGGCAGGTTTTTCAGCAGGTCAGAACAGGCACGCGCCCCCAACACGGGAAAGATCAGATCGAATGTGCGCTCAGCCCCCCCTTCGAGAGTCACACTGCCCGCATGCGGCTCTGTCATAGAGGCAAGCCCTTCGACCTTTTTGCCAAGGATAAGCTCCACCCCGCTGGCCCTTAACTTCTTGCTCAGCGAAGCCCCAAGGCTGTCCGGCTTGGCCGCAAAGAGCTTGTCGTCCATGGTGATCACGGTGATCTTTTTGTCGGGCATTGCCTCGGCAATCTCGCCCGCAAGCTCAACCCCCACAGCCCCGGCACCGATGATGCCGACGGTTTTGGCCGCCTGCAGCTTTTCACGCGCTGCTTGGCTCGCGGCCCGCAGCCCGTCGATGTCTGCGCCCTTGGGCTTGAAGGGCGCGGCATAGTTTGAGCCGGTCGCGACAACGATGTAATCTGCGTCGACCCGCGCGCCGTCGTCGAGGGTCACACCCTCCCCGTCTACACCCGTCGCCCGCGCCGCAACCACGCGGCCGCGTTTCAGCAAGCGGTCATAGGGGATCAGCGAGTCCTCGACCAAACTGGGCTGGACCACGGCGCGGATCATCGCAGAGGCATGCACGAAATGGCTGCGCGGTTCGATCAATGTGACATCGGCGATGTCGTCCATCGCCTTGGCCAGTTCCGCCCCAAGATACCCGCCTCCTACGATTGCGATACGTTTGCCCATCGGTGCTGTCTCCTTGTGGTCATCCCAGTCTGCCGGACACTCTTGCCCATGCGGTTGGCTATCCACATAGGCGCGGGGTCATAAATTTCCCGCCCGGGATGCCAAAACCCGCCGACAGTGCCGCCAAAGTGGCCACATGCCCACCCGATAAGCGCCCAAAGCGCGGGGCCGATTCTCTTAAACGATACAACATATTGTTTAGAATCATCGCACCTGCTTAACTCCCCCCAGCGACAGGGAGAGCCGCGACACAATGAAAGACACCAAAGCAGAGACTTTTCTGCGTTTTGACAACGTCAAGAAGAGCTACGATCAGGAAAACCTCGTCGTCAAAGGCTTCGACATGGATGTGCAGGAGGGGGAGTTCATCACCCTTCTTGGCCCCTCCGGGTCGGGCAAAACCACCGTTCTGATGATGTTGGCGGGGTTTGAAAGCGTCACCTCGGGCGATATCGCCATCAACGGTAAATCGATCAACAAGACCGCGCCCAACAAGCGCAACATCGGCATGGTGTTTCAGAACTACGCGCTGTTCCCGCATATGACGGTGGCTGAAAACCTCGCCTACCCGCTGGCTGTGCGCAAAATGTCCAAGGCGGATATCAAAGAGCGTGTGGCGGAATATCTGGCGCTGGTGGAATTGTCGGCCTTTGGCGACCGCCGCCCCGGTCAGCTTTCCGGTGGCCAACGGCAGCGTGTAGCGCTGGCCCGCGCGATGATCTTTCAGCCGACGCTGATCCTGATGGACGAACCCTTGGGCGCGCTTGATAAGAACCTGCGCGAACAGATGCAGTTTGAGATCACCCGTCTGCACAAGCAGATCGGCTTTACCGTGATCTACGTGACCCACGATCAGACCGAAGCACTCTCAATGTCGGACCGGATCGCGGTCTTCAACGATGGCGTCGTGCAACAATGCGCCCCACCGGCAGAGCTGTATGAGCGCCCGGTCAATGCCTTCGTGGCCGAGTTCATCGGCGAGAATAACTTTGTGCAGGGCAAGGTCAGCCAGATCGAAGGCGAGATCGCCAAAGTAGAGACTGATACCGGCACCATCACCACGCAAACTTCCGAAGGGCTGACCGAAGGGGCGCAATGCCGCGTGTCGATCCGGCCCGAGAAACTGTTCATTCACCCCACGACCCACGCCCATGACAACGCGCTTACTGCGACCTTTGTTACGCGCATCTATGTGGGCGATTTCATCCGCTATTATTTCCGCCTACCCGACGGCACCGACATTATCGTCAAAGTGCTCAACGACCTGTCCGCGCCCGAGTTCGAAGACGGCGCGACGGCGCAGCTGTTGTCCCTGACGAAAGATTGCATCGCCTTTGCCAACTAAAGGCGACCGAGGGCAAACCGGGGCCCCGCAAAAGACCTGGACACAACAAGGAGAGACCCGATGAAGAAACATCTGACGTATCTGGCCACGACGGCGCTGCTTGCCAGCCCTGCTCTGGCCCAGGATCTGACAGTGACATCTTTTGGCGGCGCATATGGCGCCGCGCAGATGGAGCACATGATCGAACCCTATATGAAGGAATCCGGCACCAACGTCCTGTTCGAAGACTACGGCGGCGGCGTGGCCGAGATGAAGGCGCAGGTGGAGGCCGGGAATATCCTGTGGGATGTCGTCGACATCGAAGTGATTGACCTCGAACGCGCCTGTGCTGAGGGTTATCTGGAAGTGATCGACCAATCCGTCCTGCCCGATGGCGACGATGGCACCGCAGCGGCGGATGACTTCATCGAAGACGCGCTGGCCAATGAATGTGGCGTCGGCAATATTGTCTGGTCCGTTGTCTTTGCCGTGAACACCGAAAACGGCGAAGGCCCGAAAACCATCGCGGATTTCTTTGACACCGAAAAATTCCCCGGCAAACGTGGTCTGCGCAAGCGCCCGCAGGTGAATATGGAGTGGGCCCTGCTGGCTGACGGTGTGCCGAAGGAAGAAATCTATGAGGTGCTGGCAACCGAAGAAGGCCAGAAACGCGCCTTTGCCAAGCTCGACACCATCAAGGATGACATCACTTGGTACGATAGCTGGTCTCAGGCCCCCGTTCTGCTGAACGATGGCGGTGCGACCATGGTGCAATCCGCTAACGGTCGTATCTTTGCCGCGATCAAAGACGATGGCGCACCGTTTGAGATCGTTTGGGACAGCCATGTCTATGACCTCGACGTCTGGGCGATCATGAAGGGCACCAAGAAGAAAGACCTCGCGATGGAGTTCATCAAGTTCGCCACCGGCACCGTGCCGCTGTCGGGTATGCAGGATGTGGCCTATGGCCCCACCCGCAACTCGGCTCAGGCGCTGCTGCCCGATGAGGTCAAGCAAGACCTGCCGACCGCACACCTTGATGAGGGCGTGAAGGCCGACGGCATCTTCTGGGCCGACTATGGCGAAAGCCTTGGCGAGAAGTTCAACGAATGGCTGCTGCAATAAGCACCCCTGCCCCGCGCCTTAACCGGCGCGGGGTTTCCCCCCTTTAAAGACGAGACCCAGTGTGCCCAGCCTGAACACCCAAGACGCCGCCAACGCCCGTCGCCAATTGCGCCGCCGCCGCACGCAGGCGTTTCTGTTTGTGGTGCCGCTGCTGGTCTTTATCCTTTTCGCCTTTGTCGCCCCGATCACCACGATGCTGTTCCGCAGTGTCTATAACCCCACCGTCGCCGAACTGGTACCCGACACGCTGACCATGCTGGAAGACTGGGAGGGCGAGACCCTGCCCGATCCGGCTGTGGTGACGCAAATGGCCATCGACATGAAGCGCATGGCCAACAACCGCACCTCCGGAAAATTTGCTGATGAGATCAACCGCGCCCTACCGGGCATGTCGAGCGTGATCAAATCCACCGCCCGCGGGTTGCGCCGCGCCGATGATGCGGAACTCGCCGCCAATGGGGCCGAGATGCTGCTGGCCGAGAATGACCGCTGGGCCAAGCCCGCCACATGGCGCGCAATCCGCAGCGCCGGGCAGGCCTATACCTCAAGCTATTACCTCACCGCCGTCGATCTGGAATATGATGCCGAGGGCGAGATCATCATGCGTGATACGCAGATCTACAAACAGCTCTATACCAAGACGCTGAAGATGGCGCTGATCATCACCGGGCTGACCATGTTGCTGGGCTATCCGCTGGCGTTTTACATGTCCCAAGCCTCTCCGGCGACGGCGAACTTCCTGATGGTCTTTGTGCTGCTGCCGTTCTGGACCTCGCTTCTGGTGCGCACCACCGCTTGGATCGCGCTGTTGCAAGCGGGCGGCGTGGTGAACTCTACGCTGATTTGGGCGGGGCTGATCAATGAGCCGATTGAACTGCTCTACAATGAGTTTTCTACGATCCTTGCCATGACCCACATCCTGCTGCCCTTCATGGTGCTGCCGCTCTATGCGGTGATGCGCGGGATCGATGCGAGCTTCATGCGCGCCGCGATTTCGATGGGCTCGAACCCCATCGGCGCGTGGTACAAAATCTACCTGCCGATGAGCCTGCCGGGCCTCTCGGCTGGGGCGCTGTTGGTCTTCATCATCTCGGTTGGCTACTACATCACCCCGGCGCTGGTGGGCGGCACCGATGGTCAAATGATCTCCAACATCATCGCCTTCCACATGCAGGTCTCGAACAACTGGGAACTGGCGGCGGCGCTTGGCTCGCTCCTCTTGATCCTGATCCTTGTCCTCTACTGGCTGTTCGACCGTTTCGTCGGCACCGACAACCTCAAGCTGGGATGACGCCATGAGCCCATTGCCCGACTATTACACGATCTGGCACAAAGCGGGCCACTACGGCCTGCGCATCATGGCGGCCTTGGTGCTCATCTTTCTGATGCTGCCGATCCTCGTGATCATGCCGCTGTCGTTCAATGCCGAGCCGTTCTTTACCTTCACCCAAGGCATGTTGTCACTCGACCCCGACGCCTATTCGACGCGCTGGTATCAAGAGATTGTCGATGACCAAAAATGGCGCATCGCGATCCGCAACAGCTTCCTTGTCGGCATTGCAGCCGCCAGTATCGCTACGGTTCTGGGGACACTGGCCGCCGTCGGCCTCGCCTCGCCTTGGATGCCGTTCAAACGGGTCATCACCGCGCTGCTGCTGTCGCCGATGATCGTGCCGTTGATCATCATCGCGGCGGGCATGTTCTTTTTCTATACGCAGTTCAATCTGGTCGGCACCTTCACCGGGCTGATCATCGCCCATGCGGCGCTCGGCGTGCCCTTCGTCATCATCACCGTCACCGCCACGCTCAGCGGCTTTGACCGCTCACTCTTCGTGGCTGGGCTCAGCCTTGGCGCCTCTCCGATCAAGGTGTTCTGGGACGTGGTGATACCACTCATCCGCCCCGGCGTGATCTCGGGCGGGC
Organism: Sulfitobacter sp. W002; assembly: GCF_025142135.1. Classification (NCBI taxonomy): domain Bacteria; kingdom Pseudomonadati; phylum Pseudomonadota; class Alphaproteobacteria; order Rhodobacterales; family Roseobacteraceae; genus Sulfitobacter; species Sulfitobacter sp. W002. Next base: position 212,891 of record NZ_CP081126.1, on the reverse strand, counting down.
TTTTTGCCTTTGTCACATCCTTTGACGAGGTGGTGCTGGTGCTCTTCCTCGCAGGTCCCGAACAGCGCACGATTCCGCGGCAAATGTTCTCGGGCCTGCGTGAGCAAATCAACCCGACGATTCTGGCGGTGGCGACGCTGCTGGTGGTGCTCTCGGCGACGATGCTTTTCGTGCTGGAAGCGTTGCGGCGTCGTTCGGCGCGGCTGCGCGGTCAGGAATAGGCGAACCGCTTTCACGGCACCAAACACCTGATCCACAACCATATTCGGGGGGGGGTGAGTGGTGAGCCGTGATGGGTTCGAACCATCGACCTACTGATTAAAAGTCAGTTGCTCTACCAACTGAGCTAACGGCCCACTAGGCGGGTAACTAGAAATTACGGGCGGCAGGGTCAAGCCCTTAATTACGAAAATAATGCGAGATGCTGGATTAGTTTTCATGCCGGGGTTATATGCCCCGAATGTACAGCGATCAGACCCCCGGATTGCCCTTCATGAAAATGCATGGGCTAGGCAATGACTTCGTCGTGTTTGATGCACGTGCGGAGGCAATCGACGTGACCCCGGCGATGGCGCAGGCCATCGGGCACCGGCAATTTGGCGTGGGATTTGATCAGCTTGCGGTGATTACGCGCGGGACGGGCGACGCGCATCTGACCTTTTACAATTCCGACGGCTCCCTCTCTGCTGCCTGCGGCAACGCCACCCGCTGCATCGCGCGCTACCTGATGGACGAGTCGGGGCGCGATTCGCTGCACCTGACCACCGCGCGGGGCGATCTGGCGGCGAAGGACGCCGGGGGCGGCCTGACCTCCGTCAATATGGGCCACCCGCAGTTGAATTGGGACGAGGTGCCACTGGCGCGCGAAATGGACACGCTGCACCTGCCGATCGACGGCGACCCCGTCGCCACCGGCATGGGCAACCCGCATTGCACCTTTTTCGTCGATGATGCCGAGGCGGTGGATCTCTCCGATCTCGGCCCCCGCGCCGAGCATGACCCGCTTTATCCTGAGCGCACCAACGTCCAAGTGGCGCAAATCGTCGGGCCGGACCATATCCGCATGCGCGTTTGGGAGCGCGGCGTGGGCGTCACGCTGGCCTCGGGCTCGTCGTCCTGCGCCACAGCCGTCGCCGCCGCGCGCCGGGGCCTCTCGGGCCGCGCCGTGCGTATCGACCTCGACGGCGGCACACTGCACATCGATTGGCGTGAGGATGGCGTCTGGATGACGGGGCCGACCGCCCATGTCTTCTCCGGCACCTTCACTCCCGAGTTTCTGGAGAGCCTGACATGAGCGCCCCGATCTTCAGCACCATGGGCTGCCGTCTCAACGCCTATGAGACCGAGGCGATGAAAGAACTGGCCGAACAGGCCGGGTTGCAAAACGCCGTGGTGGTCAACACCTGCGCCGTCACCGCCGAGGCCGTGCGCAAAGCGCGCCAAGACATCCGCAAGCTGCGCAAGGCGCACCCCGATGCACGGCTGATCGTCACCGGCTGCGCCGCACAGACCGAGCCCGAGACCTTTAACGCCATGCCCGAGGTCGACGCCGTTATCGGCAACACCGAAAAGATGCAGGGCGCGACATGGCAGGGCATGGCCGCCGATTTCATCGGCGAGACCGAGACCGTGCAGGTCGACGACATCATGTCCGTGACCGAAACGGCGGGCCATTTGATCGACGGGTTCGGCACCCGCAGCCGGGCCTATGTGCAGGTGCAAAACGGCTGCGACCATCGCTGCACCTTCTGCATCATTCCTTACGGTCGCGGCAATTCCCGCTCGGTCCCCGCAGGGGTCGTGGTGGACCAGATCAAGCGGCTGGTCGACAAAGGCTTTAACGAGGTGGTGCTGACCGGAGTCGATCTGACATCATGGGGGGCCGATCTGCCCGCCACACCAAAGCTCGGCGACCTGGTGATGCGAATCTTGCGTCTGGTGCCCGATCTGCCGCGCTTGCGGATCTCCTCGATCGATTCGATTGAGGTGGATGAAAACCTAATGCAGGCCATCGCGACGGAGCCACGCCTGATGCCGCATCTGCATCTGTCGCTGCAACACGGCGATGACATGATCCTCAAGCGCATGAAACGCCGCCACCTGCGCGACGATGCGATCCGTTTCGCCCAAGAGGCCCGCGCCTTGCGGCCCGACATGACCTTTGGTGCCGACATCATCGCCGGTTTCCCGACCGAGACCGAAGCGATGTTCGAAAACTCGATGAAACTTGTCGAGGAATGTGACCTGACATGGCTGCATGTCTTCCCCTATTCCGCCCGCCCCGGCACCCCCGCGGCGCGGATGCCCGCAGTGAACGGTGCTGCAATCAAAACCCGCGCGGCACGGCTGCGTGCGGCGGGTGAGCAGCAAGTGCAACGGCATCTGGAGGCGCAGGTGGGGCAAACCCATGATGTGCTGATGGAGAACCCTCACATGGGGCGCACGGCGCAGTTCACCGAGGTGAGCTTTGCCGCGCCACAGGACGAGGGCGAGATCGTGCGGACCGAGATTACTGGAATTTCGGGCACGCAGCTGACCGCCTAGCGCGAAGGGCATCGCCCTCCCTGGGGGGCGATGGAGCGAGGCTGTGGTCGGAACGGCTGCCGTACTCGAAACGACTCCGCATCATGAAACCTCGCTAAATCGCCCTCCGGGGGGAGGGAGGGCGATGCCCGGTGTGCCACCGGGCGGAACCTGTTGAGAGGTTTTAGGCCAAATGGCCGCCGTCATTACGCATGGCCACAAAAGCAAAAGGGCGCCGGTTTCCCGCCGCCCTTCATTTCCAAAAGCCGTGGCCCGATCAGCCGTCCTTGCGGCGGTTCTTGACCGGCGCCCAAAGCTTTTTGTTGGTCAGGTACAGCAGCACCGACAACAGACCCAACAGCACGACCCCGGCAAAGCCAGCCTGCTTGCGCGCGCCCAGTTTTGGCTCGGCGGTCCACATCAGGAAGGCAGAGACGTCCTCGGCCATGTGCTGCACGTCATTGGCATGGTCATCCGCGAACTCGACCAGCTCATCCGACAGCGGGGGCGCCATGGCGATCCAGCCGCCGGGGAAGACGGTGTTCTCATAAAGAACCGTGCCCGCTTGCTCTTTCTCTTCGCCTGTGTAGCCGGCCAGAAGTGCGGTGATATACTCCGGCCCGCCGATCCCTTTCAGGAACTGGTTGATGCCCAAACCGTAAGGACCGTGGAACGCGGCGCGTTTCTTGGCCATCAGGGACAGGTCAGGTGCGTTCGGCAGGTTGGAGCCGGGGAAGTGGTCAACCGGGGTGCCGGGGCGGGTGTCGTCCAGCTCGGCGTCATAGACGTCATAGCCTTTTGCGTATTCGATCACCTGATCTTCGGGCATGTTCGGACCGCTTTCGTCCGCCAACGTCCGCATCGCGACATATTCCAGACCGTGGCACGCTGCACAAACCTCGGTGTAAATCTGCAGACCGCGCTGAAGCTGGTTTACGTCGTAACCGCCGAACGGACCATCGAAAGAGAAATCAATGTTGTCGATATGCGGTGTGGCGTGGGAATCGCCGCCGTGGTCATCGTCACCGGCATGATCGTCCGAGGCATGCTCTTCGCCGTGATCATCCGCTTCCATGACGCCAACGTTGGGGTCATCGCCATGCGCTTGGCCGTCGACGTCGTCTTCGGCGATCACTTCGTTTTCAGCGTTTTCCTCGGCTGTCGATTGCGCTTCGTCCGTGGCTTCGACCTCCTCGGCAGGCGCTTCTTCTGCGTCTTCGGCGGAAACCTCTTCGGGCGCTTCCTCGGTGGCAGCATCCTCAGTGGCGGTTTCTTCGGCCGGGGCCTCTTCCGCTACTGGTGCTTCCTCGGCAGGCACCGTTTCAGCCGGAGCTTCCTCGGTTGTCGCCTCTTCAGCAGGAGCTTCTTCAACCGGAGCCTCTTCAGCAGGTGCCTCTTCGGTTGCGGTCTCCTCAGCAGGGGCTGCCTCAACCGCGGGCTCCTCTGCCGGGGCCGCGTTAACCTCGGGTTCGGCTGCGGTGGTGTCAGCTTCGGCAGGTGTTTCTTCCGCCGCTGGCGCTTCAGCAGGCGCGGTTTCGGCTTCGGCCTCCGGCGTTTCCGCCGGAGTTGTTAGCAGTTCTTCTTCTGTCGCTGTGTCCTGCGCCAGCACCGCCGTTCCCGGCAGGGCAAGGCCCAGAGTTACCACGGCAGAAAGGAGGTTGGTCTTCATCATGGTCATGATCCTTATTCCGCCGGGTTCACAAGCGTCTTGGTGCCGCCTGCCTTGGGCGCGTAATGCGCGTCAAAGTCGGCTTCGATGGTTTCAGGCTGCGCCAGCGGCTTCTCGATCACGCCCAAGAGGGGCAGGATCACGAGGAAGTAGGCGAACCAATAGGCCGAAGCGATCAGTGAGAAGCTCGCATAGGGCTCTTCTGCGGGCATCGCACCCAGCCACATCAGGGCGAAGAAGTCGATCACCAGCAGGGCGAACCACCATTTGAACATTGGACGATACCGGCCCGAACGCACGCTGGATGTGTCCAGCCACGGCACCAGCGCCATAACCGCAATCGCACCGAACATCGCCAGCACGCCAAAGAATTTGGCGTCGATGATGCCACCGGTCACGAAGGACGCGATTTGCACAACCCAAACCTCAGACGTAAAGGCCCGCAAGATCGCATAGAACGGCAAGAAGTACCATTCCGGCACGATGTGTGCAGGCGTCGCCAGAGCGTTGGCTTCGATGTAGTTGTCCGGGTGGCCCAGATAGTTCGGCATGAAGCCAACAACTGCGAAGAACAGCGTCAGGATCACGGCCAGCGCGAACAAGTCCTTGATCACGAAGTAGGGCCAGAACGGCAGCGTGTCTTTCTTGGCGTCTTCTTTCGAGGTGCGGCGCACTTCGACCCCGGTGGGGTTGTTATTGCCGGTCGTGTGGAATGCCCAGATGTGGAGAACCACAAGGCCCGCAATCACGAAGGGCAGCAGATAGTGCAGCGAGAAGAAGCGGTTCAGCGTCGCGTTATCAACGGCAGGTCCACCCAGCAGGAATGTCTGCAGTGTTTCACCGACGAAGGGAACCGCGCCAAAGAGGCCGGTAATCACGGTCGCGCCCCAGAAGGACATCTGACCCCAAGGCAGAACGTAGCCCATAAAGCCTGTGGCCATCATCAGCAGGTAGATCAGCATGCCGATGATCCATGTGATCTCACGCGGGGCTTTATAGGACCCATAGTAGAGACCACGGAAAATATGCGCATAGACCGCGATAAAGAACAGCGACGCGCCGTTCATATGCAGATAGCGGATCATATAGCCGCCGTTAACGTTGCGCATGATGTGCTCAACCGACGAGAAGGCCAGATCGACATGCGGCGTGTAGTGCATCACCAGAACGATGCCGGTGATGATCTGCAGTGCCAGACAGAAAGTCAGCACGATGCCCCAGATCCACATCCAGTTCAGGTTCTTGGGCGTGGGGATCATCAATGTGTCGTACAAAAGGCCAACGATGGGAAGGCGGCGGTGCAGCCACTTTTCGCCGTTCGAATTCGGCTCGTAATGGTCGTGAGGAATTCCAGACATCTCTCTTCCGCTCCCTTAACCCAGTTTGATCGTGGACTCGTCCACGAATTCGGCGACAGGCACCGGCAAGTTGCGTGGCGCCGGCCCTTTACGGATGCGGCCCGCGGTATCGTAGTGCGACCCGTGGCAGGGACAGAACCAGCCGCCAAAGTCGCCAGCATCACCCAAAGGCACGCAGCCGAGGTGTGTACAAACGCCCATCTGAACCAGCCATTCGCCAGTTTCGTCCAACGCGCGGTTCGCGTCGGTGGCAGGCACATCGCTGCCAAGGTTTGCGTTCTGCGCGATGGGGTCCGGCAGACTGGACACGTCGACAGCGCTTGCTTCTTCGATCTCGGCCTCTGTGCGGCGGCGAATGAACACCGGCTTGCCCAGCCATTTCACGGTCAGCTGCGTCCCGACTTCAACGCCGGACACATCCACACGAATGGACGACAGCGCCTTTACGTCGGCAGAGGGGTTCATCTGGTTGACCAGCGGCCAGACGGCGGCACCAACGGCGACGGCACCTGTACCGGCTGTCGCGTAATACAGGAAATCCCTCCGGGTGCCTGCGTGTTCTTCTGCTTGGGACACGGGTTTACTCCAATTCTTGGCCGAATTCGGCCGTCAGACATAGGGGTGGCGTCACCTTGCCACCTGACTTCTCGCCGCTATCTACCGGGATGGACCGCGCCCGTCCAGATGTCAAAGCCGCGCATCTGGGATCAACCGCGCCACAACGCGGCAAAAATACCGCGATTGTGGCAATATCATTACGGCCCGATTACTGCGGCGGCGCCGTATGCATCATCGCGGGACGCGAATCAAAGGCATCGAACCACGCCGCCAGATCAGGGTTTCCGGCCCGCCAATCGCGTGCGCCATGGCGGAAATCGACATAGCCCAACGCACAGCCAACCGCGATTTGCCCCATATCCAAAGGCCCCGCCAAATGCGCCGCCCATTGATTGTTCAGCGTTTTACAGGCCCGTTCAACCTTGCCCCACTGGCCCTCGACCCATTCAGGCATGCGTTTGTCTTCGGGGCGCAGCTTGCCTTCGTAGACCATGGCGAGCGCTGCATCGAGCATCCCGTCCGCCGTGGCCTCTAGCGTCAAAGTGTCCCACCTGCTTGCACCTTGGGGGTAAAGCCCCGCTCCGGCGCGGTCATCCAGATAGGCGCAGATCACCCGGCTGTCATAAAGCGTGCATCCGTCCGGTCGCTCCAGTGCGGGCACTTTGGTCAGCGGGTTGCGCACGGCAAAGCCCTCGGCCGGGGCCAGCGGCGTGCCCGAGGTCGGCTCCAGCGCGACATCATCAAGCTGGCCAGTTTCGTGCAGCAGCACCATGACCTTGCGGACATAGGGCGAGGTTTGAGAATAAAATAGTTTCACGTGAAGTTCCCCCTTGGTTGCCCGCACTATTCAACGGGGCCGCGCCTGACGCAACGGCGTTCAAGCGCCCCGCATCAATGCCGCCATCACCGCAGGCTCTGTCCCGAACCCATGCGCCGCCATCTGATCCGCCGCCGCCAGACGCACAGCCTCATCCTTGTTCTGGCCCAGCTTCCACGTGCCATCGATCCCGGTGACGCGGATCTGGCAGGGCACGATCATACGCAGCATCTTGTCGCGCGCCTCGGGGGTCATCTTGTCCATCTTCCACGGGGTCTTGGGGGCCAGCCGCGCCTCATAGATCGCCGATTGCCGCGCCAGCAGGTCGGGCAGTTCCTCTGCCGGGCGCGCCTCTAGCATCCCGGTCAGATGCACGGCGACATAGTTCCATGTCGGCACTTGGTCTTCGATGCCGTACCAATCGGGCGAGACATAGCTGTCGGCCCCGCTCACCGCCAAACACACCGGCTGCGGGGCCTTCAGCGCCCGCGCGATGGGGTTTGAGCGCACCAGATGCAGCTCTGCCAAATCCCCGGGGGCGTTCAGAATGAAGGGCACATGCGCCATCAATGGCCCCTCGGCGGCGTTGATCGCCAGCACGCCAAAGCCCGTGTCGCGGGCAAAAGCGAGGTTCCTGTCTCGGCCCTCTTTGCGGTAGATCGGGTTGGGATGCATGGCGGCTCCTCGGGCGTTTCTTTTGGTATTGCAGAGCCTTCCCCAACTTGGCAACCTAGCATCATTCTCAGGGCGGGGCGAAATTCCCCACCGGCGGTAAGCGGTTCCCGCAAGCCCGCGAGCGGCCCCACGGGGTGTCAGCAGATCTGGTGCGATTCCAGAGCCGACGGTCACAGTCCGGATGGAAGAGAATGCGAACACAGGCGGGGCACTGGCTCGGTCTGTGCGCGTGATCGCCTTGGGTGGACGTGTCTGAACCTAAAGGAGATCACTATGACACAAGATCGTTCCGCCCGTTTCGCCTTTGTGCGCGCAAGTTGGCATGCGGATATCGTCGACCGCGCCTATGAGGGATTTACCGAAGTTATCGACGCAGCTCAGGTCGACAGTTTTGCCGTTCCCGGTGCCTTTGAATTGCCGCTCATGGCACAGCGCTTGGCCAAGACGGGCCGCTATGACGCCGTGATCTGCGCGGCTTTCGTTGTCGATGGCGGTATCTACCGTCATGACTTCGTGGCGCATTCGGTGGTCGATGGGCTGATGCGCGTGGGGCTGGACTGCGACCTGCCGGTGCTGTCGGTCTCGCTCACCCCGCATCACTATCAGGAAACCGACCACCACAACGCGATCTACCGCGCGCATTTTGTCACCAAAGGACGCGAGGCTGCTCAAGCAGCTCTTGGCATGACGCAAGCGCTGGAGGTGTTTTCTTCAAAAGAAAACGCCCCGGAAATTTCAAAAATTTCCGCAGCCTAGCCCAGATAGGCACGCAAGGCCGGTGGCGGGTTGTCGAGCAATTCTGCCGCTGGCCCCGGCGCATGGGCACGCCCGCCTTCGACAAAGATCACCTCATCCGCGATGCGCCGCACGTCATCCGGCGCATGGGTCACCATGATCAGCCCCGCCCCGGTCTCTCGGGCGAGGTCTTGGACAAGGTCCAACATCTCAATCCGCAGCGCGGGGCCAAGCGCGGCAAAGGGTTCATCCAACAACACCCAAGGCCGGGCCTGCACCAGCACCCGCGCCAGCGCCACGCGGCTCTGTTGCCCACCCGACAGCGCGCCGGGGCGTTTGGCGGCGTGATCGCTCAGGCCTACTCGCGCGAGGGCGGCATCAATCTTCACTCGATCCGCCGCCTTCAGACGAAGATCTGGGCGCAGACCAAGGCCGACGTTCTGACGCACGGAAAGATGTGGAAACAGATTGTTGTCCTGAAACAGCATCGTCATGCCGCGTTGGCCGGGATGCTGTTCGGTGATGTCCGCGCCATCCCGCAACAACCGCCCCGCCGCCACCGGCACAAACCCACAGACCGCAGCCAGCAACGTCGACTTGCCCGACCCAGAGGGGCCGATCACGGCGTAGCTGCGCCCCTGCGCGAGGGTCATGTCAGCGGCAAGGCTGAAATCGCCCCGCTCAATGCGCATCTTTTCAAGCGTCAGCATGCCAGCGCCCCCATTTGTCGCAGATGAAAAACACCGCCAGCGCCAAGACCAGCAGCAACAGCGCCGCACCTGCTGCGGCCTCCATCCGGTAGGCGCCCATCAGACGGTACATTTGCAACGGCAGCGTCGCACGGTCCTGATCGGCGAACAGGGCGATCACGCCGAGGTCACCCACCGACAGCGCCCCGGTCAGCCCGGCGGCAAAGCCCAGTTGTGGACGCAAGCGCGGCAAGACCAACAGACGCCAAAGCGCCCAACCATTCATGTCGAGGGTCTGGGTCAGCGGGCCATAATCCTGCAACGTCTCACGCAGCCGCGGCACCAGAATGCGCAGCACGAAGGGCAGCGCAATCAGCGCGTTCACGAGGGCCGTAACGGGAAGGCTCAGCCGCGCCGGGTCGAGCACCGGGTTAATCAGAATGAACCAGCCCGTGCCGATCATCAGCGGCGAGGCGGCCAGCCCCATCAGGCCAATCGCCTCAACCCCGCCGCGCCGCCGGGTGGCGATCCAACCCGCCATCGGCAAGGCCAGTGCGGCAAGTACCATCACGCTGAAGCCCGCCACCAGAATGCTATTCAATGTAGCTTGCCACACCGAAGGCGGCAGTTGCCCCAAACCTACCAATCCGCGCAGCACTACAGCCCCCAGCGGCAGCAGCAAAAACAATGCGGCAACCGAAATCACGGTAATGTCCAACGCTCGCTGCCCCCCGCCCAGCGCATCCCAGCGGCGCAGGGGGCGGTCCAGCCCACCGCCCAAGCTGATCGGCGGAATAAGCCAAAGCGCCGCAACCGCCGCTGTGCCCGCCAACACAAGCTGCACCACCGACAAAAGCGCGGCGCGACCGAGGTCGAAATCAAACCGAAACGCCTGATAGATCGCCAGTTCGATCGTCGTCGCGCGTGGCCCGCCACCCAGTGTCAGGGCCACAGCAAAACTGGTCAGGCAAATCACGAAGATCAACGCCGCCACGCCGGGCAAGACCTGCCGCAGCATCGGCAATTCCAGCGCCAGAAACAGCGCCCGCGGCGTCATTTGTAGCTGCCCGGCCAGTCGAAACCGCTCGGACGGTATGCTCTGCCAGCCTTGCAGCAAAAGCCGTGTCGCCAACGGAAGATTAAAGAAAACATGGGCCAGAACCACCCCATGCAGCCCGTAGATCGACACGGGCGGCAGGCCCAGAGCCGCGCCAAACTGGTTGAGCACGCCCGAACGGCCAAAGACCGTCAGCAGCCCCAGCACCGCCACGATCACCGGCAGGATAAAAGGCGCGCCGAGTAGCGTAATCAACGCCCCGCGCGCCCAGAACCGCAGCCGCGCCAAGGCGCGGGCGACCGGCACAGCCAGCAGCACAGAAAGCACCGCCGACCACACCGCCTGCGTGACGGTAAAACGCACCGCCGCCCAATCCGCCGTCCCCAGCCCCGCCGCCACATCGGCTGCCCTGAAAACGGCGACCAGGGCGGCAAGGATCAGGCCCGCGACCAGTGCGGCGGCGAAAAGCCCCGTTTTGCCGCTTAACGCGACAGCGCGGTCAGCCATTCGTCCAAAGCCTCTTCACGGAGCGCAGGTACATCAGCATTGGGCACCAACAGCGCCTTGCCCGGTTGGATCATCCCGCCGAACCCTTCGGGCAAACCTCCCTCGGGCGTCACGGCGGGGTACATCCAGTTGGTCGTCGGCAGCACCGATTGCGCGGCGTCAGAGACGAGGTATTGCAGGAACTGATCGGCCAGCTCCGGCTGATCCGACCCCGCGAGCTTCCCCGCCACTTCGATCTGCATGTAGTGGCCTTCGTCAAACAGCGCCGCGGTCTTGCTGTCATCCTCCTCCGCGATCAGGTGATAGGCGGGGGAAGTCGTGTAGCTGAGCACCATGTCGGCCTCGCCTTCGAGGAATAGACCGTAAGCCTCGGACCAGCCCTTGGTGACAGTCACGACGTTATCCGCCAGTCCTGCCCAAACCTCGGGCGCCTCATCGCCATAGGCCGTTTTGACCCACATCAGCAGACCCAGACCGGGGGTTGAGGAGCGCGGGTCTTGGATGACAATCTTCAAATCGCTCTCGGCCAGCGCTTTGAAATCAGTGGGTGCGGAGAGGTCCGTGCCATGGACAAAAGCGAAGTAGCCCCAGTCATAGGGGACAAAGACGTCATCTTCCCAAGTGATCGGCAGATCATAGTCGGCCTGCAACCCGCTCGGCGCGAACAGCTCGGTCTCCTTCGCCGCCGCGACAAGGCTGGTGTCGAGCCCCAGCACGATATCCGCGTCAGAGCGCGCGCCTTCGAGCTTGAGCCGCGCCAGCAGTGCCGCGCCATCGCCCATGCCGACGAATTTCAGGTCGCAGCCGCATTCGGCCTCAAACCCCTCTTCGATGGCCGGGCCAGGGCCCCATTCGGTGACGAAACTGTCGTAGGTATAGACCGTCAATTCAGGCGTTTCGGCCCATGCAGCCGATGCGCCCAAGACGCCCGCAGCAAGTGTAAGATACTTCATTGCATCCTCCTTTTGCGGCGAAAGGTAAAAGGTGGATGTCTGTCCGGACCTTCCCTCCGCCGGTGTTAACCGGTTCAGGTTCAACGGGTCCGCACAACACGTACATCTCAGCCCAAAGGCCCCCCGAGGTAGCGTCAGGGGTAGATCGGACCTGCACAATTGGCAAGGCAAATCCCCTTGAGGCAGGGCGCTGCCCCGGCTAAGGGTTTGACAACAGGAGGTCCGCCCATGTCGATCAACAGCTTTGGCCATCTTTACCGGGTCACCACATGGGGCGAAAGCCACGGTCCCGCCCTTGGCGCCACGATTGATGGCTGCCCCCCCGGCGTGCCGATTGACGAGGGCATGATCCAACAGTGGTTGGACAAGCGCAAACCCGGCCAGAACAAATACACCACGCAGCGGCGTGAAGCGGATGAGGTGCGGATTCTGTCGGGCACCTTTGAGGGCGTGACGACAGGCACGCCCATCCAACTGATGATCGAAAACACCGATCAGCGCTCGAAAGACTACGGGGATATCAAGGACAAGTTCCGCCCCGGTCATGCCGACATCACCTATTTCCAGAAATACGGCATTCGCGACTATCGCGGGGGTGGGCGTTCCTCGGCCCGTGAAACGGCGGCGCGGGTGGCGGCGGGTGGTCTGGCGCGCGAGGCGATCAAGGCGCTGGCCCCGAACCTGCAGATCACCGGCTATATGGTGCAGATGGGTCCGCATAAGATCGACCGGGATGCGTTCGATTGGGACCAGATCGAGCAGAACCCGTTTTGGGTGCCCGACGCCAAGGCGGCAGGCGACTGGGCCGACTACCTCGACGGTTTGCGCAAATCGGGCAGCAGCGTGGGTGCGATCATCGAAGTCACCGCGCGCGGCGTGCCTGCGGGCCTCGGCGCGCCGGTCTATGGCAAGCTCGACACCGATCTGGCCGCCGCGATGATGAGCATCAATGCCGTCAAAGGGGTGGAGATTGGCGAGGGCATGTCAGCGGCGATGCTGACCGGAGAGCTGAACGCGGATGAGATCACCATGGGGCCGGAAGGGCCGGAGTATTCCTCCAACCATGCGGGCGGCATCTTGGGCGGGATCAGCACCGGGCAGGATGTCGTGGTGCGTTTTGCGGTGAAGCCGACCTCAAGCATCCTGACCACGCGGCGTACCATCACCAAACAGGGTGAAGAGACCGAGATCATCACCAAAGGCCGTCATGACCCCTGCGTCGGCATCCGCGCGGTGCCGGTAGGCGAGGCGATGATGGCCTGTGTGCTGCTGGATCACCTGCTGCTGCACCGCGGGCAGATCGGCACCAACCGCGGACGGATCGGCCCCGAAGCATGAGGACCAGAGCATGAAAGTCGATGATTTCTCCGCCCGCCCCGCCCTTGGCGTCGGACTGAAGATCACGGCGATCCTGCTTTTTACCTGCATGTCTGCGATCATCAAATCGCTGGCCGACGACGTGCCGGCGGGCGAGTCTGTCTTCTTCCGCTCTTTCTTTGCCATTCCGGTGATCCTGATCTGGCTGGCGCAACGCGGCAAACTGAAAAGCGGGCTCAAGACCAAGAACCCGATGGGCCATGTCTGGCGCGGGCTGTTTGGCACCACGGCGATGGGGCTGACCTTCACCGGCCTTGGCCTGCTGCCCCTGCCCGAGGTCACCGCCATCGGCTTTGCCACGCCAATCTTTACCGTGATCCTTGCCGCCGTATTGCTGGGCGAACAAATCCGTCTGATCCGCGTGACTGCCGTGGCGATCGGGCTGGTCGGGGTGATGATCATCCTCTGGCCGCGTTTCAGCAGCATCGGTACGATGGAACAGACAGCCACGATTGGTGCGCTGTTGATCCTAATGGCGACGATGGTGCGCAGCCTTGTGCAGATCCACATTCGCCAATTGGTGCAGAACGAAGACACCGCCGCGATCGTCTTTTACTTTTCCGTCACTGCATCGATCTTGGCGCTTTTCACCCTGCCCTTCGGCTGGGTCATGCCTGATCTGCACACCTTTGGCTTGCTGGTGTTAGCAGGGTTAATCGGCGGAGTGGCGCAGATTCTTATCACCTCGGCTTATCGCTTTGGCTCGGCTTCGATGCTGGCGCCATACGACTATACCTCGATGCTCTTTGCCATCTTGCTCGGCTATATTTTCTTTGCAGAACTGCCGACGATGATGATGCTGGCGGGCGCGGCGCTGGTGATCAGCGCGGGCGCATTGGTGATCTGGCGCGAGCGGCAGTTGGGGATGGAACGCGGCAAGGCGCGGTCTGTCACCGATCCTAAAGCGTGATTCATTGCGGGCTTTCGCCCGGCCCTGCCACTGCCTATGGTGCCCCGAAACCGGATAGAGGAGATGACCGATGAGCGACGCGGATCCGCAAGACCACAAGGAAAAGATGCAGCAGCGTCAGGCCGAGCAACGCGCCAAGGTGGCTGAATTGCAAGACCCGGAAAAGGGTCTGGTGCTGGTCCATACCGGGCCGGGCAAGGGCAAATCCTCCTCTGCTTTCGGGGTCGTCGTACGCGCGCTTGGCTGGAAACAGCGCGTTGGCGTGGTGCAGTTCATCAAGGGCAAATGGAAAACCGGCGAACGGCTGTTCTTTGAACAACTCGACGAGGTGACATGGCACACGATGGGCGAAGGTTTCACTTGGGACACCCAAGACCGCAACCGCGACATCGCCGCCGCCGAGGCCGCATTCGGCAAGGCACGTGAGATGATGGCGAGCGGGGAATATGACCTTGTGGTGATGGATGAGATCAACATCGCCATCCGCTATGAATACCTCAAGATCGAAGACGTGATCGCCGGACTTGATGCCCGCGACAAACGCACCGCCGTCGTGCTGACAGGCCGCGACGCAAGGCCCGAGCTTTGCGACTATGCCGATCTGGTAACCGAGATGTCAGAGGTCAAACACCCGTTCAAAGCGGGCATCAAAGCGCAGCGCGGCGTGGATTACTAAGACACGAAAAGGATCGCCCGCATCCGGGCGATCCTCTCAATCCGACCGCTCAAACGGGTCTTTAGATCGCGGCCCCCTTGGGGTCGAGCGTCACCGAGTAGAGCTCGGTGTCGGCACGGTCCATCAGGCGCACTTTCATCTGCTGGGTCTTGGCGTCGATATCCACCAACCCAAAGAATTGCAGACCAGCAGAAGGCGGCAGGTTCACCTGACCCTCCTCCGGCGCTTTGACGTATTTCAACTCGGGGCCAAAGGTGCCGTCCAATTCGTTCGGACCAAAGGTGCCTGCGTGCAGCGGGCCCGAGACAAACTCCCAAAACGGGTCGAAATCCTGAAACTGCGCCTTGTCGGGGTTGTAGTAATGCGCGGCGGTGTAATGCACATCTGCCGTGAACCAGACCACGTTATCGACCTGTGCGGTCTTGATGAAACGCAGCAGCCCCGCGATCTCTTGCTCGCGCCCCTTGGCGGCACCGTTGTCGCCATTGGCTACCGCTTCGGCCCCGCCGCCGACGACCAGACCGATGGGCATGTCGCAGGCGATGACCTTCCACGTGGCTGCCGAATTGGTCAGTTCCCGCTTGAGCCATGCCATCTGCTCGGCCCCGAGGATCTCTGTGGCCTGCGACATCTCGGTCTGCATGTTCTCGCTGTTCGGCCCCCGGTAGCTGCGCAGGTCGAGGAAAAAGACATCCAGCATCGGACCGTAGTTGATCTTGCGGTAAACCCGCCCCGGCTCAGCGGGGGTGATGCGCAGCGGGGTCATCTCATGGAAGGCCTGCGAGGCGCGGGCGGCGAGGACGTGAATCGACTTCTCGCTATAGCGGTCGTCTTCCATCAGGCTGCGCGAAGAGGACCAATTGTTCACGACCTCATGGTCGTCCCACTGCATGAAGGTCGGCACATGGGCGTTCATCTCGCGCACATGATCGTCCATCAGGTTGTATTTCCACTGGCCGCGATATTCGTCCAGCGTCTCGGCCACTTTGCGTTTCTCATCGATGATCGTGGTGTTTTTCCACAGCGTGCCATCCTCAAGCTGCACCTCATCCTCGAGCGGGCCATCGGCATAGATGGTGTCACCGGAATGCAGGAAAAAATCCGGGCGGTGTTTGGCCATGGTCGCATAGGTGCGCATGCCCTCATCGTCGATGCCCCAGCCCTGACCGGCGGTATCGCCCGACCAGGCAAAGCGCACATCCCGGCGCGCGGTGGGCGCGGTGCGGAACTGGCCGATGATCGGCTCGGAGGTCGCGTTGATGTCGCTCAGGTCGGCAGCGGTGAAGCGGTAAAAGATATCCTGATCCGACGGCAGCCCTTCGACCAGACGTTTCACGGCCAGATCGTGGTTCGGCAGCGCGTTCATCGGTGCAAGCTGCCGGGCGTTGGCGAAGCTTTCGGTTGTAGAGATTTCAACCTGCACCCGTGCCGGGCGGTCGGTGCGGGTCCAGATCATGCCGGATTGCGTGTCAACATCACCCGATTGCACCCCATGGGTAAACACCGGGCGCGAGGCGGCACGGCTGAGGCTGGGCATGGCAAGGCTTGCGGCAAAGGCGGTGGAGCCCGCCAGCACAGCGCGACGGGTCGGGCGGATCAGTTTGGTCATCTTGAGCTTCCTCTGAGGGTGGCGATGGCCGCACAGAACCCCCTATGCGTGACAGAGCGCCGACAGCTGCGTGACCCTTTGGCGAAGCTTTGGCGACAGGGCTGTAACGTGTTACCGAAATCAACGCCGCAATTCTATTCCGTAACATTTTGATTGAACCGAATCGCCTTGATGTGTAAATTGTGGGGCAACAACAGGAGCACCCCCATGCAGGCATTCATCTGCGACGCGCAGCGCACCCCCATTGGCCGTTACGGCGGCGCCCTCTCTTCGGTTCGCGCCGACGATCTGGCCGCGATCCCGCTGAAGGCACTGATGGAGCGGAACCCGTCGGTGGACTGGGCGCGTGTCGATGATGTCCTCATGGGCTGCGCCAATCAAGCGGGCGAAGACAATCGCAACGTCGCGCGCATGGCCGCTCTGCTGGCGGGTCTGCCCGTCGATGTCCCGGGGGCCACGATCAACCGCCTCTGCGCCAGCGGCATGGATGCCGTCGGGGCCGCCGCCCGTGCGATCCGCGCCGGAGATATGGACCTGGCCATCGCCGGTGGGATCGAGAGCATGTCCCGCGCCCCCTTCGTGATGCCCAAGGCGGAAACAGCCTTTTCCCGCAACAACGCCGTCTATGACACCACCATCGGCTGGCGCTTTGTGAACCCCAAGATGAAGGCGCAGTTCGGCGTCGATTCCATGCCCGAAACCGCCGACAACGTCGCCGCCGACCATGATGTGTCGCGCGAGGACCAAGACGCCTTTGCCGCGCGCAGCCAGGAACGCTATGCCGCGGCGGCCGAAAAAGGTCTCTTTGCCGAAGAAATCGCCCCAGTCACCATCCCGCAACGCAAGGGCGATGACATTGTCGTGGACAGCGACGAACACCCCCGCCCCGGCTCCACGTTGGAAAAACTCGGCAAGCTACGCGGCATCAATGGCGCTGACCTGACTGTGACTGCAGGCAATGCCTCGGGCGTGAACGATGGCGCGGCGGCGATGCTGCTGGCGTCAGAGGCAGGCGTGAAAGACCACGGCCTCACCCCCATCGCCCGCGTTGTCGCCATGTCTGCCGCAGGTGTCGAGCCGCGCGTCATGGGCATCGGTCCGATCCCCGCAATCCGCAAGGTGCTGGACCGCGCGGGCCTGACGATCGAGCAGATGGATGTGATTGAACTCAACGAGGCCTTCGCGAGCCAAGGCCTCGCCACCCTGCGCGCCCTTGGCGTGCCGGATGATGCGCCCCATGTGAACGCCAACGGCGGCGCCATCGCCATCGGCCACCCTCTGGGCATGTCGGGCGCGCGTTTGGTGATGACGGCGGCGCTGCAACTCAAGCGGACGGGTGGCAAATACGCGCTATGTACAATGTGTGTGGGCGTGGGACAGGGCGTCGCCCTGATCCTCGAAAACGCAGGCTGAGACTTCTTTCCCGGAAAGGAACAGAACGATGTATGCACAGATGATCAAATCCACCGGCAAGGGCATCAAATCCCTCGACGAGATGGACCCCGAAGAGCGCGCCTTTCAGGAGCGTATCAACGCGGGCGGCAAGATCGAGCCCAAGGACTGGATGCCCGACGGCTACCGCAAGAACCTGATCCGCCAGATCGGTCAGCACGCGCATAGCGAAATCGTCGGCCAATTGCCCGAGGGCAACTGGATCACCCGCGCGCCGACGCTGGAGCGTAAGGCGATCCTGCTGGCCAAGGTACAGGACGAGGCGGGCCACGGGCTCTACCTCTATTGCGCGGCCGAGACGCTGGGCGTGACCCGCGACCAGATGACCCGCGACCTGCTGTCGGGCAAGATGAAGTATTCGTCGATCTTCAATTATCCGACCCTAACATGGGCCGATATGGGCGCGGTGGGCTGGCTGGTCGATGGGGCCGCGATCATGAACCAAGTGCCGCTGCAGCGGACATCTTACGGGCCCTATGCCCGCGCGATGGTGCGGATCTGCAAGGAAGAGAGCTTCCACCAGCGTCAAGGCTTCGACATCATGATGAAGATGGCCAACGGCACGGACGCGCAGCGCAAAATGGCCCAAGATGCGCTGAACCGTTTCTGGTTCCCCGCGCTGATGATGTTCGGCCCCTCGGACAAGGATTCGGTCCACTCCGCGCAGTCGATGGCTTGGAAGATCAAGATGAACACCAACGACGAGCTGCGCCAGAAGTTCGTCGACGAGACGGTGCCGCAGGCGGAATACCTCGGCCTGGCGATCCCCGACGAGACGCTGAAGTTCAACGAAGAGACCGGCCATTACGATTTCGCCGAGCCGGATTGGGAAGAGTTCTTTCAGGTGCTCAAGGGCAATGGCCCCTGCAACACCGAACGGTTGGCCGCGCGCAACAAGGCTTGGGACGAAGGCCGTTGGGTGCGCGAGGGGCTTCTGGCCCACGCCGAGAAAAAGCGCAGCAGACAAATGGCAGCGGAGTAAGCGACATGAGCAGCCCTGAATCCAGTGAATACGACGGCACCGAAGCCGCCCCGCATGGCAAAACACGGTCGACCGAATGGCCGCTGTGGGAGATCTTCATCCGCGGCCAGCACGGGCTGAGCCACCGCCATGTCGGCAGCCTGCATGCGGCAGACGCGGAAATGGCGATCAAGAACGCCCGCGACGTCTATACGCGCCGCAACGAAGGCGTGAGCATCTGGGCGGTCGAGGCCAGCGCCATCGCCGCTTCCTCGCCCGAGGAAAAAGGCGCGCTTTATGAGCCTGCCAACGACAAGGTCTACCGCCACCCGACGTTCTTCGACATTCCCGACGAAGTGGGGGCGATGTGAGCACCGATCCTAAGTTCGAATTCCTCTGCCGGATGGGGGACAACGCGCTGGTGCTGGGTCACCGCGTCTCCGAATGGTGCGGCGTGGCGCCGGTGCTGGAAGAGGATATTGCGCTGGCGAACGTGGCGCTCGACCTGATCGGGCAGACGCAGTTGTGGCTGGGTCTGGCGGGCGAGGTTGAGGGCGAAGGCCGCGATGCGGACAAGCTCGCCTTTCACCGCGATGTCTGGGATTTCCGCAATGTCCTGCTGGTGGAACAGCCCAACGGCGACTTCGGCCAGACCATGATGCGGCAGTTTCTGTTCGACGCTTGGCATCTGGCGCAGCTGACCGCGCTGATCGATTCCAGTGACAAGGAAATCTCTGCCATCGCCGAGAAATCCGCCAAGGAAGTGACCTACCACCTCGAACGCTCCTCTGTCACGGTGATCGGCCTCGGCGACGGGACCGAGGAAAGCCACCGCCGTATGCAGGCGGCGCTTGATCTGCTTTGGCCCTATGTCGGCGAGATGTTCATCGGCGATGACGTTGATGTGGCGATGGTCGCGGCGGGCATCGCGCCCGATCCAGAAAGCCTGCGGGCAGGCTATGACCAGTTGGTCGGCGACACGCTGGCAGCCGCGACCCTCACTAAGCCAGAAGACGATTTCGCCCACAAAGGCGGAAAAAGCGGCGCGCGGCACAGCGAACATCTCGGCCATATGTTGACCCAGATGCAATGGCTGCAGCGCGCCTACCCGGACGCCACATGGTGAAACCCAGCCCCCACAGCCGGCCGGTCCCCGCGCCGGTGCCGGGGGTCGTGCGCGATACCGCCCCGCGCGGTGCCGTGTTAGCTGAAAAGCCCGCGTTAGAGACGGTTTGGGCATGGCTCTCGGCGATCCCAGACCCCGAGATTCCCGCGATCTCGCTCACTGATCTGGGCATCATCCGCGATGTGGCGTGGCAGGGCGACACGCTGGTCGTGACCATCACGCCGACCTATTCGGGCTGCCCGGCCACCAGCATCATCAACCTCGATATCGAGATGGCGCTGCACGGCCATGGGGTCGAAAAGCTGGAGTTGAAACGCCAGCTCTCCCCGCCCTGGACCACCGAGTGGATGACCGACACCGGCCGCGCCAAGCTGGAAGCCTACGGCATCGCGCCACCCCGCCCCGCCGGTGGGCCGCAACATTGTCCGCATTGCAAATCCACCGCGGTGGAGCGGATCAGCCAGTTCGGCTCGACCCCCTGCAAGGCGCAGTGGCGGTGCTGTGACTGCCGCGAACCCTTCGACTATTTCAAATGTATCTGAGGCCCCGATGAGCCAGTTTCACCCCCTGTTAGTGACTGATATTCACCACACCATCCGCGATGCGGTGGTGCTGACGCTGAAGCCGGAAAACCCGCAAGCCTTCGCCTTTACCCAAGGCCAATACCTGACCTTCAAGCAGGATTTCGACGGCACCGAGCTGCGCCGCAACTATTCGATCTGCGCCGGGTTGGACGATGGCGAGCTAAAGGTAGGTATCAAGCGCGTCGATGGCGGAGCTTTCTCGACCTATGCCAATACCGAATTGAAGGTCGGCGATACGCTCCATGCCATGCCGCCGCAGGGCAAATTCTTCACCGCGATCGAGCCGGAGGTGGCGAAAAACTACCTCGGCTTTGCGGGCGGGTCGGGCATCACCCCGGTGCTGTCGATCCTGAAAACCGTGCTGAAACGCGAGCCGCAATCGACATTCACGCTGGTCTATGCCAACCGCGCGGTGAACACGATCATGTTCCGCGAGGAGCTTGAGGATCTGAAAAACCGCTATATGGGCCGGCTGACGGTGATCCACATCCTCGAATCCGGTCAGGATATGGAGTTGTTTGAGGGCCGTATCGATCAAGCGAAATGCGATGCGCTGTTTAAACATTGGATTCAGATCGACAACATCGACACCGCCTTCATCTGCGGCCCCGAACCGATGATGCTGGCGATTGCCGAGGCGCTTAAGACCAACGGCCTGGGCGATGATCAGATCAAATTCGAACTCTTCAGCGAAAGCCAGCAGGGCCGTCTGGCCAAACAGGAAATGGCCAAGCGCAGCGAGGGGCAGAGCGGCACCGAAATCACCGTCATCATCGACGGCGCGCGGCGCAGTTTCACCATGCAGAAGGGCCAATCGGTGCTGGAAGCGGCGCTTGAAAACGGACAGGAAGCGCCGTTCTCCTGCAAGGCCGGGGTCTGTTCGACCTGCATGGGCAAGGTGCTGGAGGGCGAGGTCGAGATGATCTCGAACCACGCGCTGGAGGATTACGAGGTCGAGCGCGGCTATGTGCTGACCTGCCAGAGCTACCCGCTGAGCGATACGCTCACCATCGACTACGACACGCACTAAAGGAGCCGACATGCGCGATATTCACAGTTACGCGGCAGGCGAATGGCTGGCCCCGGGTGCGGGCGCCCGCAACATCGCCAGCGCCATCACCGGCGAAGTCATCGCGCAGGCCGGCAACGATGCGCTCGACGCGCAGGCCATGCTAGGCTTTGCCCGCGACCACGGCGGCCCTACCTTGCGCGCCATGACCTTCCACGACCGCGCGCGCATGCTGAAGGCGCTGGCACTGCACCTGATGGAGCACAAACAGGCGCTCTATGACCTGAGCTACGACACTGGCGCGACACTGTCGGACCACAAGATCGACGTGGACGGCGGCATCGGCACCATGCTGGTTTTCGCCTCTAAAGGTCGGCGCGAGATGCCGGACGCGCATGTCTATCTCGACGGTGCGCCCGAGCAATTGGGCCGCGAGGGCCAGTTCATGGGGCGGCATATATGCACCCCACTGCAGGGCGTGGCGGTG
The DNA here is from genome assembly GCF_025142135.1 of Sulfitobacter sp. W002. Taxonomy (NCBI): domain Bacteria; kingdom Pseudomonadati; phylum Pseudomonadota; class Alphaproteobacteria; order Rhodobacterales; family Roseobacteraceae; genus Sulfitobacter; species Sulfitobacter sp. W002. The sequence goes on along the minus strand of NZ_CP081126.1, from coordinate 191,159 downwards.
CATATCAACGCCTTCAACTTCCCGGTCTGGGGCATGTTGGAGAAGCTCGCCCCGACCCTGCTGGCAGGTGTCCCGGCGATCGTAAAACCGGCAACGGCGACCTGCTACGTCACTGAACATTGCGTGCGGCTGATGCTCGACAGTGGGCTGCTGCCGAAGGGCGCCCTGCAACTGGTCAGCGGCGGCTTGGGCGACATGCTCGATCACCTCGACTGTCAGGATGCCGTGGCCTTCACTGGCTCTGCCGATACCGCGCTGAAACTGCGCAGCAATCCCTTGTTGCTGCAGAACTCGGTGCGCTTCACGTCTGAGCAGGACAGCCTCAACGCCTCGGTCCTTGGCCCCGACGCCGTGCCGGGGACGCCAGAGTTCGACCTCTTCGTCAAGGAAGTGCAGCGCGAGATGACCGCGAAAGCGGGGCAGAAATGCACCGCCATCCGCCGCATCATGGTGCCGCAGGCGCAGATCGACGCGGTGATCTCGGCCCTGTCCGAACGCCTCGCTAAGACTACCATCGGCGACCCGCGTGCCGAGGATACGCGCATGGGCGCGCTGGTCTCGGGTAGCCAGAAACGCGACGTGCTGGAAAAGGTGGGGCTGCTGAGTGCCGAGGCCGAGCGTGTTTCTGGCGACCCCGACAACTTCACAGTCAAAGGCGCTGACAAAGACAAGGGCGCATTCTTGCCGCCGATGCTGTTCCATTGTGCCGACCCAGATAAGGCCGAGCGCGTGCATGACACCGAGGCTTTCGGCCCAATTTCCACCCTCATGCCCTACCGCGATCTGGCCCATGCCTCGCAGTTGCTGAACCGCGGCCAAGGCTCTCTTGTCGCCTCGATCATCACCAATGACGGTGAGGTGGCGCGCGAGCTGACGATGGGCTCCGCAGCCTTCCACGGACGGCTCTATTTCAACAACCGCACGTCGATGGGGGAGGCCACGGGCCATGGCTCTCCGCTGCCGCATATGGTGCATGGCGGACCAGGCCGCGCGGGCGGCGGCGAAGAACTGGGCGGCATTCGCGGCGTGATGCATTACATGCAGCGCACGGCCATTCAGGGCAGCCCCGACATCCTCACCGCGATCGGCAAACAATGGGTGCCGGGGGCGGAAGAGATCACCGACCGCGCGCACCCCTTCACCCGCCGTTTCACCGAGCTGGATCTGGGCGAAACCTTCTACTCGCCCACCCGCAAGGTCACGCTGGAGGATATCGAGACCTTCGCCCATTTCACCGGCGATACTTTCTACGCTCATATGGACGACGAGGCCGCCGCCGCGAACCCCTTCTTTCCGGGCCGCGTGGCACACGGCTACCTCTTGCTCAGCTTCGCTGCGGGCCTTTTCGTGCAGCCCGACCCCGGCCCGGTGCTGGCCAATACCGGCCTCGACAACCTGCGCTTTCTTGAGCCTGTCTCGGCAGGCGACAGCATCAAGGTGCGGCTCTCGGTCAAGCACAAGACGCCGCGCAACGAGGAATATGGCGAGGTGCGCTGGCATGTGACCCTGACCAACCAACGCGAGGAGGCGGTCGCGGAATATGAGCTGCTGACGATGAATGCCCTCTGATCCCTCCCTTCCCGCTGTCGCGACCTTTGCGGGCTTGGGGGGCCAGCGCGTCTGGTCGCTGATGGTCAGCCTGTTTGGCGATCTGGCACAGGGAGAGGGCGATGCGATCGACGGGCCGGTGCTCTCGACGATCATGGGCGCGCTCGACGTGCGGCCAGAGGCGAGCCGCGTGGCGCTCCATCGGCTGCGCAATGACGGGTGGTTGCAGTCACACAAGGTCGGGCGGATCAGCCAGCACAGCCTGACCGCCCAAGGCCGCGCGGAAAGTGCCGCCGCCAGCCCCCGCATCTACGCCGCGCCGCCGGACCTGTCAGAGCCATGGCAGATGGTGGTGACCGAAGAGAACGGACGCGAGACCGACAGCGCCCTGCGGGACGCGGGTTTCATCGCCGCCATGCCCCGCGCCTATGTCGGGCGGGCCGGTAGCGCGGTGCCCAAAGGCTGTCTTGCCCTGCCCGGCAGGCCGCCGCCCGACTGGCTGCGCCGCGCGGTGGAGCCTGCCGAGCTTGAGGCCGACTATGCCGGGCTGCTGGCTGCGCTTTCTACCTTGGACGCCGAACTGCCGGATGCAGACAGGTTGAGCGCCTTGGATGTCGCGGTTCTGCGCTGTCTGATCGTGCATAACTGGCGGCGGCTGGTGCTGAAACACCCCGCCCTGCCCGGCGGATTGATCCGCCCCGAGTGGTCCGGCTACCGGTGCCATCTACTGGTCGACCGCTTGCTGCGCCGCTATCCCCGCCCCGCATTGCAGGATCTGGCCACCGCCTGACCCGGGGCAAAGCCTCCGCTTTCCCATGCCGGACAAGCACGATATAGACGTGCTCATGACAAATTTCCTCTATCAGAACGACCTGCCGGATGACCTCGACCTTGGGCCGATGGTCGCCATTGACTGCGAAACGATGGGGCTGCATCCGCATCGCGACCGGCTCTGTGTTGTGCAGCTTTCGGGCGGCGATGGTCACGCGCATCTGGTGCAGGTCGCCAAGGGCCAGACCGAGGCGCCGAACCTCTGCGCGCTGTTGGAAGATCCGCATGTGCTGAAGCTGTTCCACTACGGCCGTTTTGACATCGCCGCGATGCGCAACACCTTTGGCGCCACCGCAGCGCCGGTCTATTGCACCAAGATCGCCAGCCGTCTGGTGCGCACCTATACCGACCGGCACGGGCTGGCGAAACTGTGCCAAGAACTGCTGAGCGTCGACATCTCGAAACAGCAACAATCCAGCGATTGGGGGGCTGAAAAGCTGACCCAAGCGCAGATCGACTATGCCGCGTCGGATGTGCTCTATCTGCACAGGCTGCGCGATGAACTTAACAAACGCCTGATACGCGAAGGTCGGATGGACATGGCGCAGGCCTGTTTCGATTTCCTGCCGATGCGCGCCCGGCTGGATCTGGAGGGATGGCCGGACACGGACATCTTCGCACACGCATGAACACACCTTTCCTCGACACTGCCCGCCGCGTCATCCGCTGCGAATCCGAGGCGCTGACGCTGCTGGCCGACAGCCTTGATGACCGCTTTCGTGCCGCTGTCGATCTGATGCGCGCCTGCAAGGGCCGCGTGATCGTCACTGGCATCGGCAAATCGGGCCATATCGGCAACAAGATCGCGGCGACGCTGGCCTCTACCGGCACGCCTGCGCAATTCGTGCACCCGGCAGAGGCGAGCCACGGCGATCTGGGGATGATCACTGCGGCTGATGTGGTGCTGGCGATTTCAAACTCGGGCGAGGCACCGGAGCTGGCCAACCTCATCGCCTATTCGCGCCGCTATGCGATCCCGCTCGTCGGCATCACCAGCCGCCCCGACAGCAGCCTTGGCCGCCATAGCGACGTGGTGCTGGAACTGCCCCGCGCGGCAGAGGCCTGCGGCACCGGCGTCGTGCCGACCACCTCGACCACCTTAACGCTGGCGATGGGGGATGCGGTGGCCGTGGCCCTGATGGAAAACCGCGCCTTCACTGCCGAGCATTTCCGCGACTTTCACCCCGGTGGCAAACTGGGCGCAAGGCTGAGCCGCGTGGCCGATCTGATGCATGTGGGCGATGCCCTGCCGCTGGTCGCAGCCGACGCGCCGATGCCCGACGCGCTGAGCGAGATGAGCCGCAAGGGCTTTGGCGTGGTCTGCGTGACCGATGGCGCTGGCGCACTGGCCGGGATCATCACCATGGGCGACCTCGCGCGGCACCTTGACGGGTTGATGACCATGACCGCGCGTGAGGTCATGACCCCGGCCCCTGTCACCATCGGCCCCGACGAACTGGCCGAAAAAGCCGTGGGCGTGATGAACAACCGCAAGATCACCTGCTTGATCGTGACCGACCCGGCCCAGAACGACGGCAAATTGCCCGTGGGCCTGCTGCATATCCACGACTGCCTGCGCGTTGGGCTGGGGTAGCCTGCGATGAAGGGGGATCGCCACTCTCGCGTCGTCTCTTGGCTGAAAGTGCTCTTTCCGCTGATCGCGCTGGCGCTGCTGTCGACCCTGTTTTTGCTGTCGCGCGCGATTGAGCCGCAGGCTGTGATCCCCTTTGCGGATAAAGAAGTGCAAGAGCGGCTGCGCGATCAGCAGATCACCGGCCCCTTCTATTCCGGCACCACGGCGGATGGCGATCTGATCTCATTCTCGGCGGAAAAGCTGACCACCCCCGGCGGGGAAACCGGCACCAACGAGGCCGAAGAGATCGAGGCGACGCTGGACCTACAGGGCGGTGCCAAGATCACCCTGCAATCCAACAAAGGGCGGTTTGACACCGGCGCGGAAGAGGCGGAACTGGCGGGCAATGTGCGGGTTAGCACCTCAACCGGCTACCAGATTCTGTCGGACCGGATGACTTCGAACCTCACCACACTAGATCTGCTATCACCCGGCCCGGTCAAAGCCACCAGCCCCGCGGGCGAGATCACCGCCGGGCGCATGGCCATCACCAACCGCCAGAACAGCGCCGGATCGCAATTGCTTTTCACAAAGGGTGTGAAACTGGTATACACGCCGCAAGCAACGAAAGAGTAACTGCCTTGAGACATTTGATTATTTTGATGCTGCCGCTGTTTCTCGCGCTGCATGCCGCCCCTGTCTCTGCCCAATCCGCCGATGTGGCCTTTGGCGCGCTAGAGCAAGATACCAGCCTGCCCGTCGAAGTGACCGCCGACAACCTATCGGTCGACAACGCCACGGGCACCGCGGTCTTTACTGGCAATGTGTTGATTTCTCAGGGCGAAATGACCCTGTCCGCCGGCAAGGTCGAGGTGATCTATCGCGCGTCGGATCAAGGCATCGCCAAGTTGGTAGCAACCGGCGGCGTGGTCTTGGTCGCGGGTGAAGACGCCGCTGAATCGCAGCGGGCCGACTATGATATCGACGCAGGCACCTTGGTAATGAGCGGCGATGTGCTGATGACCCAAGGCCCAAGTGCGCTGAGCGCGCAGGAAATGACGGTGAACCTGAACGACGGCACGGCGCAGATGTCGGGCGGCGTGAAGACCATTTTGCAGCCCGGCAGCGGCAACTGATGCCGCCCGAGCTTAAAGTCGCCGGGGGCGAATCCGGCCTGCGCATTCAGCATTTGCGCAAGTCTTATCGCAAGAAAGCGGTGATCCGCGACTTTTCGATGGAGCTTGACCGGGGTGAGGTCGTGGCGCTGTTGGGGCCGAACGGCTCAGGCAAGACCACGACTTTCTACGCGGTGGCCGGGCTGGTCACGCCCGAAGGCGGGCGCGTCACCGTGGACGGCAAGGATGTCACCACCCTGCCGATGTACCGCCGCGCGCAGTTGGGAATCGGCTATCTGCCGCAGGAAATGAGCATCTTTCGCGGGCTGTCGGTGCAAGACAACATCAGCGCGATTCTCGATATCCGGGTCAAACACCGTCACCAGCGCCGCGAACGGCTCGAAGAGTTGCTGACCGAGTTTTCCATCGAACACCTGCGCCGCGCGCCTGCGCTGGCCCTGTCGGGGGGGGAGCGTCGCCGCGTCGAAATCGCCCGCTGTCTGGCCGCCAATCCCAACTATCTGCTGCTTGACGAACCCTTTGCCGGGGTCGATCCGATCTCTGTCGGGGACATCCGGCAATTGGTTGCCGACCTTAAAAAACGGGGCATCGGCGTGCTGATCACCGACCACAACGTCCGCGAAACCCTAGAGATCGTGGACCGCGCCTATATCCTGCATGAGGGCAAAGTTCTGATGTCCGGAACGCCCGAAGAAGTTGTGCAAAACGAGAATGTCCGCCGCGTCTACCTTGGCGATAACTTCCGTATTTCCTAAGACTTAGCGCGTTTCGCCCGGCCTTCCAGCCCTCGGCAGGGCCCTGCCTGCACTTTGCGGAAAACCGCTCTGATTGTAGCGATAAAAGAATGGCGGGTGCATCGGCGCCATTGACTTTCAAACGGAAACGCGGCCTCATTGACCTATGGTGACATCGCGTTCCTGTTTGATCCTGCATCGCCCTTCCCGCGAAGGAACGGTCAAAATCATCCTGGTCGCAGCACCATTCCTCCATATCTGAAAGTTGTCGCGCTCCACGCATGTGGACCGTTTGGCAATGTTCGGAACAAGAAAGACAAGGAGACGATATGCGGTATCAGATCAGTGGCAAACAGATCGACATTGGCGATGCGCTCCGGACACATGTCCGGACCGAACTGGACGAGGCGGTCAGCAAATATGCCGAACGCCCGACAGATGCTCTGGTGGTGTTTTCCAAAACAGGTCACGAATTTGCCTGCGAGGCCACCGTGCATCTTTCCACCGGTCTCAATGCGTCGGCCAAGGCCAAGGCGACAGAGATCTATGCCGCCTTCGATAGCTGCTGCGAAAAGATGGAAAAACAGCTGCGCCGCTACAAGCGCCGCCTGAAGGACCATCACAAAGAACGCGCCGAACCGGTTGAACTTTTGGGTGCGTCCTCCTATATCCTCGCGTCAGACAGCGATTCAGATGCGCAGGAACCTGATACCCTCCAACCCATGATCATTGCAGAGATGCAGACGAAGGTGCCAACTTTGTCTGTCGGTGAAGCGGTGATGCAGATGGAATTGTCGGGCGACCCGGTGCTGCTGTTTCGCAAGGAAGGCCAGGAAGGGATGAACGTCGTGTACCGTCGCGAAGACGGCAACATCGGCTGGATCGACCCTTCGTAACCCACGGCGGTAATATCCGCCAAAGAGCAGGGCGAGCGGAATGGATTTCGGCAAACTCCTCAAGCCAGAGGCCGTGAAGGTTTTGACTTCGGCTTCGAGCAAGAAGCGTCTGATGCAGGATATCGGCGAACTCGCCCAGCAAGCCTATGGGCTGCCGGCCGGCCAAGTGGTGGATGCGCTGATGACGCGCGAAACCCTCGGGCCGACCGGTGTCGGCCACGGCGTCGCCCTGCCCCATGCGCGGATGGACGGGATCGACAAGGTTGTCGGTGCTTTCGTGCTGCTGGACAAACCGATTGATTTCTCTTCGGTCGATCGTCAGCCAGTCGATGTGGCCTTTGCCCTCTTCGCCCCCGAAAATGCGGGGGTGGAGCACCTCAAGGCGCTGGCACTGGTGGCCCGCACGCTGCGCGACACCAGCATCTGCACCAAGCTGCGGTCGAACCCCGACCCGGCCACGCTTTACACCATCCTGACCGAAGACAAGGCCGATAAGGCCGCCTGATCTTGGGCCGCCTGATCTTGGGCCGCCTAATCTTGGGCCGCCTGATCTTGGCTTAGATCGCGACCGGTTCCGGCTCTTGCGGGGTCGGCTCGGCGCGTTTCGCTTTCTTTTCTCCCAACATCAGCATCGCCGGTGTTACCACCAGCGTCAGCACAGTGGCCACCACCAGACCGCCCGCGATGGCCGAACTCAGCTCGGTCCACCACTGGGTCGAGGGCGCGCCATAAACGATCTCACGGGTGAAAAAGTTGATGTTGAGGCCGATCACCATGGGCATCAGGCCAAGCGCCGTGGTGACCGAGGTCAGCACCACCGGACGCAAACGCTGCGCCCCGGTGCGCAGCGCGGCCTCAAGCGGCGACAGCCCCGCCTTTTTGAGGTCATTATAGGTGTCGATCAGAACGATATTGTTGTTCACCACGATCCCCGCCAAGGCGATCACACCGATCCCCCCCATGACCACCCCAAAGGGTCGCCCGGTGATCAACAGGCCGAACAGCACCCCGGCAATCGAAAACACGATGGCCGACATGACGACAAAGGCTTGGTAGAAGCTGTTGAACTGGATCACGAGGATCACGAACATCAGGAAAATCGCGGTAATAAACGCCCCTGCGAGGAAAATCATCGATTCCTGCTGGTCCTCCGCCTCCCCGGCGAAGGAGGCTTCGACACCCGGCGGCAGGTCCATCGCGTCAATCGCGCTGCGCAGGGCGACGGTTTGGTCGTTCACCAGAACGCCCGGTGCAACGTTGGCCTCAATCGTGACCACCCGCTCTTGATCCACCCGCGTGATCGTACCGGTGCGGGGACTTGGCTCAAAGGTCACGAAGTTCGAGATCGGCACCAGTCCCGCCGAGGTCGGCACCCGCAGCGATTGCAACTCTTCCAGCGTGCGCTCATCCGATGGAAAGCGCACGTTGATGTCGATGGACCCTTCGGCATCGTCGGGCCGATAATCCGCCACGGTAATGCCCCGCGTCAGCAGCTGCACCGCTTGCCCCAGTGTCGAGATATCGGCCCCAAACCGCGCCGCTTCAGAGCGGTTCACCGCAATGCGCCATTCCACCCCCGGCAGGGGGCGCGAGTCGGTCACGTCGGTAAAGCCGCCGATATCGGCCATTTTTTCGCGGATTTGATCGACCACCTGTTGCTGCACCTCAGGATCATGGGCTTGGACCCGCAGATTGACCGGCTTGCCCGCCGAAGGGCCGTTCGAGGCGGTCTGCACCTGTACGTCGATCCCCGGAATGGCCGCCATCTCGGTCCGGATTTCTTCGCCAATCATGGCGGCGGTCCGCCGTTCGTCCCATTCGGTGAACTCAACCTGAATGGTGCCGATCAGGTCGGCGCTGTCGCGGTTGCTGCTGCCGGTGCGGGCATAGACGCTGGCAATCTCGTCATAGGCAAAGAGCCGTTGCTCGACCTGCCGCACCAGCGCGTCTTGTTCGTAGATCGAGAAATTGTCCCGCGCGCGCACCTGTACCTGCGCAAAATCAGGCTCTACTTCAGGGAAAAAGGTGATGCCGTTGCCAAATTGCGCATAGGCGGTGAAGCCGCCCATCAGCATGGCAATGGCAAGGATCAGGGTCATCCAAGGACGCAGAATGGCGAACTGCAGCAGCTTTACATAGCCGCCGGTGAAGCCCTTCAGGTCACGCGGATCCCCCTGTTCGGCGGCATAGAGCGTGGCCTTATCCTTAGCGGATTGCGGGGGCCGTTTGCCGATGATCCCGCCAACCACGGGGATGAAAACCAGCGCCATGAAAAGCGATGCGGTCAGGGTCAGGATCACCGTGATGGGCAGGAACTTCATGAACTCGCCCACCGTGCCGGTCCAAAACAGCAACGGAAAGAACACGCTGAGCGTCGTGGCGGTAGAGGCGATGATCGGCCATGCCATGCGCTTGGCGGCATGGGCATAGGCGGCGCGGGGCGCATGCCCCTCTTGCAGGCGGCGGTCGGCCAGTTCGGTGGTCACAATGGCCCCGTCCACCAGCATCCCCACCACAAGGATCAGCGAGAAGAGCACCACAAGGTTCATCGTATAGCCCATGACCCAAAGCGCCGTGACCCCGGCCAAAAACGCCCCCGGAATCGCCAGCCCCACCAGCAGGGCCGAGCGGACGCCCAAAGCCCAGACGATCACGATCATCACAAGGATCACCGCCGCGATGACATTGGCCTCAAGATCGCTGAGCATGTCTTGGACCTGCTCGGATTCGTCTTGGGTGTATTTGACGGTGATGCTGTCGGGCCATTCCGCGCGCATCTCGTCGATCAATTCACGCACGGCGGCGACAGTCTCGATGATATTCGCGCCGGAGCGTTTCTTGATCTCAAGCGCCAGCGCGGGCTGGCCGTCGATACGGGCAAAACCGGTGGGGTCTTTGAACGTCCGGCGGATCGCGGCGACATCGGCGAAGGTCACCACCGTATCGCCACGCACCTTGATCGGCAGCGACATGACATCTTCGACATTCTCGATCAGCCCCGGCACCTTGAGCACCAGCCGCCCCGCGCCGCTTTCAATCGCCCCCGCCGCAATCAGGCGGTTGTTGCGGTTGATCTGGCTGATCAGCTCTTCGAAGGAGATGTTGTAGGTCTCGAACACCGTGGGGTCGATCAGCACCTCCAGAAGTTCCGTACGCTCACCGCCGACATCGACCTCAAGCACGCCTGACAGCCCCTCAATCGCGTCCTTCAACTCCTCCGAAATGGTGTTGAGGGTCCGTTCCGGCACCGGGCCGGACAGGATCGCTGTCAGGATCGGGAAAAGCGCGGTGTTGATCTCGGTTACGACCGGATCGGTGGCGTCTTCGGGCAGGTCCGACTTGGCCCGGTCCACGCCTTCGCGCACCTTGTCGAGCGCCTCGTCGGAATCGAACCCGGGCTCGAACTCCAACTGCACCGAGGCATGACCTTCGGCGCCGTTGGAGGTGATCTGTTTCAGCCCGGTAATGGCACTGAGTTCGGTCTCAAGCGGTTCGACCAACAGCCGTTCGCTATCTTCCGGAGAGATGCCTTCGAGCGAGGTCGAGACATAGAGTGTCGGGATCGGAATCTCGGGCGAGCTTTCCTTGGGGATGCCGATATAGGCATAGGCACCGACGGCCAAGATCATCACCAAGCTCAGGATCACCACGCGGGCGCGGCTGAAAGCGGCGTCGATCAGCGCGTTCATTCCACCTGCTCCGGCTGGGCGGCATCGGCGCTGCCGGTGATCTGCCCGTCACCGGTTGGCTGTTCCTCCAATTCGTCAATCTCAGGCACGCCCGCCATCGGCTGCCCCTCGGGGCTGGCATCCGTGCCGGTTTCGGGCTGGGGGTTAACCGTCTCTCCGTCATTCACGAAACCCTGCCCGATGGTGATGATTTCGGCCTCATCCGGCAGGCCCGCAATCCAGATACCATCGGTCTGGGCACGCACGATCGCGATCTTGTTGAAAACGACCTTGTCTTCGTCATTCACAGTTTTGACGCCCAATGTGCCATTGGTGTCCAAGGACAGGATCGCCGGAGAGACGAAATGCGCGCGGGTCTCGCCCGTAGGAATACGCACGCGGGCCGAGATACCGGCAGGGATCGCACCATCGGCGTTTTCGACCCTAACCTCGGCGGTAAAGGTGCGGGTTTCGGCGCTGGCGCTGCTTGAGACGAATTGCACCTTCCCCTGCGCTTCTGTTCCGGTGATGAACACGACCTCGGCGCTTTGCCCTTCCTTGATGTCTTTCAGCGACTGCTGTGGCACCTGCACTTGGATCGTCAGCGGGGTGTTGTCGACCAGACGTGCGATTTCCTCGCCGGTGGAGACAAACTCTCCGGCAGAGATATCCAGCATCTCTAGCCGACCGGGAAAGGGGGCGCGGATTTCGGTGTTGTTCAGCGCCTCTTCGGCTGAAGTGACCGACGCCTGCGCGGCGGCCAAGGTCGCCCGTGCTTGGCTGACCCGGTCCACGGTCGAGACGCCCCGGTCCAGCAGGGCTTCGGCATTGTCGTATTCCCTCTGTGCGCGGCTCAATTCCTCGCGGGCGCGGGCCAGATCGGAATCGCGCGCCGTGGTGCTGAGCCGCGCAATCAACGCGCCCGCGTCGACCACATCGCCCTTGGCGACCAGCACCTCGGCGATTTCTCCGCCTGCTTCGGCGCGGACCATCGTGTCGCGGTCCGGCAGGGCCTGACCTTCGGCCACAAAGACCTGCGTCACGCTTTTGGCTTGAGAGCCGCGCACGGCCACTGTCACCGCCTCGGGCGAGAGGGGGGCAGGCGCGGCTTCCTCGGTTTCTTCGGCGGGAACGATATAGCCGCTGCCCATCCAAAGTCCGATCAACAGCGCGATTCCACCGGCGATGAATTTCGACCGTTTCGAGCCAGCATCGCTGTCGAATGAAAGCGTCTGGCGCTCTTGAGATGTGTCACTCATTGATCGAACTCCATCACCGCGATCCTGTTTACAGGTCGCGCGTCAATTCTTGGGTTTGCTCACCCGGGTTGCGACATCATCAAGCGCGGTGCTGATCGCGTCGTAAAACTCGGCAAAGGAATCGAGCCTTGCGCGTACGCCGTCGGCCTCTTCGGGCAGTTTGCTGATCGTGTCGCTAATCTCGGCCTTGGCGTGGCGCGTGCCTGCCAGCGCGAATTTTGTCATCGCGGCATAGGCGTCATCGGCAAGTTGGAAGTAGTCCTGCCGGTCGCCGGTCTTGTTCACACGCCGGATCAGGCCCCGCTCTTCCAGCACGCGGATCGACGTGCTGATCGTGGCGCGGCTTACGGACAGACGGCGCGACAGCGCGCCAAAGGCAATCGGCTCGCCCTCGAAAACGAGCATGGCAAAGACCTGTCCCGACATGCGCGGCAGGCCCTCGCCCATGGCGATCACGCCCATGCGCGTGATGAAATCATCGCGGACTTGGTCGATTTGGTCTGTGGTATCCATCTGTTCCCCGTCAACGACACGCTGCGTTGACGGTAGATAAACAAGGCCCGGCACAAATCAAGTCTATTCAGAAAATTCCGAACAGACTGAACGCAACATGCCGCAAGGTCCTTTTCGGGCGAACTGCCCTACTTCAACCCGTTTTGCGCGATGTAGCGGGCCAGATCGAGCACAAGCTGGCCGCGCGCTGTGGCGATGGCATTGGCCCCGCCTTCGGGGTTGAACGGCACGCTGAGGTCAAACAGGCCCGAACGCTCCCGACGGTCATCGGGGACCGCCACGAAATACTGACCAGAGGCGCGGAATTCTCCGGCTTCGGTGGCCACCATTTCGGCAAAGCGCACTTCGAGACGGGCGTCGGGGAAAGCCTCAAAAGGCCAAGGCTCAGACGCGATGCGCCGCCCGGTCATCCGCGCGAGGTTTTGGCTCAGCTCCAGCGCCACGGCCCGTTCGGGTGCATCGGCCCACAGCACATCGGTCGAACTGACCAGACTGCCGTCGGCCATCTGCAGCGAAATCTCTTCGGCGGCGGCATAGGTCGGCAGGGACACGTCGCGCACCTCAACCGAGCTAAAAGCGATCGAAGTCTTTTCCGTGACCGCCGGGGCGCGCACGGTGAAACGCTCAGCAGCGCCGCCACAGGCCGCCAAGGCTGCCAGCAGGCCGAGGGTGATCAGAGGTCTTGCAACATTCATGCTTTACCGTCCCAGCAATAGAGAATTGGGGTTACGTTCGATGGTCCGCGCCAAAGATGCAAGCGCATCGGCGGCTTTCTGGATGTCGCGCAGGGTGCGCTCGGCGCTGCGGCTTAGCTGTTCGCCTTGGTTATAGCCTTCGATGGTGCGGCTGGCCTGCGCGAAAAGCGCGGTCAATCGTTCGACCACCTGCGGCAGATCGCGGGCCGAGACGGCGATGTTATCCGCCGCATTGCGGGCCGAGGCCAAGGTGCGGTTTACATTCTCAACCGCGCCGCCTTCGCGCAATTCTACCAACGTGGCGTTCACCTCGTCCAATGCCCGCTTGAGCGCGCCCGGCAGGGCCACCGCGTCTTCGGTGCCGATCACCGCATCGGCGGATTCGGTGAGGTCCGTCAGCGCGACGACCAACTCTTCGACCTCCAGCGTTTCCGCCTTGGCCGCCACGGCCTGAATGCGCTCTACCAACTCTGGCACGCCCTCAACCGAAGACGATACCGCGTTCGCCGCCTCCGATGCCCCTTCAAGCGCGGTGGACAGGCGCTCGGCGATCCGCTCTTCCTCAAGCTGGGCCACCAGTTCTTCGATCCGCACCAGCGTTCCGTTCAAGGCGACTGGCACGTTCTTGACCTCTTCGGAGGAGACCAGCCCCGTCAGTTCGCCCAAAAGGGTCCGCACATCCTGCGGCGTTTCGCGCAGGTCTTCGTCTGAGACGAAAGCCTCTGCCGAATTGAGGAAGGTAATCGCACTGTTGAGCAACTCTTCGATCGGCAGGCTGTTGATGCGGGTAAAGACCCCTTCGACCGTGGCCGCCGCATCGGAGACATCGCTTTCGGTGGTTGGCATCAGCGCAAGACCGTTTTCCGCCGCTTCCAACGCTGCCTCAGGCACGTCTTCCACCGTCACGAACTCAACCTTCAGGCCGCCGGTCAACAGACTGGCCGAGGCCAGCCGCGCGCGGAGGCCGTTTTCCACACGCGCTTGCAAGAAGGCCAGCGCGGCTTCGGCGGTTACGTCATCTTGCAACCCCAGATGCGCCGGTTGGATCGACAGGATCGCATTGAGCCGAACCCGGCTATCGCCAAAGCGTTCGAAATCCACGAGGCCCGACAGGGTCTCGACCTCCCCAATCTCAAGCCCGCTCATTTCAACCGGGGCGCCGACGATCAGCCCTGAGATATTGTCGTCGAACACAACGCTCAACTTGAGCGGATCGACTTCGGAAGCGTTAAAGACAGAGTTCCGCGCGGTTTCCTTGTCGGGGTAGATCTCAAACACCGTCCCGTCAGACACCTGCGCCCCACCCGAGACGAAGGTGTCAAAGGTGATGCCGCCGCCCACGAGGGTCGCCAGCGAGGAAAAGTCGATCTCGGCCCCCGCCGGGCCGATGTTGACGCTAAAGCCGGAGGCGTCCCAGAAACGGGTGGATTCGTTGATCAGTTGGCGGTGCTCTTCAAAGATCAGCGCCTCGACGATGGCAAAGTTGCCACGCGGGGCGATCTTGGCATAGCCTACGCGGCCCACTTCGATGCCCTTGTAAAGGATCGGCGCGTTGTCGGTCAGCTGGCCATTGGCGGTGGACCGAAAGGCAATCTCAAGCCCGCCCTGACCGCCACGGATCAACGGCTCGGTCGACGACCCCTGAAAACGCTGCGCCGCCGGGCCGACCTGTTGGTCCCATGACCCTTCGATATAGACACCGCTCAGCACCGTGCTGAGGCCGGTAATGCCCTGCGCGGTGACTTCGGGCTGTACAACCCAAAAGACCGCACCGTTGTCGATATAGGGGGCCACATCTTTGTCGAGCCGGATATGCGCCGTCACCCGGTCCAGATCAGAGGTGAAGCCGACCTTTTCGACCACACCGACCGTCACATCGCGAAAGCGCAATTCGGTCTCTCCGGCAGAGATGCCCGCGCCCTCTTCGAACTCCACAATGATCACCGGGCCGCGTTCACTATAAGAGCGATATGCCACGAAGAGCGCCACGATCAGGGCAAGGATCGGGATGATCCAGATCACCGACGCCCCACTGAGGAACATCTTGCGTGTCGGAGAAATCGGTACGTCGGGAGGCGTCTTAGTCATCGGTTTTCAGGCCCTCGTCCTTGGTCTGAGCGTCCCAGATCATACGGGTATCAAACGCTTGTGCCGCCAGCATGGTAAAGATCACGGAGAGGGCGAAAAAGATGCTCGCGGTACCGGGATTGATGGCGGCCAGTGTCTTGAGTTGCACCAGAGCGGATAAAATCGCAACCACAAAGATATCGATCATCGACCAGCGGCCAATGTACTCAACCACTTCGTAAAGGTAGTGCCGCTGCCGCTGCGAGGTGACAGAGCGCCGTTTGACGCTGATCGCAAGAAAGGCCACGGCCATGAATTTGGCCAGCGGAATGGCAACAGAAGCAAAGAGGATGATAAAGGCGATCCCCCAATTGCCGTATTGCGCCAGCTCCACCGCGCCGCCGATGATGGTGCTTTCCTCAACTTGAAACAGCGTTCGGGTCTTGAGCATCGGGTAGGTGTTGGCGGGGATGTAGCACATCAGCCCCACGGTCCAGAACGCCCAGACACGCTGAAGGCTCAACCGATCGCGTGAGACCAGCTTGCTGCCGCAGCGGCTGCAGGTCTGCGTGCCCATCGGCGCGGGCTTGCTACAACGGGTGCAGGCCACAACGCCCAATTCCCGCGCGCTCAGGATGTCTTGGGATGTTCCAGAGAGTTCCATACAGACCATTTGCATAAGAATCTGTCCTGCGCGATGACGAGGATCACCAGCGCGCCGAACATGTAAAACGCCGGGCCAAAGCCGACATCGGCCAGATCGGCCACTTTAACCAGCGCCACCGCACAGCCGATGGCAAAGACCTCGGCCATCGACCAAGGGCGCAGTTCCTCTGACAGGCGAAAGGCGGCGACGGCGTGCCGCGCAGCCGGGCGATCCAGCACCACAGGGATCAACACATAGAGCGTCAGCAATACCCGCAAAAGCGGGATGAAAAAGATAAGCGCCGCCGTGGCCAGCGACAGAAAGATCATCGGCCCCCCGGAAAAGGCAAGCGCCGCATCCAGCACCGACACCGCGTTGCGGGCCCCCGCCGCGTCAATCGTAAGGAAGGGAAAGACCGCCGCCCCGATGATCAACACCATCACCGCCACCGCCACGGCGATGATCTGCAAACCTGCGTTCCTGCGCGGCGTGATCAGGGCCGTGTGGCACCGCTCACAAGCCGCGCGTTCCCCATGGGCGGGGCGGCGCAGCCGGTAGACGGCGTCGCATTGCGGACAGACGATCAATTCGTCCATGGGCAGATCGGCGAGGGGGGTGTCGGGGTGATCCATTCTGAACGCATATATGATGCCGCTCTTCGCTGTATCAACAAATATTCGCGGCCCTGTGGCGCATCTGCACCGGCGGATCATTGCCCTCGCGCGAATGTGAGCGGAACAGGCGGCCATGCACATCGTTGGTCCAGCAGAAATCACAAAGGAGAAAGCAATGACCGATATCACCAATGCAAAGATCCTGATCCTCGCCACCAACGGTTTCGAGCAGTCCGAACTGGAAAAACCCCTGAATGATCTGCGCGACCGCGGCGCCACCGTCCATGTGGCCACCCCCGACGGGAATGAGATCAAGGGCTGGGACGAAGACAACTGGGGCAACACCGTGCCTGCGGACCTCGCCCTTCGGGACGTGAATGTCGACGACTACCAAGGCATCGTGCTGCCCGGCGGCCAGATCAACCCTGACCTGCTGCGCGCCAACGATGACGCGGTGGCTCTGATCCGCAAGTTCCACGACAGCGGCAAGACCGTAGCCGCGATTTGCCATGCTCCATGGCTGCTGATCGAAGCAGGCATTATCAAAGGCCGCAAGGCAACCTGCTTTAGCTCCATCGCGACCGACGTGAAGAACGCCGGCGCACAGTACGAAGACAGCGAAGTGGTGGCCGACCAAGGCATCGTGACCAGCCGCTCGCCCGAGGATCTCGACGCATTCGTCGCCAAGATCGTCGAGGAGATCGAAGAAGGCAAACACGACCGCAAAGCGGCCTAAGCCTGAGCTTTCGTTCCAAGTTTGACCCCCGGCCCATGCGCCGGGGGTTTTTTTATGCCCGGTCCAAACGCAGGCCAAGCTCAGCTAGCACCGCATCGGTGTCCGCCCCGATGGCACGCGGGGGGCTTGGCATCTGGGGCGCAGTGTCGCCAAAACGCGGCGCTTGGCCCGATTGCAGCACATCTTCCACCCGCACCACATTGCCGCGTGCCGCCATCTGCGGGTGGTCCGGCGCTTCGGAAAAGCTGAGCACGGGGGCCACGCAGGCATCCGAACCGTCGAGATGCGCCGCCCAATCATCACGGGCGCGGGTTGCGAATATCGCGGCGAATTCGGCGGTCCGCGCCTCCCAAGTCGCCCGGTCGTTCTGACTGGCGGCTAGGTCCGCAGGCAGACCCAGCTTCTCCAACAGGATCGCGTAGAACTGCGGTTCCAACGCGCCCACAGAGATGAATTTCCCATCGGCGCAGGTGTAGCAACGGTAAAACGGCGCGGCCCCATCAAGCCAATTGGCAGCGCGCTTTTCCGTCCATGTGCCTTGGGCCAACATGCCGTGGATCAATCCCATCATCGCAGGCACCCCGTCGACCATTGCGGCATCGATAACCTGACCTTTGCCGGTCACCCCCCGCTCGATCACTGCCGAGAGGATGCCAAACAGCAAGAACATCGTGCCGCCGCCGTAATCCGCCACCATGTTCAAGGGCGGCACCGGGGGCGCCCCCGCGCTGCCCATGGCGTGCAAAGCCCCGGTTAGAGCCAGATAATTTATGTCATGTCCCGCCGTCTGCGCCCATGGGCCGGTCTGACCCCAGCCGGTCATGCGGCCATAGATCAGCTTGTCAGAGCAATCCGTCGGGCCGAGGCCCAAACGCTCCATCACGCCGGGGCGGAACCCTTCGATCAGCACATCGGCAGAGGCAATCAGCGCCCGCGCTGCCGCGATCCCTTCGGGGGTTTTCAGGTTCAGCACCACCGACCGCTTGCCGCGCCGGTTGATATCGGACGGGTCCGCCGGAGCGGCTTTGCGGTCGACCGTGATGACATCCGCGCCCAGATCAGCCAGCAGTTGCCCCGCCAAAGGGGCGGGGCCGAGGCCGGAAAACTCCACCACCCGCAGCGACGACAGCGGCCCTCTGCGCGCCGCCCCGCTCATGCCGCCCCCGGCACCAAGACCTGCCGCGCGCCCTCGGTGAAATCCGACAGCGACAGCGCCCAGGTCGTGCCGGGCCAGCGCAATTCCATCTCGCGTTTTCGTGGACGGTAAACAGCGGTGTAAAGCGTGCCGAAACCGGCGTTGAATGCCGTGGAATAAAGCGGAGGTTTCAGAAACGCCCCGATGAATTTCTCTTCCGGGTCGCGGTGCAGACGCAGACGTTGCAAAAGATAGCGTTCACGCTCGACCGTGGCGGTAAAACGGGCGTGGCTGATCCATTCCACATTTTCTTGGTGGTTGGTGGCCACCGCGGCACGGGTGATGACAGCCGGGCGGTCAGGGGCCATCATTGCGGTCAGGTAGCTCCGCTTCCGATCGAGCACGGTGACGTTATAGCTCATATGCGTCGGCACCCGTGCCAGCACCTCTCCCGCCTCTTGCACGGTTTCGCAGGTCTGCAGCACATAGCGTAGGATCAGCGGCACGCCGAACCCCTCACCCACCACGCGCCGCCCGCCAAAGGTCAGCGAGATCGACAGCCCCGCATCATTCACCCCATCGACCAGCCCCCACAGCCCGTCCGAGGTGCCCATGACCTGCCGCCCCTGCCAGCCCGAGCGCAGCACCATCGCGTCGAATGCATTGGGATTATAGTCATAGTTGCGCACCATGACCGGTTCTTTCCCGGCCCAGATCGCCTGTGAACAGGCCGAGAGATAGGGCGGCGGGCAATAGAAGCTTAGAAACCGCGCCGCGTGATCGCCGCCGCCCGCGAGGGTGCAAAGCTCGTCATAGAGCGGCAGCATTTCCGGCATGTGTTTGGCCAGCGCACGGCGGCATTGGGCATAGGTCGGGCGCGCGGCCTCCCCTTCCTTCAGCCACCATGCATGGTAGTCAGGCCAATAGGCTGCGAAGAGACCGGCCCACTTGGGGCCGGGCTGATCTTCGGACATTGCGCGCCAGTACATCGCGGCCTTTCATCTTGCTACAGGATCTTGAACGCCGGATCAGAAAGCTCCGGCCCAGCAGACGCGGTGGGCAGGGGTTTGCCGTCCACACTGCGTTTGATCCCATGGATCCACTTTTTCGCGCGCTCATTCAACTGGAAAGACTTGGTCATCGACCGCCCCCGCGTCACAAGGATGCCGATATCCGCGCCTTCGTAGCGGTAATCACCCGGTTGCAGGATGCGCAGGAAGAAGGCTTCGTTCTCGCTCTCCACCGCGCGGCGGTGATAGTCGAAGCGGTCAAAGACCACGCTGCCGTCTTCCTTCATCTTGTAGATGCCGGTCTCGGGCGCTTCGGTGCAGATGTCGACACTGTCATCGGTGTGTTTGATGACCATCTGGCTCCAACCGTCGATGTTGTCCGGATCGGCCCAGCGGGCGTTCAACTCATCCACGTCGAGGTTGAACTTCTTGCGGCTGAACTCCAACAGGTGGAACAGGAAGAGCGGCGCATCGGCATGGGCGAAGGCGGCGTGGTTGGTCATCGAAGACGCGCCTGTGATGCGCGGGTTCAACTCTCCCAGCCACAGATCGCCGGTCTTTTTGTCGATCAGGAAATCGAGCTCGAAATAGCCGCGATAACCCTCCTTGCGCAGCTGCTCCCCGAACTTGAAGGTCAGATCGCGGGCCTTCTCCCGCACCTTCGGCGGGAAGGCGGTGGCGAGGATTTCATTCCCGCACCAGCCGCCGCGATAGGGGGTCAGTTCTTTGAAACCGACCAGTTCGGTCATCAGCGGGCCGACGATGGTGCCCTCCTTGGTCGCACAGGCCTCGATCGCCGCGCCACGGCAATCGATCCGCTTCATGATCTTGATCTCGCCCTCGCCGATGATCTCGCTCTCGTGGCGGCGGAAGTCGGCTTCGGACTTGATGAAGAAGGTCGTGTGCCCGCTGTCGCCATAGGCCGACTGCAACACCAGATCATGACCGATCCCGGCCTTCTCGCAGGTCTTTTTCAGGTCGTCGTAAGATTTCACCTCGGCCAGAACGTTCGGCACCGAGGGCACGCCCGCCTTGTTGCCGATGCGCACGGTTTCGATCTTGTTGTCCATCGACTGGCGCAGCTTGGCTTTCGGGAACCAGACCTCGGCGCCCAACTCCTTGCTGAGACGCTCGGTCTCTTCGTCGAACATCAAAAAGACGAACTTGGGCTTGCCGCCGCGGCGCTTGATGAAGTCGATGACCTCTTTGTGCTGCAGCAGGTAGTTGTTGATGTCCTCGATGCTCTGGAACTCCGCATGGGGCTGTTCCGAGGGGCAAAAGACGTTGGGGTGCTTGCCGCCGTAGCAGTCGATATAGCAGATGTATTTGAAATTCTTCACCCATTCATCAAGGCCGAGCAGATTAAAGTTGGTGGCCGAGATGAAATAGACCGGGTCCTCGTTTCGGTGAAAGAACCGGCGGATTTCGGAGATATTCTTAAGAATTTTTACCATGTCGTGGGTCCTTTTGGTCAAACGGGTGAAGAAGAAAGGTCTTTGCGGCGCACGCGGTTCAGCGCCTCCGCGGTAAAGACGCGCAGGCCCAGATCGGGCCGGTATCCGTGGATCTCGCTCACGTCCAAAGCACGCATAAAGTCGAGAATTTCCTGACTGACGACCTGTCCGGGGACAAGGATCGGAAAGCCGGGCGGATAGGGGATGATGAAGCTGGCCGAGACCACCGTGTCGCCCGCGTCCATCACCTCTTGCAAGGATCCGTTCAGGTCGAGGTAGTCACAGTTTTTCTCATCATAGGCGAGGAAGAAGGGCGTGCGAATGTCGCCCTCGGGCGTGTCTGCGGCGCGGAAGGCTTCGTGGAAGCAACTGAAATCCGGCAGCGGCGGGTAGTTCTCCATCAGATTGGTGACGCGCCGGTCGAATGACAGCCGCTCCATCCGGCTGGCATCGTCCAGCAGATCGTCGAGCGACTTGGCGATCTCCACCAGCACTTCGATCAGATAGGCGACCGAAGAGCGCGTGGTGCCGATGTTGGTCATGAACAGCACGGTATTGCGCGAGGTCTTGTTGATCTGGATGCCGTATTTATCCATCAGGATCTGCGTCTTGAAGGTATCGCCGTCCCAGCCCGTGCCGCCCACCGCGAGGGTCACGCGTGTGGCGTCGAGGACAAACTCGTCCTGTTCCCAGCAATCCCACATGTCGGTCCAGCCCTGTTCGGTGTCGTAATAGCTGGTCACCCCGCTTTCGCGGTGGGTTTCGGGGATCATGTCGCCAGCGGTCAGCACCTTGAAATACTTGCGCAGCAAGGGGTGTTCACTGATCGCGCGGCGCATCGACATCGCCGCTTCGACCTGCCGCTGCACGAACTCAAAGCCCTCAAGTTCGACCTGTCGCCGCCCCACATCCAGCGAGGCGATGATCTGGTAGTTTGGCGAGGTTGACGTGTGCGTCATATAGGCTTCGTGGAAGCTTTGTTCGACCTCGCCTTTGAAGTCCTGATCGTTGACATGGATCATCGACCCCTGCCGCAGGGAGGTCAGGGTTTTATGGGTCGATTGCGTGGCATAGGCCCGCACCCGCGCCTGCGGTGGCGGGATCAGCCGGGTGTTAAGGAGGGTCTCATCATCCGCTTCTTTCAATGTCTTTTGCTGCGCTTCATAGGCGTCGGCATGGGCGTCAGACTTGAATTTCTCGCGCAGGGTGTTGGCCGCGTTCATCGCCGTGCGCTGGCGATATGTGGGGCTAAACCGGGCAAAAGCGAACCACGCCTCATCCCAGAGGAAGATCAGGTCGGGCTTGATCGCCAGACATTCCTCCATCACCCGCTCGACGTTATAGACCAGCCCGTCGAAGGTGCAGTTGGTCAGCAAAAGCATCCGCACCCGATCCAGCTTGCCCGCCGCTTTCAACTCCAGCAGCCGGTGCTTGATCTCGCGCAGCGGCACCGCGCCATACATCGAGTATTCGTTGAGCGGATAGCTGTCGAGGTAGCTGACCTGCGCGCCCGCGAGCACCATGCCGTAGTGGTGGCTCTTGTGGCAGTCGCGGTCGACCAGAACGATGTCGCCGGGCCGCACCAGCGCCTGAACGACGATCTTGTTGCAGGTTGAGGTGCCGTTGGTGGCGAAAAACGTCTGTTTAGAGCCGAAGGCGCGGCTTGCGAGTTCCTGCGCCTCTTTGATCGGCCCATGCGGCTCTAGCAGGCTGTCGAGGCCGCCCGAGGTCGCCGAGGTCTCTGCAAGGAAGATATTCGGGCCGTAAAACGCCCCCATGTCCTGAATCCAATGACTGCGGGTGATCGACTTGCCACGGCTGATCGGCATGGCGTGGAAGACGCCGGTGGGCTGTTTGGAATATTCCACCAGCGCGGTGAAGAAGGGCGACTTGTTGCGCGCCTGCACCCCGCGCAGGATGTTGAGGTGCAGCTCCATGAAGTCTTCTTGGTTGTAGAACACCCGGCGGCAGATCCCCAGATCGAGCCCGGCGATATCCTCGACCGAGCGTTCGGTGACCAGATAGGCATCGAGCTCGGGCCGGACCTTGGCGATCATGCGGCAAAGCTCTGGGCCATAGCTCTCAGGCTGGAGCGCGTCGATCTCATCCTGCCCGCCCGCGCGGGCGAGGTAGCGGGTCAGGATCTGTTGATCGACTTTCGATTTTAACGTGAGCCCGGGGCGGACGACGATGGCTTGGATGTTATGGTTGAACATCACCGCAATCAGCGCGTCTTCGAGGCTCGGCACCACGACGGCTTCGTAGATGAACGGGTCTTCGCTGCGGCGCATGCGGGTGACATTGCTGCGCAGCCAGCGCTCTTGCTGTTCGTTCACATTGTCAACGATAAGCACTTCGAAATAGGGCTTGGCCAGAGCGCGCGCCTCGGGTGGGAGCATCGCCTCGTCGTCATGTTCGTCTTGATCCAGACTGTCACGTTCCAGCGGGATCGTGCGGCGGCGATAAGCGCCGGTGGTCAGCGCACGGGTCACCCGGTTCACGGCAAAGGCCAGATCCTCGAAATTGCCATGGGCAAATTGACGGCGCATGTGGTCAAAGGCGGACATGCCCGGAAAGGCCCAATAGGGCTCGATCAGGGCCAGCGAGTCGAACAGCGCCTCGATTTCCTTGCGGCCCTGCGCCGCGCCTTTGCCCTTAGGGTCACGCGACATGGCGGCGGCGGCGGCGCGCAGGGCGCTCCACCGATCCGACCGCAGTTGAATGGCCGAGGAATAGTCGTTCATAGAATGCATCAGTCGTCCTCTGCTGGAGGGCCGACCGATGCCTAGGTACCGCAGTGTGCGTACCTAACCTCGGCCTAGCCGCTGGTATTGTCGTTCTGCCCGGGTGTTTCGGGCGTTGTTTGTGGGTCTGGCATGGCCGCAGCAGGCGCCGCGGGCGCCGGTGTCTGTGCCACTTCCGGCGCGGTGCCGGCGGTGGCGCTGGCAAGCGGTTCCGGCGGGAAACCGTTCTTGCCCTTATAGGCGGGGATCTCGGCGGGCACTTGTTGTGCTGGCACATCGACATGCAGACCCGCGCGGCTGCCCTGCTGCGGCACTTCGAGCGGGCCGAGGGTGTGCAGGAAAGCATCCGCGCCACTGTCGCGGTCATAGACCGGGAAATCGGTCGGGCGATCGCGGAAGGATTTGAGCAGCTGGCCCAAGCCCTTCATCCCCGTCTCACGCTGGCGGCGCACCATGTTGAGATCAATCTCAATCGGGAACATGTCCTCTTGGCCCGCCGATTGGTGCAGCACCATCGAGGTTGGATCGACCACGCATGATTTGCCCACGCCGCCCGCGCCCAGACCGTTCACGTCGAAGATATAGCACTGGAACTGCGCCGCCGTGGCCCGCGCGATGGCAAGCTCTGCGTCGCGGTCCGTGGTGCCAGTCAAAACCGGGTGCAACAGCACTTCGACCCCCTGAGAGGTCAGCTGGCGCGTCGTCTCGGGGAACCACATGTCATAGCAGATCGACAGGCCAAAGCGGCCCACATCTGGCACGTCGAAGATGCAGAATTCATTGCCCGCCGCGATTCCCGCCTCATAAGGCCGGAATGGGAACATCTTGGCATAGCGGCGCACCACTTCGCCTTCGGGGTTGATGACGACCGAGGTGTTATAGACCCGACCATCTTCGGGGTGCTTTAGAAAAATCGAACCGGGGATCAGCCAGACGCGGTGCCGCCGCGCGGCGGCCTGAAACTGTTCAATCGTCTCGTTCTCGGGCGGCAGGGCAAACCGGTCGAGCGGGCCGAAAGGCGCCAGCTCAGAGAACAGCACCATCTGCGTCCAAGGGAAGCGTGCCATCAGAATGTCAAGCCGCTGGATCATGCCATCGACATTGGGCTGCAAGGCATTGACGTACATCTGCACGCCGGCAATCGCGAAAGGGGTCATGCGTGAATACTCCGAACAACGCGGCGCAATGGACCATTTCCCTGCTTATCTCCGCGAAGCACCTGTCTTACGCCCTCACGACCAGAACGGAAACAGGCGAACGACGCACAATGCGGTCGGCGTTGGAGCCAACGAGGAATTCACGCAGGCTGTCGGGGTGTTCTGATCCCATGACCACCAGATCGGCGTTTGATTTCTTTATCGTTTTCAGCGCCTCGCGGTGGATTTTGCCGAACTTGAGGTGCTGCTTCACCTTTACGTCATCAGGCACTTCACGCTCGACTAGCTTTTCAAGCGCCTTGGCCGCACGGCCTGTGGCCTGTTTTTCGTAATCTGCGGGAAAGAACCCTTCGACCAGCGGCGTGCCCATGTCAGGCACGACCGACAGGATATGCAGGGTGCCCTTGGACAGGCGGATCATATCCACCGCCTGCGGCAGCGCTTTCTCCCATGATTTTGGGTCACTCAGGTCAACAGTCAGCAAGATATTGTCAAACATGGTGCGCCCTCCTCAGGCTGTCGCGGGCTTGCGGGTGTCACGCGCGGCACGGCCCCGTTGCAGGAAGACGACCAGTGCCAGCAGCAACAGCGCGGGGATGAACATCCAATATTTGCTGGGTTGCGGCATCGGTTTCAGCACGCGCAGCACCTCTTGGTCCCAATCAAGGCCCGCGCCCTGCGCAGGGCTATCGTAGAGGACATCGTCGATGATCATCTTATCGCCGTCCTCGCGGAACATCAGGCCCGCGGCTTCAAGCTTCTCGGCCCCGGTCTCTCCTTCGCCGATGGGCAGCAGCGCCACGAACTCCAGCGGATCGCCCAGATCGTTCACACCCGCGACGCGCAGGCGCAGCCGCTCGCCGGCGGGCGTTTCCTCAGCCGCCTGCACGATCTCGGTCGGCGCTTCTTCGCTATAGGGCGGATAGACCATGTCCATCCAGAACCCCGGGCGGAACAGGGTAAAGGCAATCAGCAGCAACGCGATGGTTTCATAGAAACGGTTACGCGCCAAAAACCAGCCTTGGGTCGCGGCGGCAAAAAGCAGCATCGCCACGGTTGCCACAACAAAGATAAACAGCCCCTGCCCCCATGTGACCCCGATCAACAGCAGTTCCGTGTTGAAGATAAACAGAAACGGCAGCGCAGCGGTGCGCAGGGAGTAGAAGAAGGCAACGAGACCCGTGCGGATCGGATCACCGCCCGAAACGGCGGCGGCGGCAAAGCTTGCCAGACCCACCGGCGGGGTCACGTCGGCCATGATGCCGAAATAGAAGACAAAGAGGTGCACAGCGATCAGCGGCACGATCAGCCCGTTCTGCTGACCCAATGTCACGATCACTGGCGCCAACAGCGCCGAAACCACGATGTAGTTCGCAGTGGTGGGCAAGC
The DNA here is from genome assembly GCF_025142135.1 of Sulfitobacter sp. W002. Classification (NCBI taxonomy): domain Bacteria; kingdom Pseudomonadati; phylum Pseudomonadota; class Alphaproteobacteria; order Rhodobacterales; family Roseobacteraceae; genus Sulfitobacter; species Sulfitobacter sp. W002. Next base: position 165,354 of record NZ_CP081126.1, on the reverse strand, counting down.
CCATGCCAAGGATCAGCGATAGGACCGCGGTCAGGAAGAGGATCGCAAGGATATTGCCGCCCGAGAGCACCTCAACCACATCCGCCAGCGCCGAGCCGACGCCGGTCTGGCTCACCGCGCCGACGATGATACCAGCCGTTGCCGTGGCGATGCCGATACCAATCATGTTGCGTGCGCCGGTGACCAACCCGTCGATCAGGTCAAGCACACCCGCTTTCACATCGTTCACAAACTGGCTTTCGCCGCGGAACATCGCCATCAACGGGCGCTGTGTCAGCAGGATAAAGATCATGTAAGCCGCCGCCCAAAAGGCCGACAGGCCAGGCGACAGACGGTCGACCATCAGCGCCCAGACCAGCACGACCACGGGCAGGATGAAATGCAGCCCCGAGCGCGCGGTCGGTCCGGGCATTGGCAGCGATGTCACCTCAGCATTGGGATCGTCCAGCTTCAGCGGCTCTTCTTTGCTGGCGACATAGAGCAGGCCAACATAGACCGCCGTCAGGAAGACAAAGATGATGTAACCCGCTGTCTCAGGGAAGGCCGGGCGGATCCACCCCATCAGGTAATAGACGGCAAAGGACAGTGCACAAATCGCGATGATCGCAAAGGCGATGCCGATCAACTGCTGCACCAGCGGTTTGGGCGTATAGGCGCGGGGCAGACCCTGCATCCCGGCCTTCATCGCCTCAAGATGCACGATGTAGACCAGCGCGATGTAAGAGATCACCGCAGGCAGGAAGGCGTGTTTGACCACGTCGAAATAGGGAATGCCGACATATTCGACCATCAGGAACGCCGCAGCCCCCATCACGGGCGGCATGATCTGCCCGTTGACCGAAGAGGCCACCTCGACCGCGCCGGCTTTCTCGGAGTTGAAGCCCACTTTCTTCATCAGCGGAATGGTGAATGTGCCTGTTGTCACAACGTTCGCGATGGAGGAGCCCGAGATCAGGCCGGTCATCGCCGAGGCCACAACCGCCGCTTTCGCCGGACCGCCGCGCATGTGACCCATGAGGCTGAACGCGACTTGAATGAAGTAGTTGCCCGCGCCCGCACGGTCCAACAGCGAGCCGAACAACACGAAGAGGAACACAAATGAGGTCGAGACCCCAAGCGCGATGCCAAAAACGCCCTCGGTGGTGATCCATTGGTGGTTCACGATCTCCGACAGGCTGTTGCCCTTATGGGCGATGATGCTGGGCATATAGGGGCCAAGCACGGTGTAGAAAAGAAAGACGCTCGCCACGATCATCAGCGCAGGCCCAAGGGCGCGGCGGGTGGCTTCGAGCAGAATTAACAGTCCGGTAACACCTGCAATATAGTCTGGCAGGATTGGTGCACCGACGCGGTTGGCGATCTCGCGGTAGAAGATAAAGAGGTAGAGCGCACAAAAGGTGCCGACGATGGCCAATGCCCATTCCCAGATTGGAATGCGGTTCTTGGGCGAGCCGAGGAGCACAGTCGCGATGACAAAGGCCGCTGGGATCGGGATCCACCAAACGGCGGTCGAATCCTTGGTGCTAACCATAAAGAGGGCGGCAAGGACGATGGGAACGATGACGCCAAGCGCCACCTGAAAACTCGTGCGCGTGGCCGGGAACACCATGATGCCGAGGAATACGGCAAAGCCTAAGTGAATGGAGCGGGCCAGCGTATCGTTGAACAGACCAATGGGTGACGCGATGTAGAGTTGAAACAGGGACCAAGCCAATGCCACCAACAGCAGCAAAGTGCCCATCAACCCGCTAACAGCACGGCCGCCCGTATCAGAAGAAGCGACAAGTTCGTCCAGTTCCGCCTGGCTCAGTCCGCCTCGGTCACCGGTTGCGGCGGTTTCGACAGCCGCCGCCTTTTGCTGGTCCTTCTCAGACATATCGTCCCCCTGTCGGCTCCACCTTGGGGTGGATGCGCATATTGTTTTTCTTCGGGTCTCTGACGGCAGCGTACCGCCGCCAGAGCTATCATGTCACGGATAGATTACTCGATCCAACCTTGCTCTTTGTAATATTTCTCTGCACCGGGGTGCAGCGGAGCAGAAAGACCGCCCGAGATCATCTCTTCTTGGGTCAGGTTCTCGAACGCCGGGTGCAGGCGCTTGAAACGGTCGAAGTTGTCAAACACGGCTTTGACGACCTGATAGACCACATCCTCATCCACATCAGCGGATGTGACGAATGTCGCTTTCACGCCGAAGGTCTTGATGTCGCTGTCGGTGCCCTTGTACATGCCGCCCGGCACGGTGGCCTCGGCATAATAGGGGTTGTCGTCGATCAGACCTTGGATCGCGTCACCATCCACAGGGATCAGCTTGGCGTCGATGGTCGACACGGCTTCTTGGATGGAACCATTCGGGTGGCCAACGGTGTAGATGATCGCATCCACTTTGTTGTCGCCCAGAGCGGCGGCCTGCTCGGCCGGTTTCAGTTCGGACGCCAGTGCGAAATCGTCCAGCGTCCAGCCTTTGGCGTCCATCACGACTTCCATGGTGGCGCGCTGACCGGAACCAGGGTTGCCGATGTTGACGCGCTTGCCTTTGAGGTCGTCAAAGGACTCGATGCCGCTGTCGGCACGGGCGATGACGTTGAACGGCTCACCATGCACGGAGAATACCGCGCGCAGGTTGTCGAACTTGTCGCCTTCGAACTGCGAGGAGCCGTTGTAGGCGTGGAACTGCCAGTCGGACTGGGCAACGCCCATATCCATGTCGCCCGCTTTGATCGCGTTGATGTTGGCGATGGACCCGCCGGTCGAAGGCGCGGTGCATTTCAGGTTGTGATCCGCTGTGCCGCGGTTCACCAGACGGCAGATCGACTGACCGACGACGAAGTAAACGCCTGTCTGGCCACCGGTGCCGATGGTGATGAACTTTTCCTGCGCCATGGCCGCAGTGCCGGCCACCATGGCACCGGTCATCGCGAGCATTTTGAACATTTTCATAAGATGTCTCCCATTGTTATATTTGGCGGACCACCCTTTAGGCGGACACCATTGCATGCACAAGTAGAGCGCCGCAGCCTTTAGGCAATTGACTGGGCAGGGAAATTTCTAACGCGCCGTTCAGGCCCAAGCAGACATGCCCTTGTGGCGGGAATCCCCGAATTCAGGTTAGGTCGGATTGCCATCGCGATCAATGCAACTCCCTTTCATGGCGCACCCCGGACCCAAAAGCCTATCCTACACGCTGGGGCAAATCAGGCAGAACCGGCGCGGCGGCGATAAGTGATTTGGTATATTCATGCTGCGGCGCGTCGAAGACCTGCGCGGTCTCTCCGACCTCTACGATCTTGCCGGACTGCATCACCAGCACCCGGTCCGTCACCGTGCGCACCACCGACAGGTCGTGCGAAATAAAGAGATAGGTCAGGTTATAATGGCTGCAAAGCTCGGCCAGCAGATCAAGGATTTGCGCGCGGACCGAGACATCAAGCGCGCTGACTGCCTCATCGAAAAGAATCAACTCTGGCCGGATGATCAGCGCGCGGGCAATGGCGATCCGCTGGCGCTGCCCGCCCGAGAATTCGTGAATGTACTTGCGCGCATCTGCGGGGCGCAACCCCACGGCGGTGAGCGCCTCGTCAATCGCGCGGGTCCGCTCCGCCCCCTGCGGCGGGCTGTCGAGCAGGTGGAAAGGCTCGGTCACCAACCGATCAACGCGGTGGCGCGGGTTGAAGCTGCCGAAAGGGTCTTGGAACACCACCTGCATCTTACGGCGCACCGCAAGGTTCGGCTTGGTCCCGGTAAAGACGGGCTGGCCATCGACGGTAATGCTGCCCTCTTGCACCTGTTCCAGACCCAGAATCGCCCGCGTCAGGGTCGATTTGCCGCAACCGGATTCCCCCACCAAACCCAACCGCTCCCCCCGGTTCAGGGTAAAGCTGAGGTTGTCCACCGCGCGGAACCTGCCCGGCGCACCGAACAGCGTTTTGCGCGGCAGATGGTAATCGCGGCACACGCCCTTGACCTCCAACAGCGGCTGGGGCGCGGGCGGCTTGGGCAGGTTCACCTCATGGCGGGAGGCGTCGAAAAGCATCTTGGTATAGGGGTGGCGCATGTCATGCAGCAGGGTTTGGGTTTCCCCCTGCTCGACGATCTGACCCTTGCGCATGACGATGATGCGGTCGGCCATATCGGCCACGACGGCAAGGTCATGGGTGATCATCAACAGCCCCATACCGTCTTCGCGCGCCAGACGGGTCAGCAGGGTAAGGATTTGTGCCTGCGTGGTGACATCCAACGCCGTGGTCGGCTCATCGGCGATCAGCAGACGGGGGCGCAGGGCTATGGCGATGGCGATCACCACCCGCTGACGTTGCCCGCCGCTCAGCTCATGCGGATAGCGCGACAGGGGGAAGCGATCTTGGGGCAGGCCGACGCGGGTCAGCGTATCGGCGGCGTGTGCCTCAGCCTCGGCGCGCGACACGCTAGGCTCATGCACGCGGATTGTTTCGGCCACTTGGCGGCCAATGGTCTGCACCGGATTCAGCGCGGTCATCGGCTCTTGAAACACCATGCCGATGTCATTGCCCCGCACGCCGCACAGGGCCGCTTCGCTCATCTGGCTCAGATCATCATCGCCCAGCATGATATGACCGGTGGTCGTGGCCCCCTTGGGCAGCAGTTGCATTGCCGCCAGCGCGGTCATCGACTTGCCCGAGCCGCTTTCCCCGGTCACGGCCACGATCTCTCCCGGTGCGACAGAAAAGGTCACCCCGTCGAGGATGCGCAGCCCGTGGATCGACAGCGAGAGATTGGAGACAGTCAAAAGCGTCATGTGCGTGCCACCCTCAGGCGGGGATCAAGCATGTCCCGCAGCCCGTCGCCCATCAGGTTCAGCCCCAGAACCGTCAGGATAATCGCGAAACCCGGCATCAAGGCCATATGCGGCGCGATGCTGACCATCGTCTGCGCATCGGCCAACATCCGGCCCCATGACGGCACCGGCGGCTGCGCGCCAAGGCCCACATAGCTCAGCCCCGCTTCGGCAAGGATGCCAAGAGAGAACTGGATGGTCCCCTGCACGATCAGCAGGTTGGCGACATTGGGCAGGATATGCTCAGCCGAGATGCGCGCGGCGGATTTGCCCGCGACCCGCGCGGCGAGGATGAATTCACGTTGCCACAAAGACAGCGCCGCCCCGCGTGTGATCCGGGCGAAAACGGGGATGTTAAAGATGCCGATGGCAATGATCGCATTGATCGCCCCGGCGCCAAAGACCGCCGTGATCAGAATGGCGATGACAATGGCCGGAAAGGCAAAGACCAGATCATTGCCGCGCATGATGACCTCATCCACGAGGCTCCCGCGCCGCGCTGCGGCCCAAAGCCCCAGCGGCACGCCCGCGCCCATGCCGATGCCCACCGCCACCAACGCTACGGCGATAGAGGTCCGCGCGCCGACCATGATCATGCTGAGGATATCGCGGCCAAAGTGATCGGTGCCCATGGGATGCGCCAGCGAAGGGCTGTGCAGCTTGTTCGCGATGTCGAGCCCGGCATAGTCATAAGGCGTCCATACAAAGGAGATCAGCGCCGCCAGCAAAAAGACCGAGGTCAGCGCGGCCCCAAGCAGCAGGTTACGGTTCATGTGCGTGCCCTCAGCCGGGGATCGACGGCGGCATAGGCCAGATCGACAAGGAAATTCACCAAGATCACCGAAAAGACCAAGAGCATCACCACCGACTCGACCACGATCAAATCCCGCGCCGAGATCGACTGGAACACCAGCCGCCCAAGGCCGGGTAGGTAAAAGACCTGCTCAATGATGATCGACCCGGCCAACAGGAAAGAGAACTGCAGGCCGATGATCGTCAGCACCGGGATCAGCGCATTGCGCAGCCCGTGCCGCCAAAGCGCCTGCCGCGCGGTCAGTCCCTTGGCCCGCGCGGTGCGCATGAAATCTTCGCCCAGCACATCCAGCAGGGCCGAGCGCATGACCCGCGCAAGGATCGCCGCCTGCGGCAAGGCCAGCGCGATGGCAGGCAGGGTCAGCGCATGCAGCCCGGCGAAAAGTCCCTTGTCCCAGCCGACGAAACCGCCTGCCGAAAACCAGCGCAGGTTGATCGAAAAGATCAGCACGAGGATCATGGCAAACCAAAAGTTCGGTACCGCCACGCCCAATTGCGTTGCCCCCATGACGCCAACGTCGCCCGCCCGCCCCCGGCGCGAGGCGGCGTAGATACCCGCCGGAAAGGCCACGATGACAGAGAGGAAAAGCGCATAAAGCGCCAAGGGCACTGAGACCCAAAGCCGGTCGCCGATCATCTCGGTCACCGGGGTGCGGTAGGTGTAAGACGTGCCGAAATCGCCGCGCAGCATGCCGCCGACCCATTCAAGGTAACGCTCTGGTCGGGACTGATCGAGCCCCAGTTCACTGCGCAGCGCGGCCAGTGTTTCTGGCTGCGCATTCAGGCCCAGCATAAAGGAGGCCGGATCGCCGGGGGCGACCTCGATCACCATAAAGATCACCAGCGACGCGACCGCGAGACTGATGAGCAGGGAGAGAAATCTTTTCAACGCATAGCGCAACATAGCGCGGAGGTTAGGCGGCACGCTCGGGAGGGTCCAGAGCCCGCGTGCAGTTTCCCCGAGGAGAAAGAGAGAAATGCTGAATTTTTAAGGCTCAGGTAGAGCGGGGCCGGAGCGCACATCGAAAGAATCCAGCATTGTGAGCATGTTATGCACTGAGACTGCCGTTTCCCCGTTCCTAATCGCTATGCGCTGGAACCATATCCGTTATGCGGTGTTGTCTTCGGGAGAACAGACAAAACTGGAGAATAAAAATGAAAACGACTTTGAAAACACTTGCGATCGCCGGACTTCTGGGCACCGTTTCCGCACCCGCCTTCGCCGCTGCTCACATGGACATGGCCACCATGACCTGCGCCCAGTACCAAGAATTGAGCGATGAAGACAAAATGAAAGTCGCTTCCATGGCAATTGCCGAACTGGAAGATGGCGACCACGGTGGCTCCATGATCACCGAAACCAAAAACGACGGTTCCGAGCCGAGCGACATCTCTGCTGCTGAAGCGACAGACGCTGAAGAAACCGAAGATTCCTTGATCGACGATACAAAAGCCGTCGAAGATTCCGAAGAAGCTGACGAGATGGCCGACACGGAAATGGAGCAGGAAATGGAAGACTTCATGGTCGTCTGTAACCAGAACCCCGACGCGCTGGTAAGCGAAGCCGCAGCAAACCTGCGTGGCAAAGACTAATAGGTCTTCGTCTCTAATTAAGAAGGGCGCGCCTCACGGCGCGCCCTTTTTTAATGCTTAAACGCGATCCTATCGATCACTCCGCCCAGCTTACACCGGTCAGGTCGGTGGCTTGCGTGGGCGCGTTTACCCAAAGCCCCTCGACACCCGCCTTGGCAATCGTCGGGAAAGCGAGCTGGAACAGATAGCCGTTCACATAGTCTTCGGCGATCATGCGCTGCGCCTTGGCCAGCATCTCGGTCCGCGCGGCGGGGTCTGCCGTCTTGTTGAACTCGGTCATCAGCGACTGGAACTCGGCATTGTCATATTGGAAGTAATAGTCCGGGTTGGCGTAGATGTTGATGTCCATCGGCTCTGTATGGCTGACGATCGACAGACCGAAATCCTTGCCTTTGAACACGGTTTCCAACCACTGCGCCCATTCGACATTGGTGATCTGCGCCTTGATGCCAACTTCGGCCAGCTGGGCTGCGATGATCTCTCCGCCGCGGCGCGCGTAGGATGGGGGCGGCAGGTGCAACGTCGTCTCGAACCCATCGGGGAAACCGGCCTCGGCCAGCAGCGCCTTGGATTTTTCAGGGTCGTAGCTGCTCATCTCAGTCAGATCGACGTAGTCTGGGTTATGCGGCGCGAAGTGGGTGCCGATGGGCGTGCCATAGCCAAACATTGCCCCATCAATGATTGCCTGACGGTCGATGGCATGGGCCACGGCCTCGCGGACTTTAACGTTATCGAAAGGTTCGCGCTTGTTATTGATCGACAGGATCGTTTCCCCCTCGGTCGAGCCGATCAGCACCTGGAAACGCGGGTCCGCCTCGAACTGGGGGATATTTTCCGGCGCGGGGAAGCCGGTGAAAACATCGACATCTTCGGCCATGACCGAGGCGAAAGCTGCTGTCGGGTCTGAGATGAACTTGAAGGTCGCGCTGGCCAGCGCGGGCGCCTCGCCCCAATAGTCGTCATTCCGGGTCAGAGTGATCTTGTCGCCCTGATTCCAGTTCTCAAACTTGAACGCGCCGGTGCCAATCGGGGTCTGCTTGATCGTCTCAATCGTTTCAGGTGCCACGATCACCGCGTCGCCCCAGGCGAGGTTGAACAGCATGTTGCCATTCGGTTCGCTCAGTTTGACCTCAACGGTCCGCGGGTCAATGACGTTCACTTCGGAAATCGCGGCATAGAGCGCCTTTTGCGCATTGGCGCTGTCTTCGGCGTTGATCCGGTCGAGGGTGAATTTCACGTCCTCGGCGTCCATCGTGGTGCCATCGTGAAAGGTGACCCCCTCGCGCAGCTTGAACGTATAGGTCAGCCCGTCTTCGGAAATCTCCCAGGACTCAGCCAAGCCCGGCACGACAGAGCCATCGCCCATGAAACGGGTCAGCCCTTCGAAGACATTGGTATAAAGCACCGAGTCGATGGCCCCGGCCGCGGCAGAGGTCGGATCAAGGTGCGGCGGCTCAAGCTGCATGGCGACGGTGATGTCGTCCTTGGCGAAGGCGCTGGTGGCGGCGACAACCAATGCAGCACTGGCCACACCGGTCATCAAACGGTTCAAACGGTTCATGAAGTTCTCCCATATTGGCGTATTTTTTTGCGAGGCTAGCCAAAAGCCGCACGACGCGCCAGCCTTCGTTGCCAAGCCCGCGCGAGAAGGGTATCGCGGGTGCTTTGCACGGGTGCGCTGCGCGTCGGATCGCCCGTGAAAAGGCATTAGGAGAACGTCATGGCCAGGCTGGGGATTGATTTTGGAACGTCCAACACCGCGGCGGGCATCGCCGTCAACGGCGCCCCGCAACTGATCGCACTAGAGGCCGAGGCGCAGACCCTGCCGACGGCGGTATTTTTTGATTTCGACGCGCGTGAAATGCGGATCGGCGCCGCCGCCTCTGACGCGCTGCTGGCCGGGGCCGAGGGCCGTTATATGCGCGGGCTGAAAAGCCTGCTTGGCACCCGGCTGATGCGCGAGCGGCGGGTGCTTTTGGGTGAACGGCTGGACTTTATCGACATCGTGGCGCGGTTTCTGGCGCGGGTGAAAACGCAAGCCGAAGCCGCCACGGGGATGCAGTTCGACACAGCACTCTCTGGCCGTCCGGTGCGCTTTCATTCAGCCGATGACGCCCGCGATGCACAAGCGCTGACAGACCTGCGCGAGGCCTATGGCCGGGCCGGTTTCGACCATGTGGATTTCATGAACGAACCCGAAGCCGCCGCGCTTGCCAACCGCGCCGCGCTGCGACCGGGGGATCTGGGGCTGGTGATCGATATCGGCGGCGGCACCTCTGATTTCACGCTTTTCCGCCAGCGCGGGAATGATGAGATCGACATTTTGGAAAGCCACGGCATCCGCCTTGGCGGGACCGATTTTGACCGGTCCTTGTCCATCGGGCGGGTGATGCCGCAGCTTGGGATGGGCAGCGAAATTCGCCATGCTTTCGGGGGCGACACCCACATCGCGCCCAATGCGATCTTCAACGATCTGGCCACTTGGGCGAAAATTCCGTTTCTCTATGGCGCTGACACCCGCAAGGCGGCGGCGGAATTGCATAAGTTTGCCGAACACCCCAAGCGTCTGGCGCGATTGGTCAAAGTGCTGGATGAAGAGCTTGGTCATGATCTTGCTTTTGCCGTCGAAGCGGGCAAAATCCGCGCCAATGGCGCAGGGGCCGAGGGGGATGCAGAGCCGGTGATCGACGTGTCGATGCTCAAACCCCGCGCGACTTTGCCCCTGCCCCGTGACTGGATGCGCAAGCGGCTCTCGAAACTGGCCGCACAGATGGGGGATGCAGCGGAGACGACAGCGCAGAACGCAGGCATCGCGCCCGGCGCCGTGGACCGGTTGATCTTTGTCGGCGGGTCGAGCCTGATGGAGGTGGTCGAGGCCGAAATGCGCACACGCTTTCCGCGCGCGAAAGGACATCGGGGGGCGGCGCTGACGGCAATTGTCGAGGGGTTGGCGTTGAGTGCCGGTGGGGAAGAACGCGGCTGACCCGTCTGGTTGAGGGTGCGGGATCGGTATTTAAGAAAGGATGAAGTTGAAGGGGGGGGACGCTCCCCCGTCGGGGCGAGATTGGCGGGGCGTTACTGTTTGGGGCGCGTGAATTAAGCAGGCTGGGGCTTTTTACTGTGCAGGGGGCTTCGGCGGGCTATGTTCATCATGTCCATGAATTTCAGGAAGAACGCGAATGGCCCCACTGATCCAGAAAAAGCCCCCCACCTCTGCCGTGCAGGAAGAGGCGGAAGAACGCTCTGTCAGTGAGGCGGCGGCGCTGTCGCCCAAGCTGATCTATGAGGTGATCCGGCGCGAGGGGCGAGATGAGTTGAACCGCACCAACCGGTCGTTGATCTGGTCGGGGATATCCGCGGGGATGCTGATCAGTCTTTCGGTCTTGGGGGAGGCGATTTTTCGAACCTATTTGCCGGATGCGGGCTGGCGTTTTCTGTTGGAGAACCTCGGCTATTCATTGGGGTTCATCGCGGTCATCATGGGCCGGATGCAGTTGTTTACCGAAAACACCATCACCACGGTCTTGCCCCTGATGCAGGAACGCAGCCTGAATATTCTGTGCAGGCTCATGCGGCTTTGGGCCGTTGTGCTGGGGGCCAATGTGATCGGGGCCTTCGCGGCGGCCGCGCTGTTTATCTATACGCCCGCCATCCCGGCGGAGGTTTTGCCCGCCATCATCAGCCTTTCGGAACACGCGACGGGCATGCCGGCGGCGGAGGGGTTTTGGCGGGCCATTCCGGCGGGGGTCATCGTGGCATTGATCGTCTGGATGCTGCCCGAAGCGGATGAGGCGGCGTTTTTCCTGATCCTGACCTTTACCTGGCTTATTGCTGCGGGGGATTTCACCCATATCGTCGCCGGGTCAGTCGAGATGGCAGCGCTCATTCTGCATGGCGGGCTGGGGCTTGGTCAGGCGATCTTTGGCTTCTTCCTGCCGGTGCTTGTCGGCAACATCATCGGTGGCACGTTGATCTTCACCCTTGTTGCTTGGGGGCAGGTCCGCGACGATGTGGAGGACAGCTAACGCGAAGCGGTCCCGGTTTTGGCCGGGGCCGAATTGAAAGGATTGGCATTGGTGCTGCGCAGACCTCCGACCCGACCGGCGATCTATTGGGATGCTTTCAAGGCGAGCCTAAAGCAAGCGGCCGACGACAACCTTGCGCTGATCTCGGCCGGGGTGGCGTTTTTCGCGATGCTGTCGTTGTTTCCCGCGCTGGCGGCGCTGATTGCGCTTTTGGGGCTGATCTCGGACCCTGTTGTGGTCATTGCCCAGTTGGAGGATGTGCGCGGGCTGCTGCCGGATGATGTCTATGACATTATCAATACGCAGGTGACCGGGCTGGTTACCGCGCGGGCCGATACCTTGGGTTGGGCCGGTATTGTATCGCTGCTGGTGGCGCTGTGGTCTGCGCGGGCCGGTGTGGGTGCGATGGTGATCGGTCTGAACGCTGTCTATAACGAGCGCAACCGCAATGCTGCGAAACATTACCTGCATGCCTTGATGTTGACGGTGAGCCTTGTGGGGGTCGGGATCGTGGCACTGCTGGCGGTGGTGGTCGCGCCCATCATTCTGGCGTTCATCCCGCTTGGCCCTTTTGGCAATGCCGTGGCCGACCTGCTGCGCTGGACCGTTGCGACGGCGGTTTTGTTTGCCGGTGTGGGTGTGCTTTACCGTTTCGGGCCGAACCGGCGCGCGGCGCGATTGCCTTGGCTTAGCAGCGGGGCGATTTTGGCGGTGATGTCTTGGGCGGTGCTTTCGATCGGGTTTTCCTATTACGTCGCCAATTTCGGCAACTACAATCAGGTCTATGGCTCGATCGGGGCCGTGATTGCGATGTTGGTCTGGCTTTGGATCAGCAGTTTTCTGATCCTATTCGGCGCGGCCCTGAACGCGCAGGTTGAACGACGCACGCGACCGGACAGCACCATCGGCCCGGCCAAACCGCGCGGCCACCGTGGGGCCGAGGCTGCGGATACCTTTATCGATATCACCCAAGAATAGCTGTTAAAGAAGGGGGCGTTTTTGGCGGCTCTCAAGTTCGGTTACCCCCGCCTTCGCCAAGGCGGCGAGGTCGTTGATCTGAAGCACCCTGTCGGACCACGAAAGCAACTGACGTTCTTTCAGGGCACCGAGGGTTTTGTTGGTGTGCACCACCGACAGGCCAAGCGCATCGGCTAGATCGCGTTGTGAATAGGGCAGCAGCATCTGATTGTGGGTGACCATCCCCAGCGACTGGCCACGTTCGAAGATCTTGACCATCGCCCAAGCGATGGCCTGCATCGCGGTGCGTTGGCCAATGGTGGCAAGGACTTCGCCCATGAAATGCTCTTCGATCGCGGCCAACCAAGTGATATCAAAGGCGCGTTCGGGGTGGTTTTTGAAGAAATTCCAGAACTCGCTGCGGTTGAAAACGCAAAGCCGCATATGGGTCCGGGCTTCGACGGAATGGCCCATTTCACCCATGATGCCTGCCTGCAGGCCGATGAAATCGCCGGGGAAGACAAAGCTGATGACCTGCCGGTTGCCGTTTTCCAAGGTCTTGTCGCGGATGCCCATCCCGGTCAGGGCCGTGTAAAGCTGGGGCGAGTTTGACCCCTCAAGCAGGATCGGCGTGCCCGGCTCAACCGTCAGCTCACCGGACTTGAACTTCTCCATGAAGTTCACTTCATCTTTCGACATCGGCAGGAAGGCATCTTTGCGACGGAGAGGGCAATAGCGGCATTGTGTCGTCATCAGATAAAAATTGCCTTCTTATGTCTTAGTTTAATGCGCCCTCGTGGCGCGCCCCCTAAATCGACAACTTTGCTAACCCGGGGGAAGACCATGTCGATCTTGATCTACGAACCGGACCCGTTGGTCTGTTCAGACATAAATGAAACGCTTTCTGCTGCGTTTCCGCAATCGCAAATTAGCGTTTTAGAGACGTTTGATCTCAGCAAGCTGGTGGAGAACATCGACAACATCGAATTCGCGGTCCTGTCGCTGCGGCGCGATCAGTTGCACCAGCATCTGTCGGATTTGTCGAACCTGCGGGAGTGGTTTCCAATCGTCTGTATCATGAACGATACGCCCCGATTGGCGGAGGCCGAAAGGAGGCTGAGGTTCATCACCCGCCCCTTTTCCAGTGGCAATCTTCTCAGCGCTGTTAACGGCGCGCTTTCTGACCCGCGGTTATGCCAGCCAGAAATGCCATGACCAAGTTCTTCAAGCCGTCATGTTCGGTCGCTGCCGGGTCTTCTTGCCGGCGGGCCTGAGCGGCGGGCTCGCGGTCTGATCCGGCCATGGCAAGCAAGAGAAAGCCAACACCGAAATAGACCGCGCCGAGGATCAGCGCGGCGGTGAGCGTCGTGGTGACGGTGATGAGATACAGCCACGCCGCAAGCGTGAGAAACAGCAGCCCGATCAGCAGAAAGAGCGCGGCCCCGGCGCTGAGCATCGCGGTGTGCAGCGCACGTCGCAGGGAGCCGCGCAGATGGTTCATCACCGAGGAAAGCATCTTAGCGGCGGGCCGTCACAAGACCGACAAGGAAACCGATGCCTGCGGCGATGCCGAGGGCGGTACCGGGCTGGGCTTGCAGGAATTCTTCGGCTTGCTTTTGGGCTTCCATCGCTTTCAGACGCCCTGTGTCGGCAAAATCATTCGCCGCGTTGCGGGCGTTGTCGCGCATCTCTTCCGACTTGGCCTTGCCGTATTCGCCCAGGGTTTCGGTCAGCGATGCGATGTCTTTTTTAAGCAGCGCAATCTGGTCCGACAGATCGTCGATGGTCAGATCTTTTGCGGCAGCGGTCGGGGTCTTGGCCATGTGGGCCTCCTGAATGTTTGACTGACGATAGGCAGCGCGGGCGCTGAATGCAAAGGGTTCCCTGCGCAAAGCAATGCGCGGGGAACCCTGTTTTTCTGGCCCGGTTTAGGCGTTGAGCGTTTCCGTGGAGGAAAAGAACATCGCTTGCGAGACAGCCGAGACGACCTGATCCACCGAGTAAGGTTTGGAGATCAGGAAGGCGGGCTCTGGCTTGTCGCCGGTCAACAGACGCTCGGGGAAGGCTGTGATAAAGATCACCGGACGCATCCCCAGTTCGTTCAGCAGATCGTTCACCGCATCGATGCCCGAAGAGTTATCGGCCAGTTGGATATCGGCGAGGATCAGGTCAGGCACATCGGCCTTGCCTAGTTTCACCGCTTCGTCACGGGTGCGAGCGATGCCGGTTACCCGGTGGCCCATCTCGGCGACGATGGATTCAATGTCCATCGCGATGATGGCTTCGTCTTCGATGATCATCACCGAACCAGAGGTGCTGTCGGCCATCTCGCGGTGTGCGATCTGGATCAGCTCATCGGCCTCGGCCTCATCCACGCCGATAATTTTGGCAATTTCACCATGCGAAAAGCCTTCGATCGTGTGCAGCAGCAGCGCTTCGCGGCTGTTGTTGGTCAGGCTCGACAGATGCCGCTGCGCCTTGGCGCGGGGGCCGCTTTCGCCTTCTTCCACCGGGGCACCTGCGCTGGCCCAGATACCGTACAAAACCTTGAAAAGACCCGTCTTTGTGTCTACTCCATCGAGCACCGAGCGATCAACCAGGATGGCTTCCAGCGCCGCCGCGGCGAAGGTGTCACCACTGGTCTGGCTGCCAGTCATCGCCCGCGCGAACCGGCGAAGGTAGGGGATGTTGGCACCCAGTTCATCGCTGATGCTGGTCTTTTGTGTCGCATCGTTCATCTAGTCGAATCCTTTTTTACTTTTCTTGGAACCAAACACGTCGACATTGTGTTTGGTTCCAGTATGCGTACATAATTATTCAAACGAGACGACGATGCCAGAGGTGATGTTAGTGAATTCAGGAAACAAGGACGAGCGCGAGCGCGTCATCGACGACAACCTCAAGCGTGTCTTCGATGAGACGCTCGATGAAGGCATCCCTGATCGTTTCAAGGATCTGCTTCAGAAGTTGAAGGAACAGGATTCAGAAAAAGGAACGTCATAATGACCCGTCCCGATCCGCGCGACGAGCTGGTAGAACATCTGCCGGCCATGCGGGCCTTTGCCATCAGCCTGACACGCAATGGTGCCACGGCAGACGACATGGTGCAGGACACCTTGGTCAAGGCGTGGACCAACATCGAAAAGTTCCAAGAGGGCACGAACATGCGTGCTTGGCTCTTCACGATCCTGCGGAACACTTACTATTCCTCGCGCCGCAAGGCGAAACGCGAAGTCTCGGATGTGGATGGCGTGTTGACCGACGGGCTGGCGGAAAAGCCCGCACATGATGGTCACATGCAGATGACGGATTTCCGCAAGGCGCTTGCCCTGCTGAAGGATGAGCAACGCGAAGCGCTGCTTCTTGTTGGGGCCTCTGGCTTCTCCTACGAGGAAGCTGCAGACATGTGTGGCGTTGCCGTAGGCACCATCAAAAGCCGCACCAACCGGGCCCGTGCCCGCCTTGCTGAATTGCTGGGTCACCATGACGACGAGTCGCTTGAAATGACCGATGACGCGACAATGTCTGTCCTATCCGCTTCTAAAGTTTCTTCTTTCTAAATATGACGTCTGGCTTCTTCAGCGGTGATCTGATGCGTGGGCTGACGATCCGTATTCTGCTGTTTCTGTCTCTCGCGCTTTTGCCCATCGGGCTGATCGCGGTTGTGCAGACACGGCAGATTGCGGATCAAAGCCGCCAAAGCGCAGAGCTATCGCTGATCGCCGTCACGGAACAGGCCTCCGCCGCGGAACGCCGGGTGATCCAAGAGGCTTTCGGCGCCGCCGAAGCGCTCACCTCGATCGTGCGTCTCAGGCGGGACGACCCAGAGGAATGCACCGCCTTCCTCAAGGAATACAAACAAGCGTCAGACATCTATTCGCTTGTGGGTTTCATCGGGCTAGACGGGAAAATGACCTGCTCCTCCACGGGGCAGGATCATGACTTTTCCGAGGATGAGAACTTTCAAACACTGGTGGAAACACCGGTCCGTCGTGCGATGCCGGTGTTGCAAGGGGCGGTCAGCAATCAGATGGTCACGCTGATCAACGCGCCGGTCTACGAAGAGCGCGAATTGATCGGCTTCATGGCGCTCAGCATTCCCGAAGACGCCATCAACGCGATACGCGAACCCAAGAGCAAACACAGCAGCGTCGCGATGATGACCCTCAACAAGATGGGCCACATCCTGACCACGGAAAACGGGCTGGCCGTTGCCAAAAAGGAATACCCCAGCGATGTCGCCTTGTCGCTGTTGACCACCAAAGAACCCAACGTCTTCCTGTCAGAGAATTTTGACGGCCAAGACCGCGCCTATGTGATCGTCCCGATCGTGCCAGACACGGTCTTTGCGCTGAGCGTATGGCCCAGAAACACCCCGTTTCTGGACACGGGTGTTTCCACCCGCCTGAGCGCGCTTTTGCCCATCGTCATGTGGCTGGCCAGCTTGATCGTGGCCTTCTGGGCGTTGAACCGGCTGGCAATCAACCACATTCGCAAGCTTGGCCGACAGATGCGTCGCTTTGCGCTGAACCGCACCCTGCCGCGCGGGACGCTTGGCCCCTCGGTGCCCACCGAATTGGTCGAGATGGAATCGGCTTTTGTCGGCATGGCGGAATCGATCCTGCGGGATGAGGCGACGCTCGAAGACAGCCTTCGGCAAAAGAACATCCTGCTGAAAGAGGTCCACCACCGGGTCAAAAACAACCTTCAGCTTATCTCGTCGATCATGAACATGCAGATCCGGCAGGCCAAAAGCGAAGACGCGCGTTTTGTCCTGCGGCGCTTGCAGGATCGCATCCTCAGCCTCGCCACCGTGCACAAGAACCTCTACCAGAATGACGATCTGGTGCGGGTCAACGCCAGCGAACTGCTGAACGAGATTGTGGGCCAGATGCTATCGGTCGGTCTGCCCTCTGGTTCGGGCGTGCAGGTTGAGCAATCCTTTGAGCCGATCAAGATTGACGCCGACGATGCGGCCCCCTTGACCCTGCTGGTGTCGGAGGCGCTGACCAATGCACTGAAATACGTCTCGACGGTCGAACATGGCAAAGGGTTCATATCGCTAAAGCTGATCCAGACCGGGCCGGAACAGGCGATGCTGGAAGTGCGCAACACCATCGGCAACCCCGAAGAGGTGAAATCCGGCACCGGGCTCGGCTCTCGTTTGATCCTTGCCTTTACCCGCCAGTTAAACGGTCAGGTCGAGGTCGAGACCATGGATGGCGTGTACCAAATCCGGGTGAATTTCCACGTTCCGACCGACAGCAAGATGATCTACGACTACTGACGCGCTATCGATCAGCGGAATCTGGCCGGAAACGTGGCCCACAGGTCACAGACTCGTCATAGGCGAAAAATTTGTCGGAACCCTTTGGCCCGCGCGCGGTTGAGCACCTGAAACGCAGTGCTAAAAAGGAAAACGGAGATGACCACGGAGCTCTTTCTCGGCGGTCTGACCATCCTGACCTTAGCCGCGGTCATCATCTTGGCCCTCACCACGGGCCGACGGGAACTCAACCCGGATGAGGACCGTGCCGGGCGCGATAAACAGCAACCGGAGACCCAAAGGTCGAACTACCGGTCAGACTACTAAGACCTGACACCCCTATCGACCGCCCCGAGCAGAACGCTCGGGGCGGTCGATATTTATAGGGTGCCTTTTAGAAGCTGGGCGGCGTGCAGGCGCTGACAATCTCACAGGGGTCGGTGCCAATATTACGAAACCGATGCGGCAGGCGGCTGTCGAACAGGTAGCCATCCCCGGCGTTCAACAGGCTGACTGCGCCATCGACCGTCACCTCTATGCTGCCGCGCACCACCACGCCCGCTTCTTCGCCCTCATGGCTCAGAAACTCCGGCCCGGTATCCGCGCCGGGCTCATAGGTTTCATGCAGCACCTGAAGCGCGTGATGCGCAGCATTGCCCAATTGGCGCAGCGATACGCCGCCCTGATGGCTTGGCGAAATCTCGGTCAGTTCCTGCGCGCGGTAGAAAACCTTGGCGCTGTCGTCCTCCTCAAGGATGGAGAAGAACTCCGCCATGCTGATGGGAATCGCGTCCAGCAGGCTTTTCAGCGATGCGACTGATGGGCTCGTGCGGTTCTTTTCGATCAGCGAGATCGTGCCATTGGTCAGCCCGGCCTTGGCCGCAAGCTCACGTTGGGACAACCCATGTTTCTTGCGGATCGCTCTAAGTTTATCGCCGACGTTCAATGACTTGTCCTTTGTGGGCATCGGCGTTGCGACCGGGCATCGTGGCGGAGGGGTAACCGATGATCTTGGGAATTGTTAGATAGGCTCTGCCTTCGCGATTGACAATTATATTAAACGGAATATGGATTTTTTAAACGACACGTCACTGCCCCTCTCTCTTTCGCAATAAGGTATCTGTTCCATGTCCAGCACCGTCAAGAAATCGCACCGCAAATCTTCAGCCAAGGCCAAAGCCGCGCCGCAGATGACAGTGGTCGAAGCAAATCCCGCCACCAAACCCGACGGTCAGACGAATGCCGACCTCGTCGCGCGCCGAGACGCCGCCGTGCCGCGCGGTGTGGCCTCTGCCGCGCCGATCTATGCGAAATACGCCGAGAATGCCGAACTGTGGGATGTCGAAGGCAACCGCTACATCGATTTCGTCGGGGGCATCGGCGTGCTGAACACCGGCCACCGCCACCCCAAAGTGGTCGAAGCCGCCAAGGCGCAAGAAGATCACTACACCCACACCAGCTTTCAGGTCGTGCCCTACGGCCCCTACATCGAACTCGCTGAAAAACTGAACGCGCTGGCCCCGGGTGAGGAGCCCAAAAAGACGCTGCTCGTCACCACCGGCGCCGAAGCTGTTGAGAACGCAGTGAAAATCGCCCGCGCCGCCACCGGTCGTCCGGGCATCATCGCCTTCACCGGCGGCTACCATGGCCGGACCCTGCTGACGCTCGGCATGACCGGTAAGGTCACGCCCTACAAAAAAGACGTGGGCCCCTTCCCGGCGGATGTCTTCCGCGCGCCTTTCCCTTCGGTGCGCGACGGGATCACCGTGCAGGACGCGCTGACCGGGTTGAAGAACCTTTTCCTCACCGATGCCCAGCCCGAGCGCGTTGCCGCGATCATCATCGAGCCGGTGCTCGGCGAAGGCGGCTATACCCCTGTGCCTTTCGACATGATGCAAGAACTGCGCGCAATCTGTGACCAGCACGGCATCCTGCTGATCGCCGACGAAGTGCAGGCCGGGTTTGGCCGCACTGGCACATGGTTCGCGATTGAGCATTCCGGCGTCGCGCCGGACCTCATCACCGTGGCGAAATCCATGGCCGGTGGCTACCCGCTGGCCGGGGTGATTGGCCGCGCCGATGTGATGGACGCGATGGCCCCCGGCGGTCTGGGTGGCACCTATGGCGGCAACCCGGTGGCTTGTGCTGCAGCGCTGGCGGCGATTGAGGCGATCGAAGACGAAGGTCTGCTGGCCCGCTCCACCGCAATGGGCGAAACGCTCAAAGCCCGCTTTGCCGAGATCGGCGCACGGTCTGCGCCCTACCGCTTCTGGGATATCCGCGGCCTTGGTGCCATGGTCGCCGTCGAATTCGTGACCGACTTTGACAGCGCCAAACCCGATGCCGATTTCACCAAGCGCGTCATCGCCCACGCCCTCAAGCGCGGCCTGCTGCTGCTGAGCTGTGGCATGCATGGCAACGCCGTGCGCGTGATGGTTCCGCTGACCGCATCTGATGCCATCGTCGAAGAGGGTCTCGCGATCTTTGAAGAAGCCGTCGCCGCCGCTGTCGCCGAAGAGCAAAAGTAAACCAACCGGCCATGCCGGACGGATCGGGCGCGCGGGGCAACCTGCGCGCCCATTTTTATGGCGCGCATCCGGTTGGGCAGTTCTCTGGCAGCACAGGCCTTGGCATCCGCTGGGGAAGCGCGCAAACTCCGCCCGAAATCAATGCCGGAGTGACGATGCCACTGTTAGACCCCTCGCCCATTTGCACCATTACGGGGATGTTTCACGTGAATAGCGCGGCAGCCCGCGGGTGCCGCCCATGACCGCCCCGATGCGCCCCGGCCCCCGCAACCTGATCACCGATGTGGCAGGGCTGAAGGTCGGCAATGCGCAGGACACGCGGCTGAAATCCGGCAGCACCGTGCTGATCGGCGACGCGCCCTTCACCGCCTCCGTCCACGTCATGGGCGGCGCCCCCGGCACGCGCGAGACCGACCTGCTTGCCCCCGACAAGACCGTGGCGGCGGTCGATGCGCTGGTGCTCTCTGGCGGCTCTGCTTATGGGTTGGATGCCTGTTCGGGCGTGGTGGATGCCCTGCGCGCGCAGGGGCGCGGGTTTCGCGTCGGTAATGCGCTGATCCCGCTGGTGCCCGGCGCGATCCTGTTTGATTTACTCAACGGCGGAGACAAGGATTGGGCGCAGAACCCCTATGCCGATTTGGGCTGTAAGGCCATGGAAGCGGCAGGCGAAGAGTTTGAAATAGGCTCTGTCGGCGCGGGCACCGGCGCGCTCAGCGCGATGGTCAAAGGCGGGCTCGGCTCGGCCAGTTTGCAACTGCCCGATGGCAGCATGGTCGGTGCGCTGGTGGGGGCCAATCCGGTGGGCGCCGTCACCACCCCGGGCGACCGCCATTTCCACGCCGCCCCCTTTGAGATCGACGGAGAGTTTGGCGGACTGGGGCCCGACCCCTCCGCCGGGCTGGGCCTCTCCTTTGAAAGCCGCAAGATGGCCGCCATGTCGGCCCGCGCCAATACCACCATCGCCATCGTCGCCACCGATGCCACGTTGACCAAAGCCGAATGCCAGCGCGTTGCCGTGGCCGCCCATGACGGAATCGCCCGCGCGGTGGTGCCCGCGCATATGCCCAATGACGGCGATCTGGTTTTCTCCCTCTCAACCGCGGCGCGACCTGCGGGGGACGTAGCGATGATCGGCCATGCCGCCGCCCTTTGCCTGTCACGCGCCATCGCCCGCGCGATCTATGCCGCCTCCCCCGCCGAAGGGGATCTTCTGCCCTGTTGGAGCACGCTGAATGCCTGATCTGTCCCTCTCCGATATCTCCCTTCATTACGAGGTCGACGGCAGCGGCCCGCCTCTGCTGATGCTGGCGGGCATGCTCAGCGACAGTGCAAGCTGGGGCGCTTTGGCCCCGCTGCTGTCGGATCATTTCACGCAGATCCGGCCTGACAACCGCAGCACCGGGCGCACAACGCCGTGGGACGCGGAAACCTCCGTCGGGCAGATGGCCCGTGATGCGCTGGCGTTAATGGATGAACTGGGGCACGCAAAGTTTCACGTTGTCGGCCATTCCATGGGCGGCCTAATGGCGATGGAGCTTTTTGGCCTTGCGCCCGAGCGCATCCAAGCGATGAGCATCCTCGCCTCCGCCCCGGTCCGTGCGCCGCGCACCATGGCGGTGTTCGACGCGCTGCTCGCCGTGCGCCGCGCGCCGGAAGGGGAGCAGCTTTGGCTGCGCGCGCTCTACCCTTGGATTTTCGCCCCCGGTTTCTTTTCCGATCCGACAAATACTGAAACCGCCCTTGCCGCCGCATTGGCCTATCCCCATGCGCAAAGCGCGGATGCCATGGCCCATCAACTCGAAGCGCTGCGCGGCTTTCGCCCCACGGTGCGGCCCTTTGATCTGACCTGCCCGACCCAAGTGCTCCACGGGGCCGAAGACCTGCTGATCCCCCGCGCCGCCGCCGAGGACGCCTTTGCTCAGATCCCGAACGTGACGCAGACCACCCTGCCAAACGCAGGCCATTCGATCCATTGGGACGCTGCCGAAGCCGTCGCCCAACACCTGCGCCAATTCCACGCCACCGCCGGAGACCCAAGATGACACAAGACCTTTACGGATTGGAAACCTCTGCCAGCCGCCCGGAAACCCTGCAGGCGATCAACGATTTCATCCACGGCTTTCTGTCCTACCAGCCCAAAGCCGCAGGCATCATCGCCGCAGCCGATGCCGACCCGGAGGGGCCGTTGGTCAACGCCTATGCCGCGCTATTGTGGATGTTCCTTGAGCACCCCATCGCACCGGAAAAAGCCCGCCCCTATCTGGAACGCGCCACAGCCGCGACCGGGGCCAACGCCCGCGAGCAAGAGATTATCCGCGCCGTGGGCCACTGGATCGACGGCGATGTGCCCGCCCTCGTCGCTGCCTGTGATGCCATCACCGACAAATGGCCGCGCGATCTGGCGATGCTGAAACTGGCGCAATACCATCTGTTCAACACAGGCGATGCCGCTGGCATGTTGCGCCTTGCACTGAAATCCCTGCCCGAGGCCGAAGACATCGCCTATACGCACGGCATGATCGCCTTTGGTTATGAGCAATGCCATCTGCTCGACCGGGCCGAGGCTGCTGCCCGCCGGGCGATGGAATTGCGCCATGATGAGCCTTGGGCGCATCACGCGCTGGCCCATGTGATGCTAACGCAAGGCCGCGTCACTGAAGGCGCGCGTTTCATGGAAAGCGTGGCCGAGACGTGGAGCGATCTGAACTCCTTCATGCGGAGCCACAATTGGTGGCATCTGGCGCTGTTCTACCTGTCGCAGGGCCGCCACGACGATGTCCGCGCCGCCTATGACCAGCATATCTGGGGGCTGGAAAAGGACTATTCCCAAGATCAAGTCGGCGCCGTGTCTCTGCTGGCGCGGATGGAATTCGCAGGCGTCGCTGTGGGCGACCGTTGGGGCGATGTGGCCGACCATGTGGCGGCGCGGGGGGCGGATACGGTGAGCCCCTTCCTGACGTTGCAATATCTCTATGCCCTTTGCCGCACCGGCCGGCCCGAGGCGGCAGAGATGCTCCGCGCGATCAATGCCCGCGCGAGTGAGACTGCCGCCCATGACCACGCCGCATGGGCCGAAGTCGCGCTGCCCGCCGCCCGGGGCATCGCCGCCCATGCCAAGGGGGAGTGGGCCACGGCGATCCGCGAGCTTGGCATGGCCCTGCCCCGCATGGCCGAATGTGGCGGCAGCCATGCGCAGCGGGACCTGTTCGAGCAAATCCACCTCGACGCGCTGGTGCGCGATGGACGGGCCTCTGCCGCGCAGCAGGTGCTTGAGATGCGCCGGACCTACGACCCCGATGGCGTGCCGCTGAACCGGATGCTGGGCGAGGTCTATGAAAAGACTGGCCTGCTCGATCTGGCGGCCCAAGCCCGCGCGCGGGCAGAGCGCACGCTGGCCGGGGCCTAGACCGAGCCGCGCGCTTTAGGCGCGCGGTCCGACGGTGACTTCGAACTCGGAGATGCCGTCGACCCCCCCGGTGATCACATCGCCGGGCTGCACCGCCGCGACACCGGCAGGCGTGCCGGTCATGATGATGTCGCCCGGTGCCAAGGTCACGGCCTGCGACAGGGTGGCGGTATGCTCCCGCACCGACCAGATCATCTGCGACAGATCGGCCTCCTGCTTCATCTCGCCGTTCACGGCAAGCCAAAGGCGGCCCTTCTCGACCGAGGGGACATCGGCCATGGGCAGGATCGGCGCGATGGGCGCGGAGTTGTCAAAGGCCTTGGACCAGTCCCACGGGCGGCCCATCTTCTTGGCCTGCGCCTGAAGGTCGCGGCGGGTGAAATCGATGCCCACAGATGCGCCCCAAATGTGATCCATCACATCCGCTTCTGCGATGTTTGCGCCGCCCTTGCCGATGGCGATGACAAGCTCTGCTTCAAAGTGGAAATCCTCCGTCAGCGGCGGATAGGGCACAGTGCAGGGCGTATCGAGCGTGGCATCGGCGGGTTTGGTGAAAAAGAACGGCGGGTCGCGCATGTCATTGCCCATTTCAAGCACATGCGCCTCATAGTTACGGCCCACGCAAAAGACGCGGCGCACCGGGAAACGGTCGCTGGTGCCTTGAACGGCAAGGCTGCTCTGCTTTGGGGGGTCAATCACATACATCACTGGTTTCCTCTTGGCATGATGGGGCCAAGGAACACCCGCGCTTTGTAACAGTCAATGACCCCCGTGCGCTTATAAACCCTTGAGCGATAACTCTTTCACAGGTCCGCGCCTTTGCGGATCGCCTCTTGCACCTCGCGGATGTCTTCGGCGCTCAGCCCATAGTCTGCCGCTGCCACCTCTGCGCTGATGTAGCCGCGCAGAAGGTCGCGTTTCACCAAGTCCTTGGGGCGCTCGGTGGCGGGGCCGTAGCCCGCGCCGCCCGGAAAGGCCATCATCACCTTTGCCCCATGCGGCACGAACTGTTTGCCCTTACCGCGCATCGGCGTGCCATCGTCGCGGGCGATGGTGGTCGGGGCACCGGGAGCGCCACCCTGCCGCCCACGGGCGGGATGATCGACCCGGTCGAACATGGCCTGCATGTCGAACTCATGCCCCGCGCGGGCGCTGACTTCCATGTACTGCCCCAGCCCCCCGCGCTGGCGGCCCGCGCCGCCGCTGTCGGGGCGCAGTTCTTTGCGCCAGATCACCACAGGACCGGCATGTTCCGTGGCCTCCACCGGCATGGTCATCACGCCCGAGGGGAAAGCCGTGGCGTTCAGCCCATCATGCTGCGGCCGCGCGCCCGAGCCGCCGGAGTTGAAAGTGAGCACCTCGGCCCGGCGCGCGCCTGCTGGGGCATGCGCATCCGTGCGCGGGCGCAGACTGACTTGGAAGTTGCACAGGCAGCCCGCGCCCTCGGCCGGCACGAGGTTCGGCAGGATCTGATCGAGCGCGGCGTAGACCGTGTCGGGCACGAAGTGACCGACGATGTGCCGCAGGGCCACGGGTGCCGGGTGCACCGCGTTGACGATGGTGTCCTCGGGCGCGGTGATCCGGAACGGCTCCAGCGAGGCGGCGTTGTTGGGGATTTCGGGCGCGATGGCGCATTTCAGGGCGTAGCAGGCATAGGCCTTGGTATAAACCAGCGGGCAGTTGATGCCCTTCTTATCGATCCCGGACGTGCCCGCGAAATCCGACAGGATGTGGTCTTCGGCAATGTTCACCGTGACCTTCAGCGTGATCGGCGTGTCGAACCCGTCGATGGTCATCTCGCCGGTCGCCTGATGGCGCGGCAAGGCGGCGATGCGCTCCAAGGTGGCGCGGCGGGAATTGTCGAGGATGAAACCCGCGATGCCAGTCAGATCATCGAGGGCAAACTCCTCCATCATGTCAATCAGGCGGCGATGACCGATCTCGTTGCAGGTGGTCAGCGCGTAGATGTCGCCGACCAATTGATCCGGCTCGCGCACGTTGCCACGGATGATCCGAACCAGCCTCTCATCGACCTTGCCCGCATCGGCGAACTTCATGATCGGAAGATAGAGCCCTTCTTCGTAAACACTCGCCGCATCCGCGCCAAAGCCACGCCCGCCGATGTCGACGATATGCGCGGTGCAGGCAAAAAACCCGACCAGCTTGCCACGGTGAAAAGACGGCGTGACCATGGTGATGTCATGCAGATGGCCCGTCCCCTCCCAAGGGTCGTTGGTGATATAGACATCACCCTCAAGGATGTTCTGCCGCCCGATGCGGCGGATGAAATGCGCCACCGCGTCGGCCATGGCGTTGACGTGGCCGGGCGTGCCGGTGACCGCCTGCGCCAGCATCTGACCGTCGGTGTCATAGACGCCAGCCGAGAGATCCCCCGCCTCGCGCACCGAGGTCGAGAAGGCCGTGCGCACCAGCGCCTGCGCCTGTTCCTCGACGACCGAGATCAGCCGGTTCCACATGACCTGATAAGCGACGTTGGAATGTGTCTGTGCCATGGGCTTACCCTTTCACGGTGATGTCGATGCAGCCGTCGGGCTGACAGATGGCGCGGCGCGAGGCGGGCAGGATGATCGTCGTCTCATCCTCGGTGATCGCGGCGGGGCCTTGGGCGGTTTGGCCAGGGGCCATCTGGGCGCGCAGGACCACGTCGGCCTCGCAGTATTCAGCGAGCGCCGGGTCGAACATACGCCTTGTTAGAGCCACATCTGCCGCCGCACCCGGGGACTGCTCTGCGGTGCGGGCGACCGCCTCGGGCGGGGTGGTGGCATTGACCGACCAGACCGTGATCTCGATATCCAACCCCTCTACGGTGCGGCCGAAAAGCTTGGCGTAATCGGCCTCGAAAAGCGCCTCGAACCGCGCGGCATCGGGGGCTAGGGCGTCTGCCTCGTCCAGCACGATGGGGATCTCCCAGCCCTGCCCGCTGTAGCGCATGTAGACTTTGTATTCCGACAGGATTTCCGCCCCGGCGTCGCAGTTCCGGACAAAGCCGGTGGCCTCTTCCTGCAGTTCGGCCAGCAGCGTCTTGATGCGGCCAGCGTCGAAATCCGACAGCTTCATATAGACCGAGCGGTTGGCCTCGAAGCTGAAGGGCGCGCGCAGGAACCCGATGGCCGAGCCGACCCCGGCGCCGGGCGGCACCAACAGGCGTTCGACGCCCAACTTCTCACAGAGCCGTCCAGCGTGCAGCGGGGCCGCGCCACCGAAGGCGATCATCGTGTAGTCGCTGAGATCCTCGCCGTTTTCCACCGCATGCACCCGCGCGGCATTGGCCATATTCTCGTCCACCACCTCGGCCAGCCCAAAGGCGGCGGTGGCGGCGTCCATGTCGAGCTCTTGCCCGATGACCTGGTGCAGCGCCGTCTCGGAACCTGCGGTATCCAGCCGGATCGAGCCGCCCGCGAAGTTGTCGGGGTCCAGCTTGCCCAGCACCAGATCGGCATCGGTCACCGCGGGCTTCGCGCCCCCCCGGCCATAACAGGCGGGGCCGGGCTCGGAGCCCGCGCTTTCCGGCCCCACACGGATCTGCCGCATGGCGTCCACATGGGCAAGGCTGCCGCCCCCTGCGCCAATCTCGACCATGTCGATCACCGGGATCGAGATCGGCATGCCCGACCCTTTCTTGAACCGATAGGTCCGGGCCACTTCGAACACCCGGCTGGTCTTGGGCGTCTGGTTTTTGATCAGGCAAATCTTGGCCGTGGTGCCCCCCATGTCAAAGCTCAGCACCTTGTCGAGCCCGTAGCGTGCGGCGATGTTGGCGGCAAAGACCGCGCCCCCCGCCGGGCCGGATTCCACCAGCCGCACGGGGAATTCGGCGGCGCTTTCGATCGAGATGATGCCGCCGCCCGAATGCATCAGGAAGATGTTGCAAGAGACACCTTCCTCCTGAAGCCGCCCTTCAAGCCGCCCGAGGTAGCTTTTCATCAGAGGCTTGATATAAGCATTGGCGACCACGGTGTTGAACCGCTCATACTCGCGCATCTGCGGCGAGACCTCGGAAGAGATCGAGACCATGACCCCCGGCAGCCGCTCTTCCAGCACCTCGCGGATCATCCGCTCATGCGTGTCGTTCAGGTAGGAATGGATCAGCCCCACCGCGACGCTGTCATAGCCGCCTTCGGCAATGCGGTCGGCCAGGGCTTCGACCTCGGTACGGTCGAGCGGCAGCAGAACCGCGCCGGTGGCATCCACGCGCTCTTCCACCGTGTAGCGCATCTGCCGTGGCAGCAGCGGTTCGGGCAGATTGAGGTTCAGGTCATATTGCTCGAACCGGCTTTCGGTGCGCATCTCGATCACGTCGCGGAAACCTTGGGTCGTGATCAGCGCCGTCTTGGCCCCGCGCCGCTCGATCAGCGCGTTGGTGGCCAGCGTTGTGCCGTGGATGATCTGGGTCAGGTCGGCAGGGGTGATCCCGGCCTTGGTGCAGACCTGATGCATCCCGTCGATGATCGCGTTCTCGGGCGCGGCATAGGTCGTCAGCACCTTGGTCGAGAAGCTCTCTCCGCCCTTTTCCAGAACCACGTCGGTAAAGGTGCCGCCGATGTCTACGCCCAGTCGAATGGTTGATGCCATGTCTCACTCCTGTTTGGGCGCAGGATAGGAGCGGGCGCAGCATCGGTGCAAATTATTATATTCTATGGGTGTGAAAGGTTTTTTCGATCCTCTGCATCGAATGCCCGGGCGTAGTCTCGGGCCAGTTCGGCGGCGCGGGCGACATAGGCGGGCGTGCGATCCGCGTGATAGCGCGCGGCGACCTGCAAGGGGCGCGGGTGCCAAGCGGCGGGCAGAGTTTGCAACGCGCCATCGGCCAGCGCGCCTGCCACCATGACACGCGGCATTACCGCCACGCCCATCCCGTCGAGCACCATGTTCATCGCCGCCGACAGGCTGCTCGAAGGCACCAAACGGGCCTTGGGCGCGGTGGTGCCATCGAAATGGCGGATCAAATCGGAATGGGCCTGCGTGTGCCGCGCATGGCCCAGCACCGGATGGCGCAGCATCGCGGCAAAGTCGGGGGCGGGGCCGATCTGCGCGGCCAATTCAGGGGCAGCGACCCAGATGTAGTCATAGGTCGCCAAGTCCACCTGCCCGCTTGCGGGGGTCGAGAAGGGCGCGGTTTGCAACGTCAGGTCCAGCGCATGGGCGGCAAGCTCCTGATCCAGATCGCGGGACAGGTCGACGGTAAGTTCGACGGTGAGATTGGGATAGACCTCGGCCAATGCGCGCAGGAAGGGGCGCAGCCATGTGCTGGCGACCACTTCAGTCACCCCAAGGCGCAGGCTGTCGTCGATCAGGTCAGGCCGCGCGGCGGTCTCAACCAGCGCCTCGGCTTCGCGCAGCACGCGGCGGGCTTGGGCCAGCAGGGCGGTGCCTTTTTCGGTCAGCCGGATCGACCCGGCGTCGCGTTGCATCAGGGTAACGCCCAGCGTCGCCTCCAGCCCGGAGATCCGAGCCGAGATATTGGGCTGTGTCGTGTTCAGATGTGCAGCGGCGCGGCGAAAGCTGCCAAGGTCCGCGACCCAGATCAGCGCTTCAAGCTGTTTCAGCGTGAAGAGATTGCCGATCATTCGCGCCAGTCAAAGAAACCCGGTCCGGCCTCGGCCAAAAGCTTGCGGGCCATCGCCTCGCCCGCCTCGGCCCCGTCGGAAATGGCGCAGGTCACGTCGTCGCCGATGGCGTCCGACCCGTCCGGGCGCAGCACCTGTCCGCGCAGGCGCATCTCGGTGCCGTTGAGTTCGGCCAGCCCGGCGATGGGCGTCTCGCAAGAGCCGTCAAGCGTTGCCAGAAACGTGCGTTCGGCAGCGAGTTGTTCGCCCGTGGCGCGATCATGGATCGCGGCCAACATGTCGGCGGCGCGGCTGTCATCAACACGGCGTTCAACCCCAATCGCCCCTTGGGCGATGGCGGGCAGCATGTCATCGGGATGCACGGCGGCCTGCGGCACGTCGTCCATTTTCAGCCGGTTCAGCCCGGCCATGGCAAGGAATGTTGCCTCGGCCACGCCGTCATCCAGCTTTTTCAAACGGGTCTGCAGGTTGCCACGAAACTCGACCACTTCCAGATCCGGGCGGCGCAGTTTCACCTGCGCCCGACGGCGCAGGCTGGAGGTGCCCACAACCGCACCCTGCGGCAGGTCGGCGATGGATTTCAGATGCGGCGAGATGAAAGCATCGCGGCAATCTTCGCGCGGCAGATAGGTGTCGATCAACAGCCCACCGGGTTGCAGCGTCGGCATGTCCTTCATCGAATGCACCGCAATGTCGATGGAGCCGTCCAGAAGCGCGGCCTCGATCTCGCGGGTGAACAGGCCCTTGCCGCCGATCTCTTTCAGCGGGCGGTCGATGATCTTGTCACCCGTGGTCTTGATCACGACGATGGTGAAAGCCTCGAACGGCAGATCGAAGGCGGCGGCAAGCCGGTCGCACACCTCATTCGCCTGCGCGAGTGCCAGAAGCGATCCGCGT
Organism: Sulfitobacter sp. W002; assembly: GCF_025142135.1. Taxonomy (NCBI): domain Bacteria; kingdom Pseudomonadati; phylum Pseudomonadota; class Alphaproteobacteria; order Rhodobacterales; family Roseobacteraceae; genus Sulfitobacter; species Sulfitobacter sp. W002. The sequence goes on along the minus strand of NZ_CP081126.1, from coordinate 135,468 downwards.
GTGCCAATGTTGAGGGGCCGGGCCGGGGTGGGAAGCTGATACGTCATGACGCATCCCTACCCCCGTCGACATGAACTGACAACTGCTGTACCTGCGCTACCTACGGGTTTGCCACAATTAGGAACGCCATAATGACTGCGAATAAGACCATCCTGCGCGCCCTTGCGGGCGAAACCCTGCCGACCCCACCGATCTGGATGATGCGCCAAGCTGGCCGCTACCTGCCGGAGTATCGCGCGACGCGGGCCAAGGCGGGGGATTTCCTGTCGCTCTGCTATAACCCCGAACTGGCCGCCGAAGTCACGTTGCAGCCGATCCGGCGCTATGGGTTTGATGGCTCGATCCTTTTTGCCGACATCCTGCTGGTGCCGCAGGCGCTTGGCGCGGACCTGTGGTTTGTCACCGGCGAAGGGCCGCGTTTGTCGACGATCACCACCAAGGCCGAGATGGAGGCGCTGAAGCCGGCGGATGCCATTCACGACCACCTCGCCCCGATTTACGAGACCGTGCGCATCCTGTCACGCGAACTGCCCGAGGAAACCACGCTGATCGGTTTCGCAGGCGCGCCATGGACGGTGGCGACCTATATGATCGCGGGCAAAGGCACGCCGGACCAAGGCCCGGCGCACGCATTGAAGGATGAAAACCCCGAGGTGTTCGATGCACTGATGGAGCGGATCACGCTGGCAACAATCGAATACCTCGATATGCAGATCCAAGCCGGGGCCGAGGTGGTGAAGCTTTTCGACAGCTGGGCAGGGTCGCTTCAAGGCACCGATTTCGATCGTTATTCGACCGAGCCGCTGCGCCAGATCATCAGTGCGCTCAAGGCCCGCCATCCGGGCGTGCCGATCATCGCCTTCCCACGCGGTGCCGGGGCGCGGTTTGCCAATCTGCATGCCGCGACTGGAGCGGACTGCATTGCAGTGGATGATGCGGTGAGCGCAGAATGGGTCGCTGAGAACGTGCAGCCGCATGGCTGTGTGCAAGGCAATCTGAAATCCTCGCATATGGTGACTGGTGGGGATGCGTTGGTGGAGGAGACGCGGGCGATTGTCGATGCGCTGTCAAAGGGGCCGCATATCTTCAATCTTGGCCACGGGATTACGCCGGATGCGGACCCGGAGAATGTGCAGTTGATGATTGATACGGTGCGCGGGACGCGCGGCTGAACACTCGCGCTAAGAGATGAGGGCCATCGCCTGCCCGCGGGTGGGCGATGCCACGTTGGCTCATGCCACTTTATGCCTCAGCCTTGGTGCGAACTCACGAGGGGATTCCTAGCCTCACCAAATCGCCTACCCGTTCGCACCGAAGGTGCGCCAAATATGGCGGCACGCCTCTGGCGTGGCGGACGGGCAGGCGATGGCCCGGCGCCTGCGGCTTGATTCCGGGCTAGATGGCACCTTCGCCGTTACTTTGTCGCTCTAACAGAAAGGGGCGGAAGGCTGCCTCTCGATTGTGCAGCGCCTCCTGCCTGCTTGTTGCCCAGCCTCAGTTCACACCCACTTCGCCATCGGCGGCAAGCTCATCAGCACTGCATCAGGGTCATGCCCCGTCTCAAGCCCGAACTTCGTCCCCCGGTCATAGACGAGGTTATACTCCGCATAGAGCCCACGGTGGCGCAGTTGCACGTCCTTATCGTCCATGTCCCACTCGATCTCGCGCCGTTTGTCGACCAGTGGCACATAGGCGGGCAGAAATGCCCGGCCCACATCCTGCGTCAGGGCGAAATCCGCCGCCCAATCACCGCTGTTGCGGTCGTCATAGAAAATCCCGCCCACGCCTCGTGCGCGCTTGCGATGCGGGATGTAGAAATACTCATCCGCCCAAGCCTTCAACTCGTCATAGAGTGTCGCCCCATGGGGATCGCAGGCACCCTTCATCTCGGCATGGAAGTGAGCGGTGTCCTCGTCATATTCGATACAAGGGTTCAAATCCGCTCCGCCCCCGAACCACCAAGCATGAGGGGTCCAGAACATTCGCGTGTTCATATGGACCGCAGGCACATGCGGGTTTTGCATATGCGCGACCAGACTGATGCCCGAGGCCCAAAAACGCGGATCATCAGCCATGCCGGGCAGGCCTTTGCGCGCGGCCATCGCCGCCTGCGCCCGTTCGCCCAAGGTGCCGTAGACGGTGGAGATATTCACGCCCACCTTCTCAAACACGCGCCCGCCGCGCATGACGGACATCTCACCGCCGCCCGCATCTGACCCATCAGGCGCGGTGCGGGTGGTGTTGCTGACCACGAACCGCCCGGCGTCTTCCTCGCCGACATGACGCGCTTCAATGTCGTGGAACGCCTGAACGATGTCATCGCGCAGCTTGCGGAACCAATCCGCCGCGCGTGTCTTTTGGTCTTGCATGTCTTCGGTCATCTCTGGCCCGCCTTTGCTGTTATTTTATCGCCCCGCCGCCGAGGATCAGACCTTCGTGTTCGGCCATGTAGATCCGCAACCAAGGCGTATATTCTTCGGGGTTCTGCGCGAGGTTGGCGTGCAGATCGCTTAGGCTGATCCAGCGCGTCGCCATAACCTCTTCGGGGTTTTCCGTAATCGACAACGCCGGGTCTGCATGGGCGAGAAAGACCTCAACAACCTCATGCTCAATCAGCCCGCCGCCAACATCGGCGCGGTATTCGACTTGACCGCGATGTTGAAGGTCCAGCCCGGTGATCCCCAACTCCTCATGCAAACGCCGGGTGGCGCAGGCTTGGGGCGGCTCTTCCCATTGCGGATGCGTGCAGCAGGTGTTCGCCCAGAGGCCGGGGGTGTGGTATTTGCCAAGCGCGCGCTGCTGCATCAGCAGCTTGCCCTCGGCAATGACAAAGACCGAAACCGCCATATGCCGCAAACCGCGTTCATGCGCGGCGAGTTTTTCAACCGGTTGCAGGGTGCCGTCGACCCAAGCGGGGACCATGATCTCCATCAGAGGCGGCTCGCCGTTGTGTTCATCTCACCCTCGAAGCAGAAGAAATTCACCGGCAGTTATCGGAGGAATTCCCCTTGGTCTCAACCGCTAACCGGCCCGCAGCCCGCCCGTGCTACCTTTTGGCGCAGCCGATATGCTTTACCCCCTCGCCCCAAACGCTAGTTTCAAATCAGCCAGACAAAGGAACTCAAAATGAACATGCGTATCGCGTCGATCTTCGCCATTTGCCTCGGGGCCACGCCCCTTTGGGCGGAAAGCCATGCCTCCGGTGATGCCGAAGCCGGGGAAAAGGTCTTTCGTAAATGCAAAAGCTGCCACATGATCCAAGATGATGAAGGCAATGACATCCAAAAAGGCGGCCGCACCGGGCCGAACCTTTATGGAATCTACAACCGCGTGGCGGGGTCGGTCGAAGACTACCGCTATGGCGATTCCATCGTTGAGGCCGGCGAAGCCGGGCTGGCGTGGAACGAAGAAGACTTCACCGGATATGTTGCCGATCCCAAGAAGTTTCTGGCCAGCTATCTCGACACGAACCGCGCCAAATCCAAGATGTCTTACCGTCTGAGAGACGAAGAAGACGCCAAGGATGTTTGGGCGTATCTGGTCTCGGTCGGGCCCGAGGTTACTGAAGCGGATATGGAAGAAGCCAAAACGACTGAATGATCCGACGTTTCACTGATTTCTATCAAACGGGGGGCCGATGATCCGGCCCCCCGTTTTGCGTTTCAAAGGCAGTCGCGCAGCAGCTGCGTGACATTCTCTTTGGTCAGTTCAATCGGGTTGCCGCCGCAGCTTGGGTCTTGCAAGGCCGAGGCCACCAGCGCGTCGATATCCGGGTCCGTCACGCCAAGGGCGGTCAGCGAGCTTGGGATGTTCAACTCTTCGTTCAGCTTGCCGACGAAATCGTAAAACCCGTCAAAGCCGCCGACGATATCAAGATAGGCCGCCGCTTTGGTCAGACGCTCTTCGATCGCGGGGCGGTTCATGCGCAGGACGGGCTGCATGACAACCGCGTTGGTGGTGCCATGGTGCGTGTGATGTACCGCGCCGATCGGGTGGCTGATGGCATGGATCGCGCCCAGACCCTTTTGGAACGCCGTGGCGCCCATGGCCGCGGCAGACATCATATGCCCGCGCGCCTCAAGATCACTGCCATCGGCATAGGCCCGGGGCAGATATTCCTTGACCAGACGCATCCCTTCCAGCGCCATGCCTTGGCTCATCGGATGGTAATGCGGCGAACAGAAGGCTTCGAGGCAATGGGCAAAGGCGTCCATCCCGGTGCCTGCGGTGATCATCGGCGGCATGCCCACGGTCAGCTCCGGGTCGCAGATCACGACGGCGGGCAGCATTTTGGGGTGGAATATGATCTTTTTCTCATGGCTCTGGGAATTGGTGATCACGCTGGCGCGGCCCACTTCAGACCCGGTGCCAGCCGTCGTCGGCACGGCCACGATCGGCGCGATGCCATCGGGGTCGGCGCGGGTCCACCAGTCGCCGATATCCTCAAAATCCCACAGGGGGCGCGTTTGGCCTGCCATGAAGGCGATGACCTTGCCCAGATCAAGCCCCGAGCCGCCGCCAAAGGCGATCACGCCGTCATGGCCGCCGTCGCGGTAGACCTTGATGCCCGCCTCGGCGTTCATCTCGGTCGGGTTCGGGTCAACGTCCGAGAACATCGCGCGGCCAAGGCCAGCCGCCTCCATCAGGTCCAGCGTGGACTGGGTGATCGGCAGATAGGCCAGCCCTTTGTCGGTGACCAACAGCGGGTTTTTGATACCTGCGGCGGCGCAGGCTTCGGCGATCTCTTTAATTCGGCCCGCGCCGAAGCGGATGGCGGTGGGGTAAGACCAATTGGCAGTCAGGGACATGTCTCAGGCTTTCTTGAGGTGGTAGGATTTAGGGCGTGTCAGCGCGTGATAGCCCAGTTCAGACAGGCCCGCGCCGCGCCCGGTCTGCTTGCAGCCGGTCCAGCAAAGCGCCGGGTCAAGGTAATCGGCGCGGTTCATGAAGACGGTGCCGGTTTCCAACCGCTGGCCAATGGCCTCGGCGGCGTCGGCATCGGCGGTGAAGATCGCGGCGGTCAGGCCGAATTGGCTGTCGTTCATCAGCGCGATGGCTTCTTCGTCGTCCTTGACCGGCATGATACCGACCACGGGGCCAAAGCTTTCGTCGCGCATGACGCGCATCTCATGGGTGACATCCGTCAGCACCTGCGGGGTGAGGTATGCACCGCCGTCATCGGCGGGCATTCTGTCGATATGCGCCTTGGCACCTGCGGCGACCGCCTCATTGATCTGGGCGCGGACCTCTTCGGCGAAACGGACATGGGCCATCGGGCCAAGCGTCGTGGCTTCTTCCAATGGGTTACCGAGGTTGAGGTTGTTCATCCATGCCACGGCCTTTTCGACGAAAGCGTCATAGAGGCTTTCGTGCACATAAATCCGCTCGATCCCGCAGCAGCATTGGCCCGCGTTGAACATCGCGCCGTCCATCACGCCATCGACGGCCGCGTCGAGATTGGCATCGGCCCGGACATAGGCGGGGTCTTTGCCGCCCAGCTCGGTCGCGACGCCAGTGAAGGTGCCAGCTGCCGCGCGCTCCATCGCCTGCCCACCGCCGACAGAACCGGTGAAGTTCACGAAATCGAACGCATTGTCGGCGATCAGCGCCGAGGTGGTGTCATGGCTCAGTACCACATTCTGGAACACATCCTCGGGCACGCCCGCCGCGCGGTAGGCATCGGCCAGATGCTCGCCGACCAAAATGGTCTGCGAGGCGTGTTTCAAGATCACCGAATTCCCGGCAATGAGCGCAGGCGCGATGGTGTTGTTGGCGGTCATGTAAGGGTAGTTCCACGGTGCCACGACAAAGACCACGCCATGCGGCTCACGCATGATCTTGCGGCTAAAGGCTTCGCTGTCTTCAATTACCGTGGGGGCCAGCGCATCGGCTGCGATCTTGGCCATGTGGCTGGTGCGTTCCTGCAGACCGCCGAATTCGCCGCCATAGCGCACCGGGCGGCCCATTTGGTGGGCCAGTTCCTCGGTCATGCGGTCGGTCGAATTCTCAATCTCTTTCAACGCGCCCATCACCAGATCGACACGTTCCTGCAAGGGCCGCGCCGCCCATGCCTTTTGCGCTTTGCGAGCGCGGGCAACAGCCTCAAGCGCCACGTCATTGCTTAGGGTTTCGCGTTCCGCATAGACCGAACCGTCAATCGGAGAGATACATTTTACCGTCGTCATTCTCAGGCCCTTTCAAAGCCACGGGCGATTTCCCAATCGGTCACCACCCGGTCATATTCTTCCTGCTCCCATTCCGCCGCGCGGGTGTAATGGGTCACTACATCGTCGCCCAAAACCTCACGCAAGAACGTCGAGCCGCGCAGGGTCTCGGTTGCTGCCCGCAGGGTCTGGGGGATATCGACAGCGTCGGACTCGCCATAAGCATCGCCGCGTGTGGGCGGGGCCAGTTCCATCTTGTCTTCGATCCCTTTGATTCCGGCAGCCAGCATGACCGTCTGCGCCAGATAGGGGTTCAAGTCCGATCCGCCAATACGGCATTCGACCCGAACGCCCTTGGTCCCCGCCCCGCATAGGCGGAATCCGGCGGTGCGGTTGTCGACGGACCAGACGGTTTTGGTCGGTGCAAAGGTGCCTTTGGCGAAACGCTTGTAGCTGTTCACATAGGGCGCGAGGAAATAGGTATATTCCGGCGCATAGGCGATCAGCCCGGCCATGTAGTGGCGCATCAGGTCGGACATGCCCAGTTCATCGTTGGAATCGACAAACATCGGCTTGCCGTCTTTCCACAGCGACTGGTGCACATGGCTGGAGGAGCCCACCCGGTCCTTGTGCCACTTGGGCAAGAAGCTTGCCGCCTGACCCTGTTGCCACGCGATTTCCTTGACCGCGTGTTTCGCGATCGTGTGGTAGTCGGCACAGTCGAGGGCCGGGGAATAGCGGATGTTAAGCTCTTCCTGCCCCGCCTCGGCCTCGCCTTTGGAGTTCTCAATCGGCAGACCGGCGGCAAAGAGGTGGTTGCGCACGGGGCGCATCACGTTCTCTTCTTTGGTGGTCTGGAAGATGTTGTAATCCTCGTTGTAGCCGCTGAACGGCACGAGGTTGCGGTAGCCATCTTTGCGCAGCGCGTCAAAGCTCTGCTCGAAAAGGAAGAACTCCAACTCGGTGGCCATCATCGCGTCAAAGCCCAGCTCTTCCAGCCGCGCGATCTGTTTTTTCAACATGGCGCGAGGGGAATGGGGCACCGGGGAATGGGTGTCGTGATCCAGCACATCGCAAAGCACCATCACGGTGCCTTCGAGCCACGGCACCGGGCGGATCGTATCAAGGTCGGGCTGCATGACATAATCGCCATAGCCCGTCTCCCACGAGGTGGAGGCAAAGCCTTCGGGCGTGCTCATCTCTAGGTCGGTGGCCAGCAGGTAGTTGCAGCAATGGGTCTCTTTGTAAGAGGTCTCAACAAAGTTCACGGCATGGAAGCGTTTGCCCATCAACCGGCCCTGCATATCCACAAGGCAGGCAAGGACCGTGTCGACGGATCCCTCTTTGACCAGTTTTTTCAGCGCGTCGAATGTCAGTGTGCCGGGCATGTTCTGTCCACTTCAGGGGTAAGGCGGGGGCGCAGGCAGCGCGCCCCCGGTTGTCGGTTCAGCCGTTGGTGTAGGGCGGACCGGCTTTGTTGATGACTTCGTTATAGTCGCGGAAGATCTGCACGATCTTGGCGTGCACTTCGCCTTCTTCGGCGATCTCTGTCCAGAAGTCCTTGGCTGCGTTTTCAACTTCGGACCATTCGTCGGCAGGCACGGTGCTGAGCTTAAGCTTGTCGCCCTGCGCCCGCAGACGCGCCTCGCCGCCCCAGTACCACTGGTTGCGGTAGGTGTGGCCCGCTTCGATCCCCGCCATGACCAACTGCTTGAGGTGATCCGGCAGATCGGCCCACTGCTGCTGGTTGACGAAGAACGACCCGATCCAAGCACCCGAGATGTTGTTGGTCAGGAAGTAGTCGGTCACATCGGCCCAGCCGACGGTGTAGTCTTCGGTGATGCCCGACCACGCCATGCCGTCGAGCTCGCCTGTTTGCACCGCGACTTCGGCGTCCTCGTAGGGAATGTTCACCGGCACCACGCCGAACTTCGACAAGAAGCGGCCCGCGGTGGGGAAGGTGTAAAGCTTCAGACCGTCCAGATCGGCGACCGATTTGATCTCTTTGGTGGTGTTGAAGTTACAGGGGTCTTGGCCCGCAGCCGACAGCCATTCGACACCGACCTTGGCGTATTCTTCTTTCCAGATGTCGGCCAACCCATATTGATTGAACAGCACCGGCACGTCGAGGATGTGCTTAGTGGCAAAGGGGAAATAGCCGCCGAATTGCTGCAAGGGCGTGGGCGATGCCATGGAGTCGTCATCGGAATGCACCATGTCGATGGTGCCGCGCTGCATCGCTTGGAACAGCTCACCGGTGGGGACGATCTGGTCGGCGTAGAACAGTTCGATCTCCATCTCGCCATTGGCGGCGGCATTGATGTAATCGACCGCCGGTTTGGTCACCTGCTCACCCAAAGCGGCGCCGGCATAGGTCTGCATGCGCCATTTGATCGGCGCTTGGGCATGCACGATGGAGGGCGCGGCGAGGGCCGCAGGGGCGGCGACGGCGGCCCCGGATAGAAACTTTCTGCGAGTGGTCATACGTCTCTCCTTTGTTGAAATATCAGGCCGTCTTTGCGCGGCTCTCGTTGTTATTTGTCGTAGATATAATCAGGCAGCCATGTCGCGATCTGCGGGAAGACCATGACGAGTATCAGCGCCAAGACCATCACCAGCACGAAGGGCGTGATCGAAGCATAGATGTCGCGCAATGTGATTTCCGGCGGAGCCATGGCGCGCATCAGGAACAGGTTATAGCCAAACGGCGGCGTCATATAGGCGATCTGCGTGGTGATCGTGTACAGGATACCATACCAGATCAGATCAAAGCCCAGCGCACCGACCAAGGGCACATAGAGCGGGGCCACGATGACCAGCATCGCGGTGTCATCAAGGAAGGTGCCCATGATGATGAAGCTGAGTTGCATCATGATCAGGATCATCCAGGGGCTGAGGTTCATCTTCTCGGTGAACAAGCTCTCAATCGCCTTAACCGCGCCCAGCCCGTCAAAGACCGCGCCAAAGGCCAAGGCGGCGAGGATGATCCACATGAACATGCAGGTGATGCCCAACGTGTTGCGCACCGAGTTCTCGAAAACCTCGCGGGTCATTCGGCCTTTAAGAACGGCGGCAAGAAAAGCCGCGCCCGCCCCAATGGCAGAGCTTTCCACAAGACTGGTCCAGCCGCGCACAAACGGCACCATCATCACCGCAAAGATCACCAGCGGCAGGATGCCCGCGCGCAAAAGGCGCAGCTTCTCGGCACGGGGAATGTCACGATCTTCGACTGAGAGGATGGGACCAAGCTCAGGATTCATGCGGCACCGGATCACGATATAGGCAATGAACATCGCGGCCATCATCAGCCCCGGAATGACCCCCGCGAGCCACAGCTGCCCCACCGGCTGCCGCGCGATCATCGCATAAAGCACCAGCACCACCGAGGGCGGCACAAGGATGCCAAGGCTCGACCCGGCTTGGATCACCCCGGTCACCATCCTTTTGTCATATCCGCGTTTCAGCAATTCCGGCAGCGCAATGGTCGAGCCAATCGCCATGCCCGCCACGCTCAGGCCGTTCATCGCCGAGATCAGCACCATCAACCCAATCGTCCCAATCGCCAGCCCGCCGCGCACGCCGCCCATCCAAACGTGGAACATCTTGTAGAGGTCATCTGCAATGCGGCTTTCGCTCAGGACATAGCCCATGAAGATGAACATCGGCAGCGTCAGCAGCGGATACCACTTCATCAACTTCATCGCGGCGGCAAAGCCGATGTCATATCCGCCCTTGTCGCCCCAAAGCAGCAGCGCCGAGACCACGGCGATAAAGCCGATAGCGCCAAACACCCGCTGGCCGGTCAGCAGCATCAGCATCATCGATGAGAACATCAATGTCGCAATCATTTCATAGGACATCAGATGGCCTCACCCTTGAGCCGCAGCACGTCTTTCGCGAGCTCGGACAGACATTGCAGCAGCATCAGAAAGATGCCGACGATCATCACGACCTTGATGGGCCAGAGGTAGGGCCGCCAAGCGGAACTGGATTTCTCCATATGGCCGATCTCTTCGGTGCCCGTGACCAACCCACCGAAAAAGCTAAACGGCTCAGTCCCCCAATAGCCCAGCGAATAGGCTGTCGAGCTGATTGCGCCATAGAGCAGCACGCAGAGATAGAAGATCAGGAAGAAGACAGTGAACAGATCAAACCACGCTTTGCGGCGGAGCGACCAATCGCCATAGAGCAGGTCCATCCGCACGTTCGAGCCGAGTTGGATCGAATAGGGCCCGCCTAGGATGTAGTAGCCCACCATGATGAATTGGGCCATTTCCAGCGTCCAAAGCGAGGGGACGAAAAACGCCTTGCTGACCGTCGACCACAAAAGCACCCCCATCAGGACAAAGATGCCATACATCATGATCCGCCCGATCCGTCGGTTCATCGCGTCGATGCCCCGGATATAGCCCCGCATGAATTTCATGGTTTGGCGTCCTTCATCGCGTCATTCATTTCGGGCCGCATGAGCGCGGCGCGCAACCAATTGCTGATCATCGCGGCCATCTGCTGTTGCTCGGCCTCGGTTGTGATCAGGTCATTACGGATCTCAAGCATGACATGCGGATGGCCATGCGCCAAACCGTGTTCCTTGAGCGTATGGGTTACCCCGTCTTGGGGGCCATAGGGCGCATTGCGCTCGACCGTTAGGTCCGTGAACTCTGGCGCCACCGCCAGCATCGCATCCGCCAGCCGTGTGTCACTGTCATGCAGGATGCCAATTTCCACGCGGCGCGGTTTGCCGTGGTAAATGGGCGTGAAACTGTGCACCGTCACGATCGCGGGCGCATCGACCCGTTTGATCGTCGCGGCAAGGGTCGCGCGGAAGGGCTCGTAATAGCGCGTCACCCGCTCGGCCCGGCCCGCGTCATCAAGCGTGGCATTGCCGGGGATCGCGAAAATCTCGCTCTGGGCGGGCATCGCGCCGGGGGCTTCGGGCGGGCGGTTGCAGTCGTAAACAAGCCGCGAAACGCGCCCGGCCACCAGCACGGCGTCTAAATCCTGCGCCATCTTCTGCGCCACGGCCAGAGCGCCGGGATCCCATGCCACATGGCTTTCGCGGGCCGTAGCATCCAGACCAAGACCATCAAAGCAGGCCGGTATCTCACGCGCCGCATGTTCGCAGACCAACACCAGCGGCGCCTTGGCCCCGGCGTTGATCACCTCGACGGCTTCATTCGAAAGATCTGTCTGCTCTGACACCTTGTCCCCCTCAGTTGATCAAACCTCATTCGGGCGGGGGGCTTCTGTCAACAGAATAATGTCGAATTTATTACAACGCCGCTCAGTTTGTGTTATTACTCGTCAAAAGAGGGGCATCCATGGCTGAACCGACGCTGACTATTTCCGACCGTATCCAGCAAGAACTGGACCGGCTGACCCGTGCGGAACGCCAACTTGCCCATTCGATTCTTGAGAATTACCCCGCCTCTGGCCTCGGCCCGCTGACGGCGCTGGCCAAGGATGCCAATGTCTCTACCCCCACCGTGGCGCGAATGGTGCAAAAGCTGGGGTTCAAGGGCTACCCTGAGTTTCAGAACGAGTTGCGCGAAGAGCTAAAAGCCAAGGCCAAGAACCCCATCGCCAAACATGACACATGGACCGAAGGCGCGCCCTCGGGTCATGTGCTGAATCGTTTCACCGACGCTGTGATCGACAATATCCGTCACACCCTCGGCCAGATTGAACCGGCGACTTTTGACCGCGCCTGCGCCATGATCGCCGACACCGCGCACCCACTTTATATCGTGGGCGGGCGCATCACGCATACGATGGCGGAATATCTGTTTCTGCACGCGCAGATCATCCGGCCCCGGGTCACGCATATTCAATCCACCTCGAACGCTTGGCCGCATTACCTGCTCGACGTGGGCGAAGGCGATGTCTTCGTCATCTTCGACGTGCGCCGCTATGAGAACAACACCCTGAAACTGGCTGAGATGGCCCATGCGCGGGGGGCCAAGATCATCCTCTTTACCGACCAGTGGCGCTCTCCGGTGCATAGCCTTGCCGATATCTGTTTCTCCAGCCGGATCGTCGCGCCCTCGGCTTGGGACAGTGCGGCGGCGACGCTTTTGCTGGTGGAAAGCGTGATCTCGGCCATGCAAGACATCAACTGGGCCGACACCAAAGACCGGGCTGAGCGGCTGGAAGAGATGTTTGATCAGACCCGTTTGTTCCGCAAATTCACCTGATCCACAGAGGCTGATCGCCCTGCCATAAAGGGTATTGGCTTGCCCAAACCCCGCCAGTCGTCTATGGCCAGCACGCCGGGTGTGGTGTCCAGCGCGGTGCCGTGACACGCGCCAAGGCCGGAGGGGGACCGACCATGCGTGATGAAATCTTTTCGCCCAGCGAGCTTGAGCGCCATTATGACCTCGCGCCATCGCCTGCGCTGGCGGCTGAAATGGCCGATATCTACGCCAAGATGGACCGTGTCGTTTCGCCCCCCGATTGGGCCATTCACGCGCCCTATGTCGCCGCGATCAACAAGCTGAAAAAAGAGCGTAACGCGGTCATCCTCGCGCATAACTACATGACGCCTGACATCTACCACGGCATCGCCGATTTCGTGGGCGACAGCCTGCAACTGGCGATCAAGGCGACCGAGGTTGAGGCCGATGTGATCGTGCAATGCGGTGTGCATTTCATGGCCGAGACCTCGAAAATCCTGAACCCGTCGAAAACCGTGCTGATCCCCGACATGGAAGCGGGCTGTTCGCTGGCCGAAAGCATCACCGCCGAGGGTGTCGAACAGATGCGCGCGCAATACCCCGGCGCGCCGGTGGTGACTTACGTGAATACCACAGCCGAGGTAAAAGCCGCGTCTGACATCTGCTGCACCTCCTCCAACGCCGCGCAGATCGTCGCCGCGATGGAGAGCGACACGGTAATCATGACGCCCGACAAATACCTCGCTCAGAACATCGCCAAACAGGTGCCCGAGAAACGCATCGTCTGGTGGGACGGGGCCTGCATCGTGCACGAACGTTACACCGCCAAGGATATCGCCGATTACCGTGAGTGGAACCCCGACACCCGCATCATCGCGCACCCCGAATGCCCGCCCGATGTGGTGGCCGAGGCTGATTTTTCGGGCTCGACCAGCGGCATTCTGGACTATGTGCACCGCGAGAAACCGGCGAAAGCGATGCTGGTCACCGAATGCTCCATGGCGTCGAACATCGCGGATGAGCTGCCCGAGGTCGATTTCGTCGGCCCCTGCAACATGTGCCCCTACATGAAGAAGATCACGCTGGAAAAGGTGCTGTGGTCGCTGCACACCATGTCCGGCGCGGTCGAGGTTGAGGCGGAAGTCTCCGAAAAAGCGCGCGTCGCGGTGCAGCGGATGATCGACCTCTCCCGCGAACTCGGCCTCTGAGGGCCGCGCCGGTGCAAGAGATCACAACCGGCAGGATCATCATCGTCGGTGCGGGCCTCGGCGCGCTTTATGCCGCGCTTTGTCTTGCGCCGCGCCCCGTTTTGCTGATCTCGCCTGATCCGCTTGGCTCGGGGGCCAGTTCCGCTTGGGCGCAGGGCGGGGTGGCCGCCGCTATGGCGCAGGCCGACAGCCCCGAGGCGCATGCACTAGACACCATCGCCGCGGGTGCTGGCACGGTTGAGGCGCGCGTCGCGGCCACCGTGACGGAAGAGGCCCGCGCCCACATCCTTGCCCTGACCGACTTTGGCACCGCCTTCGACCGCAGCGCCGATGGCGGCTATGTCATGTCCCGCGAGGCGGCGCATAGTTTCGCGCGTGTGGTGCGGGTGCAGGGCGATCAGGCCGGGGCCGAGATCATGCGCGCCCTGATCGAGCGGGTGCGCAATACCCCGTCGATCCAAGTGCTTGAAGGCGTGTTGGCACGCGGCTTGGACAGCGACGGCAGCAAAGTCACCGGGGTTGAGATCGAATTGGCCCGGCCCGAAGGCTCCGCCCCCGTCCTGCTGCGCGGCGCGGGGGTCTTGCTGGCGGGCGGCGGCTCGGGCGGGCTTTATGCGCTGACGACCAACCCGGCTCGCATTCGCGGGCAGGTGATCGGGATGGCGGCACGGGCAGGCGCGCTCATCGCCGATGCGGAATTCGTGCAGTTTCACCCAACCGCCATCGACTGCGGCGAAGACCCCGCCCCCTTGGCGACCGAAGCCCTGCGCGGTGCCGGGGCGCATCTAATCAACCGCGAGGGGGCGCGGTTCATGACCGAGGTCCATCCGCTCGCTGAACTCGCCCCGCGTGACATCGTGGCCCGCGCGATCTTTGCCCAGACCCAAGCGGGCCTGCGCCCCATGCTCGACACCCGTGCGGCCTTGGGTCCTGCGGTACTGGCCGAGTATCCCGCCGTCGCCGCCGCCTGTGCGCGCAACGGCATCGACCCGGTGATCCAACCGATCCCCGTGGCCGCCGCTGCGCACTACCACATGGGCGGCGTGGCCACGGATGCGCATGGGCGTTCCAGCCTCGCCGGGCTTTGGGTCTGTGGGGAGGCGTCTTCGACCGGGCTGCACGGCGCGAACCGGCTGGCATCGAACGGGCTGCTCGAAGCGCTCGTCTTTGCCCGCCGCGCGGCGCAGGACATGCTTGAGGAATGCAGCACCGGCGACAGCGGCACGGTGGCCCTGCCCGACCTGCCCGCTGGCGAAACACCCGATGAGACCCTCGTCGCCCAGTTGCGCCAAACCATGACCGCCCATGTCGGCGTTCTGCGCGATGCGGAGGGGCTGCAACGCGCCCTCGCTACGATTGCACAGATCGAAGCCGCACAACCCGACTGCGCCCAGTTGCAAAACATGATCGCCACCGCGACGCTAATCGCCGCCGCCGCCCTCGCCCGCCGTGAAAGCCGCGGCGCGCATTGCCGCACTGATTATCCCGACACGCTCCCCGAAGCCGCGCGCAGTTTCATGACACTGGCCGAGGCCACCGCATTCCGCTCCAACCCTGAGGAACTTCCCGCATGACAACCGCCCTGCCCGACCTGATCCTAGAGCCGCTGGTCCGCGCCGCGCTGATGGAAGACCTTGGCACCTATGGCGATGTCACCACGCGCAGCGTGATCCCCGATGGCACGACCTATACCGCCCGCCTGCGCGCCCGTGCCGAGGGGGTCGTCTCTGGCATGCAGATCGCACGGCTGGCCTTTCATCTCGTCGACCCATCGCTTGAGGTGCGCACGCTAAAAGAAGACGGAAGCACGATCACCAAAGGCGACACGCTGATGGAGATCGAAGGCTCTGCCGCCGCGATCCTGTCGGCAGAACGTGTGGCGTTGAACTTTGCCGGACGGCTGTCGGGCATCGCCACCCTCACGGCGGCCTGCGTGGCCGAGACCAAGAGCACCGAGACCCGGATCACCTGCACCCGCAAGACCACGCCGGGGCTGCGTATGGTGGAAAAACAGGCGGTGCTCCATGGCGGCGGGTTCAACCATCGCTTTTCCCTTTCGGATGCGATCCTGATCAAAGACAATCACATCGCTGCCGCCGGTGGCATTCGGCCTGTCTTGCAAGCAGTGAAAAGCAACGCCTCGCATATGATCCGCGTCGAGATCGAAGTGGACACGCTGGCGCAGCTTGAAGAGGTCTTGGACGAAGGCGGCGCGGATGTTGTGCTGTTGGACAATATGGACACGGCGACGCTTCGTGAAGCGGTGGAAATGGCCAAGGGCCGCATCGTGCTTGAGGCATCGGGCAACATGACATTGCCGCGCATTGCCGAGGTCGCGGCGACGGGGGTGAACTATATCTCCATGGGCGCACTCACACATTCTGCGACAACGCTGGACCTTGGGCTGGATTTCTGAACCAACTGGGGCAAAGATCGCGCAGCCAGCGAAGGGAGCCCGCCATGTCCGACCTCACAGTTCGTACCGTAAAAGACCATGACCGCGCCGATTGGGAGCGGCTTTATCAAGGCTATGCCGAATTTTACAAAGTCGAGCAGACGCCAGAGATGCGCGCGCGGGTCTGGTCTTGGCTGCATGACCCGCTAACAGAGGTCGAAGGGCTGGTCTGCGAAGACGCCGAAGGCCGTGTGATCGGCCTGACCCATTTCCGGCATTTCGCGCGCCCCTTGGCCGCGGCGACGGGCTGCTTCCTTGACGATCTATTCGTGGCACCCGAAGCACGCGGCAGCGGGGCTGCCGACGCGCTGATCGGGGAGGTGAAAAAGATCGCCCAGAAACGCGGCTGGAGCCTCGTGCGCTGGATCACGGCCGAGGATAATTACCGCGGCCGTGGGGTGTATGACAAGCTGGCCACGCGAACCAACTGGGTCACCTACGACATCAAGCTGTAGGGTCGGGCGCCTTTTTCGGGGCCTCGGGATTGGTCGGCTCGTCTGGGTCCGTCACCAACTCGGCTTCTTCGATGTCGTCGGTCCGGGTTGTCAGCGCGCCTTCTGGAGGTGTCGTTTCCGGGGCACCGACGATCAGCGGCAGCATCTGCACACCGCTTGGCATGGCGACTTCCGAGAGCGGCGGGGTCTT
This sequence comes from Sulfitobacter sp. W002, assembly GCF_025142135.1. Classification (NCBI taxonomy): domain Bacteria; kingdom Pseudomonadati; phylum Pseudomonadota; class Alphaproteobacteria; order Rhodobacterales; family Roseobacteraceae; genus Sulfitobacter; species Sulfitobacter sp. W002. The sequence continues at coordinate 118,823 of NZ_CP081126.1, read as the reverse complement.
CCATTCCAATGTGTCAAAGCTCTTGCAGTTTTCGCAGATCGGCTTCCATTCGGCGTGGATGTGGTGGCAATTCTCGCAAATCCACTGCGGCCCGCGCGAGACATTGAGCGCGCGTGTCAGCCAGCCTTTGACCACGGTATCAGACGCGCCCTCACCTCGCTCGATCGCGGCCATCAGCGTGACGGAACGCGCCGACGGATCGGTCTCAACCAGATTGCCAAGCGCACGGCGCGCTTCGGGGAAATCTTCGTTGGCGATGTGCAATTCGGCCAGCAGCATCTTGGTCTCGGGGTGGTCGGGCTGTGATTTGGTCAGCGCGCGGAACCGTTTGATCCGCTGCTGCGGGGTCTCATCCGGCTGAATCTCGGCAAAGGCGGCGGCAAGATCGGGGTGCGGCTGCACGCTCCACGCTTTTTGCAACACTTTGGAAGCATTGCGCGGCTTGTCCTGCGCGATATAGCTGCGCGCGGCCATCACGGCGGCAGGCACCAGATCGGGCGACAGGCGGTTGGCTTCGATCGCGGCTTCTCGCGCCTCGATGCTGTTGCCTTCGGCGATAACGTCACGCGCCTCGGAAAGTGCCAGTACCGCGTCGCGGCGTTTGTGCACATCGCGCGGCAGGTGGCCGTTTTTGTACTTGGCCTGCAGGGTGCCGCGCGCGCCGGTCCAGTCATGCTTTTCGGCCTGCAACTTCAGCAGCGTATCGCCGGTTTCTTCGTGTTTGGGCTTCAGCGCGAAGGCCTTCTCGGCCAGTTTCAGCGCGGTCTCGGTATCCCCATCGGCCAGCTTTTGTTTCATGATGCCACGCACGCCGACGAAACGGGTCTTTTCGTCTTCGACCAGCTTGCGATAGGTTCGCTCTGCCTTGCGGCGGTCGCCTGCAAGCTCTGCGGCCTGCGCGGTCAGCAGATTGGTTAGCGCCGGGCGTTTGAGATAGCGGTCCGCCTTGGCGGCCTTGGCCATCGCAACCTGACCCTCACCGCTGGCCAGCGCCATCAGCCCGTCCGACAGGGCCTCATAGCCCTTCCGTTCCCGGTTGCGGTCAAAGTAGCGCGACAGGGCGGTCTCATCCCCATTCAGGAAATGCCAGACCGCCGACAGCAGCGCCACGATCTTGAGCAGCACCCAGACCGCGAACATCAAAAGCAAAACGGCGATGACCGATTGCAGCGGCCCGAGAGTATATTCGGTCCCCGCCACGGTCAGTTGAATGCCGCCCTCGCTTTCCAGCAAGAAGCCCGCACCCCATGCCAAAGCGGCGACGAGCACGACGAAAAGAACGATTTTAATAAGAGACCAGAGCATTTTTCGTTCCTCAGTTGGCCGTCAGGCGTTGGGAGAGTTCATTGGCGGCGGTTTCAGCCGCCTGACGCGCGCGGGCATCGGCAAGCCATTCCGCCATCGCGTCCTGCGCAGGGGCGGGCAGCGTTTCGATCTCGGCCAGCGCATCGGTCAAACGGCCATCGCGCACAGCCGCTTCGGCGCGGGAGAGGACAGCATCGGGGTCCGTTCCTTCGCGGGGCGCGACCGAGCGGGCACCAAGCTGCCGTTTCAGGAAGCTGCCAAAGCCGCCTTCGCCCTCTTCCGGCACGGCGGCACGGGCGGTGGCCAGGGCCTGCCGCGCGGCGTCGGGATAACGCGCCTGCAGATTGGCGAGGGTGACCACACCGCCCGCAGCGGTCTCAGTCAGCGGTTGGGGAATGTCTTCGACCCCAGCTTCCTGCAACTCGACCAGCGCGGCCTCAAAGGGGCGTCCGGCGCTGATCGCGGCGTTCATCTGGGTGATGCCGGTCTGGGCGCGGGCTGCTTCTGCGGCGGCGGCGGTCGCCTCTTCGGCGGTTTGGGCGTTATCCAGCAGGCTTTCGATTTCGCGGCGCTGCTCAGTGACAGAGGCGCGCAGGGCTTCCATTTCACGTTCAAAGGCCGCGACTGCAATCTCGTTTTCGCCACCGCTTACGGGCTGTTTCTCAACCGTGGTGAGGCGGCTGTCGATCTCGGCCAATTGGCTTTGAAGCGTCGAGAATTCTTCGCGCGCGGCGGTCAACTCTGCGCTGAGCGCGTCGACCTGCGGCAGGCTTTCCGGCAGGGCCGCAGGCTCATCAGCGCGGGCTTCCAAGTCTGCGATGCGGGCCTGCTGCGCTTCGAGCGCGTTTTGCACTTCCGCCGCCCCCTGCGCGCGGGTGCCAAGAACGTCGTATTCCGATGCGGCAAACCCCAGTCCGGCAGCGATGGCACCACCGAGCAGCATGGGGAAAAACACGCTCCGCCTGCGCTCTTTCGGCGCGGGCGCGGGGGTCGGTGTCGGGGTTGGCTTGGAGGTCGTAGCGCTTGGCTTTTCAGTCTTGGTCGGCGCGGGCTTCGACGTGCTGTCACCCGGCTTAGACGCGGCTGCCGATGCGCGCGAGGGCGCGGGATCGGTCGCTGGTTTGTCGTGGGAAACCGGTTTGTCCTTGGGCGCAACGCCGCTGGACGTTGGTTTAGGGTCATCCTTGGGCAAGGGCGTCTTTGGTGTCGTATCTTTGGCGGTAGAGGCGCTCTCCGCGTTAGCGGGTGCCCTATCATCACGCTTGACCGCGTCGCTTGCGGCGGTCGGCTTCACCGTGGCTTTCTCCGCTGCCGGCGCAGTGTCTGTCACGGGCAGAGTGCTGGTTGTTTTGCCCGGCTCGGTTTTGCCCAAGTCGGTTTTCCCGGGCTCGGCTTTCGCTGCGTCCGGTTTGACATCTTCGGTCTTCGGCGCGTCGGGTTTCACCGTGGCCGTACTCTTGGCATCGGTTTCGGATGGTTTCGGCGCGTCAGCTTTCTCCGCCGCTACTGCCTTATCCCCCTGCGGGGGCGTCTGTTCGGCCGTGGTCTTGTCCGCTTCGCTTTTGCTGACCGTCTTTTTGGGTTTTGCCACGCCGTACGCCTTTCGATTCTGAACCTATCATCCGCTCGCAGTGGCGAGCTTACCCGGCATACCTATGCCCCTCAAGGCAAGGTGGTGCAGCGGAAAAGTTTTTCAACGGCCTCCGCCATGGCTTCGCCAGTGGGTTCCGCAGCGACATCATGCGCATAGAGCGGCAGAGCTTCAAGCGCCTGCGCGGCGGCGGGGCTGATCGACAGGGCGATGACCTGCTCTGTGCAACTGGCCTCGCGGGCGAAATGCTGCGCGCTGCGGGGGGAAAAGAGCGGCACGATGACAGGACTTGGCCCAGTTAAAAGGGTTTGCGCCGCGGCGGAGAGCGGCAAAAGGTTCTGTTCATAGACCGTTGCAACATCAACGGTCAGACCCGAAGCGCCTAAAATTGCGGCAACATCCGCCCGCCGATGGCGTCCGGCAAGGTGCAAGAGCGGGGCAATCTGCGGCTGCCCCGAAAGGGTCGCGATCAGCGCTTGGGCATCCAGCCCGGCCATCTGCGCCCGCCAGCCCGCTTTCGCCGCCGCCGCCGTGGTCTGCGGGCCGACACAGAAGGCAGGCCGCCCGTCCCCCTTTGGCGCATGGGCCACACCATTGGCGGAGGTAAAGATCACCCCGGCGAAAGGCGCGAGATCGACCCCTACACCGGTCGGGGCAATCTCGATCAAGGGGGAAATCACCGCACCGTCCCGCAGCGCGGGCGAGAGCCGATCCAGAAACTGCGCGGCACCGGGATGTGGACGTGTCAGAAGCAATCTTGGCTGTGGCATCACAAGGCTCCGGCATTGTTTGCGCGTGATAGCGGTGTTACCTGCGGTACAGGTGCCTTGCAACGGAAAGCCCCCATGCCCTCTACCCAGCCTCAGACCCGCTTGATCCTTGGTTTGGAAAGCAGTTGCGACGATACCGCTGCCGCCGTGGTGCGTATGGGCGCGGATGGGCGCGGCACGGTGCTGGCCTCTGTCGTGGCAGGCCAGACCGAATTGCACGCCGACTTTGGCGGTGTCGTTCCCGAAATCGCCGCCCGCGCCCATGCGGAAAAACTGGATCACTGCGTCGAAGATGCCTTGTCCGAGGCTGGGATCGGCCTGCCGCAGATCGATGCCATCGCCGTCACTGCGGGGCCGGGGCTGATCGGCGGGGTGGTCTCGGGCGTGATGTGTGCCAAGGGGCTTTCGGCGGCGACGGGCAAACCGCTTTATGGGGTGAACCATCTGGCGGGCCACGCCCTGACGCCGCGGCTGACCGATGATGTGCCCTATCCCTATCTGATGCTGCTGGTGTCAGGTGGGCATTGCCAGTTCCTGCTGGTGCGCGGGCCGGAGAGTTTTGACCGTCTTGGCGGCACCATTGATGACGCGCCGGGCGAAGCCTTTGACAAGGTTGCGCGGCTGTTGGGGCTGCCGCAGCCCGGGGGGCCTTCGATTGAAAAATGCGCGCAGGAGGGCGAGCCCAACCGCTTCGCCCTGCCGCGCCCACTGTTGGACCGTGACGGCTGCGACATGTCTTTTTCGGGCCTAAAAACCGCCGTGCTGCGCGCCCGCGACAAATGCGTGGCAGAGCGTGGCGGGCTGACCCGGCAGGATCAGGCGGATCTGGCGGCAGGGTTTCAAGCAGCCGTGGTCGATGTGCTTGCCCATAAGACGCGCCGCGCCTTTGCGGAGTATCCGGCAGAGGGTGCGCGGGGCCTTTGTGTGGCAGGCGGGGTGGCGGCAAACAAGTCCATCCGTGCCGCGTTAGAGACTGTTGCAGCGGAACAGCAGGCGCGTTTCGTCGCTCCGCCGCTGGCGCTTTGCACCGATAACGCCGCGATGATCGCCTTCGCTGCTGGAGAGCAAGCCGCCCTGCGCGAGGCCGATGATCTGACACTCTCGGCACGTCCCCGCTGGCCGCTGGATACCGCACGGCCTTCGATGCTGGGCAGTGGCAAGAAGGGGGCCAAGGCATGAGCGTTTCCGTCCTTGGCGCAGGGGCATTCGGCACGGCGCTGGCAATCTCGCTGGCGGGCAAAGGGCCGGTGACGCTTTGGGCGCGCGATGCGGGGGACATGGCCGAGCGCCGTGAGAATGCCAAACGCCTGCCGGGGTGCCCTTTCCCTGATACGCTCACGGTGACCGATAGCCTTGACCAAGCGAGCGCGGCCAAAATCCTGTTGCTGGCCGTGCCGATGCAGCGGCTGCGCAGTGTCTTGGAAAACCACAAAGACGCGATTCACGGGAAACATCTGGTGGCCTGCTGCAAGGGGATCGAACTCAGCAGCGGTGTCGGGCCGGTGAGCGTGATCTCCCAGACCATCCTCGATGCGACGGCAGCGATCCTTACGGGGCCTAGCTTTGCCGCCGATATCGCGCGCGGCCTGCCCACCGCGCTGACTTTAGCCTGTGCTGATGCGAAGGCGGGCAAATACCTGCAAGCGGAACTGACAACGGCGAACCTGCGGCTTTACCGCACCACGGATACCATCGGCGCGGAACTGGGCGGGGCGCTGAAGAACGTCGTCGCCATCGCGAGCGGGGCCGCGATTGGGGCGGGTCTGGGGGAAAGCGCACGGGCCGCCCTGATGACGCGCGGCTATGCCGAAATGCAGCGGCTTGCCGCGCATCTGAAGGCGGAGCCGACAACGCTGGCCGGGCTTTCGGGCTTTGGTGATCTGACGCTGACCTGCACGTCGGAGCAATCGCGTAACTACCGGCTGGGACAATCGCTGGGCCAAGGCACGCCGTTTGACCCGTCGACCACGGTCGAGGGAGCCGCCACCGCGCGCGCTGTGGATGCGCTGGCCCGCGACGCCGCGCTTGATATGCCGATCACCCGCGCGGTTGCCGGGCTGCTCGACAACCAGTTAGATGTGGCTGGCGCCATGAAATCACTACTGACCCGACCCCTAAAGGAAGAATGATATGTTTGTTGCCTTGATCGCCCATGACAAAGCCGATGGCCTGCCGATCCGTCAGGAAAACCGGCCCGACCATTTGGCCTATCTCAAGTCCAGCGATGCCGTGGCCCAAGCTGGCCCGCTCTTGAACGCCGAAGGCGGCATGATCGGCTCGCTTATTATTTTGGACGTAGCGGACATGGCCGCAGCCGAGGATTGGGCCGCGAATGACCCCTATGCTAAGGCCGGTCTGTTCCAAAGCGTGACCCTGACCCATTGGAACCGGGTGATCGGCTAATGGCCTATTGGTTGTTCAAATCCGAACCCGCAACATGGAGCTGGGCCGACCAGAAGGCCAAAGGCGACGCGGGCGAGGAATGGGACGGCGTGCGCAACTATCAAGCGCGCAACTTCATGCGCGAGATGAAGGTCGGCGATCTGGGGTTCTTTTACCACTCTCAGAAAGACCGCGAGGTTGTCGGCATCGTCGAAGTCTGCGCCGAAGCGCATCCCGACAGCAGCACCGATGACCCCCGTTGGGAATGTGTGGATATCAAAGCGGTGCGGTCGTTCAGCCTGCCTGTGACACTTGATACGATCAAAGCCGACCCACGGCTGGAGGATATGGTGCTGGTGAAAAACTCTCGCCTATCGGTGCAACCTGTGACCGAAGCGGAATGGGCCCTCATCTGCGCTTTGGGCAAGACTGCGCCCTAGGGTCGGGCCCTGAGACCGGCCAAAATTAACGATTGTGAAACGAAAAAGGGTTCCGGCACCCCGCCAGAACCCTTCTCACCCCATGTGCTCCCAAAACCACCACACATGTTCTTTAAACTCTTATCAGCGCAGGAAGCCGATATAAGAGTGATAGCAGAAGTCATTGAATTTCTCAACTTTCTACTGTGTCAAAGCCCCATCAAAAACGAAACGCGCGCTTAACCAAGCGCGCGTCCGAGGTAAGGTTTTGGTAAGTCTTTCCGGCGATTAGCCGTAGACGGACTCTTTGCCGAAATGTTTGACCAGCATGTAATAGACCACGGCGCGGTACTTGTTCCGCTCTGACCGGCCATAGGTCTCAATCACTTTTTGGATGCCGCCCATGAGGTGCTCATCATCCGGCAGGCCGAGTTTCTTGATCAGGAAGTTGTCCTTCACGGTGTTCAATTCAGCCGTATCACCGGCAGACACCGTTTGCGCGTCGGCGTTGTAGATCGACGGACCGCAACCGATGGTCACCTTGGTCAAAAGGTCCATATCCGGGTCCATGCCGCATTTATTCTTCAGGTCCTCGGCGTATTTTGCGATCCATTCGTCACGCTTGCCCATAAATCTCTCCAACAGTAACTTCGGCTTCAGGGGTTCCTGAAACCGGAGCCTAAGGCCATAACCCTGTTTTGCAAAAGATTTATTTCGCGACCCCGGCTGACTGCCCCCGTCGACCACGCCCGGCAGCCACGCCCCCATACGCAAAGAGGCGCCCGATGGGGCGCCTCTGAGTTCGATATCGCGGGTCGCTTAGGATGCGTCGTCAAGACGGACGTCGTCTTCGAGACCTTCGATCGTATCTTCATCAACTTCCGGCTGGGCTTCCAGCTCGGCTTTGGTCCAAGAGCTCAGCTTCAGGTCGTTTTCGGCAGCCATGGAGATTTCCTCAAGCGGCACGGCGACGGTGTGTTCGCCAAGGCCAAGGAAGCCACCCACACCAACGACAGCGGCATAGCCAGCGTCAGTCTTGATCACATAGTCGATGTCACCGATGGTATCCCCATCCGCTTCGACGACGGTCAGGCCGACCAGATCACCCACAACCATACCGGAGAAGGCATTGCTCATGCCGGTGTCGGTGCGTGTGACGTCTGTTTCCATGTTCGCTTCGGTGTCCGAAGCGACATTCTCTTCCAGATCGGTCTCAGCTTCGCCTTCGATCTCGGCAGTCATTTCGCTGTCGATATCGGCGTCTTCATCGGCTGCCAGATCGGTGTCTGTCTCTGTTGTGACAGTGCCGCTGGTGTCGGTGCTCAGGGTCGAGTTCGACTCTGAATCTGCGTTCCCGGCCAGATCGGCTTCGGCATCCGTCGACGGGGTCACGCCATCGGTTTCGGCGGTCAGCTCCGCTTCGTTGTCGACTTCGGTATCACCGTCGAATTCCGCGCTCTCTGTCGGGGCGGTCAGAATTTCGTCGGTTTTATTGGGATCGTTGGTCCCCTCATAATCGTCAGAATTCTCACGCGACATCTCAGCGGTTTGCTCGGCCTGTTTCTCAACAGTGGCGGTCAAATCGTTGGCGGTGTTGCTCACGCTCTCACCCGAGATTGTGGCCTCGGCTTCTGCTGCTGCACCGGCTTCGGTGTCGGCAGTCTGAGCGAATGCGGTGCCCGCAGTCAGTGCAAGGGCGGCGACGGTGGATTTCAGGAATGTACGTTTCATCTTCGATACTCCTTTTCAGTGGTCTGGGGAAGAAACACCGCCCGGATAACTATGTTCCGCCCGCCATTTGCCACCGGCAGATATGTGCTTGAATCCGCCGATGGGCCGCATTTCCTAAGAAATTTCAGATCTTTAATACAAAAACGCCGCCCCGGCGGTCTGCGGGGCGGCGTTGACACTTTTCCAAAGAGGAAACTCTTTGCGATTTAGTAGCGGTAATGCTCGGGCTTGAACGGGCCTTCAGGCGTCACACCGATATAGGCGGCCTGTTCGGGGTTCAGTTTTGAGAGCTTCACGCCGATCCGGTCCAGATGCAGACGGGCGACTTTCTCATCCAGATGCTTGGGCAGGATATAAACGTCGTTGCCGTATTTGTCGGTGTTCTCCCACAGTTCGATCTGCGCCAACACTTGGTTGGTAAAGGAGGCGGACATCACGAAGGACGGGTGCCCGGTGGCATTGCCAAGGTTCAGCAGACGCCCTTCGGAGAGCAGGATCAGACGATTGCCGTTCGGCATCTCGATCATGTCCACCTGTTCTTTGATGTTGGTCCACTTGTGGTTCTTCAGCGCGGCGACTTGGATTTCGTTGTCGAAGTGACCGATGTTACCAACAATCGCCATGTCCTTCATCTCGCGCATATGCTCGATGCGGATCACGTCTTTGTTGCCGGTGGTGGTGATAAAGATATCGGCGGTGCCGACCACATCTTCCAGCAGCACGACTTCGAAACCGTCCATCGCGGCTTGCAGCGCGCAAATTGGGTCGACTTCGGTCACCTTCACGCGGGCACCTGCACCGCGCAAGCTTGCGGCAGACCCTTTGCCCACATCGCCATAGCCCATCACAACAGCGACCTTACCGGCCATCATAGTGTCGGTGGCGCGACGGATACCGTCGACGAGGCTCTCTTTACAGCCATATTTGTTGTCGAACTTCGACTTGGTGACAGAGTCGTTCACATTGATCGCGGGGAAGGGCAATTGGCCCTGCTTCACCAGATCATAGAGACGGTGCACGCCGGTGGTGGTCTCCTCGGATACACCTTTGATCTGGTCGCGCATCTTGGTGAACCAGCCGGGGCTTTCGGCCATACGCTTTTTGATCTGAGCGAAGATCGCTTCTTCTTCCTCAGACTTGGGAACGGAGATCAGCTCATCTTCGCCATTCTCAACCCGTGCGCCCAGCAGAATATAGAGTGTCGCATCGCCGCCATCGTCAAGGATCAGGTTCGGGCCGTCGGGGAACATGAAGGATTTGTCGAGGTAATCCCAATGCTCAACCAGCGACTGGCCTTTGATCGCGAAAACCGGAACGCCCGCTTCGGCGATGGCCGCCGCGGCATGGTCTTGGGTGGAGAAAATGTTGCAAGACGCCCAACGCACATCCGCGCCAAGTGCGACCAGCGTTTCGATCAAAACGGCGGTCTGGATGGTCATATGCAAAGAGCCGACGATCCGCGAGCCTTTCAGCGGCTTGCTCTCACCGTATTCATCGCGCAGCGCCATCAGGCCCGGCATCTCGGTCTCGGCGATGTCCAGCTCTTTGCGCCCGTAGGCCGCCAGATTGATATCCTTAACAATATAGTCGTGGGCCATGCGGCGCTCCTGTTTGAAGTGTTGCAGGGCGGTTAGCACCTTCGCCGCGAATTCTCAATGTGAATGGGGAATGACCCCCGCAGGGTCAACGCTGAAGAGCGGCCAGTTGCTTATCGCCCGAGAGTCCCGCCATCCAGTCATCGCCTTGGGCTAGCACACAGGCATTGCCGTCGGCCAATGTCTTGACCAAGGTCCATGTGCCCGATTGATCCGACGCCCAGAGTTGGTTGTTGTCGTCCCGCTGACCCGGCACAGGCTCTTCGCCGTACCAATCGATCAGAGCCGACTTCATTTCCTTGGCGGGCATGCAGACTTCTTCTGCCTGCGCCGCACCGGCGAGGGTGGCCAAGGTAACTGCAAGTATCGTACCGGAAAAAACGGGTTTCATGATTATCTCCTTCGTGGGATGAACAGGTTTGACAGGGATTTGTTCCCAAGGATCACGAGGTAAGGACTCCGGCGGATGGCGCAGAAACCACGTGCATGGCAAAGGATGCTGTCAGGTCGACGGCTTGATCTGCTCGACCCCACCCCGGTGGATGTCGAGATCGAAGACATCGCCCATGGGTTGGCCTTTGTCGCGCGGTGGAACGGTCAGACGCGGGGAGACTATGCCTATTCGGTGGCCGAACACTCCCTTCTGGTGGAAACGATATTTGCCCGGATCGCCCCCCGTGCGCCTGCGAAATGGCGCTTGGCCGCGCTGCTGCATGATGCGCCGGAATATGTGATCGGGGACATGATTTCGCCCGTGAAGGCTGCCGTGGGGCCGGATTATCGCGCGCTGGATGACCGGCTGACCACTGCCGTGCATGTCCGGTTTGGCCTCCCCGCCAGCTTGCCGGTGCGCGTCAAGCAACAGATCAAAAAGGCGGATCGCGTCAGTGCTTGGATGGAGGCCAGCCAGATCGCGGGCTTTTCCGAAACCGAGGCGACGCGCTTTTTTGGCCGCCCCGACGCGGCGCTGATGGAGGGGCTGAGCATCCTGCTGCGCCCACCGGTCGAGGTACGGGCAGAGTTTACCCAACGCCATGAGGCGCTGCTGCGCGAGATGGCGTGATCCATGTCCGCCGTTCCGGGGCGCTTGATACCCGCGCCTTAGCCGACTTGCTGAACGCGATCATCGCCAAGGGCGGGACCACCGCCATGGTCACCCCCGTCACCCCGCGCGAGCTGCAAGGTTGGATGACCGCGCCCGACAGCGCATGGCATCTGGCCGAAGACGAGCGGGGAGAGATCAAAGGTTTTCAGTACCTCGAGCCCCATCCAGACCTGCCCGAAGGCGGTGTGGATGTCGCGACCTTTGTGCGGGTGGGCGAGACAGGGTTCGGCATCGGATCGGCGCTGTTCGAGCAGACAAAGACTGCCGCGCGTGATCTAGGCTATGCCCATATCCACGCGATCATCCGCGCCGACAATCTGGGCGGGTTGGCCTATTATCAAAGCCGCGGGTTCGAGGATTTCCGCCGCCTGCCCAATTGCATGCTGGCCGATCGCACCCGCGTCGATAAAATCTGGAAACGGTTCGAGCTTTAGCGCGGCGAGCGTTTTGCCAAGATGCGCTGCAAGGTGCGCCGGTGCATGTTCAGCCGCCGCGCGGTTTCCGAGACGTTGCGATCACAAAGCTCATAGACCCGCTGGATATGCTCCCACCGCACGCGGTCCGCACTCATCGGGTTCTCCGGCGGCTCGGGCAGATCGCCTCCGGTTGCCAAAAGCGCATTCACGATGTCATTCGCGTCAGCCGGTTTTGAGAGGTAATCCGTGGCCCCTGATTTTACGGCCGCAACCGCCGTGGCAATCGCGCCATAGCCCGTCAGCACGACCACCCGCGCATCGGCACGTTTGTCACGCAGCACTTCCACAACGTCGAGTCCATTGCCATCCTGAAGCCGCAGATCAACCACGGCAAAGGCCGGGGGACGTGCTGTGGCGATGGCCTTGCCCGCAGCGACAGAGCCTGCGGTTTCCACCTCAAAGCCGCGTTTCTCCATCGCCTTGGCCAAGCGGCGCAGAAACGGCTCATCGTCATCGACCAAAAGCAAGCTGCGGTCTGGGCCTAAGTCGGAAATATCCTGCATCAACGTCCCCTCTCCAAGGCTAATATGGGGCGGCTATCGCGGCGGGTCAATTTCAGCTTTGATTGAGGAAGCAACCAATGCTGTCGGCCATCTGCTCGGGGCGCACTTCGCGGCGGAAAAAGTCGACGACGCCTTCTTCGGGCATGACCAGATAGCTGAAGGTCGAGTGATCGACGAGGTATTCGCCATTCTCATCTGCCGGGTGGGCCTTGTAGTAGGTGCGGTAAGCTTGGCTGGCCGCTTTGACTTGCTCAGGCGAGCCGGTCAGCCCCACCATACGCGGGTGCATCACCTCGGCAAAGTCGCCGACCACTTCGGGCGTGTCGCGTGCTGGGTCGACGGTGATGAAAACCGGCGTGATGCTTTGGCCGCGCTCCTCCAGGATTTCGGTGGCGGCGGCGTTGCGGTCCACGTCCAGCGGGCAGACATCGGGGCAAGAGGTATAGCCGAAATAGAGCAAAGCAGGCTCGGTGATGACATCGGCATCGGTCACGGTTTCGCCCGCGCCATTGACCAATTCGAACGGCCCGCCAATATCGCCCCCCGCCACTTGGCTTGACCGGCAAGAGGCATAGGGATCATCTTCGCCGCGCAGCACCATAAAGGCCGTGCCCGCTAGAAATACCGCTGCAACCCCAACTGCACCAAATGCAATCATCTGTTTCATGTCAGTCCTTTGCGCCGATGGCCGCTCTTGATCGTGTTTCGCCGCAGACCTACGCTAGATCGCAGGTGATGCAAGACGCAATAAAGTGATGGGGCTAAGATGACGCAGGCAAATATTCGGCCTCTCGACGGGCGCACCCGCGCCAGTTGGATCCGCCTGCGCACGATGATCCTACTGCGCTGGTTCGCCATCGCCGGACAGTTGACCGCCGTTACCGTGGCGCAATGGGCGCTTGGGCTGCAACTGGCCTTTGGTCTGTGTTATCTGACCATCGGTGCCTCGGTGGTCGGCAACCTCGTCGCGGCCTTTGTCTTTCCGCAGAACAAACGCCTGTCCGAGCGCGAAAACCTCGCCATGGTCCTGTTTGACCTGCTGCAACTGACCGCCCTGCTGGGGCTGACCGGAGGGCTGCACAATCCCTTTGCGCTGCTGCTGCTGGCCCCGGTAACGATCTCGGCCACCGCACTCAGCCTGCGTTCGACACTGGTTTTGGGCGCTACCGCGATTGTCGCGGCTTCGGTGCTGGCGCTGTGGCATCTGCCGCTTGTCACCCAGTCGGGCGATGTGCTGCGCCAGCCCGGCATTTTTGTCTTTGGCCATTGGGCAGCGCTGCTGATCGCCATCGTTTTCACCAGCGCCTATTCGCGGCGCGTCACGACCGAGGTCCACTCCATGGCCGATGCGCTCTCAGCCACGCAGATGGTGCTGGCACGGGAACAGAAACTGTCGGACCTCAGCGGCGTTGTCGCCGCCGCCGCCCATGAATTGGGAACGCCCCTGGCCACCATCAAACTGGCCAGCACCGAACTGCTGGGTGACCTCGAAGACCGGCCCGATCTGGCCGAAGACGCCGCGTTGATCCGCGATCAGGCTGACCGGTGTCGCGATATCCTGCGCGATATGGGCCGCATTGGGAAAGACGATCTGCATATGCAACGCGCGCAACTCACCGCCGTGGTGAAAGAGGCCGCCGAACCACATCTGGAGCGCGGCAAGACGGTGATGTTCTCTGACAACCCGATGGCCCGAGATCACGCGCGCCCCCCGACGATCCCGCGCAAACCCGAGATCATTCACGGGCTGCGCAATCTGGTGCAGAACGCGGTGGATTTCGCCGAAACCACGGTTTGGATCGAAACCGAATGGTCTGCCGAGGATATCTCGGTGCGAATTATCGACAACGGGCCGGGCTTTCCGCCGCAGCATCTGGGGCGGATCGGCGACCCCTTCCTGCGCCGCCGTGGCGGCACGGCAAGCGAGACGGCGCGCCCTGAATATGAGGGCATGGGGCTGGGGCTTTTCATCGCCAAGACTTTCCTCGAACGGTCCGGCGCGCGGCTGCGGTTTGCCAATGGGTCAGACAGCGGTTGGTTGCGCGGGTTGCCGCCCGCAGGCAGCGGCGCGGTTGTCGAAGTCGTCTGGCCGCGCCGCCTGCTGGACCTTGGCCCCGATGAGGCCGTGATGGGCGAGAACCAGCGCCTCACGGCTTGACAGGGGGAACTGCGCTTTTGTTAACCCGCCGTTAACCTTTGGCTCTCAAGATAGGGCGTCGCATTTGCCGAAAGGGTTATCCGTCATGGCATTGCCAGACGTTATCATCGTGCTTGCCGCCGCTTTCACCACCGCTCTGGCCGCCCTTTGGTGGCTTAGCACAAACGCGGGCCGCCCCGTTGCGGCACCGCCCGGCATCGACGATATGAGCCTGCTTTTCGAAGACGGCGAGTTGATCCACGGCTCCGACAGCGCGCTGACCCGCTTTGCCCTCGCCCCCGGCCACCACCAGTGGGAGGACATCCGCGAAGCGCTGCTGTCGCGGTTTCCTGAATTCCCCCGCACGGCCCGGCACGGGGCCACTGGCAAACTGACCCTCACGGCAGAAGATGGCGACAGCCCGTCGGAACTTCGCATCACATGGCGGGACGCGCTTTGTTGGCTGCACCTGCCCCAGACCCGCGCAGCCGAAGAGATCACGCAAGAGACGTTCCAAAAACTCGCCGCGCTGCGTCGGGCCAGCGAAACCAGCCCCAACCCTGCATGGCAGACCAATGCCGCAGGCCGCATCATCTGGCACAACCGGGCCTACGGGGCCCTGAAACGCAAGGCTCCGGCCGATCCTGAATGCGGCGGCGCCGCATTGTTCAGCACGCCCTCGCCCGAACATCCCAACCGCGTATGCCTGCGCTGCGGCGACGGGGACAAACCCGATTGGTACGCGTTGACCACCACGACAGAAGACAATGTGCAGGTCTACCACGCCACCTGCATCAACGCCGTGGTCGCCGCCGAAGAAGCGCAGCGCAACTTCGTTCAAACCCTCGCCAAGACCTTTGCCCATCTGTCCATCGGGCTGGCGATTTTTGACCGCAACGGGCAATTGGCCCTGTTCAACCCTGCCCTGGTTGACCTGACCGCCCTGCCCGCCCCTTTTCTCAGCGCCCGACCGACGATGGTGTCCTTTTTCGATCAGCTGCGCGAAAGCCGCCGCATGCCGGAACCAAAAAACTACAAGAATTGGCGTCAGGAGATTGCCGAGGTGATCGCCGCCGCAACCGATGGGCGCTATCAAGAGACATGGTCGCTTGAGAACGGTCAAACCTATAGCATCCGTGGCCGGCCCCACCCCGACGGGGCTACCGCTTTCCTGATCGAAGACATCACCGCCGAAGTCACCCTGACCCGCAATTTCCGCGCTGAGCTTGAGCAAAGCCAAAGCCTGCTGGACAAGCTCGAAGATGGCTTCGCCGTCTTCTCCGCCTCAGGCGTGCTGACCTTTTGCAACGCCGCCTATCGCGACCAATGGAAACAAGACCCCGACAAAAGCTTTGCCGAGATTACCATCAACGACGCGATCCGCGTCTGGCAAAAGATGTCGGCCGCCAATCCGCTGTGGCCCGACGTGGCCGAGTTTGTCATGGGCAGAGGGGACCGCGCGGGTTGGAGCTTGCCCGTCGCTCCGCTCCACGGCGCGGCCCTTTCTTGTGAGATTTCGGCCATCGCTTCCGGCGCGACGCTTTTGCGCTTTCGCCCGACCCCGGTTGGAACGGCCCGCCCGGACCGCAGCGCCATGCCTTCGGCATGCGACCGGCGACAACCCTCCAACTAGGGCATTCCCCGCCGCTTTAATCTTGCGGCTGCGTGTCGGCACGCTAAGCATGGGGCATGTCCGACGATACCCTTTCCCTCCGGCTCAGCGGCCCCGATGACACCGCTCGGCGCGCCCAGCAATTGGCCCAGCGCCTGTCGCCCGGCGATGTCATTTTGCTCAGCGGCGATGTCGGTGCGGGTAAGACCCATTTCGCACGCGCCCTGATCACCGAATTGCTCGACTACCCCGAGGACATCCCCTCGCCCACCTTCACATTGGTACAAACCTATGAGGGGGCAAGCGGCGCGATCTGGCATGCCGATCTCTACCGTCTGACCTCCACCCATGAGATTGAGGAACTGGGGCTGATCGACGCCTTTCATGACGCGCTCTGTCTGGTGGAATGGCCAGATCGTCTCGGCCCGCTATCCCCCGCCGGGGCATTACGGATCAGCCTTTCCCCCGGGGCCCATGAAGACAGCCGCGCGCTGACAGCCGAATGGTCCGGCAGCGGTTGGGCCGCCAAGTTGACAGAGTGGCGCGGATGACCGAACGCGCCGCATTGATCGAGACCTTTTTGCAAGCGTCCGGCTGGGCCGGAGCCACCCGCAAGCTGCTGGCGGGCGACGCCTCCAACCGGCGGTATGACCGGCTGTGCAAAGCGAATGGGGATAGGGCCATCTTGATGGATGCCCCACCCGAACGCGGCGAAGACGTGCGCCCCTTCCTTGATGTCGCGGCGCATCTGACGGCCTGCGGCCTCAGCGCCCCCCAGATTCACCATGCGGACAGCGACCACGGATTGCTGCTGATCGAAGACCTTGGCGATGATCTTTTCGCCCGACTGATGGCGGCTGATCCCGCTCGGGAACTTCCGCTGTACCGCGCCGCCGCAGACGTATTGGTCAAACTGCACAGCGCCCCCATGCCGGAGCTGCCGCTTTGCGATGCCGATTGGCTGACCGACATGGCAGCCCCCGCATTTGACTTTTACGCACCCGAGGGTGGGCAAGTGGCAAGCGCCGCTTTTGCGCAGGCTTTCCGCCCCCTCGTCGCTGCGCTGGATGACGCGCCCAAGGTCGTGATCCTGCGCGACTATCATGCCGAAAATCTGCTTTGGCTGCCGCAGCGCGAAGGTGCCGCGCGCGTCGGGTTGCTGGATTTCCAGGACGCGCTGCTGGGCCATCCGGCCTATGATCTGGTCTCAATCCTGCAAGACGCCCGCCGTGATGTTCCCCGCGCGGTGGAGGCACAGATCATCGACTATTACCTTGCCCAGACCGAACAAGAAGCCGCCCCCTTTCGCCGCGCCTATGCGCTGCTTGGTGCCCAGCGCAATCTGCGCATTCTGGGCATCTTTGCGCGCCTTTGCCTACGCGATGGCAAACCGCATTACGTCGATCTGATCCCCCGTGTGTGGCAACATCTGCAACATAACCTGCGCCATCCCGCGCTTGCCGCGGTGGCAGATTCTATCGCGGACGTACTGCCCCCTCCGACCCCCGAATTCTTGGAGCAACTGAAAAGCCAATGCGCGACTATCCCGACGCCATCATGATGTTCGCGGCCGGGTTCGGCACGCGTATGAAACATCTCACCCAGACCCAGCCCAAGCCCATGGTGCCGGTCGCAGGTCGCCCCTTGATCGACCATGCGCTAGACCTTGCCCGCGGGATATCCCCCGCCCGGATCGTGGCGAACCTGCACTATCTGCCCAACAAGTTGGACGCCCATTTGCGGGCGCAGGGTGTTAAAACCGTGATCGAGACGCCTGAGATCCTCGACACCGGCGGCGGGCTGCGCAATGCCCTGCCGTTGCTGGGCGCGGGGCCGGTTTTCACCATGAACAGTGACGCACTTTGGGCCGGGCCGAACCCGCTCGCGATGCTGCAAGCGGCGTGGGATCCGGCGCGGATGGAAGCGCTATTGATGACCGTACCGCTGGAAAACACCCTTGGCCATGGCGGCACGGGCGACTTTACCAGCGCCGCGGATGGCCGCCTGCAACGGGGGCCGGGGCAGGTCTATGGCGGTATACAGATCATCAAGACCGATCTGCTGGCCGATATCGAAGCCGAGAAATTCTCGCTCAACCTGTTGTGGGATATGATGCTTCAGCGCGAGACGTTGTTTGGCCTGCCCTATACCGGACGTTGGTGCGATGTGGGCCATCCCGGCGGCATTCCCCTTGCCGAAAGCCTTTTGGCGGGCGCCGATGTTTGAACCGCAAGACAGCCCCCGCGTCTTTGGCCTTGCCCCCGGTGTCGACTTCCCACGCGGGTTGGTGCGCGGGCTTTGCGACCGGTTGGAGAATGGCCCGCCCGAGGCGATGGCCCGCGTTGAACTGCTGGTCAACACCAACCGAATGGCACGCCGGTTGCGCCATGATTTCGACGCAGGACCGGCGGGGTTTCTGCCCCGCATTCGGCTGATTACGGACCTTGATGCCTTGAGCCCCGGCATTGCGCTGCCTGCCCCGACGCCGCCGCTGCAACGGCGACTGGAGCTCATTCAACTGGTGTCGCGCCTGCTGGATGCCGCGCCGGATCTCGCGCCGCGCGCGTCTCTTTATGCGCTGTCGGACAGTCTTGCGGGCCTGATCGACGAAATGCAGGGCGAAGGGGTTTCGCCCGAGACAGTTGCGGGGCTGGACGTTGGCCATCTCTCGGCCCATTGGGAGCGCGCGCAGCGGTTCCTTGCCATCGCCCATGACTATCTAGGCCAGACCACCACCCGCCCGGATGCCGAAGCGCGGCGGCGTCAACTCGTCGCCCGGATCATCGCCCGCTGGCAGGACAATCCGCCGCAACATCCGGTGATCCTTGCCGGCTCTACCGGGTCGCGCGGGACCACCGCGCTGCTGATGGAGGCCGTGGCCCGCCTGCCGCAAGGGGCGATCATCCTGCCCGGTTTCGACTTTGAGATGCCGACCGCCGTTTGGAATGAATTGGATCAGGCGCTGCTGGCCGAGGATCATCCGCAATACCGCTTTCGCAAGCTGATGAACATGCTCGGCGTTGCGCGCGGCGCGGTCGCGCCTTGGTGCGCGATGCCCCCGGTTTCGACGGCCCGCAACAAGCTGGTGTCGCTCTCGCTCCGGCCCGCGCCGGTCACCCATGCTTGGCTGGGTGAGGGGCCGAAACTGGAAGACCTGCAAGGTGCCACCGCCAACATCACCCTGATCGAAGCGCCCACGCCGCGGGTCGAGGCATTGGCCATCGCGCTGCGTCTGCGCCAAGCTGCCGAAGATGGGGTGAAAGCCGCGTTGATCACGCCCGACCGGATGCTTACCCGGCAAGTCACGGCGGCGCTTGATCGCTGGAACATCCTGCCCGACGACAGCGCCGGGATGCCGCTGCAACTCTCTCCACCGGGGCGGTTCTTGCGCCATGTGGCGGCGCTGTTCGTCCGAAAACTGGATGCCGAGGCGCTGCTGACCCTATTGAAACACCCGCTGACACACAGCGGCGCGGGGCGGAACTTTCACCAGCTCTATACCCAGCGGTTGGAGGCCGAGATCCGCCGTCACGGGCTGCCCTATCCTGATGCCGAGAGCTTGACCGAGATTGCAGAGCGCGCCGCGAAGCGGATGGAAGACCCCAGCGGTTTCCGCGATTGGGTCGCT
This sequence comes from Sulfitobacter sp. W002, assembly GCF_025142135.1. Classification (NCBI taxonomy): domain Bacteria; kingdom Pseudomonadati; phylum Pseudomonadota; class Alphaproteobacteria; order Rhodobacterales; family Roseobacteraceae; genus Sulfitobacter; species Sulfitobacter sp. W002. Next base: position 99,569 of record NZ_CP081126.1, on the reverse strand, counting down.
TGGCTGGGCGAGGTTTTCCCCGGCCACGACACCCCCGGAGAGCGGCCCCTGCCCGATTGCGTCGCCACGCATTTGGCGCTGGCCGAAAGGATCGCCGCCGGGCAAACCGCCGACCCCGATCACCTGCTTTGGCAGCAGGGTGCGGGCATCGCGGCTGCGGCGGTGATGGCCAACCTGACGGAGCATGCCGCCCATGGCGGCGCGATGAATGCCGCCGATTATGCCGACCTGCTGGGCGCGCTTTTGTCCCAAGAAGAGGTGCGCGAGGCCGATACCCCGCATCCCGACATCATGATCTGGGGCACGATGGAGGCGCGGGTGCAGGGGGCCGATCTGGTCATCCTCGGCGGTCTGAACGAAGGCACTTGGCCCGAAGCGCCGCCGCCCGATCCTTGGCTCAACCGTCAGATGCGCGAGAAGGCCGGGCTGCTGCTCCCCGAACGGCGTATCGGCCTGTCGGCGCATGACTATCAACAGGCCATCGCCAGCCCCGAGGTTTGGATCACCCGCGCGATCCGGTCGGATGAGGCAGAGATGGTGCCCTCGCGCTGGCTGAACCGGTTGGGCAACCTACTGGGCGGCTTGGGCGACACCGGTGGGCCGGAGGCGTGGAAGGCGATGCAACAACGCGGCGGCTATTGGCTGGATCAGGTGCGCGGCCTTGAGGCGGTGGAGCGTACGGCCCCCGCGCCGCGCCCCTCGCCGCGCCCGCCCCGTGCCGCGCGGCCGCGCAAACTATCGGTGACCGAGATCAAGACGCTGATCCGTGATCCCTATGCCGTATACGCCAAGCACAGCCTGAAATTGCGTCCGATCAACCCGCTGGTGCAATCTCCCGACGCGCCGGTGCGGGGCATCGTTTTGCACCGCATCATGGAGGATTTCGTGAAGCTGGTGGCCCGCGACCCCGCGCGGCTGACCCGTGACACGCTGATGCAAGTGGCCGCCGTAGTGCTGGAGGAGGAAGCCCCATGGCCCGCCGCTCGCGCCATGTGGCTGGCGCGGATCGACCGGATCGCGGATTGGTTCATCGCCCGTGAAAGCCAACGCGCCGGATTTTCCAGCCCCGTCGCCTTTGAGCAGGGCGCGCGCGGCAGCTACACCTTTGCCGACCTCGGCTTTACCCTCAGCGGCTTTGCGGACCGGATTGACCAGACCGATGATGGCGATGTGCTGATCTATGACTACAAGACCGGCACGCCGCCGGGCAAAAAAGAGCAGCGGCTGTTCGACAAACAACTGCTGATCGAAGCGGCGATGGTCGAGCGTGGCGGTTTCCCCGAGGTGGGCGTGGCCCATGTGGCCCATGCCGCCTTTATCGGGCTCGGGTCGAAACCCGTCGAAGTCCCTGCCCCGCTGGAAGAAGAGAACCCTCAAGAGGTGCTCGCCGGGCTGCACGCCCTGCTCTCGCGCTACCTTGATGAGGGGCAGGGTTTCACCGCGCGCCGCATGGTGCAAAGCGATGCCTTTGCGGGAAATTATGACCAACTGGCCCGTTTCGGCGAATGGGACGGCACCAGCTCTGCCCGTCCAGAGGATTTGGAATGATGCGCGATTTTGACGATGCCACCCGCGCCCAGATCGAAGCGGCGCGGCCCGACGCCTCCACTTGGCTCACCGCCAACGCAGGTTCTGGCAAGACCCGCGTGCTGACCGACCGCGTGGCGCGGTTGTTGCTGGATGATGTGGAGCCGCAGCACATCCTTTGCCTGACCTATACCAAGGCCGCCGCGTCAGAGATGCAAAACCGTCTATTCAAACGCTTGGGCGAATGGGCGATGCTGAAGGACGAGGCGCTGCGCAGCGCTTTGGCCGATCTCGGCGTGCAGGGAGAGTTGACACCCGAGCAACTGCGCAATGCCCGCACCCTTTTCGCCCGCGCGATTGAGACACCGGGCGGGCTGAAAATCCAAACCATCCACTCTTTCTGCGCGGCCCTTCTGCGCCGCTTCCCGTTGGAGGCGCAGGTCAGCCCGCAATTCACCGAGATCGAAGACCGCGCCGCCGATCTGCTGCGGGCCGAGATCGTCGATGAGATGGCCGAGAGCGAAGACGCCCCGCTGGTGGCCGACATTGCGCGGCATTACACCGGCGAAGATTTCGCCAGCCTTACCCGCAGCATCGTGGGTCAGCGCGATGCTTTCACCGATCCCCGGTCATGGGCCGAGATCCTAACGCTTTTCGCCCAGCCAGAAGACCTGACCGAAGAGAAAATCGCGGCATCGGTCTTTCTTGGCAGCGAAGCGGCGATGATGGCCGAGATCATTCCTCATCTGCTGGCCAAGGGCGGCAATGACGGCAAGGCCGGCGCGGCGCTGCAAGAGATTGACCGCTACGATCTCTCTGCCCTGCCCCAGCTTGAGAATACCCTTTTGACCGGCAGCGGCGCCAAGGCGCCCTTCACCGCCAAGATCGGCAGTTTCCCGACCAAGCCGACGCAAAAGGTCATCGCAGAACAGATGCCGCAGCTTGAGCAGTTGATGCAGCGCGTCGAAGATGCCCGTGAAGCGCGGCTGGCGTTAAAGGCGGCGCGCAAGTCCTATGTGCTGCACCGGTTCGCCGCCCGTTTCCTTGAGCGTTATGCCGACGAGAAACAAAAACGCGGCTGGCTCGACTTTGACGATCTGATCCTCAAAGCCCGCGCTTTGTTGACCGACAAGGCGGTGGCGGCTTGGGTGCTGTTTCGCATCGACGGTGGCATCGACCATATCCTTGTTGACGAAGCGCAGGACACCTCGCCCCGGCAATGGGATGTGATCGAACGGCTGACAGATGAGTTTTACTCGGGCGCTGGCGCACGTAATGAGGTGGACCGGACGCTTTTCGTCGTGGGCGACAAAAAGCAGTCGATCTACTCTTTCCAAGGGGCCGACCCCGAAGAGTTGGACCGCAAAGGCGCGACCTTTGAGCAGAAAATCGGCGAAGCGGGGCAGTTCTTCCAGCGCCGTAGCCTCGCCTATTCCTTCCGCTCCTCTTCGGCGATTTTGCAGGCGGTCGATGGGGTTTTCGATCCCGCGATCCAGACCGGATTCACCAATGACGGCCATATGGCCTTTAAGGACCGCCTGCCCGGCCGTGTCGATCTTTGGCCCTTTATTGAGAAAGCAGGCCCTGATGAGGAAGGCGATTGGACCGACCCCGTGGACCGCCGCAGCGCGCGGCACCACACGGTGCAACTGGCCGAACGCATTGCGCGGCGGATCAAAGAGCTAACCAAAGAGGCGCATTACCTGCCCGATGACAGCAAGGGCGGCTTGGCGCGGCGGCGCATACAACCGGGGGATTTCCTGATCCTCGTGCAGCGCCGCTCAGCCCTGTTTTCGGAAATCATCCGCGCTTGCAAGGCGGCGGAACTGCCCATCGCCGGGGCGGACCGGCTCAAGGTCGGGGCCGAACTGGCGGTGCGCGATCTGGCGGCGATCCTGTCGTTCCTCGCCACACCGGACGACGATCTATCCCTTGCCACCGCGTTGAAATCACCGCTTTTCGGCTGGTCTGAACAAGACCTTTTCACCCTCGCCCATTACCGCAAAGAGGATCACCTCTGGCAAGCGCTGCGCGGCCAGACCGAGACCCATGCCGCCACCCTCGCCGTGCTGCGCGACCTGCGCGGGCAGGTTGATTACCTGCGCCCATACGATCTGATCGAACGCATCCTCACCCGCCACGATGGCCGCCGCAAACTATTGGCGCGGCTGGGACCAGAAGCCGAGGATGGGATCAATGCGATGCTGAGCCAAGCGCTCTCTTACGAGCGCGGCACGGTGCCCAGCCTGACCGGATTTCTGCAATGGATGCAGACCGACGATTTAGAGATTAAACGCCAGATCGACAGCGCTTCAAACCAGATCCGCGTGATGACGGTGCATGGGGCAAAGGGTCTGGAAGCGCCGATTGTGATCCTGCCCGATACCGGGCGGCGCGATGTGACGATCAAGGATGAGATCATCACGGTCGATGGCACCCCCGTCTGGAAAGCCCCGGCAGATGACATGCCCGAGCCCATGCGCGCGCGGCTCGACGAGATGAAAGAAGCGGCGTTGCAAGAGCGGCTTCGGCTTTTCTATGTCGCCATGACACGGGCCGAAAAATGGCTGATCGTGGCGGCGGCGGGGGAATTGTCGAAAGATGAATCCTCTTGGTATCAAATCACCGCTGCCGCTTTGGCCCGGCTCCGGGCCGAGCCCTTGGGCGATGATGGCACGCTGCGCTATCAACAGGGCGATTGGGATGCGCTCGACATCGTAGAGACCCCAGAGAAAATCGTCACAACGCCCGTGTTAGACCCTATTTTCACCCGTTCGGCCCCGTCCCCCCGGGGGGAAGACAAGACCCTTTCGCCCTCCGATCTTGGGGGCGCCAAGGCCCTGGCGGGTGAGGCTGGCTTTGATATGGATACCGCGCTGAGTTACGGGACTTTGGTCCATGAATTGCTGGAGCATCTGCCCCTCATGGGGCCGGACGCGCGGCAGGTATTTCTGGACCGCTTGGCCCGCACGCACCCACCTGAAATGATTGCCCGCGCCGAAATTGAGGCCGAAGTGGTTCTGCGCACCCCTGCCCTCGCCCCGCTGTTCACCGAGACGACCCTTGCCGAAGTCCCCGTGACCGGCAGCTTGGGCCATCAGCGTCTGCACGGCACGATCGACCGATTGGTGATCGCCGAGGACCATATCCTTGCCGTCGATTTCAAGACCAACCGCGTGGTCCCCGAGACCGCCGACGCCTGCCCCGACGGGCTGTTGCGCCAGATGGGCGCCTATGCCCATATGCTGCGCCAAATCTACCCCGATCGCCGGATCGAGACCGCCATTCTGTGGACCGCCCGCCCCGCGCTTATGGTGTTACCCAACGATATCGTGACAAATGCGCTGCGTGCCCTGCCATATCTTGACGCCACCGCCCCGCGTTCATAGGTTCAGGCCTCAACCCATTCCTGTCAGGAGAGCATCATGGCAACCGTCGCAGTCACCGACGACACTTTCGACGCCGAAGTCAAAAATTCGGACATTCCGGTTCTGGTCGATTTCTGGGCCGAATGGTGCGGCCCGTGCAAACAGATCGGCCCTTCGCTGGAAGAGCTGTCGGATGAGATGAACGGTCGCGTGAAGATCGTCAAAGTCAACGTCGACGAAAACCCGAACTCGCCCGCTCAGGTCGGTGTGCGTGGTATTCCGGCGCTGTTCATCTTTAAAGACGGGCAGGTCGTTTCCAACCTTGCTGGCGCACGCCCCAAGGCGGCCCTGCAAAGCTGGATCGAAGAATCCATCTAAGGTCAGTACCTTACCAGATTTGAATAACGAAAACGGGCGTCCTTCGGGGCGCCCTTTTCATTTGTGGTCACAAGAGCCAGTCAAAGGCGCCAGCCAAAGCGCTTGAACCGGGCGACGATCTTTTCTTCGGCCTCGGCGCGGCCTGCGTTGATGCAATGCTCTTGCCAGAACCACCAGATATAGGCGGCGAAATCCGGGGCTGCTTGCCCCACGGCGTCAAAGCTGTGGCTGAGATCCTCCAGATCCGCCCGCACGCCGATATGGTGGAAATCGATCTCGCCAAAGAACAACGCCGGTTTGCCAAAGAAGTAGCCAGAGAAGGCGGCTGCTGAATTCTGCGTCACGACAAAAGCACAGTTTTGCAAATGCCGCACCATCTCACCCATCGTCAGGGTCAACCTTGGATGGCGCGCAGCGAGGGCTTCGAGCGCGGTTAGCTCCTCGGGGCTATAGACCTCTTTCGGGTGCAGGGCCGCGACGATGGGGCCGGTGCTATGGGCAAGCGTGAGGGTCAGCATTTCCAGCGGGCTGCAAGATTGAAAAGACCGCCGTTGCAACAATCGGCCCTGCAGCGGCACGTAGATCGGCCCATCGCGGTTGGACTGTTGCGGCGCGTCTCCGAACAGGCGCTTTTGCCAGAAACTGTAGAAGCGTTGCGCCTGCCTTGGATCGACACCGCTTGGATCAAACTCGGCCACGGCGACATCCCAAAGCCACCGTTCAGGGCGCGCTTCAATCTGCCAAAAGGGGTAGTAATAGCAGCGCCGAAAGACCAAGCTGCGGTTCGTTGGGGCAGGGGCCATATGGCTTAGTGAAAGCGCATCGGACGCGCGGGCGGGCGCGCCGATATCCCGATATGTGACCCTAAGTTGGGCATTTTCGAGGACACGCGCGAGTTTTCCGATGAAGTTATGCGTCCCGGCTTCGGCGCTCTGCCGTAGCGGGGGTTCAAGGTAGATATCAACTTGGGCGTGATCCTGCATCGCTAAAGGCTAGCCCGTCGCCCGACCGCTCACAAGCGGCGCTGCCCTTGTCCTGCCCTGCCACGGGGGCCATATAGACGCCAAGCGACAGGAGGCCCCATGGCACAGAACGACGATTTCCCCGGTTGGCACGGGACCACGATCATTGGCGTCAAAAAAGGCGGCGAAGTGGTGATTGCCGGTGACGGACAGGTCAGCCTTGGCCAGACCGTGATCAAAGGCACCGCGCGCAAGGTGCGCAAGCTCAGCCCCGGTGGCTATGACGTGGTGGCGGGGTTTGCGGGGTCCACCGCGGATGCCTTTACCCTGCTGGAACGGCTGGAGGCCAAACTGGAAGCGACACCGGGTCAATTGGCCCGTGCCAGTGTCGAATTGGCCAAGGACTGGCGCACCGATAAATACCTGCAAAAGCTCGAAGCGATGCTGATCGTGACTGACGGGAAAGACCTGCTGGTCATCACCGGCGCGGGCGATGTGCTGGAGCCGGAGCATGAGGTCGCCGCCATCGGATCGGGTGGGAACTATGCCCTCGCCGCCGCGCGCGGCATGATGGACAGCGACCGGGACGCCGAAACCATCGCCCGTGACGCCATGTCGATCGCCGCCGACATCTGCGTCTACACCAACGGCAAACTCACCGTGGAGAAAATCACCGCATGACCGACCTGACCCCCCGCGAGATCGTATCCGAACTGGACCGCTATATCATCGGCCAGAACGATGCCAAACGCGCCGTGGCCGTTGCCCTGCGCAACCGCTGGCGCCGCAAACAGCTGAGCGATGACCTGCGCGACGAAGTCTACCCCAAGAACATCCTGATGATCGGCCCCACCGGCGTCGGCAAGACCGAGATCAGCCGCCGTCTGGCAAAGCTGGCCCGCGCGCCGTTCATCAAGATCGAAGCGACGAAATTCACCGAAGTGGGCTATGTTGGCCGCGACGTGGAGCAGATCATCCGTGATCTTGTGGACAGCGCCATCGTCATGACCCGCGATTTCATGCGTGAAGACGTGAAAACCAAGGCCGAGCAGGCCGCCGAAGAGCGCGTGATCGACGCCATCGCCGGCACCGATGCCCGCGACGGCACCCGCGAGATGTTCCGCAAGAAGCTCCGCAGTGGTGAGCTGGACGACACGATGATCGAGCTTGAGGTTTCCGATACCTCCAGCCCCTTCCCAATGATGGACATTCCCGGCCAACAGGGCATGGGGATGATGAACCTTGGCGATATGTTTGGCAAAGCCATGGGGGGGCGCACCACCAAAAAACGCATGGCCGTGGCCGATAGCTATGAGGTGCTGGTCGGCGAAGAGGCCGACAAATTGCTGGACGATGAAGCCGTGAACCGCGCCGCCATCGAAGCGGTCGAGCAGAACGGCATTGTCTTTCTTGATGAGATCGACAAGGTCTGTGCCCGTTCCGATGCGCGAGGCGGTGATGTTTCACGTGAAGGGGTTCAGCGCGATCTGCTGCCGCTGATCGAAGGCACCGTGGTGTCGACGAAATACGGCACGGTTAAGACCGATCATATCCTCTTTATCGCTTCTGGTGCCTTCCACATCGCCAAACCGTCGGACCTGTTGCCCGAGCTTCAGGGCCGTCTGCCGATCCGCGTCGAACTGCGGGCGCTGACCGAGGGTGATTTCGTTCGCATCCTGACTGAGACCGACAATGCGCTGACGCGGCAATACACCGCCCTGATGGGGACCGAGGATCTAACCGTCACCTTCACCGAAGAGGGCATCGCGGCACTGGCCAAGATCGCGGCGGATGTGAACACCTCGGTTGAGAACATCGGCGCGCGGCGGCTTTATACGGTGATGGAACGGGTGTTCGAGGAGGTCTCCTTTGATGCGCCCGACCGGTCGGGGCAAGAGATCACGGTTGATGCCCACTTTGTCGAAAAGAACCTTGGCGAACTGACCCGCTCCACCGATCTAAGCCGCTACGTTCTTTAGGGCTTTCCTTTCCTCCATGCCCCGGCGATGAAAGGGGCATGGAATACCTCTCATTTTTGCGGCGCAACTGGTTGTTTCTGCTGGCCGGTTTCCTGCTGACATTCACCTCGTCCTATGGGCAAACCTATTTCATCTCGCTCTTTGCCGGGGCGGTGAAGGGCGATTTTGGCCTGAGTGATGGGCAATGGGGCGGCATCTATACCATCGGCACGACGCTTTCGGCAGTCACCATGGTCTGGGCCGGGGTGCTGACGGATCGTTTTCGCGTGCGGGTGCTGGCCTTTGGCGTGATGGTGGCGCTTGCTGGGGCCTGTTTGGCGATGGCGGCGGTGCCGAATTGGATCGCGCTGATCTTCGTTATCTATGCCTTGCGGCTGACCGGGCAGGGCATGATGTCTCAGCTTGGGCAGGTCGCCATGGTCCGCTGGTTCGAGGCATCGCGCGGCAAAGCGCTTTCGCTATCCTCTATGGGATTTGCGGCCGGTCAGGCGTTTCTTCCGGTGATCTTTGTGGCGCTTTTTGCCAGCTTTCACTGGCGCAGCCTTTGGGTGCTGGCCGCAGTGCTGGTGCTGCTGACCATCCCGGTGATCCTGATGCTACTGCGGCAAGAGCGCACCCCGCAAAGCATGGCGGATCAAGCGCAGCGCGCGGGCATGAAGGGGCGGCATTGGACGCGGGCAGAGATGTTCCGCTCGGGCTTGTTTTGGATGATCATCCCTCTCGCCATCGGCCCCGCCGCATGGGGCACCGCGCTGTTTTTCCAGCAGGTTCACCTGACCGAAGTGAAGGGCTGGGCCTTGGTCGAATTCGTGGCGCTCATGCCGGTCTACACGCTCTCGGCGGTGGCCTCGACCTTCCTTTCGGGTTGGGCGATTGACCGCTTTGGCGTCAGCCGCGTGGTGCCGGTGATGATGCTGCCCTTTGCCCTGTCATTCGCGGTGCTGGCCTATGCCGATACGCTGTGGATGGCGGGGATCGGCTTGGTGATTTTCGGCATGGGGCAGGGCATGCAATCAACCGCACCAGCGGCGTTCTGGGCCGAGTATTTCGGCACCCGCCATGTGGGGTCGATCAAAGCGGTGGCTGCGGCGCTGATGGTCTTTGGCTCGGCCATCGGGCCGGGGGTAACGGGACTTTTCATCGACTTGGGCGTCGATTTCCCGCAGCAGATGTTGCCGATCGCGGTTTACTATCTGCTGGCGGCTGGGTTGGCCGCATGGGCGATAAGACGCTACAGGCCGCTGCTGCGCGGCTAACGGTTGCGCCGGAGATAGACGTAATAGGCCCCGCCGCCGCCGTGGCTCACATGGGCCTGCGCAATCTGAAGCACAAGGCCGTTGAGCGGCGGCATCGACAGCCATTGCGGCACCTGATGGCGCAAAACACCATCGCGCACAGGGATCGGGCCACCATCGTCGCGGCGCTTGCCCTTGCCGGTGATAACCAGCACCAACCGCTTGCCCCGCGCATGGGCATCCATGATGAAGCCGTTCAGCGCCGGATGCGCGCGGTCAAGCGTCATGCCATGGAGATCAATCCGGCCTTCGGGGCGCAGTTTGCCGCGCTTCAGCTTGCCGAAGGCTTTGTGATCCATCTGAACCGGGGCGGCTTTCATCTGTTCTGACAATGTCGGGCGCAGGTCATTGCTACGTTTATTCATGGGCGGCTGAGGCTTGTTGCCTTGGAGCGCGATTTTGGCCCGACGGACCTGCGGCGGGGCAGGGGCGGGCGCGTCAATCTCAGGCGTGAAAAGCTTGTTCAGCTCCAGCTTCTCTGTCCGTTCCGTGACCCTGCGCCAAAGCGCAAGATCGTCTTCGTTCAGGCGGCGACGTTTCATATCGCGCTCTCCGGCAGGAAAGCATAGGCGCGTTGGATCGGCATCAAAACCATCATCCGCCCCGCGTCGCGCAGGCGGCCTGCCTCGCGGCCCGCTTTGTCGCCGGTGCCAAAGAACACATCCGCACGCTGCGCGCCCTTAATGGCCGAGCCTGTATCCTGCGCGACCATCAAGCGCCGCATGGGTTTCTTGCCGTCTTTTTCGATCCAAACTGGCGCGCCGAGCGGCACGTGCGACGGGTCCACCGCGATGCTGCGCAGCGTGGTGATGGAACGGTTCATCGCCCCAAGCGGCCCCTTGTCGGCAGGCACTCGGCTGACCTCTCGAAAGAAAACATAGGATGGATTGTGATAGAGCAATTCGCGGCCATCTTCGGGGTTGCGGCGCACCCAATTCTTGATGACATCGGCGCTGACCTGATGCGCCTCATAGACCCCGCGCCGCACCAGTTCGACCCCGACAGAGCGGTAATCATGGCCATTCGCCCCGCGGTAGCCCACGCGCAGGTAGCTGCCATCGGGCAGGCGGATACGGCCAGAACCTTGAATTTGCAAAAAGAAAAGCTCAACCGGGTCATCGACCCAAGCGATTTCCAACCCGCGGTCCCGCATCACGTCGCCATCTAGGATCTCACGTCTGGTGAGCCAGGGGCGGATCTCTTCGGCCTCGGGGGGCATGGCGTAGATGGGGTACTGAAACCGCGCAGAGGGGTAGAGATCGCCGTCCAACTCAGGCTCGAAATACCCTGTAAACAGACCATCTTTCCCGTCTTCCATCAACACGGGCCGGAAGAACAATTCGAAAAACTGCCGGGGGTCGGGGCCATCTTTGGCCAGCTTGCACAGCGCGCGCCAATCGACATCTTTCATGTCGCCGCAGGTGCTGGTGAACACCTCAAAGGCGGCGGCGTGGTCATCTTCGGCCCAGCCGTCAAGCTGGTCGAAATCCATCACCGTATAATGCACCTCTGCTGCGGACGGCGTGTTCATCGACACACCGCCCAACAGCGCAAGTGCGCCAAGCGCACGCGCTACCCGTCTGTGGAAACCAACAGCCAATTCGGATCATCCGAGCCCATGACACGGGCGAAGACCCATGTATCTTTTTGGCGTTTGATTTCGTTGCTGCTGCCTTCGACAACCTCGCCTTCGCGGTTGCGTACTTCAGAGGTCAGCTCTCCCACGAAGCGAATGGTGAGTTCGGCTTCTTTCGTGGTCTCGTCCATCGTGGCGTCGACCAATTCCATCTCACGCACGCCGATAAAGTTGGCGTCGATCGTCAGACCTTGATCCTCGCGCGCCGCGACACCGTCAACAAAGCTTTCATAGACATCATCGGCCAGAAACGGCTGAATTTCTGCCAGATCGCCACGCTCGTAGCCCATGACGATCATCTCATAGGCACCGCGTGCGCCTTGCAGAAAATCGCTGACGCCGAACGAGGGCTCAACCCGTTTCATCTCGGCCAGTGCCTTGCCCGAGGAGCTGTCTTCGGGAACGTGGTCGGTGATATCGAGATCGGGGCCGCCTTCGATCACCTCAAACGCGGGGCCACTGCGGGCGCTTGGCGTTTGATCGGTTACCGGGGGCTTTTCAAAACCCTCGCGGGTGCCAAGCACGTTTTTCAGCCGCAGGATCAGGAATACGGCGATACCGGCAAGCACCAGAAGCTGTATCAGGGGAGAATTCATCGAAACCTCATTCAGGGGTGGCATGGAAACATGCGAGTTAAGCTCTTATGTAGGTGTTCGACCGGGGCAAGTCCACTCTGCCCCCAGCGAAAGGACCCCGCCACATGTGGCTATTGATCGCATTTATCGCCGTGCCTCTGATCGAGATCACGCTTTTCATCCAAGTCGGTGGCGCCATCGGCCTTGGCTGGACGCTGGCCGTGGTGGTGCTGACCGCCGTTCTGGGCACATGGTTGGTGCGCTCTCAAGGGGCGCTGGCACTGGGTCAATTGCGCAGTTCCTTCAATGACCTGCGCGACCCGACAGAGCCTTTGGTGCATGGCGCGATGATCCTGTTTTCCGGCGCGCTGCTGCTGACGCCGGGTTTTTTCACCGATGCTGTCGGCTTTGCTTTCCTGATCCCGCGCTTCCGGCAAGCGGCCTACAGCGCGATCCGCGACCGGGTGAATGTCCAGAGCTTTGGCACCCCGGGCGGCATGGGCCCGCGCCCCGGCCCGCAGGGCAGACGCGACCCGCGCGGTCGCGGTGACGTGATCGATGGCGATTTCCATGAGATCCCCGAACAGCCGCGCCAGACCAAAGGCCCCTCGGGCTGGACTAAGGATTGAGCGGCCCGTGCCGACCTGCTAAGTCCGGATAGATTTAAGAAATTCACCACAACAGGACACAGAAAATGGCAGAAAACGAAACAGCGCAACCGAAACAGCCGCAGATGCGCGTGCTGGGCCAGTTCATCCGCGACATGTCGTTTGAAAATATCATGGCGCAAAAGGGCGCCCCTGCAGATGTGCAGCCCGATGTGCAGGTTCAGGTCAACCTCGACGCGAAAAAGCGTGGTGGGGAAAACCAGTATGAGACCGCGATCAAGCTGAACATCACCTCGAAAGCGAAAGACGGCGACGCGACGCTCTTCGTGCTGGAAATCGACTATGTCGGCATTTTCCAAGTCGAAAGCGTGCCTGAAGAGCAGATGCACCCCTATCTGCTGATCGAATGCCCGCGGATGATCTTCCCCTTCCTGCGCCGCATCGTCAGCGACGTGACCCGCGACGGTGGCTTCCCGCCGCTGAACCTTGAGAACATCGACTTCCTGTCGCTCTACCGCAACGAAGTTGCCCGCCGTCAGGCCGAGACCCCACCAAAAGCCGACGCCTAAGCGTCAGCCAAGCTGTTTCCACAGCGCGTCGTCGCCCAGCTTGCCGACAAATTCGGCATGGGCGGCGGCTTCGGCCTCTGTCAGACGCGAAGGCAGGAGATTGGGCCGCGGTTTCGGGGTCCAGCGCGTGTCAGGCTCACCGGATTTCCGTTCGGGCGCCGATGACAGCGCAAAGTCGGGCTGCCGCCCCCCGATCAATTCCAGATAGACTTCGGCCAGAATCTCACTGTCGAGCAGGGCGCCATGCAGCGTTCGCGAGGTATTGTCGATCCCAAAGCGACGGCACAGCGCGTCGAGCGAAGCGGGCGAGCCGGGGAAGCGTTTGCGCGCAATTTCCAACGTATCAAGCGCCTGCTCCCATGGGATTTGCGGCAGGCCCATCCAGCGCAGCTCGGCGTTCAGGAATTTAATGTCGAAGGCCGCGTTATGAATGATCAGCTTGGACGTGCCAATAAAGTCGAGGAATGACTTGCCGATCTGCGCAAACTTGGGCTTGTCGCGCAGGAAATCATCACCCAACCCGTGCACCTGAAACGCCTCTTCGGGCATGGAGCGTTCGGGGTTGATATATTGGTGATAGGTCTCGCCCGTGGCCATGTGGTTCATCAGCTCGACCGCGCCGATTTCGACGATACGGTCGCCGCTTTCGGGGTCAAAGCCGGTGGTTTCGGTATCGAGCACGATTTCACGCATGACGTAGCTTTTCCCTAATGTCGCGGATCACATCCCGCACCTGCGCGCGGGCATGGTCGGGCGTGTCGGTCACTATCACATAGTCTGAACGGGCGCACTTCTCTTTGGCGGGCATCTGCTTGGCGCGGATGGCATCGAATTGCGCTTCGGTCATGGTGCCACGGGCAAGCACGCGGTCGCGTTGGACGGCGTCTGGGATCGTGACGCAGACCACCGCGTCCATCGCAGCGTCGCCGCCGGTTTCAAACAGCAACGGAATGTCGAGCACGGCAATGTCGCTTTGGGCTTCGGCCAGAAATGTCGCCCGGTCTTGGGCCACCAGCGGATGTACGATGGACTCGATCCGGGGCAGGGCGGTGGGATCAGCGGCGATGATCTCTTTCAATGCGGCGCGAGAAACCGCGCCAGCCTCTATCGCCGTCGGAAACGCCGCCCGCATGGGCGCGACCGCTGCGCCCCCCTTTGCATAAAGCCGGTGCACCGCTGCGTCGGCATCCCACACGGCGCAGCCTTCCTCGGCAAACATCTTTGCCGTGGTCGATTTGCCCATGCCGATCGACCCGGTCAGCCCGAGGTAAAACATCAGCGCAGCACCACCGTGCGCGTGGCGCGGTCAACCTCTGGCCGCTGGCCGAACCAACGCTCAAACGCGGGCACCGCCTGATGCAATAACATGCCAAGGCCGTCGACCGTGACGCAGCCCATTTCCTCGGCCGTTTCCAGCAGATGTGTGCGAAGCGGCGCATAAACGAGATCCGTCACCACGGTGCCGGGGCGCAACCCATCAAGCGGCACACGCAAAGCACCCTTGCCAATCATACCAAGCGATGTGGTGTTCACCACCAAGGCGGCATGATCAATCATATTGCCTGCCTGCATCCAATCGACGACTTTGACCCTGCTGCCGAAATCGCGCTGCAACTGCTCTGCCCGCACGCGGGTGCGGTTCGACAGGCAGATCTCAGGCACCCCAGCGTCCAAAAGCGACGAGACCACAGCGCGCGCCGCGCCGCCTGCACCCAAGATCGCCGCTGGTCCGGATTTTGGATCCCAATCGGGCGCACCGGCTTTGAGGTTTTCGATGAACCCATAGCCATCCGTATTATCAGCATGAATTTTGCCATCGGGACGAAAGATCAGCGTATTGGCGGCACCAATCAATGTGGCGCGGTCGGTGATGAGATCCGCGATCTTCATCACCGCCTCCTTATGGGGGATCGTCAGGTTTACCCCGACGAAACCCATCTTGGGCAGTGTCCGCAAAACCTGCTCCAGATCATCGGGCGCCACATCAAGCGGTACATAATGACCCGCGATGCCGTAGGTCTCTAGCCAATGGCGGTGCAGTTGCGGGGATTTGGAATGCGCGATGGGCGATCCGATCACACCGGCAAGGGGGATTTTGGACAGGCTCATGTCGTGAGGTCTCCGCGCAGCGTCAGGTAATTCAGCAGTTCAAGAAATGGCATACCGAGGACGTGAAAGTAATCCCCCTCAATCTGGCTGAACAGCCGCACACCTTCTTCTTCCAGCTTATAGCAGCCCACCGCGTGGCGGATGCTGTCCCAGTTCCGCTCAACGTAGTCCTTGATATAGGCGTCACTTGCATCACGCATCCGCAGGCGCACTTGGCCGACATGCCGCCACAGCGGTTCACCATCTTCGTAGAGCACGGCGGCAGAGAGCAGCGAATGCCGATCCCCGCGCAATTGGTGAAGCTGCGCGATGGCCTCATCCCGGTCACGCGGCTTGTGCAACATCTCTCCGCGATGCTCCAAAACCTGATCGCAACCCAATACCAGCGCGCCGGGGTGTTTTTCGCTCACCTTGCGGGCCTTCATCTCGGCCAATGTATCGGCGATGTCGCGCGGTTTCGCCGCCTCTGCCCGCAGGGCGGCGGTGATCATCTCTTCGTCGATCCGCGCCGGGATCACCTCATGCGGGATCGCGGCCTGCGCCAAGAGTTTCGCGCGGATCTCCGAGCCGGAGGCGAGGACGATTTTCTGCGGCATGTGGATAACCCTGTGATGATCTGGCGCAAATCTTGAGGATTTGTTCTGCGAGATAAAAGTTGACAGCACAAGCCCGCAGATCTCGCCCCGAGTCGCGGTTTTTGTCGCCGATTCCCACCCCGATGGATAGGGATAAGCTGCTTGTGCGTATAACCACGGCACTTCACCGGTTATCCCCGCTTTGATACATTTTGTCCCCCGGAAAATACGCTGGCAAGATCCTGAGAAAGTTCAACATTCGCGAATCGGGGCGGGTTTATCCACAGGTGGCCGTGAAGTTTGTTCACCTGTTGATAAGCGGCGGTATAAATCATTAATCCACAGGAATCCGGTTCCCTACAATCAACTACATCTTTTCTCTTTTCTTATTTATTAAGAAAGAAGCACGCACACCGGAGCCGTCCCCATGTTTGATCTTCTCAGCCTCGCCTATCCGTGGATCAAAGCGCTCCATATCGTGTCCGTCATCAGTTGGATGGCCGCGCTGTTCTATCTGCCGCGGCTCTTCGTGCATCATGTCGAACAGGCAGGCTCGGCAGGTCGGATGCATGAGACCTTCTCGATGATGGAATTTAAGCTCGCTCAGTTCATCATGCGCCCCGCGATGATGGCGACATGGGGTTTCGGCCTCGCCCTCGTTCTGACGCCCGGAATCGTGGATTGGACGATGATCTGGCCTTGGACCAAGGGTGCTAGCGTCGTCGCCATGACGATTTTCCACGTTTGGCTTAAAAAACAGGTCAAATCCGTCGAAAGCGGCGACAGCACGGTGACAGGCCGTCAGTTCCGCCTTTTGAACGAGGTGCCAACGCTTTTGATGATCGTGATCGTCTTCTCGGTCGTTGTGAAATTCTGAAGTAATTGACTCAAGCAGCGCCGTTGCCTATATCTGCGCCACTGTCCCGTCCGGGGCGGTTTCTGCTTGCCACATTCAAATGATCGACCAGCCCGCATTCTGCTGCGGCTGAACAGGATGCTTCATGACAACCGAAACGCTGAACCTCGCTGATCTTAAGGCGCAGACGCCGAAAAACCTGCTCGCCATGGCCGAAGAGCTCGAGATCGAAAACGCCTCGACGATGCGCAAGGGCGAGATGATGTTCCAGATCCTCCGCGAACGCGCGGATGAGGGCTGGGAAATCTCCGGCGATGGCGTGCTTGAAGTGCTGCAGGACGGATTCGGTTTCCTGCGCTCGCCTGAAGCGAACTACCTGCCGGGCCCCGATGACATCTATGTCTCGCCCGACATGATCCGCAAATGGTCGCTGCGCACCGGGGATACCATTGAAGGGCTGATCAAAGCGCCTGACGACACCGAGCGCTATTTCGCGCTGACCGAAGTGACCAAGATCAATTTTGAGGCGCCCGAGAAGGCCCGCCACAAGGTTGCTTTTGAGAACCTGACGCCGCTTTACCCTGACGAGCGTCTGACGATGGAGGTCGACGACCCCACGATCAAAGACCGCTCCGCGCGGATCATCGATCTGGTTTCGCCCATCGGCAAAGGCCAGCGTTCGCTGATCGTCGCCCCGCCGCGCACCGGTAAGACCGTGCTGCTGCAGAACATCGCTAACAGCATCGAAAAGAACCACCCAGAGTGCTATCTCATCGTCTTGCTGATCGACGAACGGCCCGAGGAAGTCACCGACATGCAGCGTTCGGTGAAGGGGGAGGTCGTATCCTCCACTTTCGATGAACCTGCAACGCGCCACGTGGCCGTGTCCGAGATGGTGATCGAGAAAGCCAAGCGTCTTGTTGAACACAAGCGCGACGTGGTGATCTTGCTCGATTCGATCACCCGTCTGGGCCGCGCGTTCAACACCGTGGTGCCATCTTCGGGTAAGGTTCTGACTGGTGGTGTCGACGCCAACGCCCTGCAACGGCCCAAACGTTTCTTCGGTGCCGCGCGGAACATCGAAGAGGGCGGATCGCTCACCATCATCGCTACCGCGCTGATCGACACCGGCAGCCGCATGGACGAGGTGATCTTTGAAGAGTTCAAAGGCACCGGCAACTCCGAGATCGTGCTTGACCGCAAAATCGCCGACAAGCGCGTCTTCCCGGCAATCGACATCCTCAAGTCCGGCACCCGGAAAGAGGATCTGCTGGTCGATAAAGTGGACCTACAAAAGACCTTTGTCCTTCGCCGCATTCTCAACCCGATGGGCACCACCGACGCCATCGAGTTCCTGCTCGGCAAACTTAAGCAAACCAAGTCGAATTCTGACTTCTTCGACTCCATGAACACCTGAGTTATTTATTAATAACAATAGGTTAGTGAACTATGGACACGATATTCGCCCAAGCGTCAGCGCCGGGCCGTGCCGGCGTTGCGGTGATCCGCATTTCCGGCCCGCGGGCCTTTGCGATCGCAGAGAAGATCACCGGCCAACGCCCTGAGGGACGCGAAAGCGTGCTGCGCAATCTTCGGGGCGCCGAGGCGGAGGTGATCGACCAAGCCTTGGTCCTCAGTTTTCCGGGGCCGAATTCCTTCACCGGTGAAGATGTTGTCGAGCTGCAAGTCCACGGGTCGATCGCTGTCGTGCGCGCTATGCTCTCACTGCTCTCGACATTTTCGGAAACACGAATGGCTGAGGCAGGTGAATTCACCCGTCGCGCTCTAGAAAATGAAAAGCTGGACCTCGCACAGGTCGAAGGTCTGGCAGATCTCATCGAAGCAGAAACCGAGGCTCAAAGAAAGCAAGCTCTCCGCGTTCTCTCCGGGCACCTTGGCGCACGGGTTGAAGACTGGCGGAAAGACCTGATCCGGGCTGCCGCCTTGCTTGAAGCGACGATCGACTTCGCAGACGAAGAGGTTCCCGTCGATGTCACTCCCGAGGTCAACGCGCTGCTAACCAAGGTCGGACAGGAATTGCAGGCCGAGGCACGGGGCACTTATGTCGCAGAGCGCATTCGCAATGGCTTCGAAGTTGCCATCATCGGCGCACCAAACGCTGGTAAATCGACCCTTCTAAACGCTCTCGCGGGCCGAGACGCCGCGATTACTTCCGAAATTGCGGGCACGACCCGGGACGTGATCGAGGTAAGGATGGACCTCGGCGGTCTTCCTGTGACACTGCTGGATACGGCGGGTCTGCGCGATAGCGATGATAAGATTGAGGCTATCGGAGTCGAGCGGGCCATCGAACGCGCGCGAGCCGCAGATCTGCGAGTCTTTCTTGCCGCCCCGGATGAGACTTTGATGATCGCTCCGGAGCCCGATGATATAGTGGTTCGACCAAAGGCGGATCTTACAGGTATCGAGGAAAGCGGGATATCTGGAAAAACCGGGCAGGGCGTCTCTGAGCTTATTGCCCGGGTCCAAACGACCCTTTCGACGAAGAGCGCCCGCATCGGACTAGCGACGCATGAGCGACATCGCGTCGCTCTGGAGCAAGCCGTCTCGTGTTTGGCGGAGGTAGATGTTATCCTCCAGCGAGGACCCGACTTTTATGATTTAGCCGCGGCGGAATTGCGATTCGCTATACGCGCGCTCGAAGCCTTAGTTGGCCGAATAGATGTCGAAAACCTGCTGGATGAAATCTTCACCAGCTTTTGCGTAGGTAAATGATGGAGTGTTTCACGTGAAACATTTTGATGTGATCGTGATCGGCGGCGGCCATGCGGGCGCGGAAGCGGCTCACGCTTCGGCGCGTATCGGAGCTCATACCGCTCTTGTGACGATGGACCGGAACAGCATCGGTGTGATGTCTTGCAATCCTGCGATTGGAGGGCTGGGCAAAGGTCACCTCGTCCGAGAGATTGACGCCATGGACGGCGTTATGGGGCGGGTGGCAGATAAGGCTGGCATTCAGTTTCGCCTGCTGAACCGTCGCAAGGGCCCCGCGGTTCAAGGGCCGCGTGCCCAGGCAGATCGCAGGATCTACCGTACCGAGATGCTTAAAGAGATCGAAGGCCAAGAAAACCTCGATATTGTCGAAGGCGAAGTCGTGGATTTCGCGATGGATGGCGACACGGTGGCCGGGGTGGTACTGGCCGACGGCGCTACTATCCGAGCGACCTCTGTGGTGCTGACCACTGGAACCTTTTTGCGGGGCGTCATTCACATCGGCGACGTATCGCACCAGGGTGGACGAATGGGCGACAAAGCCTCCGTTCGGCTCGCTGAACGGATCGATTCCTTTGGCCTTCCTATGGGACGGTTGAAGACAGGGACGCCGCCGCGCTTGGATGGCCGGACCATTAACTGGGATATTTTGGAAAAACAGCCAGGCGACGAGGAGCCTGTCGTATTTTCATTCCTCTCCACAGAAGTATCTGCACCGCAGGTTGCCTGCGGGATAACGCACACCAACCAGAAAACTCATCAGATCATTCGCGAGAACCTAGATAGGTCCGCCATGTACGGAGGGCATATCGATGGTGTGGGCCCGCGGTACTGCCCATCTATTGAAGACAAGGTGGTTCGATTTGCGGATAAGGACTCGCATCAGGTTTTCTTGGAGCCTGAGGGCGTAGACGACCACACTGTATACCCGAACGGAATTTCAACGTCCCTGCCGGAAGACGTGCAAGAGGCCTACGTACGTAGTATGGTTGGGCTCGAAAATGCAATAATCCTCCAGCCCGGCTATGCCATTGAGTATGATTACATAGACCCGCGTGCTCTGTCTTCGACCCTCGCCGTGCGGACCGTGCCGGGCCTCTATTTGGCGGGTCAGATCAATGGCACCACAGGTTACGAGGAAGCCGCTGCTCAGGGCCTCGTCGCAGGACTAAATGCTGCTTTGATGTCGCAGGGTAGGGACGCTGTGACATTTGGACGTGCTGAGAGCTATATCGGCGTCATGATCGATGACCTGACGACCCGAGGTGTGAGCGAGCCATATCGCATGTTTACGTCCCGGGCGGAGTTCCGGCTGTCCCTACGCGCAGACAACGCTGACCAGCGCCTGACGCCCTTGGCAATCGAGCTCGGCTGCGTATCGGAAGCTCGAGGTAAGCTCTTTCAGCGTAAGCTGGCTTCTTTGGAGGCCTTTAAGGAGCAATTGCAGGCAATAGATTGGACCCCGAAGGAACTCCTGGCAGGCGGTATTGCCGTCAATCAAGACGGTTCGAAACGGAATGGTTTTCAGGTCCTTGCGTTTCCGGACGTTAAGTTCGAGGATCTTCTGTCGCTCGATAGTAGCTTAGAGATAGCCCCAAAAGAGGTGCGACGCCAGATTGAGCGCGATGCGCTGTACGCGACTTATATCTCCCGTCAGCAGAAAGAGATCGATCTTCTCAAAAAGGACGAGGGCCTTCGGATCCCGCTTGATTTCATGTTCGACGAGCTTGCTGGGCTCTCCAATGAATTGAAGTCGAAGATCGCGGCGGCCCGGCCGGAGACGATGGCACAGGCGGCCCGTATAGACGGGATGACGCCAGCTGCCCTAACCTTAATACTCGCGCGGGTGAAAAGAGGAACGGGTAAGAGGTCTGCATGACGATAGAGAACACCCTGAATGTTTCACGTGAAACATTTGACAAGCTGATAGCTTTCGCTGAGCTAGTGCGGAAATGGAATCTGAAGATCAATTTGGTTTCCAAAAACAGCTTGGATGATCTCTGGCAGCGGCATATCCTCGATTCCGTACAGGTTTTTGAACTTGCAGAGGGCGAGGGGCATTGGGTTGATCTTGGCAGCGGCGGAGGGTTTCCGGGAATCGTCGTTGCGATTCTCAATCAAGAAGCGCGGAATTTTCAAGTAACCATGGTCGAGAGTGATCAACGAAAATGCGCGTTTCTCCGTACCGCAATACGGGAACTCAGCCTGACCGCCTCAGTGAAAACCGAAAGAATCGAACAGTTGGATGGTCTTGAAGCCGATGTATTGTCGGCACGGGCTCTTGCTGATTTGACGCAGCTTCTGGACTTCACTGAACTTCATCTGAATTCTGATGGTACCGCGCTCTTTCCCAAGGGGCAGAATTGGCGAAGCGAAGACAATGATGCTAAGCAAGTCTGGGCTTACGCGCTCGAAGCCGTAGAGAGCAAAACCAATCCGGCTGCCGCTATTTTGAAGATTAAGGATATCACTCGTGTCTGACCTCTCTCGTCCGGCTGGACCGAAAATCGTTGCAATTGCAAACCAAAAAGGCGGCGTTGGTAAGACCACAACCACGATCAACCTCGCGGCAGCGCTCGCAGAGGCGGGCAAGCGGATCCTCGTTGTCGATCTTGACCCACAGGGGAACGCCTCTACCGGGCTTGGGATCGAAGTGGAGGATCGAGAGTTCACGACCTATGATCTATTGCTTGACGACAGCTTGCCGCAGGATGTCATCCAGCGCACTGAAACCGATGGATTGCTTATCGTTCCTGCAACGGTAGACCTCAGTTCTGCGGATATCGAGCTTTTCTCAAATGAGAAAAGGAGCTTCCTTCTTCACGATGCGCTGCGGCAGCCAGCGATGGATCAGTTTGAGTTCGACTATATCCTGATCGACTGCCCGCCATCTCTTAACCTCTTGACAGTAAATGCCATGATCGCGGCGCATTCTGTTCTGGTGCCGCTTCAGAGCGAGTTTTTCGCGCTGGAGGGTCTTTCACAGCTTATGCTTACGATCCGCGAAGTGCGGCAGAGCGGGAATAAAGAGCTGAGGATCGAGGGCGTGCTTCTTACGATGTATGATAGGCGAAATAATCTCTCGCAGCAGGTTGAGAGTGATGCGCGTTCGAACCTCGGAGATCTGGTGTTCCAGACCGTCATCCCGCGCAATGTTCGGGTAAGCGAAGCGCCAAGTTTTGCGATGCCCGTTTTGAGTTATGATCCTACTTCGAAAGGGGCCCAAGCCTACCGCGATTTGGCGGCAGAGCTAACGAGAAACAATGGTTAATAAGGTGGCAGTATGGCAGATAAACAAGAGCGTAAACGGGGCCTTGGCCGGGGGCTTTCGGCATTGATGGCGGATGTAGCTGAGACAGAGAGCGTGGCCGCCAAGGGGGCCGCGGCGGCGGAGCAGTTCGTTCCGATTGAACGGATCAAGCCGAACCCAGATCAGCCGCGTAAACGGTTTGAGCAAGAGCATCTTGACGATCTCGCCGCATCTATCAAAGAAAAGGGGGTCATTCAGCCCCTGATCGTGCGTGCGCTGGACAATGGTTACTTCGAGATCGTCGCTGGCGAACGGCGGTGGCGGGCTTCGCAAATCGCGAAGATACATAGCCTTCCGGTTATTGTGCGCGAGTTCACCGATGTTGAAGTGCTTGAAGTTGCGATCATCGAAAACATCCAGCGGGCCGACCTGAACTCGGTCGAGGAAGCGGCGGGTTATCGTCAGCTGATGGATAAGTTCGGACACACGCAGGAGAAGATGGCAGAGGCGCTTGGCAAGAGCCGGAGCCATATTGCGAACCTTTTGCGTCTGTTGAACCTGCCGGATCCAGTGCAGGAAATGGTGCGTCAGAATGAATTGAGCGCGGGGCACGCGCGGGCGCTGATCCCTGCGAAGGACCCGATGAAATTGGCCCAGCAGGTCATCAAGGGTGGCCTTTCCGTGCGCGCAACCGAAGCGTTGGTCAAGAAAGATCAAGCTGGCGAGCGCGGTAATATGGTAAATAGAGAGCGCCTCTCGCAGCGCTCAGAGAAAGACGCCGATACTCAGGCGCTTGAAGGCGACCTGTCAGCTAACCTTGGTATGAAGGTGAGTTTGGACCATAAACCGGGCCAAGAAGCGGGTAAGGTGACGTTGCACTATACCACGCTTGACCAGTTGGACGAGATCTGCCGCCTGCTGGGCGGGTCCTAGCGCAAAAGCGTTTCGATCACGGCGTTTAGAACAATAACGCCTTGATCGGACACGATTAATCTACCTGCTTCGCGCTTTGCCATGCCAATATCTTGCAGGTGATCGACGGCCTTTTCGTCGATTTCATGCCCGGCGATATCGGTGTAGCGGGCCAGATCGACGCCTTCTTTCAGGCGTAGACCCATAAGGAGAAACTCGGTCGCCTGTTCGCTTCGGCTGATGGCCGTGCGGGGTTTCTCCGCTTCGCCTTTCGCGACACCATCGAGCCAGCGTTGCGGATTGCTATAGGCAACGGTTGCCAGCTTTTGTCCGCCAAGTGTCAGCCGTCCGTGCGCGCCGGGGCCGATACCGATGTAATCGCCGTAGCGCCAATAGATCAGGTTGTGACGCGATTGGGCACCATCGCGCGCGTGATTTGAAACCTCATAAGCGGGCATGCCCATATCGTTGCAGATGTCTTGTGTCAGTGTGAACATATCCGCGCCCAAACCTTCGTCGGGCAGGCCGCGCAGCTTGCCACGGGCGTAGCGGTCACCGAAAGCGGTGCCTTGTTCGATGGTCAGTTGGTAGAGCGAAATATGGTCTATCGCGAGTGATAGAGCCTGCTTGAGCTCGGCTTCCCATTGGGCCGCGGTCTGATCCTGACGGCCATAGATAAGATCGAAACTGACCCGTTCGAACGTATTGCGGGCGATATCGAAAGCCGTCATCGCCTCTTTAGCAGAGTGCAGGCGGCCCAAACGCTTGAGATCCGGATCGTTGAGCGCCTGAATTCCCATTGAGACACGTGAAACGCCGGCCTGCCGGTAGGCGGCGAAACGGCCTGCTTCGACAGAACCGGGGTTGGCTTCGAGGGTGAGTTCTAGATCATTGGCGGTCGGCCAGTGCCGTCGGATCGCGGCAATGATATCGGCCACAACATCGGGGTTCATCAGGCTGGGTGTGCCGCCCCCGAAAAAGACTGCGTTGAGGACGCGGCCAGGTGTCTCATCCGCGGCTCTCTGAAGCTCTGCCAGATAGGCATCTCGCCATGCGGCTTGGTCAATCCGGCGGCTGACATGGCTGTTGAAGTCGCAATAGGGACATTTCGCCTCGCAAAATGGCCAGTGGATATAAAGGCCGAAGCCCCCCTGTTGCCAATCTTCAGCCAAAACAGCCCGCAATCAATTTCGCAAAAGCATCAGCACGGTGGCTGATGCTGTTTTTCTGTTCTGCGTCCATCTCGGCGAATGTGATGTCATGCCCATCGGGTTGGAACATCGGGTCATAGCCATGCCCTTGTTCGCCCCGCATGGGCCAAACCAGCGTGCCGTTTACCTTACCCGCAAAGACTTCGTCGTGGCCATCGGGCCAAGCCAGCACCAGCGTCGCGCAAAAGCGGGCGCGGCGCGGGTGGGGGGCGTTCTTTTCTTCCAGTAGGTCCCGCGTTTTGGTCATGGCCATGATGAAATCGCGGCCATTCTCGGTCTCTGCCCAGTCGGCGGTATAGACACCGGGGGCGTTGTCCAGGGCTTCGACCTCAATGCCGGAATCGTCGGCCAAGGCGGGCATGCCGGTGGCCGTGGCCGCCGCATGTGCCTTGATCCGGGCATTGCCGACGAATGTGGTCTCGGTCTCTGCGGGCTCGGGCAGGTCCATCTCTGCCGCGCCGACGACCTCTACCCCATGGGGCGCGAAAAGCTGGCCCATTTCTTCCAGCTTGCCCGCGTTATGGGTGGCGATCAGGATCCGGCTTTCGGTGAACTTGCGTGTCATGCGGTGACCGATTTCTGGATCGCGGCCAGCTCGCCGACGCCTTTTTCGGCCAGATCCATCAGCTGGTTCATCTGGTCCCGCGTATAGGTAGAGCCTTCGGCGCTCATCTGGACTTCGATCAGCTTACCGGACCCGGTCATGATGAAGTTACCGTCAACGCCAGCCTCAGAGTCTTCGGGATAGTCGAGGTCAAGCACCGGCTGACCTGCATAGATACCGCAGCTTACCGCGGCGACCGGATCAACCAGCGGATCAGAGACGACATCGCCCGCTTTCATCAGTTTATTCACAGCCAAACGCAGGGCAATCCAACCGCCCGTGATCGAGGCGCAGCGGGTGCCGCCATCGGCCTGAAGCACGTCACAATCGACGGTGATCTGACGCTCTCCCAGAGCGGAGCGGTCGACACCGGCGCGCAGGGCGCGACCGATCAGGCGCTGGATCTCGACCGTGCGGCCCCCTTGCTTGCCCGAAGCGGCTTCACGGCGCATCCGCGTGTTGGTGGCGCGGGGCAGCATGCCGTATTCGGCGGTCACCCAGCCCAGACCCGAGCCTTTGATAAACGGCGGTACGCGGTCTTCGATTGTCGCGGTGCACAATACATGCGTGTCGCCCATCTTAATCAGGGCCGACCCCTCGGCGTGTTTGGTGAAACCTGTCTCGATCGAGACGGCGCGCATTTCATCGAGTTTCCGGCCAGAGGGACGCATGAGATATCCTTTTTGATGTTGCCCGGGGATACCGCCCCACAAGGCTTTGATGCAACCCCGATTGACGTTTGCCCGGCTTGTACCTTTATTGGGGAAGAGAGCGAGCACCGATGAAAAACACGCCTGAATTGCTGAAAGACATGAACGACCGATCCCGCGAAGTGTTTCGCCGGGTGGTCGAAGGCTATCTGGAGAGCGGCGACCCGGTGGGGTCGCGCACGCTGACGCGCGACTTCAGCGAAAAGGTTTCGGCAGCGACGATCCGCAATGTGATGCAGGATCTCGAATATATGGGGCTGCTCGACAGCCCGCATGTCTCGGCCGGGCGGATTCCGACCCAATTGGGGCTGCGGATGTTCGTCGATGGCATGATCGAGATTGGCGACCCGACCGAGTTGGACCGCGAAAAGATCGACGCGACGCTGGGCAATAATTCGTCCGATGTGGGCGGGCTTTTGGACCGGATCGGCTCGGCCTTGTCGGGGGTAACGCATGGCGCCTCCCTCGTGCTGACGCCGAAGCACGAAGCGCCGATAAAGCATATCGAATTCGTCTCTCTGTCACCTGATAGGGCCTTGGTTGTGCTTGTCTTTTCAGATGGCCATGTGGAAAACCGGCTTTTCACGCCTCCGCCGGGGCAAACGCCCAGTTCGATGCGCGAGGCGGCGAATTTTCTGAATGCTTTCGTTGAGGGCAAGACCCTCAGCGAATTGCAACGCAGCATCAAACAAGAGATCGCCAAACGCCGTCAGGAGATTGACGTGTTGGCCCAACAGCTGGTCGAGAGCGGTGCCGTGCTGTGGGACGCAGAAGGGGAGCATTCCGAACGCTTGATTGTTCGGGGCCGGTCGAATCTGCTGAGCGGGGAGGGGGAGGCCGAAGACCTCGACCGTATCCGGAGCCTCTTTGACGACCTTGAGCGCAAGCGGGACATCGCCGAATTCCTCGAACTGGCCGAAGATGGGGACGGTGTGCGCATTTTTATCGGCTCCGAAAACAAACTTTTCTCACTTTCGGGTTCCTCTCTGGTCGTTTCCCCTTATATGAACGCTGATCGTAAGGTGATCGGCGCCGTGGGTGTCATTGGCCCGACACGCTTAAATTATGGACGTATCGTGCCGATTGTGAACTACACGGCACAACTGGTGGGAAAGCTGATTTCCGACCGGAACTAGAGGTGGAACATGGCAGAGCCGAAAGAAAACGACTTTTTGGACGAGATCGACAGCGCCGAAGCTGAAGAATACGCCGAAGACATGGCCGAGATCGACGAAGAAGCCCTTGCGGTGGAAGAGTTGCGCGCCGAGCGTGACCAGTACCGCGACCGTTTCATGCGCGCGCTGGCCGATGCCGAGAACGCGCGCAAACGCTCCGACAAGGATCGGCGCGAGGCTGAGAACTACGGCGGCTCCAAGCTTGCCCGTGACATGCTGCCGGTCTACGACAACATGAAGCGTGCGCTGGAAACCACCACCGAAGAGCAGAAAGAGGCTTTTGGCCCGCTGCTCGAAGGTGTGGAACTGACGATGCGCGAGCTTCTGAACGTCTTTAAAAAGCACGGCATCGAAGTGATCGCACCCGAAGTGGGCGACAAGTTCGACCCCAAGCATCACGAAGCGATGTTCGAAGCCCCGGTGCCCGGCACCGTCGCGGGCGAGATCATTCAGGTCGCCGCCGAAGGCTTCATGCTGCACGACCGTCTGCTGCGCCCCGCGCAGGTTGGGGTGTCTTCGACCCCGGCGAGCTAAGCCCAGTCAAACAGTCGAAAATTTGAAGGAGGCGGTCAGGAAGTGGCCGCCTCTTTTAGTTTGTAGATCAGCTCCAGCGCTTCGCGGGGGGACAGTTCGTCGGGGCTCACCTCGCGCAGCTTGTCTTCGACCGGCGAGGATTTCATCGGCTGCGGCGCGGGCGTGGGGCTCACGGCAAAGAGCGGCAGATCGTCGATCAGCGTCTTTTGCGTCGCACCGCCTTCGCGTTCACCTTTCTCCAGCGCTTCCAACACCACCCGGGCGCGGGCGATCACCGGGGCGGGCAGGCCCGCGAGTTGCGCCACCTGCACACCGTAGGAGCGGTCAGCCGCCCCCTTGCGCACCTCGTGCAGGAAGACAACCTCGCCCTCCCATTCCTTGACCGCGACGGTGGCATTGTCGACACCCGGCAGTTTTCCGGCAAGCGCCGTCATCTCGTGGTAATGCGTGGCAAACAGCGCCCGCGCGCGGTTCACGTCGTGCAGATGCTCCAGCGTGGCCCAGGCGATCGAGAGACCGTCGTAGGTCGCCGTGCCACGCCCGATCTCGTCGAGGATCACCAGCGCGCGGTCGTCGGCTTGGTTGAGGATCGCGGCGGTCTCGACCATCTCGACCATGAAGGTCGAGCGGCCGCGGGCCAGATCGTCCGAGGCGCCGACGCGGCTGAAGAGCTGGCTGACCACGCCGATATGCGCCGAGGTCGCGGGCACGAAACTGCCCATCTGTGCCATCAACGCAATCAGGGCGTTCTGCCGCAGGAAGGTCGATTTACCGGCCATGTTCGGGCCGGTCAGCAGCCAGATGTTGGCGGCTTCGCCCTCGGCACTGAGGTCGCAGTCATTGGCGATAAAAGGCTCGCCTGATTGTTGGGTCAAAGCGCGCTCAACCACCGGATGCCGCCCGCCTTTGATGTCAAATGCCCGAGACATATCAACGCGCGGGCGGGTCCAATTCTCGCTCCGCGCAAGGTCGGCCAGACCTGTCGCAAGGTCGACCTCGGCCAGCCCGGCAGAGGTTTGGCCGATCTCTGCCGCATGTTCCAGAATGGCACTCCGAAGGCTTTCGTAGAGCCGTTTTTCGATCTCCTGCGCATGGTTGCCAGCGTTGAGGATTTTCGTCTCCAACTCAGACAGTTCGACGGTGGTGAACCGCACTTGGTTCGCCGTTGTCTGACGGTGGATAAAGGTCTCTGACAGCGGCGGAGAGAGCATTTTTTCCGCATGGGTCGCGGTGCATTCGACGAAATAGCCCAAGACATTGTTATGCTTGATCTTGAGCGAGGAAATCCCCGTGTCAGAAACAAATTGCTGCTGCATGCCCGCGATTACGCCGCGCCCTTCGTCGCGCAACTCGCGTGCGGCGTCGAGGTCTCCATCGTGACCGGGAGCGATGAAGCCGCCATCCCGCACCATCAGCGGCGGTTCGGCGACCAAGGCTTGATCCAGCAGGTCGATAAGGTCGCCATGACCCTGCAAACCTTCGGCGGCCTCGCGCAGCAAATCTGGCAGATCCTGTTGTGTTAGGCTCTGGTGCAACGCCTCGGCTTCGATCAACCCGTTGCGGATCGCGGCAAGGTCACGCGGGCCGCCCCGGTCGAGCGACAGCCGCGACAATGCGCGGTCGAGGTCCGGAACATTGCGCAGCCGTCGGCGCATGTCTTCGGCAAGACGGGCATTCTCATGGGCAAAGCTGACCGCATCGGCGCGGGCGGACACCACGTCAACGACCCGCGAGGGGCTTGAGATCCGCCGTTCCAGCAGCCGCGCGCCCCCGGCGGTGACGGTATTGTCCATGATTGACAGCAAAGACCCGCCGCGACCGCCGTTCAGAGAATGCGTCAGTTCCAGATTGCGCCGGGTTGCCGCGTCGATCTGTACGGTACGGGCTTCGGCCTCTTTCTGCGGGGGGCGGAGCAGGGGCAGCTTGCCGCGTTGCGTAATGGTGAGGTATTCTATTACCGCGCCCATGGCCGAGACTTCGGCGCGGGTGAAGCTGCCGAATGCCTCCAGCGTCGCGATATCAAACAGGTCGCAGACCCGCTTTTCCGCGCTGGTGCTGTCGAAGGCTGAGCGGGCCAAGCCCGTCAGCGCGATCCCGAAATCAGAGACGACTTCGTGCAAATCACTCTCTTTCGCCTCAGAGACGATCAACTCAGACGGCGACAACCGCGCCAGTTCCGGCCCCAGACGAACCTGCGCCAAGGGCATCACGTGGAACGCGCCGGTTGAGATATCGACCCATGCCATCGCGCAGGCATCACGGACCTCGGCAAAGGCAGCGAGGTAGTTGTGACGGCGGGCTTCCAGCAGGCTCTCTTCGGTCAGGGTGCCGGGTGTCACCAGCCGCACCACATCGCGTTTCACCACTGACTTATAGCCGCGTTTCTTGGCCTCGGCGGGGCTTTCCATCTGCTCGCAGACCGCCACGCGAAAGCCCTTGCGGATCAGCGTCAGCAGATAGCCTTCGGCGGCATGGACCGGCACGCCACACATGGCGATGTCCTTGCCCTGATGCTTGCCGCGTTTGGTCAGCGCGATGTCCAGCGCCTCGGCAGCGGCCACGGCATCGTCGAAAAACATCTCGTAAAAATCGCCCATGCGGTAGAACAGCAGCGCATCCGCGTGGTCCGCTTTAAGCTCAAGATATTGCGCCATCATTGGCGTTACTTTTTCTGTCTGCACGGCGGCCCCCTATTGCAGCGCGGACCCTACAAAACCCCCCGAAGCAGGGAAAGGGGGTGCAGGCGTGATGGGCGGCCTTTATCGAGCAATTTTGCTCTGACGCGGCGCTTGCGTTGTGCAGGCGTCCGATCGTGGCTAAGAAGATTCCAAAGCAAGGGAAGGGCCATATCGTGACCAGAAAGAACCGTATCACCTCTGAAGAGGCGCTTGCCTTTCACCTTGAGCCGACGCCCGGCAAATTCGAGATCTCGGCTACGGTGCCGATGACCACCCAGCGAGACCTCAGCCTCGCCTATTCCCCCGGCGTGGCGGTGCCCTGCGAGGCGATCGCGGAAAACCCCGAGACGGCCTATGACTACACCAACAAGGGCAATCTAGTGGCGGTGATCTCAAACGGGACGGCGGTTTTGGGCTTGGGGAACCTCGGCGCGCTGGCGTCCAAGCCAGTGATGGAGGGCAAGGCGGTTCTGTTCAAACGCTTTGCCGATGTGAACTCGATCGATATCGAGCTTGATACAGAGGATACCGAGGCTTTCATCAACGCCTGCAAGCTGATGGGCCCAACCTTTGGCGGCATCAACCTCGAAGACATCAAGGCGCCTGAGTGTTTCATCATCGAACAACGTCTGAAGGAAGAGATGGACATCCCCGTCTTCCATGACGACCAGCACGGCACGGCGGTGATCTGTGCCGCAGGGCTGATCAACGCGCTGCATCTGTCGGGCAAAAAGATCGAAGATGTGCGCATCGTGCTGAATGGTGCGGGGGCGGCGGGCATCGCCTGTCTGGAACTGCTCAAATCGATGGGCGCGCGGCATGACAATTGCATCATGTGCGACACCAAGGGTGTGATCTATCAGGGTCGTACCGAGGGTATGAACCAGTGGAAATCGGCCCATGCCGCCAATACTGAGCTGCGCACGCTTGAAGAGGCGATGAAGGGGGCGGATGTGTTCCTTGGGGTTTCGGTCAAGGGCGCGGTGACGCCTGCAATGGTCGCCTCCATGGCGGATAACCCGGTGATCTTCGCCATGGCGAACCCGGATCCAGAGATCACCCCCGAAGAGGCGCATGAGGTCCGTATGGACGCCATCGTCGCCACCGGGCGGTCGGATTATCCGAACCAAGTTAACAACGTGCTGGGCTTTCCCTATCTCTTCCGCGGTGCGCTGGATATTCACGCACGCGCCATCAACGACGAGATGAAGATCGCCTGCGCCCATGCGTTGGCGCAACTGGCGCGTGAGGATGTGCCCGATGAGGTGGCGCTGGCCTATGGCCGCACGCTGAGCTTTGGTCGCGACTATATCATCCCCACGCCCTTTGATCCGCGTCTGATCCACCGCATTCCGCCTGCCGTTGCCAAAGCCGGGATGGACACAGGGGCGGCGCGGCGGCCGATCATCGACATGGATGCCTATGAACTGGGGCTGAAATCGCGGATGGACCCAACGGCGAGCATCCTGCGCGGCATCAACGCCCGCGCCCGGGCCAATCAGGCGCGGATGATCTTTGCCGAGGGCGATGACCCCAAGGTGCTGCGCGCGGCGGTGATGTACCAGCGTGCGGGCTTGGGCAAGTCGCTGGTCGTGGGCCGCGAGGATGACGTGCGTGCCAAGCTCGAAGAAGCGGGCATGGCCGACGCGGTGCGCGAGTTGGAGGTGGTGAACGCCGCCAATACACAGCATTTGGAAACATACAAAGATTTCCTTTATGGTCGGTTGCAGCGCAAGGGTTTCGACCGCAAGGATATCCACCGCCTTGCCTCTCGCGACCGGCATGTCTTTGCGGCCCTGATGCTGGCACATGGGCACGGCGACGGTCTGGTGACCGGGGCCACCCGCAAGTCAGCGCATGTGTTGGAACGGTTGAACCACGTCTTTGACGCAAATGCCGAAGCCGGAGCCGCAGGCATCACGGCGTTGCTGCACAAGGGGCGCATCGTCTTTATCGCGGATACGCTGGTTCATGAATGGCCCAATGAGAACGATCTGGCCAATATCGCCGAAAGCGGCGCGCGTGTGGCGCGGCATCTGGGGCTGGAGCCGCGGGTTGCCTTCGTCAGCTTCTCGACCTTTGGCTACCCCGTCTCGGAACGCGCCGAAAAGATGCACCTCGCGCCCGAAGTGCTCGACCGGCGCGGCGTCGATTTCGAATACGAAGGCGAGATGACCGTCGACGTGGCTCTGAACGCGGCCAGTCAGGCGAACTACCCGTTCTCGCGGCTGACGGGGCCTGCCAATATCCTCGTGGTGCCAGCGCGGCACTCGGCCAGCATCTCGGTCAAGCTGATGCAAGAGATGGCGGGGGCCACGGTGATCGGGCCGATCCTCACCGGCTTGGACAAATCGATCCAGATCTGCTCCTCCACCTCCACGGCGAATGACATTCTTAACATGGCCATTCTCGCGGCCTGCAAGGTGGGCTGATGATCTGGAACCTCGGCTCTATCAACGCGGATAACTTCTATCTGTTGCCCCATCTGCCGGGGCCGGGGGAGACGATTTCGGCCCGCAATTTTCGGCAAGGGCTGGGCGGTAAGGGGGCCAATATGTCGGTCGCCGCCGCCCGCGCCGGGACGCGGGTGATGCATGTCGGCGCGCTTGGGGCCGATGGCGGTTGGGCGCTGGAACGGTTGTTGGAATACGGGGTCGAGACGGCGCATATCACCTTGATGGAGGGGGTTACCGGTCACGCCAATATCGCCGTTGATCTTGAGGGCGAGAACAACATCGTCATCTTCCCCGGCACCAACCACGAAATCACCGATGAGATGATCGGCGCGGCGCTGAGTGAGGCCTCCTCTGGCGATTGGCTGTTAATGCAGAATGAGACCAACGGCCAGCGGTTCGCGGCCCGGACGGCAAAGACATTGGGCCTGCGGCTGGCCTATGCCGCCGCGCCTTTCGATGCGGCGGCGGTGACGGCGATCCTAGGCCAGATCGATCTGTTGGTATTGAACGAGGTCGAAGCGGCGCAGCTTCGGGCCGCGACGGGGGGCGAGCTGCGGCAACTGCCTGTCGATGACATCGTGGTGACACTGGGCGCCGGGGGCTGCGAATGGGTCTCTAACAAGGCGCATCTGGTGGAAAGCTACCCTGCCTATCGGGTCGAGGCGGTGGATACGACCGGGGCGGGGGATACCTTTACGGGCTATCTGGTCGCGGGGTTGGACCGGGGCATGACCATGCCGCAGGCGATTGATCTGGCGATGCGCGCCGGGGCGCTGATGGTCATGCGCCATGGCACCGCGGATGTGATCCCCGACCTGAAAGAGATCCGGGATCACGATTTTCGTACTTAAGCGATCGGTGTCGCGGTTACTTTACGAAGGGTGCCGCGCTGCCCCAAAGCTGTTTCACACGGGCATCCCGGCCACAGCCGTTGCGGTAGCGTTTGTAGGCGACTGATTTTTTGACCGCCACGCCGACACTGCTGAAGGCCAGCCGCTCGCTGCTTTTGTAGTAGTCTTGGTGGTAATCCTCAGCCGGATAAAACGGCGCATCGCCAAGGATTGGGGTCACGACCTTGGCGCCGAGGGCGTTCTGGGCCTCGGCCTTGGCCGCCTCTGCAGCGCTTTTCTGTGCGGGGCTGCCCGCAAAGATCGCGGTGCGGTAGCTTTCCCCTCGGTCACAGAATTGGCCGCCCGCATCCGTCGGGTCGATTGAGCGGAAAAAGAGATCCAGCAGCGTTTTGCGGCTGACCACGTCTGGGTCGAATTGGATTTGCACGGCCTCATAATGGCCGGTGTTGCCGCCGGTGACCTGTTTGTAGGTGGGGTTCTGGGTGCGCCCCCCGGCAAAGCCCGAGACGGCTTCTTTCACGCCTTTGACGGATTCGAAATCCGCCTCGACGCACCAGAAACAGCCGCCTGCGACGGTCAGCACCTCGGTTTGCGCCGCAGCAGCAGGGCGGTTCTGCGCCGCGAGGCCCAAGGTGATGGCGAGGGTCAGAATGGCGGGTTTGAACATTGATTTTCGGAACATGATGGTCCTCCTCTGGCGTAGGGTTGCCGCTGGGACTGAGATAGCGCAAGGCCGGGGCAGGGGAAGTCACGCGCTGGTGAAGGCAATTTACCACTTGGCGAGATGGCGCGTTCTTTCTAGCGTTCCGGGTTCAACGGCAATGGGGGAAACCTTTCATGCGAATTGCGATGTGGTCTGGGCCACGCAATCTCAGCACCGCGATGATGTATAGTTTCGGGGCGCGGCAGGACTTTACCGCGATGGATGAGCCTTTCTACGCGGCCTATCTGAAGGCGACCGGGTTGGAACATCCGATGCGCGACGCGGTGCTGGCGGCACAGGAAAAAGACCCTGCGCGGGTGCCCTTAGGGTTTGTGCAGGAAGGTGCGCGGCACCTTTATATGAAACATATGGCGCAGCATATGATCGATGGTTTTCCGCTGGACTGGGCGGAGGATTGTGTGAACATCCATCTGATCCGGCATCCCGCACGGGTGATCGCCAGCTACGCCGCGAAACGTGAAGCGCCCCGTTTGGCGGACATTGGCTTTGACCGGCAGCTTATGTTGTTTGAGCGTTTGGGCGGGCTGGTCATCGACAGTGGCGACATCCGTGCGGACCCGGAGGGGATGCTGCGCAAACTCTGCGCCGCGATCGATCTGCCTTTCGACCCTGCGATGCTGCGCTGGCCTGCCGGACCACGCCCCGAGGATGGGGTTTGGGCCCCGCATTGGTATGGGGCGATTCATCAAAGCACCGGATTTGCCGGACCCGAGGGGGATTTGCCCATGCTTGACGGGGCGAATGCAGAGGTTCTGGCCGCCGCCTTACCCTATTATGAGCAGCTATTTGCGGAACGTCTTAAAAATTTCTGAAATCTGCGAAACTTATTTTGGGTCGCTGTCGTGACTACGGCGTTATTTCAAACGGAGGGAAAACCAGATGAAAAAATTTGCAAGCACCGTAGTTGCCCTGTCCATGATCGCCGGTGGCGCGTGGGCTGATGCTCATGCCATGGCAATGGTCGAAGCGTCGGGCCAAGATGTTTCGAATGGCGTCGTTAGCGCCGATAAAGTGATGGCCGGAGAGAATGGCTGGCTGGTCGTGCACCGCACCGATGCCGACATGAAGCCCGGCCCTGTTGTGGGCTATGCGCCGCTGCGTGCGGGTGAGAACACCGACGTGGTCGCGATCCTGCAAGAGGACGTGGCTTCCGGTGATATGCTAATGCTGATGGTACATTCCGAAGATGGCGGCATGAAAACTGGCGTGTTCGAATACACGCTGGGCGCCAAGGAAGATGGGCCGATCAAGCCAGACGGTGAATTGGTGATGAAAGTCATTACCGCCGATTGATTTGGCATTGATAGATGTAGAAAGGCCCGGGCGGAAGCGTCCGGGCCTTTTGCGTTTTGTTTGGGGCCAGCCGCCGGGGGCGCTGCCCCCGGACCCCCGCGGGTATTTAAGAAAGAATGAAGGGGATTAGGCCCCCCGTGTTTCAGCCTTTGGTGCGTTTGTCGCGGGCGGCGAGGAGTTTGAGGCGCAGGGCGTTGAGTTGGATGAAGCCTGCGGCGTCTTTTTGGTCGTAGGCGCCGGCGTCGTCTTCGAAGGTCACATGCGCTTCGGAATAGAGGCTGTGATCGGACCAGCGGCCAACGGTGCGAACGTGGCCTTTGTAGAGTTTCAGGCGCACGGTGCCGGTGACATGGGCTTGGCTTGCGTCGATGGCGGCTTGCAGCATGGTGCGCTCGGGGCTGTACCAGAAGCCGTTGTAGATCAGTTCGGCGTATTTCGGCATCAGCTCGTCCTTGAGGTGCATGGCGCCGCGGTCGAGGGTGATGGATTCGATGCCGCGGTGGGCTTCGAGCAGCAGGGTGCCACCGGGGGTTTCGTAGATGCCGCGGGATTTCATGCCGACGAAGCGGCCTTCGACCAGATCGAGACGGCCGCAGCCGTGTTTGCCGCCAAGCTCATTGAGTTTGGTGAGGATCGTGGCGGGGGACATAGCTTCGCCGTTGATGCTGACGGCATCGCCGCGCTCAAAGCCGATTTCGACGTATTCGGGCGTGTCCGGCGCGTCTTCGGGGTTCACCGTGCGCTGATAGACATAGTCGGGTGCGTCGATTGCGGGGTCTTCGAGGACTTTGCCTTCGGAAGAGGTGTGCAGCAGATTGGCATCGACGGAGAAGGGGGCTTCGCCGCGTTTGTCTTTTGCGACGGGGATTTGGTGCGCTTCGGCGAATTCCAAGAGTTTGGTGCGGCTCGACAGGTCCCATTCGCGCCATGGGGCGATGACCTTGATGTCGGGGTTCAGCGCATAGGCGGCGAGCTCGAAACGGACTTGGTCGTTGCCTTTGCCGGTGGCGCCGTGGGCGACCGCGTCGGCGCCGGTTTCTTCGGCGATTTCCACGAGGCGTTTGGAGATCAGTGGGCGGGCGATGGAGGTGCCTAAGAGATACAGACCCTCGTAGACCGCGTTGGCGCGGAACATCGGGAAGACGAAGTCGCGGACGAATTCCTCGCGCACGTCTTCGATGTAGATGTTCTCTGGCGCGATGCCCATCATCTCGGCCTTTTTGCGGGCCGGTTCAAGCTCTTCACCTTGGCCGAGGTCGGCGGTGAAGGTCACCACCTCGCAGCCATATTCGGTTTGCAGCCATTTCAGGATGATCGAGGTATCGAGGCCGCCGGAATAGGCAAGCACGACTTTCTTGGGCGCGGACATGACGGGGTTCCTTTCAAGTTCGCCCTGCGAGGTAGCGGTTTTCGTGGGCGCGGGCAAGATTGAAGCCTGCGTTGACCTATGCAGGCTGCGCGCCTATCGACGAATGGCAGCAAGGAGAGCACAGATGGCGGATGATTTTGCACAGAAAGCACAGGCGGCGGCAGAGGCGCTGCGGGCATTGTTCCCGGCGACACCGCTGCTCCGCAATGAGCATCTGTCGGACCGCTTTGGCGCGGATATCTGGCTGAAGCGCGAGGATTTAAGCCCGGTGCGCTCTTACAAGCTGCGCGGGGCGTTCAATGCGATGCGCAAAGTGATCCCGGGGCAGGGGTTGTTTGTCTGTGCCTCGGCGGGGAACCATGCGCAGGGGGTGGCTTTTGCCTGCAGCCATTTCGGAGTGCGCGGCGTGATTTTCATGCCGGTGACCACGCCGCAGCAGAAGGTGCAAAAGACCCGGATGTTCGGGGGTGAGAATGTCGAGATCCGGCTGGTGGGGGATTATTTCGATGCCACCTTGGCGGCAGCACAGAGTTTTTGCCGGGACGAGGGCGCGCATTTCTTGTCGCCTTTTGACGATGATGACGTGATTGAGGGGCAGGCTTCTGTTGCTGTGGAGATTGCCGCGCAATTGGGCCGGGTGCCGGATCGGGTGATCTTGCCCGTAGGCGGCGGCGGGCTGTCTTCGGGGGTGGTCAGTTATTTTGGGGATGCCTGCGCCTATACATTCGTTGAACCCGCAGGTGCGCCGAGCCTTGCGCGGGCGTTGGAGGCTGGGGCACCCGTGGATGTCTCTCCGATCGATAACTTTGTGGATGGCGCTGCGGTGGCCAAGATCGGCGCGCGGACCTTTGAGCGTTTGCGCGGGGTGAACCCGGCGGATGTGGTGCATCTGCCGGAGGACCGGATTTGCGTGACGATCAACGAGATGTTGAATGTCGAAGGCATCGTTTTGGAGCCAGCAGGCGCGCTGTCGATAGATGCGCTGGGCGAGGTGGCCGATCAGATTGTCGGCAAGACGGTGGTCTGTGTGGCTTCGGGCGGCAATTTCGATTTCGAGCGTTTGCCAGAGGTCAAAGAGCGGGCGCAGCGCTATTCGGGCGTGAAGAAGTATTTCATTCTGCGCATGCCGCAGCGGCCGGGGGCGTTGAAGGAGTTTCTGATGCTGCTTGGTCCGGAGGATGACATCTGCCGGTTTGAGTATTTGAAGAAGTCGGCGCGGAATTTCGGCTCTGTCCTCATTGGGATCGAGACGCGGCGGCCTGAGAATTTTAAGCCCTTCCTTGAGCAGTTGGGGCAATCTGGCTTTACCTATACCGATATTACCAACGACGAGACCTTGGCGCAGTTCGTGCTGTAGGCGCGCCCGGCGCGACGGATTTACAGAAGAATTCACGTTTCGGTAAGCCATCGCTGTTTAGATCAGCAGGCCTGTCAGGATCGTGTCGCATGAAATTGGATATCCCCAGCCTCTCTGAAGCGGTGGCGACGCCTGCTGTGTCGCCATTGGTTTTGGTGGTTGAGGGGGATGAAACCCATCGGGGTTTTCTCTCAGCGTCTCTGAGGGCATGGGGGTATGAGGTGATCTCTGCCGCGTCGGGTGCTGTGGCTCTGACCCTTTGCGAGCGCCGCTTGCCTGATATTGTGCTCTGCAGTTGGGCGATGACGGGGCTGTCGGGGCTCGACGTCTGCCGGACTTTCCGAAGCCTGTCGGAAGAGCGTCGTGGCTATTTCATTTTGCTCACCGACAGGCCTGAAGGTGGCGTGGTGACCCGCGCCCTTGATGCGGGGGCGGATGATGTGTTGATCCGGCCAATCGGTCCGCCGGACCTGCGCGCCCGGGTCATGGCAGGGGAGCGTTTTCTGGTCATGCAGCGTGAGCTGACGCAGAAAAACAAGCTGATCACCGAAACATTGGATGTTCTTCGGCAGGTGCACGCGCTGATCGACAAGGATCTGATTGAGGCCAAGAAATTTCAGCAATCGCTGCTTCGCGAACGCTATCGCGCCATGGAGGGGGGCAATCTGTCGATGATGCTGCGCTCTGCCGGGCATGTTGGCGGCGATTTGGTGGGGTATTTCCCTGTGCGACCGGGGGTCGTGGGGCTTTTCGGTTTGGATGTGTCGGGCCATGGCATCAGCTCGGCCCTGATGACGGCGCGGCTGGCCGGATATCTGTCGGCGTCGACGCCGGACCAGAACCTTGCGCTCACGCTATTGCCCGGGGGCAGCTATGCGGCGCGCCCCCCGGGGGAGGTGATAGAAGAGCTTAACGATCTTGTTCTTCATGAGATGGAGACGGAGCATTATTTTACGCTGATGCTGGCGATTGCCGACCTCACCACCGGGGAGGTCACAGTTGCGCAGGCAGGGCACCCGCATCCCGCTTTGCTGCGCGGCGATGGGCAGGTCGAACAGCCGGGCACCGGGGGCTTTCCTGTTGGCCTGCTCGCCGGGGTGGGGTTTGAGGAATATAAGCTTCAGATGGCGCCGGGGGACAGGTTGTTGATCCTATCGGATGGGGTGACGGAATGCCCCGATCCGGGCGGTGAGATGTTGGGCGAAGACGGTTTGGCGCGGATGCTGGGGGAATTGCGCCGGTTCAGCGGTCCGGCGCTTCTCAGCGCGCTGGTCTGGAAGCTTTCCGAATTCGCGGGCAGCCGTGATTTCCCCGATGATGTTTCAGGGATATTGCTTGAGTATCAGGGCAACGTTTAGCGCAGGTGGCGTTGCAGAAACAGGCGGTCGCCTTCGTTTGCGAGGGTCGCCAATGCTTCGCTGGCCGATAGCACCATGGTGGCGTGATGCGGCTCTGTCGGCGCGGCGATCTGGCGCACGGGATGCGCGACGTAGATATGGCAGATCTTTTGCGCCCAGAGGTCGTAATCTTTCATATAGGTAAAGCGGCGGAATGCGCCTAGTCGGCGCGGGCGGGCAATGCGCCAACCGGTTTCCTCTAGCACCTCGCGGTGGAGCGCTTGGAGCGGGGATTCTCCCGCTTCGATACCGCCGCCGGGCAATTGCACCTCGGTGTCTTGCGCCATTTCCAGCGTCATCAGAAAACGGCGTTGCAGCGGCAGAATGGCATAGACCCCGGGCCGCGGTGTGTAGCTTTGGCCGGGCTGTGGTGTTTCGCCTGTACGTCGGATCATCTGCTGCCCCTTTTTCCATGGGTTGCTGCGCCTATATAGACGCGGTATGCCAAGCGGCCCCCGATAAGGAAACCCGATGACCCAAGGAACTAAAATCGCGTGGGACGATACCGTTCTGCCCTTTCAGCTTGATGATGTCGACATGCGCGGCCGCGTGGCGCGGCTTGACGGCGTGTTGGAAGGCATCCTGAAGCAGCACGACTATCCGCCGCAGGTCGAAGCCTTGGTGGCCGAGATGGCGTTGTTGACCGCATTGATCGGTCAGACGATCAAACTGCGTTGGAAACTGTCGCTACAGGTGCAATCCAAAGGTGCCGTTCGGATGATCGCGACCGATTACTACGGCCCCGAAAAGGAAGGCGAGCCTGCGCGCATCCGCGCCTATGCCAGCTATGATGCGGATCGGCTGACCGATGACGCCCCGTTTGAACAGATCGGCGAAGGCTATTTCGCGATCATGATCGACCAAGGCAAAGGCATGACCCCCTATCAGGGCATCACGCCACTGGCCGGCGGGTCTTTGGCTGCCTGTGCGGAAGCCTATTTCGCCCAGTCTGAGCAGTTGCCGACCCGCTTTTCGCTGAGCTTTGGCAAATCGTCGGGCCCGGGCGAGCCAGAGCATTGGCGTGCTGGTGGCATCATGTTGCAACATATGCCCAAAGCCTCGCCACTATCGGCGTCGGGCGAAGGGACGGGTGAGGTCCTTAAAGCCGATGATTTGGTCGAAGGCGACGAGGCCGAGAATTGGAACCGCGTGAACATCCTGCTCGGCACGGTTGAGGATCTGGAACTGATCGGCCCTAGCGTACCGCCGACCGATCTTCTGTTGCGATTGTTTCACGAGGAACAACCGCGGGTCTATGACCCTCAGCCGGTGCGTTTCGGCTGCACTTGTTCCGAAGACCGCGTGCGTCAGAGCCTGTCGATCTACTCAGCCCGCGATATCGAAAAGATGACGACGGACGAGGGGCGGGTGACCGCAGACTGCCAGTTCTGCGGCGCGCATTATGACCTTGATCCGGCCACGGTCGGTTTTGACGCCAAGGCCTAGGGTGAGCGACCGGTTCCAATCCTTTCGCGAGGCGCTTGCCCAGACTGGGGTGGAATCCTCCGATTTCGATCTGAACCCGGAGGTCACCCTGCCCGAGGGGCGCAGTCTGCGGCCTGCGGGTGTGCTCGCCCCGGTGGTGGATACCGGAACGCGGCTGGAACTGATCCTGACCAAGCGGTCTTCGGCGTTGAAACATCACCCCGGGCAGATTGCCTTTCCGGGGGGTAAACAAGACGGCGGCGATGCGGATGTCATCGCCGCCGCCCTGCGCGAAGCGCGTGAAGAGATCGGCCTGCCGAGCGACATCGTGGATGTCTTGGGCGTTCTTCCGGCTCATGAGACGGTCACCGGCTTTAGCGTGACCCCCGTGATCGGCTATGTGACGCGCGATTTCACCGTGGTGCCGGAGCCCGGCGAGGTCGAAGAGGTGTTTCGCGTGCCGCTTGACCTTGTGCTGAACCCCAGCAACTACCTTGTGCATTCCCGGCGTTGGCGTGGCCAGCGGCGGTATTATTACGCTGTTCCCTATGGCCCCTATTACATCTGGGGCGCGACCGCGCGTATGTTGCGGGCATGGGCGACACGTATGAACCGATGATTCCAACCACGACACGCTGGTTACATGACGCAGACGCACAGCGGGTTTGCCGCGTGGTGCAGGATGGTGGGCACCGTATCTATTTCGTCGGTGGTTGCGTGCGCGATGCGCTGCTGGGCCTGCCGGACAGCGATGTGGACCTCTCCACCGATGCGACGCCTGAAACGGTGATGGCGCTGGCCAAGGCCGCCGGGGTCAAGGCCGTGCCGACGGGGATCGACCATGGCACGGTAACGCTTGTGTCGGGCGGCAAACCGTTTGAGATCACCACCTTTCGCCGCGATGTGGAAACCGATGGCCGCCGGGCTGTCGTGGCCTTTTCCACCGATATCGCCGAAGATGCCCGCCGCCGTGATTTCACGATGAACGCGCTCTATGCCACGCCCGAGGGCCGTGTGATTGACCCGTTGGGCGGCCTGCCTGACCTGCACGCGCGACGGCTGCGTTTTATCGAGGATGCAGGTCAGCGTATCCGCGAGGATTACCTGCGCACCCTGCGCTATTTTCGCTTCATGGCGTGGTATGGCGACCCGGAGGCGGGGCCGGAGCCGGAGGCGCTGGATGCGATCGCGTCGAATTTGGATGGGTTAGAAACGCTTTCGGCGGAGCGGGTCGGGCAAGAGTTCAAAAAGCTGCTCCGCGCGCCGGATCCCGCCCCGGCCTTGGCGTTGATGCGGCAAACCGGTGCCTTGCCGGTGCTTTTGCCGGGGAGTGATGACCGCTGGCTATCCATACTGGTTCATTTTGAACAAATGTTGGGGCTTGAGCCTGATTGGCTGGTTCGGCTGGCCGCGCTGGGCGGGGAAGCCTTGGCGGATCGTCTGCGGTTGAGCAAGGCAGAGGCCAAGCGCCTGACGTTGCTACAAGAGCAAGGCTTTGCCGGGCCACCGCTGGCCGAACTTGCCTATCGTCATGGGGCAGGGATCGCCCGTGGCGCTGCATTGCTACGCGGCGTTATGGCAGAACGGATGCCCGAAACCATTGTGTTAGAGACGATTTCGAACGCCGCCGCTGCCCGTTTTCCGGTCACGGCCAAAGACCTGATGCCAGCGTTCAAGGGCCCGGCCTTAGGGCAAGAGCTTGGCCGGCTGGAGAAAATCTGGATCAACTCTGGCTTCACCCAGACCCGTGCGGAGCTGCTGCGAAAGTCCAGCTAGGTCGACATCGCGCGGAAATTCGGCTATCCAAACCGCATTATAAGGGAGATGGGCGAGATGTACCGCGGGATCTGGTTTAGCTAAGCTGGCATAACCATTGCCCCTTTGCGGCTTTGCTATTGGGCATTGCCGCGTATTTTGCACGTCTATTTCCAAGGTCTCCCCATGTTTCGCTTTTTCGAAAACCTCGTTGATCCCTATGTTGCCTATCGGGAAAAGGATCACCCGCCGCAGGGGCTCTGGCCCTTTTTGCGGGACTATGCGCAGCCGTTTAAAAAGGTCTTTGTCCTCGCCGGGGTGATGGCGATCCTTGTGGCTGCGATTGAGATTGGTCTGATCTACTATATGGGCCGGATCGTTGACCTGTTGGGCAGCGACCCCGCGCAGATGTGGGAGGACTACGGCACCGAACTGACCCTCGTGGCCCTTGCCGTGCTGTTCCTGCGGCCCTTGGTGCAGGCGGTCGACGTTATGCTTCTTAACAATGCGATCCTGCCGAACTTTGGCACCCTGATCCGCTGGCGGGCGCATCGGCATGTGTTGCGGCAATCCGTCGGCTGGTTCGAGAATGATTTCGCCGGGCGTATCGCCAACCGGATCATGCAGACACCCCCGGCCGCGGGGGAGGTGGTCTTTCAGGTTTTTGACGCGATCTCTTATTCGCTGGCCTATATGATCGGCGCGGCTATCCTGCTGTCCACCTCTGATATCCGCTTGTTAGTGCCGCTTTTGGGGTGGTTTATCCTCTACGCTGGCTTGGTGGCATGGACGATCAAACGGGTCGGCCCTGCGTCTAAGGCGGCATCGGACGCGCGGTCTCAGGTGACGGGGCGCGTGGTGGATGCCTATACGAATATCCACTCGGTCAAGATGTTCGCGCATCATGATTTAGAGGTCGACTTTGCCGGAGAGGCCATCGAAGAGGCGCGGCGTACTTTTCAGGGCGAGATGCGGATTTTCAGCATCATGGACGTGGTGCTGACCCTTCTCAACGGCATGTTGATCGTGGGTATCGTCGGCTGGGCGCTGGTGCTTTGGATGGCGGGCGAAGCGAGCGTCGGCGTCGTGGCCGCTGCCGCCGCGCTGGCGCTGCGGCTCAACTCAATGACCAGCTGGATCATGTGGGCGCTGTCGAGCTTTTTCCGCGAGTTGGGTGTCGTGGCCGAAGGGATGGAGACCATTGCCCAGCCTCTCGCCCTGACCGACAGACGCGATGCGCCGCCCTTGAAGCTGACCGAAGGCCGGATCGAGATGGCAGGGCTGAGCCATCATTACGGGCGCGAAAGCGGCGGGATCCAAGATATCGATATCACCGTGCAGCCGGGCGAGAAGATTGGCCTTG
Source organism: Sulfitobacter sp. W002 (assembly GCF_025142135.1). Classification (NCBI taxonomy): domain Bacteria; kingdom Pseudomonadati; phylum Pseudomonadota; class Alphaproteobacteria; order Rhodobacterales; family Roseobacteraceae; genus Sulfitobacter; species Sulfitobacter sp. W002. The sequence goes on along the minus strand of NZ_CP081126.1, from coordinate 55,335 downwards.
TTGGCCGCTCTGGCGCGGGGAAATCGACCCTCGTGAAGTTGATGCTGCGGTTCTACGATGCCGAAACGGGTCAGATCCGGATCGACGGGCAGGACATCGCACGGGTGCGGCAAGACAGTCTGCGGCGGCATATCGGTGTCGTGCAGCAGGATTCATCGCTGCTGCACCGCTCGGTGCGGGAAAACATCCTTTATGGCCGCCCCGACGCAACCGAGGCTGAGATGATCGCGGCTGCGAAACAGGCGCAGGCGCATGAGTTCATCCTTGATCTGACAGACCCGGAGGGGCGGGCGGGCTATGATGCCCGTGTCGGTGAACGGGGTGTGAAGCTATCCGGCGGGCAGCGTCAGAGGATTACGCTCGCCCGGGTGATCCTGAAGGATGCGCCGATCTTGTTGCTGGATGAGGCGACCAGCGCGCTTGACAGTGAGGTGGAGGCGGTGATTCAAGAAACGCTCTATGGCATGATGGCTGGCAAGACCGTCATCGCCATCGCACACCGGCTGTCCACAATTGCCGAGATGGACCGAATTCTGGTTCTGGATCAGGGACGTATCGTCGAAGAAGGCACCCATGACGCGCTTTTGCAGAAAGCTGGCCTATATGCAGCCTTCTGGCACCGTCAGTCGGGCGGTTTTCTCGCATTGGATGACAAGACGTGAGCATTTCGAACTGGATCAACCCGTTTCACCCCGCCGATGGCCCGCCGCCGCAAACGCTGGGGGCTTTCATGCGCTGGTGCCTGTCGGGCGCTTGGCCGGTGCTTTGGCTTGCCGCGCTCCTTTCCGCCGCCGCTGGCGCGATGGAGGCGGGCACGGCGTGGATATTGGGCAAGGTCATCGACGCTACGGTCAGCGCGGGGCCAGAGCGGTTCTTCGAAGGCAGCAGTCTGGTGCTGGTGCTGGGCGCAGTCGCGTTCTTTCTTGTGGCACGGCCCGTGCTGTTCGGCCTGTCCTCGGCCTCGAACGCGATCATGGTGCAGCCCAATGTGAACCCGCTGGTGCTGTCGCGTCTGCACCGTTGGACGCTGGGGCAAAACGTCAACTTCTTTGATGATGATTTTGCCGGACGCATCGCGCAAAAGCAGATGCAGGCCGCGCGGGCGGTGACAGAAGTGGCGGCTGAGGTGATCAACGTGGTGGCTTTTGCGCTGGCCTCTCTCGTCGGGTCGGTTGCGCTGCTCTTGGCGATTGACTGGCGCGTGGCACTTGGATTTTCGGTCTGGCTGGTGATGTATCTGGCGCTGATCAACTGGTTCTTGCCGCGCGTGCGCAAGCGGGCCGCGGGCCGTGCCGGGGCGCGGGCGATGGTGTCGGGGCAGGTGGTGGATACGATCACCAATATCAAGACGGTGAAACTCTTTGCCCATGCCGATCACGAGGACCGCGCAGCGCTTTCCGCGATGCAAAGCTTTCGTGCCCGGGCGCTGGAGTTTGGCTATCTCGCCGCCGGGTTCCGCTTGGCATTGATGAGCCTTGCCGGGCTTCTGCCGGTGCTTTTGCTTGGTGGGACGATCCTGCTGTGGCAGCGCGGCATGGCGAGCGAGGGGGATATTGTGGCTTCCGGTGCCATCGCGATCCGTATCGCGCAGATGACCGGCTGGGTGTCTTTCACGCTGATGGCGATCTATTCCAACATTGGTGAGGTCGAAGATGGGATGCGCACCCTGACGCCGCGCGTGCGGTTGGACGACGGGCCTGATGCGCAGGCGTTGATGGTGAAGGCCGGGCAGATCGAACTGCGCGACCTCGGCTTTGCCTATGGCCGCCAGACCGGCGGGATCGACCGGATTTCATTGACCATCAAACCGGGAGAGAAACTGGGGATCGTCGGCGCTTCGGGCGCGGGGAAATCGACCCTCGTGGCGCTGCTTTTGCGGCTATATGAACCGGAGCAGGGCAAGATTTTGATCGACGGGGTGGATAGCTCGACGGTTACTCAAGAGAGCCTGCGTCGCAACATCGGGATGGTCACGCAGGAGACTGCGATGTTCAACCGCTCGGCGCGGGACAACATCCTTTATGGGCGGCCCGACGCGACAGAAGCCGAGGTCCTCGCGGCGGCGCAGCGTGCCGAGGCGCATGACTTCATTCAAGACCTTGAGGATCACAAAGGCCGCCGCGGTTATGACGCGCATCTGGGGGAGCGTGGGGTGAAGCTTTCCGGCGGGCAGCGTCAGCGCATCGCCTTGGCCCGCGCCATTTTAAAAGACGCGCCCATACTGGTGCTGGACGAGGCGACCAGCGCGCTGGATAGCGAAGTGGAGGCCGCCATCCAGCAGACCCTGGACCGTGTGATGGAGGGCAAAACCGTGCTTGCCATCGCGCACCGTCTGTCGACCCTGACAGAGATGGACCGCATCATGGTGTTGGACGCAGGCCGCATCGCAGAGATCGGCAGCCATGCTGATCTGCTTGCCCAAGACGGGCTTTATGCACGCTATTGGCACCGTCAGTCGGGCGGGTTTCTGGATGTGAAGGCAGCGGAATAGGCTTTCGCTGTGGCCTTTGCCGCGCTATGGGCAGGCTATGACAGAACATCACATCTTGCGCCTTGGCCACCACGGCGACGGCATCGCCGAAGGTCCGATCTTTGCTCCGATGACCCTGCCGGGGGAAACCGTCAGCGGTGAGGTCGAGGGCCAACAGCTGCGCGACGTGCGGATCGTTACGCCGTCCGAACAGCGGGTCGCGCCGCCGTGCCGCCATTTCAAATCCTGCGGGGGCTGCCAGTTGCAGCATGCCGCAGATGATTTCGTGGCTGCGTGGAAGGTTGATGTGGTCCGCAATGCGCTGTCGGCGCATGGGTTAGAGACAGAATTTCGCCCCATCCAAACCTCGCCTGCGCAATCGCGCCGCCGGGCCACCTATGCTGCGCGCCGCACGAAAAAGGGCGCCATGGCTGGGTTCCATGGCCGCGCTTCTGACGTGTTGATCGAGGTGCCGGGCTGTCAGCTGGTCGATCCCGCGCTTTTGCCGGGGTTGAAGGTTGCAGAGGAACTGGCGCTGATCGGCACCAGCCGCAAGGCTGAATTGGCCGTGACCGTGACGCTGTCGGAAGAGGGGCTGGACGTGTCGGTTGCCAATGGCAAACCGCTCGACGGGCCGCTGAGACAGCAGTTGGCGCAGACCTGTGAGGCTTTGGCGCTGGCACGGCTAACGTGGGATGGCGAGGTGATCGCGATGCGCGCGCCGCCCGCGCAGCGCTTTGGCAGCGCAGCGGTCACGCCCCCGCCGGGCGCGTTTTTGCAAGCCACCCGCCATGGCGAAGCGGCCCTGCGCGCCGCCGTCTTGGATGCCGTGGGGGAGGCCGAGACCGTGGCGGACCTGTTCGCAGGCTGCGGCACCTTCGCTTTGCCACTGGCGCAAAAGGCGCGGGTTCATGCGGTTGAGGGCGATGCCGAGATGATCGCCGCGCTTGAGGGCGGCTGGCGTCGGGCCAAGGGGGCCAAACCGCTCACCGTTGAGACCCGCGATCTGTTCCGCCGTCCGCTCTTGCCGGATGAGTTGGCCAAGATCGACGCCGTCGTACTGGACCCGCCCCGCGCCGGGGCCGAGGCGCAGGTGGCCGAGATCATCCGCGCCGGGGTGCCGCGCGTGGCCTATGTTTCTTGCAACCCGGTCAGCTTTGCCCGTGATGTGCAAAATATGGTGGCGGCAGGGTATCGGCTGGACTGGGTGCAGGTCGTGGACCAGTTTCGCTGGTCGTCGCATGTGGAGCTTGCCGCCTGCCTGACACTGCCGGAAGGTTAGGCAAAAGGGCTGCATTTGGCTCGGCTCATCACCTCTTTTTGAATGAAATTAATCCCTCATTGTGGTAGCTCAGGTAAAAAGGGCCGGAATGGCCGGGGCTTTGAGGGCACAGTGATGAAGCGCAGGACAATGATACTTGGCGGCACCGCTATGGTGGCGCTTGGTGCGTGCAGCAGCAGTAAATTCAAACGATACAACGGTCCCGAAGTGACCTATGTGGTTGTGAACAAAAGCCAACGCCGCATGATGCTGTTGCATCATAACCGCGTGTTGGAGGACTATCCGATCAAGCTGGGCTTCGCTCCTGTGGGTCACAAGACCTTTGAGGGGGACGGGCGCACGCCCGAAGGGCTCTACCGAATCGACCGTCGCAATCCGAACAGCCGGTTCCATCTTTCCGTCGGGATCGATTACCCCAACGCACGGGATATCGAAACCGCCCGCGCCATGGGCAAAAGCCCCGGCGGCGATATCTTTATTCACGGGCAAAAAGACCCGCGACAGAAAGAAAAGAACGATTGGACTTGGGGCTGTATCGCGGTCACCAACAAAGAGATCGAAGATGTCTATGCGATGGTGCGCGATGGCACGCCGATCCTGATCACACCCTGATCACCGGGTCGGTAAAAACGAAACCGGCCCCCGCAGGGGCCGGATAAACCGCTTGTTCAGCGAAAGATCAGTTGCCGACGACCAGCGTCCACCAGATCTTGCCACCGTTTTCCTGATACCAAGAGAAACCCATCTGGCGGCCATCGGGGGCCATCAAGATGCGGCGGGTGTCTGGCTGCTCCATCCAGGCGGCGAGGGTCTCAAGCTCGGTCTCATAGGTTTCCGAGATGACTTCGCCGACCAGACCGCCGGTATAGCCAACGCGCTGGATACGGTCGATTGGCGACGACCCGTCAGAGCCGAAGTGCCATGGACGGTTTTGCACCGACATATCGCGCGAGTGGGTCGCGGCGGCGGCGTTCAGTTTGGCATCCAGCGCCAAAGGTGTGACCCCAGCCGAGCTGCGCAGCGCATTCACCGAGTCGAGCATGCGGAATTGGATGGTACCCGCGTCGGAACGGCTGATGCGGTAGGAACCGCTGGCTTTGCCGCCAGTGGTGCTGGACGGGGCACAGGCAGACAGCGCAACCGTCAGCGCCAGCAGGATGGACAGGATACGGATCATATGAGCGCTCCACGCAATGAGATTTTTTCTGCCTTACATCGGGGCGCGTTGCAGTTCAAACGCACATCGGCGTGACTCTGCCGTATGGGGCCGGTTTCAATTGAAACTGCGTCTTTCGAGCCATATATATGGCGTTAATTAGCATAATTTCAGTTTGGAGACGCTCCATGTCCGCTCACCGTTTTTCGATTAAGAGCCGCCGTGGCTTTCTGGCTGGCAGCGCCGCGATGCTTGCCACACCGGCGCTGGCGCAAAGCACCTCTTCTTTCAACTCCTCCGCGACGACCGAGACTGAGCGCGATCTGACTGAATCGGTCCAGCGCAATGTCTCGAGCTTCCGGATGTTGGATTGGCGCCCCTATTTCAGCAACACGCGCAACGGCGCGGTGCTGGTCGATATCGACAGCCGGGCGGTGCATTACTGGTCCGAGGACCAGAGCGTTTACAAACTCTACCCCTCATCGGTGCCGCTGACCGAAGACCTTACGCGCCGGGGTCGCACCCGTGTCATCAAAAAGGTCGAGGGGCCAAGCTGGCGTCCCACGCCTTCCATGCTCAAGCGCAATCCCGAGTGGCCGCCCTATGTCGGGCCTGGCCCGGATAACCCGCTGGGCACCCATGCGCTGTACCTCAGCTGGACATATTACCGTATCCACGGAACCCACGACACAAGAAAAATTGGCCGCAAGTCTTCCAATGGTTGCATTGGGCTCTATAACGAACATATCGCCGAACTTTTTGCCATGACAAAGGTTGGCACGCAGGTGTTGCTTATTTGACGACATCCCCCTGATTCCTTGATGCAATAGCTGATTCCGGGTTTGCAAACTTTTGCCGATACTGTTTAGAACGAGATTACGAGGTAAGTCTTGGGTGCGTGTATGTATATGATACAGCACGCCTATTCTGGAGGTTATGTTATGAAGAAACTCGTTCTCGCCGCTGCTCTGTCCGCTGCTGCATCGACTGCTTTTGCTGGTTCGCTGGCCGAGCCGATCGTCGAAGCACCGGTCATCGTGGAAGAAACAACAGGTTCGTCCTCGGGCATCCTGGTTCCCCTGATCCTGTTGGCGCTGGTTGCCGCAGCTGTTGCTTCCGACTAATCGGAACTGACGATCAAACGGAAAAGGCGGTGCAGTGCACCGCCTTTTTTGTATTCTGCGTATGGCTTTGAAACAGGGGCCGCCGCAGCGACCCCCGGACCAGCTTAAACCCAGCCAGCCAGATTTTCACTGATGATCGTGGTCAGTGCCTCAATATGCGCGGCATCATCGTTCAGGCAGGGGATATAGGTGAAATCCTCGCCGCCCGCCTCTTCAAAGCTTTCCTTGATCTCTTCGTTGATCTCTTCGAGCGTTTCGATGCAGTCGGCCGAGAAGGCAGGCGCGCAGACGGCGATGCTTTTCTTGCCCGCTTTGGCCTGACGGGCGACCTCTTCGACCGTGTAGGGCTGCAGCCATTCCTCGGGGCCGAACTGCGACTGGAAAGTCGTCATGATCTCGCTGTCTTGCCAGCCCAGACGTTCCTTCAGCAGGCGCGTCGTTTTCTGGCATTGGCAATGATAGGGGTCGCCCTCCATCAGATAGCGCTGCGGCAGACCGTGGTAGGAGCAGACTAGCAGGTCGGGCTTCTTGTCCTTCGCGGCATAGGCACGCTCGACCGACTGAGCCAGCGCTTCGATATAGTCGGGGCGGTCGAAATAGGGGGCAACGGTGCGCGACGCAGGCTGCCATTTCTCTTTCGCCAGCGCAGCAAAGAAAGCGTCATTCGCCGTTGCGGTCGTGGCCCCGGCATATTGCGGATACAGCGGAAAAAACAGGATCTTCTGGCACCCTGCTGCGGTCATCGCTTCGACCTTGGACTGGGTCGATGGGTTGCCGTAGCGCATGGCGTAATCGACCATCACATCGGCACCGTAACGCGCCTGCAACGCCGCCTTGATCTTGGCAGTCTGCGACTTGGTGATCGTCGCCAGCGGGCTTTCGTTCTCAGCCTCGTTCCAGATGGATTTATAGGCCGCGCCGCTGGTGAAGGGGCGTTTGGTCAGGATCACCGTCTGCAACAACGGCTGCCATTTCCACGGGCTGTAATCGATCACCCGGCGGTCCGAGAGGAACTCGCTTAGGTAGCGGCGCATCGACCAATAGTCATAGCCGTCCGGCGTGCCGAGGTTGGCGAGCAGGACGCCAACCTTGGGACGCGGGACTTTGGGGTGGTCGTTGGGGCCGTGTTGGGGTCGGGCCGTCTCGGGCTGGGCTGCCTGCATGGGGTTTCCTCGCACATATGATCCGCGCAGAGATAGCCGCTCTGAGGGTCGGGTCAATCGGGGAGAGGCTCTTCGCGACTATTCAGCGCATCTGCGAGCCGTTGTTGTGCCGATCCCGGGCGCAGGGGTTTTTGCTGGCTTTCATCCGGCGCCCAACCGGCGAGGAAGATCATATCGAAGGTCGCGGTAACCCGGCCCGATGCGGCGGTGAAATGGGTGGCGTAAAGCTCTGCCGCGCGGGTCAGTACCGCACGGCCCGTGGGGCGGCGCAGGCGGGCTTGTAGGGCGTTGGTCTCACCCATCTCGCGCAGGTCGCGCATCAGAGCCCAAGCGTCTTCGTATTCCACGGTCAGCGGTTGGCTGTCGGCCACCGGCAACGCCAATCCGGCGCGTTGCAACAGCGCGCCAAGGTCGCGCAGTTCCCCCATCGGGGCGATGCGCGGCGACAGGCCGCCGGTCACTTCGGCTTCGGCCTGGCCAAGACAGGCCCGCAACTCATGCAGGGTCTGCCCGCCAAGCGCCACGGCGTGCAACAGCCCATCGGGCCGCAGCGCACGGCGGCATTGGATCAATTGGCCGATGGGATCATTTGCCCAATGCAGCCCCATGGCGTGGATCACCAGATCATGGCCCTGCGGTTCCAGCGCCAATACCTCGGCCTCGGGGGTAATCTTGGCCTCGGGGAAGGAGGCCGCCCAGACCTGCGGGAAAGCGGTCACGATGGCTGGAGCGGTAAACGCTTTTTTAACCAATCCCACCCGATCCTGAACCTCATCGGCGGCTGCCTGTTGCAAGAACATGCCCCGCACCGTCGCGCGTGCGCGGCGATGGGCGAGGGCCTTGGGGTCGGTCAGGGTGGGCTGTGCTGTCATGAGGAACACATAGAATGCCGCCACGGGGACTTCAAACAGCAGTATCACTGATCTACCCGCCGCGTTGCTTGGGCTGCGGCGGTTTGGTCGATGCGGATTTCGGGCTTTGCGGCACCTGTTGGCGCGACACGGGCTTTATCGGCGGCACGGTCTGCGATGCTTGCGGGGTGCCGCTTCCGGGGGGCGGGGATGTGGCTTCACCGCATTGTGATGCCTGTCTCGCCACGCCGCGCCCTTGGGCACAGGGCCGGACGGCGCTGCTCTATCGCGATATGGGGCGCAGGCTGGTCTTGGCGCTGAAACACGGTGACCGCCAAGAGATCGCGCGCCCGGGCGCGCGGTGGATGGCGCAGGCGGCGCAGGGCCTCTTACCTGATACGGCACTGATCGCGCCGGTGCCGCTGCATTGGCGGCGTTTGCTGAAACGGCGCTACAACCAATCCGCCTTGCTGGCCAAAGCACTCTCGGCTGAAACCGGCCACAGTTGGTGTCCCGATCTGTTGCGGCGGGTCCGGCACACGCCGTCGCTGGATGGGTTGGGGCGGGCGGAACGGTACAGCGTCCTGCAGGAAGCGATCACAGTTCATCCCCGGCGGCGGCACCGTATCATCATGCGACCGGTGATTTTGGTAGACGATGTGTTCACCTCTGGCGCGACACTGACCGCCTGCACAGAGGCATGTCTTGCCGCCGGTTCCGGCCCCGTTTTCGTGCTGGCACTGGCGCGCGTGGCCAAAGAGACCTAGATCACTGTGCAACGTTAACTGTTCAAAGGGTGATCCTATGCAACCTGTCGAAATCTATACGTCGCCGCTCTGCGGTTTTTGTCATTCCGCCAAACGCCTGCTGACCCAGAAGGGCGCGGCCTTTGATGAGGTCGATGTGCTGTCAGAGCCAGAGCGCAAGCAAGAGATGATTCAGCGTGCAGGCGGGGCCCGTACCGTGCCGCAGATCTTTATCGGGGACGTGCATGTGGGCGGCTGTGATGAGCTTTATGCGCTGGACCGTGCGGGCAAGCTCGACGCGCTGCTGCAAGACAGATGAAAATCGCGCTGCTGCAACTCAACGTCTCGGACGATCCGGCCGCCAATCTGATCGAAACCCGCGCCTTATTGCGCGAGGCGGTGGCGGGCGGGGCAGCATTTGTGCTGACCCCCGAGGTGACGAATTGCGTCAGCACCAGCCGGACCCATCAGCAGGCGGTGCTCGCCTATGAGGAAGACGATGCCACCCTCGCCGCCCTGCGCGAAGAGGCGGCGAAGGCGGGCATTTGGCTGCTGATCGGCTCACTCGCGCTCAAGACGCGGGGCGGCGACGGGCGCTTTGCCAACCGATCTTTGCTGATCTCTCCGCAGGGAGAGATCGTGGCCCACTACGACAAGATCCATATGTTCGACGTGGATATCAGCGCGACCGAGACCTACCGAGAATCCGCAGGCTATCGCCCCGGCGACAAGGCTGTAGTGGCCGAGACGCCATTTGGTAAAATCGGCATGTCGGTTTGCTATGACATGCGCTTTCCGTCGCTTTATCAAGCGCTTGCAGAGGCGGGGGCGCGTATCCTCACGATGCCTGCGGCCTTCTCTCCAGTCACAGGCGCCGCGCATTGGCACAGCCTGTTGCGGGCGCGAGCGATTGAGAATGGCTGCTATGTGTTGGCCCCGGCGCAGACCGGCACGCACGCCAGTGCCGAACACAAAACCCGCGATACCTATGGGCATTCGCTGGTCGTGGCCCCTTGGGGGGAGGTGGTGTTGGATGCCGGGACGGCCCCCGGCGTTTACTTTTGTGACATGGACATGGAAGAATGTGACAAGGCCCGCGCCAAAGTGCCCAGCCTTGCCAACCGCCGCCCCTTTGCCGCGCCCTGACCGGACCTAAGATGACCGACGATAAAAACACACTTGCGATCATGCTGTTCGGTGAATTGCTGGCCGCCGATCAACAGGTGCGCAGCCGCCTCACGCGGGTTCTGCCGCGCGGGATGGAGATCTCGCATTTTTCGGTGCTGAACTCTCTGTCGTGGCACGGCGGCGAACGCTCGCCCGCGCAATTGGCCGAGACATTCAACGTCACGCGCGGGGCGATGACCAACACGCTGAGCAAGCTGGAATGGGCCGGCTACGTCCATATCCGCCCCGATTGGGATGATGCGCGGCGCAAGATGGTCGCGATCAGCCCTGCCGGGCGACAAGCACGGGATGCAGCGGTGAACGCGATCACGCCGATGATTTCCAACGTGGTGGATGATCTGGGCGAAGAGCAGGTCCGCGCCACGCTGCCGATCCTGCGCGCGCTCAGGCGTCAGTTGAGCCAGGGTTGAGGCCCGGATTAAGGCCCGGATTAAGGCTTGCGGTCACGTAGTTCACGCTCAGATCCCGATCAGACAGACGCCAAGACCATGCGACGGGGTTAAAGACGAAACCCTTGCGGTCCACAGGCTCCAATCCGGCGCGGTTCAGCAGGTCAAAAAGCTCATCCGGGGTGATGAACTTGTTCCAATCATGGGTGCCCTTGGGCAGCCAGCGCATCACATGCTCTGCGCCCACAATTGCCATCATGAAGGACTTCGGATTGCGGTTCAGAGTCGAACAGATGTGCAGCCCGCCCGGTTTCAGCAGGCGGCGGCAGGCGATCAGGTAGTCGATGGGGGAGGCGACGTGTTCGACGACCTCCATATTCAGCACGACATCGAATTTCTCACCCGCCTCGGCCATCGCTTCGGCGGTGGTGTGGCGGTAATCAATCTCCAGCCCCGACTGCTGCGCGTGGATTTGCGCGACGGGGATGTTGCCCGCCGCCGCATCCGCGCCGACCACCTCGGCCCCCAGCCGCGCCATCGGTTCCGACAGCAATCCACCGCCGCACCCGATGTCGAGAATGCGCAGACCCTTAAACGGCGCCTCGGCAGTCAGATCACGGTCAAACTCCCCGGCGATTTGGCTGGTGATATAATCCAACCGGCAGGGGTTCAGCATATGCAGCGGCTTGAACTTGCCGTTCAGATCCCACCATTCGGCGGCCATCGCTTCGAATTTGGCGATCTCGGCGGGGTCGATGGTTGATTGATCCACTTGCATTCTGATCTCCCTGTGCTCTTTTGGGTTCAATGACTATATAGGGCGGCAATGGACAAGTATCCCGACCAAAAACGCGACGCAGCGCATCTTTATCCGCCGGTTGAGCCTTTCGACCAGCGGATGTTGTCTGTGGGGCAGGGGCATCAGGTCTATGTCGAACAATGCGGCAACCCCGATGGTATCCCCGTTGTCGTGCTCCATGGCGGCCCCGGCGGCGGCTGTAGCCCGGCGATGCGGCGTTATTTCGACCCAAAGATTTACCGCGTGGTGCTGTTCGATCAGCGCGGCTGCGGGCGGTCCACCCCGCATGCGTCCGTCACGGACAACACGACATGGCATTTGGTCGCGGATATTGAGCTGATTCGCAGCACACTCGGCATCGACAAATGGATGGTTTTTGGCGGCTCTTGGGGGGCCACGCTAGCGCTGATCTATGCCCAAGCGCATCCAGAGGCCGTGCGCCATCTGATCCTGCGCGGCGTGTTCCTGATGACGCAGGCCGAGCTTGATTGGTTCTACGGCGGCGGGGCCGGGCGGTTCTGGCCCGAACTTTGGGCGCGGTTCGTCGATCTGATCCCCGAAGATGAGCGTGACGATCTGATTGCGGCCTATCACCGGCGGCTATTTTCCGGTGATCTGAGGGTCGAGCAGGACTATGGCCGCGCATGGGCGGCTTGGGAGAATGCGTTGGCCTCGGTGCATTCCGATGGCGTTTCGCATGGCGGGCCATCGGCCTATGCGCGGGCGTTTTCGCGGTTGGAGAACCATTATTTCACCAATAACGGCTTTCTGGAGTTCGACGGTCAGATCCTCGAACATATGGGCCGCATCGCGCATATTCCGGGGGTGATCGTGCAGGGGCGTTACGACATGATCTGCCCGCCTGCGGGCGCCTACGCGCTGGCCGAACGCTGGCCGAAAGCCGATCTGCGGATGATCCGCAACGCGGGGCATGCGCTCTCGGAGCCGGGGATCAGTGCCGAATTGGTGCGGACCATGGATAGGATTGGCCAGTGACGCGCGGGCGCAACTCTCTGCTGGATCGCCGGGCGCTTTTCACCACCGGTGCGGCTGCGGCCCTGCTGGCCGCGACAGGTGCCAGCGCCGGAGAGCCACCCCGGCGCGGGGGCCGACTGCGGCTGGCGCTTTCGGGTGCCACGCGTGACGACACTTGGGTCAAAGGCGACGGGCTGTTCATGCAGGTCGCGCGGCAGGGGCTGATTTTTGACACGCTGACCGAAGTCACCGGCAATGGCATCCTCAAGGGTGAATTGGCGACTGGCTGGCAAGCCAGCGACGGCGCGCGGCAGTGGCAATTCGATCTGCGCTCCGATGTGCGCTTTCACGACGGCAGCCCGCTGACCGCCCGCGATGTTGTGGCCAGTCTGCAATCCGTCCTGACCGAGGCTGAGGTCGCGGTGCAAGACGACCTGAAGGTGCAGGTCACATTGGCCACGGCGAATCCTGACCTGCCGCTGCTGCTGGCGCAATCGCGCTATGTGATCCGCCCCGCCCACGCCCCCGAGGCCGGGATCGGCACCGGGCTTTACAGTCTGCGGCGCTTTTCCGCCGGGCGTCAGGTTTTGGCCGAGCGGGTGGAGAGCCATTACAAGGACGGCACTGCCGGTTGGTTCGATACGGTCGAGCTTGTCTCGATCCCCGCGCGGGAGGTGCGGGCGCAAGCACTGAGCGAAGGGCTTGTGGATGCAGCGGATTTACCCGCGCGGCCCCGCTATCGCGAGCGGGGTGATGTGACACTTCAGGCTGATAGCGCCGGCGGGGTCAGCGCCCTGTCGGACGATCTGCGCCAACCGCCGAACCCCGGACGCCAAGCGCCGATGGACAACCTGCGCGCGCCCGAGCGGTGGTGGTTCGGCTGAGAGGGGTTGCAGTTTCAGGCTTTCCGGCCTATATCCCCTTTCAACAGCGGCGCTTTCGGGTCCAAACCGAAGGCACCACCGATCTTGAACACGGGCCGCGCGCCCGTTTTTTTATGCCTGAACGAAACTGCCAGATTAAATTGGATGTCTCATGTCGAATGACCTGATTGCCAAAGCTGCCATTGACCGCCGTCTGGCCGAGATCATCACCCCAGTGATCGAGGACATGGGCTTTGAACTGGTGCGCGTCCGCCTGATGTCGGGCAAATCCACCATCCTGCAAGTCATGGCCGACCGGCCTGATGGCGGGATCGAAGTGGACGAATGCGCCAAGATTTCGCAGGCCATCGGCGCGGTCTTGGATGTCGAAGACCCAATTTTGGACGAATATTCGCTTGAGGTTTCTAGCCCCGGCATCGACCGCCCGCTGACGCGGCTCAAGGATTTCGATGCCTTTGAGGGCTATGAGGCCAAGATCGAAACCACCGAACTGATCGATGGCCGCCGCCGCTTTAAGGGTGAGCTGGCTGGCGTTGAGGGTGGCGAAGTGCTGATCAACGTCGAAGAAGGCACCATCGGCTTGCAGTTCGACTGGCTCAGCGATGCCAAGCTGGTGCTGACCGACGACCTGATCAAAGAAATGCTCCGCCAGCGCAAAGCGTCCGGCGCGATCGACGAAAACGAATTTGATGATATCGAGACTGAAGAGTCTGCTGAGGGAGACACCTAATGGCCATTACATCTGCAAACCAGCTTGAGCTGTTGCAAACCGCCGAGGCAGTTGCGCGCGAAAAGATGATCGACCCCGGTCTGGTCGTCGAAGCGATGGAAGAATCCCTCGCCCGTGCCGCCAAGTCCCGCTACGGCGCCGAGATGGACATCCGGGTCGATATCGACCGCAAGACCGGCAAGGCGACCTTCACCCGCGTTCGCACCGTGGTCGAGGACGAAGAGCTTGAGAACTATCAAGCCGAATTCACTGTCGATCAAGCCAAGCAGTATATGGCTGACCCCAAGGTCGGTGACACTTACGTCGAAGAAGTCCCCCCGGTTGAGATGGGCCGCATCGCGGCGCAGTCGGCCAAGCAGGTGATTTTGCAGAAGGTCCGCGAAGCTGAGCGTGACCGCCAGTTCGAAGAATTCAAAGACCGCGCCGGTACAATCATCAACGGTCTGGTCAAGCGCGAAGAGTATGGCAACGTCATCGTCGATGTGGGCGCTGGCGAAGCGATCTTGCGCCGGAATGAAAAGATCGGCCGCGAAAGCTATCGCCCGAATGACCGTATCCGCGTCTACATCAAAGACGTGCGCCGCGAGCAGCGTGGCCCACAGATTTTCCTGAGCCGCACCGCGCCTGAGTTCATGGCCGAACTGTTCAAGATGGAAGTGCCGGAAATCTATGACGGCATCATCGAGATCAAAGCTGTCGCCCGTGACCCCGGTTCGCGCGCCAAGATCGCCGTGATTTCGCATGACGGCTCCATCGACCCTGTCGGTGCCTGCGTTGGTATGCGCGGTAGCCGCGTGCAGGCCGTCGTGAACGAGCTTCAGGGCGAGAAGATCGACATCATTCCGTGGAATGAAGACCAGCCAACCTTCCTTGTGAACGCGCTGCAGCCTGCTGAAGTGTCGAAAGTGGTTCTGGACGAAGAAGCTGGCAAGATCGAAGTCGTCGTGCCCGAAGAGCAGCTGTCGCTCGCGATTGGCCGTCGTGGTCAGAACGTGCGTCTGGCGTCGCAGCTCACCGGTCTCGACATCGACATCATGACCGAAGAGCAGGAAAGCCAGCGCCGTCAGGCCGAGTTTGAACTGCGCACCAAGCTGTTCATGGACAACCTCGATCTGGACGAATTCTTTGCCCAGTTGCTGGTTTCCGAAGGTTTCACCAACCTCGAAGAAGTGGCCTACGTCGAAGTCGACGAACTGCTGGTCATCGACGGTGTGGACGAAGACACCGCAGGCGAGTTGCAGGCCCGTGCCCGCGACGTGCTCGAAGCGCAGAACAAAGCGGCGCTTGATAACGCCCGTGCGCTCGGTGTCGAAGACAGCCTGGTTGAATTTGAGGGTCTGACCCCCCAAATGTTAGAAGCGCTGGCAAAAGACGACGTAAAGACCTTGGAGGATTTCGCCACCTGTGCCGATTGGGAACTGGCTGGCGGTTGGACCACGGTCAACGGCGAGCGTGTTAAGGACGATGGTGCGCTTGAGCCCTTTGAGGTCAGCCTTGAAGACGCCCAAGCTATGATCATGACCGCCCGTGTCATGCTGGGCTGGGTCGATCCGACCGAGCTTGAAGCCGATGCGGACGAGGACGACGTAGAAACAGACGGCGAAACCGCCGAGGAGGCCGAGGCCTAAGCGGGCCTCGGGGGTTGCACATGGGACGCGGTGGCGCCTCGAATGACCGTTCAGACGGTGCGGAACGCAAGTGCATCGCCACGGGCGACGTGCAGCCAAAACACGGGTTGATCCGTTTTGTGATCGGCCCGGACAATCAGGTTTACCCAGATATTTTGGGTAAACTGCCGGGCCGGGGCATCTATGTCTCGGCGGACCGTGCCGCGCTGGAACTCGCGGTAAAGAAAAAGGCCTTTGCTCGGTCGGCGAAACAGCCGGTCACGCTGCCAGAGGGGTTGATCGACGAAGTCGAACAGCAATTGGCGCGCCGGGTGGTGGACTTGATCTCGCTCCAGCGCAAGGCAGGCAAGGCGGTCGCCGGCTACGAAAAGGTCAAGGGTTGGTTGCAAACCGAAGAGGCCGAAGTATTGATACAGGCCGTAGACGGGTCAGGGCGCGGTAAGTCCAAGCTGAGCACCCCACACTATGGCCATTACATCGGTTGGTTGACAGCCGATGAATTGGGTTTGGCATTCGGTCGCCAAACTGTGATACATGGGGCGCTCGCCTCTGGTGGACTCACGCAACGTGTTGTAGAGGAAGCCGGACGACTTAAAGGCGTGCGCGTAAACGAGGGTGGCAACGGCCATCCGAAAGGATAGACGAGCTTCATGAGCGATAGTGACGGCAAGAAAACATTGGGTCTGCGCGGTGGCGCACGTCCGGGGAATGTAAAGCAAAGCTTTAGCCACGGGCGTACCAAAAACGTTGTGGTCGAAACCAAGCGCAAGCGTGTTGTGGTGCCCAAGCCGGGTGGCCAGAAACCAACCGGGCCGGGCGCCGGGCCGATTGGCGATCCCAAGAAGCGCCCCGCAGGCATCACCGATGCCGAGATGGAGCGCCGTCTGAAGGCCGTTCAGGCCGCCAAAGCCCGTGAGGTTGAGGAAGCCGCTGCGCGCGAGGCCGAGGAAAAGGCCCGCGCCGAAGAGCGTGAGCGCCGCCGGGCCGAGATCGAAGCTAAGGAACGCGAAGAGCGCGAGCGCGAAGAAAGCCTCAAAGCCAAGGCCGAGGAAGACGCCCGCCGCAAGGCAGAGGCCGAAGCCGCTGCCGCAGCGCCAGCACCGGAACCTGCCGCTGCACGCGAGCCGGGCAGCAAGCCCGCGCCCGCCGCCACGCCGCGCAAAACCACGGACCGTGACCGCGACGACAGCAAGAAGCGCAGCAAAGGTGGCGACAGCCGCCGCGCGGGCAAGCTGACCGTCAATCAGGCGCTGGCCGGTGGCGAAGGCGGCCGTCAGCGTTCCATGGCGCAGATGAAGCGCAAGCAGGAACGTGCCCGTCAAAAAGCGATGGGTGGTCAGGTCGAGCGTGAAAAGATCGTGCGTGACGTGCAACTGCCGCCCGCCATCGTGGTCTCTGAATTGGCCAACCGCATGGCCGAAAAGACCGGCGCGGTGGTCAAGGCGCTGATGCAAAACGGCCTGATGGTAACTCAGAACGAAACCATCGACGCCGATACAGCCGAGCTGATCATCGAAGAATTCGGCCACAAAGTGGTGCGCGTTTCCGATGCCGATGTCGAAGACGTCATCAAAGAGGCTGTAGACGATCCGAAGGATCTGCAGGGTCGTCCCCCGGTCATCACGATCATGGGTCACGTCGACCACGGTAAAACATCGCTGCTTGATGCGATCCGGAATGCGAAAGTGGTTGCTGGCGAAGCCGGCGGCATCACCCAGCACATCGGTGCCTATCAGGTCACGACCGACAATGGCGCGGTTCTGTCCTTCCTCGACACGCCCGGCCACGCGGCCTTTACCTCCATGCGTTCGCGCGGGGCTCAGGTAACGGATATCGTGGTTCTGGTGGTCGCGGCGGATGACGCCGTGATGCCGCAAACGATCGAGGCGATTGCCCACGCGAAAGCGGCCAAAGTGCCGATGATCGTGGCGATCAACAAGATCGACAAACCTGCCGCAAATCCCGACAAGGTCCGTACCGACTTGCTACAGCACGAAGTCATCGTCGAGAAGATGTCCGGTGATGTGCAGGATGTCGAAGTCTCGGCCGCAACGGGCCAAGGTCTGGACGAACTGCTCGAAGCCATTGCGCTGCAGTCTGAAATCCTCGAACTCAAGGCGAACCCGAACCGGGCCGCTGTGGGCGCAGTGATCGAAGCGCAGCTTGACGTGGGCCGCGGCCCCGTGGCGACCGTGCTGGTTCAGAACGGCACATTGCGTCAGGGCGACATTTTTGTTGTGGGTGAGCAATACGGTAAGGTCCGTGCGCTGATCAACGACCAAGGCGAACGCGTCAAAGAAGCCGGGCCATCGGTGCCGGTTGAGGTGCTTGGCATCAACGGCACGCCAGAGGCCGGTGACGTATTGAACGTGACCGAAACCGAAGCGCAGGCCCGCGAAATCGCCGAGTATCGCGCCAACGCCGCCAAGGACAAACGTGCCGCTGCCGGGGCTGCCACCACGCTGGAGCAGCTGATGGCTAACGCCAAGGCGAACGAAGACGTCAGCGAGCTGCCGATCTTGGTCAAAGCCGACGTGCAGGGGTCTGCCGAAGCGATCGTTCAGGCGATGGAGAAAATCGGCAACGACGAAGTCCGCGTTCGGGTTCTGCACTCCGGTGTGGGCGCAATCACGGAGACGGATGTCGGTCTGGCCGAAGCTTCCGGCGCCCCGATCATGGGCTTCAACGTGCGTGCCAATGCTTCGGCGCGGAACACTGCGAACCAGAAGGGCGTCGAAATCCGCTACTACTCGGTCATCTATGACCTTGTGGATGACGTAAAAGCGGCTGCGAGCGGCCTGCTGAGCGCCGAGATCAAAGAGAACTTCATTGGCTACGCCAACATCAAAGAAGTCTTCAAGGTCACTGGGGTGGGCAAAGTTGCTGGCTGTCTGGTCACCGAAGGCGTCGCCCGCCGCAGCGCCGGTGTGCGTCTGCTGCGCGACAACGTCGTGATCCACGAAGGCACGCTGAAAACGCTCAAGCGCTTCAAAGACGAAGTGCCCGAGGTTCAGTCCGGTCAGGAATGCGGCATGGCATTCGAAAACTACGAAGACATCCGGCCCGGCGATGTGATCGAGATTTTCGAGCGCGAAGAAGTGACCCGCACATTGGCCTAAGCCACGCGCTTACAGAACGAATTCCCCAGAGGCCCGGTCAAATTGCCGGGCCTCTGCTTTTGTGAAGGCCTTTTTGCCGTCGTCAAAGCTGATCCGCGCAAGGTTGACGTGTAGGGGCGAGATATCGATCAAATTGAAATCATTCGGCTCCCCCCGCTGTCGCGACGACAGGCTGGTGCCTGCGTGCAACTGGATCGCCAGATGGCCGTCATGCTCCGGTGCCGGATGGGCAAAGGTGCCCGCGTGCCAGATGTGCAGATGGCCTGACAGGATTAGGTCCGCGCCACAGTCCAGAAGCCGCTTCAAGGCCCGCTGCGCGCCCGGAATGGGCCGCTTGTGGGTTTCATTGGGGTGATCCAGCGGGTGGTGACACACCGCGATGCGCAACGTGTTCTTCCCGCCGCGCGACAGGGCACGGCAGGCCCGCCCCAAACGGCGCAGGCCCAGTTTGCCGGTCTGCCATTTAAAACGGTCGACGGTGTTGATCCCCACAGCGACGAAATCCGCGCCTTCGTGCACCGGGGTCAGATCGTGATGGATCCAGCGCCGGTAGTAACGCCAAGGGGCCAAGAACCGGGTAAAGGGGCGGTGCAGGGGGATATCGTGGTTGCCCGGCACGCTCAAGACCGGCGCATTGATCCGGTCGATAAAGGCCCGCGCCGCACGGTATTCCTTTTCCCTCGCCCGTTGGGTCAGATCGCCCGAGATGATCACCAGATCGGGGTCATAGCCGTTCACGGCCTCCAACAAGGGCATAAGAAGGTCGGGCCGGTCCTTGCCGAAGTGCAGGTCGGATAGGTGAATCAAGCGGCTCATCGCACGTCCTTTCCAGAGGCGCGGGGGACGAAAATATGGATGGGAGAGGTTGCACGGGTGAGCCTATAAGGGCCCTTCATTACCGCAATCTCCCCGTCCCGCGCGACATATCGTTTGCGCTGTTTCATGCGTATTTCGATCTCGGACCCGCAGAGCATTTCATAATCGGTATGATGTTTCGCCATGCCCGTGGCCAACGCCACCGCATGGCGCAGCAGGCCAAAGCGGTAGGTATCGGGGGCGACCAGCAGCACCATATCGCCGCGCGCGATACAGTCTTGCCCGGCCAGACCCATTTGATCCAATTGAAAGGCGTTGTTGACGGCAAATACAAGCGGGGTTCGGAGGTCGGTCTCTTTGCCGTCGACCACAATGGTCAGCTTGAGAGACGTACGGAAATCTATCAAGGCTTTGATCACCGACCAATAGGCGGCGATCCGACTGCGGCCCCAGCGACGATAGATGCCCTCCCGGGTCTTAAGAATCGCCGGGTAGGCGCCGATGCTGGCATTGTTCAAGAAGGTCTCGCCGTTGATCGTCGCCACATGCACCGCGCGGCTTTCGCCGCCAGCGATGACATCAACCGCCTCTTGCAGGTCTTCTGGGATGCCCATCGACCGCGCGAAATAGTTGAAGGTGCCCTGCGGGATGATGCCCAGCGGGCGGTCCTGGTCCTTCATGGCCGAGGACACGCCAGAGATCGTGCCATCCCCCCCGGCCACGGCGATGATGCCCTCGGCCATAGACAGGGCCTGACGGGCCGCACTGGCCGGATCATTCCGTTTGTCGATGTGAATAAATTCCGCCGTAATCCCATGCCGCGCAAAGGCTGCTCGGATGGTGCTTTCGGCTTGGTCACCGTTTTGACGGCCCGAACCGCGGTTCAGGATGACAATAGCGCGCTTCGATGACATAAAATCCCCTGCCAAATGCTCAGGGGAAACGCGGTGGAACGCCTATTTGTTCACCTAAATAGGCGTTCCACGCAGATTTTTCAGACTGGTTTGCCTTCGAAAATCTTACCGTCGACTTGAACGGCCATGCGACCGCCCGCCAACATTTTTACAAAAATGCCCTGAACGTAAATGGAACTTCCGATTGCGATGGTTCTCAACATGTCGGCACCCTTTCATACAGATGTTACAACTCTGCCTCAGGATGGTGCGCTTTGGGTTAAAATATCCGCAACATGCTGAGTGATTGGTGATCACTAGTGCAATTCTGCCACTCTAGGCTAGAGCCAATCACGCAATATTGATATGAGCGGCACGTCTGCTTCGGGCATCGGATAGCCGCGCATTTCATTGGGACGTACCCATTTCAGGGTCTGCCCTTCACGCGAAACCGGGGTGCCGCCCCATTTGCGACAGGCAAAAAGCGGCATCAGCAGATGAAAATCACTGTAGCTATGGCTGGCAAAGGTCAGCGGCGCGAGACAGGATGCCCATGTCTCGATCCCCAACTCTTCGTGCAACTCCCGGATCAACGCCGCCTCTGGCGTTTCACCGGGTTCGATCTTGCCGCCGGGAAACTCCCAGAGGCCCGCCATTGGCTTGCCTTCGGGCCGCTGTGCCAAAAGCACGCGGCCATCGATATCGATCAAGGCCGCGGCGGAAACGAGCACTGTTTTCATAGGGTCAGGACCGGTAGTCGGCGTTGATGTCGATGTAGCCGTGGGTGAGGTCACAGGTCCAGACGGTGCACCGGCCTTCGCCGAGGCCCAGATCAACGCCAATGACGACATTCTGGCCCTTCATATGGGCGGCGGCATCCTCTTCGGAATAGTCGGGGCTGCGCCAGCCGTCGCGGGCGACTTCAATATCCCCAAAGCGGATCGACAGGCGGTCGCGGTCTGCCGGAGCGCCTGATTTCCCGATGGCCATGACGACGCGGCCCCAGTTGGGGTCTTCACCAGCAATGGCGGTTTTGATCAGCGGCGAATTGGCGATGGCCATGGCGTGGACCTTGGCCTCGTCATCGTTAGAGGCACCGGTGACGGCCACTTCGACGAATTTCTGCGCGCCTTCGCCGTCTTTGACGACCTGATGTGCAAGGTCCATCATCACGTCACGCAGCGCCGCGTCGAAGGCTTCGTTGTCAGCGACCTCGACCCCGGAGGCCCCCGTCGCGGCCATGATCAGCGCGTCAGAGGTTGAGGTATCACTGTCGACGGTGATGCAGTTGAAGGTCGTCTCGGTATGGGTCGAAAGGCGGTGTTGCAGCGCATCTGTCGCGATAACCGCATCGGTAAAGATATAGACCAGCATGGTGGCCATATCGGGCGCGATCATGCCCGAGCCTTTGGCGATCCCCGCGATAGAGACGGTTTTGCCGTCGATCTCTACGGTCGCGCTGGCGCCCTTGGGGAAAGTATCCGTTGTCATGATGGCCCGCGCGGCGTCTTCGATGCCCGCAGGGTCGAGTTTCGCGTGAAGGTCGCCCAGCACGGCGGTGATCCGTTCGTGGGGCAGGGGTTCGCCGATGACGCCGGTGGACGACGTGAAAACCCGCGATTGCGGCACGCCGCAGGCTTCAGCGGCGGCGGCGGTGATCGCCTCGACCGCGTCGGTGCCGCCCCGCCCGGTAAAGGCGTTGGCATTGCCGGAGTTCACAACGATGGCGGCGCCCTCATCTGAGGCGCCGCCGATTTTTGCCTGGCAGTCCAGCACCGGGGCCGCGCGGGTGGCAGAGCGTGTGAACGCCCCCGCCACAGCGCTGCCCGGTGCCAGCTTCGCCAACATCACATCGGTGCGCCCTTGATAGCGGACGCCAGCAGCGATGGTGGCGAATGTCACGCCGTCAATAACCGGAAGGTCGGGAAAACGGGCCGGGGCGAGCGGCGAGACAGCCAGTGATTTACCCATGGGTCAGTTCAGCCATTCAATGTTTTTAAGAACAGTTGGGTCGATGCCTTCGGCGGCGCTGCGGTCAACCTCGGCGGCCTCGGTCAGGCTTTCGATGGCTTCCTGCACTTTGGTCTGGCGCACTTGGGTCTCAAGCTCTTCGCGCACATCTTCCAGCGCGGGCGCTTCGCCTGTGCGGGTCTCGTTCAGCTTGATGACATGCCAGCCGAACTGGGTTTCCACCGGATCAGACACGCTGCCGGCTTCCATGCCAGCCACGGCCTCTTCAAAGGCGGGGACCATCATGCCGGGGCCGAACCACCCCAAGGAACCGCCACCGGGGCCGGAGGGGCCGGTCGATTTCTCTTTGGCAACTTCGGCAAAGTCCGCACCGCCGTCGAGTTCAGCCTTGATCGCGTCGGCTTCTTCCTTGGTTTCGACAAGGATGTGCGAGGCGTTGAATTCCTGCTCAGGCTCGGCGTCTTTGTACTGCGCGTCATAGGCGGCTTGCAGTTCTTCGTCGCTGACATCTTCGGCCATAACGCCTTCGATCGCCTCACCAGCGGTGAGCGAGCGGGTCTCATTCTCGATCGACAGGGTCACGCGCGGCGGCAATTCGCCGGTAAAGCTGTCAGCTAGGGCTGTCTGCTGCACAAGCTGATCGAGGATCCCTTGGAACAGCACGTCATCAGGCAGTTGCTGATACTGCTGGGGCAGGGTGGCACGCGCCACGAGCATATGGCCGAGCGTGATTTCAGTGTCGTTGACGGTGGCAACAACCGTGTCGACACCCGGTTCGTCTTGGGCGGCTACAGGCAGCGCCACAGCGGCGGCAAGCGCCAAAGACGACAGAAAAGTGAGGGGTTTTTGCATGGTTGGGTCCAATCGCTTCCTTCGTAGCAAGGCTGCTACATTGACAGTGTATGGCACGCCCCTTACATCGCCTTATGGCGCTGAGAGGCGCGGGCTCATCCACTATCTATGGGCTGCCATGGCGCTCGGCAACCAGATCGGCGCAAGACATCATAACTTCGGCGGGAGATTACATGCTGGGTATCGGAACAATCGCCAAAAAGGTCTTTGGCACGCCAAACGACCGGAAGATCAAGGCGACCCGTCCGCTTGTGGCACGGATCAATGCGCTGGAGCCTGAATTCGAAAAGCTAAGCGACGACGAGATCAAGCTGCGCACGGAAGAGTTGGCCAAACGGGCCAATGCGGGCGAAAACCTTGACGATCTGCTGCCCGAAGCCTTTGCCAACTGCCGCGAGGCGGCGCGCCGCACCCTTGGCCTGCGCGCCTTCGACACCCAGCTTTTGGGCGGGATTTTCCTGCATCAGGGTAATATCGCTGAGCAGAAGACCGGTGAGGGCAAGACCCTGACCGCGACCTTCGCGGCCTACCTCAACGGGCTCACGCATAAAGGCGTGCATGTGGTGACGGTGAACGAATACCTCGCCAAACGTGACGCCGAATGGATGGGCAAAGTCTTTGGCGCTTTGGGTCTGACCACCGGGGTCGCCTATTCCGGCATGCCCGAAGATCAAAAGCGCGCGGCCTATGCCTGTGACGTCACCTATGCCACCAACAACGAGTTGGGCTTTGACTATCTGCGCGACAACATGAAGTCGAACCTCTCGGACATGCTGCAGCGCGGGCATAACTTTGCCATCGTGGACGAGGTCGACAGTATCTTGATCGACGAAGCGCGGACGCCGCTGATTATCTCTGGCCCCTCGCAGGACCGCTCGGAGATGTACCAGATCATCGACGCGCTGATCCCCTCGCTGACCGATGAGCATTACGAGCTGGACGAGAAAACCCGCAACGTGACCTTCACCGACGAGGGCAACGAGTTCCTCGAAGAGCAGTTGCGCGCCCGTGATCTGATCGAAGAGGGGATGACCCTTTATGATCCCGAAAGCACGACCATCGTGCACCACGTCAACCAAGGTCTGCGCGCGCACAAGCTGTTCCAGCGCGACAAAGATTACATCGTCCGCGATGGCGCGGTGACGCTGATCGACGAATTTACGGGCCGCATGATGCCGGGCCGCCGCTTGTCGGATGGGCTGCACCAAGCGATTGAGGCCAAAGAGGGCGTTGATATCCAGCCTGAGAACGTGACCCTCGCAAGCGTTACCTTCCAGAACTACTTCCGTCTTTACAACAAACTGGGCGGCATGACCGGTACGGCCCTGACCGAAGCCGAGGAATTCGCCGAGATCTACGGCCTTGGCGTTGTCGAAGTGCCGACCAACGTGCCGATTGCCCGTGTCGACGAAGACGATGCCGTCTACCGCACCGCGCGTGAGAAATACGAGGCGATGATTGAAAAGGTGAAGGAAGCCCACGCCAAGGGTCAGCCTTGCCTTGTCGGCACCACCTCGATCGAAAAGTCCGAACAGCTTAGCGCCATGCTGACCGCCGACGGGATCGAGCATAACGTGCTCAACGCCCGCCAGCACGAGCAAGAAGCGCAGATCATCGCCGAAGCTGGCAAGCTGGGCGCCGTGACCATCGCCACCAACATGGCGGGCCGCGGCACCGACATTCAGCTGGGCGGCAACGTCGAGCTGAAAGTGCTCGACGCGCTGGATGCCGATCCGGAGGCCGATCCGGCCAACATCCGCGCCCAGATCGAAGCGCAGCACGCCGAGGAAAAGCAGAAGGTGCTGGAGGCCGGTGGCCTTTACGTGCTGGCGTCTGAGCGTCACGAGAGCCGCCGCATCGACAACCAGTTGCGGGGCCGTTCGGGCCGTCAGGGCGATCCGGGCCGCACCTCTTTCTTCCTATCGCTCGAAGATGACTTGATGCGCATCTTTGGCTCGGAACGGTTGGAGAAGGTTCTGACCACGCTGGGCCTGAAAGAAGGCGAAGCCATCGTGCACCCTTGGGTGAACAAATCGCTGGAGCGCGCGCAGGCGAAGGTCGAGGGCCGCAACTTTGACATCCGTAAGCAGCTTTTGAAGTTCGACGACGTGATGAACGAGCAGCGCAAAGTGATCTTTGGCCAGCGCCGCGAGATCATGGAGGCGGACAACCTCAATGAGATCGTCACCGACATGCGCGAGCAGGTAATCGACGATCTGATCGACACCTATATGCCGCCCAAAACCTACGCCGATCAGTGGGACACCCAAGGTTTCTATGCCGCGGTGATCGAACAGTTGAACGTCGATGTGCCGATCATCGCATGGTGCGAAGAAGACGGCGTGGATGACGAGGTGATCCGCGAACGTCTGATGCAGGCCACGGATGAGCTGATGGCCAAAAAGGCCGAGGCTTTCGGCGAAGAGAACATGCGCAACATCGAAAAACAGCTGTTGTTGCAGGCCATCGACACCAAATGGCGCGACCACCTGCTGACGCTGGAGCATCTGCGTTCGGTCGTGGGCTTTCGCAGCTACGCGCAGCGCGATCCGCTGAACGAGTATAAAAACGAAGCCTTCCAACTGTTCGAGACGATGCTCGACAGTCTGCGGCAGGACGTGACCCAGAAACTGGGGCAAATCCAACCGATGAGCGAAGAGCAGCGTCGTGAGATGATGCAGGAAATGGCCACCCGTCAGGCCGCCATGCAGGCCGCTGCCACCGAGGCCGCAGATGAGGCATCTGAGCAGGCCGAGGCCGCCGCACCGGGCTTTGACGAAAACGATCCGTCCACATGGGGCAACCCGGGCCGGAACGATCTCTGCCCCTGCGGTTCTGGCAAGAAGTTCAAGCACTGCCACGGCCAGATCACCTGAGCCGCGACATCTTTTCGCCCATAACTTGGCGTTTCAGGGCCATACCCCGGCCCTGATCCCCGCTCATAAAGTCTCCAACGAATCCGTTGAAGGAGACTTGTCATGTGGCGCACTAAAGAAATTCTGACGGCTGTCGGCACTCTCACCTGTGCCGTGGGCATCGGCTATGTCATGCAAAGCTCTGACACGGCGCAGCAGCGTTATGGCGCGGCTGAGGCGCAGCGTCTGGTGGCCGACAATGGCGCGCTGCTCGAAGTTGAGGGCATCACCCTGACCTCTGCCGCGCTGGACAGTCCCATCGCATTGCCGACGCTAGATGACCGGGTGGTCAAAGCCGCAGCCCCTCAAAGCCTGCCGCCCGCACCTGAGAGCCACAGCACCGCGATCCCCGCGACCTGCGATATCATCGCCACTGCAGACGCCGTGGCCGCCGCTATGGTGAAACTCAGCTTGGATGCGGCCTGTCTGCCGAATGAACGGCTGACCGTGCACCACAACGGCATGATCTTTACCGAAGTCACCGATGACAAAGGGCGGTTGTCCGTCTCCGTCCCGGCCCTCGCGGAAGAGGCTGTGTTCATCCTTGCCTTTGGCAACGGTGACGGCGCTGTGGCGCAGACCACCGTGCCCGAATTGTCTGATTTCAACCGCGTCGTGCTGCAATGGAAAGGCACCGCGGGGTTTGAGCTTCACGCCCGTGAGTTCGGCGCGGATTACGGCGATGCGGGCCATGTCTGGTCCGGCGCCCCGCGCGATATGACCGCTGCCGTGCTGGGCGAAGGCGGCTTCATGACCCGCAATGGCGACACCGATACCGCTGAGCCGCTGATGGCTGAAGTCTATAGCTTCCCGGTCGCCAAAGCGGCGCAGGAGGGCGATGTTGCGCTCAGTGTCGAGGCCGAGGTGAGCGAGGCCAACTGCGGGCTTGAGATCGAAGCACAGGCGCTGGAATTGCGTGGCGACGATCCGGTGAAAACTCAGAACTTGACCCTCGCCGTGCCGGAGTGTGATGCGGTTGGCAACTTTCTGGTGTTGAATAATTTGCTCCAAGACCTGAAAGTCGCGCAGAACTAACGCAACCGGGTAGGTCTTGATGAACGGGTTGAAACGTGCGGCGATCAGCGCCGCACTTTTGCTTTTTACGGCGGTTACGGGCGCGGCGCAGGATATCGCGCTGACCTCGCGCGATGGCAGCGTTGAACTCAGCGGCATCTTGCTGGGTTTCGACGGCGAATTCTATCGGGTCGAGACCGACTACGGCGAGCTGACCGTCGACAGCAGCGGCGTGTCCTGCGCCGGGCCGGGTTGCCCCAACCTTGAGGATTTCGTGGCCGAGGTGCGGTTCTCGGGCTCGGCAACCATGGGGGCGGTGCTGATGCCCGCGCTGATCGAAGCCTTCGCGGCGCGGCAGGGCTATACGGTCAACCGCGAAGACGGGGAGGGCGGGCGTTTCGCGCTGCTGCTTTCGCGTGAAGATGATGGCAAACTGGCCGCGCGATTCGATTTCCGGGCGACCAACACCAACGAAGGCTTTGCCGATCTTCTGGCGGATGAGGCCGATGTGGTGATGGCCCTGCGCGAAGTGCGCCGCGAGGAGCGGATAAATGCCCGCGAGTTGGGGTTGGGCGATCTGACCGGCGTCAATCGCAGCCGGGTGCTGGCGCTTGATGCGGTGGTGCCTGTGGTGGCCCCGTCCAATCCGGTGAAACAGATTTCGCCGTTGACCTTGGCCCGGGTGTTTTCCGGTGAGATCAAGAATTGGCAGCGCCTTGGCGGGCCGGACGCGCCCATTGAACTGCACTTGCCCACCGCCGACAGCGGCTTGAGCCAAGCCATTGTGGATCAGGTATTAACGCCCGCCGGACTGGAACTGAGCGCCGATGTCACGCGCCACACCATGCCCGACGCGCTGGCAGAGGCGGTCGCGCGGGATGTCTTTGCTCTTGGGATCACCAGCTATGCCGAACAGGGCGGGACCGAGGTGCTGACCCTTGGCGGCAACTGCGGCTTTGCGCTGGATGCCGCGCGGCGCACGATCAAGACCGAAGACTACCCGCTGACCGCGCCGATGTTCCTCTATTTCCCGGCGCGTCGGCTGCCGCTGATCACGCGCGAGTTTCTGGCCTTTACCCGCGGCCCCTCGGCGCAGATCGTGATCCGTAGGGCTGGTTTCGTGGATCAAACGCCCGAAGAAATCCCGGTAGAGGAACAGGGCAACCGCTTTGCCAATGCCATTATCACGGCGGGGATCGAAACCCCGCTGGAAGAATTGCAGCGCATGACGGCGACGCTGGTCCCGATGGCGCGGCTGACGACCTCTTTCCGGTTCGAGGCAGGCTCGATCCGGCTTGACGCGCAGTCGCGCTCTAACGTTCAGCAATTGGCGCGGGCGCTGGAGCAGGGCCAATATGACGCGCGGCGGTTGATGTTCGTGGGCTTCAGCGATGGAGAGGGCGTAGCGAGTGCCAACCGCGAGATCGCGCTGCGCCGGGCCGAGGCAGTGCAACGTGCCGTCAGCGCCGCCGCGGTCACTGCCAACCTGTCGCGCATTGATCTGCGGGTGGATGCCTTTGGCGAGGCCATGCCGATTGCCTGCGATGACAGCGAGTGGGGCCGACAGGCCAACCGGCGGGTCGAGGTTTGGGTGCGCTAAAGGCGGGCCTTACAGGTGTCCTTCGCTCCGAAAGCTCAGCTCGCGTGATTTGCCGATGATCAGGTGGTCATGTAGCGTCAGCCCCAGGGCATCACAGGCAGCAGCAACTTGTCGCGTCATGTCGATGTCCGATCTTGATGGGCTGGGGTCGCCCGAGGGGTGATTGTGGACAAGGATGATCGCGCTGGCGTTCAATTCAAGCGCGCGTTTGGCGACCTCGCGCGGATAGACGGGAACATGATCGACCGTGCCTTTCGCCTGTTCCTCATCCGCGATGAGGATGTTCTTGCGGTCTAGGTAGAGCACGCGAAACTGCTCCATCTCCAGATGGGCCATGGTGGTGTGGCAATAGTCCAGCAGAGCGTCCCAAGAGGACACGATATGCCGCTGTAGCACCTTCGCCCGGGCCAGCCGCTGGGCCGCAGCCTCAACGATCTTGAGCTCGACAATCACCGCTTCGCCAACACCTTTGATATCGCGCAGGCGGGTGGCTGGGGCTGTGATGACGCGGTTAAAGTCACCGAACCGGTCCAGAAGTTCACGCGCCAGCGGTTTGACATCACGGCGGGGGATGGCGCGGAAAAGGACAAGCTCCAGCATCTCATAATCCGGGATGGCGGCGGCGCCGCCATCAATGAAACGGCTGCGCAAGCGCTGGCGGTGGTCTGCGATATAAGAGGGTTGTTTGCCCGTATTGGACGGCGGTCTGCGCGCCTCGTCCATCAGGAAGGGAAGGGGCTGATCAGCCAAGGTTCTCGGGGCACGGGTCATGACCAGAGTTTTGCGCGAAGGTGGTTAGGATTCGGTTAACAGGGTTTTCACGCCCTATTTACCTTGTGCACCTAGGGTTGCGGGTGAGGCGCGCGATACGCCTCACCCGGCAAAATTTTAACCCTTCATCGAATCCCAGAAGGATTTGACGGAAGAGAAGAAATTGCTGCTTTCCGGGTTGTTGTTCTGGGCTTCGCCCTCAAACTCCCGCAGCAGTTCCTTCTGTCTGTTGGTCAGGTTCACCGGGGTCTCAACCGCCAGTTCGATGATCATATCACCGACGCCACCGCCCCGCAGCGGGGGCATGCCCTTGCCGCGCAGACGCATCTGACGACCCGACTGGCTGCCTGCGGGTATCTGCACGCGGCCACGACCCCCGTCGATGGTGGGCACCTCGATATTGCCACCCAAAGCGGCGGTGCTCATCGACACGGGGACACGGCAGAACAGGTTCGGCCCGTCACGCTCAAAGAGCTCATGATCGGCCACCTCGATAAAGATATAGAGGTCGCCCGACGGTCCGCCGCGCATGCCCGCTTCGCCCTCACCGGCCAACCGGATACGGGTGCCGGTTTCAACACCAGCGGGGATGTTGACCGAGAGCGTGCGCTCTTTCTCAACACGGCCCGCGCCGCGGCATTTCTTGCAAGGATTCTTGACGATCTGACCCATGCCGGAACAGGTGGGACAGGTGCGTTCAACAGTGAAGAAACCCTGCTGTGCGCGCACCTTACCCATGCCCGAACAGGTCGGACAGGTCGAAGGTTCTGCGCCGCCCTCGGCACCGCTGCCGTCACATGAATCGCACTGGACCGAGGCCGGAACGGTGATCGACTTTTGCATGCCCGAGAAGGCATCTTCGAGCGAGATGCGCAGGTTATAGCGTAAGTCGGCACCGCGTGCGGCGCGGCGTCCGCCACCACCCCCGCGTTGGCCCATGAAGTCACCGAAAAGATCGTCAAAGACGTCGGAAAAGGCCGAAGAGAAATCGCCCTGACCGCCGCCCATGCCGCCGCCGGGACGCCCGCCGCCCATGCCACCTTCAAAGGCGGCGTGGCCGTAGCGATCATAGGCCGCTTTCTTGTCGTCACTTTTCAGCACGTCATACGCTTCGCCCACTTCTTTAAACTGGGCTTCGGCGTTTGGATTGTCTTTGTTGCGGTCGGGGTGAAGGTCTTTGACCTTGCTGCGGTAGGCCTTCTTGATCTCGTCGGCAGAGGCCCCTTTGGCAACGCCAAGCACCTCGTAGTAGTCACGTTTTGCCATGGGTTATCATGCTCCTGCGCTGGAACGTGATGGGCCGGCCCGTCTGACGGACCGGCCCTTTCACAGGTTCCGTTTCACGCTTACGCGCGCTTGTCGTCGTCCAGATCTTCGAACTCGGCGTCGAGGATGTCATCGTCGCCACCCTGCGATTGCTGAGCATCCGAAGGCTGCGCCGTGTCGTCGTTGCCTTCTTCCTGAGCGTTCTTATAGATCGCCTCGCCCAGTTTCATGGCCGCTTCGGTGACGTTCTGGATGCCGGACTTGATCTTGTCGGCGTTGTCGGTTTCCAGTTCGTCTTTCAGCGCGGCAATGGCCAGTTCGATCGCTTCGACGGTGGTCGGGTCAACCTTGTCGGAATGCTCTTCCAGCGACTTCTCGGTCGAGTGGATCAGCGATTCCGCTTGGTTTTTCGCTTCGATCAGCTCGCGACGGGATTTGTCCGCCTCGGCGTTCTCTTCCGCGTCCTTGACCATCTTGTCGATATCCGCATCCGACAGACCACCCGAGGCTTGGATCGTGATTTTCTGCTCTTTGCCGGTGCCTTTGTCGAGCGCGCCCACCGACACGATGCCGTTGGCGTCGATGTCAAAGGTCACTTCGATCTGTGGCATACCGCGTGGGGCAGGCGGGATGTTCTCAAGGTTGAAGGCACCGAGCATTTTGTTGTCGGCTGCCATCTCACGCTCACCTTGGAAAACCCGAATGGTCACAGCGTTCTGGTTGTCTTCGGCGGTCGAGAAGACCTGAGACTTTTTCGTCGGGATCGTGGTGTTGCGGTCGATCAGACGGGTGAAGACACCACCCAGCGTTTCGATACCCAGCGACAGCGGTGTCACGTCGAGCAGAACCACGTCTTTGACGTCGCCTTGCAGAACACCGGCCTGAATGGCGGCACCAAGGGCCACAACCTCGTCAGGGTTCACACCCTTGTGCGGCTCTTTACCGAAGAACTTGGTCACTTCTTCTGCGACTTTCGGCATCCGGGTCATACCACCGACCAGCACGACTTCGTCGATGTCAGACGCGGACAGGCCCGCATCCTTCAGCGCTGCGGCGCAGGGCTTCATCGACGCTTTGATCAGGTCGCCAACGAGGCTTTCCAGCTTGGCGCGGGTCAGCTTCATGACCATGTGCAGCGGCGAGCCGTCTTTGCCCATCGAGATGAAGGGCTGGTTGATCTCGGTCTGGCTGGAGGAGGAAAGCTCGATCTTCGCTTTCTCAGCAGCTTCTTTCAGACGCTGCAGCGCCATCTTGTCTTGGGTCAGGTCAACGCCGTTGGCCTTTTTGAACTCATCCGCAAGGTAGTTGACGATGCGCATGTCAAAGTCTTCACCGCCGAGGAAGGTGTCGCCGTTGGTGGATTTCACTTCGAACAGGCCGTCGTCGATCTCAAGGATGGTCACGTCGAATGTACCGCCGCCAAGGTCATAGACCGCGATGGTTTGCGTGTTCTCTTTGTCGAGGCCATAGGCCAGCGCGGCGGCTGTCGGCTCGTTGATGATCCGCAGCACTTCGAGACCGGCGATCTTGCCGGCGTCTTTGGTGGCCTGACGCTGGGCGTCGTTAAAGTATGCGGGCACGGTGATAACGGCCTGCGTGACTTCCTCACCCAGATAGCTTTCTGCGGTTTCTTTCATCTTACCAAGGATGAAGGCCGAGATTTGGCTTGGGGAGTATTTCTCACCACGGGCTTCGACCCATGCGTCGCCGTTGCCGCCATCAATGACGTTGAACGGCATGTTCTTTTTGTCTTTGGCCAGATCCGCATCGTCATTGCGGCGGCCGATCAGGCGCTTGACGCCAAAGACAGTGTTTTCTGGGTTGGTGACCGCCTGGCGTTTCGCCGGCTGGCCGACAAGGCGCTCATCGTCGGCGAAGGCGACGATCGACGGCGTTGTGCGCGCGCCTTCGGCGTTTTCGATCACGCGCGGCTGGCTGCCATCCATGATGGCGATGCAGCTGTTGGTGGTGCCAAGGTCAATACCGATTACTTTGGACATGTTCGATCCCTCTTTGAATCTAAGGCGATGACACGAGGCGCGGACCCGTTTCGGCATCCTGCCCCGATCTGTTGACATCGAAGACCACGTGCCTTCGACGGTTCGGAGCGTATATAGGGAGGGTATTTGCACCCTGCAACCATTGGCTGGTCAGGATGGTCGCGATTCCGTGATGTTTTTGCCAAACGAGTGAGGAAGAAAGAAAAATGACTGCTTTGCGCCTGCGGGGCTTCGATATCCACAAAGAATTTCTGGGAAGAGCGGCCCAGCAGGAGGTGTTGGACGCGGTGCGCGGTGTGGTGCGCGAGGCGCCGTTCTTTCGCCCCGAAGTGCCGCGCGGCGGGCGCATGTCGGTCCGGATGAGCGCGGCGGGGCGCTATGGCTGGTTCTCGGACCGGCGCGGCTATCGTTACGTCACCGAACATCCCGATGGCCAGCCATGGCCCGAGATCCCCGCACCGATTCTGGCGATCTGGGACAAGTTGACGGGGTTGGAGCGTCGTCCCGAATGCTGCTTGATCAATTACTACGATGCCGATGCGCGCATGGGGCTGCATCAGGACCGGGATGAGGCGGACTTTCAGTGGCCTGTCGTTTCGGTCTCTCTGGGAGATGACGGGTTGTTTCGGATCGGCAACCTGACCCGAGGCGGCAAGACGGAATCGATCTGGCTGCAGTCGGGCGATGTGGTGGTCATGGGCGGTGAGGCGCGGTTGACCTACCACGGGGTGGACCGGATCAAGCCCGGCACCTCGACCCTGCTGCCCAAGGGGGGGCGGATCAATTTGACGCTTCGGGTGGTGGAGTGACGTTTTCTTTTGAAGAAAACGGCGACGGACTTTTTTGAAAAGTCCGTCGTTTCAGCGGCTGAGGGAACAACACCCTGTCTGATGTTGCCAGCCATCATTTCCCTGCAAAAGAAGGTCGACCGCAAGCCCATAGGCGCGGTCAGACATGCCATCGCTACAGGCACGCGCCGTAAGCGCCGCGATTGCGGTACCGCTGGCCCCCTCGGCAATCAGATGAAAGCTGTCGCGCCGCCCCTGCGCCGTGCCAGACTGGGTGATGCGGAGATCGCGCGGGCCGTCCGCCATGGCATCATAACTCAGCGTCTCGCCGGTCACCTCAACAGACCAAAACGGCTCCGTCCCGCCGCAATGGGCCAGGGGTGGCATCGCACCGGCCCATTGGCCCGGTTGCCGGGTGAGGAAACGCAGAGAGACCCAGCCGCCCCCTTCGCCCGTATTGATCAAGCCCCAGCCGTGATGGTCGTCGGGGCGGATCACTTCGATGTTCTGCGCATCAGGCTCAAAACTGCCGATGATCGGGGCGCTGGCGCTCGGGGCTTGGCGAATGTTCAACACGTCATGCGCCGCGACACCGCTGACGTCATGCAGGGCGGGCCATGCATCCTGCGTCGCCCAAACAGGCAGCGCCCAGAGGCAGAGAAGGACCGCCAGCAGTCTCACCGCCGGGCATTCCAACTGATCGACGCATGGCGGCGGGTATAGAATTCGCCCATCAGCCCGATCATCAAAAGCACCAGACCAACCCAGAGCGGGTATTCCCAACTGCTGTAGCGCGGGTTGTAATTGATGAAGGCAAAGCCGCGCGCCTGATCAATGCTATGAAACAGCGGGTTCCAATCAAACATCGCCAGCATATAGCCGGGCAGTGAGTTGGCGAGGAACATCTTGCCCGAGGCGATCATGTTGGCACGTTGATAGACGGTCGAAAAAATCGTCACGAAGGACGGAAACCACGGCTTGATCGCCAGCATCACCAGCCCAAGCGCACAGCCGGTAAACCACGCGGTGAGCATCATCCCGAAAGCGGCAAAGGGCTGATCGATGGAGATCGGGGTCACCGCCACATGGTAGATAAACAAGATCACAAAGAGCGACAGCACCTGAATATAAAGCGATCCGACCGCCGCCGAAGCGATGGCGATGATTGTATTCATCGGGGCGTGCTGCATCATCGGGCTTGCCGGCCCCTCTGACCCGGCGACCGCGCCCAATGCCTTCACATGGGTGAGGTAGAGAAAGATGCCAGACATCAGATAGACAAGAAAATCACCGCGCACGGCAGACCCGCGCATCCCGAGGATCGAGAACATCACATAGAAGGCCAGCACGAACATCACCGTTTGCAGCATGTTCATCGCGATGGCGATGAAGGCGTTGTTGTGCTGTTTGCGCACGTTGCGCACCACGGAATGGTAAACCAACTCTGCAATGGAGAGAGCCGAGCCAAAGCCGGATTTCGGCTTTCTGGAGGATTGGAACATGCGCGCGTCCTTGACGAAGCCCTAACGTGGCACGGAATTCTTGCTGTTCCGTTAGCTGCACAGCATAAGGGAAACGGTTAATTGAAGCAACGACAGCCCGCAGGGCCGGAGGCAAAATGGATTACGAGAAATTGGTCGCAGAAATGCGGCGGCTGGCATTGGAAGCCGGGGATAAGATCATGGAGATCTATGGTCAGGATGATTTTGAGGTGAAATCGAAATCCGACGACAGCCCCGTCACCGCCGCCGACGAAGCCGCCGATGCGATCATTTCCGAAGGGCTTCGCGCTGCCTTTCCCGATGTCATGCTGGTCACCGAAGAGCAGGCCGCGACCCATACTGCCAAGGGCGATACATTTCTCAT
Source organism: Sulfitobacter sp. W002 (assembly GCF_025142135.1). Classification (NCBI taxonomy): domain Bacteria; kingdom Pseudomonadati; phylum Pseudomonadota; class Alphaproteobacteria; order Rhodobacterales; family Roseobacteraceae; genus Sulfitobacter; species Sulfitobacter sp. W002. The sequence continues at coordinate 20,079 of NZ_CP081126.1, read as the reverse complement.
CGTCGATCCGCTTGATGGCACCAAGGAATTCGTCCACCGCCGCGGGGATTTCACGGTGAACATCGCGCTGGTGGAAGGCGGCGTGCCGACGCGCGGCGTGGTCTATGCCCCCGCGAAATCCCGGATGTTCTTTACCCAAGCCGACGGTCAATCGGTCGAGGAGACGGGCGCATTTGCCAAAGGGCAGCTTGGCGAAACCAAGGCGATTTCAGTCTCTAATCCAGACAACACGGCCCTGATGGTCGTTGCTTCCAAATCCCACCGCGATCAGGCGACCGACGATTACATCGGCAAATACGGCGTGCGGGACATGACCTCGGCAGGGTCGTCGCTGAAGTTCTGTCTGGTCGCGACTGGAGAGGCCGATCTCTACCCGCGTTTGGGCCGCACGATGGAATGGGACACCGCCGCAGGCCATGCGGTGCTGAACGGGGCAGGCGGCGCAGTGGTGCGTTTCGATGACCTCACTCCGCTGGCCTACGGCAAGGAAGATTTCGCCAACCCCTTCTTCATCGCCCATGCACCGGGTGTTGAGCTGAAGGCGGGCTGATGTCTGTTCTGATCGTCATCCCCGCCCGCTATGCCTCCACCCGCTATCCCGGCAAACCGCTTGTGGCCCTCACCGGGGCTACGGGGCAAAAACAGTCGCTGATCGAGCGCAGTTGGCGGGCCGCCAGCGCGGTTTCGGGCGTCGATCGTGTGGTGGTGGCCACCGACGACGACCGCATTCGCGAGGCCGCAGAAGGTTTCGGCGCCGAGGTCGTGATGACTTCGGAAGCCTGCGCCAACGGCACCGAACGCTGCGCCGAAGCTCATGCCGCGCTGGGCGGGGGCTATGACATCGTGGTCAACCTGCAAGGCGACGCACCGCTAACGCCGCATTGGTTCGTCGAAGGGCTGGTGCAGGGGTTGAAAGACAATCCCGATGCCGAGATTGCCACCCCGGTGCTGCGTTGCGACGGTGCCACGCTGAACAGTCTTTTGGGCGACCGCAAAGCGGGCCGCGTCGGGGGCACGACGGCGGTTTTCGGAGCCGATAATCAAGCGCTCTATTTCTCGAAAGAGGTCGTTCCCTATACCGGAAAGCCCTACGCAGAGACTGATATGACCCCGGTTTTCCATCATGTCGGGGTCTATGCCTACCGCCCCGACGCGCTGGCGCGCTACCCCAACTGGCCTGTCGGCCCCTTGGAGCAGTTGGAGGGGCTGGAACAGCTTCGTTTCCTTGAGAATGGCCGCCCGGTGCTCTGCGCCGAGGTCGAGGCCAAAGGGCGCGAGTTCTGGGAATTGAACAACCCCGAAGACGTGCCGAAGCTCGAAGCCATGATGGCGAAAATGGGTCTGGAATGACCACCACCCCCGTCAGTGCCACGCTGGAAAGCGGCGTGCCTGTCAGCATCGTCATCGTCAGCCGGAACCGGCCCGAGGCATTGCGGCGCTGTCTGACGGGGGTGGGGCAGCTTCAATACGCCCCTTTCGAAGTCATCGTCGTGGCCGACCCCGCAGGGATCGCCGTGGCCCGCGACATGGCCTTTGCCGAGGCCCTAAAGCTGGTCACTTATGACAGGCCGAACATCTCTGCCGCGCGCAATCTTGGGATCGCTGAGGCCGCGGGAGAGGTCGTGGCCTTTATCGACGATGATGCCGTGCCAGAGCCGCTATGGCTGCGCCACCTGCTGGAACCTGCGCAACGGCCCGACCTCGCGGCGATGACCGGTTTCGTCCGGGGGCGAAACGGCATCTCGTTCCAATACCGCGCGCGCCAACTGAACGCTTTGGGAGAGCCGGAAAACCTTGATGTAGACCCCGAAACGCCCAGCATTCTGCCCCCCCCGCCCGGGGGGGCGATCAAAACCGAAGGCACCAATATGGCCTTTCGGCGTGATGTCTTGGTGGAGATGGGCGGTTTTGACCCGGCCTTTCATTACTATCTCGATGAAACCGACCTGAACATGCGGCTGGCGCGGGCGGGCCATGCCACCGCAATCGTGCCGCTGGCCGAGGTCCATCACGGTTTCGCCGCCAATACAATGCGAAGCGCCAACCGCGTGCCACGTGATCTTTTCGACATCGGGGCAAGCTGGGCCGTGTTCCATCGCAAACATCTGCCCCCGCAGGACCATGCCGCGCAATGGGCGTACCTTCGCGCGGCAGAGCGCCGCCGGTTGCTGCGCCACCTGATAAGCGGCGGGTTAGAGCCGCGCGATGTTCCCCGCTTGTTGCGCAGACTGGATGAAGGCCATGCCGAGGGGCTGAAGCGCCAAATCGTCAGCACCAGCGTACCGCACGTCGCCAACAGTCCCTTTCGCCCTTTCCCCGCCCGCGCGCGGCGCAGCGTGGCGATCTTCACCCGGCCTATAAAACTGGCACGGGACCGGGCAAAAGCTGCAAAACGGGCGCAAGCCGGAGAGATCGTTACCCTGATCAGCCTTTCGCCAACGGCGCTCTACCATCGCGTTGCCTTTGATCCGACCCACGCTATTTGGCTGCAAACAGGTGGAATATTCGGAAAATCCGCCCGGGATGACGCGGTTTTTCGCTTAAGGCGGCGGTGTGATCGGCTGAAAAGAGAAGTTAAGCGAGTTGCCAGACAGCGCGGTTTCAGCGATGATCGTAGCCGTTAAAAAGACGCAGGTGGATTTACCGTGGCGTTCTGTATTTTTCGAATAAGTTGTAAGGATTAACATGCGCAAGAAGGTAACAAAGGCGGTTTTCCCTGTCGCAGGTATGGGGACACGCTTTCTGCCCGCCACCAAATCGGTGCCCAAAGAGATTATGACCCTCGTTGACCGCCCCTTGGTTCAATACGCAATCGATGAGGCGCGGGCGGCCGGGATCAAAGAGTTCATCTTCGTGACCTCGCGCGGCAAAGGCGCGTTGGAGGATTATTTCGACCACGCCCCGCAGCTTGAGCAGGAGTTGCGTAAAAAGGGCAAGACAGAGCTTCTTGAGACGCTTCAAAGCACCAATATGGACAGCGGTGCGATTGCATATATCCGCCAGCATAAGGCGCTTGGTCTTGGCCATGCGGTCTGGTGCGCCCGCCGTTTGATCGGCAATGAACCTTTTGCCGTCATGCTGCCTGATGACGTGATCGCGGCGGAAAAGCCCTGCCTCAAGCAGATGGTCGAAGCCTATGAGGAAACCGGCGGCAGCATGGTCGCCGCGATGGAGGTCGAGCCATCCCGTGCGTCTTCCTACGGCATTCTCGACACCAGCGAAGAGCGCGGCGATATGGTGAAGGTCAAAGCGATGGTAGAGAAACCCGCCGTCGACGAAGCGCCGTCGAACCTTGCGGTGATCGGGCGTTATATCCTCTCGCCGAACGTTTTGAAGAACCTCAACAAACTGAAATCCGGCTCGGGTGGTGAGATTCAGCTGACCGATGCAATCGCCCAAGAGATCGAGCAAGGCCGTGATGTCTATGGTTTCCGGTTCCGCGGGCAGCGGTTCGATTGCGGCTCCAAAGCGGGCTTTCTTCAAGCGACCGTGGCCTTTGGTCTCGCCCGTGAGGAATTGCGCGACGATCTTTCGGCCTATCTGCAAAGTATTTCCCAAATCGACCGGGCCGCGCAGTAAGGGCGGGAAAACGCAAAATGGAAAAGGTATTGGTAACGGGCGGGGCAGGCTATATCGGCTCGCACGCTTGTAAGGCATTGAAAGCGGCGGGCTTTATTCCCGTCACATTTGATAATCTGGTGACAGGCTGGCGCGATGCCGTGAAATTCGGCCCCTTTGAGCAAGGCGATCTGCTGGACCGCGCGCGGCTGGATGAGGTCTTTGCGAAACATCAGCCCATTGCGGTGATGCATTTCGCCGCCCTCAGCCAAGTGGGGGAGAGCATGGCGGAGCCGGGGCTTTACTGGCGCAACAACGTCAACGGGTCTCTCACGCTGATCGAGGCGGCGGTCGCCGCAGGCTGCAAAGGCTTCGTCTTTTCGTCGACCTGTGCGACCTATGGCGATCAGGATAACGTCGTGCTGGATGAGAACAGCGCGCAATATCCGATCAACGCCTACGGCGCATCGAAACGCGCGATCGAAGACATCCTGCGCGACTTTGAAGCGGCCTATGGGCTGCAGCATGTGATCTTTCGCTATTTCAACGTGGCCGGGGCGGACCCCGAAGGCGAAGTGGGCGAGTTCCATCAGCCAGAGACGCATTTGATCCCCCTGATGCTGGATGCGATTGCCGGAAAACGCGCGGCGCTGACTGTTTTCGGGGATGACTATGACACCCCCGACGGCACCTGTATTCGGGACTATGTGCATGTCTGCGATCTGGTCGATGCCCATGTTTTGGGTCTGAAATGGCTTCAGGACGGGAAGGGCAGCCGCGTGTTCAACCTTGGCACCGGCAGTGGCTTTTCGGTGCGTGAAGTGCTCGACCATAGCCGCGCCGTGACCAATCAAACGGTGCCCCATGAGATCGGCGCGCGCCGTCCGGGGGATTGTACCAAACTTGTGTCGGGCTCTTCCCGCGCGGAAGAGGAGTTGGGCTGGGCGCCCAAACGCTCGACCTTGGACAAGATGATTGCAGACGCTTGGAAGTGGCACCAGACCGGCCACTACGATGGCTGAACCCGCCGCGCGGCTCTTGGACTTGACGCGCAGTTTGCGTCGGGTCGGGCGGGGCGCGACGGGGGTTGATCGGGTCGAACTGGCCTATCTCTCACATCTTCTGACAGGTGGCGCGCCGCTCTTTGGAGTGGCGCGCACGGCTTTGGGCTATGTCTTGCTGGACCGCGCCGGGATGCGGGGCTTTCATGATCGGCTTGAAGGTCGGGTCCCTTGGGGGCGGGCAGACCTTCTGTCGCGCTTGCCACGGGGGCGTAGTGTGGCTCTAACACGGGCGGAAAGTGACCTGAGGCGCTTGGCGAGGGGGCGGTGTCTGCCTGCCGGGTTGCCGTCACTGCTCGCGCGGCATCTGCCACCGGGCTTTGCCTATCTCAATGTCGGCCACAGCAACTTGACGGACCGGGTTCTGGGTGCCGTGAAAAAGGCGCAGGGACGGATTGCGGTTCTTATCCATGACGTGATTCCGCTAGACCATCCCGCCTACCAGCGTCCCGGCACGGTCGCGCCGTTTCGGGCCAAGATTGACCGGGTGGCTGCGCAGGCCGATCTGGTGATCTACAACTCGCAGGACACGCGCCAGCGCAGCGAGGCGCAGATGCGGGGGCGGATTCCCCCTGCCGTTGTCGCGCATCTGGGTCTTGATCTGCCTGCGCCCGATAGCGGTGAACTGCCTGCGGGCCTGCCGCCAAAGCCGCCCTATTTCGTCGTCGTCGGCACCATTGAGCCGCGCAAGAACCATGGTTTCTTGCTGGACCTATGGCAGCAGATGGGCCCTAACGCGCCGCTGCTGCTGATTTGCGGCGCTCGGGGGTGGAACAACAGCGCGGTCTTTGACCGACTTGATCGGCTGCCCCCGAGCGGCCCTGTGCGCGAGTTCTCAAGCCTCAGCGACGCCGGATTGGCCGCATTGGTGCAGGGCGCGGCAGGGATGCTTTTTCCCAGCCATGCAGAGGGGTTCGGCCTGCCCCCGGCCGAGGCGCTAAGCCTTGGAACGCGTGTTTTATGCAACGATTTACCGGTCTTGCACGAGGTCTTGGGCGACAAAGCCGTTTACGCGGCCCTGTCCGAGCCCTATTCATGGATCAGAACAATCGAAGAATGGGCCGCATCTGTGCCAGACCCGCGCCCCGCGACGACTTTTATCGCGCCAACATGGGCCGAACACTTCAAGACCGTGTTAAAGTCGACGTGATAGCGCGGTAGAGAAGCGGTCAGATCCGATAGGTAAGGGGCGGTTTGGGCTTAATTCAGTCATATCGATTGCGGCTGCAACGCAAGCGCTGGCGCATCCGCGCCTTCCGCAAACGGCGCGAGTTGACCCGCGTAGCGAACCGCACCGCCCAGATCAAACGCGACGATATCCTTGTGTTCTGCACACAGCGCAACGAACGCATCCGGCTGCCCTATTTCCTGCAATACTACCGCGAGATGGGCGTCGGACACTTCTTCTTCGTCGATAACGACAGCACGGATGGCTCGCTCGACTATCTTGCCGAGCAACCTGATGTGTCGGTCTGGAGCGCCAAGGCCAGCTACAAGCGCGCGCGCTTCGGCGTCGATTGGCTGAACTGGCTGCAGATGAAATACGCCCATGGCCACTGGGCGCTGACGGTCGATCCCGATGAATTTCTGGTCTATCCCTTTTGCGACACGCGGCCCCTGCGGGCGCTGACCGATTGGCTTGACGCGTCGTCGATCAAAAGCTTTTCCGCGATGTTGCTGGATATGTATCCCAAGGGTCGGCTTGACGAAGAACCCTACCAAGCGGGCCAAAATCCAATTGAGATTGCGTCGTGGTTCGACAGCGGCAATTACACCATTTCGCGCAATCGGCGGTTTGGGAACCTCTGGATTCAGGGCGGGCCACGGGCGCGGGTGTTCTTCCCAGATGAACCCGCCAAGGCGCCGGCGCTGAACAAAGTACCGCTGGTCAAATGGGATCGGCGCTATGCCTATGTCAGTTCGACCCATATGCTGCTGCCGCGCGGGCTTAATCAGGTCTATGACGAATGGGGCGGAGAGAAAGCCTCGGGTGTGCTGCTTCATGCCAAGTTCCTCGACACCTTCGGCGCCAAGGCGGCGGAGGAGTTGCAGCGCAGCGAGCATTACGCGGCTTCGGTGGAATACAAAGCCTATGCCGCGCAGCTAAAGGACGACCCGCAGCTATGGTGCAAGTGGTCGGAGCGCTACATCAACTGGCGGCAGCTTGAGATTCTCGGCCTGATGTCCAAGGGGAACTGGGCATGAGCGTCGGGATCGTCATGCTGGTGCATAACGCCTTTGACCGGGCCGAGCAGGTCGCGCGCCATTGGGCCGCTGCGGGCTGCCCGGTGGTGATCCACATCGACAAGGCCGTGCCCCGGCGGGCGCACGATGCTTTCGTGGCGGCACTCTCTGACCTGAAGGATGTGCGTTTCAGCCCCCGCAAACGCTGCGAATGGGGCACTTGGGGGATCGTTGCGGCCTCTCAGGGGGCGGCGGAATTGATGCTGTCGCGCTTTCCCAAGGTGCGCCACGTCTATCTGGCCTCGGGTTCCTGTCTGCCGCTGCGCCCGGTGCAGGAATTGATCGACTATCTTGAGGATCGCCCGCAGACCGATTTCATCGAAAGCGCCACCACGGCGGATGTACCCTGGACGGTGGGCGGGCTGGATGAAGAGCGGTTTACCCTGCGTTTCCCCTTCTCTTGGCGGCGCAACCGCTATCTGTTTGACCGCGCGGTCGAGATGCAGCGCCTGCTGCGGCTCAAACGTCGGATGCCGCGCGGGATCGTCCCGCATATGGGCTCGCAATGGTGGTGCCTAACCCGGCGCACGCTCTCGGCGATCCTGCAAGACCCGGACCGGCCCAGCTATGACAAGTTCTTTCGCCATGTCTGGATCCCGGACGAAAGCTATTTCCAGACCCTAACGCGGCTCTATTCCAGCAAGATCGAGAGCCGGTCGCTGACCCTGTCGAAGTTCGATTTTCAGGGCAAACCGCATATCTTTTACGACGATCACCTGCAGCTTTTGCGCCGTTCGGATTGCTTTGTCGCACGCAAGATTTGGCCCCATGCAGACAGGCTCTATCAAGCGTTTTTGACGGATTCGGCCGGTGCGCTGAAAAAGTCCGAACCGAACCCCGGCAAGATCGACCGCATCTTTGCCAAGGCCGTGGAGCGACGGACCCGTGGGCGGGCCGGGCTCTATATGCAAAGCCGCTTTCCCAATGAGGATTGGGAGAATGGCGTCACCGCTGCGCCCTATTCTGTGTTTCAGGGCTTTGCCGAGATTTTTGAGGATTTCGAACATTGGCTGAGCCGTGCCAGCGGGGGGCGCGTGCATGGGCATCTCTTTGCGCCCGACCGAGTTCATTTCGCCGACGGGCAGACCGCGTTGAACGGTGCCTTGTCGGACAATCCGGTGCTGCGCGATCACAATGCCAGCGCGTTTTTGACCAACCTGATCTGGAACACCCGTGGCGAACGCCAGTGTTTTCAGTTCGGCCCGATGGACAACCAAGACATCAATTGGCGCATCGCCAAAGACCCGAATGCGCATATTTCGGTAATCACCGGCGCTTGGGCAGTGCCGCTGTTCCGCTCGAACCTCGATTTCGCCGATATACGCCGTCTGGCGGCCAAGCTGCAAAAGACGGAAAGCACGCATTTGGATGTGCTGCACTCGCCCTATACCAAGGCGCGCGTGCGGGTCTGGACCATGGCGGATTTCATCGAAGCGCCGATGGAGCCGCTGCAAGATATCCTGGGTGAGATTGGCCGCCCCCGCCTGCGCCGCCTGTCAGAGGCGCCTCGCATGGTTGATCTGAACGGTTTCGGCCAGTTCCTGCAGAACCTCAAGAACCAAGGCATGCACCCCTATTTGGTCGGCGATTTCCCTGTCGCCCGCGGCGGCAGTGCCGATGCCAAACCCTCTCCCAAACCCTATCTGGTGAAATAACCCATGCGCGATAAATTCGACAGTTTCGTGGTCTTCGCCGAGATGCGAACCGGGTCTAACTTTCTGGAGGCGAACCTAAACGCTTTCGCGGGGATCGCCTGTCATGGAGAGGCTTTTAACCCTTTCTTTATGGGCTATCCCAAAAGCGAGCCGATCTTAGGGGTCGATCAGGCCACGCGGGACGAAAACCCCCAAAAGCTGCTCTCCGCCATCCGGGGACAACAGGATGCCTTGGGCGGTTTTCGGTATTTCCACGATCACGATCCGCGCGTCTTTGATACCATTATCAAAGACCAGCGCTGCGCGAAAATCGTGCTGACCCGCAATCCGGTCGACAGCTACGTGAGTTGGAAGATCGCGCAGGCGACCGGGCAGTGGAAACTGACCGATATGAAGGCGCAGAAGGTGGCGCAGGCGGTCTTTGACGCCGATGAGTTCAGCACACATCTGGACGCCTTGCAGCGCTTTCAGATCACGCTACTGAACCGCTTGCAGACTTCGGGCCAAACGGCGTTTTACGTGGCATACGAAGACCTACAAAGCGTTGAGGTGATGAACGGCCTTGCGCGCTATCTTGGCGTGGATGAGCAGTTGGAGGCGCTGGACAAAAACCTCAAGAAGCAGAACCCCAGCCCGATCTCGGCCAAGGTCAGCAACTATGACGAGATGCTAGAGGCGCTGGCGCGGTTGGACCGTTTCGATCTGACACGCACCCCCAATTTCGAGCCGCGGCGCGGGCCGAATGTGCCTTCCTACGTGGCGGCGGCGACCAGCGGGTTGATCTATCTCCCGATCAAATCCGGGCCGCAGGATCAGGTGTTGGATTGGCTGGCTGCTCTTGATGGTGTCCCGCGCGAGGCGCTGCGCGATAAGATGTCGCAAAAAGATCTGCGTCAGTGGAAGCGCAAAACGCCGGGGCATCGTGGCTTTACCGTGCTGCGCCATCCCGCTCTACGGGCGCATGATGCTTTTTGCCGCCACATCCTGACCACGGGCGAGGGCAGCTATCGCCAATTGCGCAACACGCTGATGCGCCGCTACAAGATGCCGCTGCCGAAAGATGGCCCCGTTGCTGGCTATGACCATGCCGCACATCGCACCGCCTTTGTCGCCTTTCTGAAATTTCTCAAAGGCAATCTGGCCGGTCAGACGTCGATCCGGGTGGATGCGGCATGGTGCTCTCAGGCCCAAGCCATCGCGGGGTTCGGCGAGTTCTGCCTGCCGGATCGCATCATCCGCGAAGAGGAGCTGGCCAGTGAGCTGCCCGCTTTGGCCGCGGGCCAAGGTCATGTGACCACCCCCGCCGTGGCTGCGGCGGCGGAACCCGGTCCCTTCACGCTCGCCGATATCTATGACGACGAGATCGAGGCGCTGACGGCGGATGCCTATCAAAAAGATTACATGACTTTCGGCTTCCCCCGCTGGCGCTGAGTTGGCGGTGGATTGACCTTGCCGGGTTTGGCGTAAACTGGAACAAGGATGCATCCTGAATGCATCGCCAAAGGTCGCGCCGCCCGTGAGTTTCCTGTCTGTCACCTCTGTCCCGACATTGCGCTGGAGTTCGCCGAAGGCGTTTACCCTCAAGCCGCCCTTTGCCTCGATGGTGTTTCTGGTCCTCGGGCTGGTCATGTTCGGCTTGGGCGAAGCGCTTTTGGTCAATGCAGGCGTCGGTGTCAGCCCTTGGACCGTCTTTGCCGAAGGGGTGACCAACATTACGGGTTGGAGCCTTGGGCTGGCCACGTTCCTTATCAGCGCCACGGTGCTGCTGCTTTGGATTCCGCTGCGCCAGACGCCGGGCATCGGCACCATTCTGAACGCGGTGATCGTAGCACTGGTGTTGGAATATGCCTTGCCGATCCTGCCGCAGTTTGACAGCTATCTGGCCAATGTAATGCTGGCGCTGACCGGCGTCTTCGTGACCGGCTTTGGCGGCGCGATTTATCTTGTGGCCAACCTCGGCCCCGGCCCGCGCGATGGGCTGATGACGGGGCTGCAGCGGGTGACGGGCAAACCCATCGCCCTTGTCCGCATGAGCATCGAATTATCGGTCGTGGCGATTGGCTGGGCCTTGGGCGGGACGCTGGGCCTTGGCACGCTGCTTTTCGCGGTCGGCATCGGTCCGGCCATGGCCATCGGGATGCAGATTCTGCAAACGCGCAGCGTGACCCGCTGAGACACAGGCGCAGGACCCGGGGGGATGCGCTCCATCGAAGCATGCCGAAAGGCTGAAATCCGCTAGTTCCGCATATTTTCCCGAAACGACCCTACCGCATACTGCGGTATACCGTCGACCTTCGCCGCCTCTTCCGCTATCAGGGCAGCAAATGCAGCAATTTGGAGCAATCATGTCCGATATCATCTACACCAAAGTTGACGAAGCGCCGGAGCTGGCCTCTGCGTCGCTGTTGCCGATCATCAAGAAATTCGCCGAAGCCGCCGGTGTGAGCGTCGGCACGAAAGACATCAGCCTCGCGGGCCGTATCCTCGCGACTTTCCCCGAGCACTTGACCGAGGAACAGCGTCAGTCCGACGATCTGGCCGAACTGGGCCGTCTGGTAAAAACGCCCGAAGCGAATGTCATCAAGCTGCCGAACATCTCTGCATCTGTGCCGCAGCTGGTCGCGGCGATCAAAGAGCTTCAGGCCCAAGGCTATGCGCTGCCCGACTATCCAGAAGAGCCCAGCACGGACGAGGAAAAGGCCGTGCGCGCCAAATATGATGGCATCAAAGGGTCGGCTGTGAACCCGGTCCTGCGCGAAGGCAACTCTGACCGCCGCGCGGCCAAGGCCGTCAAAAGCTTTGCCCAGTCCAACCCGCACCGCATGGGCAACTGGCAGTCGGACAGCAAGACGCATGTATCGTCGATGTCCGGCAATGACTTCTTCTCTAACGAAGTTTCCGCCACGCTCGACAAAGCCTCCGGCGCGAAAATCGTGTTAGAGACCGCGGATGGTGAGAAGGTGCTGAAAGACGGCCTTGATTACCCCACAGGCACCGTCGTCGACGCGACATTCATGAGCGCTGCGGCCCTCAAAGAATTCCTCGCCGCTCAGATCGAGAAAACCAAAGAAGACGGCATTCTCTTCTCGCTGCACCTCAAGGCCACGATGATGAAGGTCTCTGACCCGATCCTGTTCGGCCACGCGGTCAAAGCCTACTTTGCGCCGGTGTTTGAAAAGCACGGGCAAAAGCTCAAGGAACTGGGCGTGAACCCCAATTCCGGTCTCGGCGACCTGCTGGAGCGCGTGAAAGGCGAGAGCGAGATCATGGCCGATATCGACGCCTGCATGGACGACCGTCCGCCGATGTATATGGTCGATTCCGACAAGGGCATCACCAATCTGCATGTGTCGTCCGATGTCATCATCGACGCCTCGATGCCCGCGCTGATCCGCGCTGGCGGCAAAGGCTGGGGCCCGGACGGCAAGGAACACGACGCCAATTGCGTGATCCCCGACAACTCCTATGCGCCGGTCTATGACGAGGCGATCAACTTCTTCAAAGAGAACGGCAAGCTTGACCCAGCGACCGCAGGCACGGTGCAGAACATCGGCCTGATGGCGCAAAAGGCCGAGGAATACGGCTCTCACCCCACCACGTTTGAGCTGGCTGAGGCGGGCACCGTCAAGATGATCCTCGACGATGGCACTGTGCTGCACCAGCACAAGGTCGAGGCCGGTGATATCTGGCGCTCTTCCTCCGCACGCAAGGCGCCGATTGAAGATTGGGTCAACCTCGCCATCTCGCGTCAAAAGGCCGAAGGCTGCCGGGCGATCTTCTGGCTGGACGAAAGCCGCGCCCATGACGCCGAACTGATCTCCTACGTGAAGCCGATCCTTGAGGCCCAAGGCGTGGCCGATAAGTTCGAGATCATGGCCCCCCGCGAAGCCACCCGCGCCTCGCTTGAGACCATCACCAAAGGCGAGAACACGATTGCCATCACCGGCAACGTGCTGCGCGATTACCTGACCGACCTCTTCCCGATCTTGGAATTGGCGACCTCTGCCAAGATGCTATCGATCGTGAAGCTGATGAACGGCGGCGGTTTGTTTGAAACCGGCGCGGGCGGTTCGGCCCCCAAGCACGTGCAGCAGTTGGTCGAAGAAAATCACCTGCGGTGGGATAGCCTTGGCGAGTTCTGCGCGCTTGGCGAAAGCTTGATGTTCCTCGCCGACGCACGCGGCAACGAGAAGGCGCGCGTGTTGGGCAAAGCGGTCGAGACCGCGACGCAGGGCATCCTCGACCACGGTCGTTCTCCTTCGCGCAAGGTGGGTGAGCCCGACAACCGCGACAGCCACTATTGGTTCGCGCGCTACTGGGCAGAAGCGGTGGCCGCGCAGGGTGATGATGCGGAACTCGCCACAGAGTTCGCGCCCATCGCCAAAGAGCTTGCCGCCAAGGAAGCTGACATCCTGTCCGAGCTTGCTGCGGCCCAAGGTGCTGCTGTCGATCTTGGTGGCTACTACCACACCGACGCCGAGAAAACCGCCCGCGTGATGCGCCCCTCCGAAACGCTGAATGGCATCATCGGGTAACTAGCCTGATATAAACAAATCCGCCGCGTAGCTGTCTGAGCTACGCGGCGGATATCCGTTTCAAGAATTTGAGCAGAGCGAAAGCGCGTCTTTGCGCCTGCCTACTTCCCCCCTTTAAAAATCCAGGTTCTCCACGCTCAGCGCGTTCTGCTGAATGAACTCGCGCCGTGGCTCGACCACATCCCCCATCAGCTTGGTAAAGAGATCATCCGCCTCGGCCATGTCCTCTACGCGGACCTGCAGCAGCGTGCGTGCATCGGGGTCTAGGGTGGTTTCCCACAGCTGATCCGGGTTCATCTCGCCCAGACCTTTGTAGCGCTGCAACGACAGGCCCTTTTCGCCTTCGGCGAGGATCGCTCCGAGCAGGTCCATGGGGCCATAGATCATCTGGCTGCGGTCCTTGCGGATCAGCTTGGCGGGCTGGTCATAGACATCTTGCAGGTGCTGGGTGAAGCTGCCGGATTTCTTCGCCTCGCCCGACCGCATCATGCGGCCATCAAGCGTGCGTACCTCCTCTACGCCGCGCAGGATGCGGGCGAGGCGGATGCCGTGATCTTGGGTGATGCGGCCCTGCCAGCCACGCTCGTATTCCAGCGCGATCAGGTTCAGACGGTCGGCGACCTTGTCGGCCACGCCTTGCAGGTCGCTGTCCACCGCGCCATCGACAAAGGCCCCGGCGATGGCGGCCTGTTCAAGGATATGGCGCGGGTAATGGGTTGGGAAGGCTTCCAGCACGCGCTTGAGTTGGCGCGCCATGTCGACCACGCGGGTGAGGTCTTGGCCGGTGATCTCTTCGCCGTTGCCTTGGCGCAGCATGGCACCGTCGACGCCCTGCTGGATCAGATATTCCTCCATTGCAGCCTCATCCTTGAGATAGACCTCGGACTTGCCGCGCGACACTTTGTAGAGCGGCGGTTGCGCGATGTAGAGGTGTCCGTTCTCGATGAGTTCGGGCATCTGGCGGTAGAAGAAGGTCAGCAGGAGCGTGCGGATATGCGCCCCGTCGACGTCGGCGTCGGTCATGATGACAATCTTGTGGTAGCGCAGTTTGGAGAGGTTGAACTCATCCCGCCCAATGCCAGTGCCGAGCGCCATGACGAGGTTGCCGATCTCTTGGCTGCCCAGCATCCGGTCAAACCGGGCGCGTTCAACGTTGAGGATTTTACCTTTGAGCGGCAGGATCGCTTGCGTTTGCCGGTCGCGGCCGGTCTGGGCGGAGCCACCGGCGCTGTCACCCTCGACGAGGAAGACTTCGGTTTTGGACGGGTCTTTTTCCGAGCAGTCCTTGAGCTTCCCGGCGAGGAAGTTCACATCCATCGCGGATTTGCGGCGGGTCAACTCGCGCGCCTTGCGGGCAGCTTCGCGGGCCTGTGCGGCCTCGACGATCTTGCCGACGATCTGCTTGGCCTCGTTGGGGTTCTCTTCGAACCACTCGGCGAGCTTTTCGTTCACCAGACCTTCGACAGCCGGGCGCACTTCGGAAGACACCAGCTTGTCCTTGGTTTGCGAAGAGAACTTTGGGTCCGGCACTTTGACGGACAGCACGCAGGTCAGGCCCTCGCGGGCGTCGTCACCGGTGAAGTTAATCTTCTCCCGCTTGGCGATGCCGCTGGTCTGGGCGTAGCTATTGATCGTCCGCGTCAGCGCGCCGCGAAAGCCCGCCATATGGGTGCCGCCATCGCGCTGTGGAATGTTGTTGGTGAAGGGCAGTACGTTCTCATGGTAGCTGTCGTTCCACCACATCGCCACTTCGATGCCGATGTCGTCACGCTCACCGGTGATAAAGATTGGCTCGGGCATGACCGAAGACTTGTGACGGTCGAGGTATTTAACAAATTCTTTCACCCCGCCTTCGTAGAACAGCTCCGTCCGCAGCGGCTCGACGGGGCGTTCGTCGTTCAGGATGATCCGCACGCCGGAGTTCAGGAAGGCCAGTTCGCGCAGGCGTTTTTCCAGCGTTTCGAAACTGTATTCGAGGTTCGAGAAAGTCTCGGTCGAGGCCATGAAGCGGACCTCGGTGCCGGTGCGGTCCGTCTCGCCCACGACTTCGAGGTGCTTGGTTGTAAAACCACCCTCAAACCGTGCGACATGTTCCTTGCCCTCGCGCCAGATGCGCAGTTCCAGCCAGTCCGAGAGGGCGTTCACGACCGAAACGCCAACCCCGTGCAGACCGCCTGAGACCTTGTAGGAGTTGCTGTCGAATTTGCCGCCCGCGTGCAGCTGGGTCATGATGACCTCGGCGGCGGAAACGCCTTCTTCTTCGTGGATGCCTACCGGAATCCCGCGGCCGTTGTCGCTGACCGAGACGCTGGAGTCCTCGTGGATCGTGACTGTTACCGCGTCGGCATGACCGGCCAGCGCCTCGTCGATGCCGTTGTCCACGACCTCATAGACCATGTGGTGCAGGCCCGAGCCGTCATCGGTGTCCCCAATATACATGCCGGGGCGTTTGCGAACAGCCTCCAACCCTTTGAGAACCTTAATGGAATCGGCGCCGTATTCCTGTGGTGTCTGCGCGGTATCGGACATGCGGAAATAACCCTTCTCGTTTGCCCGATTTATAGTGTTTTCGCCCGGCATTGTCACGCGAATGACACAAGATTTTGTGTCAGGTGAAGGGGATGATCAGCCCCACGAAAATGAGCATCCCGCCCGAGATCAGATTGATCCGCCGCAGGGTGCGCGGGGCGGTCAGAAAACCGCGCAGGCGGCCCACCAGCAGCGCGATCACAAGGTTGCCGATAAGCGGCACGATGACCGAGGCGGCGAGGATTAGCCCGATGTCGGGGCCGGTGACTTGGCGCAGGTCAAAGAAGCCGGGCAGCACGCCCATGTAGAACAGGACCGCCTTGGGATTGCCGAGGATCGCCACCAGCCCCGCGACGAAACCCGACCACATCCCGGGGCGGGTGAGGCGGCTGTCGGTGCTGATTTGCGCACCCGCCTGACGGATCAGGCCAATCCCCATGGCGATGAACACCAGCGCCGCAGTCCAGCGCAGCACCTCCATCACCGTGTCAAAGGCCGAGACGATCCATGTGATCCCCAGCACCGCCACCAGCGGCCAAAGCATGTCCCCAATCGCCACACCGAGCGCCAGCGGCCATGCCGCCTGAAACCCGCCCGAAAGCGCACGGGCCATCATCGCCAGCCAAACTGGGCCGGGGGTGAGGAAAAGGATCAGCAGCGCGCCGCAGTAAAGCAACAGATCGGCGGGGGTAAGGGTCACGGTTGCCGCTCCACCTGCGAAAGGCCATCCTCTTCGGTGACCTCGACATATTGCGCCCGCGCGCCAAGGCTCTCGAACAGTTCAGGGCCGGTGCCGGTCATCCACGCCTGCGCGCCAAGCGCGGTGATCTCGTCGTAAAGCGCCGCGCGGCGGCTCGCGTCGAGATGGGCGGCGACCTCGTCCAGTAGCAGCAGCGGCGGCGCGCCGAAGTCGGCGGCGATGGCGCGGGCATTAGCAAGGATGAGCGAGACCAGCAGCGCCTTCTGCTCTCCGGTGGAGCAGTCCCGCGCGGCGATGCCCTTGGCGGCATAGGTGCCCTCCAGATCGGCGCGGTGGGGGCCGATGAGCGTGCGCCCGGCGGCAAGGTCGCGCATGCGGTTGTCCGAGAGCGCGGCGCGCAGGGCATCGGCGCTCTCGGGCATGTCGTTCAGCAGCGACAGCATCGCGATGGGGAAAGCGGTTTGGGCCTCTGCCTGCGCCGCCTCAAGGGCTGCCAGCGCCTGTAGGCGGTTGGCGTGAATCTGCGCCCCGGTTTCAGCCATTCGGGTCTCAAGCGCTGTGTACCACGCAGGCTCGCGCACCATGTCCTTGAGCAGCCGGTTGCGCTCGCGCATGGCTTTCTCGTAGCTCAGTGACAGGTCCGCATGGTCGGGCAGCATCGAAAGCGTCACCCGGTCAAGAAAGCGCCGCCGCCCCTCGGCGCCTTCGATCCAAAGCCGGTCCATGGCGGGGATCAGCCAGAGCACGCGGGCAATGCGACCAAGCGCCGTTTGGGCGGACGCCTTGCCGTCGATCTTGGTCTGCCGGGCCGCGCCCGCTTCGGACCAGATGTCGACCTCATGCAGCACCGTGGGGCCGTGCAGCAGCCCGGTCACCTTCCAGCCCAAAGCCTCGGGCCGCCGTGCCATATCTTGCGCGCTGGTGCGGCGCAGCCCGCGACCCGGCGACAGCAGCGAGATCGCTTCGATGATATTGGTCTTGCCCGCGCCATTGGGGCCATAGAGCGCGACGGGGCGCGCATCTACGTCGATCACCGCCCGGCGGTGCGAGCGGAAATGCGAGAGGCCGAGGTTGGAAAGATACAGCTGCGCCATTCAGACCCCGTTTTCTTTGAAAGAAAACGGCGCGGGAATTTCAAAAATTCCCGCCCAACTCACACGCGCATCGGCATGACGACGTAGACCGCCGAAGTGTCATTGCCTTCGCGCATCAGGGTCGGGTCGCCAGAGGAGTTGAACAGGAAGACGGCGTTCTCGCGGTCCACTTGGCTTGCGATCTCAAGCAGGTATTTCGCGTTGAAACCAATCTCCAGCCGCTCGTCGGCATAGGCCACGGCAAGCTCTTCTTCGGCGGCACCGCTGTCAGGCGCGTTGACGGATAGCACCAGACGGTCTTCGTCCAGCTGCAGTTTCACGGCGCGCGAACGCTCGGAACTCACGGTCGCCACACGGTCCACCGCACGAGCGAAATCCGCGGCGTCGACTTCCATCTTTCGGGTGTTCCCCTGCGGGATCACACGCGTGTAATCGGGGAAGGTGCCGTCGATGACCTTGGAGGTCAGGGTGATGGCGGGGGTGGCGAAACGGATCTTGGTCTCTGACACGGAAACCGCGATTTCCATCTCGTCATCATCCAGCAACTTGCGCAATTCGCCCACGGTTTTGCGCGGCACGATGACGCCGGGCATCTCGGATGCCCCCTCGGGCATCTCGGCGTCGATCCGGGCGAGACGGTGACCATCGGTCGCCACGCAGCGCAGGGCCTTGCCGCCTTCGGCATCCGCGATATGCAGGTAGACACCGTTCAGGTAATAGCGCGTCTCTTCGGTGGAGATGGCAAATTTCGACTTGTCGAACAAGCGGCGCAGCACCGGGGCAGGGGCCGCGAAGTTCGAGGCATATTCCGAGGACGCCATGACGGGGAAGTCCTCACGCGGCAGGGTCGCCAGCGAGAAGTTCGAGCGGCCCGCTTCGACAGTCAGGCGGCCAGCGGCGGTATCGGCGGTCAGGCTGATCAACGCGCCATCGGGCAGTTTGCGCACGATTTCGTGCAGCAGCGTGGCCGAAACGGTGGTGGCGCCAGCGCGCTCAACCTGCGCGGCGACCTTGTCGACCACTTCGATATCCAGATCGGTGGCGCGGAAGGAGACATCGCTGTCCTCGGCCTCGATCAGCACGTTGGCGAGGATCGGAATGGTGTTGCGGCGCTCGACCACGGATTGGGCTTGCGAAACGGCCTTGAGCAGTGCCGCGCGTTCGATGCTGAATTTCATATGCCTTCTCCCATACCGATTGCCGGGAGAGGCAAACTACCCGGTTCCCACGCTTACACAAGAACTTTTGTGGCTTTGTTTAAGTGAATGCAAGAGGGGCGCAAGCTGCGCCCCCGATCGCTGTTTAACCGTGTCCTGAGGACAACCCCTCAGGCCGCTCAGCTTAGGATTCGAGCGCCCGGCGCAGCAGTTCCAGATCCTCGGCGATCTGCCCGTCCGAGACCTTGAGCTCTTCGATGCGGCGCACCCCGTGCATGACGGTGGTGTGGTCGCGCCCGCCAAAGCGGCGGCCAATTTCGGGCAGGGAGCGGCTGGTCATCTGCTTGCACAGATACATCGCCACCTGACGCGGGCGGGCATAGCTGCGCAGACGCTTGGGGCCGATCATGTCGCTCAGGCGGATGTTGTAATGGTCCGATACCTTGCGCTGGATTTCCTCGACCGAAATCTTGCGCTCGGAGGCGCGCAGCACATCGGCCAGACAGTCCTGCGTCAGACCCATGTCGATCTCACGGCCCACGAGCGAGGCGAAAGCAAAGAGCCGGGTCAGCGCGCCTTCGAGGACACGCACGTTCGAGGTGATGCGATGCGCCAGGAATTCCAGCACGCCATCGGCCACTTCGAGGTCGGGGTAGGTCTTGCGCTGCACTTCAACCTTGCTTTGCAGAATGCCGAGACGCAGTTCATAGTCCGTCGGGTGCAGGTCAACGATCAAGCCGCATTGCAGGCGCGACTTCACGCGGTCTTCGAGGTCTTTGATCTCCCCCGGTGCGCGGTCGGCAGAGATGATGATCTGTTTGTGCTGGTCCACAAGCGCGTTGAACGTGTGAAAGAACTCTTCTTGGGTGGAATCCTTGCCCGCAATGAACTGCACGTCATCGACCATCAGCACGTCGACCGAACGGAAGATCTCTTTGAAGTCCATCATCTTGCGGTCGCGCAGCGCCTGAACGAAACGGTACATGAACTGCTCGGCCGAGAGGTAGAGCACATTCATCTCAGGCTTACGCGCGTGCAATTCGCGCGCGATGGCGTGCATGAGGTGCGTTTTACCCAAACCAACGCCGCCATACAGGAACAGCGGGTTGAAGGTGACCGGGCCGCCTTCGGCGACGCGGCGGGCGGCAGCGTGGGCCAGTTCGTTGGGCTTGCCGACGACGAAATTGTCAAAGCTGAAGCGCGGGTCAAGCGGGGCGGTGCTCAGCTGGGTGTTGGCGGCGGGTTTCACGGCAGCCGTGGTCTGACGCGCAGCCGGGGCAGGCTTTTCGGCGGCAGGGCTGGGCTGCTGATTCAAGGCGAAGTTCAAACGGGTGGCATCGGTGCCCGCCGTGTTGATCTCATGCAGAATCAGATCCGAGAAGTTCTGGCTGACGTAATTCCCGAAGAAATTTGTCGGCACTTTGAGTGTCACGATTCCGTCTTCAACAGCGCCGGGCACAAGCGGTTCAATCCAGGTGGTGTAGTTGTTCTGCCCCACTGTCTTTAGAAGCCGCTCTTTGATCTCGCCCCAGTGATCTAATGTCAT